>CAWDWD010000001.1:0-12652 GCA_963805915.1 uncultured Alphaproteobacteria bacterium
GGCATCAGGATCGCCTTGGCGAAATAGATCATAAAGCGTCGCTAGGACAAACAGACCCGAAACGGCCACCGACTGGATCCGCACGGCGGTGGGCAGTCCGGCCGCGCCAGTGCGACCGGCGTCGCGCCGGCATCGGCGGCGGGAGCAGGCGGCGCGGAAAGGGCTGCATCGACGGACATGAACGATAGTTTACCATCCCGCCGCCCGCGCCAGCCATCGAATGATGCCGTGACGACGGGATGGTCGACGGCCGCTCGAACCGATACTCTCGCGCCCGCTTCGGCAAGAACAACGGACTTCGGGGTCAGAGGGCTCGGCGATGGCGAACGACGTCTATTCTGAAATGTTTCCGCTGGGCGCGGATACAACTCCCTATCGCAAGCTCAGCGGCGAATACGTGGCGACCATCAAGGTCGACGGTCGCGAGATCCTCCAGATCGATCCGGCGGCCCTGACCCTGCTCGCCGATCAAGCGATGCGCGACTGCCAGCATCTGCTGCGTCCCGGCCACCTCGCCCAGCTGCGCAAGATCATCGACGATCCGGAGGCCTCGGCAAACGACCGCTTCGTCGCCTTCGAGCTGCTCAAGAATGCGACCATCGCCGCGTCCGGCGTTCTGCCCATGTGCCAGGACACCGGCACCGCCATCATCATGGGCAAGAGGGGCGAAAACGTCTGGACCGGCGGCGGCGACGAGGCCGCGCTGTCGCAAGGCATCCTCAAGGCCTACACCGAAACCAACCTGCGCTACAGCCAGGTCGCGCCGGTCAACATGTTCGACGAGGTCAACACCGGCACCAACCTGCCGGCCCAGATCGACCTCTACGCCACCGCCGGCGATACCTACAAGTTTATGTTCATGGCCAAGGGCGGCGGCTCGGCCAACAAGACCTTCCTCTACCAGGAGACCAAGGCGCTGTTGAACCCGGCGCGGCTGCGCGCCTTCCTCGACGAGAAGATCCGCACGCTGGGGACCGCCGCCTGCCCGCCCTACCATCTCGCCATCGTCATCGGCGGGACCTCGGCCGAGCTGACCCTGAAGACGGTGAAGCTCGCCTCGGCGCGCTATCTCGACGGCCTGCCGACGGAGGGCAACAAGCACGGCCAGGCCTTCCGCGACGTGGCGATGGAGGAGGACGTCCACCGCATGACCCAGCAGATGGGCATCGGCGCGCAGTTCGGCGGCAAGTACTTCTGCCACGACGTTCGCGTCATCCGCCTGCCGCGCCATGGCGCCTCGTGCCCCGTCGGCATCGGCGTTTCGTGTTCGGCCGACCGGCAGATCCTGGGCAAGATCACCCGCGACGGCGTCTTTCTCGAAGAACTCGAACGCGACCCGGCGCGCTACCTGCCCGAGGTCGGCGCCGATGCGCTGACCGCCGAGGTGGTCAAGATCGACCTGACCCGGCCGATGGCCGAGACCCGCGAAACCTTGAGCCGCTACCCGATCAAGACCCGGGTTTCACTTTCCGGCCCGGTGATCGTCGCGCGCGATATTGCCCACGCCAAGCTCAAGGAGCGGCTCGACGCCGGCGAAGGGCTGCCCCAGTATTTCAAGGACCTGTGCGTCTATTACGCCGGTCCGGCGAAGACCCCGGAAGGCTATGCGTCGGGCTCGTTCGGACCGACCACCGCCGGGCGGATGGACGCCTACGTCGATCAGTTTCAGGCCGCCGGCGGCAGCTTGGTGATGCTGGCCAAGGGCAACCGTTCGCCACAGGTGACCCAGGCGTGCAAGGCCCACGGCGGTTTTTATCTCGGCTCGATCGGGGGGCCGGCGGCGCGTCTTGCTCGCGACTGCATCAGGAAGGTCGAGTGCATCGAGTATCCCGAACTCGGCATGGAAGCGATCTGGAAGATCGAGGTCGAGGATTTTCCGGCCTTCATCGTCGTCGACGACAAGGGCAACGACTTCTTCGCCGAGTTCATGAAGCCGGGCGGCGACGGCCACTGACGCCCGCGGCCTTACCGGCCGGGCGGCTTGGAGCGAGGGACGCAGGCGGTGCGAGACGGGGTGACGGGCGAGCCGCCGGCCGTGCTGATCGACGGGCCGGAAGACGCGCAGGTGGCCTGCGTTCTGGCGCACGGGGCGGGCGCGGGGATGGACAGCGCGTTCATGGCCTTCCTCGCCACCGGCCTCGGCGGGCGCGGCATCCGCGTCATCCGCTTCGAGTTTCCCTACATGGCCGAGCGTCGGCGAACGGGTAGGCGCCGGCCGCCGGACCGGACCGGTATCCTGCAAGACGCTTGGCGCGGCCAATTGGCCGGGCTCAACCCCGGCCGCACGGTCATCGGCGGCAAGTCACTCGGCGGGCGGATGGCGAGCATGATCGCCGACGAGGCCGGCGTTCTCGGCCTGGTCTGCCTCGGCTATCCGTTCCACCCTCCCGCCGCGCCGGAGAAGACCCGGATCGAGCATCTTCGCGCGTTGCGGACCCCGACGCTGATCTGTCAGGGAACCCGCGACCCGTTTGGCGCGTTGGCCGAGGTCAGCGGTTATCCGCTCTCGCCGGCGATCAGGGTCCACTGGCTCAAGGATGGCGATCATGGCTTTAAGCCGCGTCGCGCCTCCGGCCGGAGCGAAAGCGATAACCTCGAAGAGGCGCTTAATGCGGTTGGTGCGTTCATCGCCGCTCTCGGCCGGAAGGACGCGTCGCCGGCCGGGTAACCTTGCGTATGGGAGATGCGGCATGAACACGAAAACGGACACTCGCGTCGAAAGTGACTCGATGGGCGCGGTCGAGGTGCCGGCCGATCGCTACTGGGGCGCGCAAACGCAAAGGTCGTTGGAGAACTTCAAGATTGGCGGCGAACGGATGCCGCTGCCCTTGATCCACGCCTTGGGGCTCCAGAAGAAGGCCGCGGCCCTGGCCAACGTCGCCCTCGGCGAGCTGGAGGCGAAGATCGGCGAGGCGATCGCCGCGGCCGCCGACGAGGTCATCGGCGGCCGGCTGGACGCCCACTTCCCGCTGGTCGTCTGGCAGACCGGCTCGGGTACCCAGAGCAACATGAACGCCAACGAAGTCATTGCCAACCGGGCGATCGAGCTGCTCGGCGGCGATATCGGCGCGAAGTCGCCGGTTCATCCGAACGACCACGTCAACCGCTCGCAGTCGTCGAACGACTCCTTCCCGACGGCCATGCACATCGCCGCGGTCCTCGAGCTCAACAACCGGCTGCTGCCGGCCCTGCGCCATCTGCATGGCGCCGTTGATGCGAAGGCGAAGGCGTTTTCGGATATCATTAAGATCGGCCGGACCCACACCCAGGACGCGACGCCGCTGAGCCTGGGTCAGGAGTTTTCCGGCTACGCCGCCCAGCTTGCCAACGGCATCGCGCGGGTGGAGGGAGCCTTGCCCCGGCTCTTATGCCTCGCCCAGGGCGGCACCGCCGTCGGCACCGGGCTGAACACCCGCGAAGGTTTCGCCGAGGCTTTCGCCGCCGAGGTCGCGGAACTGACCGGGCTCGCCTTCATCACCGCCGCGAACAAGTTCGAAGCTTTGGCCGCCCATGACGCCATCGTCGAAGCGTCGGGCGTTCTCAACGTGCTCGCCGCCTCGCTCACCAAGATCGCCAACGACATCCGCTTTCTCGCCTCGGGGCCGCGCAGCGGCCTCGGCGAGCTGGTTCTTCCGGCCAATGAGCCCGGCTCATCGATCATGCCGGGCAAGGTCAACCCGACGCAATGCGAGGCCATGACCCAGGTCTGCGCCCAGGTCATGGGCAATAACGTGACGATCACGTTCGCCGGCGCGACCGGCCACTTCGAGCTCAACGTGTTCAAGCCGGTGATGATCTATAACCTGCTGCAATCGATCGCGCTGCTCGCCGACGCTTGCCTCAGCTTCACCGACAACTGCGTCGCGGGCATCGAGGCCGACCGCGAGCGGATCGGCGAGCTAATGAACCGCTCGTTGATGCTGGTCACCGCGCTCAATCCACACATCGGCTACGACAACGCCGCCAAGATCGCCAAGACGGCGTTCGCGCAAGGAAAGACGCTGAAGGCCGCGGCGGTCGACTCCGGGCTGGTGACGGCCGAGCAGTTCGACGCCTGGGTCGATCCGGCCAGCATGATCGGGCCGATGGCCAAGGCGCCAATGTGAGGCGAGGGGACGGCGCCGATACAAGCGCGCGCCGAACGATCGGCGGATGCCGCTAGAGGGCTCGACGCTGGCGGCATTCGCGTTGGCCGCGGCGGCGATCGTCGTCTCGCCGGGACCGGACACGTTCTTGATTTTGCGCTGCGCCCTGACATCGGGACGCGCCGTCGGTTACGCCGCGGTCGCGGGGGTTCAGCTTGGTCTGCTGGTCCACACGGCGTTGGCGGTATTCGGCCTGTCAGTGCTCATCGCGCGCTCGCCGGTGCTGTTCAAAACCATGGCCTTCGCCGGCGCGCTGTATCTGGCCTGGCTCGGGATTCAGGGTTTTCGCGATGCCGGGAGCCTGATCGGTGACGGCGACGGCAAACGCCTCAGCGCGGGCGGCGCGTGTCGCGCCGCCCTGCTGACCAACGTTCTGAATCCCAAGGTTCTGGTGCTGTTTCTGGCGCTCTATCCGAACTTCGTCGACACCGGGCGCGGCCAGGTCCCGGCTCAGCTTATCGCATTGTCCGCGACGTTGATCGCGATCAATGTCGCCTGGCAGGCGCCAATAGCCTGGGCGGCGAACCATATCCGCCGCTGGTTGGTGCGCCCGGCGGTGCGGACCGCCGTGGCGCGAATAGCCTCCGCCGTGCTGATCGGCTTCGCCATCGCGTTGCTGATCGAGCATCTGCGATGAGCCCCGCCACGCCGCGCCGCGTCAGCGGCTCGGTTGGGCAACGAGTTGGCCGGGTCGGCGGAACAGGCTTTTCCAGGTCTGGATCATCTGCTGGCCCCACAGAGCCAGGTGAGCCGCCCGTAGCCGTCGGCCGCGGCGGACATACAGTTCCATCTCGGCGCCGGAAAGCTCGGCGATGGTGAAAACGGGATTGGGCTCGGTTACTGTTTTCGTTTCTACGCGGTTAGGGTTGTTGAATCCGGTCATCGGTGTTACCTCGCACTTTCGAGTCAAGTTCACCTTTGCGGCGGATCCTCCCTTCAAAAGTTTCGTCTGTTTGTTCTCTGGTCCCGCGTTTGCCAGCGAAGCTTGTACATAAGAATAGGCGAGTCGCGCCGACAATCAAGAGTTTTTGTGCAACGCAGCAAAATGCAACCGGAAGACGTGCGCGGGTGCAACATTCGTGAGCTGCACCTCCCGCGCGATGTCCGCGGGAATGTCCGCGCCGGGGATCTCGACGCGCGCGAGGCGGGCGTGGTAAAGCGGGCGTCTTGGCGCAATGGCGCCAAGTCGACGAAATGTGAGGACCATGAACGCATTCGCGCCCAACTCGATCACGCTGGACACGGTGCTGTCCTACGCCGCGCTCGGCCTCATCGTCGGCTTCGGTTATTACGCATCGATGCGCTTGAACCCCAGCGCCGAGGGCGAGCGGACACTCCCACGGTGGGTTGGGGCAGCCGTGCACCTGCTGCGCCTCGCTGCGGCAATCACCTTCTTTGCCTGGGTAGCTTCGCTGGGGATGGTGCCGATACTCTCGGCGTTCGGGGGATTTTTGTGCGGGCGGATCGTGGCGCTGCGCGCGACCGGCCTCGACGCCTGAACCCGCGCGGTCTCAGCCCTGGCGGGTCTTGAACCGGGGGTGGCGCTTGTTGATGACATAGAGCCGGCCCTTCCGGCGCACCACCAAGCAGTTCCGCTCGCGCGTTTTCGCGGATCTAATCGAATTCCTAATTTTCATAACTTAGCCGTCACTCATCCGTCGCTGGAAAGATCGATATGTTAAATTTCCACTCGCCCTGCGTCAACCGCGACGCGGGTTCGCTAAGTTTCGCTCCCTACTGGCGGCTCGAAGCTCCTTCGGCGGCCTCGTGCGGACGGCGATCGAGACCGCGGGCCTTGACCGCCAGCATGATGATCTCAACGATGTCGTCGAGCTTGCGGAAGTAGTCGGTGTTGACGACCAGATCGAAATTGGTCGGATCGTTGTAGCGACTGTGGAACAGGTCCCAAATGAATTTGCCGCGCCGCTTGTTGCTGTCCTGGACCTTGCGCTTGGCCTCGGCGTAGCTGATGCCTTCATTTTCCGAAACCCGCGTCGCGCAGGCCTCGACCGAGCCGACGATACGCACCCTGAGCACGTCGCGGCCAGCGAGGATGACGTGGCTGCCGCGCCCGATGATCACGCCGCCAGTGTGATATAGGCCGCGGATGACCGTCGACAAAAAGCGCACATATTCATCGCGCGAGATATGTTTGCCGAAGACCGCCGAATAGATCCACGCGTCGACCGCGTCGAGCTTCTCTTCGAGCTGGGTGATCAGCGCGCGGCTGACATTGGCCTCCGCGGCGATCCCACTGATGATTTCCGTGCCGTACATATCGACGCCAAGCCGCGCCGCTACCTGTTCGGCGATTTGGCTGCCGCCGCTGCCGAGGGTCCGCGAGATGGTGACGGTCGGGTTGCGGAGACGCCGTTCGCGCGCGGGCGGTTCATCAAGGGCGCGAACGATCGCCTGAATGACCCTTTGAGCGTTGCTTACCATTTTTGGTCCTCTCCCCGGGAGACCCTTTTGATAGCATCTGATAGCATCCCTGGCCGCGATGTGAAAGTGCCGGTTGCGCCGCGCGCGCGGCAACGCGACCAGGGTCAATCCGGCTTGGCGACAACCGCGCCGCGCGCTATCGTCGGCCCGATCAGAACGAACGCAAGTTCAAGACCGCAACCCGCCGGATTAGCTCAGCTGGTAGAGCGGCTGATTTGTAATCAGTAGGTCGGGGGTTCGAAATCCCTCATCCGGCACCATTGAAAAAGCTATGTAAAACAGAAAGTTACCGGTCGGAACGGAATAGAACAAAACACGCTTTCCGAGACGCTTTCCGAGACGGTTTCCGAGACGCCCCCGGACTGTACCAAGAACGGATGAAATGGCCCGCTCAGGTGGTCGGGACGGCGCCATCGGTTGGCTCCTTTGATTGGAACGGTCGCCCGTTAATTGGAACGGTCGCCCGTGCGCTATTCTGTCTAGGGTTGGCGTCCGCGCTGGGGCTGTGCCTGAATGGCGCGCTGGAAAACGAGTCCGCAGCTCAGTTGGTTAAGTTTTCGCGCCGTGGCGACCTTGAAGACGAGCTTGGAGGCGGCGCGATCACCGCTGTAGCAGCGCCGCCCGCTGCCCTATTAGCTTTCAACCCGTAATCGACTTGCTTCGTCGCCGCTCAATCTGGCTGCACCCCAACGGGGTGGGAAACCCTTTTCACCCGGTTCGGCTATCTCGCCGAGAGGCGGCCGTCCTCTGATTACAGGTGCTCGGCAGAAGGTGACGGCATGATCAAGCGATTCGGAGCGCCTTTCGTTACACCTGAGCGACTTGGCTTTACTTTTTTGGCGGTGCCGTGCATAGGCAATTCAATTAAAACGAAAGTTGCCTTTGGAACCGGCGGGTAATGCCAAGCGAAGCCGACCCGTGCCGCAAACTCGTCGTGCCCCGCCTCCAGGAGGCTGGCTGGGACAACGAGCCCCATTCGATCGCCGAGCAGCGGACTGTCACCGACGGGCGGATCATCCCCGTCGGCAAGGGCTTCATGCGCAAGCCGCCCAAGCGCGTCGACTACCTCCTCCGCTACAGGCGAGACTTCCCCATCAGCGTGGTCGAGGCCAAAGCCTCCACAAGTCCGCCGCGGACGGCGTGCAGCAGGCAAAAGTCTACGCCGAGATGCTGGGGCTGAAATTCGCCTATGCGACGAACGGCCACGACATCGTCGAGATCGACTATGCGACAGGCGTTGAGCGGACCGTCGCGGACTTTCCAACGCCCGAGGACCTGTGGCGGCGCTACCGCGCCGCCGGCGGCCTGAAAGACACGGTGTCGGAACGGCTTCTGACCCCGTCGAACCACCTCGTCGGCAAGACCGAGCGCTATTACCAGCGGATCGCCATCAACAACGCCGTGGAAGCGATCCTGAAGGAGCGCAACCGGCTGCTCATCACGATGGCCACCGGCACCGGCAAGACCCTGGTGGCGTTCCAGATATGCTGGAAGCTGTGGAACGCGCGGTGGAACCGGAGCGGCAACCACCGCAAGCCGCGCATCCTGTATCTGGCCGACCGCAATATCCTGGTCGACCAGCCCAAGGACGGCATCTTCGCGGCCTTCGGCGACGCCCGCTACAAGATCGAGTTCGGCGAGATCGTCAAGAGCCGGGAGATCTATTTCGCCATCTACCAGGCGCTGGCCGAGGACGAGCGTCGCCTCGGCCTGTTCAGATCCTACCCGCCGGCCTTCTTCGATCTGGTCATCGTCGACGAATGCCATCGCGGCAGCGCCCGCGACGACAGCTCGTGGCGGGCGATCCTTGAGTACTTCGAGCCCGCCTATCAGCTGGGCATGACGGCGACGCCGCTCCGCGACGACAATCGGGACAGCTACCGGTATTTCGGCAACCCCATCTATCAGTACAGCCTGCGCCAGGGCATCGACGACGGATTTCTCGCGCCCTACCGCGTCCACCGAGTGGTTACCGAGTGGGACGCGGCCGGTTGGCGGCCGAGCGCCGACGAGCTGGATCGCTACGGACGGGCTATCCCGGATGAAGAGTATCTGACCAGGGATTTCGAGCGGGTGGTGTCGCTGCGCGCGCGCACCCGGGCGATCGCCCGGCACCTGAGCGATTTCCTGAAGAAAACGGACCGCTTCGCCAAGACCATCGTTTTCTGCGTCGATCAGGAGCACGCGGCGGAGATGCGCCAGGCCCTCAACAACCTCAACGCCGACCTCGTGAAGGATTGCCCGGACTACGTCTGCCGGGTGACCGCCGACGAGGGCGATATAGGTCGCGGGCACCTCGGCCGTTTTCAGGACGTGGACACGAGGACGCCCACGATTTTCACGACCTCGCAGCTGCTGACCACCGGCGTCGACGCGCCGACCTGCAAGAACGTTGTTCTCGCCCGCGTCATCGGCTCGATGAGCGAGTTCAAGCAGATTATCGGCCGCGGAACCCGCGTCCGCGACGATTACGGCAAGTTGTGGTTCAACATTCTCGATTACACCGGCTGCGCCACGAGGCTGTTCGCCGACCCGGCGTTCGACGGCGATCCGGCCCTGGTCACCGAGGAGGAGATCGACGAGGACGGCGAGACCACCGCCCTCACCGAAAACTGGAACGCGGACGGAAGAGCCAGCGGCGGGCGAGCCCAACGTTATCGAGCCGCCCGAGGACGGAGCGCCGCGCAAGTTCTACTTCGACGGCGGCCGGGTCGAGATCGCCGCGCACCTCGTCTACGAGCTGGACCCAAACGGAAAGCAGCTCCGCGTTATCCGCTACACCGATTATGCCGCCGAGAGCGTGCGCACCCTCTACCCCAACGTCCGCGCGCTGCGGGCGCAGTGGGCCGATCCGGCAAAGCGCTCGGAGATCATCGACGCCCTGCGGGAACGGGGCATCAGCTTCGAGGAACTGGCCGATCAGGCCCGCCAACCCGACGCCGATCCCTTTGACCTGCTTTGCCACATCGCCTTCAACGCCCCGTTGCGCACCCGGCGCGAGCGGGCGCAGCGGCTCAAAACCACCCGCAAGGATTTCTTCGAGCGTTATTCGCCCGAGGCCCAAGAGGTCCTGGACGAGCTTCTCGAAAAATACGCCGAGCACGGCGACGCGCAGTTTGTGCTGCCGGACGCGCTCAAGGTTCCGCCGATCTCCCGCCACGGCCAGGTCGGCGACATCATCCAGCTCTTCGGCGCGCCGGGCCGCTCCGCGACGCCGTGGCCGAACTCCAGGGACATCTCTATGCCACGTAGGCCGCGCGCCGCCGCTTCCGCCCCGCTGACCACCGCGCAGGCGCTTGGTAGCCTGCTCAAGTCCGCGCGCGATATCATGCGCAAGGACAAGGGGCTGAACGGCGACCTCGACCGGCGCCGTTGCTGACCTGGATCATGTTCCTCAAGTTCCTCGACGACCTGGAGACGCAGCGCCACGACGAGGCCGCGCTCGCGGGCAAGACGTTCCGCCCGGCCATCGAGCCGCCCTACCGCTGGCGCGACTGGGCCGCCGACGCGCAAGGCATCACCGGCGACGAGCTGCTGTCCTTTATCAACAGCGACGAGGCTATCCGCCCGGACGGCGGGCGCGGTCCCGGCCTGTTTGCCTACCTGCGGAGCCTCACCAGCGCCAACGGCGACGACCGCCGCGAGGTGATCGCCACCGTCTTCAAGGGCGTCGATAGCCGGATGAAGAGCGGGTATTTGCTGCGCGACGTCCTCAACAAGGTGGGCGGCATCCACTTCACCTCGTCCGAGGAGCTGCACACGCTCGGCGCTCTCTATGAGTCGATGCTGAAGGAAATGCGCGACGCCGCCGGCGACTCCGGCGAGTTCTACACGCCCCGCCCGGTGGTGCGATTCATGGTTCCATGTCCGATCCCCGCCTCGGCGAGAGCGTCCTCGACCCGGCGAGCGGCACCGGCGGCTTTCTGGTCGAGGTCTTCGCGCACCTTGGAAAGCAGGTCAAGACGGTCGCCGACCGCCGGATGCTTCAGCGGGATTCGCTGTTCGGCTGCGAGCCGAAGTCGCTCCCCATCTGCTCTGCCAGATGAACCTGCTGCTGCACGGGCTCGACGCACCGCGCCTCGACCCCGGCAACGCGCTCCGCTTCAAGCTGACCGAGATCGGCGAGAAGGACCGGGTCGACGTGATCCTGACCAACCCGCCCTTCGGCGGCGAGGAGGAGAAGGGCATCCAGGGAAATTTCCCGGAAGACCGCCAGACCGGCGAAACGGCGCTGCTGTTCCTGCAGCTCATCATGCGCAAGCTGCACCGCCGGCCGACCTTGGCCGGGCGGCCCGCCCGCGCCGGCGTCGTCGTGCCCAACGGCACGCTCTTCGGCGACGGCGTCTGCGCCCGGATCGAGGGGCTGCTCAAGGACTTCAACCTGCACACCATCGTCCGCCTGCCCAACGGCGTGTTTGCGCCCTACACCTCGATCCCCACCAACCTGCTGTTCTTCGATCGCTCCGGCCCGACCAAGGAGGTCTGGTACTACGAGCATCCGCTGCCCGAGGGGCGGAAGAACTACACCAAGACCATGCCGATCCAGTTCGACGAGTTCGCGCCGTGCATCGAGTGGTGGAGCAGGCGCGAGGAGAACGAACGCGCCTGGAAGGTGCCCGCGGCCGAGTTGCTGGCCGCGGGTTGCAACCTCGATCGCAAGAGCCCGAACGCCAAGGCGGACATCACCCACTTGCCGCCGCAACAGCTTGCCGCGTCGATTTTCGAGAAGGAGCAGCGCATCGCCGAGATCGTCGGGCGCATCCAAGGCTTGCTGGCCAGGGGGGACGCATGAGTTGGACGTGGTCAGAGCTAAAATTCGGAGACTTCCTCAGACCGACACTTCGCCCGTATGAACTCGGGCCGAACGAAGATGCCAATCTTGTGGGTATGCGCTTGTATGGTCACGGACCATTTCATAGGGAGCTAAAACCAGCTATTCAAATAGCCAAAAAAAGCCACTTCATCATAAATCATGGTGATGTGATTTATAATAAGTTGTTTGCCTGGAAGGGTAGCTTCGGAATCGTCCCGCAAACACTCGATAAGATGTTCGTGTCTGACAAGTTTCCAACTTACTATCTAGATAGAAATAAGGTTAACGATAGGTATTTATACTGGTATTTCCGTTGTCCCATCGTCTGGGAGCAAGCGCGAATGATGTCTACTGGCTCAGCAGCTTTGTCAAAGTTGACCCTTAATCCCCCAAAGTTCCTGCAATTGACAATGCCGACCCCGCCTCTTGCGGAACAGCAGCGGATTGTAGTGCGTATCGAAGCCCTAGCCGCTGAGATCGATCGTGTCTGTAACCTCCGCAAACAAGCTACAGAGGAGGCGCAAAGCCTGCTATTCGCAGGCTGTGATAAGTTCTTAACCGATCTGGAGCGGCAATATCCTTGTTCACCTTTGAACAACCTTGTAGATCAATCGCGAGGAATTTCGTACGGCATTGTGCAGACCGGAACACCTGTTGAAGGTGGTGTTAAGACATTACGGGCGGGAGATTTGGACTGGTTTACGTGTAATACTACGGATATTAAAGAAGTTCATCCAGGCATTAGAATGAGATTGAGAGAACACGACTTCGCGGAGGGGAGCTTCTTCTCCGCATAAGGGGCGGAGTCGGAGAGGTGGCAGTGTGCCCACCTAGCCTGGCGCGGAGCAATGTTTCCCGCGAGATCGCTGTCATACCTTTTCTTGACCATGTTAACCCGTACTATGCCATGTTCTTAATAACAGTTTTGACTATACAAACCAGAATGTCTACCCATGTAAAGGGCACATCATATGTCGGTATAAACCTGAGGGATGTTCGAAAATTAAAAATTCCTGTGCCAGCTACGTTATTACAGGTGGCGATCTCACAGCAGCTATCAGAACTACAGAGCCTGTTGCTGAATGGCTCGATATTGCTGGCATGACGCGGTCTGCTGATGGTTTTAGGGCTTCTGGGCGGTTTGTTTCCGGCCTATTTGCCTCAATTTCGGAGCCATTTTCCCCCTTTGTTTCCACTGCGCACGAACTCCGAGTGCAGTTTTCTGAGGTTGTGGGCGGCGCAGTGCAGGCTC
>CAWDWD010000002.1:0-30000 GCA_963805915.1 uncultured Alphaproteobacteria bacterium
GCGCTTGCGGCGGTTTATGACGGTCAGGATCGCGCGCAGGCGGCACAAGTCGGCGGGATGGACCGTCAGACACTGCGCGACTGGGTGCACCGGTTCAACGCAAAGGGGCCGGGACGGGCTGATCAACGTGAAGGCGCCGGGACCGGCGCCGAAGCTGTCGGCCGAGCAGAACGAGGCGCTTCGCAAGATTGTGGAGGAGGGGCCCGATGCCGGGGCGGACGGCGTCGCGCGCTGGCGCTGCGTGGACCTGAAGCGGGTGATCAAGGAGCGCTGGAACATCGCTCTCTCCGAGGTCTCGATCGCTCGCCTGCTCAAGCAGTTCGGCTTCTCGCACGTCAGCGCCCGGCCTCGGCATCCGGCGCAGGATCCGGACGCGATCGAGGCCTTTAAAAAAACTTCAAGACGCGCGTCGATGTGGCGCTGAAGGACCTGCCCGCCGGCACGCCCGTCGAGGTTTGGTTCCAAGACGAGATGCGGGTCGGTCAGAAGAACGGGCTGGTCTACCAGTGGGCGAAAAAAGGCACGCGCCCGCGCCAGCCGAAGGACCAGCGCTACGCCAACGCCTACCTCTTCGGCGCCGTCTGCCCGGCCCGCGACGCGGGCGCCGCCCTGGTGATGCCGCGCGCCGACACCGAGGCCATGCAAAAGCACCTCGAAGAGATCAGCCACAACGTCGCGACCGGCGCGCAAGCGGTGCTGATCCTCGACAAGGCCGGATGGCACACCACGGGCAAGCTCAAGGTGCCGGCCAATATCAGCCTCGTCTTCCTGCCCCCCGTCAGCCCCGAGCTCAACCCAACCGAGAACGTCTGGCAGTACCTCCGCCAGACCTACCTCTCAAACCGCGTCTTCGACAGCTACGAGGACATCCGCGATACCTGCTGTCAGGTGTGGAGAAAGCTCACCGCCGAAACAGGCCGCATCCGAACCATCGCCAGCAGAACATGGGCTGCCATCGGTCAGAACCAATGAAGGCCGGTTATCAGTTCAGGGCGTGGCAGGGTGTAGATCATGCCAAGAGCATCGACGACGTGGGCTCCGGGGCGCAGCGGCAACCCGAGTGGCCGGCCCAAGGTGATCACCGAGGTCCGCGACGTCGCTCGCACCGACACCGAAGAGGCGATCATGACGCTGGTCGCGATCATGACCGCGAGGACCGCCATTCGGGCCGCCGTCCCGGCCGCGATGTCGGCCACGGGCTAGCTAGCGGCCGGCCGGAAGACGGAACAGATAGTCGTCGTCGGCGCGCGCGGCGTGGCAGGCGTGGCAGAAGGCCATGGGCGCGGGGTCGATAGCGCTGTCGCCGAAGATGCTGCCGTCGGGCATGATCATCACGTATCGCCAGTCGTCCGTCGCCGGGCTCGACTCCGCCAGCTTCTCCATGATGAACAGCGCTCCGGGGAACAACCGCCCGTTCGGCGTGGCGGTGAAGCTGTCCTTGGCGATCACCGCGCCGGCGGGCATCTCGGCGCCGGGCGTGCCGTAGCCGGCGCCGGCGGCAAGTGCGTTGGCGTAGTTGTTGACATAGCGATTGCCGTGGGCCGCCGACGGGTATGGCGCCTCGTTCAGGAGCGTCCATCCGCGGTAGTGTCGCGCCGTCGCGTCGCCTGACGCGATGTAGCCACGGGCCATCTTATCGGCGAGGCTGTTGTAGGCGATCTGCGCGTCTTCGGGCGAGAGCCTCGCCGGCTCGGTAATGGCGAAATGTTCCTTCGGCGGCTCCGCGCCGTTACTGCCCTTGCCGTTCGCCGGAACCGCGAATGCGGCAAGTGCGACAACCACGCTCGCCAAAGCGGCGATGCATGCGGCCGAGCCCGACGCTGTCATCGTTTTGGCACCATGGGCAAGCTCTCCCTGTGGCACCCTTCCCCGTTTTGGCGAATTATAGCCTTACGCGCGCCGTCGTGGAAGAGTTCGTCGCGTCAATGTTTCACGACGCAATGAGCCCCCACCGCGACTACTCGTAAGGATCGGCGGCGTCGCGCAGGCCGTCGCCGAAGAAGTTGAAGGCGAGCACGATGATGATCACCGGCGCCATCGGCGTCAGCAGCCAGGGATAGAGCGCCACCGCCTCGATATTCTGCGCCTCGGCCAGGAGCACGCCCCAACTGGTCACCGGCGGGCGCAGGCCGAGGCCGAGGAAGCTCAGCGCCGTCTCGCCGAGGATCATGGTCGGGATCGACAGCGATGCCGAGGCGATCAGGTGGCTCATGAAGTTGGGCAGGAGATGGCGGCCGATGATCCGGCTCGGCCGCGCGCCCATCAGCCGGGCGGCGGTGCAGAAGTCCTCCTCGCGCAGCGCCAACAGCTTGGAGCGGACGGCGCGGGCGAGTCCCGGCCAGTCGAGCATCCCGAGAATGACGGTGATCGCGAAGTAGACGACGATCGGGCTCCACGTCACCGGCACCGCCGCCGACAGCGCCATCCACAACGGCAGTTCCGGCAGCGAACGGAGGATCTCGATCACCCGCTGGACCGCGTTGTCGACCCGCCCGCCGAAGTAGCCGGCGGCGCCGCCGATGGTGATGCCGAGGGTGAAACTGATGGCGATGCCGATCAGGCCGACGGTGAGCGAGATCCGCGCGCCGTACAGCAGCCGCGACGCCATGTCGCGGCCCAGCCGGTCGGTCCCGAGCAGGAACAGCGTGCCGCCCTCGGCCGGGCACATGAGGTGCAGGTCGGCGGCAAACAGGCCCCAGAGACGGTAGGGATCGCCGCGGCAGAAGAAGCGGATCGGCTGGACGTCCGTCCGCTCGGTGACGTACTCGCGCTGGAGCGTCTCCAGGTTGAGCTGGTAATCAAGGCCGTAGACGAACGGGCCAATGAGCCGCCCGTCGTGGAACAGCCGAAGCGATTGCGGCGGAGCGTAGATGAAGCCGGTGTCGCGGGTCTCGAGACCGTAGGGGGCGAGGAACTCGGTGATCAGAATGCTGCCGTAGGCGAGCGCGAGAACGATTCCCGCGGCGACGGCGACCTTGTGGCGGCGAAACCGCCACCACATCAGCCGCCACTGCGAGGCAAGGTAGTAGCGTTCCTGCTCGCGGGTCAGCCGCTCGACCGGCTCGACGTCGAACGGCGCGTCGGAGACGTAGTGGGCAAGCCGGTCCTCGTTCATCGAATTGCCGTCGCTCGTCATCGGATCGCCGCCGCTCGTCATCGCATCGCCGATCCCTCGATGCGGATGCGCGGATCGAGAACGGCGAGGAGAACGTCGGAGAGGAACATCCCGAGCACGGTGAGGACCGCGAGGAACATCAGGAACGAGCCGGCGAGATACATGTCCTGGCTTTGCAGCGCGCGCAGCAGCATCGGACCCGTCGTCTGCAGCGACATGACCGCCGAGACGATGACCGAGCCGGACACGACGTTGGGCAACAGGTTGCCGATGTCGGCGACGAACGGGTTGAGCGCCATGCGCAGCGGATATTTCACGAGCAGCCGTCCCGGCGGCAGGCCCTTGGCGCGGCCGGTCACGACGTATTGCTTCTGCAACTCGTCGAGCAGGTTCGCGCGCAGTCGGCGGATCATGCCGGCGGTGCCCGAGGTGCCGATGACCAGCACCGGCACCCACAGATGCTCAAGCACCGACATCGCCTTGGCGAACGACCACGGTGCGTTGACGAACCGGTCGTCCATCAACGTGCCGATCGAGGTCCCGAAGACCACGTTGGCGAGGTACATCAAGATCAGCGCGAGCAGGAAGTTGGGCGTCGCCAGGCCGAGCAGGCCAAGAAACGTCAGCCCGTGGTCGCCCCAGCTGTACTGACGGGTTGCCGAATACACCCCGATCGGAAACGAAACGAGGTAGATGAACACAACGGTGGTGATGTTGAGCACGACGCTGAGCAGAAGCCGGTCGCCGACGACCTCGGTGACCGGGCGATTGTACTCGAACGAATAGCCGAGATCGCCGCGCAGGAGCCCGCCCACCCAAACGAAGTACTGCTCGATCATCGGCCGGTCGAGTCCGTACTGATGGCGCAGGAACTCGATCTTCTCGCCGGCGACGGATTCGCCCTGGCTTTGCAGCTCGGCCATGTAGCTGCTCAGGTAATCACCGGGCGGCAACTGGATAATGACGAAGACCAGCGCGCTGACCACGAACAGCGTGAGGATCATCGTCAACAGTCGCCGGCCGAGGAACCCGAGCATCGCGGCCGCCTAGCGCGCGGGCGGATTGCTGGGGTTATCGCCGGGGTCGGCGAACCAGAAGGCCTCGGGGTGGTAGACGCCGAAATAGGCCCCCGGCTCCCAGTTGAACACACCCTCCTTGGGCACGTTGCGAAGCCGGTTGCTGACCACCACCGGTTGCGGCACCGCGCGGACGACGCCGATGGTGAAGAGTTGCTCGGCGCGAACATGCAGCATCTCGTGCCAGATCCGCGTCTTCTCCTCGGCGCTCGCGGCCACGCCCCAGGCCCGATAAAGGCGCATCAACTCGGCGGCCTCGGGAAGGTCGATAGGCTCGCCGGAGCGCCCGTCGGTCTCGTAATACTGACCCCACTTCGGCCAGTTGAGCTGCTGCTGGGTGGTCGGCGCCAGTTCGCGCGGAGGCGTCTCGGCGGTGGGCAGGGCGTTCTCGAGACCGGTCCACACCGACATCAGGGTTCCGCCGGCGAAGATCCGGTTGCGGAACAGCTCGCGCTGTTCGGGCTTGATCAACACGTTGATGCCGAGCTTAGCCCAGGAATCGCGAATGAGCTGCAGCACATCGACCTGAGTCGTATCCTCGCCGGCGGTCTCGACGACGAGGTCAAGCGCCCGGCCGTCGGCGAAGCGGCGCGGCCCGCTTTTGCCGTCGCGCTTGAGCCCGAGGCCGTCAAGCAGGCGGTTGGCTTCGGCGATGTCGTAGTCGGTCCACGCGGTCGCGTATTCGGGCTTGAACAGCGGGCTCTCCGGCAGGACAGTATCCTGGGCCCGCTCGGCGAGCCCGAAATAGATGACCTGGCTGATTTCCTTGCGATCGATCGCCAGCGACAGGGCGCGACGGAAATCCGTCCGGCGCATGAGCTCGCGCCACTGGGCGTCGTCGGCGTTGAGATTGGGATAAAGCGCGAATTCCGAGCCGCGCGCCGATTTCCACAGCCGGACGGTATAGTTGTTGCGGCCCTCACCCTGCTTGAGGACCGCGTAGTTCTGGAAGCCGAGGCCGCGCGCCTGCAGATCGGCATCGCCCGCGGCGGTCTTGACCGGGATCAGCGAGGTATTGACGACCGTCATGCTGACCGCGTCGATGTAGGGAAGCTGGCGGCCCCGCGGGTCGACCCTATGGAAATAGGGATTGCGCACGAAGACGAAGCGACTCGACGGCGGCTCGGTTTCGATAACCCACGGCTCCAGGCTCGGCAACGCCGGATTATCGTTCTGGTACTGCCTGCCTTCGTTGAAGAACAATGCCGTCCAGTCGCGCTGTCCCGCCGCCTTGACCGCCGCGTCGAGGGCGGCCGCGTTGGCGTACTTGGCGTGGAACCGCTTCATGTAATGGGCCGGGAGATAAATGTATTCGGGCCGCGAGCCGGCCAGCGCGGGAAGGAAGTCGTGGTTCGGCGCATCCCAGCTGAAGCGCACGGCTGTGTCGTCGAGCACCTCGAAGCGTGGCGGCTTGCCGCCGGCGAGCATGAACTGGGCCGGCCCGCTCGGCGACAGCTTCGGGTCGTTGGCGACGTCTTCCCAGTAGAAGCGGAAGTCCTCGGACGTGAACGGCTGGCCGTCGGACCATTTGTGTCCGGGGCGCAAATGGAAGGTGAACACGCGGTCATCCTCGACCTCGAAGCGCTCGAGGATATCGGCGCTCAGGGTCCAGGTGCGATCGTAGCCGACCAGACGGGCGTAGCCGTAGACGACCATCATGCGGGTATCCTTGGGCACCCCGGCGAGCATCCGCAGGGTGCCGCCATAGCGGCCCGGTTCCAGCCCAGCGGCATCGAACGGAACGACCAAAGGCGTCTTCGGCAGGCGTTGGTTCAGCGGCGGCAACGTTCCGGCTGCGACCTTGGCGTCCAGCTCCGGCGGCTCGCCCGGCCCGCTATCGGCGAGCGCGCCGCGCGCACCGAGGATCGCCGTGAGGAGGAGAACAGCCGCAAGTACCGGCAACGGTCGCTCTGGATTGCCGCGGCGCTTCGCACCTCGCAATGACGGCGATGCTCGTCCTCCGACGTGGTCATTGCGAGCGAAGCGCGGCAATCCAGTACCCGGACGCCGCGGCCAGTTCATCCTGGCGAGAAGGGGCGCGAGTAAAACGGCCAGGGCCGCCCCGCAGCGAAACGCGCACTTCATACGACGACCCTTTCGGCCGGACTGGGATGACCATGAGCGCGAACGAAATGACCATGGCCGAGATCGAACAGGGCGGGTGCGCCCTTGCCGTCCGAATTAAACGGCTCCGGCCAGGCCGCCGGTACCGACGCCCGGCCGTCGCGCAACAGCGCGAAGTCGAGCTTGCGCCTTGGGTCCGGATAGGGCACGGCGGCAAGCAGCGCGCGGGTGTAGGGGTGCACCGGGTTGCGGAACAGCGCCTCGCGCGGCGCATGCTCGACCAGGGCGCCGGCGCACATCACCGCGATGGTGTCGGCCATGTAGTCGACGACCGCGAGGTTATGCGAAATGAACAGGTAGGTCAGGCCGAGGCTTTTCTGCAGGTCCTTGAGCAGGTTGAGGATCTGCGCCTGGACCGAGACGTCGAGGGCCGAGACCGGCTCGTCGCAGATGAGGATCTCCGGTTTCAGCGCGAGCGCGCGGGCGATGCCGATGCGCTGGCGCTGGCCGCCCGAGAAGCTGTGCGGGTAGCGCCGCAGATGGCGGGGATCGAGGCCGACGACGCTCATCAGCTCGCAGGCCATCTCGCGGCGGTAGGTTTCGTCGCCGACGCCGTGAACCGCCAGCGGCTCGCTCAGGATGTCGAACACGGTCATCCGCGGATTGAGCGAGCTGAACGGGTCCTGGAAGACATACTGGATCTTGCGGCGAAACGCGATCAGCGCGGCGCTCTCGAGACCGAGGACATCGACCAGCCGGCCTAAGTCGTTGTAGAGAACCTTTCCGGCGTCGGCATCGATTGCGCGCATGATGATCTTGCTCACGGTCGTTTTGCCGCAGCCGCTTTCGCCGACCAGCCCGAGGCAGCGGCCGCGCTGGATGGCGAAGCTCACGTCATCGACGGCGGTGACCCGGATCTTCGCGCCGACGCCGAGCAGACCCGAGCGTTTGCGCGTGGCGAAGGTTCTCGTCAGGTTGCGGACCTCGAGCAACGGCGCGGCGAGGCGGTGTTCGGCGGCCTTGGCGGTCGCGTCAAGCGGGCGCGGCGCGAGCAGATGGCCGGCGTGAGGGGCGATCTCGCGCAACGGAACGAGGCGCTCGCCCGGCTTCATGTCGAAGTGTGGCACCGCGCGCAGCAGGGCCTTGAGGTAGGGATGGCGGGGATCAGAATAGATGTCCTCCAGCATCCCGCTTTCCATTACTTGGCCGCGATACATGACGACGACCTCGTCCGCGACATTGGCGACGACGCCCAGGTCATGGGTGATGAGCAGCAGCGCCATCCCCAGTTCGGCCTGAAGATCGACCATGAGCTTGAGGATCTGCGCCTGGATGGTCACGTCCAGCGCGGTGCTCGGCTCGTCGGCGATCAGAATGGAGGGCCGGCAGACCAGCGCCATGGCGATCATCGCGCGCTGGCGCAGGCCGCCGGAGAACTCGAACGGATAGGCGGCGTACGCGTGCTCCGGATCGGGAAAGCCGACCATCCGCAGCATCTCGATGGTGACCGCGCGGCCGTCGCCGCGGCTCATCCGCCGGTGCAGAAACAGCGCTTCGCTGACCTGATCGCCGACCGTGTGCAACGGCGACAGTGACGACATCGGCTCCTGGAAGATCATCGAGATGCGGTTGCCGCGGACCGCCCTGAACGCCCGCTTGCCCGGATCCAGCCGGGCCAGATCGATGGCGCCGCCGGGAGCGTCGGCATCGGCGAGGAGAACCTGCCCCCGGGTAATTTTCGCGGTGCGCGGCAGCAGGCCTAGGATGGCCTGCGCGGTGACCGACTTGCCGGAGCCCGACTCGCCAACGAGCGCCACGGCCGAGCCCGCGCGCAGGCGGAACGACAACCCGTCGACGGCGCGCAGGACGCCGGCCTGAGTGTGGAATTCGACGCTCAGATCGCGTACCCGCAACAGCGCGCTCACGCCGCTATCCCCGTCCCGCCCGGCCTCCCTCGGGCGCGAGGCCGAGCGCTGTTGCAACCGGGGCCACTCATGGCCAGAACGCGTCCCTGGCCGCGACCCAGCGCACCGCCGGATGATCCTTGGTCTGCCTCAAGAACTCCTCGACGAACCACCAGCAGCCTTCGTCGTGAAACAGATGGTGGGTCATCAAGCCGGTCGGCTCGAGCGGATCGGCTTCGCCGTTGCGGCGTTGGCGTAGATGGGTAACGACCTGATCGACGGCGTCGGTCTCGCCGACGAAGCCGCGGTGGCCGGTCCAATCGACGATGTCGACATGAACGTTGGTCTGGCGGACCCCCGCCGCCGGCTCGCCCGCCGCGCGCGGTCCCAGCGCCGAGATCGCGGCGAGCCCGGTCCTGGGCAGGTCATCGAGCAGGCCGGGATCCATCCGGTTCCATGGCGCGACAAGAACCGGCAGTCCAAGGGTGAAGCTAGCGATGCGGCGGCGGCCCTCGCTCAACTCGGCGAGCATGACCTCGCGCGGACGGTGCGGGCCGAATTCTTCCTGACGCTCCGTCTCTGGCGCGTGATTGGCGTGACTCCAGCCGTGCTGCAGGATGAACACCGCCTCGCGATCGTCGACGCTGCGGTGCAGGCTGGCGTCGATGTCGCGCGGAATGACGGCGAGCGCCACCGGCACATCGCTCCGCTCGGCGATTGCAAGCAGGCGGTTGAGCTCCGGGCTGGCGTGAGTGGCGTCGTCGTCGCGCCACCACATGGTTGCCGGGCCTCCCGCCTCCGTCCACCGGTCCAGTTCTTGGCCGAGGGCGGCCCAGGCACTCATCTACGGTCTCGCCGGCTGGCCGCCGACGGCGAGTTCGGCCAGGAGTCGCGCCGTCGCTTCGGCGCCGCCGAGATCGATACGGTGCGTTGCCCCCGGCGCCGGCGCCGCCAGCGCGGTCTCGATCGCCGCAGCAAGCGCCTCAGCAGACGGTGCTTCCGCCGTGCCGGATTCGGCCATGGTCAGCAAACCTCGTTCCGCCAGCGTGCGCGCCCTGTGCTCCTGCTCGGTCTCGTTATTCGCCGCGAACGGAACGACAACCGCCCGCGTCTCCGCCTGCAGGAGATCAACGATAGTATTGTAACCGGCCTGGGAAATCGAGAGAACGCAGTTCCGCAACAAAACCGGCAGATCGGCGCGCCAGCGATCGACGATCACGCCCGATGCCTCGCGCCAGCGCAGATCCTCGGCGATAGGTGCTGGCAAATTCGGTCCGCAGATCAGTCGCCAGACATGGCCGGAAAGGCTGGTCAGCGGCCGCGCCGCCAACGCCGCGCGCAATAGCGGCTCGCCGACCGCGCCACCGCCGACGCTGACGATCACCTCGCCCCGGCCGGTGGCATGATCTCTCGGGCGCACGGCCGCGGCGGCCGGATCGGCAACGTAGCCGGTGTAGCTCAGCCGGGGGGCGATCGCTTCGACCTCCGCGAGCGTCGCTTGGAGGGCCAGCACGGTTGGGTCGCCGTGGACCAAGATCCGGTCAAACCAAGCCTCGGCCGTGGCAACCATGTCGCGGGCGCGCTCGGCGCTCTTGCTGACCAGGGCGTCGCGGAGCGAACAAACGATCCACGGCCTCGGCGTTGTCGCCCGGGCGCACTCGAGCAGGGCCATGAGCTCGAAGCGGAACTGGCGGCGGCCGAACGGAAATTGTTCGATGACGACGATGTCCGGGCGCATCGCCTCGAACTCGGCGAGCAGCAGGGCCTGACGGCGATCTCGCCAGGCGTCGTCAACAGGCCGGTCCCGATCGTCGAGCAATCCGGAAAAAGACGCATCGGCGGCTTTCGCCGGCGGCAGCATGACCCTGGCGCAACCGTCGAAATCGATACCGTCGACCCTCGGGCCACCGAGAACCACCGCGACATCGAGCCCGGCCGCGGCCATGGCCTTGGCGAGGATCGAGGCGCGCTTGAGATGGCCAATTCCAAGGAGATGCTGAACGTAGAACATGACCCGCGCGCTCATGGCCGTCCTCCGGCCGCCGGCCCCGCCGCCGGCCCCGTCGCCAGCCCAGTCGTCAGCCCCGCCGTCAGGGCCGCGAGGTGGGCGCGCAATTGAGCCGCCGCGGTCTCGACGTCGTGGTCGCGGCGGACCCGCGCGCGGGCCGCCTCTCCCATCGCCCGACGCCGCGCGGGGTCCGTGAGCAGGGCGCGGATGGCCGACGCGAACGCCGTCGGATCGCCCACCGGTGTCAGCAGTCCGCTTTCGCCATGCGAAACAACGTCGCCGACGCCCCCGGCGTCGCCGGCGATGACCGCCAGCCCGGCGGCCTGGGCCTCCAGCAGGGCGACGCCGTAGGCCTCGCCGACGGCCGGCCAGACGTAAAGGTCGGCGGCGGCATAGATCGCCTTGAGCTCGGCGCCGTCGCGCCGGCCGAGGCGTATGACACGCGGAGCGATCGGGGCGAGGGCCGCGTCCACCTCGCCGCGCGCCGGGCCGTCGCCCGCGACCACCAGCCGCCAGGGACGATCGAGCAAGGCCGCGAGCGCCTGCCCCAGGACGCGATAGGACGCGAGCTTGTCGCCCGCCCGCATCATCGCGACACACAACAACAAGGGCGTCCCGCTCGGGACGGCCGCGCGTTGCGCCAGTGACGCGCGGGTTTGCAGGCGGGTCGTTTCGTCCATCGTAAACGCGGCGGTGTCGATGAACGGAGCGAGCGGGACCAGACGAGCGGCGGAAGGGAGCAGCGGGCGGACGCATTGGGCATCGGCGCTGTTGAGCCCGATGACCAGATCGGCGGCGGCGATGGCCTCGGCCGCGGCGGCATGGCCAATCGCCCATCGCCCGTGCGCGCGCTTCGGCGCATGCGAGGCCTCGGCGACAACGTAGGGGATCGCCAGCGCCCGACTGACCGCCGGGCCGAGGTGGTCGGGCGCCTTGTGGTAGAGGTGATAGGTGAACCACAGCTTCGCGCGGTCGCAAGCCGAGCGGCGGCGTTGGCGGCGGATCAGCGCGGCGGCCATCCGGCCACCGAGCACCGCCAGGCGGCGTTGGCGGATCGGATCGCCGGCGCCGTCGTAGCTCGAAAAGCGACAGGCGCTTTCGACCCGCCAGCCCGCGCAACCGAGAGCCTCGCGCAACAGCCGGGCCATCTCGCGATCGCCCGAGGGCCGCGGATCGTCTAAGGGTTTCATCGGGGCGTAGAATGCGACGCGCATTTTCGCGGCTCTTCGGTCAAGCCAAACAGGGCGGAGAGACGCTCGATGCCCGGTTCCATGGCGAAGGACTCGTGCACCCGGCGCATGCCGGCGCGGCCCAGGCTTTCGCGCAGCAACGGCGCGCCGATCAGCCGCGCCAGCGCCTCGGCCAGCGGGCCCGGCTCGCCCGGCGGCACCAGGACCCCGGTCCGGCCGTCCTCGATCAGCTCCGGGATCGCCGAAACCTTCGTCGAGACGCAGGCCAGGCCCTGGCTCTGCGCTTCAAGCAGGACATTCGGCAGGCCATCGCGGTCGCCGTCGGCGGCAACCTTCGCCGCGAGGACGAACAAATCGGCCTCGCGAAGCACCGCGAGGACCCGGTCCTGCGGACACGCGCCGAGCCAGGCCACGCGCCCGGCCAGCCCCACGGCCTCGGCAATTTCCTTAAGCTCGACAAGCAGCGGCCCGCAGCCGATATGGACGAGCCGCCAGTGCACGGACCGCGGAATCCGGCGCAGCGCCTCGATAAGAACGTCGGTGCCCTTCTTTTCGACCGCGCGGGCGATCGAAACAATGATTACCGGATCGGAGGCGTCGCCACCATTGCGTTGCCCGCGTGACGGCGAAGGGGGCGGCGGGAACCGGGTCAGGTCGAGCCCGTGATAGATCAGGCCGACCCGCTCAGGGTCGGGGGCGAGGCCGGCGAGGTGCGCGGCGTTAACCCGGCTGCACGTCACGAGCCAACGGCAGCACGCGATCTTCTCGCGCTTCTCCCAGGGCGGAATGGTCCAGACGTCCTTGGCGTGGGCCGAAACGCTCCACGGCAGGCCGCGCATCAGCGCGGCGTAGCGGGTGACGGACGCGGGCGTATGAAGGAAATGGGCATGGAGCCAGCCGACGTCGGCAGGCAGTTCGGCGGCGAGAACGAGCGCCTGACCGAACCGGCGGACCCGGCTGGCGGTGGGCTCGCGACGCGCATCGCGCCGCCATCTCGCCAGCGCTTCGCCGTAGCCGGGAAGCCGCCGGGCCCGGCGCCAGGCGCGCACGACGCGGCGTGGCTCGTCGCGGAGGTACTCGGGCAGATAGGTTACGGATGCCGCGATTTCCGCGTGAATGGGATGGGTGGTCCGCTCGGTCGGATGGCGGAGCGAAAACAGCCGGATATCGAGGCCACGGCGTTCGAGCGCCAGAATCTCCTGGGCAATGAACGTTTCCGACAACCGCGGATAGCCTTTGAGGACGAAACCGACCGCGGCGTTCATTCCCACTGTACGGCGCCCTGTCCGCTCACTATCCGGAACCGGCGACAACGGACAAACGCACGCGTTGTCTGCGGGGCTCGAGCAGCGTCGCGTCGACCATCTCCTGGATGCTCGACAGCCCGTCGAGCAGGCCCGGGACGCGGACGCTCGAGGGTTTGGCTTGCATCGGCAGGGCGCGCAGCCGCGCGGCCATGGTCTCCGCCCGGCGTTCACCGTCGGCGGCGAGCATCGAGACCAGCCCCAGCGCCTGGGACCGCGATGCCCGAAGATACTGCTCCAACCTCGGTTTTGTCCTCGGCACGATCAGTGCCGGTTTGTCGAACGACAAAATCTCGCAAAAGGTGTTGTAGCCGCCCATGGCGACGATGCCGGCGGCGTTCACCATTAGGTTTTCGACATTCGCGTCGAAGGTGATGGCGGAAACCTTATCGAGGCGCTCGACCCGGGCCATGAAGTCGGCCTGAAGCGCCGAGCGCATGAACGGGCCAAGAACAAACAGGGCAGGGTGCGGCAGGTCGTGGTCGTGCTCGTAGGCGCGCAGCACCCAATCGACGAGCAGGGCGCCGTCACCGCCGCCACCGGTGGTGACGAGCAGATAGGGCGCGCCGAGCGCGGAGGGCGGGACCCGCGACTGCTCGGCTGGCGCCGGCGAACGGCGCAGGTAGCCGGTGTAACGGACCTTGGCGGCGGTTGCCGGGGTGAGCGGAATGGTTGCGAGCGGGTTGCAGATCTGCGGCAGGCCGTAAATCCAGACATGGTCGTAAAGATCGGTCAGGGCCGGGACCGCCTCCTTGCGCCGCCACTCCGCCGCCAGCCGCCGAGGGTCGTCCATGACATCGCGGAGGCCGAGAATGAGCGGGGTGCCGCGGCGTTTGAGCGACTTGAGGGTGTCGCGGACCTCGCCGCGCAGGCCCCACGGCTCCTTGTCGATCAGAAACAGGTCGGGATCGAAGACCTCGGCGGTGTGACGGATGATCGACGCGCGCAGCGCCAGGGTATCCTCGATGCCGATGTCCAGTTTGAGCGGCGTGTAATCGCCGCGGCGGAGCTTGATGACTCCGGGGATGCGGACGAAGTCGACCCGGTTGCGAAAGCTGAAGCTGCCGATGATCGGCGATCCGGACAGAATGAGCACCGACAGGTCGGCGCGGTGGCCGACCAGCGCATGGGCAATGGTCCGGCAGCGGCGGAGATGGCCGAGACCAAACGAATCGTGGCTGTAGATCAGCAGACGGTATTGGCGCTCCCGGCGGCGCATCCATCCCCCTACGGCCGTCTTGACGCAGCCGCTGCGGCTTTGTTCAACCGGCCCGCGCCGGCGCTTCCCCAACCGGTATAAACTTTACCCGCCGCGTTAAACCGCTGAAAGCGGTTTCGTACGATGTACAAGTCCGCATGACGAGGTGGGCTTCACCAGCGCATTTGATATGGCTCGTATCATTTTTTAGCAGGCTCTAAGATCCGCCCCGGCGATGGAACCGACGCTTTTCAAGTTCATCTTCAAGTACAGCTGGCGTCAGCAGGTCTGGCTGCTGGTGCTGACGGCATTATCGTTTCCGACGCTCTACGCCTCGCTCGAGCTGCCGAAGCTGATCATCAACAGGGCGATCGGCTCGCAAGATTTTCCAAGGGCCTTCTGGGGCTTCGATCTCGACCAGATCCAGTATCTGGCGGCGTTGTGCTGCATTTTTCTGACGCTCGTTCTGATCAACGGCGCGTTCAAATATTACATCAATGTCTTCAAGGGGCAGCTCAGCGAGCGGATGCTGCGCCGGCTCCGCTATCAGCTGTTCACCCGGGTCTTGCGCTTTCCGGTGCCGCACTTCCGCCGGACGTCGCAGGGCGAGTTGATCGCCATGATCACCGCGGAGGTGGAGCCGGTCGGCGGTTTCGTCGGTGACTCGTTGGCGGTCCCCGCCTTCGAGGGCCGCACGCTTCTGACCAGCATCGCCTTCATGATGATCCAGGATCCCATCCTCGGCGTCGCCGCGATGGCGCTCTACCCACTGCAAATGTACCTGATCCCCAAGCTCCAGCGCCGAGTGAACGCGCTGTCCAAGGAGCGGGTGCGCACGGTCCGCAAGCTCTCCGAGCGGATCGGCGAAATCGTCAGCGGGATCGAGGAGGTCCACGTCAACGCCACCGCCGAATGGGAGCGCGCCGACGTGTCGCGCTGGCTCGGCACGATCTACTGGATCCGCTACGACATCTACCGCAAGAAGTTCTTCATCAAGTTTCTCAACACCTTCCTCGGCCAGCTCACGCCGTTCTTCTTTTATTCGATCGGCGGCTATCTGGTCATCGACGGCCAGCTGACGCTTGGCGCGCTGGTCGCGGTGCTGTCGGCCTACAAGGACATGTCCGATCCGTGGAAGGAACTTCTGTCGTGGTACCAGCAGAAGGAAGACACCCGGGTCAAGTACGACCAGTTGGTCGAGCAGTTCCATCCTGGCGGGATGCTCGACGAGGCCCTGCAGGCAGTGCCCGACGGCGACGTTCCGCATCTCGCCGGACCGGTCGCCATCACCAACCTTTTCCTGGAGGAAGAAGGCGGAATCAAGATCATCGACGGCGTGACGTGCGAATTCGCGCTCGACGAAAAGGTCGCGCTCGTCGGGCAGACGGGGTCGGGCGCCGACAGTCTCGCCAAGCTCATGGCCCGCCTGGTCTCGCCGACCGCCGGGCGCATCTGCTTCGGCGAGGCGAACCTGGCGAGCCTGCCGCAGGCGGTAACGGGGCGGCGGATCGGCTATGTCGGCCAGAGCGTCGCGCTGTTCAACGGCACCGTCCGCGACAACCTCTTTTATGGGCTTAAGCAGCGTCCGGTGCGGCCAACGCTGTACCAGGACGCGGTCAAGGCGCAGCGCGACAGGTTCATCGGCGAAGCCGTCGCCGCCGGCAACACCACGAGCGACCCCGCCGGCGAGTGGATCGACTTCGACGCGCTCGGGCTCGCCGGCGAGGACGCTCTCGCCGAGCGTGCGCTGGACGCGCTGCGAACCGTGGGTCTCGATCACGACATCTTGATGCTGGGCCTGCGCGGGACTATGCACCCGCTCGATCACCCGGGCGTGGCCGAGCGGGTGCTCGAAGCGAGACATGTTCTGCGCGGCAAGCTTGCCCAGCGAGCCTACAGCGGTATCGTCGAGCCGTTCGACCGCGGCGCGTACAACCGCAACATGACGGTCGCCGAAAATATCCTGTTCGGCACCCCCGTCGGGCCCGTATTCGGTGTCGACCACATCGCGGAAAACGACTACGTCTTGGGCGTCCTCGAACAGGTCGGAATCGAGGACCATTTTCTCAAGAACGGTGTCGAGGCCGCGCGGATCATGGTCGAGCTCTTCCAGGGGCTCCAGGGCGGCCACGAGTTTTTTGAGCGATTCAGCTTCGTCAGCGCGGACGACCTGCCCGAAGTGGAAGCGGCCATCCGCCGCGTCGGCGCCGACGGACTTGAGGCAGTGAGCGACGCCGATCGAAGCCTGTTCATGGCGCTCCCGTTCAAACTCGTCACCGAGCGCCATCGTTTGGGCCTGATCGATGCCGAGCTCGAAACCAGGCTTCTTGAGGCAAGGCGGATCTTCGCCGAAAATCTGCCGCGCCACTATCGGGATGCGGTCGCGTTCTTCGCCGCCGATGAGTACAACCCGCCGGCGTCGGTTCTCGACAACATTCTGTTCGGCAAGCTGATCTACGGCCGGCCGCGGGCGCGTGAACGCATCGCCGCCCTGATTGGCGAAGTTGTCGACGTCCTCAGCCTGCGTCGGACGCTGATCGATCTTGGTCTGGACTTCGAGATTGGCATTGGCGGCAGCCGCCTGCCGCCGGCGCAACGCCAACGGCTGGCGCTGGCCCGAGCGTTGCTCAAGCAGCCCGATCTAATGATCGTCGACCAGGCCACGGCGGCGCTCGATCCGTTGAGCCGTTCGGCGGTCCAGCGCGGTGTGGTTTCAGCCCTCGATGGGCGCGGTCTCGTCTGGGTGCTGCCGGACGTCGCGGAAGCCGAGGCATTCGATCGCGTCATCGTCATGGCGCACGGCCGGGTGAGCGAGCAGGATGCCCTGAAAGAGGGGGCTGGCCGCGGCGGCCTCTCCGCGCCACATTAGGAAAATGCCCCGCCACGGCGGATTTTGCTCAGGTAGCGGGAGGAGCACGATGGCTCAGTATTGTGATCTGGTTCAGCTCTTGCGCGCGGTGCCGCTGTTCGCCGGGCTCGATCCGTGCCGTCTCAAGCTCATCGCCTTTGCCAGCGGCTGCCTCACCTTGGCCGACGGCGAAGCCCTGTTCTACATCGGCGAAACCTCTGATTCCGTCTATATCGTCGAGGATGGCAAGGCAAATATCTTCGTCGGCCATGGCCGGAACGAAGTCCTGCTCCTTACCGTCGGCAAGCATGGGCTGGTCGGCGAACTCGCGGCGTTTCGCAACCAGCCGCGCTCGGCGACGGTGCGCGCCGCCGGGCCGCTCGCGGTCCTGCGCATCGACAATGACGTTTTCTTGCGGATTGTCAGCGAGGACCCGGATGTCGCGCTGAACGTCATGCGCATCCTCAGCGAAAAGCTGGTGCGCATGACCGAGTACGTCGAGCGCGGCCAAGGCGTGCGGGCATAGCCGGTAAGGCGAATGTCATTCAGCACAAAAAGCGCACCCGCAGGGGTGCTAGTACAAAAAGCGCACCCGCAGGGTGCCGGGGATGGCGGACAGCGCCCGGCGGATGCCGATGCCGGCTTCGAGCCGGCCGTCGACATCGCTGACGACGTAGCCGATCTCACCGTCGGTCCGCAGGTATTGTCCGGATATGTTCAGCGCCTTGCGCGAGAACACCTCGTTGATCCGCGACAACACCCCCGGCACGTTGCGGTGAATATGCAAGAACCGGGTCGCGTCGCGCTGGACCGGCAGGGCGACCTCGACGAAGTTGACCGCGCCTGTCGTGGCGCCGCTGTCGGAGTAGCGCAGCAGCTTGTCGGCCACCTCGCCGCCAATGCGTTCCTGCGCTTCTTCCGTCGCGCCGCCGACGTGGGGTGTGAGGATGACGTTCGGCAGGCCGCGCAGCGGGCTTTCGAAGCTCTCCCCGCCGCCGGCCGGCTCTTTTGGAAAAACATCGATGGCGGCGCCGCCGAGATGGCCGCGGCGTAAGGCCTCGGCCAAGGCCTCGACGTCGACGACCTCGCCTCGGGCGGCGTTGACGAGACACGCGCCCGGCCTCATCGCCGCCAGTTCGCCGCCGCCGATCATCCCGCGGGTCTCGGCCGTTGCCGGCACATGCAGGCTGACGGCGTCGGCGACCCCGAGGAGTTCGGCCAGGGATGCGGTTGGCCGGGCATTGCCGAGCGCCAGCTTGTCGACGATATCGTAATACAGCACCCGCATGCCCATCGCCTCGGCGAGAACCGATAGCTGCGAGCCGATGTGGCCGTAGCCGACGATCCCGAGCGCCTTGCCGCGCAGCTCATGGGCGCCGGCTTCGCTCTTGCGCCACTCTCCGCGGTGCGCCAGGGCCGACTTCTCGGGGATCCGCCGCAGCAGCATGATGATCTCGCCCAACGCCAACTCGGCGACGGAGCGGGTGTTGGAATAAGGGGCATTGAAGACCGGAACGCCCGCCAGCTTGGCCGCCTGAAGATCGACCTGGTTGGTGCCGATGCAAAAGCAGCCGATGCAGAACAGCTTGGGCGCCGCGGCGATGACTTCGGCGCTCAGACGGGTTCGCGAGCGGATGCCGACGACGTGGGCATCGGCGAGCAACCAAGCGAGTTCGCGCGCGTCCAGGCTGCCCGCGATCCGCTCGACGTTGCCATAGCCGTTGGCGGTGAACAGCTTGGCGGCGCTATCGTGAATGCTTTCGAGCAGAACGATCCGGATCTTATTCTTGGGCACCGACAAACGGCTCACTGGCGTCCTCGCGCGCTGCAATAAACGCAGGGAGAGTGTTGCCATGCGGCATGGCCGGTCAAGTCCGCCGTGCACCGCGGGCGGGAACAAGGATCGCAGCGGGCCCTATTTGCCGGCCCCGAGCAGGGTGTACCAGGGGGGTTGCGCCAGAATACAACCGGTATAAGCTGGTTCTTTAAAGAGTGGTTCGCAATTGCAACGTCGGTTGCGGAGGAGGGGGTCGAGACGATTGGCGAGTTGCGCGGGAAGGTCGGGTCATGGAACTGAAAGCGGTTGACGGCGGCGGCCGGGCCGACGGACGCCTCGTCCGGTTTGCCGGCGGCAAGGGTACGCCGGTCTACAAACACGACGGCGGCAGGCTGGGGATCATCGAGTGGTTCGCGCTGGATCCGCTGAGCGGGCAAATCGCCTTGGTGACGATCTCCCGGCGCCGTTTCGCACTGTTCGCCCGCAAGCAGGCGACGCTGCCGTGGTCCGCCCTTTCGCTCGACGAGGCCACCGGCCGCCTCATTGTGCGCGCCAAGCGCCCCGCCGACGAAAGCCGTGGCGCCGGCTTCACCCCCGTCTCCCGCCGCGACCCCGCCCGCGCCGAGTAATACCAAGCTTCAGAGAGGCTGACTTGAGGGATACCCGGGCGGTTGCCCTTTGCGCCTGGTGGTGATTCCCTGCCGTCCAATGCAACGGTTTGTATGGGGGGCGGCGATGGCGGCGGCTGTGGAGCTGAAGGGGGAGCAGAGTTCGGAGGCGTTCCGGCGGCTGGCGGCGAGGGCCAAGGACGCCAACCAAGCGCGACGACTGTTGGCGCTCGCGGCGATCCGCGATGGCAAGTGTCGGGCAGAAGCCGCCCGTATTGGCGGTATGGATCGCCAGACGTTGCGCGATTGGGTGCACGCCCTCAACGCGAAGGGCGTAGACGGGCTGATCAACCGCAAAGCGCCTGGCCGCAAGCCGAAGCTCACCGCGGACCAGAGGGAGGCGGTGCGCGCAATCGTCGAGACGGGTCCCGATCCTGAGGTCGACGGTGTGGTGCGCTGGCGCTGCGTCGACTTGCGCGGCATCATCAAGCAGCGCTTCGGCGTCGATCTTGGTGAGGTGTCGATCGGCCGGCTGTTGAAGGCGCTGGGCTTTGCACATGTCAGCGCGCGCCCGCGCCATCCCAAGCAGGACAAAGAAGCGATCGAGACTTTTAAAAAAACCTTCCCGGCCAAGTGGCCGAGGTTGTGAAGACGCTGCCGGCCGGCACCGCGCTTGAGCTCTGGTTCCAAGATGAGATGCGGGTCGGTCAGAAAAACGGCCTCGTCTACCAATGGGCTCGAAAGGGAAGCCGCCCGAACCAGCCGGCCGATCAGCGCTACGAGAATGCGTATCTGTTCGGAGCGGTCTGTCCCGCCCGCGACATTGGCGCCGCCCTGGCGATGCCCGCCGCCAACACCGAGGCCATGCAGAAGCATCTCGACGAGATCGCCTGCAACGTCGTGACGGGCGCGCATGCGATCGTGTTGCTGGACCAGGCCGGCTGGCATACGACCGACAAGCTCAAGATCCCGGAAAACCTGACGCTGCTGCCCATACCGCCCGCCAGCCCCGAGCTCAACGCGGCCGAGAACATCTGGCAATACCTGCGCCAGACCTATCTTTCGAACCGCGTCTTCAAGGGCTACGACGAGATCATCGACGCCTGCTGCGACGCGTGGCGCAGGCTCGAGGCGGAGGCAGGCCAATCCGGTCAATCGCGACCCGTAGCTGGGCATCTATCGATCAATGTCATTGAAGGTTGGTATAAGGCCGCAACGCCGACACCAGATCCTTGAAGGATCGGTGTCGACTACCGCTTCTCGCTGAGACTTTGCCGTCTCTCTGAATCGCCGCGCCACGCCCGGAGGCGAAGCGCGGCGCGCGGCAATCCAGCGTGCTGTGGCCTACAAGATGAAGTCGCCGGCGGTCCACTGGCTGGCCGCGACGTCGCTCACCAGGATTTCCAGCTCCGGGCTGTGACGATCTGAAGGACGCCCTCGAAAACGGCGAACTCGCGGTACACTACCAGCCGGTGATCGATCTCCAGCACGACCGCTGCTTCGGCGCCGAGGCGCTGATCCGCTGGCGCCGGGCCTCGGGCACGATGATCTCGCCCGACGTTTTCGTCAAGCTAGCCGAAGACACCGGCGACATTGTGGCGATGACATCGTGGCTGATTGCCCGCATCGGCGAGGAAGTCGGCGCGAGATTGTGGCCGATCCGGACTTCCATATCGCCATCAACCTGGCGCCTGTTCATTTCAGCGACGCCAGCATCTCGGCCGCCGCCGAGGCGCAAACGGTTGCCGCCAAGGCCAGGATCCCGCTTGGCCAACTCCAGTTCGAAATCACCGAGCGCGCGCTGGTCGACGAGAACCGCTGTAAGGCGGTCATCGCCGCCCTCAACGAGCAAGGCAACGAGGTCGCCATCGACGACTTCGGCACCGGCTACTCAAGTCTTGCGTACGTCGGCACCTTCCCGGCCAACTCCCTGAAAATCGACCAGGCGTTCGTGCGCACCATTGGCACCGGCGCCGCCTCGGCCGGGCTCGCCGATATCATCGTCGAAATGGCCCGGACCCTGCGCCTCAAGGTCATCGCCGAGGGTGTCGAAACCGAAGCCCACGCTGCCCACCTGCGCGCCAAAGGCGTCGACCTCGCCCAGGGCTGACTTTACTCCAAGCCCCTCCCCGCCGACGAGTTCCTCGCCTTCGTCGAGCACTACAACAGCGCCGACCCGCGGGAGGCAAATTAAAACGAACGGCAACGTACGCTCCGGACGGCAGCAGGCCATCGAAACGCCAAGGCGCCATTAACCACATCCTTACCGGCTTCAGCCTACACCCATGCGAGGGAACATCTATGGCAGGAGTTAACCATGCGAAAAAGCCTACTTTTGGCCGTGTGCTGCGCGGCACTTTTCTCAGGCGGCTGTTCGGTCTACATGGCGGCGGCCGGCGACGACGAGCCAAACCTGAGCAATGTCCACCGGGGCGCGTCGCGCGGTGAAATTGAAATGGCGCTCGGTCAGCCCGCTGCGATGTCCACCGAAAAGGACGGAAATCTGATCGCAACCTACGAGTACACGGTCGGCAACGAGCCCAGCACCGGGCGAGCGGTAGGACATGCCGCGATGGACGTCCTCACGTTCGGTCTGTGGGAAGTCGTTGGCACTCCCATCGAGGCCTTCAGCCAAGGTGACAAAATAAAGTTGACCGTCCACTACGATGAAGACGGCAACGCCACGAGCGTGCAGTCCAGCAAGGGATAGCCGGCCAAGCACAGCTTCGGGTCGGAGCGCCATGAGCGGCGCTCGCCATCCGCCGGACGACCCTAACGATCTGCGAAGACGCTCGCGAAGGTTTCGGCGAGGAGGTCGTCGACTTCCGCCAGCGAGGCGTCGACGCCGAGGCGGCGCAGCGAGGTGACGCCGAACTGCGCCAGTCCGCACGGCACGATCCCGGTAAAATGGCCGAGATCCGGCTCGACGTTGAGCGAGATGCCATGGAAGCTGATCCAGCGGCGGACGCGCACGCCAATGGCGGCGATCTTGGCCTCGGAGCCGTCGTCGAGCGTGACCCAGATACCGATCCGGCCCGCCCGCCGTCCGCTTTCGACGCCGAGGCGGGCAAGCGTCGCGATGATCCAGTCCTCGAGCCGGCAGACATAGGCGCGGATGTCCGAGCCGCGGCGGCGCAGATCGAGGATCGGATAGGCCACCCGCTGGCCCGGCCCGTGATAGGTATACCGTCCGCCGCGGCCGCTGGCGAAGACGGGGAAGCGCGGATCGAGCAGTTCCTCGGGCCGGGCGCTGGTGCCGGCGGTATAGAGCGGCGGATGTTCCAGCAGCCACACCGCGTCGCCCGCCTGGCCTTCGAGAATGGCCGCGACGCGGGCCTCCATCGCCGTCAGCGCGACCGGGTAATCGACCGGACTGTCGCTGCGAAACCATTCGGCCTCGCCGTAACGGCCGAATGCCGTGGCCGGAATGGCCGGACCTGGGGGTGCGGCGGCGGGCGGAATAGGCGGAAGGGGCGGTGGAACGGCGTGGGTCTCGCGCAATGGATCAGGAAGCCTTGAACAATGGGCCGATGTTTGCTATTGCCTAGCTACTGAATCAGGTCCTTTTCCCTGTATTGCAAGGTGTTTTGCGGTCGTGGCGGAACCGGTAGACGCGCAGCGTTGAGGGCGCTGTGGGGGAGACCCCGTGGAAGTTCGAGTTTTCTCGACCGCACCATACCTCTTGCGGAGCTTAAGGACGCGCCACCGGCGGGTTGATCGGGTGGCGCGTTGGGATCCAATACAGCTCAGAATGTCATAGGTCGGAACGACCTATGGGCCGGCTCTGTCGCCCTTGCGAATAGCGCTCGCCCATTGATGCCCATCGGGGCGCCATCTTCGAAACTCCGGGCAGGAGGCAATGGCGGTGGCGGAGCCGGTGGCCGAGATCGATGAAGACCGCCCCGAAACGCCCTCCGTCGACGAGGGCTTCGCGCTCGACCAGGCCGTGATTTCGGCGGTCGGGCAGGCGCTCGATCGCGACGACGCCGACGAAGTCCGCGCCCTGCTCAAGCCGGTCCACGGCGCCGACGTCGCCGATCTGCTGCAGAACCTGAGTGGCGACGAACGCCGCAAGGTCGTCGAGGCCCTGCGCGCCGACTTTCCGCCCGACGTCCTCGCCGAGCTTGACGACAAGGTCCGCGACGAGGTCATCGAGGAACTCGGCATCGCCGAGACGGTCGCCGCGGTCCGCGAGCTCGAGACCGACGACGCGGTCCATGTCATTTCCGAGCTCGAGGACGACCACCAGAAACTGGTGCTCAAGGCCATTCCGGCCGCCGACCGCGCCCTGATCGAAGAGGCGCTGGCCTATCCGGAATATAGCGCCGGGCGGCTGATGCGCCGCGAGCTGGTCGCGGTGCCGAGCTTCTGGAGCGTCGGCGACACCATCACCCATCTTCGCGAGACCGCCGAGGCCGATCCCGAACTCGCTGCCATCGGATTTCCTCGACATCTTCGTCGTCGATCCCGGCCACCGGCCGGTCGGCGCGGTCAGCCTGAGCCACATGCTGCGCGCCCGGCGGGCTCAGGCGATGACCGACCTCATGACCACCGAACTGAAGGTCATCACCGCGACCACCGACCAGGAAGACGTGGCCTTCCTGTTTCGCCAGCGTGACCTGACGTCGGCTCCGGTGGTCGATGCCGGCGGACGGCTGGTCGGCGTAATCACCATCGACGACGTCGTCGACGTCATCGACGAGGAACACGAAGACGACATCATGCGCCTCGGCGGCGTTATCGAAGACGACCTCTACAGCGCCGCCGTCGACACCTCGCGCTCGCGATTCACCTGGCTAATGGTCAATCTCGGCACGGCGATCCTGGCGTCTATGGTCATCGGCCTATTCGACGCGACGATCCAGCGCATGGTGGCGCTGGCGGTTCTGTTGCCGATCGTGGCCTCCATGGGCGGCAACGCCGGCACCCAGACCCTGACGGTAGCTGTGCGCGCGCTCGCGACCAAGGAACTGACCGAGGCCAATGCCGGGCGCGTCATCCGCAAGGAGTTCCTCGTCGGCGCCATTAACGGTGCGGCTTTCGCGATCATCACCGGGCTTGTCACCTGGGCATGGTTTCGCGACGCGGGGCTTGCCGCCGTCATCGGCATGGCGATGATCGTCAACCTCGTCGTCGCCGGGCTCAGCGGCGCGCTCATTCCATTGGCGCTGGAGCGCCTCGGCGTCGACCCGGCGGTGGCCTCGGCGGTGGTCCTCACCACCGTGACCGACGTGGTCGGCTTCTTTGCCTTCCTCGGCTTCGCCGCCTGGTTGTTGCTGTAGCCATGGACGAAGAGGCGCTCGCGCGCATTCGTGTCGGCATCGGTGGGTGGAGTTACGCGCCGTGGCGCGGCGTGTTCTATCCGCGCGGATTGCCGCAGAAAGAAGAGCTCGCCTACGCCGGCGGCAAGCTGAGCTCGATCGAAATCAATGCCACCTATTACCGCTCGCAGACCCCGGAGAGCTTCGCCCGGTGGCATGACGCGACGCCGGAGGATTTCGTCTTTTCGCTCAAGGCGCCGCGCTTTGCGACCAACCGGCGCGTGCTCGCCGAGGCCGGGGGATCGATCGAGCGCTTCTTCGCCGGCGGCGTCATGGCGCTGAAGGACAAACTCGGCCCGATCCTCTGGCAGTTCATGCCGACCAAGAAGTTCGACCCGGACGACTTCGCGGCGTTTCTGGACCTGCTGCCCGGAAGCGCCGAGGGCCGGCCGATCCGCCACGCCATCGAGGTCCGCCACGACAGCTTCGCCACACCCGAATTTGTCGCATTGGCCCGCAACCATGGCGTCGCCATCGTCGTCGCCGGGGACTTGAAGTACCCGCTCATCGCCGACGTCACCGCGCCCTTCGTCTACGCCCGCGTCATGGGCACGCGCGCGACAGAGGAGAGCGGCTATTCGGAACGCGAGCTCGACGCCTGGGCGCGCCGCGCACGCGAGTGGTCCTCGGGCGTGATCGCGAGCGACCTTGCGATCATAAGCGATCCGCCCGTGGGAGCGAAGACCGGCCGCGACGTGTTTTTCTATGTGATCAGCGGCTGCAAGGCGCGCAACCCGGCCGCCGCCATGGCCATCATCGCCCGGCTCGAGGCAAGCGGCGCCTCCGGCTAACGGATCACGACGTAAAGCATTGTATCGCCGCGAACGAGATTGAGCGTGATCGAGCGGCCGGCGCGGCTGAGCGCCCGACTGGCCTCGGCGACCGAGGCGACCTCGTAGCGATTGATCGCGACAATGATGTCGCCGTCGCGCAGGCCGCTTTTCCACGCCGAACTGCCGCGCTTGACGCTGGCGACGAGAACGCCGTCGACGTCGCCGTAGCGCGATGAGTTCTTGTCGATGTCGCGCAGCACCGCGCCTTCGAGCTTCGGCGACGAGTCACCGGCGGGCGCGCTGGCGAGGTTGATCTTGACCACCTCCGCCCTGAGCGTCCGCGGCTTGCCTTCGCGGACGATGGCGATATCGACCTTCTCGCCGATCGGGATCAGGCCGATCGCGTTGCGCAGATCCGACGCGCCCTCAATAGCGTGGTCGTTGACCGCGACGATGACATCGCCGGCGACGAGGCCGGCCCGCTCGGCCGAGGATTTCGCTTCGACGTTGGTTACGACGGCGCCGCTCGGGCGATCCAGGCCCAGCGCATCGGCGAGATCCGGGGTGACATCCTGGATCGCAACGCCGAGCCGGCCGCGGCGGATTTCGCCGAAGCTGATCAACTGGTCCATCACCGAGCGGACCATGTTGCTCGGCACCGCGAAGCCGATGCCGACATTGCCGCCCGCGGGCGCGACGATCGCGGTATTGATGCCGATCACCTCGCCGCGAAGATTGACCAAAGCGCCGCCGGAGTTGCCGGGGTTGATCGAGGCGTCGGTCTGGATGAAGTCCTCGTAGCCTTCGATGTTGAGGCCGCTGCGGCCGAGCGCGCTGACGATGCCCGACGTCACCGTCTGGCCGAGGCCGAACGGATTGCCGATCGCCAGCACGTAGTCGCCGACGCGAAGCTGCTCGGAGTTGCCGAAGCCGAGCGCGGTCAGGCCCCGGCCGTCGATCTTCAGCATCGCGATATCGGTTTCGGGGTCGCGGCCGATAAGCTTGGCCTTGAACTGACGCCTGTCCTTCAGCGTCACGGCGATCTCGGTGGCATTCTCGATAACGTGATTGTTGGTGACCACGTAGCCGCGCCTGGCATCGACGATGACGCCCGACCCGGCGCTCATCCGCGGCCGCGCCTGCGGCGGGCTGTCCGGCATGTTGAAGAAGCGGCGGAAGAACGGATCGCGGAGCATCGGGTTCTGCTGGACGGGCGCCGCCGACGTCACCGAGATGTTGACCACCGCCGGCGTCACCTTTTCGAGCACCGGCGCAAGGGTCGGAATATCGTCCCCGCCCATCGCAATGGCGGGGAGGCCCGCGGCGGTCGCGGCGAGCGGCGTTATCATCAGCGCGACCACGAGCACCGCGCCGATGCGCGCGCGCAAGCTCATCCCCGCCACTCCTTGCCCTCTTGTTCGCGACCCACGATCTTTCGTGCGCACCTTTCGCTTCAGCCGACCTTGACCTTGATCGTCTTGGCTGGCGTCGATTTGGCTTTCGGCAATGTCAGGTGCAAGACGCCGTCTCTCATGACCGCCTCGACGCCGCTCTCGTCGATCGTGTCGGAGAGCGTAAACGATCGTTCGAAGTCCCCGGGGCGATATTCGCGGACCACCGCCGAGGCGTGTTCATGCGGATCCGGGCCGCCGTGGCCGGTAATCATGAGGACCCGCTTGTCCAGGCTGACGTCGACCTGGTCGGGGCGAACGCCGGGCATATCGACGACCAGGACCAGGGCGTCCTCGGTTTCGAAGATGTCGGCGAGCGGCGTGTAGACCGGCCGCGTCCGTGTGCTTTCGGCGCCCGGGGTCGCGGACGCGCCGGGGCCGGGGTTGGCGGCGGATGATGTGTTGGCCATCGCTCAAGCTCCGTTCAGGCGGCGTTGATCTTGATGCGCTTGGGTTTATCGGCTTGCGGGCGCGGCAACTCGATGCTGAGCACGCCCGCGTCCGCGGTCGCCTTGACCCGTTCGGCGTCGACGTTGAACGGCAGGGCGATGGTCCGTGCGAAGGGGCCGGCACCACGCTCGCGGCGGTGGTAGCTGAGCTCGCTCGCGTTGGCCTCGGCGTCCCTTCGGCCCTTGATGGTCAGGGTGTTCTGGTGGACGGTCAATTCAACGGCGTCGAGACGCACGCCCGGTATTTCGGCGGTGACGACAACGCCGTCTTCGCCCCGCCAGACGTTGACCGGCGGATACTCGCCCGCGGGAACGCCGAACGTGCCGCCGAACCCGCCCAACGTACGGTTCATCTCTTCTTGCAGACGGCGCAACACGCTGGTCGCGTCGCCCCACGGATCTTGTGAACCCGGCCCGAAAATGGCCATGGACTCCTCCTGCGATCGATGTGGCTCCAATAGCGGCCGATTGTACATGCGCCCGTCGCAAGCGAGCAACTTTTCGCCGATGCTCACCGAAAGCCGCGGTGGATCGCATGGCGGCGCGGTTTACGGCGTCTCGTCGTCGTCCCTTCGCGCAAGAACCGCGCGGCCAAGCCCGGCGAGGGCCTGGCGCAGGTCGGGGTCGGCGATGTCGCCCAGTTGCGCCTCGAGCGCGCGTTGTTCGGCGGGGCTCAGGACGCGCGGCGGTCGCGGCGGCGGTGTCGCCTTGCCGCCGGCGGGGGCCGGCAACGGGCCCTGGATCAGCTTGACCCTGGCCACCGCCGGGTAGCCGAAATAGGCGTTGATCCGCTCGACCAGGACCGGCTCGAAGTGTTGCAGCTCCATCGCGAGGCCGCCCGAGGCGACGCGCAGATGCAAGGTGCCTTCGCTCGAACGCTTGGCGGCGTAGGCAATGCGCTCCGGCTGGCTGCTCGCCGCCAGCCTGTCGCCGACGATGCTCGCCCAGTCCGCGATCAGGGCGCCGCGAGCAATGCCGCGCCGGCCGATGATCGGGCGGGTCAGCTCGGCCACGGTCTCGCCGAGCGCGCGCAGGCCAAAGGTCTTGCGGCTCATCGCCGGGGCGGTCCCAGGTCAACCGTTGGCGATGTGAGCGGGTGCGGCTTTCCGTTGGCCATGTCGCACATGCTATGCTTCGTCTGGTTTTTGAACAACGAACAACCGTCATGCCCGACGACACCGCCTTCGTAGACATCCGGCCGGCCGCGCTCCGCCGCTGCCTGCTTGCCTGGTACGACCGCGAGCGCCGGGTGCTGCCGTGGCGCAGCCCCCCGGGTGAGGCCGCCGAGCCCTACCGGGTCTGGGTGAGCGAGATCATGTTGCAGCAGACCACCGCCGCGGCGGTCGCGCCCTACTTCGAAAGGTTTCTCGCGCGTTGGCCGAGCGTCGAGGCCATCGCCGCCGCCGAACTCGACGAGGTGCTGCATGCCTGGCAGGGCCTCGGCTACTACGCGCGGGCGCGCAACCTGTACGCTTGCGCCAAGGCCGTCGCCGCGGCCGGCGGGCGCTTTCCCGAGAGCGAGGAGGAGCTGCGTCGGTTGCCGGGGATCGGCGCCTACACCGCCGCGGCGATCACGGCGATCGCCTTCGCGCGCAAGGCGACGCCGGTCGACGGCAATGTCGTGCGGGTGGTCGCCCGGCTCGACGCCATCGAGACCCCGTTGCCGGCGGCGCGCCCATTGATCGAGGACCGCGCGCGGATGCTCACGCCCGAGCGCCGCGCCGGCGATTTCGCCCAGGCGATGATGGATCTCGGCGCAACGGTGTGCACCTCGCGCCGGCCGCGCTGCGGCGGCCTGCCCGTGGCGGCCGGCATGCGCGGCCTACGCATCGGGCGCGCCCGAGCGCTATCCGCTGAAGGCGGCGAAAAAGGACCGCCCGATCCGCCACGGCGTCGCCTTGTGGCTGAGGAACGCCGAAGGCCAAGTCCTGCTGCGCAAGCGCGCGGCCCAGGGGCTACTCGGCGGGATGATGGAAATCCCGTCGAGCCCGTGGCGCGCCGAACCCTGGAGCCCGACCGAGGCGCTGGCGCAGGCCGCATTGCTCGCGCCGGCGGCCAGCGGATGGCGAGCGCTGCCCGGAGCCATCGAGCACACCTTCACCCACTTTTACCTGGACCTGACGGTCCTCGCCGGCCGCCTCGGTGCGACGTCCCATCCGCCGGCGGCGCCTCTCGGCCAGTGGGTCCGAACCGACCGTCTCGACGCCCAAGCCCTGCCGACCGTCATGAAAAAAATCGCCCGCCACGCCCTCGGCGAGGCGGTGTGTCGCAACGAGCGCGCGATAAGCAGGGGCAGAACGGCCAAATAGGCCGGACCGGAATAGTGCAAGGCACCGCCCATGACGATCGTGTGATGGCCTCGAAGTATCACCCGCTCGGACGTGGAAGCCAGCCGGCAGCGTGGCGGGCGGCCCTGCCCGTGGGCATGCCGCTCACGCCGGCGGCGCCGGCGTGTCGCCCCCGTCGCCGCCGGCTCGCGGGATGGTTCCGGCCTCGACGCATGGGTGGATCACCTTGGTCAGCGGTTGTGAGGCGTTTTCGATGCGCCAGTTGATCCACAGGCGATGGGTTGCGTCGACGTCGATGGTGAGCCAGTTGCGTTCCCCGACGAAGCGGTAGTTGGTGCCGGGGAACTGGAGCATCTGGGCGCTGATGTCGCGGTCGATCTCCTGGACCCGTTCGCCGATCTGCTCGAGGAAATAGTGCACCACGCGCGGCGGCGATGGGTGAACGATCGCCGACGAGGTGATCTGGTTCAGCGCGCCGGCATTGGTCCAGCGCGAGCGCCGCCTGGCCGATTCGACGATGCCGACGGCCGCGACATGGACATCGCCGGACAGGAACGTGACCCGCGTGCCCTTGAGCTCGGCGAAATCGAGCAGGCGGTGGATCATGCGCAGCCGCTCGGTCTTGT
>CAWDWD010000003.1:0-44587 GCA_963805915.1 uncultured Alphaproteobacteria bacterium
ATCAGCAGAAGAATGACCTGCGCCAGACCTGAGGCCAGCACGCCCCAGGCGGCGGCATGGGCCGCGCTCGGGAAGCGTTCAGCCAGCAGCAGTGTCCCGATCATGCAGAGGTTCAGCAGGATTTGGCGCGCCGGCCGCAGCCTGTGTACCGGTCGCGGCTGTTGAGGAGTGCGGTAAGGAAGGCGACGAGCGAAATGCAGTACAGGTAGGGAAAGGTGATCCGCATCAGCGTGACGGTCAGTGGCCATGTTGGATCGGCCGCCGACAGGCCCGGCGCGAGCCACCGCCAGCACCCACCCCGTCGCGCCAAGCGCCAACGCCAGCAGCGCCAAATTGGCCAGCAGCAGCCAGCCGAGCACCTGAGCGCCGAGGCTTGCACTGTCGCCGCCGCGCGCCTCGGTCGCGGCAAAGGTCGGCAGGAAGGCGGCGTTGAACGCACCCTCGGCCAGGATCGCGCGGAAATGGTTAGGCAGGCGGAAGGCCAGCATAAAGGCGTCCGCGATGGGTCCCGCGCCAAGGGTGCCGGCCATGACGACATCGCGGAGGAAGCCGAAGATGCGGCTGAGCAGCGTGAATAGCACGACCGACGACGCGTTCCTCAGCACCACCGGTAAGGACGCCTCCGACGGGAGCACCGCGTGATGCGAGGAACGGCGGTCATGGAGCCGCCAACGGAAAAGGGGCGCAGTCACAGCCAGAACAGCGATATCGCGACGAGGCCGGCAGCGAACGTCACGATGACCAGCGGGACACCCAGCCGCGGGAAGTCGACGAAGCGGTATCCGGCCATGCCCATGACAAGTGTGTTATTATGGTGGCCGAAGGGCGTGAGGAAGTCGAGCGACGCGCCGAGCGCAACGGCGACCAGGAGAGGGTTGACCGACAGCCCTGTGGCGCGCGCGACCTCGACGGCGATCGGACTTAGCGCCACCGCCGTCGATACGTTGTTCACGAAGGGCGTGAGCAGAACCGCGACCAGCAGCATGCAGCCGACGATCGCGATGGGCGCGCTGCCGGGGACGATGCCGAGAAGCGTATGGGCGAGGGCGCGCGCCGCGCCCGTCGTCTCGACCGCGGCGCCGAGCGGGATCATCGCGGCCAGCAAGATCAGGATGGGCCAGTTGAGACCTTGCAACCCTTCTCGCAGCCGGAGCGATCCGGTCGCGGACAGGACCAATACCACGAGCCCGAACGCGATCTCCGGCGGTACCAGTCCGAACGCTGCGACCAGGACGCCCAGCGCGAATACGATCAGCGCGGTGTAGGAGCTTTCCTTCGGCGGGGTGGCCTCCCGCGACGACAGACGCAGCAGGTCCGCTTCGTCGAGCACCTCGGTGATCGCTTCCTCGGGGCCGGCGAGCACGAGAACGTCGCCGATCCCCAACTGGATATCCGCCAGCCGACCTTCGATACGGGAACGCTGCGGCACGACGCCGATCACGGAAATGCCCAGCCGGTCCAGAGGCTCGAGCGTGCCGATGCGCGAGCCGACGAAGATACTCTGCGGCATGAGCACGACTTCGGCCGGCTTTCCGCCGGGCATGGGTTTGCCGCCGGCATGCACCGGTTCCAGTGTTCCAGCGTCGAGGGCTGCTTCCAGCGTTTCGGTGGTAATCTCGACGACCAGAATGTCGCCATCCTGCAGCACCGGCTCACCGGGGCGGCCGAAGACGTGCTTGTCGTCGCGAACGACCGAATGGACCGTCGCGGCGATCGTCGCTTCGAGAAGCGCGGCCGGTTCCCCGGTGAAGGGCGAGGCCGTCGGCAGGCGCAACTCGGTGACCAGCCGCCGCTGCCGGATGCCCTGCTCGGCCGACCGGCCATGGGACAGCAAGGAGAATTTGCGAGGGACCCACAGAATGAGGAAGGCGATACCGAGGACGGCGACCGGGACGCCGACCCAGGCGAGGTCGAAGAAGGCGAATGGCCGACCGACGAGTTCAGCGCGCGCCTCGTTGACGACGAGGTTCGCGGGCGTGCCAATGAGCGAGCACAGGCCACCCAACAGGGTCGCGAACGAGACCGGCATTAGCGTACGGCGCATCGGAATTCCCAACCGGGTGCTCAGCGAGACCGCGACCGGCAGGATCAGCGCCAGGGCGCCGATATTGTTCATGAAGACCGACAAGAAACCCGACACGGCGCAAAGAAAAGCCAGCGCCGCCGTCTCGCCATGGATCGATCGTGTTATCTGGGCCGATAGGCGCTCGACGATGCGCGAGCGCGACAAGGCCTGGATGATCAGCAGGATCTCGGCGACAGTAATAACGGCCGGATTTGAGAAGCCGGCGAAGACCCCGGACATCGGGACCAGCCCGGCCGCAAATCCCACCGCCAGCCCCACAAGCGCGACGACTTCTATCCGGAACCGGTCGAGGGCGAACACAACCATGAGCGCCATCAGCAGGAGAATGATGGCGCCTTGATCGAAGGTCAGTGTCTCGGCCGCATTGAACGTCAATTGCCACGTATCTCATCGCACCCGTCCCTCGGCCCCGCCTCTGCGTGGGGCGTGCCGTTCGAGGGCGGAAGATGCCGTTGATCACAGGGTCAGATAGCATACCGCCCATTTGGCGGCTGATCGACCATCTCGACCGACTTAATGGGGGCACCGCACTGCAGCGCCTGGTCGGAGGCTGGAAACAGTCTCCAGCGCCGCGGCCGCAGAGCGAGCCGTCCGCTTCCGTTTAAGGTCTGATCCAGAGGAACCTCGACCTCGATCCTGTGACGGCCCCCGCCGACTTCCATGTCGATGCGGCGAGCGGCCTCATGCCGGCGCGTCGCGACCACGAGGCCCGGGATCGCCGGCCCGGCCCCGTTGACGATTTCGACGTCCTGCGGGCGGAAGAAGAGCGTCGCTTCGCCGTCGGCGCAGCCCTCGGCGTGAATCCCGACGGGCCGGTCGGCGAGATGGACCTGGCCGCCCTGGACCTGCACCGGAAGCGCGCTCGACTCGCCGATGAAGCCGAACACGAAGGGCGAGTTCGGCTCGTCGTAGATGTCGTCCGGCGAGCCGATCTGCTCGATGCGGCCCTGGCTCATGACGACGATGCGGTCCGCGAGCTCCAGGGCTTCCTCCTGGTCATGGGTCACGAACACCGTCGTGTGGCCGGTCTTGTCGTGCAGCTCGCGCAGCCAGCGCCGTAGCTCGCGCCGGACCTTGGCGTCGAGCGCGCCAAAGGGTTCATCGAGCAGCAGAAGCCGCGGCTCGATCGCCAGAGCTCGGGCAAGCGCCACGCGCTGACGCTGGCCACCGGAAAGCTGCGTCGGGAAGCGCTTTTCCAGGCCCGGCAGTTGCACCAGCTCGAGAAGCTCCATCGCCTTATGGTGGATTTCCCGCCGCGACGGCCGGGTGGACCGCGGCCGCACCCTGAGCCCGAAGGCGATGTTGTCCAGGACAGTCATGTGCCGGAACAGGGCGTAGCTCTGGAACAAGGACGTCCAGGCGAGGGATCTCGCCCTCGCCGCCGGGCGGGAGGCGATCGCTCGGTCGGGTATTCCTGCCGCAGAGATCGACGAGATCGTCATGGGCGAACTCTACACGGCCATGCAGGGCTCGTTGCCGGCGCGACAGGTTGGCATGCGCCTCGGCCTTCCCGAGCGGAGCGGCGCCCTCTCCGTCAACCAGAACTGTGCGTCTGGCATGCGCGCGCTCGAGGTCGCGGCGCACAACATCATGCTCGGCCAGACCGACGCCGCACTGGTCATCGGCGTCGAGAGCATGACGAATGCGCCCTACCTGCTACCGCAGGCCCGGATGGGCTACCGCATGAACGCCGGAACCATCGAAGACAACATGATTCACGACGGTCTGTACGACGAATTGGTGCCCGGTCACATGGCGCTAACGGCCGAGAACGTGGCGGAAAAATACGGCATCAGCCGCGAGGAATGCGACGAGCTGGCGCTCATCAGTCACACGCGAGCGACCAAAGCGATCGAAGGGGGTCGCTTCAGCCGGGAGATTGTCCCGGTGCCGCTGAAGGCAAGGAAGGGGCAGAACGCCCAGTTCGACACCGACGAGCACCCGATCCGGAACGCCAGCCTCGAGTCCATGCGCGAGCTGCGTCCAGCCTTTAAGAAGGACGGCGTGGTCACGGCGGCCAACGCTTCTGGCATCAACGACGGCGCATCGGCGGTCGTCGTCATTGCCGCCGACACGGCCCGCGAGAGGGGACTTCAGCCTTTGATGAAGCTGATCAACATCTGTACCGAGGGCGTTGATCCGAAGGTGATGGGTCTGGGGCCCGCCCTCAGCATAACGAAGTGCCTGAAACAGGCCGGCATGGCCTTCGCGGACATCGACTATTGGGAGATCAACGAGGCGTTCGCCGCCCAGTGGCTCGGCGTCGGCCGGATGCTGGAACAGGATTTCGGGATCCGCCTCGATCTGGAAAAGGTCAACCACAACGGCTCGGGCATCGCACTCGGCCATCCGGTCGGCTCGACCGGCCTGCGCATCGTCGTGAGCCTCTATCACGAAATGGAACGCATCGGCGCAACGCTTGGCGGGGCATCACTCTGCGTCGGCGGCGGGCCGTCGATGTGTTCGTTGTGGACCCGGGATGTCGGATGAACACCGTCGAACTAATTAGCAAGACTGATGGCTGAGGCCAGCCGTACCTAGCCAATTCAATCGAAATACGTAAGAATGTATGCCCAATAGTAGGCATTCTACCGATTGACAATCGAAGCTAAATGATCGCTTACGCGGCGCAATCAGGCGCCAAGTAACAGATCGTGGAGGTTTCTCATGGGTACGGAACAGAAAGTCGCCGTCATCACCGGCGCATCGCAGGGCATCGGCGAGGCACTCGTCAAAGCCTATCTCGACCGCAATTATCGCGTGGTTGCCACTTCCCGCTCGATCACGGCATCAACCAATCCTGACGTACTGACCGTTGCCGGCGACATCGGCGATCCGGAAACGGGTCCGCGCGTGATCAAGGAGGCTCTGGCCCGATTTGGCCGCGTCGATACACTTATCAACAATGCCGGTATATTCGTCGCGAGCCCGTTTACAGATTACTCGGCCGAGCAATACACCCAGAGCATCGCGACCAATCTCAACGGCTTCTTCTATATATCCCAGGCCGCAATCGCGGCGATGGAAAGCCAGGGTCGTGGCCATATCGTCAACATCACTACGAGCCTGGTGGACCACGCCAATTCCAACGTGCCTTCGGTGCTCGCCTCGCTCACCAAGGGCGGGCTCAATGCCGCGACCAGGAGCCTTGCAATCGAATATGCGGCGCGCGGCATTCGCGTGAACGCCATCTCGCCCGGCGTCATCAAGACGCCGATGCACGCCCCGAAGACGCACGGATTCCTGGCGGCGCTACATCCGGTCGGCCGCATGGGCGAAATCCCGGACATCGTCGGCGCCATACTCTATCTCGAGACCGCTGGCTTTGTGACCGGCGAAATCCTCCACGTCGATGGCGGCCAGAGCGCCGGCCACTGACTCGATCGATCGAAGGAGACAGATCATGCCTATCGTCACCGTCCAACTCACCCGCGAGGGCACCGAACCCGGCGTCGACCATGTCACGCCCGAGCAGAAGGCTGCCATTTTCAAGGGCATGAGCCAGGTGCTTCTCGACGTACTCGGCAAACCGCTCGACTGGACCTGGGTCGTGTTCCAGGAAGTCGAGATGGAAAATTGGGGCTGGGGCGGCATGCCCGTCGCAGAGTTCCGCAAACTCAAGGCCGCCGAGACCGGCTGACCGCACAACCGGCGAGGAGACAAGTCACGACGTTCCCCAATTCCCTACTCGACCTGCTCAGCATCCGCCTGCCGATCATCCAGGCGCCGATGGCAGGGGTCTCCTCTCCGGCAATGGCCGCGGCAGCCAGCACGGCCGGCGCGCTCGGATCGATCGGTGCCGGTGCCACCGATGCCGCCGGGGCGCGGACGATGATCGCGGCGGTGCGCGAGAGGTCGACAGGACCGCTTAATGTCAATCTCTTCTGCCATCGGTCGGCCGTCGCGAATGCCGCCGTCGAAACGGCCTGGATCGAGCGGCTACGTCCCGAGTTCGATGCGCTAGGGGCGAGCCCGCCCGCAGAATTGACCGAGATCTACCGCAGCTTCGTCGAGGATGATGCCATGTTGGCGATGCTTCTCGAAGAACGGCCGTCGGTCATCAGCTTCCACTTCGGCCTGCCGTCCGAAGCTGCGATCCGCGCGATGCGCGACGCCGGTATCGTGCTGCTCGCGTCCGCCACCAGCGTCGCTGAGGCGCGGATGGTTGCCGCCGCCGGTGTCCATGCAGTCGTCGCGCAAGGCTGGGAAGCTGGCGGACATCGCGGTGTGTTCGATCCCGCCGCACACGACGACCAGATCGGCACGATGGCGCTCACTCGACTGCTCGTCAACGCGCTCGACCTGCCAGTGATCGCCGCGGGCGGGATCATGGACGGCGCCGGTATCGCCGCGGCGCTGAAGCTCGGCGCGTCGGCCGCGCAACTTGGTACCGCGTTCGTCGCCTGCGACGAGAGCCTCACCGACGCGGGCTACCGCGCCGCGCTCGCCGGCGATGCCGCCCACCATACAATGATGACCCGCGTCATCTCCGGCCGGCCGGCCCGCAGCCTCGCCAACCGCTTCACAGCACTCGGCGCCGACGTTCCGGTGCACGAAATACCCGCCTATCCAATCGCCTATGACCTGGGCAAAGCGCTCCACGCCGCCGGCAAGGTGCGGGGCGAGTTCGACTTCGGCGCGCAATGGGCAGGCCAGGGCGCGCCGTTATCTCGCCCCATGTCCACGGCGCGACTGGTGGCGACGCTCGCCGCCGAGCTCGATCAGGCCCGCTAGAGAAGGATCCTTACCGTGGCCAGCACTGCCCTTCGCCCCGCCTTGGAGACCTACGGATCGCCCACAGTGCGCCAGCCTATCGACGGATGGCGCTCGCCTTTGGACATGCGTGCTGTCAAAGCCGATCCTGATTACGCATCATCCTCAGCCATGGTCACGATCCCAAGTGCTTGTAAATCGGCAATTCAGGTCCGGCACGCATACTCTTTGAGAGCGTCGGCCACTCGGGCATCCGACTTGGAGAGGGACTGCGGGCGAAGTGATCCTCCCGCAAGAATCTCAACACACTGATTTCAAACAGTTGTTCGACGTCAGGAATTGGCTGAGGATGGTGCGTAATCAGGAAGCCGATTGAATTTTCCCTGGAAGTGCCGGACGAAAAATCCCTGGTTGGCAGGGTGTCGGTGATCAGCCGGGGTGTTGATCGAGGCTCTTGTTTTTCGGCGGCCGGCCGCGGCGTCGTGGCGACTGCGCCGCTGGTGGGGTGATCGACACTCTGCAGCGGAGGTGCTCTGGGACGAGGTCTGCGTGCTGGCGGAGTCGATAGCTCGATCCCTCGATCTGGATGACGACGGCGTGATGGAGAAGCCGATCGAGCAGTGCCGTGGCGACGACCGGATCGCCGAAGACGTCGCCCCATTCGGCGAAACCGCGGTTGGAAGTGAGGATCATCGCCCCCTTCTCGTATCGGGCGTTGACCAGTTGGAAGAACAGGTTGCCACCGCCGGGGATGACCGGCAGGTAGCCGATCTCATCGACGATGAGCAGCGCAGCGCGGGCAAGCCAGCGGATGCGTTCGCGCAGGCATCCCTCTCGTTCAGCCTTGGCCAGCGAGGCGATGATGTCGGCAAGCGTCGAGAAATAGACGCTGCGGCCGGCCTTCACCGCCTCGACGCCGAGTGCCACCGCCAGGTGCGATTTGCCGGTGCCGGGAGGGCCGAGAACATGAAGCACCTCGTTGCGGTTAATGAACTCGAGCTGGGCCAAGGCGAGGATACGGTCGCGATCGAGCGAGGGTTGGGAGGAGAAGTCGAAGCCAGCGAGCGTCTTGACGGCGGTGAGCCGGGCCATCACCAGCGCCGTCTTGATGCGCCGGCTCTCGCGCACGGTCAGTTCCTCGGCGAGCAGGGTATCGATGGCGTCCAGTGCCGACACCTCGCCGCGTTCGAGCTGGCGGACCGTCCGATCGAGGACTTCCAGCGCACGGGGCATCCTCAGGCCGACCAGGGTGCGGCGGATCCGATCCAGGATGGCCGGGACGAATTCGGGTGCGGCGGTCATGCCCGCTCTCCCCGGCCGGCGGGACGGCGGCCGACGGCCGCGTAAACGGCGAGCGAGCGGCGGGCGATGCGCTCGCCGGGGCGGGCGGCGATCAGCGTGGTATCGGCGGTGGTTTCTGCATGTTCGGCGACGACGCGCAGTTTCCGGTGACCGGGGGCGACCCGTCGCTGGCCGCGTCCTTCGAGCACGGGATGGGTGGCGATCGGCGTCCCATCCTCGAAGATGCGGATCTCGTCGGCCAGCGTGTGCACCTCGACGAGGCGCTTTCGGGTGGTGTCAGGAACGCTGTAAAGATTGCCGCCGACCGAGACCATACCCTCGTGCGAGACGCGACGCTCCAGTTTGACCACCGCCTCGCTCCCGTCGTTCTGGCGGGAACCATCATCGGCGATCGATCGGCCATCCGCTCTGCCGGGATGCGTCCCGGCAGAGCGGGTCATCAAACGCCAATCAGGGAATTTTCAATCGGCAAAATCAGGGAGAATTCATCCGGTACTGACACGTGCCACTTACCGTGTCTGATGTTGCCGTTGCGACCCGGAATGTCCGCTCCGGGTGTGCGCCGTGGTAAGGCGGCGCTTTTCCAGTGGGTGCAAGTCCCGCCCGGCCACCGCTCCAGCCGGAAGCAACCGGAGCAGTCATGGAGGTGACGAAATGGCTGAAGCCTTCGGCTAGCGTGTCACGAATTGGTGACAGCGCGAGTGTGCAGGCCGCAACGCGAGTGAATGCCGAGCAAGCCTCGAAAAGGACGATGTGCAGGCCGACCCGACGACCCTTTCGGGGAAGGCTGATATGTCTGGGTGAGATGAGCGAAGAGTACGCCCCAGGCGCTGCACCGGGGTAGTGGCAGCAGCATGTACACAAGGAAAGCGCAGGCAACACGGGAAGCCCCAGGGTGGGGTCAGGGATGACCAACCGGACGCCCGCGAGGGACAGGCCGGGCGCCCTGGGGTGGCGGAGAGGTTCGTAGTACCGCTGAGGCCGGGTAACGCCGGTGGAGGGAAGGGACCTCAGTTCGAGACGGACGCAAGACGCGGTGAGGGACCGGGAGATTGGGCAACCTATCAACTCCGAAGAGTGTTCAGAAACTGCAGATGGCGTTGCACGCGAAAGCGGAGGCAGAAGCCGGCTATCGCTTCCACGCCCTGTACGACAAGATCAGCCGTGAGGACATCCTGGCTCATGCCTATGCCCAGTGCCGCTCCAACAAGGGCGCTCCGGGTGTGGACGGTCGGGTGTTTGAACCGTGGTTGAGCCGTTTCCGAGATCACGAATAATCGGCGTCTTCGCGCACCTTGCCGCGGAAGATCCAGTAGACGACACAGGTGTAGATCAAGACCACGGGGAAGACGACGAGGCCGGCGCCGTAGAACATGAACGACAATGACTGCGGCGGTGCGGCGGCGTCATCGATCGTCACTGAGAACGGGATCATGTAGGGCCAGAAGCTCCCGGCCAGGGTGAGGAACGCGGTGACAAAGATGACCGCAGTCATGGCATACGGCAGCCCGTCGGAACGCCGCTTTCGCCAAGCGGAGAAAAGAACGCAGGTGGCCACGGCTCCGATCGCCGGAAACACCATCAGCCACGGGCTTTCGACCCAACGGTTCATAACGCGAAGATGGGTTGCGAGCGCGAAGCCGAAGGCGAGAACCAGGAACACCAGAACGCCGATCAGGAGCCACCCGACCCGGGCGTAGGCCCAGTCCCGGAGAGCCCCCGAGGTCTTGAGGACAAGCCAGGACGCGCCGAGCAGGGCGTAGCCCACCACCAAGCCAACGCCGCAGAGGATCGAGAAGCCGTTGACCCACTCGAACGAGCCGCCGGCATACCGTCCGCCGACGACCGTCAACTCCTGGGCCATGGTGCCGATGGCCGCACCCTGGACGAAGGCGGCGATCAGCGAACCGAGGAAGAAGCCCCGAGCTGGTCCATGGCCCCGGTGGTCGAGGCCTACCAGGCCATGCGCGGGGCCTCGTTTCTGGTCGCTGTCATCTTCGCGGCCGAAATCGGGAGCCAAACGAGGAAGCGTTGCACCACACAGCGTCTGGGATGGACCGCGAAGCCGACCTGCTCGGGGTGCTTGCGAACGATCTCGATGGAGATGGAGGCCGCCTCGGCAACCCGATCGCTGTTGTAGGCGCTGTCTGCGAAGGCGATCTCGACGAACGGGAAGAACTTCCGGGACGCCTTCATCAGAGGGACGGCGCCCCGATGTCGGACATGGCGAACTCTCTCGCGGTTGGAGATACGGAATTCAGCGACAACTGCGTTCTCCATTTTTGGATTGAAGCACATCATATGAGAACTCAGTTCTCTCGAAACAGCACGACTGTCATGCGTTTGGCCTGATATCGAGCGAAACGAGACCGGCGGCCGGCCTCTTGATACCGGCGGCGCCAAGCGATCCGATCGGGTTCGCGGACCAAGAAGGAGGTAGCAGCGTGCCCCGACTTTCCTGGCCGAAGGCGCTTCCTCCAGCGTCGCTCACCGTCGGCATCCCCCTGGATCACCGCACCTACCTGCGTGACGGCGAGATTCTGACCTGGGACGGTCCGGTCGACGACGTGCTGTCGCCCGTCTGCGCCGAGGGCAACGACGGACTGCACCCGCTGCGTCTCGGCAGCCATCCGCGGCTCGACGGCGCCGAGGCGCTGAAGGCGCTCGACGCCGCGGTCGCAGCTTATGATAGCGGCCGGGGGATCTGGCCGACCATGTCGGTCGCCGACCGCATCGCGCATGTCGAGGCGTTCCTTGTCGCCATGCGCTGGCAGCGCGATCGCGTGATCCGCCTGATCATGTTCGAGATCGGCAAGACGATGAAGGAACTCGACGGCGGAATTCGACCGGACGGTCCAGTACGTCGAGGATACGGTCGCGGCGCTGAAGGACCTCGACCGCACCGCCTCTCGCTTCGTCGTCGAGCAGGGCTTCATTGCCCAGATCCGGCGCGCGCCGCTCGGCGTCACGCTGGTGATGGGGCCGTTCAACTATCCATTGAACGAGACCTTCACCACCCTCATCCCGGCTTTGATCATGGGCAATCCCGTGGTCTTCAAAACTCCCAAGCTGGGCGTCCTGCTTTACGAGCCGCTGTTGCAGGCCTTTCGGGACGCCTTCCCGCCGGGTGTCGTTAACATCCTGTACGGGCACGGGACCGAGATCATCGGCCCGATCATGGAGTCGGGCAAGGTCGATGTACTCGCCTTCATCGGCTCCTCCAAAGTCGCCAACGCGCTGCAGAAACAGCATCCACGGCCGGCACGTTTGCGATCCATCCTCGGCCTCGATGCCAAAAACCCGGCGATCGTGATCGCCGATGCCGATCTCGATACGGCGGTTCGCGAGTGTGTCACGGGCGCGCTGAGCTTCAACGGGCAGCGCTGCACGGCGATCAAGCTAATCTTCGTGCAGCGCCGCATTGCCGACCCCTTCGTCGTCCGGCTCAGCCACGCCATTGCTAAGCTGCAGGGCGGCATGCCGTGGGAGGATGGCGTGGCACTCACGCCGCTGCCGGAACCCGGCAAGCCCACGTTCCTGTCCGGTTACATCGAAGACGCCGCGAGTCGCGATCAGCCGGCGCGGGTCGTCAACCCCGGCGGCGGCGAGGTGGAAGCCACCTGGTTCGCTCCGGCGCTGCTCTATCCCGTCTCGCCGGAGATGCGGATCTTCCATGAGGAGCAGTTCGGGCCGGTGGTCCCGGTCGTGCCGTTCGACGATGTCGACGAGCCGCTTGCCCACATCATCGCCTCGAACTACGGCCTGCAGGCCAGCCTGTTTGGCCGCGATCCCGTGGTCATCGGCGGGCTGATCGACGTCCTCGCCAACCAGGTTTGCCGCATCAACGTCAACGCTCAATGCCAGCGCGGACCAGACACCTTCCCTTACACCGGCCGCAAGGACTCGGCCGATGGAACGTTATCGGTGACCGACGCGCTCAGGGTGTTCTCGATCCGCGCCCTGGCGGCAACTCGGGACGAGTGCGCCAATCGCGACCTCCTCTCCGGCATCGTTCAGGGACGGGCATCGCGCTTTCTCTCTACCGACTTCATCTTCTGACCGCCCATGCAGTACGCTTCGATGCAGCGAGACGACCCCGGATTTCCCTCTATCGACAGGAGCACGCCTTGACGTCTTCGATTGATATGCGGGCCGCCATCCTCCCTCGAGGAAATCTTTACTGGCCAGCGATCCGATCCGCTCGCTCCGGCTACGGCGCGCTGAACGAGACGCTACTGCCGGGTGCGATGCGCCGGCGTGCCTAGCGAACAGATCGAAATCCGGCGCCTTCAGGATAAGGGAAAGGACACACGCGATGGGCAGGATCACCACCAAGGACGGCACGCAGATCTACTACAACGATTGGGGCAAGGGTCAGCCCGTGGTTTTCAGCCATGGCTGGCCGCTCAGCGCCGACGCGTTCGAAGACCAGATGTTCTTTCTGGCATCGCGCGGCTTTCGCTGCATCGCCCACGATCGCCGCGGTCATGGTCGTTCCAGCCAACCGTGGAACGGCAACGATCTCGACACCTACGCAGACGACCTCGCGGAATTGATCGAAACGCTTGATCTGAACAACGCCATCCATGTCGGCCATTCCACCGGCGGTGGCGAGGTTGCCCGCTATATCGGCCGCCACGGCACCAAGCGCGTGGCCAAGGCGGTGCTGATCGGCGCGATCCCGCCGCTGATGCTGAAAACGGCCGCCAATCCTGGTGGCACTCCGATCGAGGCGTTCGACCAGCTGCGCGCAGCCGTCCTGGCCGACCGTTCGCAGTTCTGGAAGGATCTCAGCCTGCCGTTCTACGGCTACAACAGGCCGGGCGCCGAGATTTCGGAAGGCGTGCGCGAGTCGTTCTGGCTACAGGGAATGATGGCCGGCTTTCCCGCTTCCTATTTCTGCATCAAGGCGTTTTCCGAGACCGATCTCACCGAGGATCTCGATGCGTTTGACGTGCCGACATTGGTCCTGCATGGGGACGACGATCAGATCGTACCCATCGGCGCTTCCGCCCAGCTGTCCTCGAACCTGATCAAGAACGCGACCCTCAAGGTCTACGAGAGCGCCCCGCACGGCATGTGCACCACGCTGAAGGACAGGGTCAACGAGGATCTGTTTACCTTCATCAAGGGGTGAGCCGAACGCCTGCGTGAACTCAGGAAGGAGATTCCAATGACGACGACCACTCTCGACCAACCAGCGGCCCCGGGCGTTGCCCTGGTCACCCATCACCGGACCGCCGGCATCGACGGCATCGATATCTTCTACCGCGAGGCCGGTCCGGCCGATGCACCGGTCGTCCTGCTGCTGCATGGCTTTCCAACGTCGTCGCACATGTTTCGCAACCTGATCTCTGCCCTGGCAGACCGCTATCGCGTGATCGCTCCGGACTATCCCGGCTTCGGGCAGAGCGCCATGCCGGATCGCAGCACATTTGCCTACACGTTCGACCGCTTTGCCGAGCTTGTCGATAGCTTGCTCGATCAACTCGGCGTTGCACGCTACGCGATGTACGTCATGGACTATGGGGCGCCGGTGGGCTGGCGGTTGGCGCTGAAGCATCCCGAGCGGGTGACCGGTCTCATCGTGCAGAACGGCAACGCCTACGACGAAGGGCTGAAAGAGTTCTGGGACCCGATCAAGGCTTATTGGTCCGACCATTCGGAAGTCCACCGCAAGGCCTTGTACGTATTGGTCGCTCCTGAGACCACAAAATTCCAGTACACCGACGGCGTCGCCGATCTCAGCCGCATTTCGCCGGATAACTGGGTCCACGACCAGGCCCTGCTCGACCGGCCGGGTAATGCCGAAATCCAGATGGATATCTTCTACGACTACCGCACCAACCTGTCGCTGTATCCGGCGGTCCAGGCCTACTTCCGCGAGTACCGGCCGCCGACACTGATCGTCTGGGGCAAAAACGACAAGATCTTCCCCGCCGCTGGCGCACACCCCTATAAGCGAGACCTGCCTGACACCGAGTTTCACCTCCTCGATACCGGGCACTTTGCTTTGGAAGACAAGGCCGACGAAATGGTCCCGCTGATCCGCGATTTCCTCGAGCGGAACCTGACGAGCGAGCGCCCTGCCCGGTAGAGGGCGGCTCTTACGGGGCCGGTGGGAGCCGCACCAGTTCCGTTTTCCTCGCGGAGGACACCCCATCCGCCACAATCGTGCGCGAAGGAGCCAAACTAAATGCACGACAGATCTCGACAGGAAGCCGACGCCATGGCCGACATCGTGTTGGCGTGGGGTGAGCAGCCGATATTTCGCCCTGGCGACGCTGTTCGGGTCCTCACCCGCTCTCCGATCGGCCATTATCGGGTCCCGACCTACCTGCGCGGCAAGACCGGCGCAGTCGAGGCCGTCATCGAACCAGCGGGCATCGACAATGAGGAGGAAGGCTACGGGCGCAATGCGGGAGCCAAGCTCCACTACTACCGCATCGCGATTCCGATGACCGAGATCTGGTCGGACTATGTCGGCTCCCGCCGCGATGGAATGCGCATCGAGGTGTTCGAGACCTGGCTGGAGAGGATCTGAGCGATGACGTCGCAACACCCAGACCACGACCACGGGCATGATGACGCTCATGCCGAGATCAGCGAATCCGGGCTCCCCGGCTACTACGAGTTCATGGAGACTGCGGTTCGTGAGCTCCTGATCGAGAAACACCTGATCGAGCCCGATGAGATCCGTCGCCAGATCGAGGTTCTGAACTCGCGAACACCGGCGCTCGGCGCCGAAGTTGTGGCACGCGCCTGGATCGATCCCGCGTTCCGCACCCGGCTGCTCGCCAACGGCCGCGCGGCCTGCGAGGAGCTTGGCATCAGCTTCTACGACGATACGGGGCTCATCGTCCTCGAGAACACCGACAAGGTACACAACCTCATCGTCTGCACGCTCTGCTCCTGCTACCCGAGGCCGGTGCTGGGGCTCCCGCCGGACTGGTACAAGCTCAAGCCCTACCGGGCGCGCGCGGTCTCCGAGCCGCGGGCCGTCCTGGCCGAATTCGGCACCATCATTCCAGACGACGTCGAGATCCGCGTTAGCGACTCGACGGCGATGGTCCGTTACCTCGTGCTGCCGAGGCGGCCGGAGGGTACGGACGACTATAGCGAGGAACAGCTGGCCGCGCTCGTTACGCGCGACACGATGATCGGCGTTGCTCCGGTCACCATAGACGAAGGGAGGACCGCGCAATGACACAGACGGCGAACCTCGTGACGCGCCTGCCGAACGACATCGGCGGCCTTCCCGCCGAGCCCGTCCAGCGCGTCGATCATGAACTCGATCCCTGGGAGAAACGCTGCCACGCACTTGCCGATGTCCTCGACTTTCACAAGATCATCAACACCGAGGAGAAGCGCTGCGGAGTCGAGGCGCTCGGCGCCGAGATGGTCGGCAAGCTGACCTACTACGAGCGCTGGATCGTGGCTTTCACCAATATCCTCTTCCGCAAGGGGATCCTCACCCCCGGCGAGTTCGCGTGCAAGATGGAGGAGGTGCAGGCCAGATGGCCGACCGGGGAGGCAGACGAGCGCGCAGGGTCCACACATCCATGACACCCGACGGAATGACGAGCTGTCTGAGCAGCCATGAAGCGGGGGAGACAATGGAACGGCTCGCGGCCGCGGTCACGAACCGTGGCATGACCATTCTCGCCCGGATCGACCACGCCGCAGCGGCGGCGGAAGTCGGCATGGTGCTGCGGCCGACCGAGGTCCTGATCTTCGGCAATCCGCTGGCCGGCACGCCGCTGATGCAGGCAGCGCAGACCATCGGCATCGATCTGCCCCTCAAGGCGCTGGTTTGGCAGGACGATGCGGGCAAGATCTGGCTCACCTACAACAATCCGATATGGCTTGCCCGACGCCATGGCGGCGATCGTGGTGCAGACCAGATTCTTGGCGCCATGACCGACACGCTGGCTGCCATTGCGAAGGAAGCGACGGTTCGAGCTGCGGGAGCGACGTCGTGACGACCCACCGACGTAGCGCCGACGGGGATCATTCGCTGGCATGGCGCTTGCCATCGACCATCGAGGCCAGCGCAGCCTCTCACCGACAAGAGGCTCGGCTTGGGCATAGATAGGGAGCAGCAAATCATGGCCATCCAAAAAACCGACGCTGCGGTTGTTTTTATCGACCCGCAGAACGACGTACTAAGCGAGAAGGGGGCAAACTGGGGAGCGGTTGGCGCGAGCGTTACCGAGAATTGCACCATCGAAAACATGGAGCGGATTTTCGAGGCTGCAAAGACACGCGGCTACAACGTGTTTATTTCACCACATTACTTCTATCCGACCGACACCGGCTGGAAGATGAATGGGCCGCTCGAGGCCGACGAGTTTAAAACTCGCACGTTTGCCCGAAGTGGACCGCTGACTCTACGGGCTTCTCAAACTCGGGCGCAGACTGGCTGGACCGCTTCAAGCCGTATATCGAAGATGGCAAGACGATCGTCGTCAGCCCGCACAAAGTGTTCGGGCCGCAGACCAACGATCTGGTTTTGCAATTGCGCAAGCGGGGGATCAGCAAGGTCATCCTCGGTGGCATGTTGGCGAACATGTGCGTCGAGTCGCATTTGCGCGAGCTCATCGAGCAGGGCTTCGAGGTTGCAATGGTCAAAGACGCAACTGCCGGACCAGGCATCCGGTATGGGGCGACGGCTATCAAGCGGCGGTCATCAACTACCGATTTCTCGCGCACGCCGTATTGACGACCGACGAAACGCTCAATCTCATGCGTTGAGGAAGCGAGTTTTTGTACCCGCCACCCTGCGCGCTTCCGACGCGTGCGGCCCAACGCGATGCAAGGTGGCGGCCGCGCAGGGGCGAGGGGCCGTTCTCCGCGAACCCGCTCCGCTTGTCGCGTCCTCCGGCGATCCGAGCTATCCCCCCGCGATGGCGAAAATGCGCACCAGCAAAATCTCGGTGAGCGGTTGAACCACCCGCGCTCGCGCGCGCCGTGGTGCGCCACTTCGAGACCATCGAGGACCTCCGGCTGGCGCTGCTCGACTTCGCCGCCTGGTACAACACCCACTGGCTGGTCGCCCGCCATGGCCACCGAACCCCCGCTCAGGTCAGGGGCGACCAGCAGCAGCCCATGAATTCGGGCCGCATGATCGTCGCAGACGCTTGTCTCATAACCGTGGCGCAGTACATCCCATTGCCTCACGAATATCCGAGACGAGCCGTTGTGGCTTAACCGGAAACGAGGGATCGGCTTGCCCCCCGTCGAGCTCCCCCTTGAGCTTGGTGCGGATGGCGCAACTGGTGGAATTAAGCCCGAACGTCCGCGACACGGCGGTCGCTAGCGCATCGAGAGTGGCCGAAATGTCGCCTTCGATGCCGACCGCGATGTTGTAGTGGGCATCGACGACCGCGGGAAAATGGTGAAGGTGAATGATGGTCTTGTCGCCGGCGGGGTTGATGCGCGCCGGAGGAAACTCCTGGAGCTCGTATCCGACGCTGATGATCGTGTCGGCCTGGTCAAAACCGAAGTTGGTGTAGTCGTGGACCATGAAACCGACCGCGCCGAGGGCGTTCGGATGGTCATCGGGCATGACACCCTTGCCGTGAAACGTCGTGGCGACCGGAATGCCAAGCTTCTTGGAGAAGCGGACGAGCGCGTCACTGGCGTCGCTCCGGGCTGCGCCATGCCCGGCAAGAACGATGGGACGTCTGGCTGCATCGAGCGCAGCGGCGGCGCGGGCGATTTGACTGAGCGAGAGTGCGTCAGGCTGAACGCGATTGACGGCGAGCGGCCGCAGGTTCTCCGCAACCTCCATCGGCTCGACATCCTGTGGCACAGCAAGATAGGCAACGCCCGGCCGCTCGGACTCCGCCGTCTTGAACGCGCTTCGCACCATTTCCGGGATCGCCGCCGGCGTGAGGACGGTATCGGCCCATTTCGACACCGGCTTGAACATGGCGACAAGGTCTACGAACTGGTGCGTCTTCTTGTAGACGCGATCGAGTCCCACCTGGGCGGTGATGGCAACCAGCGGCGTGCTATCGCAATTGGCGTCGGCAACTCCGAGGAGGAGATTGATCGCCCCAGGTCCCAGCGTGGCCGTACAAACACCCGCCCGTCCCTTGACGCGTCCGTACATGTCCGCCATGAACGACGCGCCCTGTTCCGACCGGGCGAGAATGAAGCGGATTGAGGACCCGTTGAGCGCATCCACGAGGCGGATGTTCTCCTCTCCCGGAATGCCGAAGACAAACTCGACACCTTCGTTCTCAAGGCACGAAACGATGAGCTGCGCCGCCGAGCGGCTGACTGATTCCGGCATTCGCGAACCCTCCCTCGAGTTGGTATTTGGATCTTTACGAGTACGCAAATAGCTCCATTGGGCGGTATGGCGGCCGCACTCTTCGCAGCCACGACGCCCCCCTCGTCGCCGAACGATGCAAGGTTGGCGGGTGTAGCGTAATCCTTTGGAGTCGCCTAGGATTCGGTTGCTAAAGCCAGTCCATGTCGTTTCCGGAGTGCGCTCACCCGCCATGGTTGATCCTACCCTGCCGCTGCCTCACCTGTCACCGCTTGTGGACAAGGAGATTGTCGCCCGCTTCGACGGCGGCCGGCTGTCGTCCGACGGCGGTCTGTTGGTCCTGCGCGGGCACCGTCAAGTTGGCGAGGTTGGGGGGGAGTTGCCATGGTGCGTCCAGCCGGCTATCAGGCCGGCATGACGACGCCCTGCTCCCCCTCCTATGCCGGCTACCGCTTTCCCGCTGAGGTCATCGGCTACGCGGTCTGGCTGTACTTCCGCTTTCCGCTCAGCCTGCGCATGGTGGAAGAGATGCTGGCCGTCCGCGGCATCGTCGTCAGCCACAAGACGGTGCGGCAGTGGGGTCTCAAGTTCGGCCGCGAGATCGCCAACGCCGCCCGGTCGCGGGCCCCGCGGCGCGGTGACAAATGGCATCTTGACGAGGTGGTGATCACCATTGCCGAGCACTGGCTGTGGCGGGCGGTCGACCAAGCGGGCTATGTGCTCGATGTTCTGGTCCGGAGCCGGCGCGACAAGAAGGCGGCCAAGCGCTTGCTGCGCAAGCTGCTCAAAAAGCAAGGCCGGGCACCGCGCGTCATGATCACCGACAAGCTGAGGTCGTACGGCGCGGCCAAGAAGGACTTGAAGCTCGTCTTCGAGCATCGCCAGCACAAGGGGCTGAACAACCGAGCCGAGAACTCGCATCAACCGACCCGACGACGAGAGCGGCAAATGAAACGTTTCAAATCGGTTGGCCAGGTTCAGCGCTTTCTGTCCATCCACGACCCGATTGCCAATCTCTTTCACTTCCCCCGCAACCACCTCTCCGCAGCTGAATATCGCGCCGCCCGCGCCCAGGCCTTCGCGACCTGGGCCGAGGTCGCCGGGGCCCTCTTGGCGGCGTGACCCCCGACCGTCACGGAACCAGGGGTCTCCTTCACCCAACTGCCGTTCCGCGTTCGTCAACTTGACGGTGCCGCCTTGATCCGTCGGCGCCGCCACTCAGCCGACCAGCTGGCGGCAACGAATTTGTTGAGAAGACCATCATGCGGCATGGCGAGCGACATCATCTCCGGTGGCCACGCCCTAGGAATTTGCGGAAAGTCGAGCTGAGAATGAGCGTGGCAACCCCGGGATCAACGCTCCGCTCGACCGGCTTCGGGCGGAGCCGTCAAATCACGTCAGGAGACACCCGCCGCAGTTTTGGCTATTTCGCGGCTTCGCGGAGATAGGCGATGACGGCGGCGCGGTCTTCCGGTTTGCGCAGGGACGAGAAGTTCATGGTGTTGCCGGGGACCACCGCCTGGGAGTTGGCGAGGAAGGCCTCCATCGTCTCGTCGGTCCAAACGACGCTGGCCGACTTCATCGCGTCCGAGTAGGCGAAGCCCTCGGCGGTGCCCGCCTTGCGGCCGAACACCCCGTGCAGCGTCGGCCCCTTGTCGGTCTGCTCGGCGGGGTCGAGCGAATGACAGGCCTGACATTTCTTGAAGACGCGCTCGCCTTTCTCCGCGTCCTGGGCCGACGCCGGGGTGATGGCCCAACCCACGGACAACATCGCGGCAAACGCGGCGATAGCCTTCATTACTGAAAGTTTCATTCTGGCCTCACGAGGTATGAGATGGCGGCCGATCGCGGCGATCGGGGGCCGGCGGCCGGAGGGGCAATCGCCCTTCGGCCGCGAACCGGCTACGTGTTCTTGTGCAGCTTGAAGACCCAGAAGCTGCCGCCCTGGTTGAGCTCCTTGACGTACTTGGCGACCTCGCCTCCCCACAGCGGAACCGCGCCGCCCCACCCCGAGGTCACGCCGATATACTGCTCGCCGTTGGTCTCCCAGGTGACGGGCGAGGAGACGACTCCCGAGCCGGTCTGGAATTTCCACAGCTCCTTGCCGGTCTTGGCGTCGTAGGCGACGAGGTAGCCTTCCGGGGTTCCGGTAAAGACCAGGCCGCTCTTGGTCACGAGAACGCCGCCCCACAATGGCGCGCGGTTCTTGACCTCCCACTTGACGTCGCCGGTCTTCGGGTCGATGGCCTTGAGCGCGCCGATGTGATCGTCGAACACGGGCTTGATGGTGAAGCCGGCGCCGAGGTAGGCCGCGCCCTTCTTGTAGGTGACCGGCTCGTTCCAGATGTCCATGCCCCACTCGTTGGCCGGAACGTAGAACAGGCCGGTGTCGGGACTGTAGGCCATCGGGTTCCAGTTCTTGCCGCCGAGAAACGACGGCACCGTAAAGACCGACTTGCCCTTGATGTCGCCGGTCAGCTCCGTCGGCGCCGACGGACGGTTGTCGGCGTTAAACTTCGGCGCGCCGCTCTTCTCGTCGATCCCGTCGGCCCAGGTCACGTTATGGACGAACGGAAACGCCTTGATCAACTTGCCGTCGGTTCGATCGAGAACATAGAAAAAGCCGTTTTTGTCGGCCGTCGCCCCGGCTTTGACCGTCTTGCCCTTCCATTCCATTTCGAAGGGAATGAACTCGCTGATGCTGTCGTAATCCCAGCCGTCGTGAGGCGTCGTCTGGTAATGCCAAACGATTTCGCCGGTATCCGGTTTCAGCGCCAGCTTGGACGCGGTGTAGAGGTTGTCGCCCGGCCGCATCCACGAGTTCCACGGCGAGGCGTTGCCGGCCCCGGTATAGATCAGCTTGGTATCCGGATCGTAGGTGACGCCGTTCCATGGCGCGCCGCCGCCGGACTTCCACTGGTCGCCCTCCCACGACGCGTTCATGACGCCGGTCATGGTCGACGGCTTGCCATGCAACGTCCCGACATTGCCCTCGACGGTCGGCCGTTCCCAGACGATTTCGCCGGTCTCCGCGTCCAGTGCGCGGACCCGGCCGACGACGCCGAATTCGCCGCCGGCGTTGCCGATGATGACCTTGCCGTCGACGATAATCGGCGCCGCGGTGATGGTGTAGCCGTCCTTGTAGTCGTCGACCTTCTTGCTCCAGATGACCTTGCCGGTCTTGCGGTCAAGCGCGACCACCTTGGCGTCGAGGGTGCCGAAATAGACCTTGTCGCCGTAGATCGCGGCACCGCGATTGATGACGTCGCAGCATGGCATGATGCCTTCGGGCAGGCGCGCGTCGTACTCCCAGATCTCATCGCCGGTGGCCTCGTCGATGGCGTAGATGCGCGAGTACGATCCGGTGACGTAGATGATTCCGTCGTAGACCAGGGCCTGGGATTCCTGGCCGCGTTGCTTCTCGCCGCCGAAGGAGAACGACCAGACCGGGACCAGGTCCTTAAGGTTGCCGGCGTTGATCTTGTCCAGCGGGCTGAAGCGCTGATTGCGAAGATCGATGCCGTAGGTGATGACGGCATCGGTTCTTTTTCCGGCATCGCGCAGATCCTGGTCGGTGACGCCGGCCGCGCAGGTGCCAACGGCGGTGGCCGCCAGAACGAGGCCCAGCGCCGTCGAGCGCGGAGCGAACGAGTGCTTATTCATTTTTGCTTGGTCTCCCTCCCATGGACGTCGCCGAGCGGCGCGGGATGCGCCGGTCGGGCAACGCCGACGCTCACTGCTGTATGGTGTCGAGCCAGGACCGGATGGCCCACATCGCTTCCTGATTGAGAATGCCGTTGAAGGCCGGCATCTTGACGACGCCGTTCTGCGAATAGCCGTTACGGGTCAGGGTTATATACCACTCATCGCCCGCGGCCCCCGGGTCCAACAACCTGAGGTCCGGAGCGATACCGCCGGAAACGGCGGCGATGCCGTGACAGCGGGCGCAGTTCTGGGTATAGCCGTGCTCGCCGATCTTGATCGCGAGTTCGTTGCCGCGATACGGGTTCTCATCGAGCCACTTGTCGCCGAGCGGCGGCAGACCGATGGTGTCGACGGGCTGCGGCTGGACGTCGCCATGCCCGAGCGCGCGCGTGGAAAAGCCGATTGCGCCTGTCGCCAATAGTGCGGCGACGACCACGGCAATGGGGCGTGAACTCTTTCCGCGCATCCGTTTGCCTCCCTGGGCTTGGTCATCCGTTTGACCGTCAATCGGGCCGGTGACCGCGTTATTAAATTCTGGCGCAGGCTAACAACGTCGCAAGAGGCGGCACAATTGACACTTGGTCGAATGAACAAAGGCGGAACATGAGGATGACGGGCTCTCCACGCCCGCGTTCTTGTTGCGTTCGTTCTACCTTGTGCGAATTGCGATCGCCGGCGCGCGGCTGCTAGGCTTTTCGCCAAGGCTGTCAACGAGCCGCCGGACGCGCGAAAGCGCGGCCCAAGAAAGTCACCAACAGGGAGCCGACGATGGACAAGACAGGCAAGGGTCCGCCCGACGCGCCGCCCCACGGCAAGCGATCGCAGCACGCGGAAGAGCGAGAGATGGCCGAGCAGGGACTTCTCGACACCCGCTACATGGCCGATCTCGGGCCCGTCGACGCCGGATGGGGACGCCGCCAGTTTCTCTTCCTGTCGACGATGGCAACGTCGTTCGCGGGGCTCAATTTTTTCGTTTGGCCGTTCCTCGACAGCCTGAACCCCGCCGCCGACGTGCAGGCTCTCGCGGCGACCGAAGTCGATCTCGCGCCCATCGAGCCCGGTCAAAGCGTTACGGTGGTCTGGCGCGGCAAGCCGATTTTCATCCGCCACCGCACCGAGGCGGAGATCGCGGCGGCGCGCAACGCCGATCTCGGCGTGATGCCGGACCCGCAGCCGGATGCGGCGCGGGCGCCGAAGCCGCAATGGCTGGTGGTCGTCGGCGTCTGCGACCATCTGGGCTGCGTCCCGCGCGGCCAGCGTCCAACCGACCCGCGGGGCGACTATGGCGGCTGGTTCTGCCCCTGCCATGGCTCCCACTTCGACACCTCCGGGCGGGTCCGTAAGGGCCCGGCGCCGAACAACCTGGAAATACCCGAGTACACCTTCCTCGATGACCACCGCATCCGTATCGGCTGAGGAGGAACAGATGGCGTTCCGCCGCCAACAGCAGCGCTTCGTCCGCTGGATCGATGATCGGTTTCCGCTGTTCTCGGCGGTGCATCATCAGCTTTACGAATACCCGATGCCGCGCAATCTCAATTATTGGTGGAACTTCGGATCGATCGCCGGAGTCGTCCTGCTGGTCATGATCTTCAGCGGCATTTTTCTGGCGATGCAGTATCAGCCGAACGTCGCCGACGCGTTCGACAGCGTCGAGCGGATCATGCGCGACGTCAATTACGGCTGGCTGATGCGCTACATGCATCAGACCGGGTCTTCGCTGTTCTTCGCCTGTGTCTACATCCACATCTTCCGCGGCTTTTACTACGGCTCCTACAAGAGCCCGCGCGAGATCACTTGGTTGACCGGCTGCCTGATCTTTCTGGTGATGATGGCGACCGCGTTCATGGGCTATGTGCTGGTATGGGGGCAGATGAGCTTTTGGGCGGCGACGGTCATCACCAACCTGTTCACCGCGGTGCCCGGCATCGGCGAGAGCATCACCACGTGGTTGTGGGGTGGCTACGCCGTCGACAATCCAACCCTGAACCGCTTCTTCGCGCTGCATTACCTGCTGCCGTTCGTGATCTTCGCGATCGTAGCACTTCACCTGATCGCGCTGCACACCACGCGCTCGAACAACCCGCTCGGCATCGACATGAAGGAGCCGGAGGATACGATCCCGTTCCATCCCTACTATACGGTCAAGGACTTGGTGGGTCTGGGGGCGTTCGCCAGCCTGTTCGCGATCCTGGTGTTCTTCGCGCCCGATGCCATGAGCGAGCCCGACAACTTCATTCCCGCCGACCCGCTGGTGACGCCGGCGCACATCGTGCCGGAATGGTATTTCCTGCCATACTACGCGATATTGCGGGCGGTGCCGGACATGGGCTTCGATTCCGGCCAAGCTTGCCGGCGTGATCGCCATGTTCGGGGCGACGCTGATCTGGTTTCTGGTCCCCTGGCTCGACACCTCGAAGGTCCGCAGCGCGCGGTTCCGCCCGCTCTACCGGGTGTTTTTCTGGATTCTGGTGGTCAATTGCCTGGTGCTCGGCTGGTGCGGCAAGCAGTTGCCCGAGGGGATTTATCCTGACCATCAGCAGGGTCGCCACATCCTACTACTTCTTCCACTTCCTCGTGCTGCTGCCGGTCCTTGGCCTGATCGAGCGGCCGCGGCCGCTACCCTACAGCATCCGTGTGCCGGTGCTTGCGCCGGGCCGCGCCCAGCGCCTCGCCTGCCGCGGCCAGCGGCGGCAAGGTGGCGTCATGAAGCGCAACGCCCGCCTCCTTGCCGCGCTGTCACTGGTTGGCGGATGCGTCACCGCCGCGCCCGCGCTGGCCAGCGAGGCGGACCAGCCGCCGCTGCCGAAGCCAGCTGTGGTCGTTCGCCGGCATCCTCGGAAGCTACGACGAGCCGACGCTGCGGCGCGGCTTCCTCGTCTACATGGACACCTGTTCGGGCTGCCATTCCTTGCGTCACGTCGCCTATCGCGATCTCACCGCGCTCGGGGTCGGCTTCGCGCCGGAAGACATCAAGGGTCTGGCCGCGAGTTCAAGATCGAGGACGGTCCCGACGAGGAAGGCAAGATGTTCCGCCGCCCGGCGCGCCCGTCCGACCACATCGTCTCGCGCTTCGCCAACAAACAGGCCGCGCAGCACGCCAACAAGGGCATGTATCCGCCGGATCTCTCGCTGATCACCAAGGCTCGCGCCGACGGCAGCGAATATCTGTATGCCCTGCTGATCGGCTACGGCGACCCGCCGGTTGGCGCCGAAGTCACTCCGGGCATGTTCTACAATCGCTTCGCGCCCGGGCGGCCAGATTGGCATGGAAGCGTCCTGAGCGACGATCTGGTCGATTATGACGACGGCACGCCAGCCGACCGTCGACCAGATGGCCCGCGACGTCACCCAATTCCTTCCTGGGCGGCCGACCCGCACCGCGAGATTCGCCACGAGCATCGGCTCGCGGGTTGTCATCTTCCTGCTGCTGCTGACGATAATGCTCATCGCCCTGAAGCGCGAGGTCTGGGCCCATCTCGACCGCCCGAAGAAGACCAACGCGGCCGCCACCGCAAGGGCTGAGCCCGCGGCCGGCGGAGAGCGACGTCGGAGCTGAGCCGCGTCCGCGCAAGCGTCTTCGCCGCGGTTACGATCCATCGCCAGTTACGATCCATCGCCGCCGGGGCCGCCTTGCGCCGCATGAGGCCCTTCGCCGGGCTGTAGCCAAGGATCGCCAGCGCGAGAAAAGCCGCCAGCGCCGCGAGCGTTACCGCCAGCGCGACGAGGTTCGCCTCGCCGTAAAGCGCGAAGCGGATCAGCTCGACGGCGTGGGTGAAGGGGTTGAAGACGCAGATCCACGGCAGGACCGTGCTCGATTCCTGCAGCTTCCACAGCGGGTAGAGCGCGCTCGACAGGAAGAACATCGGGAAAATGACGAAGTTCATGATCCCGGCGAAGTTCTCCAACTGGCGGATCGTCGACGACAGCAGCAGCCCGACGGCGCCCAGCATCAGCCCGGAGACGATCAGCGCCGGAAGCAGCGTCACATAGCCGAGCGGCGGGAAGCGGATATCGAAGGCCCAGGCGACGGCGAGAAAGCGTAGACCTGGAGAATGGAAACGGCGGTCCCGGCCAGCAGCTTGCACGTCAGCAAATACCAGCGCGGCAGCGGCGTCATCAGCAGGATCTTCATGCTGCCCATTTCGCGGTCGTAGACCATCGAAAGCGAGCTCTGCATCCCGTTGAAGAGCTGGATCATCCCCAGCAGGCCGGGGACGATGTAGACCTCGTAGGTGATGTAGGTCTCGTAGGGCGGCATGATCGCGATGCCGAGCGCGGCGCGAAAGCCGGCGGCGAAGACGAGCAGCCAGATCAGACGGCCGGACCAGCGCCGGCCAGGAACCGTTCGCGCTGATTGAGGAAGCGCAAGACCTCGCGGACCAGTGATTCCCCACAGGCAGGTCAGCCAGCCGGCGGCGCTCATGAGCCGGTTTTCCCGCGCCGGCGCGGCCGCGATCAGGGCCGCGAAGGCCTCCGCCGAGCGACGCGGCGCCGGCCTCCCGGACGACCGAGTCGCGCTCGCCGTCGGCCCGGATCGTGCCCTCGTGCATGACCACCACCCGGTCGCCGGCGCGCACCTCGTCGATCAGGTGGGTTGCCCACAGAACCGCCATCCCGTTGGCGGCCAGCGCATGGACGTCATCGACGATGCGCGCCCGGCTCGGCACGTCAAGGCCGACCGTGGGTTCGTCGAGCAGGAGGACGGGCGGCTCATGGAGCAGGGCGCGGGCCAGTTCGACCCGCCGGCGCAGCCCGCCGCTCAACTCGCGGACGCGATGGTCGCGTCGCGCCGTCAGATCGAGACGCTCCAGTTCGGCGTCGATCAGCGGGCGGGCCCGCGGCGCCGCCGATGCCGTGAAGACGCGCGGCGTACCGGAGGTTCTGGATGACGCTCAGGTCGAGGTCCAGGGTCGGCTGCTGGAAGACGATGCCGAGCCGGGCCAGCGCTTTCGCGGCGGCGTCGCGCATGTCCCAGCCGCCGACCCGCACCGCCCCGTCGCGCGGCTCGAACAGGTGGGCGATCAGCGAGAACAGGGTCGTTTTCCCCGCGCCATTCGGCCCGAGCAGGGCGGTGAAGACGCCCGCCTCGACGCGCAGCGAAACCCGATCGAGCGCGAAACGCCCGCCGTAAGAGAACGACAAATTGGCAAGGTCGAGCGCCGCCGCGGGCGCGGTACCCCGCGTGGTTCGCGATACATCGGCCATCGCGTTACGGTTTCGCAACGATTCCCCAAGGGTACCGCCCGACCTTGACCGACTTGATGGGCTTGAGCGTCGCGACGTCGATGGCGGTGATATCGCCGCTGACCCCGTTGGTCGTATAGAGCCGGCTCTCGTCGGGGCTCAGGGCCAGATGCCAGACCCGGCGGCCGACAAGAATGTAATTCAGCACCTCGAAAGTTTGCGCGTCGATGACCGTGACATGATTGGCCGGACCGAGGGCAACGAACGCGTACCGGCCGTCGGAGGTCAGCTTGATGCCGACCGGCTGGATCCGGTCAGCGGATACGCCGCCGATGCGAAAGCGGATGGTCTTGATGACCTCGCGGCGCCCGACGTCGATCACCGCAACACTGCCGCCGACCTCGGAAGACACCCACAGGCGGCTCCCGTCCTTGCTGAACACCCCGTATCGGGGTCGCTGGCCGACCAGCGTGTTGTCGATCAACGTCAGGCTCCCGGTGTCGATCCAATGGACCATGTTGGTGGTTTCGGAGGTGTTGATCGCGGTCCGGCCGTCCGGGCTGATGGCCATGCCCTCCGGCTCGACGCCCACGTCGATCTGGCCGACGACGCGGCGGGTACCGGTATCCACCACCGTGACGACGTTGTCGTTCTCGTTGGCGATGTAGAGCTGGTGGTCGTTGGGATGCAGGGCGAACTGCTCGGGGTCGATACCGGACGGAATCTCTTCGATCTTGGTCATCGTCGCGGTGTCGAACACCTCGATCCGATCGTCGTCGCTGGCGCAGACGTAAAGGCGCGAGCCATCGGCGTTCAGCGTGATCCCCCGCGGCCTCTTGCCCACGGCAACCGTTTTTTCCACCGTCAGGGTCGCGCCGTCGATGACCGAGAGCGTGTTGTCTTTCTCATTGGAGACAATCACCGTATCGCCATGCGCCGGGGGCGCCAGCAGGACGGTCAACAGCGCCAGCGAAAGAACGCGGAGGCGATGGTGGGCTTTGTTCAAATGCTTGTCCCTTATGCAATGCGGCTATGCAATGCGGCGGGTTCCGCCCGCGCCACTCACTTTCGCCCGCACACGCTTTCCGGCCGATCGTCGCCAAGCGTATCGAGGCCGGTGAGCGGATGGAGGAAGCCCTCCTGCGGCGACATCGAGACCATCGACTTCGCGGTCACGAGCGCGATGGGCTGGCGAAGCTGTCCGTCCCACGGCCGGTAGGACATCGTCAGCCCCTTGAAACCGGCCAGTTCGAAGCTGTCGCCGCGGATGTACTTGACGATGACCGCCGGATCGGCCGAACGCGTCCGGCTCGCCGCCTCGCCGATGGAGCGCACCGCCGCCCAGGCGGCATAGTCGGTCGCGGTCATCCGCCGCCCCGCCCGCCGCTCGAAGCGCGATTGCAGTTGCCTCGCTCCCCATTGTTCCAGCGTCCAGTACCAGGCGACCGGCATCAGGCCCTGCGTCCCCGCGACCGGGCGCGGCTCCCAGGTGCGGTACGGCAGATATTCGCCGAAGGCGCCGACCTCGTCGGCGACAACGAGCACGTCGTGGTCACCAACTTGAGTGAAAACGGGAACCTCCATCTCGGCGGTACGGCCGACGGCGAAGGCTTCCGGCCAAGTCTTTTCGACGACGACGCGGGCGCCGAAACGGCCGGCGGCGCGACGAACCGCATCGGCGTAAAGAGCATCCTCGCCACGGGGGCCGACCACGAGAAACCAGCGCTTCCAGTTCTTCTTGACCAGGTACTGGCCCAGCGCGTCGGCCAGCATGGCCCGGCTCGGCGCCGTGTGAAGCAGGGACGCGCGACAATCGGCGCGGCGAAAGCGGTCGTCGGCGGCGCCGGCGTTGAAGATGAGCGGCTTGCCCGCGTCCGGCGCGGCGAGCAGGCGATCGAGACCGTCCCCGTCGAGGGTCGAAACGACATAACCGATGCCGTCACTTGCGAATGCCTGGGCGGCCGCGGCAACGTCGGCATCGGCGGAAAGAACATGTTCGGAAAGCGAGAAGGTCTGGTTGGTGAACCGCCCGGTGGTGTTGTTGTCGGCGATCGCGAGACGCGCGCCTTGAAGACCGTCATCGCTGGGCGGCGGCTCAAGGTCGGAAAGCCCCGGCGGCCGCGTCACCGCGCGGGATAGATAACCGATGCGGATCTCCTCGGCCGGTTCCTTCGCACCGTTGGCGGCCGCGGCTTTCCCAGACGTCCACACGACGGCCAAAAGCACAATCGCACCGGCCACGCCAAATAAGGAAGTGTCACGCCCGCTCACGCCCCGCGTCCCATGCTATCAGGAAATCACCGTGTTTTGAGGAAACTGTAGCGGGCGGCGTGCAAGTACGGTCAACTCGACCTAAGTCGAAGTGGTCAAGAGCGTGTGTGCCGATTACACCCTGTGAGCGCGTTGCAAGGGCCGACGCGCCGCTGGTGCGGCCCGCCACGGGACTCGGCATCCTGTCAGGATCTCTTCGCACCGCACCCACGCCTTGCTGCAGCCAACGAGGCCGTTCCTGAACAACCTGCTTTCGCATGGACTCATCCGAAAGCAGGTTGATCGGGTACAAGAAGATCGAGCATCTCATCTGCGCCTGCCCGGGCGCAGGATGCTCTAGAATTCGAGAACGACCCGGCCGTCGATAGCACCCGCGCGCATGCGTTCGAATACATCATTTACGTCGTCGAGCTTCGCCGTGGAATAGTGAACGGCGACCTTGCCTTCGGCGGCAAATGCAAGCGCTTCGGCCAAATCCATTCTGGTGCCGACGATGGATCCACGGATCGTTTTGCGGTTAAGAACAATATCGAAAATGTCGAGATCGAATGTTCCGGGCGGCAGCCCGACCAAACTCATCGTCGCGCCACGGCGCAACATGCCAATGCCTTGCTGGACGGCGCTTGGCGAAACGGCGGTCACGAGCACCCCATCGGCACCGCCTGCCGCGTCTTGCGTCTCCTTGATCGGATCGCTCAGGCGAGCGTTGATCGTGGCGTCCGCGCCCAGCTCCCGCGCCAAACGCAGTTTATCGTCGGCGATATCGACGGCGATGACATGACGCCCCATGGCCTTGGCATACTGAACGGCCAGATGGCCAAGTCCGCCAATGCCGGAGATCACGACCGTATCTCCAGGCTTGGTATCGGTTTCCTTCAGCCCCTTGTACACCGTCACGCCGGCGCACATAACCGGCGCCGCCGGCGCGAAGTCAAGACCGTCGGGCAGATGGCCGACATACTGCGGATTCGCCAGCACGTACTCGGCAAAGCCGCCATTGACGGAGTAGCCGGTGTTCTGCTGCGACAAACACAGCGTCTCCCAACCGGTCAGGCAGTAGCGACAATGGCCGCAGGCGCAATGGAGCCACGGTACTCCAACCCGGTCACCCTCCTTGACGTTCCTCACGTTCCTGCCGATGGCGGCAACGTGGCCGACGCCTTCATGACCGGGAATGAACGGCAGGCTTGGCTTGACCGGCCAGTCTCCTTCTGCAGCATGCAGATCGGTATGGCACACGCCGCAAGCCTCGATCTTGACAAGGATCTGGTCCGCGGAGACCTCGGGCACAGCCCACTCCTCTATTGCCAGCGCGCTGCCGAACTCGCGGACAACGGCGGCCTTCATGGTCTGTGGCATTGCATTCCTCATTCGTCACGGTCGCGGCCTTTGGTCCCGCGGCGCGATAATAAGATCCTTCTCCGGCTATTCGCGCTTCAGCTGAGAAAGACCATCCTTGATGTTTTAATCCGGGGTGTCGCATTCAACAAAAACCTTAACATGCGGCGCGGCAACCCGATCACGTCGACCTAAGTCGAAGGGACAAGATGGCCGCCGTTGGGTTCATAATCGCGGGCTGGACCAGGGAACGTTAGCCAATGGATCTTGCCCGAGCGAAACCGCGCGCGCTGGTCGCTACCGCCGCCGTCCTTTGCTTGACTTCCATCGCCGCCGCCGCGGGCGGCACAATCTCGATCGATAACCACACAATCTCGATCGATAACCAATCTTCGCATCCGGTAAAGGTCGCGGCACCCGGTGCGGACAGCCTCACACTGGCGCCAAAAGCCGCGCCCGCCACGCTCGACGTCGACGCGCAGGCCGCCGCTAGCGCCGCCGCCGCCCCGATCGGCGCGATGGTGCGGGTGTGGTGGACGAACGATCCACTACAACTGTGCCAGATCTTCACGCCCTGGAGCCGCACGCTGACGATCACCGGCGATCGTGAAATCCACTGCCGCTCGCGCTAATGGTGCGAGTTGTTCAAACTGATGGGTAGAGATGCTTGAGCCTGATGCGGGCATCGTTGGTTGTGAACTGCCATTCCGCCTTGGCGTGGTGTTCATTGCGGTCGTACTGCCATGCGGTGACCTCGCTGACGAGGGTTTGCTTGTCGGGAATGCGGCGATCGAGACATTGGGCTGAGAGAACCCCGAGTTCGGATTGAGCCATGTCGAGCCAGCTGCCGTGCTTGGGCGTGTAGTGAAACTCGAACCGTTCGGCCAGACGCCGGGCTTCGGCAGCGGGAAAGGCCTCGTAGAGCGAAGCCTTGGTGTGCGTATTGAGATTGTCCTGCACCAAGGTGATTTTCCTGGCGGCCGGGAAGTGGATGTCCGACAGGTCCTTGAGCGCATGGGCGTAGTCGATGGCGGTACGGCGATCGGTGACCTTGACGTGCCGCCGTCCCTCCAGCGGGGCGAACATCATGAAGAGATTGGCCGTGCCGTTACGTTCGTACTCGTAATCGACACGAGCGGGATGACCTTGCTTCATTGGAACCGGCACCCGGGTCTCTTTGATGAGCTGCTTGGAGGTCTCATCCAGGCAGACCACCGGGCACTCCGGATCGTGCGGCCGTGTATAAACCGCCAACACGTCTTCCATGGCGGCTACGAATGCCCCGCTGGATTTCGGCGGGATGACCCATTGCTGCCTGAGATGCGGCTTGAGAACGTTTTTTTGAGCGTCCGCCCGATCGTGTTGTCGCTGGCGCGCTCGACGATCCGGAGTTCCACGACCTTTTCCTCCAGCAGCCGCAAACTCCAGCGCACCCGTCCCGGCGGCGGTTCGGAACAAGCCAGGGCGATCAGCCTGGCTTCCGCCTCTCCGTCGAAAATCCGCCGGATCGCGGGGCTCGCCCGTGGCTTGCGCGTCAGGACCGCGTCAACCCCTTCCTCGACCAGCTGCTGGCGAACGCGGTAAACCGTCGAGAGGCTGGTCTCCAGAGCCTCCACAATCCGGCTGTCACTCCAGCCCTCGCCTGCCTCCGAGGCATCCGATTTCAAGAGGATCCGCGCTTTCATGATCTGCTGCGCGGAATGTTTCCCCCGATGGATCAGCGCGTCTAGCCGCTCGCGTTCCTCCTCTTTACGGCAATCTCTCGAACCGCCATCATCCCCTCCCGCGCCAATCCAGGCGGATAGAGAATCGTCAAACCCTTTCTCCGTCAATGACGCAGGCTACTAGGGTCTGTTGACATACAGATGCTCAAGGGGGATTCCCAAGAGCGGTGAAATTTGATTCAAGGCTGAAAAATGGAGATCAGCCTTGGACCGAAGTGTATTGAGCGATGCGCAGTGGGAGCGGATAGCACCTCTGCTGCCTGGCAAGAAGGGCGACCCTGGTCGCACGGCCGCGGACAACCGCCTGTTTGTCGAAGCGGTCTTTTGGATCGCGCGGACCGGTGCGCCCTGGCGTGACCTCCACAAGGAGTTCGGGTGCTGGAACTCGGTCTTCCGGCGCTTTCGCCGATGGGCGCAAAAGGGCGTTTTCGAGAGGCTTTTCGAGAGCTTGTCGGATGAACCGGACTTCGAGTACGCGATCGTCGATGGCACCATCGTGCGGGTCCACCAGAAGGGCACCGGCGCAAGGGGGGACTCAAAATCAGGCCATCGGCCGATCGCGCGGTGGTCTGACGACCAAGATCGTGGCGCTGGTCGATGCGCTGGGCAACTTGGTGCGCTTCGTCCTGCTGCCGGGCCAGCGGCACGACAGCAAGGGCGTTGCGCCGCTGATCGCCGACATTGACTTCGCCGCCCTGCTTGGCGACAAGGCCTTCGACATCGACTGGATCCGCGCCGCGCTGAATGAAAGGCGCGCGACCGCCGTCATCCCGCCCAAGGCCGGCCGCAAAGGACCGATCCCCTGCGACTGGGCGATGTGCAAATGGCGCCATCTGGTCGAAAACTTCTTCTGCAATCTCAAAGAGTTCCGCCGCATCGCCACGCGCTACGACAAGACCGATACCAGCTTCAGCGCCATGATCCATCTCACCGGCTCCTATTTGGCGCTCAAATGAATGTCAACAGACCCTAGAGCATCTCAATCTGCGACCAGAGCTCGAACTGCGCCGCGCCCATGTAGAACTCGCAGCCCGAGATCGCCCCGAGCCGGACGTCCTGGCCGCCGGTGCGGAACTCGCCTTCGGGGAAGCACATCGGCGCGCTGCCGCCGCAGCAGCCGCCCGACTGGTGGAACGCCAGCGGGCCGTGGTCGGCCTTCAATTTCTCGATCAGCTCCGCCGCCGCCGGGGTCGCGATCACGCGCTCTACCATCTATCCATCACCCTCATCTCACGGGCCTCGCCGGGGACGAGAAGCTCCCCGGCGAGCCGTCGTTCAAGCCTAGAAGAACCCGAGCGCGTCGGGGCTGTAGCTGACCAGCAGGTTCTTGGTCTGCTGATAGTGGTCGAGCATCATCTTGTGGTTTTCCCGCCCGATCCCCGATTGCTTGTAGCCGCCGAACGCCGCGTGCGCCGGATAGAGGTGGTAGCAGTTGGTCCACACCCGCCCGGCCTGGATCGCCCGGCCGACCCTAAAGGCGCGGTTGCCGTCGCGGGTCCACAGTCCGGCGCCGAGGCCGTAAAGCGTGTCGTTGGCGATCTCCAGGGCCTCTTCCTCGGTCTTGAACTTCGCGACGGAGACCACGGGACCGAAGATCTCCTCCTGGAACACCCGCATCTTGTTGTGACCCGCGAAGATGGTCGGCTGGACATAGTAGCCCTTGGCGAGCTCGCCGTCGAAGCGCACGCGCCCGCCGCCGGTGAGGATCTTCGCGCCCTCGGCCTTGCCGATCTCGATGTACGACATGATCTTTTCGAGCTGATCATTGGACGCCTGGGCGCCCAGCATCGTTTCGGGATCCAGCGGATGGCCCTGCTTGATGCCGCGCACGCGCTCGATCGCCTTTTCCATGAACCGGTCGTAGATGCTTTCCTGAACCAGCGCGCGGCTGGGGCAGGTGCAGACCTCGCCCTGGTTGAGGGCGAACATCGCGAAGCCCTCGAGCGCCTTGTCGAGGAACGCGTCGTCCTCGGCCATCACGTCGGCGAAGAAGACGTTCGGCGACTTGCCGCCGAGCTCCAGGGTGACGGGGATGATGTTCTCGGCGGCGTACTGCATGATCAGCCGTCCGGTCGTCGTCTCGCCGGTAAACGCGACCTTGGCGATGCGCTTGTTGCTGGCGAGCGGCTTGCCGGCCTCGACGCCGAAGCCGTTGACGACGTTGAGCACGCCCGGCGGCAGGAGATCGCCAATCATGTCCATCAGGACCATGATGCTCATCGGCGTCTGCTCGGCCGGCTTGAGCACGACACAGTTGCCGGCGGCCAAAGCGCGGGGCCAGCTTCCAGGTCGCCATCAGGATCGGGAAGTTCCACGGGATGATCTGGGCGACGACGCCGAGCGGCTCGTGGAAATGGTAGGCGTAGGTGGTCGCGTCGACCTCGCAGATGCTGCCTTCCTGCGCCCGGATGGCGCCGGCGAAGTAGCGGAAATGATCGATCGCGAGCGGAATGTCGGCGGCCTTGGTCTCGCGGATCGGCTTGCCGTTGTCGAGCGTCTCGACCATCGCCAGAACGTCGAGTCGCTCCTCCATCCGATCGGCGATCTTGTTGAGGACCCGCGCGCGTTCCGCGGGCGAGGTCGCTGCCCAGCCGGCCTTGGCCGCGTGCGCCGCGTCGATCGCCGCCTCGATATCCTCCGCGGTCGAGCGCGCGACATCGCACAGCGGCAAACCGGTGACCGGCGTCGGGTTGGTGAAATACTGGCCGCGCGCCGGCGGCGCCCACGACCCGCCGATGAAGTTGTCGTACTTCGGCCGGATGACGATACTCTCGGCCAGCTTCTCCAGTGCCTGATGGATCATCGAAGTCCTCCTCTCGCTGCGCGCTGCGTATCAACAACGCTAGCCGCCAATGTTTCTTGATCGCGGTCTGAAACATGGTGCACCAGGGTCTCGACCGCCGTAAATCGGACTTTGGTCGACTTGAAGTCGTAGGCGGGGCGCTGTCAGATTGATGCGATGAAGGCTCGTTGGACGCGGAGAACGCTCGATGAGGGCCACCGCCGCCGCGCTCGCGTTGTTTGTGTTGGTCTCGGGCGCCGCTCCGGCGGCGGCGCGGCCGCTGGACGACGTGCGCCAGAGCGGCGCGATCCGGATCGCCGTCTACCGGGACTTCCCACCGTTTTCCGAAGTTGACGGCGGCAATTTCACCGGCGTCGATGTCGACATCGGCCGGGCGATCGCCGAGCGCCTCGGGCTCCGGGTCGACTTCATGGCCCTGACCGCCGGCGAGACGGTCGATGACGACCTGCGTAACGCCGTTTGGAAGGGCCATTATCTTGGCGGCGGCGTCGCCGATGTCATGCTGCATGTCCCGGTGGACCGCCGCTTCGCCCTGCGCAACAAGCAAGTCGCGTTGTTCGGCGCCTACGAACGGATGCAATTGGTCGAAGCAAGCGAACGCACCGCGGACGGCGCCGTCGAGCTCGCCGGCATCGACGGCGAACGGATCGGTGTCGAGATTGCTTCGCTCGGCGATTTCTACTTGGTCAGCGCGTTCAACGGCCGGCTTCGCGGCAACGTCGTCCACTACCCGAGCGCCGTCGCCGCGGCGCAAGCATTGCGCGATGGCGACGTCGCCGTGGCGCTCGCGAGCCAAGTCGAGATGGAGGCGGGCCTCGGATCGCGACGCGAAACCTTCGCGTTGACGCCAGTGAACATCCCCGGAGCGAGCTGGACGATTGGCGCGGCGGTCGACGAGCGCTCGCGCGACTTGGGCTACGCCGTCGGCGATATTCTCGCCGAGATGATCGAGAACGGCGAGATGGAACGGATCTTCAGGGCCCGCGCCCTGAGCTATTTGCCACCCGATAGCGAGTAGCCGTACCGACTTCGTCGCGGCGGCTTGGCGCCGCTTCGACCTTTTTCCAATTGCGGTCGTGGCGGCCTGTTCTCCAAGATGGATCTTCGGGTGCCGGCGGGCCGCCGGCACCTGTCATCAGGCCACGTAAGGAGGAAGACGCGATGCGCAAATGGAGCCGTCCGGCAGTGGTCGAAATCTCTGTCGGGATGGAGATCAACTGTTACGCGTGCGCCCAAATCTAAGGCCGGGTCGAGGCGCCGGTCGGCGGGCTCGCCGATCGGCGCCCGTACGCCACAAGATGCTGGCGCGGTGAAACCTGGGGCGCGATGCGGATTATCATCCTTGGATCGGCTGCCGGCGGCGGATTCCCGCAGTGGAACTGCAGCTGTGCGAATTGCCGCCGGACGCGGGCCGGAGACCCGGCGGCGTTGCCACGGAGCCAGTCGTCACTCGCCGTCAGCGTCGACGGCGAGTACTGGTTCCTCCTCAACGCCTCGCCGGACCTTCGCCAGCAGATCGAGCGCACGGCGCCGCCTTCAACCGCGCTGCGGGGTTCGCCATAGTCCAATCGCCGGCGTCGTTTTGACCAACGGCGATGTCGATCATATCGCCGGTCTTTTGTCTCTGCGCGAACGCCAGCCGATGTCGCTTTACGCCACCGGCCGGGTGCTCGCGGTCCTCGCCGCCAATTCGGTGTTCAACGTGCTTCGCCGCGACATCGTCGGCCGCAAGCCGCTCGCCCTCGATGTGCCCCTGGCGCTCAGCGGCCCGGATGGCGAGCCTTCGGGGCTCACCGTCGAAGCTTTCGCCGTGCCCGGCAAGGTCGCACTGTATCTGGAAGATCCCGCAGCCGCCAACTTCGGCACGGTCGCCGAGGATACCATCGGGCTCCACATCAGCGAGGCCGCGACCGGGCGCGGGTTCTATTACGTGCCCGGCTGCGCGGCGCTGCCAACCGATCTTGCCCGCCGCCTCGCCGGGACGAAGCTTGTCTTCTTCGACGGCACGACCTGGAGCGACGACGAAATGGCCGAGACGGGCGCCGGCGAGAAGACGGCGGCGCGGATGGGCCACATGTGCATGAGCGGCGAACGCGGCTCGCTCGCCGCCTTCGTCGGCCTCGACGTCGGCCGCAAGGTCTACATCCATATCAACAACACCAACCCGGTGCTCCTTGCCGATTCCGCCGAGCGAGCCGCGATCGAGGCCAGCGGCTGGGAGGTCGCGGCGGACGGCATGGAAGTTATTTTATGAGCGAGCTTCTCGGCTCCGATGCGCTTGAAGACCGGCTGCGCGGCATCGGCGCGGAACGCTACCACAGCCTCCATCCCTTCCACCGCCTGCTCCACGGCGGCAGGCTCACAAAGGAACAGGTTCAGGCCTGGGCGCTCAACCGCTACTGCTACCAAGCGGCGATCCCGCGCAAGGATTTGACCTTGATGAGCCGGATGGAGGACCGGGCGATGCGCCGCGAATGGCTGCACCGGGTTGTCGAACATGACGGCGGCGGCGACAATCCGGGCGGGATCGAGCGCTGGCTGATCCTTACCGATGGTCTCGGCCTCGACCGCGCCGACGTGACGTCAATGCGTCTGGCCCTGCCGGCAACCCGGTTCGCGGTCGAGGCCTACGTGCGCTTCGTCGGCGAACGCAGTATCCTTGAGGGAGTCGCCTCATCGCTGACCGAATTGTTCGCGCCGGCGATCCATAAGGAGCGCATCGCCGGGATGCTCGCCAACTACGACTTCATTGACGAGGCCGTCATGGCGTACTTCCGCCGCCGGCTGGAGGAGGCTCCGAAGGATGTCGGCTACGCGCTCGACTACGTCAAAAGCGAGGCGTGTACGCCCGAGCGTCAGGCGGCCGTGCTCAACGCCGTCCGCTTCAAGTGCGACGTCTTGTGGGCGCAACTCGACGCGCTGCATTTCGCCTACGTCGATCCCGGACTTCCGCCGCCCGGCGCCTTCGCCCTGGAGCGACGTCGGTGAGCGCGCCCGCACCGTGCCGAGCGATCATCACCGAGACGGCGGTGCCGAGGCTGGCGCCGCACATTCGCTTGTCGTTCGACCGCCGGCGCGAGCGCTGGGTCATGCTCGGCCCGGAACGGCTGTTGCTGCCGGACGAGACCGCCGTCGAGGTCCTGCGCCGCTGCGACGGCTTATCGAACATCGCCGCCATCGTCGATGCGCTTGCGGCCGAGTTTGACGCGCCGCGCGAGGATATCGCCCGCGACGTGGTCGACCTCGTGCAATCCATGACCGACCAGGGGGTGCTGGCCGCATGACCCTTGAGCCGCCGCTGGCCCTGCTCGCCGAGATCACCCACCGCTGCCCGATGCGCTGCGTCTATTGCTCCAATCCGCTTAACCTGGAACCGGCGAGCCGGGAGTTGGACACCGCGACGTGGCGGCGGGTTCTCGACGAGGCCGCCGAACTCGGCGTTCTTCAAGTCCACTTTTCCGGCGGCGAGCCCCTGGCGCGCCGCGATATCGTCGAGCTGATCGATCACGCCTCCCGGCGCGGTCTCTACGCCAACCTGATCACCTCGGGCATTCAGCTCGATCTTGCGTTGGCGCATCGGTTGGCCGACGCCGGCCTGGAACACGTCCAGCTCAGCATTCAGGACACCGAAGCCGAAGGCGTGGAACGTATCGGCGGCTTGAAGGGCGCGTTTGAGCGCAAACACCGGGCGGCCGAGGCGGTGAGTGCGGCGCGGCTCGCGCTGACGTTGAACGCCGTCATCCATCGCGGCAACGCCGGCCGCGTGCCGGACTTCGTCGACCTGGCCGTGGCCATGGGGGCGCGGCGGCTCGAGGTCGCGCATGTCCAGTATTACGGCTGGGGCCTCGTCAACCGCGCCCAACTGATGCCGACGCGTACCCAGGTCGGCGAGACGACCCGCGCGGTTGAAGCGGCGCGCGAACGCTACCGGGGCGTGCTCGCCATCGACTACGTGGTGCCCGACTATTACGCCCGCCTGCCGAAGGCCTGCATGGGCGGCTGGGGCCGTCGGTTTCTGCTCGTCGACCCGGCCGGACGGGTGCTGCCGTGTCATGCCGCGACGATCATTCCCGGCCTCAATTTCACGTCCGTCACGGAGCAACCGCTGGCCGAGATCTGGGCCGGCTCGCCCGCGTTCGCGGCCTTTCGCGGAACGGAGTGGATGGCCGAGCCCTGCCGAAGCTGCGAGCGGCGTGAAATCGATTGGGGCGGCTGCCGCTGTCAGGCCCTGGCGCTGACCGGCGGTGCCGCCAATACCGATCCCGCCTGCCACAAATCGCCGCATCATGCCGCCATCGTCGCGCTGGCGGAGCGCGAGGCGGCCACCGCCTCGCCGACCATGACCGATGAGCATTTCACCTATAGGGGCACGAACCGAAACGGCCGGGGCGACGGCGACACGACAACGACACCGATCAGGCAGGCCGAGGGAACATGTTCAGGGTCTTAATCGCCGATGACCATCCGCTGTTCCGTACCGCATTGCGGCAGGTCATCGAGAGCCTGTTCCACGAGTATGAAATCATTGAGGCCGGGACGCTCAATGAAGCCAGCCACTACGTCAACGACAGCGACAACCAGGATATCGATCTCGTTCTACTCGACCTGCAGATGCCGGGATCGAGCGGGTTCTCTGGGTTGGTCAGCCTGCGCAACGCCGCGCCCTGGATTCCCATTATCGTCGTGTCGGCGACGAGTACGGACCAGATCATCCGCGACGCGATCACGTGCGGCGCGTCGGGGTTCATTCCCAAGTCATTTTCCAAGGAGGACATCGGCATCGGAATGAGGCGGGTGCTATCCGGCGACGTTTACGTGCCGTTCGAATCCGCGCTCTGCGCCGCCAAGCGGACGGCGTTGCAGCGAGACGGAGCCGGCGAGCGGCTCGCGGCCCTGACCCCTGGAGAGGTTCGCGTCCTCGACCTGCTCGCCAAGGGCAAATCCAATAAGATTATCGCCTATGAACTCGGGATCAAGGAGTTGACTGTGAAGGCTCACATCACCGCGATCCTCCGCAAGCTGAGGGTGCACAGCCGCACGCAAGCGGTCCTAGCCGCCCGCGATCTCAGCTACGGCCGCGGTTGATCGTCCTTGCCGCCGCGAAGCGGAAATGCCCTTGAGGCGAGGATATGCGACATCAGCGCCCGCAGCTTCGCCGGGCGGATCGGCTTGTTGAGCAGGTAGAAGCCGCGCCGGCGGACAAGCCGCAGGACCTTCGCGCCGCGATCGGCGGTGATGACGATACCCGGTATATCTACCCCCAACGCGGCGCGGATGGCCTCGATGGCGTCGACGCCCGTTCTCCCCTCATCCAGATGGTAGTCCGCGACCAGCAGGCGCGGCGCGCGGCCGGTCTCGCGAAGCCGCGCCAAGACATGCTCGCCGCCGGCCGCCGTCATGACGTCGCAGCCCCAGCCCTCCAGGAGAACTCTCATGCCGTCGCTCACCACGTCATCGTTCTCTATGACGGCGATGCAGGAGCCGGAGAGATTGTCTGCGGTCGCCGGCATCATCCGCTTGTTGCGTTTCGGCATCGCCGCGCCGACGCCGAGCGGGACCCTGACCGCGAACATCGACCCGGTTCCGGGCGACGAGCGCACGCTGACCGGATGACCGAGTGTCTTCGCGATACGCTGGACGATGGCCAGACCGAGGCCAAACCCCTTCTCCCGGCCTTGCCGGCCGGATAACTGGCGGAACTCCTGAAAGATCTCGGAAATACTGCCTTCAGGAATACCGAGGCCGGTGTCCCAGACCTCAATGCGGAGTCCGCTCCTCTGGCGGCGGCATCCGAGCACGATGCGGCCCGACGGTGTGTAGCGGATAGCGTTGCTGACAAAGTTGCGAAGGATCCGCGCAAGCATCGCCGAATCGCTGTGAACCACAGCCGAGCAGCGAACGACGCGCAGGTCGAGGCCGGCCTGGCGCGCGGGCGGGCCGCACTCATGCTCAAGCGCCGATAGCAGGTTGCCGACGTCGAAGTCGGTTCGCTCGATCGTCACCGCGCCGGCGTCGAACTTCGAGATGTCCAGCAGCGTCGCCAGCAGCGCCTCGACGTTCTTGAGCGCGTCGTCGATCCGGCCGGCGAATTCGCGCTGCTTTTCGCCGAGCGGTCGTTCGAGAAGGGCGGCGAGGAACAGCCGCGCGGCGTTGAGCGGCTGGAGGAGATCGTGGCTGGCGGCGGCGAGAAACTTGGTCTTGCCGGCGTTGGCCGTTTCGGCCTCGGCCTTGGCCAGCCGCAGCGCCTCCTCGATCTTGGCGCGCTCGAAGATTTCCTGGCGCAGCTTGGCATTCAGGTCGGTGAGCTCGGCGGTTCGCTCGGCAACGCGCCGTTCCAGGCTTTCCTTGGCCTCGCGCAGGGCTTCGGCGGATTCCTTGCGCTCGGTGATGTCGGTGTAGGTCGTCACCGAGCCGCCGTCCGGCATGGGATCGCGCCGGACCTCGAGAACTCGACCGCTCGGCAGGATCTGATCGGACTGAAGCGGCCAGCATTGCCGCGCCGCTTCGAGGCGAACGGCCGCTGCCGCCGCGCCGTCGCGTCCGTAATCTCCGCGTTCGGCGCGAAAGCGCAGATACTCGCCGAGTTCGGCGCCCTGCTCGACCAGCCAGTCGGGTAGCTCCAGCAGGTCGACAAACCGGTCATTCCATGCGACCAGGCGAAGATCAGCGTCGAATACCGATACACCCTGCATAAGATTATCGAGGGTTGATTGCAGGAGAACCGATTTTTGCGCCAGCTCACGTTCCCGGCGGCGCTCCTCCGAAACCTTCAGTTCGCTGATATCCGTATAAATCCCGACGATACCGCCGTCGCGGCTCATCCGCTCGCGGATCTGCAACCACCGTCCAGTTCTCAAGCGAACGACGATCGGCTCGCTCGGGTGGCGATGCCAGCTCAGGCGCCGGCCCAGCCAAGTCTCCGGATCGACGTCGAGGTCGGCGACAAGACCGCTCTCGACCGTCCAGCGCGAGATCGTCGAGAAGGGCGTTCTGGACTTCGCGACCCCGGCAATGCCGGGCCAAAACTCCAGGAACTTTTGGTTGCAGAGAACGAGCCGGTCATCGGCGTCGCAATGCATGAACCCTTCGGAGATACTTTCGATCGCCTCCAACAGGCGGGTCTGGACCGCTTCGGTCTGTTCCTTGGCCCGACTTAACTGGGCGTTGGTCTCGCCGAGCTCGCGCAACGCGGTTTCGAGCTTGCGGGTGCGCTCGCGAACCCGATCCTCGAGAACGATTGCGGTCTGGAACAGCGAATACGCGTTGCCCTGAAAGTCCATGCCGCGCTCGACCTGGTCCATCAGAACCTTGATGATCTTGTTCAGCTTGCGGGTCCGCGCGTCGTCGCTATCGTCGAGGTCGACGATGCCGGCTTTGGGGGTCGTCATTTCGCTCATGAACAGGCTTCTCCTCGACCGATCGCGGCGCAGGTGAACGTCTGGTTAACGTGCATCGCCTGAAACTGCTCGCCGAAGGTATTGAATCCGACGACGTTGTTGACGGCGAGCAGGCGCCCGGCCTCGGCCTTCAGTTGCTTGCGCTCCAGTTCAAGGCCGCGGAGAATGCATTCGCAGCCGATCACGAGCCGCGGTCGGCCGATCTGCGCGCGCACCAGTTCGAACTGGTGCGCGAGGTTGCGGATAATGTCGGTCCCCTTTGCGACCGTCAGAACCAGACCTTTGTCGATGGCGCAGAAGAATGTCAGGCTGCCGTCGTCATTGACCTTCTGGATCGCACGGACGTAGTAGCGCCCGCCGACCCTGACCATCACCGGATGGGTGGCGAAGATCATCGGCGTCAGCTTATCGACATCTAAACCGACCAGCCGGGCGTACTCAATGCCGGCGGGCTCGGCGTTGATTTCGGTGACAACGCGGCTGAGCGGGTCCGCCTCGGTGATCACCATCTTGGTGTCCGATGGCACGTAGTGATCCGTGGTGAACAGCCTGAAGGTCCGGTTGGTGCGGACCATCAGCAGAACGGCGCTGTCGCGGTGGAACTTGCCGTCGTAGTAGACCGAGCTCGAGCCGAACGACATGGCGCCGCCGGACGAACCGCCGAACAGCGGCACCTTGCCGAGCGCCGCGTATATCGAACTCACGACGATGTCCTCGCACTTGTCGAGCCCGTCGATGAGGAGAAAGGCGAAGGAGTTGTCGGGAAGCGTCGGCCCGGCGTCCCGATCGAGGCGCGCCCGGAGGTCGTGGGCGGTGACCTCGCCCTCGGCGATCGAAAAGGACGGCAGGTTGCGCATCGGCGCCGAGACGGCAACGAAGTCGGGCGCGGCCAGCGAGAAGCCGACGATGGCGCCTTCGAGGTAGCCTACCGGTGAAAGTTCGCCCGCGGTGGTGCAGCCGATCAGATTGACGTCGCCGAACAGCCCAGCAAGGGCGTGTCCCAGCGCTTGGAGATCGTAGTCGACGGAACAGAAAAAGACGGCGACGCTGGCGTCGGGCTGCGCCAGAGCGTTGAACAGCTCAGTGGCGGCGAGGACCGGGTCGGTCTCCCGCGAGTAGCCAATCCGAATGCCGTCGTGCTTCCGCTTGGACATTTACGCCGTCCCCGTCGAGCGCGCTTCCTTACAGAAACGTCATTCTTTTCCGCGATCGGCGTCGGCCAAAGGTTCTTCCACCGACAACGCCGTTGGAGGATTACTTTCTTACGACATTTTGGTGATTTCAAGAACTTCGACTTTGGTCTTACCGCCGGGCACTCTGCGACCAAAGTCGCAATGTGGGTGCCGGCGTTGCCGACTATGGTTGTCGATAATGGCGGCAATCGCCAAGAGCAGGGAGGCCGCGACGCCAAGGAGAAGATGTGCGCAAGTATATAATCGAACGCAACCTGCCGAATATCGGCAGCGCGGAACGCGAGGCTCTCCGCGCCGCGGCGCAAAAGTCCAACGAGGCGCTCAGGTCCCTCGGCCCCGACATTCAGTGGATCGAGTCCTACGTCGCCGCCGACAAGACTTTCTGCGTCTATCTTGCCGAGAACGAAACACTGATCCGCAAGCACGCCGAAGCGAGCGGCTTTCCCGCTAATACCAGTACCGAAATCCACAGAGTGATCGACCCAACCACGGCCGCAAGCTGAGCCACCCAGCCGATGTACTGGCGCCGTTCTGCCGAAGAGGGCCGAGCCGTTTGAGGTCGCCTTATCCGCGCAACGGGCGTGGTTCG
>CAWDWD010000004.1:0-31793 GCA_963805915.1 uncultured Alphaproteobacteria bacterium
GCGAGGTTGTCGATGCCGTCCGCGGCGTCTGGCCTGAGCGGCTGCCGGTGTTCTTGCGCATCTCCGCGACCGACTGGACCGATAGCGGCTGGGATGCCGATCAGTCCGTCGAACTGGTCCGGCGGCTTGCGCCCCTTGGCGTCGATCTGGTCGACTGCTCGTCGGGCGGCAACGTCCCGACCGCGAGCATGCCCATAGGTCCCGGATATCAGACAACGTTCGCCGAACGCCTCCGTCGCGAGACGGGCGTGCCGACCGGAGCCGTCGGCATGATCGTCGATCCGGCACAGGCGGACCATATCGTTCGCAGCGGCCAAGCGGACGTCGTCTTTCTCGCCCGGGAACTGCTGCGCGACCCGTACTGGCCGCTGCGCGCGGGCCGCGAGCTCGGCGCCGCGACGCCATGGCCGGCGCAGTACCTCCGCGCCGCTCCGCGCGGGGCGCCGATGCGGGTCCCGGCTCCGGAGCGGGATGGAGATCGGAAATGACCCGGCCTGGTTCTCTCCCACAGCGTCGCGGACCTTGCGCGCCGGACTGATATTGACGCGCTCGCAGCAATACTCGCCGATGACGCGCGGGACACGCGGTTTGCTCTTGATCGTCTCCGTCTATCACGACAGAGGCGATCGCGTTCCAATCAAGCCGCCGGTCCCAAGATCAGGATCCATTTCAGGTCCTTAAGCCTAGCAGCCTGTAGGCAGGGCACCAGCCGACCAGGGCTGTGGCCAGCGGGATGATCCCGATCCAGCCCCATGGCGTCTGGGGCCCGACAAACACCAAGGCAATGAGCACGATGCCAACGACGAGCCGCAGGACGCGGTCGACGGTGCCGATATTTTTGCCCATGTCGCTACTCCTTCGCTTTAAAACCAACCGTTACCGCCACATGACCACGGCGGCGAGAGAGCGTCTGTAACTTAATCACACATTTGCGCCAGCCGTGCGTTCGGCCCGCATTTACCGAGAGGCCACGAGCGTGCTATCAGCCGGTGTGGCGAAGGCAGATGCCGTAATTGATTGGCCGCGGGGACAAAATGGAGCCGATTCGTAAGCTGGCGGCGGGCTTTCTCGAATTTCGCGAGAAAGGGTACGAAGCGAACAAGGACTTCTTCTCGAAACTGGCGGAAAAGCAGCAACCGCGCGTCATGATTATCGCTTGCTCGGACTCGCGGGTCGATCCGATGATGCTGACCAGCACCGGGGCGGGCGAACTCTTCGTCGTTCGCAACGTCGCCAATCTCGTGCCGCCGTGCGCCAGCGATGACTCCAAGCACGGAACCAGCGCCGCGCTGGAGTTCGCCGTCACCGCGCTGGAGGTGGGGCATGTTATCGTTTTTGGCCACCGGGGTTGCGGTGGCATCCACTCTCTGCTGACCGCCGACCCGACCCTGGATTCGCAGCACCAGTTCATCCACCACTGGATGAACATCGCCGACGACGCCAAGCGGCGAACCATGATCATCGCCCGCAACCAGCCGCTCGAAGTCAAGCTCAAGGTTCTCGAGCAGGAATCCATCAAGACATCGCTGGCCAATCTGCTTAGCTTTTCGTGGATCCGCGAGCGGGTCGAGGACGATCGTCTCGCCCTGCACGGTTGGCACTACGATCTCTACGACGGCAGCCTCTATGTTTATGTCGCCGAGAACGACCGCTTCGAACTGCTCACCGAGGAGTTGGCCGCGCGGATATAGCTATCGGTGCTCCCGGTTTAGTGCGTCGAGTCGAGCGCGGCCAACGCCGCTGTGTCGAGAATCTCGACGCGGCGGCGATCGAGCGTGATCCAGCCTCGGCGCTCGAACTCCTTGAGCTGGCGGCTGACGACCTCGCGCACCGAGCCCAGCTCGGCCGCGATTTCTTGGTGAGACAACGCGAGCCTGCGCTCGGCGTCCATGTGATCGAGGAGAAAGCGGGCGAGGCGGAGATCGATCCGGCGGAACGCCACCTCGTCGACCACCACCATCAGATCGGCGAACCTCCGGCCGAACGCGCCGAATACGAAGGCGCGGAACGTGGGCGAGCGGCCCAGCAGCTCGTGAAAGGCGGCATTGGGCAACAGCGCCGCCGTGACATCGGTCTCGGCCACGGCCTCGGCGGGATATTCGCCACCGCCCATCAGACACGCGGTGGTCAGGATACAGGTTTGTCCGGCCTCGACCCGGTACAGAACGATCTCTCGGCCGGTCTCCGAGAGGAGCTGCACCCGGATCGCGCCGGAGATGACGAACACATAGCCATCGCACGGCTGAGCCGGACGAAACGGTACGGCGCCGGCCGGCAAATCGACGATCATCGCGGCGCGTTCGAGCAACGCCCGCGTGGCGGGATCGAGCTGATCGAGGCCCGCGAATCTCGCCGGCCAGTCTGCCCCGCCCGTTCTCATGGCGTTGCCCTCATGCTGTCTCCGCGTCGTCTGCGAACGTCACCAGAACCGCGCCGTCGTCGACCTGATCGCCGACCGCGAAGGGGACGGTGGCAATGGTGCCGTCGGCCGGCGCGGTGATGGCGTGCTCCATTTTCATCGCCTCGAGGACGACCAAAGCCGTGCCTTTGCTGACAACCGCGCCGGGGACGACGTGGACCGCGACCAGCCGGCCCGGCATCGGCGCGGTCAGGCTGCCGGCGGCCGGCTCGCGCAGTTCTGCGCGCGCCGCCGGATCGTCGACGATAAGCATGTGGCTGACACCGCCGCACATGATGGCGACGACATCGCCGGCGCGGATCACCGTAGCCTTCAGCCTCACCCCGTCAATGCTGGCGACCAGATCGCCGCTGCAATCGCGTTCGCCGCTGATCACCACCGGGCCGGGCGCGCCAGGGAGTTCGAGGAGCAGGCCGCCGGCGCGATAGTGGACGGTCGCCTCGATCACGCGTTCGCTATCGCGAAAGGCGAGCACATGATGGTTGTCGTCGTTGAGCCGCCAGCCGTCGGTGCGGTGCCACGGCGAGTAGGGATCGGCGGACCGGCTTGCCTGAGCGCGCGCCTCGTCCTCGCGCCGAAGCAGCACGTCGAGGCAGGCTAGGGCGAGCAGCCGGGGCGGCACCGGGCCGGGTGCCGCGATCAGGTCGCGGCGGTGGCGCTCGATGAAGCCGGTGTCGATTTCGCCGGCGGCGAAGGCGGGATGACCGGCGACGGCGGCAAGAAAGCCGACGTTGGTCAGCGGACCGACGATCTGCGTCGCCGCCAAGGCCCGACGCAGGCGGCGCAACGCCGACGCCCGATCAATGTCCCAGACCGCCATCTTGGCGATCAGCGGATCATAGTGAATGCCGATCGTATCGCCCGCGCGCACGCCGGTATCGACGCGAACATGGACGCTTTCGGCCGGAAAGCGGAGGTGCTGGAGGGTGCCCGCGGCCGGTAGGAAGTCGCGGTCGGGGTTTTCGGCGTAGATCCGGGCCTCGAAGGCATGACCCTGGGCGACGATGTCGTCCTGGCTCAGCGGCAAGGGCTCGCCGGCGGCGACCCGCAATTGCCATTCAACCAGATCGAGGCCGGTGATCAGTTCGCTGACCGGATGCTCGACCTGAAGGCGGGTATTCATTTCCATGAAGTAGAAACTTTTTCCGCCTTCTCTCCCGCTAGTACCTCCAGCTTCGTCCCCGGCAAGGAGAAACTCGATGGTGCCCGCGCCCTCGTAGGCGATCGCCCGCGCGGCCTCCACCGCGGCTGCGCCGAGACGCCGGCGCAGCGCCGGCGCAATGCCCGGCCCCGGTGCCTCCTCGATGACCTTCTGATGGCGCCGCTGGACCGAGCAATCGCGCTCGAAGATGTGAACCACGTTGCTATGGCGGTCGGCGAACACCTGGACCTCGACGTGGCGCGGCCGAGCAAGATATTTCTCGACCAGCAGCGCCTCGTCGCCGAATGCCGCCGCGGCCTCGCGCCGGGCCGAGTGGAGGGCCGCGCGCAGATCCCGGGCGTCCTCGACCACGCGCATGCCCTTGCCGCCGCCGCCGGCGACCGCCTTGACCAGCACCGGATAGCCGATCTCGTCGGCTGCCCGGACCAGCGCGGCGTCGTCCTGGGCGGCGCCGTGATAGCCGGGGACGACTGGCACGCCGGCGGCCTGCATGATTGCCTTGGCCCTGTTCTTGGCGCCCATCGCCCGGATCGCCTCGGCGGGAGGCCCGACGAAGACGAAACCGGCGGCGCGGCAGGCATCAGCGAACGCGGCGTTCTCGGAGAGAAAGCCGTAGCCCGGATGGATCGCGTCGGCGCCCGCGAGTGCCGCGGCTTCGAGGATGCGCTCGGCGACGAGGTAGCTCTCCGCCGCGGGCGCCGGGCCGAGGCGGAACGCTTCGTCGGCGAGCGCCACGTGCGCGGCGCCCGCGTCGGCGTCGGAATAGACCGCCACGGTCTTGATCCCCAGCCTCCGGGCGGTACGCATGATCCGGCAGGCAATTTCACCGCGGTTGGCAATAAGCAGGCAGTCGAACATCGCGGCCGCCCTACCGGCCCGCGCGGCGATCGAGGAACGCCGCGATGCGGGCGCGACCTTCCGCCGACGACCGCGCCCGGGCGATCCGTTCGGCGGTATCGCGCATCAATGCGGCATCGAACGGCCGGCCGGCGATCGCGCGGATCAGCTCCTTGACCTCCGCCATGGCGCCCGGACCATTACCGAGAAGCGTTGCAAGCATTCCATGGGCCGCGCCATCAAGCTCGCCGGCGCCGACGACCTGGTGAACGAGGCCGATCCGCATCGCCTCGGCGGCGCCGAACGCCTCGCCGGTGATGAAATACCGCCGGGCTTGGCGCCCGCCGATCGCGGCGAGCACATGCGGCGAAATCACCGCGGGGATCAAGCCGAGCCTAACCTCGGTCATGGCGAAAACGGCGACGTCGGCGGCAATGGCGATGTCGCACGCCGCAACCAGCCCGACCCCGCCGCCATAGGTCGCGCCGTGAACGATGGCGACGGTCGGTTTCGGCATGTGCTCAAGGGTTTCCAGAAGCTCCGCCAGACGCATGGCGTCGGCGACATTGTCGGCCTCCGATACGTCGCCCATCCGCCGCATCCAGTTGAGATCGGCGCCGGCGCAGAAGCTGCGCCCGTTACCGCGCAAGGCGACCGCGCGGACGTTGCGATCCTCGGCCAAACCCCGCAGCGCGCACGTCATCCGTTCGATCACGATCTCGTCGAAGGCGTTGTGGGCGCGCGGGCGGTTGAGGCTCAGCCAGCCGACACCATCGCCATCGACCGCGACCAGTACCGGTGCGGCGTCATCGCTTGTCAATGCTTGAACGCCGACGGCGGCACCGGCTCGAAGGCCATGTCGGGGTGGTCTTGCCAGAGTAGCCGCAGGGTCGCGGTGCCCTTCTTCTCGAAATAGAGAATGTCGAGCGGGTACCAGCCCGGCGCCGCGACCGCGACCGGCAAAGGCGGCGAGGTCTCGTCCTGGTGGATCCCCGGATCTTCGTAAAGCTGGAGCCCGCCGAGGTTGACCCGAACGCCGTCGTTGGAAGTGACCGCGAAGGTATAGGTTCCCGCGCGCGGCAGCTCGATGAATCCGGTGATGTGGGCGCCGACCAGGTCGCTCACCTGCGCACTCAGGACATCTCCCTCGCCACTTGCGTAATCGAGCGCCGGCAAGGGCGGCCCCTCCTCGCCATCATCCGCCGCCATCCAATCGACGAGCCGATCGATGTGGATGAACCGGCCGTAATAGTAGCGAACGGCGAGGCCGTCCCGCAAAGTCGTGGCATCCGGCGGCGACGCCGGAGGCGCCAGTGCGACCACCGCCGCCGGCGCCACCGCCTGATCCGCCGGCTCGGCCGCCATCGCCCGAGGGTTGATTGCAAGGCCGCCCAGGGCGATGCATGCCATCGCCAACGCTACTGTTCTCATGCCCATGTTCATCACATCCTGAACACCCCGAACCGCGTCTCGCCGATCGGCGCATTCAAGGCCGCCGATATGCCGAGACCGAGCACCATCCGGGTTTCCGCCGGATCGATAATGCCATCGTCCCACAGCCGGGCGCTGGCGTAGTAGGGATGCCCCTGGCTCTCGTACTGGTCGAGGATGGGTTGGCGAAACGCGGCTTCCGCCTCGTTTGACCACGCCTCGCCGCGCGCTTCGAGCCCATCGCGGCGCACCGTCGCGAGCACACCCGCCGCTTGCTCGCCGCCCATGACCGAGATCCGCGCATTGGGCCACGTCCACAAGAAGCGCGGCTGATACGCCCGTCCGCACATGGAATAGTTGCCGGCGCCGAACGATCCGCCGATGAGAACGGTGAGCTTCGGCACCTTGGCGCAGGCGACGGCGGTCACCATCTTGGCGCCGTCCTTGGCGATCCCCCCGGCCTCGGCCTTGCTGCCGACCATGAAGCCGTTGATGTTTTGCAGGAAGATCAGCGGCGTCTTGCGCTGGCCGCACAGCTCGATGAAGTGCGTGCCCTTGAGCGCCGAGTCGGAAAACAGGATCCCGTTGTTGGCGACGATCCCCACCGGGTAGCCGAAAATGTGGGCGAAGGCGCAGACCAGGGTGGTGCCGTACAGCTGCTTGAATTCGGCGAAGACGGAGCCGTCGACGATTCGGGCGATGACTTCGCGGATGTCGAAGGGCTTGCGCAGATCGGTCGGGATGATGCCGTAGATTTCCTTGGCGTCGTAGGCCGGCTCGCTCGGCTCGCGGATGCTTAAGCGGCCGGTCTTGACCCGGTTGAGATTGCCGACGATCCGCCGGGCGATGGCCAGGGCATGGCCGTCATCCATCGCATAGTGATCGGTGACCCCGGATACCCGGGCATGAACGTCGGCGCCGCCGAGGTCCTCGGCGCTGACGACCTCGCCCGTCGCTGCCTTCACCAGGGGCGGACCGCCAAGAAAGATCGTGCCCTGGTTGCGGACGATGATGCTCTCGTCGGACATGGCCGGGACGTAGGCACCGCCGGCCGTGCATGAGCCGTGGACGACGGCGATCTGCGGCACGCCTCCGGCCGACATGTTGGCCTGATTGTAGAAGATCCGGCCGAAATGATCGCGGTCGGGAAAAACCTCGTCTTGCTGCGGCAGGTTGGCGCCGCCGGATTCGACGAGGTAGATGCACGGCAGGTTATTCTCCAGCGCGATCTCCTGCGCGCGAAGATGCTTCTTCACGGTCATCGGGTAGTATGTGCCGCCCTTCACGGTCGGGTCATTGGCGATGACCATGCACTCGGCGCCGGTAATCCTACCGATCCCGGTGACCATGCCGGCGCCGGGCACCTCGCCCGCGTACATGCCGTCTGCGGCGAGTTGCGAGAGTTCAAGGAACGGCGAGCCGACGTCGAGCAGGCGGCGGATCCGTTCGCGAACCAGGAGCCGGCCGCGCTCCAGGTGCTTCGCCCGCGCCCGCTCGCCGCCGCCGGCCTTGACGCGCGCGACCTGAGCGCGAAGGTCCGCGACCAGTGCCTCCATCCGCTCGGCGTTGGCCCTGAACGAGGCCAAGCGGGGATCGACGCTGCTGCGAAAGGCGGTCATGGATTGGATTACCAGCCGCCGAGCTCGAGCCACTCGGCGACCATCGGCAGGCGGTCGCTGCCCCAGAAGCCCTCGCCGTCGACAAAAAAGAACGGTGAACCGCAGACGCCCCGGAGCACCGCCTCGTCGCCGGCGTCCTTCAGCCGCTGCTTCCAGCGTGGGCTGTCGATGATCCGTCGCGCCATCTCCGGCTTGACTCCAACTTGCGCCGCCACCTCCACGACCACGTCGGCTAGCGAGATGTTCCGGCCCTCGCCAAAGTAGGCGAGGTAAATTGCCTTGGCGAAAGCCTTGGCCACCCCCGGATCCGCATCATCGAGCCAATAGAAAACTCGCGCCGCGCCCAGCGTGGCGATCGGAAACGGTTCGGGCTGAACCCACGGCACTTTGTGGTAGCGACCCAATCTGGCCCAATCGCGAACGCAATAGTCGCCCTTCAACGGCACGCCCATGAACGGCCGCGCGCCGGTGACGCTGAAGACACTGCCGAGCATGAACGGCTTCCATAGCGCGCCGCGGCGGCCGTTGGCGGCAACCCGGTCAACCTCGTGACTGGCGAAATAGCCATAGGGCGACGAAAAATCGAACCAGAATTCGACGATGCCGGACATGATAACGGCCTCCGGAGTTACGCGATATTGGTCGCGCGGCGCCGCTGCAGCCTACCACGGCAACTCTCGTCCGTCGTAGGCGAGAAACTTGCCGCTTCCCTCCAGGTTCAGCGAGTCGATGACCTGACGCATCCCCGCGACGCTTTCGAATGGATCGATGCGTCGCTCCCGATCCGCCCATGTCGGTGCGGACCCATCCCGGATGCAGAACCGCGACGGAGATCTGTTTGCCGCTCAGGTCGTGGGCCAGGCTTTTCATCGCGGCGTTCAGCGCCGCCTTGGACGAGCGGTAGATGTACGAGCCGCCCGACGAGTTGTCGGCGATGCTGCCCATCTGGCTGCTGACGGCGACGATGCGCTTCAGCGCGCTCTTGGCGACGTTGCCCGCGAACACCGCGCTGACCTTGAGCGGCGACATGGTGTTGACGCGCAAAACCTCGGCCCAGGCGGCGTAGTCGATGGCGTCGTACGGGACCACCCGGGGGCCGTAGATGCCGGCGTTGTTGAGCAACAGATCAATCGGCTCGCCGCCAAGCTTGCGGGCGAGCGCCTCGATGCGGGCAAAGTCGGTGACGTCGAGCGGGTGCACCTGGATATCGCCTTCGAGCGCGCTCAGCCGGTCCGCCGTCTCGGGGTGACGGCAGGTCGCGATCACCTTCCAGCCGTCGGCGGCGTACTGCTTGGCGAACTCCAAACCGATCCCCCGGTTGGCGCCGGTCATGAGGCAGGTCGGCATATGGATCTCCTTATCACTATTTTCGCGAGTTGAAGCGTCACGAGGTCGCCTCGAACAGCTCCCGACCGATCAACCAGCGGCGGATCTCGCTGGTTCCCGCGCCGATTTCATAAAGCTTGGCGTCGCGCAGCAGACGGCCGGTCGGATAGTCATTGATGTAGCCGTTGCCGCCGAGGCACTGGATCGCTTCGAGAGCCATCCAGGTTGCTCGTTCCGAGGCGTACAGGATCGCGCCGGCGGCATCCATCCTCGCCGTTTCGCCGCGATCGCAGGCGGCCGCGACGGCGTAGACGTAGGCCCGGCAGGCATTGAAGGTGGTGTACATATCGGCGAGCTTGGCCTGCATCAGCTGAAAGGCGCCGATCGGCTGACCGAATTGGCGGCGGTCGTGGAGATAGGGGATGACGACGTCGAGGCAGGCCCGCATGATCCCGAGCGGGCCGGCGGCGAGCACAAGGCGCTCGTAATCGAGACCGCTCATCAGCACGTTGACGCCTCGGCCGACGCCGCCGAGCACGTTCTCCTCGGGGACTTCGCAGTCGGCGAAGACAAGCTCGCAGGTATTCGAGCCGCGCATCCCGAGCTTGTCGAGCTTCTGCGCCGAAGAGAAGCCGCCAAAGCACCGCTCGACGAGAAACGCGGTCAGGCCGCGCGGCCCGGCTTGCGGGTCGGTTTTGGCGTAGACCACGACGACGTCGGCGTCGGGACCGTTGGTGATCCACATCTTGGTCCCGTTGAGGACGTAGCGGTCGCCTTGCTTCTTGGCGCTAAGGCGCATGGCGACCACGTCGGACCCCGCGCCCGGCTCGCTCATCGCCAGCGCACCGACCTGTTCGCCGCTGATCAGCGGCGGCAGATAACGCCGCTTCTGGTCTTCGCTGCCATTGCGCCGGATCTGGTTGACGCAGAGGTTCGAATGCGCGCCATAGCTTAAGCCGACCGAAGCCGAGGCGCGGCTGATTTCTTCCATTGCGACCGCGTGCGCGAGGTAGCCCATGCCGGCGCCGCCCCATTCCTCCTCGACGGTGATGCCGAGCAGGCCGAGCGCGCCCATTTTCGCCCACAGGTCGGCCGGAAACAGATTGTCCCGGTCGATCGCCGCCGCGCGCGGCGCAACTTCGGCGGCGGCGAAAGTTCGGACCGATTGGCGCAGCAACTCGACGCTCTCGTCGAGGCCGAAGCTCAGGGACGGATATTCCGCGAAGGCCATCGTTCCTCCCCCATTTTATTTTCAGACTACACGCCGCGGGCGGGCGACGACAACCGGCACGATTCGACGGCTGTTCGGCGTCCGCCGTTCCCGACCGCGACACTGGCCGCGCCGGGATCCGAAACGCAGATGTAGCGTGCGACAAAAGGGCCTTGTTTTTATATCGCAACCCGCATAAGCGTGACTTGTCGTCGGAGCGCATACGTCGGGTTGGGCTCGATGTCGCTTAATGTTTGCGTCGAGTCTCGCCGTGCACACTATCGGACCAGACGAATAGGGAGGTTACACTACGATGATTAGTTTGAAGGGATTTAGTGCCGCCGCGGCGGTCGCGGCAATGCTTGTATCCGGCTGCGCCAGCGACGAAAAGGCCGGGGGCGCGGAGCAGTCCGCCGAGAGCAGCGGTTTCGCCTGGGTCGGCCAGGGCGAACCGACGAACTTCGCCACCGACCAGGGTTTTTGCGCTCGCGGCACCGGCATTAACAACAACCGCGGTGCGCAGTTTGGCACGGGTGATGCCGGCTTGAATCCCTACGCAACCTCGCGGCGCAATACAGCTGGGAACGATTACGCGGCGAAGCGGCAGTACTGGCAGTGCATGGAAAGCCGTGGCTGGCAACTCGTCGGAGCGCGATAACGACGGCCGACGATCGTTCAGGAGTCCGGGAGCGGCCACCGCATCGAGGACGCGTGGTGCGCGTGAGCGCGGCGGTATCGGGCGCAGGGGGTGAACGATGAGCATGTTGAAGGAATTCCGCGAATTCGCGGTGAAAGGCAATGCCGTCGATCTCGCCGTCGGCATCATCATCGGCGCGGCGTTCGGCAAGATCGTCAGCTCTCTGGTCGAAGACGTGATCATGCCGCCGATCGGATATGTCCTCGGCGGGGTCGACTTCTCCGGGCTGTTTCTCGCCTTGAACGGCGAGAGCTATCCGTCGTTGCCGGCCGCCAAGGATGCCGGCGCCCCGGTCATCGGCTATGGCACCTTCGCCAACACCGTCATCAACTTCCTCATTGTCGCCTTCGCGGTCTTCATGCTGGTAAAGTGGATCAACAACCTTCGGCGCATGACCGGCATGGAAGAAGACGCTCCGGTCGAGGCGCCGGAGCCGCCGCGCCAGGAAGTCCTGCTCGAGGAAATCCGTGACCTTCTCAAAACCAAGTAATGGCCTCAAAACCAAGTAAGGGCGCGGTTGTCGGGCCTGCGATGAGCGGAGACGACGTCGAGATCGAAAGCCTGGAGACCGTGTTTTCGGGGTTCTTCAGAGTCGATAGCTATACGCTTCGCCATCGCCTGTTCGCCGGCGGGCAAAGCGGCCCGGTCCGGCGCGAGGTTTTCGAGCGGGGTCACGCGGTTGCTGTCATCCTCTACGATCCAGACAGCGACGTCGTCATCCTGATCGAGCAGTTCCGCGTCGGTGCCTTCGCCGCCGTCCGCTCCGAGCCTCATTTGCGAACGTCAATCGCGCCGTGGTTGCTGGAGGTGGTCGCCGGCATTATCGACGAAGGCGAAACGCCCGATGAGGTCGCCCGGCGCGAGGCAATGGAAGAAGCCGGCTGCGAGGTTCTGGAGCTGGAGCCGGTGTGCCGGTTCCTGCTCAGTCCCGGCGTGACCAGCGAGTCCATCTCGTTGTTCTGCGGCCGGGTTCGCGCCGATGGGGTCGGCGGAATCCACGGCCTCGACGCCGAACAGGAGGACATCCGGGTCCTCGCCGTACCCGCGGCCGAAGTCTTCCGCCTGTTGGAGGAAGGCCGATTCGTCAACGCGACCGCGTTGGTCGCCATGCAATGGTTCCGCCTGAACCACGAGACCCTCCGCCGGCGCTGGCGCGGCGGCTGACCCGATCCGGCCGGGCGAGAAGTCGGGGTGCAATCGCTTAACATTGACATGGCGACGACGGTCGATATAGTTGCGGACCTCAGCGCGCGCCCCGCCGTGCGGCGGTCAGGCGTTCTTCTTTCTTTTGCGAAGTGTGGTCGAGACGATGTACGCGGTTGTTCGCACCGGTGGAAAAATGTATCGGGTCGCCGAAAACGATCGGCTGGTTGTTGAGCGCTTGCCGGGCGAGCCGGGAGCGACCGTCGCGCTGAACGAGGTGCTGATGATCGCGGGCGCCGACGAGGGCGAGGGCGCGGCGCCACGGCTTGCCGGGGCGGTCGGCGACGCCACCGTGTTCGCGGAAATCGTCGCTCAGACCCGCGGCAAAAAGATCCTCGTGTTCAAGAAACAGCGGCGAAAAAACTACCGCCGGACTCGCGGTCACCGACAGGAGCTGACCGAGATCCGGATCGCCGGCATCAGCCTCACCGGTGAACAGCCGGCCGCGGCGTCATCCGCCCCCGAGGCCGCACCTGACGCCGCCTTCGAGGCGCCGGCGGATGCGCAACCCTTGGCCGCGCCAGCGTCCGGTACCACCGCGGCCGACGCGACGAAGGAGTAAGGATTAATGGCACACAAGAAAGCTGGCGGCAGTTCGCGGAACGGGCGCGACAGCGCCGGGCGGCGTCTTGGCGTCAAGAAGTTCGGCGGCGAGGCCGTCATTCCCGGCAACATCATCATCCGCCAGCGCGGCACCCACTTCCACCCCGGAACCAATGTCGGCATGGGCCGCGATCACACCTTGTTCGCGCTGACCGAGGGCCACGTCGCCTTCCGCAAGAGCAGCGGCGGGCGGACCTTCGTCCTGGTCGCGCCGCGCGACGAGGGTTCGGCGGCCGCCTGAACGGTGCGCGAGAGCCTGCGCGGCGTGAACCGGAAAGTCGATCGGTGCCGAGAGCTCTCGACGACACCTTGGCGCGAGCGGTCAGCGCCACCCCGGTGATTTTTCTCGATGGTCAAGTTCCTCGACGAAGCCAAGGTCTACGTCAAGGCTGGTGACGGTGGTGACGGCTGCTTGTCGTTTCGCCGAGAGAAGTACATCGAGTACGGCGGACCCGACGGCGGCGACGGCGGCCATGGCGGCAACGTCGTGGTTGAGGCAACCGGCGATCTCAACACCCTGATCGATTTCCGTTACCGCCAGCACTTCCGGGCCGAGCGCGGCCGCAACGGCATGGGCAAAAATCGTACCGGCGCCGGCGGCAAGGATGTCGTGCTCAGGGTCCCGGTCGGAACCCAGGTATTCGCCGAGGACAAGGCGAGTCTCCTCGCCGACCTGGCGAGCCCGGACGCGCGCGTCGTCATTGCCATGGGCGGGCGCGGCGGCGCCGGCAACACCCGGTTCAAGTCCTCGGTCAATCAGGCCCCCCGGCGCTCCGATCCCGGCACGCCCGGCGAAGAAGCCTGGCTGTGGCTGCGCCTCAAGCTGCTCGCCGACGCCGGCTTGATCGGCTTGCCAAACGCCGGCAAATCGACATTTCTCGCCGCGGTTACACGGGCGCACCCGCGGATCGCGGACTATCCGTTCACCACGCTGTCTCCGGGGCTGGGCGTGGTCGAGAGCGACGACAGAACCTTCGTTCTCGCCGACATCCCCGGCCTGATCGAGGGCGCGCACGAAGGCGCCGGCTTGGGCACCCGCTTTCTCGGCCACATCGAGCGGTGCCGGGTGCTGCTGCACCTCATCGACGGAACGGCCGCCGACGTCGCCGGAGCCTACCGTACCGTGCGCGCGGAACTCGCCGCGTACGGCGCGGAACTGGAGAGCAAGCCCGAGATCGTCGCGCTCAACAAGATCGACGCGCTGAGCATCGACGAACAAACCGCCCGGAAAGCGGCTTTGGCCGACGCCGCCGGATGCGAGGTCGTGGCGACCTCGGGAGCGAGCGGCGCCGGCGTCGACGCCACGCTCCGCCGGCTCTGGCGCGAGATCGCCGCCGCCCGCGCCGCCGAGGGCGAGCCGGCGCCGACGGGCTGGCCGTGAGTTCCTCGGCCATGAGTCCCCATCGCCGCTCGACCAGTCTCGCGGCCGGGCGGAGGCTCGTCGTGAAAATTGGCTCGGCGCTGTTGGTCGACGAAGCGCACGGTGCCGTGCGTCGCGACTGGCTTGAAGCCCTGGCCGCCGACATCGCCGCGTGCCGGGATGGCGGCCAAGAAGTGCTGATCGTCTCGTCGGGCGCGGTCGCCGTGGGCCGACGCCACCTGGGTCTCGCCCAGCGTGCCCTCCATCTCGACGAAAAACAGGCCGCCGCGGCGACCGGCATGATCCGCCTCGCTCACGCCTATCAGGAAGCGCTCGCGGCGCACGCGATCACCGTCGCTCAGGTTCTGCTCACCCTCGATGACAGCGAGGACCGGCGGCGCTACATCAACGCCCGCAACACCCTGACCACGCTGCTTCGCTTCGGCGCGGTTCCGCTGATCAACGAAAACGATACCGTCGCCACCGACGAAATTCGCTTCGGCGACAACGACCGTCTCGCCGCGCGGGTCGCCGCGATGATCAGCGCCGACACACTGGTGCTGCTTTCCGACATCGACGGGCTGTACACCGCCGATCCGCACGCCGATCCCGACGCCCGCCTGGTCCCCGAGGTTCACGAGATCACCGCCGAGATAGAAGCCATGGCGACCGGCGCCGGGGCAGGCTACGGAACCGGCGGGATGCTCACCAAGCTCGCCGCCGCGCGCATCGCCCTGGCCGCCGGCTGTCGCATGGTCATCGCCGACGGCCATGCGTTGCACCCGCTGCGCCGCATCGAGGAGGACGCGGCCCGGCGAACGTGGTTCCTGCCGGCGGCGACGCCGCAAGCCGCCCGCAAGCGCTGGATCTCCGGCACCTTGAACCCGGCCGGCAGCATCACGGTGGATGCCGGCGCGGCGCGCGCGCTGGCGTCGGGCAAGAGCCTGCTGCCCGCCGGGGTGACCGCCATCGAGGGCGATTTTGGCAAGGGCGCGGCTATTATCGTTAAGTCGCTCGACGGGCGCGAGCTCGGCCGCGGGCTCAGCGCCTACTCGGCCGCCGACGCGCGGCGGATCATCGGCAAGAAAACCGGTGAAATCGAGGTTTGCCTCGGCTACCGTGGTCGCGACGAGTTGATCCATCGCGACGACCTGGCGCTGGACCAGGGCAGGCTGGAGTGAATTCGGTGATCATCGATGCGGCCAATGATTTGACGGCGCCGAAGCCGGCGGCCTCGGCGGAAATCGCCGCGATGATGCGCGCGCTGGGAGCGGCGGCCCAGGTTGCGGCCGACGGGCTGGCGGTGGCCTCCACCGATGCGAAGAACAAGGCGCTGCGTCTGGGCGCGGTAGCAATCCGTGCGCGAAGCGAGGAAATCTTCGCCGCCAATCGAGCCGATTGCGAGGCGGCGGAGCGCAAGGGGCTGAGCCGTTCGCTGCTCGACAGGCTGACCCTGGACGAGGCGCGGATCGAGGCGATGGCGCGTGGGCTTGAGGACATCGCCGCGCTGGCCGATCCGGTGGGGCAGGTCATGGCCGCCTGGGACCGGCCGAACGGCCTTCATATCGAGCGCGTTCGCACACCGCTCGGGGTCATCGGCGTGATCTACGAGTCCCGCCCCAACGTGACCGCCGATGCCGCGGCGTTGTGCCTCAAGGCCGGAAACGCGGTGATCCTGCGCTGCGGCTCGGAGAGTTTCGCAACCTCATCGGTTATCGCCGCTGCCTTGAGCGATGGCCTGATCGCGGCTGGTCTGCCACGAACCGCGGTTCAGCTGGTGCCGACCACCGATCGCGCCGCCGTCGGCGAGATGCTCAAGCTCGACGCATTCATCGACGTGATCGTTCCGCGCGGCGGCAAGGCATTGATCGAGCGAGTCAGCGCCGAGAGCCGGGTGCCGCTGTTCAAGCACCTCGAGGGCATCTGTCACACCTACATCCACGCCGCCGCCGATCCGGATATCGCCCGGCGGGTCGCCTTCAACGCCAAGATGCGCCGGCCGGGGATCTGCGGCGCGACCGAAACGCTGCTCATCGATCGCGCCGTGGCCGGCCGGATCCTGCCGGGGATCCTCGGCGATCTTATCGCGGCGGGGTGCGAAATCCGCGGCGACACCGCGACCCGGGCGCTGGACCGCCGCGTCAAGCCGGCCTCGGCCGCCGATTGGGACACCGAGTACCTTGACGCCATCTTGTCGGTGCGGATCGTGGAGTCGCTGGCGGAAGCCGTGGAGCATATCAAGGCGCATGGCTCGCAGCACACCGAGGCAATCATTACCGAGGACGCCGCCGCCGCCCAGGTCTTCGTCCGCCGGCTCGACAGCGCCATTGTCTTGATCAACGCGTCGACCCAGTTCGCCGACGGCGGCGAGTTCGGCATGGGCGCGGAAATCGGCATCGCGACCGGCAAGCTGCACGCCCGCGGACCGGTCGGCGTCGAGCAGCTCACCAGCTTCCGTTACGTCGTCAGCGGTACCGGCCAATGCCGGCCGTAAGGCGGGCGCGGCGCGACTGCGCTCGCGCTTAAGACGAGCCGGATGCGCGCGGTCGGACTCCTTGGCGGCTCGTTCAATCCAGCCCACGAGGGCCATCGCTACATCTCGCTTCTGGCCCTAAAGCGGCTGCGTCTGAGCGCCGTGTGGTGGCTCGTCGCGCCGCAAAATCCACTGAAGGACCTAGCGGACATCGCCCCATTCGACGATCGCGTCGTTCATGCGCGCAAGATCGCGCGCCATCCGAGGATCCGCGTCAGCACGCTCGAGCGCGACATCCGCACAACCTACACCGTGGACACGCTGGCGGTGCTCATCCGCCGCTTCCCCAATATTCGCTTTGTCTGGCTGATCGGCGCCGACAACTTGATCCAGATCTCGCGCTGGGAGCAGTGGGAGCGGATATTCGCCATGGTTCCCATTGCGGTGCTCGCCCGCCCGGCCTATGCTCGTAAGGCTCATGCGAGCTTGGCGGCGCGGCGGTTCGCCGCGGCCAGGATCGCCGAATCTCAGGCGGGTGGATTGGCGAAACGAGAGCCCCCGGCGTGGGTTTTCCTTCACATCCGTCCGCACCCGGGTTCGGCGACGAAGATCCGGGCCAAGAGCTGTTGCTACTCCGGTTTGATCTCGCGGAGCGACGGGACCTAACGAACCGACTTAACGAACCAAGGGAACTTGGACATACAATCGACCATTGATCCTCCTCCGGACCCGACGTTGGAGTCCGGTACGGAGCCGACGCCGGACGCAGCGACGCTGCTTTCGGTCGTTACGGCCTCCCTCGATGACAACAAGGCCGAAGACGTCGTCGTCATTGACCTCAGCGGCAAGACCAGCATCGCGGACTACATGGTCATTGCCTGCGGCACGTCGCAGCGCCACGTCGGATCGATGGCGGGTAACCTGCGCGAACGGCTGAAGGCCTTCGCCGCCAGGACTCCGTCCGTCGAGGGCGAAGCGCACTGCGATTGGGTGCTGATCGACGCCGGAGACGTCGTGGTTCATCTTTTCCGACCCGAGGTCCGCGCCTTTTATGCGCTTGAACGGCTATGGGGCACGCCGCCCGCGGTGACCGCGGAGCCGGCGGCCGGGACCGGCGTTTCCACCTGAGAACCGGCGTTCTTTGCGCTTCCCTCGGGGCTGATTTGATGCCATGCATCATTGTGTCTAAACTCACCGAACGATTGCTCGGGCGGGACGGCGGCCGTCGTTCCAGGGGAAACAAGGGGAGAATAAATGACCTCCACGCTGATACTGCTTCGTCATGGCGAAAGCGAATGGAACCTCGCCAACCGGTTCACCGGCTGGATCGACGTCGACCTGTCACCGAAGGGCCGCGAAGAGGCCAAATGGTCCGGTCAGGAGCTGGCTAAGGAAGGCTTCCAGGTCGACATCGCGTTCACCTCGGTGTTGAAACGGGCGATCCGGACGCTGTGGTTTTCCCTCGACGAGATGGATCAGATGTGGGTGCCCGTGATCCGCGCCTGGCAGCTCAATGAGCGTCATTACGGCGCCCTCCAGGGCCTCAACAAGGCGGAAACGTCGAAGAAATACGGCGAGGAGCAGGTCCTCGTCTGGCGGCGCAGCTACGCGACCCCGCCGACGCCGCTCGACATCAACGATCCGACCCATCCGCGCTTTGACCGCCGCTACAGCCACCTCGATCCGGTGATCCTGCCGTCGACGGAGTCGCTGTCGATTACGCTCGACCGGGTGATGCCGTTTTGGGCCAACGAAATTGTTCCCCACATAAAAATGGGCCGCACGGTGCTCATTGCCGCGCATGGCAATAGCCTGAGGGCGCTGGTCAAGCATCTCAACAAGATCTCCGACGACGACATCGTCGGGGTCAACATCCCCACCGGCATTCCGCGGGTCTATGAGCTCGACAATGACCTGAACGTGATCAGCGACCGCTACCTCGGCGGCGAGGAAAAGGCCAAGGCCGCGGCTGCCGCCGTCGCCGCGCAAGCGAAGGCTTGAGCGAACCGCGCTTGATCAGCGCGCCCCCGCGGCAATCCTTGGTCTGATTGCCGCGGGCGGGCTCGGTTAACGTCGCCCCTTAAGTCACTCTCGCCCGACGAGTTCCGCGCGCGGGTCCAGCCTTTCTCGACTTGGCACGGAACAGGCGCTAACACAATCTCAAGCCAGCCGTCGTAGACTCCGCCTGATCGATTCCGATCGATGCAGCGGAAGAACCGATGGTCAACGCCTGCCCAGTCTTCGTTATCACCCCCCAACGACATCCGCCGCTCCGGCTCGCCTGGCGGCCAACCGACACCAACCGACAACATCGAGCTCTCCCTGGTCGGCCAGAATTTGTTTGAAAGCGGCCGCGAGGAGTTCGCGCCGGAGTTCCTGTCCATGACCGCGACACAGAACGAACGCGGCGTCTACGGGGAACTGACCCTGATTTTCTGAGGTTGTCGCGCCCGCGATCAATCGAACGGGCGCTCGAAAGCAATCCTTAACCCCGATCCGTCAGCCTGGAGCGGTCCGTCAACCCGGCTGAAGGGTCCGTGCCGCGATGACTACGCGTCTCGCCTCAAGCGTCAGTATCGTCCGGAGCGCCTGTTCTCTGCTGCTCGCCGGCACGTGTGTCCTGGCGTCGGCGGGGCTGGTTGGCCAGAACCTTCTCGACCGCGTCTCGTGGTCGCGAAGGCTCGTCCTCGTCGGAGTGATAGCCGTTGCGGCGGTTGCCACCGTCCCCCAGAGCAGCCAAGCGAACACCGAGCGCGCGCGCGAATACCTGCTCAAGGCGGCGTTCGTCTACAACTTCGCCAAGTTCGTCGACTGGCCGGCAACGGCATTTGCGACCGATTGCTCGCCCCTGATCATGTGCATCCACGGCCACGAGGCGTTCGCCCAGTTCGCCGCCGCGATGAAGGGCAAGTCCATCGCCAATCGACCCATCGAGGTGTTCGACGCCCACCGCTCCGGCACTCCGGCGTCGTGCCATCTCGCCTTCGCCGGCGGCGATGCGGATGCCGATGCCGCCGATGCTGCCGATGCCCACGGCCTCGTCCGCAGCGAGGCCGCGGGCGTGCTCACTGTCAGCGACGCCCGAAACTTTGTTCGCGGCGGCGGAATGGTCGGGCTCATCACCGTCGACAACAAAATGCGCTTCGAGGTCAATCTGTCGGCGAGCCGCAAGGCCGGCATCCGCATCAACGCCGTCGTGCTTCGTCTCGCCAAGTCGGTCCTAGAGTAGGCCGTAAGGGAATTTTATGAGAACGCTTAGAAGACTCTCCATTGAAACAAAAATTATTATGGTTGCCATCACTGTTACTGTCGTTGCGCTATTGTTGTCGTCACTGATTTTGATCGCCTATCAGGTCTACTCGGCGAGTACCACCAAGTTTTCCGAGTACCGGACCGACGCGTTGATCATCGCCAACACGATCGCCGCCGCCGTCGCCTTTGACGACGCCCGTGGCGCCTCGGAGATCCTCTCGGCGCTGTCGGCGCGGGCCGATGTCGTCGGGGTCGCCGTCTACGACCGCAACAGCGCGCTGTTCGCCGCCTACACTGCCGACGGTGGGGTCAACCTCGACGCCAGCGAGGCCGGCACCTCGGTGCTTTCGGGTCAGGTGCGGCTGCCGAAGCTCGGTGAACTCGAATCGGTCGTCTTCGAGCCGGGCAATTTCGATCAGGCAACCGCCTTCGCGCCCATCGTTCTCGACGGCGAGACCATCGGCATGCTTGAACTGCGCGCCGATCTGAAATCGTTGGTGGCGTCCATCACGCAGTACGCGATTATCGCGCTTGCGATCTTCATCCTCTCGTTCGTCATCGCCTCGGCCCTGTCGGCGTGGCTCCAGGACATCGTCCTTCGCCCAATCCACAACCTGACCGACACCATCCGCCTGATCGCCCGCGAGAAGGACTATTCGTCGCGCGTCATCAAGACCAGCGAGGACGAACTCGGCACCCTCATCGACCACTTCAACGCGATGCTTGGCGAGATCGAGAACCGCGACGCCATTCTCGCGCGCCACCGCAGCGACCTCGAACGCCAAGTCGGCATCCGCACCGCCGAGCTTCAGGACAGCAACGCCAACCTTGAAAAGGTGATCAGCGAGCTGGCCCGGGCCAAGGACGCGGCCGAGGAGGCGAGCCGCTCGAAGTCACAGTTCCTCGCCAACATGAGCCACGAGATCCGCACGCCAATGAACGGCGTGCTCGGCATGGCCGAGCTTCTCGCCGGCACCACCCTTACCGATCGCCAGACCCGTTTCACCCAGACGATCCGCTCGTCGGCCGAAACGCTGCTCGCCATCATCAACGACATCCTCGACTTTTCGAAGATCGAAGCCGGCAAGATGGAGCTGAACACCGGCTCCTTCAACCTGCGCGACCTGGTAGAGGACGTCGGCGAATTCTGCGCCGAGAGCGCGCACCGCAAGGGGCTCGAGCTGACCTGTTGGCTGCCGCCGGACCTGCCGCCGGCGTTCGAGGGCGACGCCGTCCGCCTGCGCCAAGTTCTCGTCAATCTTATCGGCAACGCCATCAAGTTCACCGCCGCCGGCGAAGTGTCGTTGCGCGTCCAGATCGTCGAGGCCGTCGGCGAGACGGCGGTCGTCGCTTTCGCCATCAAGGACACCGGCATCGGCGTTGCCGCGAAACATCTGCCGCGGATCTTTGAATCGTTTCGCCAGGCGGACGGTTCGACCACCCGCAAGTTCGGCGGGACTGGACTGGGTCTCGCCATCGCCAGGCAACTCGTCGATCTGATGGGCGGGACCATCGAGGTCGCGAGCACGATGGGACGCGGCTCGACCTTCCGCTTCACCGTCCGACTTCGCCGGCTTGCCGAGGAAGGAACTGTCTCCGGACCGCCCAACATCATCGGCGCGCGCGTTCTCATCGTCGATGATAACGCGACGAACCGCGAGATCCTGGAGCACCAACTCTCCGGCTGGGAGGTCAAGCACCAGAGCGCCGCTGGCGGCGCGCAAGCGCTTGCGTGCCTCGATCTGGCCCACCGAAATGGCCAGCCCTTCGAGCTGATCGTGCTCGATCAGCACATGCCGGGAATGGATGGGCTCGAGCTCGCCCGCCGCATCCGCGCCGACGGCAGGTTCGGCTCGGTGCGACTGCTGATGCTGAGTTCGATCGGCGATCAGATCGAGGCGCGGGATCTCGTCGAGATCGGTTTCGCCGCTTGTCTCAACAAGCCGGTCCGCCAATCGGCGCTCTACGACATGCTGGCCGCCGCGCTCGGCGCTTGTCCGGCGCCGACCCGAGCACAGGCGCGAACGCCGGCCATCGAGGAGGTGGCATTCACCGGCCACGTGCTGCTCGCCGAGGACAACGTCGTCAACCAGGAGGTCGCCAGCTACATGTTGGAGCGGTTGCGTTACCAAGTCACCCTCGCCAACAACGGCCGCGAGGCGCTCGACGCGCTGGATGGGGGCGCCTTCGATCTGGTGCTGATGGACTGTCAGATGCCGGAACTGGACGGCTTCGCCGCAACACGCGAGATCCGCCGGCGCGAGGGCGAGTACGGCCGAGCACGGATTTCGATCGTCGCGCTGACCGCCAACGCCATGGAAGGCGACCGCGAACGCTGCATCGACGCCGGCATGGACGATTACCTGACAAAGCCGTTCACCCAGGACGGGCTTGCCGGAATGCTCGCGCGACACCTGAAGGCGTCGGGCGGGCGCGAAGATGCGCGGACGGCGGCGAAGTCCAAGCCTGGCGGCGCCCGGGCGGGCGAAGCCGACGCCGGCACGACCGTTGCCGGCACGACCGACGGGGGCGACGTTATCGACCTCAAGGCGCTTGACGGCATCCTGGCGCTGCGCCGGCCGGGCCGTCCGAGCCCGCTCGCCCGAGTGATCTCGCTCTATCTCGAAAGCACGCCGAAGCAAATCGAGACCCTGCGCAAGGCCATTGACGCCGGCGAGGCCGAGCCGGTGTGGAAAACCGCGCACGGCCTGAAGTCGAGCAGTGCAACGCTCGGCGCTGCCGGCCTTGCCGCCCTGTTCAAGGAGCTCGAATCCATGGGCCGAGGCGGATCGACCATCGGCGCCGGCGCGCTTATCGCCGAGGTCGAACGTATCTACCCGCTGGTCAGCGAAGCGCTGTCCACCATCCATCGGGAGCAGGCGGCATGAACGCGACCGGCGACGGCAAGGCGCCCGTTATCTTCGTTGTCGACGACGATCCGGTCGTCCGCTTCATGGCCCGCGAGGCACTCGAGAAGGCTGGTTTTGTCGTCGCCGAAGCGAGCGACGGCACCAGCGCGGTCGAGATGTTCGCCCAGGTCCGGCCGGCCGTGGTCATGCTCGACATTGTCATGCCCGGTATGGACGGCTTCGAGGTGTGCGCCGCGATCAGGCGGGTGCCGGCCGGTATCCATACTCCAATCGTGATGATGACCGGGCTCGACGACGGCGACTCGATCAACCGCGCGTTCGAGGTCGGCGCGACCACGTTCATTACCAAGCCGATCCATTGCGCCATCCTGACCCACCGGCTGCGCTATATCCTGCGGACCAAGGAAACCGAAGACCAGCTCCGCGACAGCCAGGTCCGCTTCGCGAAGGCCCAGAGCATGGCCCGCCTCGGCCATTGGCACTGGGATCTGGCGACCGACGCCATTCATTGTTCCCCGAGCCTCGCCGGACTATTCGGCCTTGGCGACGGCGAACAGGTGCTCGGCCACCAGGCCTTTCTCGCGCTTATCGACGAAGCCGATCGCGCCGGCGTCGATCAGGCGCTGCGCCGAACCGCCAGCGAGATGCAGGGCCACAGCGTCGAATACGCGATGTTCGGTCCGGACGGCGACAAGCGCATCATCGTTCAGGAAGCCGACGCCGTGGTTGACGAAACCGGCGTTGTCGAAAAAGTCGTCGGCATCGCCCAGGACATCACCGAGCGCCGCGCCGCCGAGGATCGGATTCGCAGCCTGGCCTTTTTCGACGGCGTGACCGGACTGCCGAATCGGGCCTATCTGACGGACATTCTTGCCCAGAGTATTGCCGCCGCCGAGCGCCACAACCGCGAACTCGCGGTGTTGTTCCTCGATATCGACCACTTCAAGCGGATCAACGACACCCTCGGCCACGGTGCCGGCGATATCGTCCTGCAGGATGTCGCAAGGCGCCTGGTCCAGTGCATTCGCGGCGCCGACAGGGCCTTCCGTGGCGACGACGCCCGCGCCGGGGGAGGGGCCGACGCTGTCGCCCGAAACTCCGTCTCGCGCCTCGGCGGCGACGAATTCGTCGTCGTTCTCGGCGAGGTCCGCCGGGCGGAGGACAGCGCCGCCGCGGCGCGGCGGATCGTCGATGTTCTCGCCGAACCGCTGGTCATCGGCGGCGACGAAATCAGAATCACGGTCAGTATAGGGATCAGCGTCTTTCCGGTCGACGGGACCGACGTCGAGAGCCTGCTCAAGAACGCCGATACCGCGATGTATCATGCCAAGGACCAGGGTCGCGACCGCTGCCAGTTCTTCACCAGCTCGCTCAACGAGCGCGCGGTCAAACGCTTTTCGCTCGAAACCAGCCTGCGCAAGGCACTGGAGCGCGAAGAATTTCTGGTCTATTACCAGCCGAAGATCGACATGCGGACCTCCCAGCCGTGTGGGATGGAAGCGTTGATCCGCTGGCGCCGGCCCGACGGCAAGCTAGTTCCGCCACTCGATTTCATCCCGGTCGCCGAGGAGACCGGCCTGATCGTGCCGATCGGCGAGTGGGTCCTGCGCAAAGCTTGCGCCCAAGCGGCGTCATGGGCCATGCAGGGGTTCGGCCCGCTGAAGGTCTCGGTCAATCTGTCGGCCGCCCAATTCCGGCAGCCGGATTTGGTCAAGCATACCGGAGATCTCCTGCGCGCATCGGCGCTTGCTCCGGACCTGCTCGAACTCGAACTGACGGAGGGCATACTGGTCGAGGACACCGAAAGCAGCATTGCCATCCTGACCGCCCTGAAAGCGCTCGGCCTGAGCTTATCCATCGACGACTTCGGCACCGGCTATTCGTCGCTGAGCTACCTAAAAAAGTTCCCCCTCAGCGCGCTCAAGATCGACCGCTCGTTCGTCCGTGATCTCGCCGCCGATACCGATGACGCGGCGATCGTCACGGCGACGATCGCGCTCGCCCACAGCCTCCGGCTCGACGTCATCGCCGAAGGAGTCGAGACCGAGGAACAGTACAACTTCCTGCGCTCACTCGGCTGCGACCAGGCCCAAGGCTATCTGTTCAGCCCGCCGGTCCCCGCCGACGAATTCAGGACATGGTTGGCGGGATGGACCGAACCGGTTGCGCTGCCGCTTAAGGCTCGATCTTGAGGCCGACTTTGATGCCGACTTGGTAGGCGCTGGCCTTGCCGTCGACGATGTGGCCGCGCAACTCGCTTACCTCGAACCAACCCTGCTCGGCGTCGCCGGCGACCTTGGCCAGCGCGTTCGCGATGGCGTCGGAGATGCTGTCCGGGGAGGTCCCGACCACTTCGATCTTGCGATAGACACTGTTCGGCATCGAGAAACTCCCTGAAGCGCTGCATTCACGTTTGCGCAGACATAAGGGTTCGGCTCGCCGCGGTCAATCAAGACGCGAACGCATTCGCGACGTGGGGCGCGCCTAATCCTGCGGCTGGTCACGGCCGCCAAGGAACTCGCTCAGCCCGGCGAGGCCGTCGATGCGGTCGGCGATGACCTTGAGTACGGCGAGCAGAGGAACGGCCATCAGCGCGCCGGATACGCCCCATAACCATCCCCAGACGATGACGGCGAGAAAGACAACGACGGCGTTGAGCGTCAGTCGCCGGCTCAGCAGGATCGGCGTGATGAAATTGCTCTCGACGGCGTTGCAGGCGATGTAGATCGCCGGCGGCAACAAGGCGTCGGCCGGGGTTGGAAACACCACCAGCCCGACGATGAAAACGATTGCCGTGCCGATGGCGAAGCCGATGTAGGGAACAAAATTGAGCAGCGCCGCCATCGTTCCCCACAGTATCGCGTTCGGCATGCCGATGGCGTACACGCCGAGCCCGATGGCCAGGCCCAACCCGGCATTGATCAGCGTGACCGTGCCGAGATAGCGGGAAATGTCCTTCTGGATCTGTTTCGTGATCTCGACGGCCTTCTTCTTGTGGCGGAAACGCGGCAGGGAGCGGACCAGCTTTTCCTGGAACATCGTCCCCGACGCCAGCAGCAGGTAGAGCAGCGCGGTGATCATCAGCAAGGTGACGCCCACCTGCTGAACAGTGCCGATGACGAATACGGCGGCGTCGGCAAGCCCCACCCGCGGACCGGCGCCCTCTTGCGCCGGCGCGGCGCTTCTGCGCTTGCCGGTCTCGATCATGCTCTCGACCTGCTCCTTGGCCTTGGTCAGCTCCTTGATTGGTGTTTTGATCTTGGCCTGGATCTCGCTCGCGACCTGGGGCGCTTGCGCCAGCCACGCCGAAGCCGGATCGGCGAGAAAATAGATGCCCGTGCCGGCGCCGCCGAGCAGGCCGACGACGACAATCAGCGCGCCGAACGGCGGTGCTATGTGAATTCGGGCGAGCAAACGCACGACCGGCCAAAGCAGGACATAGAGGATCATCGCCGCGATCACCGGCATCAGGATCGCCTTGGCGAAATAGATCGTATAAAGCGTCGCGAGGACAAACAGGCCCGAAACGGCCACCGACTGGATCCGCACGGCGGTGGGCAGTTCCGGCCGCGCCAGTGCGACCGGCGTCGCGCCGGCATCGGCGGCGGGAGCAGGCGGCGCGGAAAGGGCTGCATCGACGGACATGAACGATAGTTTACCATCCCGCCGCCCGCGCCAGCCATCGAATGATGCCGTGACGACGGGATGGTCAACGGCCGCTCGAACCGATACTCTCGCGCCCGCTTCGGCAAGAACAACGGACTTCGGGGTGAGAGGGCTCGGCGATGGCGAACGACGTCTATTCTGAAATGTTTCCGCTGGCCGCGGATACGACTCCCTATCGCAAGCTCAGCGGCGAATACGTGGCGACCATCAAGGTCGACGGTCGCGAGATCCTCCAGATCGATCCGGCGGCCCTGACCCTGCTCGCCGATCAAGCGATGCGCGACTGCCAGCATCTGCTGCGTCCCGGCCACCTCGCCCAGTTGCGCAAGATCATCGACGATCCGGAGGCCTCGGCAAACGACCGCTTCGTCGCCTTCGAGCTGCTCAAGAATGCGACCATCGCCGCGTCGGGCGTTCTGCCCATGTGCCAGGACACCGGCACCGCCATCATCATGGGCAAGAGGGGCGAAAACGTCTGGACCGGCGGCGGCGACGAGGCCGCGCTGTCGCAAGGCATCCTCAAGGCCTACACCGAAACCAACCTGCGCTACAGCCAGGTCGCGCCGGTCAACATGTTCGACGAGGTCAACACCGGCACCAACCTGCCGGCCCAGATCGACCTCTACGCCACCGCCGGCGATGCCTACAAGTTTATGTTCATGGCCAAGGGCGGCGGCTCGGCCAACAAGACCTTCCTCTACCAGGAGACCAAGGCGCTGTTGAACCCGGCGCGGCTGCGCGCCTTCCTCGACGAGAAGATCCGCACGCTGGGGACCGCGGCCTGTCCGCCCTACCACCTCGCCATCGTCATCGGCGGGACCTCGGCCGAGCTGACCCTGAAGACGGTGAAGCTCGCCTCGGCGCGCTATCTCGACGGCCTGCCGACGGAGGGCAACAAGCACGGCCAGGCCTTCCGCGACGTCGCGATGGAGGAGGACGTCCACCGCATGACCCAGCAAATGGGCATCGGCGCGCAGTTCGGCGGCAAGTACTTCTGCCACGACGTTCGCGTCATCCGCCTGCCGCGCCATGGCGCCTCGTGCCCCGTCGGCATCGGCGTTTCGTGTTCGGCCGACCGGCAGATCCTGGGCAAGATCACCCGCGACGGCGTCTTTCTCGAAGAACTCGAACGCGACCCGGCGCGCTACCTGCCCGAGGTCGGCGCCGATGCGCTGACCGCCGAGGTGGTCAAGATCGACCTGACCCGGCCGATGGCCGAGACCCGCGAAACCTTGAGCCGCTACCCGATCAAGACCCGGGTTTCACTTTCCGGCCCGGTGATCGTCGCGCGCGATATCGCCCACGCCAAGCTCAAGGAGCGGCTCGACGCCGGCGAAGGGCTGCCCCAGTATTTCAAGGACCTGTGCGTCTATTACGCCGGTCCGGCGAAGACCCCGGAAGGCTATGCGTCGGGCTCGTTCGGACCGACCACCGCCGGGCGGATGGACGCCTACGTCGATCAGTTTCAGGCCGCCGGCGGCAGCTTGGTGATGCTGGCCAAGGGCAACCGTTCGCCACAGGTGACCCAGGCGTGCAAGGCCCACGGCGGTTTTTATCTCGGCTCGATCGGGGGGCCGGCGGCGCGTCTTGCTCGCGACTGCATCAGGAAGGTCGAGTGCATCGAGTATCCCGAACTCGGCATGGAAGCGATCTGGAAGATCGAGGTCGAGGATTTTCCGGCCTTCATCGTCGTCGACGACAAGGGCAACGACTTCTTCGCCGAGTTCATGAAGCCGGGCGGCGACGGCCACTGACGCCCGCGGCCTTACCGGCCGGGCGGCTTGGAGCGAGGGACGCAGGCGGTGCGAGACGGGGTGACGGGCGAGCCGCCGGCCGTGCTGATCGACGGGCCGGAAGACGCGCAGGTGGCCTGCGTTCTGGCGCACGGGGCGGGCGCGGGGATGGACAGCGCGTTCATGGCCTTCCTCGCCACCGGCCTCGGCGGGCGCGGCATCCGCGTCATCCGCTTCGAGTTTCCCTACATGGCCGAGCGTCGGCGAACGGGTAGGCGCCGGCCGCCGGACCGGACCGGTATCCTGCAAGACGCTTGGCGCGGCCAATTGGCCGGGCTCAACCCCGGCCGCACGGTCATCGGCGGCAAGTCACTCGGCGGGCGGATGGCGAGCATGATCGCCGACGAGGCCGGCGTTCTCGGCCTGGTCTGCCTCGGCTATCCGTTCCACCCTCCCGCCGCGCCGGAGAAGACCCGGATCGAGCATCTTCGCGCGTTGCGGACCCCGACGCTGATCTGTCAGGGAACCCGCGACCCGTTTGGCGCGTTGGCCGAGGTCAGCGGTTATCCGCTCTCGCCGGCGATCAGGGTCCACTGGCTCAAGGATGGCGATCATGGCTTTAAGCCGCGTCGCGCCTCCGGCCGGAGCGAAAGCGATAACCTCGAAGAGGCGCTTAATGCGGTTGGTGCGTTCATCGCCGCTCTCGGCCGGAAGGACGCGTCGCCGGCCGGGTAACCTTGCGTATGGGAGATGCGGCATGAACACGAAAACGGACACTCGCGTCGAAAGTGACTCGATGGGCGCGGTCGAGGTGCCGGCCGATCGCTACTGGGGCGCGCAAACGCAAAGGTCGTTGGAGAACTTCAAGATTGGCGGAGAACGGATGCCGCTGCCCTTGATCCACGCCTTGGGGCTCCAGAAGAAGGCCGCGGCCCTGGCCAACGTCGCCCTCGGCGAGCTGGAGGCGAAGATCGGCGAGGCGATCGCCGCGGCCGCCGACGAGGTCATCGGCGGCCGGCTGGACGCCCACTTCCCGCTGGTCGTCTGGCAGACCGGCTCGGGTACCCAGAGCAACATGAACGCCAACGAAGTCATTGCCAACCGGGCGATCGAGCTGCTCGGCGGCGATATCGGCGCGAAGTCGCCGGTTCATCCGAACGACCACGTCAACCGCTCGCAGTCGTCGAACAACTCCTTCCCGACGGCCATGCACATCGCCGCGGTCCTCGAGCTCAACAACCGGCTGCTGCCGGCCCTGCGCCATCTGCATGGCGCCGTTGATGCGAAGGCGAAGGCGTTTTCGGATATCATTAAGATCGGCCGGACCCACACCCAGGACGCGACGCCGCTGAGCCTGGGTCAGGAGTTTTCCGGCTACGCCGCCCAGCTTGCCAACGGCATCGCGCGGGTGGAGGGAGCCTTGCCCCGGCTCTTATGCCTCGCCCAGGGCGGCACCGCCGTCGGCACCGGGCTGAACACCCGCGAAGGTTTCGCCGAGGCTTTCGCCGCCGAGGTCGCGGAACTGACCGGGCTCGCCTTCATCACCGCCGCGAACAAGTTCGAAGCTTTGGCCGCCCATGACGCCATCGTCGAAGCGTCGGGCGTTCTCAACGTGCTCGCCGCCTCGCTCAACAAGATCGCCAACGACATCCGCTTTCTCGCCTCGGGGCCGCGCAGCGGCCTCGGCGAGCTGGTTCTTCCGGCCAATGAGCCCGGCTCATCGATCATGCCGGGCAAGGTCAACCCGACGCAATGCGAGGCCATGACCCAGGTCTGCGCCCAGGTCATGGGCAATAACGTGACGATCACGTTCGCCGGCGCGACCGGCCACTTCGAGCTCAACGTGTTCAAGCCGGTGATGATCTATAACCTGCTGCAATCGATCGCGCTGCTCGCCGACGCCTGCCTAAGCTTCACCGACAACTGCGTCGCGGGCATCGAGGCCGACCGCGAGCGGATCGGCGAGCTGATGAACCGCTCGTTGATGCTGGTCACCGCGCTCAATCCACACATCGGCTACGACAACGCCGCCAAGATCGCCAAGACGGCGTTCGCGCAAGGAAAGACGCTGAAGGCCGCGGCGGTCAACTCCGGACTGGTGACGGCCGAGCAGTTCGACGCCTGGGTCGATCCGGCCAGCATGATCGGGCCGATGGCCAAGGCGCCAATGTGAGGCGAGGGGACGGCGCCGATACAAGCGCGCGCCGAACGATCGGCGGATGCCGCTAGAGGGCTCGACGCTGGCGGCCTTCGCGTTGGCCGCGGCGGCGATCGTCGTCTCGCCGGGACCGGACACGTTCTTGATTTTGCGCTGCGCCCTGACATCGGGGCGCGCCGTCGGTTACGCCGCGGTCGCGGGGGTTCAGCTTGGTCTGCTGGTCCACACGGCGTTGGCGGTGTTCGGCCTGTCAGTGCTCATCGCGCGCTCGCCGGTGCTGTTCAAAACCATGGCCTTCGCCGGCGCGCTGTATCTGGCCTGGCTCGGGATTCAGGGTTTTCGCGATGCCGGGAGCCTGATCGGCGACGGCGACGGCAAACGCCTCAGCGCGGGCGGCGCGTGTCGCGCCGCCCTGCTGACCAACGTTCTAAATCCCAAGGTTCTGGTGCTGTTTCTGGCCTCTATCCGAACTTCGTCGACACCGGGCGCGGCCAGGTCCCGGCTCAGCTTATCGCATTGTCCGCGACGTTGATCGCGATCAATGTCGCCTGGCAGGCGCCAATGGCCTGGGCGGGGAACCATTTCCGCCGCTGGTTGGTGCGCCCGGCGGTGCGGACCGCGGTGACGCGAATAGCCTCCGCCGTGCTGCTCGGCTTCGCCATCGCGTTGCTGATCGAGCATCTGCGATGAGCCACGCCGCGCCGCGTCAGCGGCTCGGCTGGGCAACAAGTTCGGCCGGGTCGGCGGAACAGGCTTTTCCCAGGTCTGGATCATCTGCTGGCCCCACAGAGCCAGGTGAGCTGCCCGTAGCCGCCGGCCGCGGCGGACATACAGTTCGATCTCGGCGCCGGAAAGCTCGGCGATGGTGAAAACGGGATTGGGCTCGGTTGCTGTTTTCGTTTCTACACGGTACAGGTTGTAAATCCGGTCATCGGTGTTACCTCGCACTTTAGAGTCAAGTTCACCTTTGCGGCGGATCCTCCCTTTAAAAGTTTCGTCTGTTTGTTCTCTGGTCCCGCGTTTGCCAGCGAAGCTTGTACATAAGAATAGGCAGGAGAGTCGCGCCGACAATCAAGAGTTTTTGTGCAACGCAGCAAAATGCAACCGGAAGACGTGCGCGGGTGCAACATTCGTGAGCTGCACCTCCCACGCGATGTCCGCGGGAATGTCCGCGCCGGGGGATCTCGACGCGCGCGAGGCGGGCGTGGTAAAGCGGGCGTCTGGGCGCAATGGCGCCAAGTGAGCGAAATGTGAGGACCATGAACGCATTCGCGGGCGACTCGATCACGCTGGACACGGTGCTGTCCTACGCCGCGCTCGGTCTCATCGTCGGCTTTGGTTATTACGCATCGATGCGCTTGAACCCCAGCGCCGAGGGCGAGCGGACACTCCCACGGTGGGTCGGGGCAGCCGTGCATCTGCTGCGCCTCGCCGCGGCAATCACCTTCTTTGCCTGGGTAGCTTCCTGGGGATGGTGCCGATACTCTCGGCGTTCGGGGGATTTTTGTGCGGGCGGATCGTGGCGCTGCGCGCGACCGGCCTCGACGCCTGAACCCGCGCGGTCTCAGCCCTGGCGGGTCTTGAACCGGGGGTGGCGCTTGTTGATGACATAGAGCCGGCCCTTCCGGCGCACCACCAAGCAGTTCCGCTCGCGCGTTTTCGCGGATCTAATCGAATTCCTAATTTTCATAACTTAGCCGTCACTCATCCGTCGCTGGAAAGATCGATATGTTAAATTTCCACTCGCCCTGCGTCAACCGCGACGCGGGTTCGC
>CAWDWD010000005.1:0-14239 GCA_963805915.1 uncultured Alphaproteobacteria bacterium
CACGCACCACCCCGGCGCTGCTCGGGCTGTTCTCCCTGGTGACGATCTGGATGCACGGATTGATCGAAACCCGTGGCGCCGCCATTCGTCCCCGAACGGCCGGCTGGTATGGCAAGTCCGAGCTGACCTTCAGCGACGCCATCGCCACCGTCCGTCGTGTCCTCTGGTGCCCGCCGGATTTATGGCTGTCCCGGCATGACGCGGAAACCGTGGAAATTCCCGCCGCCCTCCTCCGGAGATTCACCGAGACTCTCTGCTACGCCGCATGAAATGCGGAAAGTCGAGCTTAGACTTAGGTGTAGCGAAGCCATATACGAACCCGCGAGACCTGGAGAAATAGGTCGTCAGCAGTGGAGCGCTAATCGAGAGGCAGCGGACATCAGCGCGACAAACTCTATCAGAAACCATGGTGCAAACAAGCAGGCGAAGCCGTCGTGCGACGTGTAGAGGCTGGGCCTATACGGGTTATAAAGCGTTGAGCGAGTTGTCTTATTGCGCCGGGCTCGTGCGCAAGTACGACCCGGACCGGTTCCTCTGCTCCCTGTTCGCGCCGGCCGAGGAGCGCGAGGCGCTGGTCGCGCTTTACGCGTTCAATATCGAGGTCGCGCGGGTGCGCGAGAGCGTGCGCGAACCCCTTTTAGCGAAGATGCGGCTGCAGTGGTGGCGCGAGCTGATCGAGGCGATGTACGCGGGCGCCACGCCGCGCGAGCCCGTGGGCGCCGCTCTTGCCGCCGCGATCGCGCGCTACGGTCTCGGCCGCGACCACTTCGAGCGCATACTCGGCGGCCGCGAGTTCGATTGCGAGGATCATCCGCCGGCGACACTGGCCAATCTTGTCGATTACGCCGCCGCGACCTCGGCGCCGCTGGTCAACTTGTCGGCCGACATTCTCGGCGCGGGCGATGACACTGTCGACCGGGCGGCGCATCATGTGGGCATTGCCTGGGCGCTGACCGGCCTGATTCGCGCGGTTCCTTTTCACGCCGGGGCGAAGCGGCTGTACCTGCCGGCGGCGCTGAGCCGTGAGGCTGGGCTGGACGTCCTGGCGATGTTCGAGCGGGGTTCCGCGCCGGGCTTGGCGCGCGTGGTCGCCGAGCTCGCCGATTGCGCGCGCGATCATTTGGCAAAGGCGAGGCGAGAACACGCTCGCGTCGCTCCGGCGGTGCTGCCCGCCTTCCTGCCGGCGACCCTGGCCGAGTATCACCTCAAGCGGATCGCCGCGGCCGGCAACAATCCATTCGACCAACGGGTCCAGACCGCCGGACCCGGGCGCCATGCCGCGTTACTTATAAGTCGGTTCCGCCGGCGTTATTGACTCGACGCGCGCCACGCCAGGTTCAGTTGCGATACTCGCGACCAGCGCTTGCGGGCGTGTCAGTCGCGAGCAACTCTCCGTCGGCGGGCTCCGCCGCGCTCGATGTCCGCGCCGGCTGTATGAGCGGCAGGCCGGCACCGAACGCGGGCGCCGCCGGATCGAAAGGATTGGGCATGTCGCTCGGCCATGGTTGCGGCGGTTGCGGCGCGTATTCGCGCGCGGCGGACTGACGACTGGCGGCCGGTTGTCGCGTACGGGCTTGCGCGCTCGACCTTGCCGCTTTTTGCGGCGCGACCGGCACCCCGGCGGCGGCCTCCTCACCTGCCTGGACGCGGTTATTGCGGACGGAAACGAGGAAATGGGCAATCCGGAAGTAGCCCTTATCAATGGCAAGCTCGATCGGCGTCAGGTTCCAGCGGTTTTTCGCATCGATGCTGGCGCCGGCGGCGACCGCCGCTTCGGTCGCGGCGAAGTCATTGGTGTGAACGGCTTCGAAAAGCGTCTGTGTCGCTTTCTCCGCGGGTCCACGCAAATCGCCGAGCGTAGCGGCGCGAACCTCCAACGAGACGCACGTGACCGCCAGCAGCACCATGCCAGCCACCAGATATGTGATTCGCGGGAGTGTGATGCGCGTCATCGAGCTTCCTTGATTGCGGTTAAGGTCCGATGCAATCTGGAAGAGTGCCGATAACAGCCGCGCCAAGCAACAGGAAAGCGATAATTGTTTCATGAATGCCGCTGATTGCGGCCACCGGGACATGGCCGGCGGTTGGGGTACACAAGCCTACTTCCGATGTGTGACTTGATTTTCGCGGCTCGGATATGGCTTTTTGGTGTACCGGCTGATGCCGGACCGATAGCCAGCAACGGGAGATTAGGACATGCGGGACACGCAAGCCCCTCGGCGGCGATCCGTTAGGAAATCGTGCGTGGCGACGATTCTCGGCGGCGCGCTTACACTGGCAGTAGCGGCGCCGGCCATGGCCGCCGGCTCGGCATGCGCCACTGCCGCGGATGAGGCGGCGATCAACACCAGGGTGCTGCAAACCGAACTCATGGTCGCGGCGCTTTCGTGTGGGGAAAAGGACCGCTACAACGCGTTTGTGACCACCTTCAAGGATCAGCTATCGTACAGTGGGCAGGCTTTGCGCACGATGTTCAAGCGGGTCCATGGCGCTCGCGGCGACTACGAGATGAATGCCTTCGTCACCAGGCTCGCCAACGACGCCTCGCAGCGCAATTCGACGAGCCGGGCCGGCTATTGCGCCTCGGCGTCGCAAACGTTCAGCGAGGCGCTAGCGACCTCGCCGCGCGACTTCAAGCGGCTGACCGCGAAACCGGAGCTCGGCGGTTTGCACGGCTTCGCCCGCTGCCGCTCTTAGTTGTTCGATGCCGGGTTGTTCGATGCCGGCGGGTGAGTCTCCTCCGCGGCTGACTCCACTCGCTCTCGGCGGCTGCCGAGGGCCCAAGCTCACGCGGTCCTTCGGCTCCGCGTCATTTTGAGGTAGGGGCGGAGGTACTGGCCGGTATAGCTGCCGGCGGTCGCGGCGACCGCCTCCGGCGTGCCTTCGGCGACGAGGCCGCCACCCTTGGAGCCACCCTCGGGGCCGAGGTCAATGATCCAATCGGCGGTCTTGATGACCTCCAGGTTGTGCTCGATGACGATGATCGTGTTGCCCTGATCGACCAGCGCGTGGAGGACGTCGAGCAGGCGGCGGACGTCCTCGAAGTGCAACCCGGTGGTCGGCTCGTCGAGAATGTAGACGGTCTTACCGGTCGCCCGGCGTGACAGCTCCTTGGCCAGCTTGACCCGCTGGGCCTCGCCGCCCGATAGCGTTGTCGCCTGCTGGCCTAAGTGGATGTAACCGAGCCCGACCCGGCTCAGGGTCGCCACCTTGTCGCGGATGACCGGCACCGCCTTGAACACGTCGACCGCCTCTTCAACCGTCATGTCGAGGACGTCGGCGATCGAGAAGTTGCGGAAGTGGACCTCCAGGGTCTCGCGGTTGTAGCGCTTGCCCTTGCAGGTTTCGCACTGGACGTAGACGTCGGGCAGGAAGTGCATCTCGATGCGGATCACGCCATCGCCCTGGCAGGCCTCGCAGCGGCCGCCCTTCACGTTGAACGAGAACCGTCCCGGCCGGTAGCCGCGGGCCTTGGATTCGGGCAGGCTGGCGAACCAGTCGCGGATCGGGGTGAAGGCGCCGGTGTAGGTCGCCGGGTTCGAGCGCGGGGTGCGGCCGATCGGCGACTGGTCGATGTCGACCACCTTGTCGATCAATTCGAGACCGTCGATCCGTTCGTGCGCGCCGGGCAGATCGCGGGCGCCATTGAGTCGCCGGGCGAGGGCCTTATACAAGGTGTCGACGACGAGTGTCGACTTGCCGCCCCCCGATACGCCGGTGACGCAGGTCAGGGTGCCGAGCGGGAACGAGACGCTCAAATCGCGGAGGTTGTTGGCCGTCGCGCCGACCACGCGCAGCGCGCGGTTCATCCGCGCCGGCCGCCGCGCCGAGGGCACGGCGACCTCGCGGACGCCGGCAAGATACTGGCCGGTGAGGCTTTCGGGCCTGGCGATCACCTGATCGGGCGTGCCGCGGGCGACCACCTCGCCGCCGTGACGGCCCGCGCCGGGGCCCATGTCGATCAGGTAATCGGCCGTGCGGATCGCTTCTTCATCGTGTTCGACGACGATCACCGTGTTGCCGAGATCGCGCAACCGCTTCAAAGCCTCGAGCAGGCGGCCGTTGTCACGCTGGTGCAGGCCGATCGACGGCTCGTCGAGGACATAGAGCACGCCGGTCAGGCCCGAGCCGATCTGCGAGGCCAGCCGGATGCGCTGGCTCTCGCCGCCGGACAAGGACCCCGCGGCGCGCGCCATGGTCAGGTAGTCAAGGCCGACGTTCTTGAGAAATCCCAGCCGCTCGCTGATCTCGCGCAGGATCCGCCTTGCGATCTCGCGGCGCTGCGGCGTGAGCGTCTCGCCGAGGCCGGCGAACCAGCGTTCCGCCGCGTCGATCGACAGCTCGGTGACGTGGCTGATGTCGAGCCCGGCGATCTTGACCGCCAGCGCCTCGGGCTTCAGCCGTTTGCCGCCGCAGGCCTCGCACGGCGCCACCGTCTGGTAGCGCGACAGCTCCTCGCGGATCCACGACAATTCGGTTTCGCGCCAGCGCCGCTCCATGTTGGGGATGACGCCCTCGAACGGCTTGCGCACCTCGTAGGCGCGCACCCCGTCATTGTAGCGCATGGTGATGGGCTCCTTGGCGGAGCCGTAGATGATCGCCTTGCGGACGGTCTCGTCGAGATCGCCGAACGGTGCCGCCAGGTCGAAACCGTAGTGCGCGGCGAGGCTGGCGAGGGTCTGCTGGTAATACTGCGAGGTCGAGTTGGCCCACGGCGCGATGGCGCCGGCGCGCAGCGACAGCGCCTCGTTGGCAACGATGAGGCCCGCGTCGAAAAACATCTCGCTGCCCAACCCGTCGCAGGCCGGACAGGCGCCGTAGGGGTTGTTGAACGAAAACAGCCGAGGTTCGATCTCGGCGATGGTAAAGCCCGACACCGGGCAGGCGTACTTGGCCGAAAACACCGTCCGCTCGCCGCGATCGGCATCTTCGGCGAAGACCAGGCCGTCGCTCAAGGCGAGCGCCGTTTCCAGGCTTTCGGCCAGCCGCTGGGAGATATCGGCGCGGACGACGAGGCGGTCGACCACCACCTCGATATCGTGCTTGATCTTCTTGTTGAGGTTCGGCGCATCGTCGATCTCGTGGATCTCGCCGTCGATCTTGACCCGCTGGAAGCCGCGCTTCCGGAGGTCCTGGAGCTCCTTGCGGTACTCGCCCTTGCGGCCGCGAACGATCGGCGCGAGCAGCAGCAGGCGGCTGCCCTCGGGCATCGCCAGCACCCGGTCGACCATCTGGCTGATGGTTTGGCTTTCGATCGGCAGCCCCGTCGCCGGCGAATGCGGCACGCCGACCCGCGCCCACAAAAGCCGCATGTAATCATAGATTTCGGTCACGGTCCCGACCGTCGAGCGCGGATTGCGCGAGGTCGTCTTCTGCTCGATCGAGATCGCCGGCGATAGCCCGTCGATGGAATCGACGTCGGGCTTTTGCATCAATTCGAGGAATTGCCGGGCGTACGCCGACAGCAATTCGACATAGCGGCGCTGACCCTCGGCGTAGATCGTGTCGAACGCGAGCGATGACTTGCCCGATCCCGACAGCCCGGTGATCACCGTCAATCGGTCGCGCGGGATCTCGACGTCGACGTTGCGCAGGTTGTGCTCGCGCGCGCCGCGAATGATGATCTTATCCATCGCTAGCCTCGGGCGGGCCGGCGGTTCGGCCTACCGCCCGCCGAGCGATCGCGTGTGGGTAATTGCCAGTGGCCACGTTCAGCTTTTTGCGTGTAAAGTTCGCCAGCTACTTAGCATGTCTTCACGAAAAAAGGAGTGGAGTCGTTCCGGCGCTTCAACCCCCGCGGCCCCGCCGCCAGGGCTGGTCGTTCCGGTGGCGACCGCATCGATACACATGGCAGGATCCGTCAACAAAGTCATCCTCGTCGGCAATCTCGGCCGCGATCCCGAGGTTCGCCAGATGCAGGACGGCAACAAGATCGTCCAGCTTTCGGTCGCGACCTCCGAGCGGTGGAAGGATCGCCAGAGCGGCGAGCCTCGCGAAAAAACCGAGTGGCATCGCGTCGTGATCTTCAACGACCGGCTTGGCGATGTCGCCGAACGGTACTTGCGCAAGGGCTCCAAGGTCTATCTGGAGGGGGCCCTGCAAACGCGCAAATGGACCGGCAATGATGGCCAGGAGCGCTACACCACCGAGGTTGTCCTGCAACGCTTTCGCGGCGAGCTGACGCTGCTCGACGGGCGCGGCGAGGGCGGCGGTGGTGCTGGTGGCGGCGCTGGTGGTGGCGCCGGGTTCGGCGGCGCGGACTCTTATGGCCAAGACGAGCCGCGCGGCTCGTCCTCGCCGTTGCCGGCCGGCGACCTTGACGACGAAATTCCGTTCTAAGTTGGCACCGCCTGGACCAACCACCGCCGGCCGGCCGGACTGGCGGGCGACGATGCCGCGACCCCGCCGGCCCCAGTGGCTGCTCGCGGTCATGCTCGCGGTCTCGGCCACCGTGCTGACGCTCGCGATCGCGGCGTGGATTGCGTGGCGACCGGCCGGTTCGCCTAGCGTCGTCGTCGATATCCCGGCGACCATGGCCTCGCCGCCGGCCGATGCCGCCGGCACGCCGGCGCGCGCTGTCGCCAAGCGTGATGAACCCGGCGGCGGCCAAGCGGGCCAAGCGGTTGAAGTCGCCAGGGCCGCGGCGGGCAACGCGACGCCCCATGGGAGGCCCGACGGCGGGGCCGCCCCCGGAGCCGGCCCCGGCCAACGGAATTCCGACGAACCGATTGCCGCCGAACTCGGCCGCGAACAGGCCGGCCTTGATGCGGCGATCGCCGCCGAGCGGGCGCGCGGCGGTCCCTACGAGGAACCGGCCGCGACGGCGGCCGAGGATGGCGGTGGCGAGATCGCGGAAGAGCCCTTCATCGAGGTCCCGCTGGTGGTGACGCGGGGCAGCAACCTCCGCACCGAGCCGACGGTTGCGTCGCCCCGACTTATGTGGGTGGCGCGCGGGAGCGGCGCCCTGCTGCTCGATCCCGAGCCCGTGCACGGCTACTACAAGGTCGCCACCGGCGAGCGCGAGGGGTGGATCTGGCATATTAATGTCGAACCGGCGGACGTCACGCCACCGGACGACGAGCAGCTCGGCGAGGCGCCCGCGGCCGACACCGAGCCTACCGGCGAGCCATCTCCCGACCAGCCACTGCCGGCGCCGAAACCTCCGCGCCGGCCAAAGCCCGGGCGCTCCCCCGCCGCCGAAGCTCCAGCGCCGGCCAAGGCTCCGGGCGCTGCCCCCGACGCCGCGACCGGCTCCGAACAGCCCGCTGCTCCGGCCCCGATGGCGCGAAACGGTAAACCGCGGCGAGGTAAACGCGCCGCGGCCGCCGCCGCCTGATTGAGCGATCGACCGGCCTGAGCGCCGGTTTTGCGGTTGCATTACATTGCCGCAATGCGGTCGCCGTGATACGGTCGCGTCGACCGGGCCGTAAAGGCGCGCGCCACCGCAGGTTCAGCCGTCCATATGTCGCCTCCCACCACCCCCGCCGGCCCCGACATCGCGCCGATCACCATCGAAGACGAGATGAAGCGCTCGTACCTCGATTACGCCATGAGCGTGATCGTCAGCCGCGCGCTGCCGGACGTCCGCGACGGGCTGAAGCCGGTCCAGCGGCGCATCATCTACGCCATGCACGAGAACGGCTACGGCCACGACAAGCCGTTCCGCAAGGCCGCGCGCATCGTCGGCGACGTCATGGGCAAGTACCACCCCCACGGCGACCAGGCGATCTACGACGCGCTGGTGCGCATGGCCCAGGATTTCGCCATGCGCCTGCCGCTGATCCAGGGCCAGGGCAACTTCGGCTCGATGGACGGCGACCGGGCGGCGGCGATGCGCTACACCGAGGCCCGGCTTGCCCGCGCCGCCGCGAGCCTGACCGAGGACATCGACAAGAACACCGTCGATTTCCAGCCGAACTATGACGATTCCGCGCTCGAGCCGGTCGTTCTGCCGGCGCGCTATCCCAATCTTCTGGTCAACGGCGCCGGCGGCATCGCCGTCGGCATGGCGACCAACATCCCGCCGCACAACCTGGGCGAGGTTGTCGACGCCGCCTGCGCGGTCATCGACAATCCCGAGATCAGCATCAGCGAGCTGATCGAGTTGCACATTCCGGGACCCGATTTCCCGACCGGCGCGATCATCCTCGGCCGCCGCGGCATCGTCTCCGGCTACCACACCGGGCGGGGCTCGATCGTCATGCGGGCGAAGACGCGCATCGAGGAAATCCGCAAGGACCGGATGGCGATCGTCGTCGACGAAATCCCCTACCAGATCAACAAGGCGCGGATGGTCGAGATCATCGCCGACGCCGTCCGCGACAAGCGCATCGAGGGCATCTCCGATCTGCGCGACGAATCCGACCGCGACGGCGTGCGCGTCGTCGTCGAGATCAAGCGCGACGCCGAGCCGGAGATCGTCCTCAACCAGCTCTACCGCTACACCCCGCTGCAAACATCCTTCGGCATCAACATGCTGGCCCTCGATGGCGGCCGGCCGAAGATGATGACGCTGAAGGATATCCTGGTCGCCTTCCTCGCCTTCCGCGAGGAGGTCATTCGCCGCCGCACCATCTACCTGCTCGGCAAGGCCCGCGAACGCGCCCACATCCTGCTCGGTCTCGCGGTCGCCGTCGCCAACATCGACGAGGTGGTGGCGCTGATCCGCGCCTCGCCCGACCCGGCCTCCGCGCGCGCCGGGCTGATGGCGCGCGACTGGCCGGCGGCCGACGTCATGCCGCTGATCGCGCTGATCGAGGATCCGGGCGAGGGGGCCGCGGGCGAGGGGGGAACAGGGGGCACCTACCGGCTGAGCGAGGCCCAGGCCCGCGCCATTCTCGATCTGCGGCTCCAGCGGCTGACCGGGCTTGAACGCGAGAAGATCACCAGCGACCTCAACGCGCTGGCCAAGGAGATCGAGGAGCATCTGGCGATCCTCGGTTCGCGGACCCGGCTGCTCGAGGTCCTGCGCGGCGAGCTGACGGCGGTCAAGGAGATGTTCGCGACGCCGCGCCGCACGGCGCTGGAGGAAGAAGAGCCGGACGCCGACATCGAGGACCTGATCCAGCGCGAGGACATGGTCGTCACCGTCACCAACACCGGCTATATCAAGCGGGTGCCGCTGTCGACCTATCGGGCGCAGCGCCGCGGCGGCAAGGGCCGCGCCGGGATGAGCATCCGCGACGAGGATTTCGTCAGCCAGAACCGGGTGGTCAACACCCACACCCCGGTGTTGTTCTTCTCGTCGACCGGGATCGTCTACAAGCTCAAGGTCTACAAGCTGCCGCTCGGCACGCCGACCGCGCGCGGCAAGGCGATGGTCAACATCCTGCCGCTGCAGCCGGGCGAGACCATCACCACGATGATGCCGTTGCCCGAGGACGAGAGCACCTGGCAGGACCTGTTCGTCGGGTTCGCCACCGCGTCCGGCCGCGTCCGGCGCAACGCGCTGAGCGACTTCACCAACATCATGGCCAGCGGCAAGATCGCCATGAAGTTGGCGCCGGGCGACCGGCTGGTCCGGGTCCGGACCTTCGACGAAAACGACGACATCGTCCTGTTTACCCGCCGCGGCCGCTGCATCCGCTTTCCGATCGGCGACGTGCGGGTTTTCGTCGGGCGGACCTCGACCGGCGTGCGTGGCGTGCGTCTCGCCGAGGGTGACGAGGTCATCAGCATGTGCGCGCTGCGCCATTTCGAGGCCGAGCCCGCGCGCCGCGAGGAATACCTCCAGGCCATCAACGCGCGGCGCCGGCTCGCCGGCGGCGACTACGCCGAACGGCCCGAGGATCGCGCCCGCGACGAAGAGCTGGCGCGCGGCTCGACCGGGCGGACTTCGCCGAGATGGCGGACAATGAGGAGTTCCTGCTCACCGTCGCCGAGGACGGCTTCGGCAAGCGCACCTCGTCATACGAGTATCGCATCAGCGGACGCGACGGCCAGGGCATCGCCGCCATCGATCTGGTCCGCCCGGGCGGGCCGACGACCACCGTCGGCGCCTTCCCGGTGCTGGCGGGCGACCAGATCGTGATGATCACCGATCGCGGCCAGATCATCCGCTGCCCGGTCGACGGCATCGGCATCACCGGCCGGCGAACGCGCGGCGTGCGGTTGTTCGCCACCGCCGACGGCGAGCGCGTGGTTTCGGTCACCCGCATCCGCGAGGAGGTCGACGCCGTGGATGGGGACGAGCCGGGCGGTGAGTCAGGGCGGCGAGCCGGGCGGCAACGACGAGACGTAACGAACCGCCGGCGAGAAGACCGGCGCGCCCAGTGGATCGGCGCAACCGAGGATCGGCGCAAACGCTCGGCCGCCAATCGTTTGGCCGCCAGATCCGCTACCAACAAGCGTGGCGGGCCGATTTCGCGGCGGATATCAGTCATTCGCCGCCATCGCGCCGCCAGGGATAAGGACGAGGACCGACAGCATGCCTAACGGGCGCATAGGGGTATACCCCGGCACCTTCGACCCGGTCACCAATGGCCACATGGACATCATCGGCCGGGCGACCCGGATCGTCGATCACTTGGTCATCGGCGTCGCCGCCAATGCCGGCAAGGGGCCGCTGTTCAACCTCGACGAGCGGGTCGAGATGCTCGAGGAGCAGGTCGCGCGGTTGCGCAACGGCGACGGCTCGCGGCTCAGGGTCATGCCGTTCTCCAACCTCCTGATGCACTTCGTTCAGGAGGTCGGCGCCTCGGTCATCCTGCGCGGCTTGCGCGCGATCTCCGACTTCGAATACGAGATCCAGATGGCGGCGATGAACGCGCGGCTGAACTGCGAGGTCGAAACCACGTTCTTGATGGCTTCGGAAACCCACCAGTTCATCGCCTCGCGGTTCGTCAAGGAGGTTGCCCGGCTCGGCGGCGATATCACCTCGTTTGTCCCCGAGGCGGTCAAGATTCGGACCATCCGCAGGCTGGCCGACGCCGACGTCGCCGGCCGCTCGTGGGATTGACCCGACCCCGCATCCATCTATAGTGCGCGCCTGACAGCGCGGCACTCACAACCACCACCACCCCCGGCGGGCCCCCGGCCCGATCCCGGTCGGGCGCGTAGCTCAGTCGGCAGAGCATCTGACTTTTAATCAGAGGGTCTTGGGTTCGAGTCCCAACGCGCCCACCAATATATCAAGGGGTTAGCGGTGTTACCCACAGGACTGTACGACGGCTTTGTCCGACGGGCGTCCCCGACCTCCGATTGTTCGGTTTGGGCCGGTGCAGATCGCCTGAAGTAAGGCTTTCGAGACCAACAGTGAGATTTGCCCGACGATGGCGCGGCTTTCATGGCCGGAGTCTTGGGCGCGGCGCGATAGCGGAGGTGTTTTGGCAAGCTGCGATAATGACCAATTGCGTGTCAGGCCTCATAACCTGAAGGTCGCAGGTTCAAATCCTGCCCCCGCAACCAAAAATAACTAGCAATATCAACGCGTTGTTGAAGCAAGCCCGTAAGCAGCCGCTCATCGCGCCCAGTCAGCACCAAGTCAGCAAGAGGGCGAGAAAAGCGTCGAGCCTCAACGCGTTAGCGCGTAATCAGGCACTGGCGATCCGCGGCCGATGATCCTAAATCCGACGGTTGGCCGGTGAATTTGGCCGTCGGTGTGGGGCGGTCTTCGCGTTTTGCGGGTGGGATCAGGCGGGCAATGGGATCGGGGGCGGTCCGAGCTGACGGCCCTTGAGGTACTTGACCAGGGCCCGGCTGAGGATTCGGTACCATCGTTGGAGGTCGCTCAACTGCTCCGCTATTGGCCGCAGCGACTTGAAGAAGGTCACGACCTCGGCCAGCATTCGGCGAACATGGCCGGCCTTGCCGTGCGTGCTGGTGACGGTGATCGTGGTTTGATTGGCATGCCGGGTATGCCGGCCGACGCCGTACAGCAGCAGCGGCCGGCTGGTGATCGCCTCGGTGTGCTGGTTCGGGTCGGCCAGCCGCACGAACAAGCTCCACCAGTTGTAGATCAGCGCGACGATCCGAGCCATCAGCCGGCAGCGCTGCAAATCCCGGGTGGTGAAGCCGCCCCAGCCCCAGTGGTTCTTCAGTTCATCGAAATTGTTCTCGCCCGTCGCGCGGTCGCGATAAAGCTGGGCCACCGTCAAAACCTCGTCGCGCAGGGAAGTGACCAGCACGGCGTACTCGAAGACCTTGGCCGCCGGATCGGCGGTGATCTCGCCGAAATACAGGTCGAGCTGCCGGCCGGAGCCATCGCCGTCGATCACCGCCACCGTCCGCTCAATCGGCCGTCGCAACAGGATCACCCGTCGGTGTCGGCTCCAGCCGACCAGCCGCAAGCTCGCCTCCTTGCCCTGCCAGCCTTGGCCGGCGGTCACCCAGCCGGGCTCGACCATCGCCCGCTCGATCAGCCGTTTGGCGTTCCGCGTCAGCCGTAGCTTGAACAGGTAGGGCAAACCCTCCCGTTCCGCCCGGCTCATGTTGGCCTCGGTGTCCCAGTCACAGTCGCCGCGCAACAGGCACGGCCAAGCCTCGCGGCCAATCCGCGCCAGCAGCGCCCACAACCCGGCGCCGAATACTTCGAGGCATGCTGGTTACCCGCCTGAACCTCGACCTCCAGCATCAGCCGCAGCTCGGCGATCGCATAGGTATGGTAGGTGTGCGACGGCCGGCCCGGCTTGTGCGGATTGTAACCGACCACGGCGCCCTCCTGCCGACCGTAGAGCGGCTTGACCGTGGTATCGACATCGAGGATCCACGGCTCGCCCAACAGCGGCCGGACCGTATAGTCGAGATGGCGCTGCAGCCATTCCACCCCGGCCGCCTCGTCAATCTTCGCCAGCGCGCGGCGGACCGAGTCCTCGCTCATCACCCGACGCATCCCCAGCAGCGCCGCGTTCACACCATCGCCGCGCAGGGCGGTAATATGCGCGTAGCGCTGATGCCCGGCCAGAATCGCCCGCAGCAGGGTGCCCAGAACGTCGCGCTTGGCAGGCGCGTTCGGGCTTCTTAGCGTCAGCGGACAATCCCCAACCCAGGGATCGAAGAGGCCGCCCAGCTTGAGAAACTCCGGACTTATGTAGCAGCCGCCACCAGTGAGCCGACTGGGCTGCCGGAATGGGGGAAATGAGAACATACACCGAACATAGTGATTCACGGGCGACCTCGGAAAGGCTAGATTCGGGCGATCCACCTGTCGGAGATCGCCATGCCCCGTCGGACCAAAGGCCAGCATTTCCTCCTCTCCGCCGCCGCGCGGACGCTGTCGTTGGCGGCGGTGCTGGGCATGACGGACAGGGAAGCCGAAACGGTGTTCGCGGCGATCCGCTGGGCCGGCAGCGACGGTCGCCCGGCATGCCCGGACTGCGGTTGTAACAGCTGTTATGACTGCCGCCGGCCGAACGGCGCGCCACGCTGGCGGTGCAAGGCGTGCCGCCGGGACTTCAGCCCGACCAGCGGGACGCTGTTTGCTTTTCACAAGCTCGCGCTGCGCATCTACCTCGCCGCCATCGTCATCTTCCTCAACGAGGTGAAGGGCAAGAGCGCGCTCGCCCTGTCGCGCGACCTGGACGTCCAGTACAAAACGGCCTTCGTGCTGGCCCACAAGATCCGTGAGGCGATGGCGTCGGAGAGTAAGGGCATCCAGGTTGGCGGCGCCGGCCGGGCCGTCGAAGTGGACGGCGCCTATTTCGGCGGCCACGTCCGGCCGGAGAACCGCAAGCAGGACCGCCTCGACCGCCGCCTTGCCGAAAACCAGACCGGCAAGCGGCAATGCGTTGTCGTTGTCCGGGAACGGGCTCCGGACGGCACGTCCCTGGGCCGGACGATCGCCAACGTCTTCAAGACCGAAGACGCGGCGCTGGACTTCATCAGGGCCCGTGTCGACCGCGCCAGCACCGTCCATGCCGACGAGGCCGGTGCCTGGAACGCGCTGCACGCGCGCTTCGAGACCAAGCGCGTCAACCACTCCGTCGAGTATGCCAGCGACGACGCCTGCACCAATCAGGCGGAGAGCTTCTTCAGCCGTATCCGCCGGGCCGAGATCGGCCATCACCACCACATCTCCGGCCTGTACCTGAGCCGCTACGCCAAGGAGGCGGCGTGGCGCGAGGATCACCGTCGCGACAGCAACGGCCTGCAGTTCCGTGCCACCGTCTCGCTGGTCGCCGCCAACGGCCCCAGCGTCGATTTCTGCGGCTACTGGCAGCGGAGCCGGGCGGCATAGCCACCCCCGCGTCTTCCCGGTCAGTCGGCGACCCGCCACGCCAACGCTTGACCATCCGTCGTCACT
>CAWDWD010000006.1:0-26590 GCA_963805915.1 uncultured Alphaproteobacteria bacterium
GGCGGTGAACTCCGCGAAGGCCCAGCGGCCGAATTGCCGAGGTTGTTCACGCCCGGCACCCAATAGGCGCGCATGGTGTTGGCCTTCTCCTTGGCGTCCTCGCCGCGGTAGCCCTTGATCTCGACGATCAGGTTGAGCGGGTCCGGCTGGCCGTCGTCGACCTGCACGATGAAGTCGGGGATGTATTTGCTGCGGCGTCGAGCCCATCAGATAGGGCACTTCGAGCCCGAGATTCTGGTTCTTCACATAGGCGCGCACGCGCGGATGCGCTTCGGCCACGCGGCAGAACTCCGCCTCCCAGTCGCTGTCGCAGACCACCCAGTTGACGTGGCATTTGCGCGGATCGGTCTGCCAGCGCGTCTCCTTGGAGGTGGTGAAGTTGACGTAGCGGGTGGAGCCGGTCGGGTTGTAGGCGTCGAGGATCGCCTTGACCGGGTTGTTCGCCGGCAAGCGTCTCGGTGATCGCCGCCTTGATGCGCTCGCACGCCATGTCGGCGATCTCCTGATAGAGGAGCTGCGCCGGATAGGTGCCGCCGGTGCAGCGCAGATAGCCGCCGTCGAGCCACTGGCGGGTGATGCGCTTGAGCTGGCCGAAGAGGTGCAGCTTCGGCTCCTCGCCGGGATCGCGGTACTTCTGGTAAAGCAGGTGCTTGGCGAGGTGGAACAGGATGGTCGAGCGGCGCATGTCGTCGAGGTGCTCGAGCGTCAGATCCACGCCCTCGCCGATGATGCCCTGGTTCTTGGTGATCGACGGGCCGACCAGATCCGGCGTCAGTTCCAGCACGGAGTCCGGGCCGAACTTGGCCGTCAGCTGCTCGTCCGGCAGTTCGACGCGGTAGCCCTCGACGCGGGGGAAGGGGATCTCCAGCGCGTCGCGGTCCGGGCTGACGGCATGGACGCGGATGGTCTCGCGCGGCTTGGCGGGCGGCGCGACGACCGGCTTGGCGGCGAAGTCGAACGGAATGCCGAGGACGTCGGCATACTCGACGTTGAACAGGCCTTCCTCGTTGAGGTCGTAGGACTGGCGGCGCAGGGCGCGGCCGACGACCTGCTCGCACAGAAGCTGGGTGCCGAAGGCGCGAACGCCGAGGATGTGGGTGACGGTGTTGGCGTCCCAGCCTTCGGTCAGCATGGAGACGGAGACGACGCAGCGGATCGACTCGCCGAGCCGGTCCTTCTTGCCGACGGTGTTCATGACCTCGCGCAGCAGGTCCTGATCGGTGATGTTGTCGCCGGCGCGGATGTCGCCGGTGCGCTCGACGATCTCGCGGCGGAAGCGCTCGATCTCGTCCGACGGCCATCTCGCGGAAGTCCTTGTCGAGCGCCTCGCCGGATTCGAGCTGTTCGCAGTCGATCAGCAGCGTGCGCGGGCGGGCGAGCCGGTTGCCGTGCTCGTCGTAGTTGCGGAACAGCGCGAGGCGGCCGTTCTCCAGCGTCGTCGTGCCGTCGTCGTTCTCGCGGTGGAAGCCGGAGATGAAATCGTAGACCAGCTTCGAGGTGGAGGTGTTGTTGCACACGACGATGAAGACCGGCGGGACGTCGATGCCCGCCTCCTCCCAGAGGTCGAAGGTCTTCTCGTAGTGGCCGTAGAGCGCTTCGAGCGCGGTCTGCAGCTCGGCGGCAGGCTCAGCGGATCGAGCGTCTTGCCGGCCTTGCCGCGGCCCTTCTTCGGCATCTTCTTGCCGATGTGCTCCCAGAGGTTGCGGAACTTCGGCGTGTCGCCGCCTGGCACGTTGTCGGCGACCGGCACGCGCGGCAGCTTGACGATGCCGCACTCGATGGCGTCCATCAGCGAGAAGTCGCTGACCGTCCAGGGGAACAGCGTGCCCTCGGCATAGCCCGAGCCGCGCAGGAAGAACGGCGTGGCGGAGAGGTCGTAGACGGCGCGCAGGCCGAGCTTGCGCTTGACCGCCTCGATGCCGGAGATCCACAGGCGGGCGGCCTCGTTGTTCTTCTTGGCCTCGTCCTTGTCTTCGCCCTTCAGGTCGTCTTCGCCGTCCGCGTCGTCCGGCTTCTCGCGGTAGCAGTGGTGGGCCTCGTCGTTGAGGACGACGATGTTCTTCAGGCCCATCAGGTCGGGCATGACGCGCTGGAGCATCTGGCCTTCGGTTTCGAGCGTCTTGAGCTCCGGCCCGCGGCCCTTGAGCAGGGCGCGCGTGCCCTTGGCGAGCTCCATGCGCTCGCGCAGCTTGAAGGCGTGGTAGTTGGTGATGACGATCTTGGCCCGGTCGATGTCGCCCAGCATGTCGCTCGGGACCAGTTCGCGGCTCCGGTAGTAGCTGTCCGGATCGTTGGGCATGCAGCACGCGCAGCCGGTCGCGGATGGTGATGCCGGGCGCGACGATCAGGAAGCCGCGCGAGAAGGTCTTGCTGTTCGGGTGGCGCACGGCGTTGACCGTCTGCCAGGCGATCAGCATCGCCATGACGGTGGTCTTGCCCGCGCCGGTGGCGAGCTTGAGCGCGAGGCGCAGCAGTTCGGGGTTGGCCTGCTCGTTGGCGCCCTTGATGTGGGTCCAGAACTTCTCGGCCGCGCTTGCCCAGCTTGGGCGCGACCTCGGTCAGCCAGATGGCGGTCTCGACCGCCTCGACCTGGCAGAAGAACGGCCGGATGCCGTGAAACGGATGGTGCCGCCAGTGCTGGAGCAGGCGCGGCGTTTCCGGCGTGACCAGCCAGTCGTCGGGATTGGGCAGCTTGCGCCAGCGTTCGACGTAGGTGCGGATCTCGTTGATGATCGGGGTCGGGTTGTACTCCTGCTCCTCGGTCGAAAGATCGTCGCCGGCGTCGAGCACCATCTCGGTCTGCGTCTTGCGGCGCCGCTTCTTCGGCTTCGGGACCGGCGTGATCAGGTCCGAGCGGCGGCGGATGTCGAGGATCCGGTTGGTGGGCTGGCCGTCCTCGTCCAGCTCCCAGTGGCGGCCGGGATAGTCATAGGGCGAGTTCAGGATCGGACGCTCGAAGAACTGCTGGGTCATGCCTCGGCCTGAAGAAGAACTCGCAACATTTACGCTTCGGCCCGCGGCACAACTGGCGGGACCGCGAGAAACGCAAGCTCTCTTGTACCCTATTGGGGTGCTCAGTGCCACGCGAGCGAAAGCTGCGAGGCCGCGCGCGGGCCCCATAACCGGCATCATAACCGGCGGCAGCGAGGTCCACTGCCGTTCGCGTCGGGGCGGCGTGATACGGCGTGATACACTGGCCGATCGGGTGGCGATATGTGGTATGGTATCAGGGAGGTTGGTGGCCCCGCTGGCCCGGCTGATGCCGCGCGCGACGAGAACCAGAGTGAGAAGTTTTTTTCGCGCCGAAATGGTGAACCTTTTAAAATCAATGTGTTACGCGCGCGCCGATAGGTCAGAATGACCTAATAAATAGGTCAAAATGACCTATGTGGCGGCGGCGCCGGGCGGCGGCCCGGCCTTGTCCAGCGCCTCGGCTTCGCTGTCGCTAAAGACCCGGCCGCGGGTGAGGAAGCGGACCCCTTCCGGCGCCTCCAGCGAGAAGCCGGAGCCGCGCCCCGGGACCACGTCGATGATCAGCTGGGTATGCGACCAGTGGGCGAACTGCGCCGCGCCCATGTAGAACTCGCAGCCCGAGATCGCCCCGAGCCGGACGTCCTGGCCGCCGGTGCGGAACTCGCCTTCGGGGAAGCACATCGGCGCGCTGCCGTCGCAGCAGCCGCCCGACTGGTGGAACGCCAGCGGGCCGTGGTCGGCCTTCAATTTCTCGATCAGCTCCGCCGCCGCCGGGGTCGCGATCACGCGCTCTACCATCTATCCATCACCCTCATCCTCACGGGCCTCGCCGGGGACGAGGAAGCTCCCCGGCGAGCCGTCGTTCAAGCCTAGAAGAACCCGAGCGCGTTGGGGCTGTAGCTGACCAGCAGGTTCTTGGTCTGCTGATAGTGGTCGAGCATCATCTTGTGGTTTTCCCGCCCGATCCCCGATTGCTTGTAGCCGCCGAACGCCGCGTGCGCCGGATAGAGGTGGTAGCAGTTGGTCCACACCCGCCCGGCCTGGATCGCCCGGCCGACCCTAAAGGCGCGGTTGCCGTCGCGGGTCCACAGTCCGGCGCCGAGGCCGTAAAGCGTATCGTTGGCGATCTCCAGGGCCTCTTCCTCGGTCTTGAACTTCGCGACGGAGACCACGGGACCGAAGATCTCCTCCTGGAACACCCGCATCTTGTTGTGACCCGCGAAGATGGTCGGCTGGACATAGTAGCCCTTGGCGAGCTCGCCGTCGAAGCGTACGCGCCCGCCGCCGGTGAGGATCTTCGCGCCCTCGGCCTTGCCGATCTCGATGTACGACATGATCTTTTCGAGCTGATCATTGGACGCCTGGGCGCCCAGCATCGTCTCGGGATCCAGCGGATGGCCCTGCTTGATGCCGCGCACGCGCTCGATCGCCTTTTCCATGAACCGGTCGTAGATGCTTTCCTGAACCAGCGCGCGGCTGGGGCAGGTGCAGACCTCGCCCTGGTTGAGGGCGAACATCGCGAAGCCCTCGAGCGCCTTGTCGAGGAACGCGTCGTCCTCGGCCATCACGTCGGCGAAGAAGACGTTCGGCGACTTGCCGCCCAGCTCGAGGGTGACGGGGATGATGTTCTCGGCGGCGTACTGCATGATCAGCCGTCCGGTCGTCGTCTCGCCGGTAAACGCGACCTTGGCGATGCGCTTGTTGCTGGCGAGCGGCTTGCCGGCCTCGACGCCGAAGCCGTTGACGACGTTGAGCACGCCCGGCGGCAGGAGATCGCCAATCATGTCCATCAGGACCATGATGCTCATCGGCGTCTGCTCGGCCGGCTTGAGCACGACACAGTTGCCGGCGGCCAAAGCCGGGGCCAGCTTCCAGGTCGCCATCAGGATCGGAAAGTTCCACGGGATGATCTGGGCGACGACGCCGAGCGGCTCGTGGAAATGGTAGGCGTAGGTGGTCGCGTCGACCTCGCAGATGCTGCCTTCCTGCGCCCGGATGGCGCCGGCGAAGTAGCGGAAATGATCGATCGCGAGCGGAATGTCGGCGGCCTTGGTCTCGCGGATCGGCTTGCCGTTGTCGAGCGTCTCGACCATCGCCAGAACGTCGAGCCGCTCCTCCATCCGATCGGCGATCTTGTTGAGGACCCGCGCGCGTTCCGCGGGCGAGGTCGCTGCCCAGCCGGCCTTGGCCGCGTGCGCCGCGTCGATCGCCGCCTCGATATCCTCCGCGGTCGAGCGCGCGACATCGCACAGCGGCAAACCGGTGACCGGCGTCGGGTTGGTGAAATACTGGCCGCGCGCCGGCGGCGCCCAGGTGCCGCCGATGAAGTTGTCGTACTTCGGCCGGATGACGATACTCTCGGCCAGCTTCTCCAGTGCCTGATGGATCATCGAAGTCCTCCCTGTTGGCTTCGCGGGTGCGCGTCGCAATCAGGACGGATGGAGGCGGCACCCATCGTGCTTGTTTGTCACAGCCTTGGATATGGTGCGCCCGCACACCGATCGCCGTAAATGACTTTTCCCAATCCGGCCTGGACGATCTATCTATCGATCGAGCAAGATGACGATCGGGCGTTGGCGATCGCGGTGCTCATCGTCGGGCCAGTCAAGGAGGAAGACGCGATGCGCAAATGGAGCCGTCCGGCAGTGGTCGAAATCTCTGTCGGGATGGAGATCAACTGTTACGCGTGCGCCCAAATCTAAGGCCGAGTCGAGGCGCCGGTCGGCGGGCTCGCCGATCGGCGCCCGTACGCCACAAGATGCTGGCGCGGTGAAACCTGGGGCGCGATGCGGATTATCATCCTTGGATCGGCTGCCGGCGGCGGATTCCGACAGTGGAATTGTCACTGCGCCAATTGCCGCCGGGCTCGGACCGGAGACCCGGCGGCGTTGCCACGGAGCCAGTCGTCACTCGCCGTCAGCGTAGACGGCGAGTGCCGATACCGAGGAACCCAAGCCGAGGAACTCAAGCCACTGACCCTGAAGTGGACCCGGCCCCCGTAACTTGATGATCAGCGCTGGATCGCCGGCAGGCCGCCGAGATAGCCGATCGCGCCGCGTGGATCGACCATGCGGCGCATGTCGTCCCTGATCTCGGGGGGATAGCGCCTGAGATCCCCGGCGCCGCCGGGGTGCTGGATGTTGGCCATGATATAGGCGTAACCATTGATCTCGTCGACGGCCTGCAGGCCGGTGTTCTCGGCACCGATCGGGGCTGAAAAGATCCGGCTCAGGCGCCCGGTATCGACGTTGTACGCCCAAATGAAGTTGTTCAGGTGATTGCCGGAGTCCTCGCCGATGAATAGCGTGCGCATGGCTTCGGAGAATTTGATGTTGTCGGGATTGGCGACCATGTCGGTATCGCATTCGTCGTAAGCGCCGACCTTCTGGTCCTTGGGCTTGCCTTGGCCATGGACCAAGGCGCGCATGTCACCCGCGACCCAATCGCTGGCGATGGCCGCGCCGCCGGTGTCTTGACCGCGCCGCCCAGGCTGCTCGCGTAGACGATACCGCAGGCGAGATCGGTTTCGGTGGCGCTCAGACGAATATCGTCGCGCGGCCGCTCTGCGTTGGTGCCCTCGCCCATCGGCGGCCAGGCATAGGAGATGACGGTATACAGCGTCTTGTCGGCGGCGTTGTGGGCCTGGCCCTCCATTTTCGTGAACTCGGTGGTTGCGCCCAGGTAACCGGCGTAGCGGCGGGTTTCGAGGAATGCCGCGGCCTGCTCGCGGCCCGGTTTGAGCTTCAGGTACTCGAGCCTGGCGTCGCCGCCGCCGGTGCCGACGTCGACGAAGACCGGGCGAAAGCCCTCGTACTTCGCCGGCTCCGCGCGATAGCTCTCGGCCGAGACCGTATCGAAGATATCGCTGAAGCGAATACCCCGTTCGATCATCGCCTCGATCTCGGCGTTGGTGGCGTGGCCGAGTTTTATCCAGCGCAGGCTCGCGTCGCCGAACGGATTGTCTCCGCGCTTTGCCCATCGCGCCGCGTAGAGGGTCCCGGCGCTGAGATCTTTCGCCTTGTCGGCGACGAACATCACGCGAACGACATCGTCGCCGTCGTCGCCAACGTAGGCCGTCCTGGCGTCGGGCATGACATCGGCGAGCTCGAAGGCGAGCCGGCCCATGGCGTAGTGCTTGACCGCTTGCGCCGTGCCGTCGGGGTGGGGTGTGACTTCGACAATATGGCCATAGCGGTAGGGATCGGCGCCGCCGTCCTGGGCAAGCTTTCCGAATGTGCCGAGATAGGCGTTCATCGGTTCGAGCGGCACGCTCTCGTACGTTTTCGCGTCGGGCTCGTATTCCTCGCCGCCGAGGTGGGTGCCCCAGGGCGAGAGCGAGCCGGCGCACGGAGTCCACAAGCCACCGGTCGCGGCGAAGTCGACATTGACGATTTTCTGCGCCTCAAGCGCGCCGCTGTCGGGATTCTGGCCGATCAAGCTCAGGTTCATGACCATCGGCAGTCGCCGGTACATGCGCAACGGGGGCCTCGTCGGATCTTCGTTCGGCGCCTCGGTGTGATACTCGAATTGGGTGACCAGCATCAGCGGATTGGCCGGCTGTTTTCCGCCCTCGTTGCCCGACGCCGGCGCGGGCGCGGGCGCGGGTTTTGGTGCGGCGATCAGCGAGTTGGCGTCCGGGCCATAGGCGAAGAAGGGTCCTTGCGCGACCGAGTTCGGCCCGGCCGGCACTGACAGCAGCGGTTTGCCGCTGTGATCGACGATCAGCCCGGCGTACCAGCCGCCGACGAAGTTTCCCGAGCGATAAAGGATGCGGTATTCGAGCGGAAAGGTCTTCTTGGTGCCGTCGGCGTAGCTCACCACCGCAGAGGAGCTGGTCAGCGGGACAACCATCTCGATCGGTGTCGCCGGGGCCGGCGTGTCGGTGAACTCGACGCCGGTGACGCGAGCTTCGGCCTTGCCCGCGCCGGCGAGCGCCGGTTCGGCGATAATGGCGGCGGCCGCGGCGAAGGCGATCCCAACGAACGATGCGGAGAACGCGGCGCTCGAGACGCGGTGGGCAAGAGCATGACGAGGCATTGTCGGCTCACTCCGGTTGGCGCGCCGCCGGCAACAAGGCCGCGAGGCCCAGCCATCATAAAAAGCCGAACTCGGGAGCGCATGATAATTCAGTGACGCGTCCCGCGTTCTCACTTTTAGCGCGGGAAAATCTTCGCGTTCTCAGCGCCATGTTAAGGTTCCGGCCGCAGACTGTGGGAGTACTCGTCGAACACGGGCTTTCGCGAAAGGCGGGGTTCGTCATTGGCAACCGGCCGGGGAGCCCCTGTCATGCAGCGATGCCAGACCAAGTCCCCAGCCGGATCCCTCGCCTCTATGCGTTTTCCGCATGCGCTCGCCTCCTCGGCGGTCCTTCTTTGTCTCGTTTCGGCGGCAGCGGTGGCGGGGGCCGGTGCGGAGCACTCCATCCCGCCCAGCCGCGATACGAGCGATGGCGGAACCGCGGCGGTGTCCCTGCCCTCTCCTTACAAGGCGCTGAATATTGAGGAAATCTACTACCGCCAGGACGCCCTGGTGTCGGCTGAGCTCGCCGGCCTGCGGCCGCAGCGTCCCGGCCGGGCCGATCTCTACTTCGTCGGTTTCGCCGGATACTCCTACGAGAACGTCTTTTTCGAAGAAGCGCGCTCGGCGCGTGGCCTGTTCGACCGCGCCTACGACACCACGGGCCGGTCGATACTGCTGGTCAACAACCTCGCGACCCTCAAGGCGAGCCCGCTGGCGACCACCCACAATCTGCAAACCGCGCTGCGCGGCCTGGGCCGGATCATGGACCGCGACGAGGACATCGCCGTCGTGTTTCTGACCTCCCACGGCGCGCCGGATCGCCTCTCGGTCGAGTTCGGCCCGCTCGGCCTCAACGATCTCAGCCCCGGCGCGCTGCGGGCAATGCTCGACGACGCCGGGATCGGCTGGCGGGTCATCATCGTCTCGGCGTGCTATTCGGGCGCGTTCATCGATGCGCTGAAGACCGAGCGCACCCTCGTCATCACCGCCGCGCGCGCCGATCGAGCGTCGTTCGGCTGCGCCGCCGGCAATGAATTCACCTACTTCGGCCAGGCCTTCTTCGCCGAGGCGCTGCACCGGGGCGGCTCGCTAATCGACGGTTTCCGTCGCGCCGCCGCGGCCATCGCCGCGCGCGAACAGCGCGAGGGACTGGTCGCGTCGCAGCCGCAGATCCACGTCGGCGCCGCGATCGCGGTCAAGCTTGCTGCGATCCAAGGACCGCCGGAGGCGGCCGCCGCCCGGTAAACCCTCCGCCTACCGGCTGAGACAGCGCATGGCGCGATCGAGGCCGTCGAGGCTGAGCGGAAACATCCGCCCGCCGAACAGCTGGCGCAGGATCTTGGTCGAGGCGGTGTAGTCCCACCACGGCTCGGGCACCGGGTTGAGCCAGACCGCATGGGCATAGACCTCGAGCGCGCGTTTGACCCAGACGCCGCCGGCCTCCTCGTTCCAATGCTCGATCGAGCCGCCGGGGTTGACGATCTCGTAGGGGCTCATCGAGGCGTCGCCGACGAAGATGACCTTGTAGTCGTGGGGATAGGTGTGCAGCACTTCGAGTGTCGGCGTTGCTTCGGTGCGCCGGCGGCGGTTGTCGCGCCAGACCCGTTCGTACAGGCAGTTGTGGAAGTAGAAATACTCCAGGTGCTTGAACTCGGACCGCGCCGCCGAGAACAGCTCCTCGCAGATCTTGACGTGCGGCTCCATCGAGCCGCCGACATCGAGGAACAATAATACTTTCGCCGCGTTGTGACGCTCGGGCACCATCCTGGAGGTCGAGATAGCCCCTGCGCGCGGTGGCATCGATGGTGCCCGAGAGGTCGAGCTCGCTGGCCGCGCCCTCGCGGGCGAACCGGCGGAGGCGACGCAGCGCGACTTTGATGGTGCGGGTGCCGAGCTCGACGTCGGAATCGAGGTTCTGGAACTCGCGCTTGTCCCAGACCTTGACCGCGCGGTTGTGGCGGTTCTTGTCCTGGCCGATGCGGATGCCCTCGGGGTTGTAGCCCCACGAGCCGAACGGCGAGGTCCCGGCGGTGCCGATCCATTTCGAGCCGCCCTGGTGGCGGCCCTTCTGCTCCTCCAGCCGCCGCTTCAGGGTCTCCATCAGCTTGTCCCAGCCGCCGAGCGCCTCGACCTGGGCCTTTTCCTCCTCGGTCAGCTCGCGTTCGGCAAGCTTGCGCAGCCACTCCTCGGGGATGGCGGCGGCTCTCGCCTTCCCGCGGCGGTTCCAGGCCCTTGAAGACGGTGGCGAACACCCGGTCGAACTTGTCGAGGTTGGTCTCGTCCTTCACCAGACACGAGCGGCTGAGATAGTAGAAGTCATCGACACTGTAGGCGGCGATGCCGGCGTCCATCGCCTCCATCAAGGTCAGGTACTCGCGCAGGCTGACCGGCAGCCGGGCCTCGCGCAGGGCGAGAAAGAAGTCGATGAACATCGCGGCCCGCCTCCCGGTTTTACGATCCTTCGCGGCGATGCAGGAACGCCAGGCGCTCGAACAGGTGGATGTCCTGCTCGTTCTTATGAGGGCGCCGTGCAGCGGCGGGATCAGCTTGCGGGCGTCGGCGCTGCGCAGGGCTTCCGCCGGCACGTCCTCGGCCAGCAGCAGCTTGAGCCAGTCGAGCAGTTCCGACGTCGACGGCTTTTTCTTGAGCCCGGGGACCTCGCGGATCTCGAAGAACACGCGTCAGCGCGTCATGGAGCAGACGTTTGTGGATGCCCGGAAAATGAACATCGACAATGCTTTCCATCGTCTCGCGGTCGGGAAAGCGGATGTAGTGGAAAAAGCAGCGGCGCAGGAACGCGTCCGGCAGCTCCTTTTCATTGTTCGAGGTGATGATGACGATCGGCCGGTGGCGGGCGACGATCGTCTCCTTGGTCTCGTAGACGAAAAATTCCATCCGGTCGAGTTCGAGCAACAGGTCGTTCGGGAACTCGATGTCGGCCTTGTCGATCTCGTCGATGAGCAGCACCGCGCGGACGTCGGCGGTGAAGCCCTCCCATAGCCGGCCCTTGACGATGTAATTGGCGATATCGTGGACCCTGGCCTCGCCAAGCTGGGAATCGCGCAGGCGGGCGACCGCGTCATACTCGTAAAGTCCCTGCTGCGCCTTGGTCGTCGACTTGATGTGCCACTGGATCAGCGGCACCCCGAGCGCGCCCGCGATTTCCTGGGCGAGAATGGTCTTGCCGGTGCCCGGCTCGCCCTTGACCAGCAGTGGGCCGCTCCAAGGGTCACCGCGGCGTTGACCGCGACCTTCAGATCCTCGGTCGCAACGTACGTGTCCGTCCCGTCGAAACGCTTTGTCATGGCGTTGTCCCCAACCCGAAACGAGGTCCAGGCTCGTGATGGCGCGGGCGAACACCCACTAGAGCAGATCCAACAGATACAGCAGCAAGACGACGCCGAACAACCCGAGCAACATCGAAATCACTAACGCGAACTTCAGGCCAGCGTAGGGATGCGGCTCGTCCGCCTCCAGCTGCCGCTTTATTGTGGCGAAACGGTATGTGCCCGAGGCGAGAATGGCGATGCCGAGGACGACCAGGAGAATGCTGATGAGATGGATGTTGCCCCTGTCCGCCATCATTTGCCAACCGCCGGAGCCCGAAGTCGCGTCATGCAGCTTGGAAAGGTGAAGGTCAAATTCTTCGACAAAGAAGCCAAGCGTCATGATCGTGACCGCGGCGCGGATCCAGGCGAGGAACGTGCGTTCGTTGGCGGAATGCTCAAGATAGTCGGTAATCATGCCCCTAAATAAGCCGCAACAGATAGAGCAGCAACACGAGTCCGACAATACCGAGCGCTGAAGACAAGCTCAGGGCGAACCAGAGCCCGGCGTAGGAACGCGGCTCCGCCGCCTCCAGCTTGCGGTGCACGATCACGAAGCGGGCCGTTCCCGCGACTAACATCACAATGCCCAGCACAACAAGGAGTACGCTGATGGAATAAATCCCGGCTTTGGGCAACGGCACCTCCTCGGTGGCACTGGCCGCCGCACGAAGCCTCGCCAGATAGACATCGAACTTCTCGATGAAAAAGCCGAGAGTCATGATGGTAATGCCGGTGCGGATCCAGGCGAGATAGGTCCGCTCGTTGGCGGCGTGGTCACGGTAATCGGCGATCATCTCAGTGTGCTGCCTTCGCGCCGAGGCCACGGTTGCGGCGGTTGCGGGACATGGTCATCGTATTGGTCGATGTCGGAAGAACACAAGTAAAGGGGCTCGCATGGCGCTTACCCGACGGCAATTCGTTGCCACGACAATGGCGTTGCCCATCGCCGCGGCGGCTGGCGCGCGGCGGCCACGGACGGCCGGGTGGAGATCCGAGGCGGCCCGCGCGGCTCATGGCCTGTTGCGGAACGGCGCGCCATTTCTCGTCAATGGTGCGGCGGCGCTGGCCCATTTCGGCGACCTCGCCGCCGCCGGCGGCAACACCATCAGGACCTACGAGACCAGCCATCTCGACCGCCTCGACGCCGCCCACGAGGCGGGGCTGGCGGCCGTCGTCGGCCTGCCGATGGCCCATGCCCGCCACGGCGTCGACTACCGCGACGCGAACAACGTAAAGGCCCAGTTCGAGGCCATGCGCGGCATCGTCCGGACGCTGCGTGCCCACCCGGCGGTCCTGATCTGGGTCGCCGGCAACGAGCTGGAACTGGACAACCCCGATCCGGACAGCGCCTGGACCGCCGTCGAGGAGGTCGCGAGAATGGTCAAGAGCGAGGATCCCGATCATCCCGTCGCGGCTGGCGTCGCCGACTTCGATCCGGCCAAGATCGCCGCCATTAAAAGCCTTTGCCCGACGCTTGATCTCTTGTGCGTCAACGCGTTCGGCGGCAGCCCGCCGACGGTGCCGCGCCGGCTGCGCGAGGCCGGCTGGTCGAAGCCCTACATCCTTGGCGAATTCGGCAACATCGGCATCGGCGAGGCCGCGTGGTCGCCATGGGGCGCGCCGTACGAGCCCAATACCAGCGAGCGGACGCGCCTTTACGAGGCTGCCTGGCGCGAGGGTGTCGCGGCGGAGCCAGGCTTCGCTCTCGGCGGCTTCGCTTTCCTGTGGGGCTGGAAGCAGGAGGCGACCCACACCTGGCACAGCATGTACCTGCCGGATGGCGCCCGCCTTGGCCCGGTCGAAACGATGGCTCGGCTGTGGGGCGGCGCCCTGCCCGGCCGGCCGGCGCCGCGGCTCGCCGGGTTCGCCACCGGCGCAGATCCGGGCTCGTTGCGCCCCGGCCGGCCGGTTCGCGCGCAAGTGGCGCTGGCGGTGGACGAGCCGGCCGAGGGTCTGCGTTTCGTCTGGGAACTGCGCGCCGAAAACCGCGGCCGCGCCCAGGGCGGCGAGCCCGAGGCAACGCCGACGGCCATTGCCGGGGTCCTCCACGGACTGGACGGGAGCGCCGCGGACGGCCGCGAGGTGGAAATCCACCCGCCGGAACCGGGCGCCTACCGCCTGTTCGTCTACGTCCTCACCGGGGACGGCGGCGCCGCCAGCGCCAACCTGCCACTCCGCGTGCTCGGCTAAGCGGCAGGGCGCCTCAATTGCCGAGCGCGACGCCCTCGCGGCGCGGATCCGCGGCGCCTTCAAGGCCCGCCCTGGTGAGCGCGATGGCGTTGAGACCGCTTTCGAGATCGCGCACCGAGACTTGGTGGCCGAGCGCCTCCAGGGCCGGGGCGCAAGTCCGCCGCCGCCGTGCCCGCCTCAAGTTCGGTCGGGCCGTTGCGGTTGAGGATGTTGCCCAGATCCACGGCGGCGGCGACGTTGAGGCCCCAGTCGATGGTCGCGATGACCGACTTGGTAACGTAGCCGATAATCCGCGAACCGCCCGGCGAGCCGGTGGCAAGTGCCGGGCGGCCTTCGCTGTCAAACGCGATCGTCGGCGCCATCGAACTGCGCGGCCGTTTCCCCGGTTCCGGCCGGTTGGCGACCGGCCTGCTACCTCTGGCTGGGGCGAAGGCAAAGTCGGTCAGCTCGTTGTTGAGCATGAAGCCGCGAACCATCAGGTGCGAGCCGAACGAGCTTTCGATGCTGTTGGTCATGGCAACGACATTGCCGGCCGCGTCGACGACGCTGACGTGGGTCGTCGATAGGTTGCGGGTCTCGCCCGGCATGGCGGCGGCCTTGGCGAGGACTCCCGGCGGCGTTCCGGGCGCGACCTCGCCCGCCGCCGCCCGCGGCCCGATCAGCCCGGCGCGGGCGCTCAGGTAGGCCGGATCGAGCAGGCCCGCGATCGGAACATCGACGTAATCCGGATCGGCGATGTAGGCATTGCGATCGGCGAAGGCCAGGCGGCTGGCCTCGGCCAGCCGATGGATAGCCGTGACGTCGCGCGGGCCGGCCGCCATGTCGAAAGACCGAAGCAGCCCGAGTATTTCCAGCGTCGTCACGCCACCGGAGGACGGCGGCGGCATGCCGCAGACGCGCCGCTGGCGGTAGTCGAGGCAAACGGCCTCGCGCCGGACCGCCCGATAGCCGGCAATGTCGGCGACGCTCATTTTCGCCGGGTTGCGCGCGGCGTTGGTAACGGTATCGGCGATCTCGGCGGCGATCGGCCCGCTATAAAAAGCCTCGGCGCCGTCGCCGGCGAGCGTGCGCAGCGTCTCCGCAAACTCCGGATTACGGAGCAAGGCACCAACCGCCAGCGGCTTTCCGTCGTCACCGTAGTAGTATTGGGCCGGAGGGCCGAAGGTGGTGAGGTATTGGTCCTCGGTGATGGCCGCGTGCAGCCGAGGCGATACCGGAAATCCCTCCTCGGCGAGGCGGATGGCGGGGGCGAACAGGTCCGCCCACGGCAGCGCGCCGTGGTCACGGTGGGCCATTTCCAGCATCCGCAACAGCCCGGGCACACCCACCGACAGGCCGCCGACGACGGCGTCGCGGAATTCACGAGGCTGGCCGCGACTATCGAGGAACATCGCGGGGCGCGCCGACGCCGGCGCCGTCTCCCGGCCGTCGTAGGCGTCCAGCCGGCGGCCGGCGGCGTCGTAGTAAAGTGCGAAACCGCCGCCGCCGATGCCCGAGGATTGCGGCTCGACGAGATTGAGCACAAGCGCGGCGGCGATCGCCGCGTCGATGGCGCTGCCGCCGGCGGCAAGCACGTCGAGCCCCGCGCGCGCCGCCAGCGGATGGCCGGCGACGACCATCTGGTGCGGGGCTCGAACCGGTTGGCGCGACAAGATCGGTGGCGGCGCGGCCGCGACCGGCGGCGCCCGATCGAACGGTTCGCATCCGGCGCTGACAACGATGAGGAGAGCGCCTACGACCGCGCCGGCCAATCGGCGAAGGGCGTGCTTACGGAAGGTCATGGGCCCGCTATCCTCCTGCTCCAAGCTCGCTCGCCACAAGCTGACGGCCTCTCGGGCGGTCGCGGTCGATTGTCATCAAAGGCTAAGACACCGCCAATGAACATTGCGACCGATTGGCATTATTATCATTTGCATGAACCTGTCGCGACCCCGCATTACGGCGCAAATTGACGGTCATCTCAGCTTAGAGCGTATCTAACCTGTTGACGTCGCTTATTTCCAGCCCTAGTATGCGCGCCTTCTAATAGAGCGGCGGCAGGACTCGACATCACCGCACGCAATAGTAATTTTTGTTGGGTATACAGGACATTCCCCGCGCCGGCTCTTGCCACGTTACGCCATTTGACGGCGAATGTTCCCTTCTCATTGTGCTTTTTTTGATTTAATGCAGACCGGCAAGCTCCCGGGGCTGTCCGGGGTCTTTATGCCATCTTGAGTGTGTGGAGCAACTCATGAGTGTAGCAATTGCCGCCGGGGCCCCAAGCCCGATCGTTTATGAAGAGGAGGCCATCCGGAAGTTCGTCATCGCGACGATGTTCTGGGGTGTTATCGGCTTTTTCGTCGGGACGTACATCGCCTTCGAACTGGCGTTTCCCGTTCTGAACCTGGACCTCGAGTGGACGACCTTCGGCCGCTTGCGCCCTGTCCACACCTCGGCGGTGATCTTCGCCTTTGGCGGCAATGCCCTGATCGGCACATCGCTGTACGTCGTCCAGAGAACCTGCCGCGCGCCGCTTTTCGGTGGCGCCGCCGCCGGCAATTTCCTGTTCTGGAGCTACCAGGCGTTCATCGTTCTTGCCGCGTCCGGCTACGTCCTCGGCATCACCCAAAGCAAGGAGTACGCCGAGCCCGAGTGGTACACCGATCTTCTGCTGACGGTAGTTTGGGTCACCTATCTGATCGTCTATATCGGGACGATCATGCGGCGGCGAGAACCGCACATCTACGTCGCCAACTGGTTCTACCTCGCCTTCATCATCACCATCGCGATGCTGCATCTGGTCAACAACGCCGCGGTGCCGGTCTCGTTCTTCGGGACCAAGAGCTATATCGCATGGGGTGGCGTCCAGGACGCCATGACCCAGTGGTGGTACGGTCACAACGCCGTCGGCTTCTTCCTCACCGCCGGTTTCCTCGGAATGATGTACTACTTCATTCCGAAGCAGGCGGAGCGGCCGGTCTATTCCTACCGGCTGAGCATCGTTCACTTCTGGACCCTTATTTTCATCTACATCTGGGCCGGCCCGCATCACCTGTTTTACACCGCCCTGCCGGACTGGGCGCAAACCTTGGGCATGGCCTTTTCGGTCGTGCTGTGGATGCCGTCGTGGGGCGGCATGATCAACGGCGTCATGACCTTGTCCGGCGCCTGGGACAAGCTCCGCACCGATCCGATCTTGAGGTTTCTGATCGTCTCGGTCGCGTTCTACGGCATGAGCACGTTCGAAGGGCCGATGATGTCGATCAAGGCGGTCAACTCGCTCAGCCATTACACCGACTGGACCATCGGCCACGTTCATTCCGGCGCGCTCGGCTGGGTCGCGATGATCAGCTTCGGCGCGGTCTACTTTCTCGTGCCGCAGTTATGGAACCGGCCGCGGCTGTATTCGCTGCGGCTGGTCACCTACCACTTCTGGATCTCGACCATCGGCATCGTGCTTTACATCACCGCGATGTGGATCTCGGGCATCATGCAGGGGCTGATGTGGCGGGCCTACGACCAGCTCGGCTTCCTCCAGTACTCCTTCATCGAGACCGTCGAGGCAATGCATCCCTACTACGTGATCCGCGCGATCGGCGGGGTGTTCTTCCTCGTCGGCGCTTTGGTCATGGTCTACAACCTGATCCGGACGGTGCGGGGAGAGTTGCGTAGCGAAGCGACGTTCGAGCGGTCACGCTCGGCGATCGCCACCAGCGCGGCCGAATAGAAGGCACGTTTCATGAAGCACGAACTGTTCGAAAAGAACATCATCATCCTGAGCGTCGCCGTTCTGATCACGGTGGCGATCGGTGGTCTGGTCCAGCTCGTTCCGCTATTCACGATGGAGCAGACGATCGAGAAGGTGGATGGCGTTCGGCCCTACTCGCCGCTCGAGATCACGGGCCGCAACATCTACGTTCGCGAGGGCTGCTACCTCTGCCACAGCCAGATGATCCGGGTGTTCCGCGACGAGGCCGAGCGCTATGGCCACTACAGCCTGGCCGCGGAAAGCATGTACGATCACCCGTTCCAGTGGGGCTCGAAGCGGACCGGGCCGGATCTGGCCCGGGTCGGCGGCAAGTATTCGAACGACTGGCACGCAGCCCACCTCATCGATCCGCGAAGCGTCGTGCCTGAATCGGTCATGCCGCCGTACGCCTTCCTCGCCCGCAAGGAGCTGCAATACAACGACATCGCCGAGCACATGAAAACGCTGCGGATCGTCGGCGTGCCCTACACCGACGAAGAGATCGCCGAATCCAAGAACGATATCGTGGCCCAGGCCGATGGCGAAAGCGGCGACTCGTCCGGCCTGCTCGCCCGCTATCCGAAGGCGGCGGTCGGCGATTTCGACGGCGATCCGAGCCGGATCACCGAGCTCGACGCGGTTATCGCCTACCTGCAGATGCTGGGAACCCTCGTCGACTTCACCCAGTACCAGCCCGAAGCCGACTTCCGCTAGCAGGAGCATTGCGTGGATATTCAGGGGATATGGGAAGCAGTCCGGCCATTCTGGGTCGTCTGGATGATGATTCTGCTCGGCCTGGTCGTGTTCTGGGCGTATCGGCCCAAGAACAAAAAGCGGTTTGAGGAAGACGCCCGCATTCCGTTCAAGGATGACGACGGAGGACAATGATGGCGCACGGACATGAGGTCGATGCACTGACCGGAACCGAAACCACCGGTCACGAATGGGACGGAATCCGCGAGCTGAATACGCCGCTGCCGAAGTGGTGGCTGTGGGTGTTCTACGTCTGCATTGCCTTTTCCATCGTCTATTCCATCCTCTACCCGGCCTGGCCCTGGTTCGGCGGCTACACCAAGGGCCTTCTCGGCTACTCGTCGCGCGCCAACATTAACCAGCGCATGGCCGACATGGAGGCGAGCCGGGCGCATTGGGTCGAGCAGATCGAGGCGACTCCACTGGCGGCGATTGTCGACGATCCGGACCTGCTGCAGATCGCCACGGTGGGCGGTCGGGCGATTTTCGCCAACAACTGCGCTCCCTGTCACGGGACCGGCGCGACCGGACGTCCCGGCGGCTTTCCGGCACTGGTCGATGACGACTGGATCTGGGGCGGGACCCTCGATGCCATCTATACCACCGTCACCCACGGCATCCGCAACGCCGCCGATCCCGATGCTCGTGTTTCAGTCATGCCGGCCTTCGGCGCCGACGGCGTGCTGACACCGCAGCAAATTTCCGCCGTCGCCGAGCACGTCCTGGCCCTTTCGGGCGCGGCGGCCGACAACCCGGAGGGCGCTCAGCTCTACGCCGAAAATTGCGCCGCATGCCACGGGGATCTTGGCCGAGGCAACGCCGATCTCGGTGCGCCGAACCTGAGTGATCAGATCTGGCTTTATGGTGGCTCCAAGGAGGCCATCGTCAACCAGATCACCAGGCCGAAGCAGGGCGTCATGCCGCCATGGCATACACGGCTGAGCGAAGCGGAAATAAAGCAGGTGACCGTCTACGTCCATTCCCTGGGCGGCGGCGAATAGGCCGCCGACGCATCATGCGGCGGCGGGCGACTTGCATTGGATTATAAGGCGCTAAGATACATAGGGGGTGTATAGCGGGGGGAAATCCCGGCCGGAACAGGGGCCGGCCGATCTGAAGGTTTCGCCGCGGCCGCGCCAACGCCGCGGTGAAATGGATCTACCGCTGAGGATCATGATGGCAACCGCGGATACGGCTTTCCTAAACTCCGTCAACGACGCGGCCGGCGCCGAACAGGCTGGCCGGCCCAAGCCGGGGCGGCGCGCGAGGCAGACCGGCCCGGGCGGGCAGGACCAGCCGCCGCAAAAGCAGCAGCTCTTCGCCGCCCACGACAAGGTCTATTCGCGCAGCATCCAGGGCTTCTGGCGCAAGGTCAGATGGTGGGTCGTGGGGGTCCTCCTCGGCCTCTACTACGTCGCCCCCTGGATCCGCTGGGATCGCGGCCCGAACGCGCCTGACCAAGCCCTGTTGATCGACATGGTTGGACGCAAGGCCTATTTCTTCGGGCTCGAAATCTGGCCGCAGGAAATCTACTACCTCACCGGCATTCTCATCCTCGGCGCCATTGGCCTGTTCTTCGTCACCTCGCTATTCGGCCGTGTGTGGTGCGGCTTCACCTGTCCGCAGACCGTCTGGACCGATCTGTTCATGTGGGTCGAACGCAAGATCGAGGGCGACCGCAACGCCCGCATCAAGCTTGACAAGGGACCGCTGACGGGAGGGAAAATCGGCAAGAAGATCGCCAAGCACGCGGCCTGGGTACTCATCTCCGTGGCCACCGGCGGTGCCTGGATCATGTACTTCAACGACGCGCCGACGGTCGTGCGCGAGTTCTTCACTGGGCAGGCTTCCGTCGCCATCTACGGCTTCGTTGCTCTGTTCTCCGCGACGACCTACGTCCTCGCCGGTTGGGCGCGCGAACAGGTCTGCATTTATATGTGCCCCTGGCCACGCTTCCAGGGCGCGATGTTCGACGAGGACTCGCTCGTCGTCACCTATGAGGAGTGGCGCGGAGAACCGCGCGGCGGCGCGCGCAAGGGCCAGTCGTTCGCGGGCCGCGGCCACTGCGTCGACTGCGGCCTGTGCTACCAGGTCTGCCCCACCGGCGTCGATATCCGCAAGGGCCAGCAGATGGCCTGCATCGGGTGCGCTCTGTGCGTCGACGCCTGCAACTCGGTCATGGACCGATTCGGGCTCCCGCGCGAGCTGATTACCTATGACTCCATCGCCAATCAGCTTGCCCGCGCCGATGGCGACAAGAATACCCGCTTCCGCCTGGTCCGGCCGCGCACTGTTGCCTACGCGGTCCTTCTGGCGGTCGTCACCGCGGCGATGGCCTTCAGCCTATCAACGCGTTCGCGGCTTCACGTCAACGTCCTGCAGGATCGCCAGCCGCTCTACGTCAAGCTTTCGGACGGCTCGATCCGCAACGGTTACATCTTCAAGATCGTCAACATGGTCCGCGAACATAAGACCTATTTGCTCGCCACCGACGGCTTGATCGGCGCCGAGATCGCCGTTTTTGGCCGTCACAATGAGCCGGGACCGTATGTCGAGGTTGAGGTGCCACCCGACGACGTCGGCAGCATCCGCGTTTTCGTCAAGGCGCCGGCGAGCAGCCTCTCCGGCGCGCGGACCGAGTTCGGTTTCTACCTCATCGACCTCGCCACCCGCGAGACGGTCGAAGTGCCCGGGGCCTTCAACGGCCCCGCCAAATCCGGCGGCGGCGCGACGGCGCGCGCGTCAACGGTTTCGAGCGGAGGCTGAGCCCATGGCCCAGGCACGCCAGCGCGGCTGGTGGTATCCGTGGATCTTCGTCGGCTTGATGGGGTTGGTGGTTGTCGTCAACGCGATCATGGCGACGCTCGCGGTGAAGACATTCCCCGGCCTGCAAAGCGACGACGCCTATAATGAAGGACTTCGCTACAACGACACCCTTGCGGCGCAGCGTGAACAGGGCAAACGCGGCTGGCGGATGGATGTTCAAGCCGCGTCGAGCGTCACTTCGGACGGCCGGCATGACGCGGAAGTTACGGTCTCGTTTGTCGATCGCGACGGCTATCCCGTTGATTATCTGAGCATCGACGCCAGTCTGATCCGCCCGACGGCGGCGGGCTTCGATCAGGCGCTCAGCTTTGAGCGCCGGGCCGCGGGACTCTACGTGGCCAAAGTCGCCCTGCCGTTCGCCGGCCAATGGGACGCCCGGATCAACGCCCACCGGGACGAAGAAACCTACCAGACGATCCGCCGACTTTTCGTTAAGTGAGCACGCCGGCGCCTGCCATAACGCGCGGCGCGACGCCACCGGTCAAGCCCTCGACCGCCGCCGCCTGTCGACATTGCGGCCTGCCCGTACCGGTCGACGGATCGGCCGCCGACGATCGCCGCTTTTGCTGTCGGGGCTGCGCCGCGGCCTACGCGTTGGTCGCGGGTCTCGGTCTCGAGGACTACTACCGCAGGCGAACGCTCGATCCCGAACAACGGGCGCCCAAACCCGAAGAGGATCTGAGCACCGACCTCGCCAGCTATGTCCGCGATGAGCCTGGCGTCGGCGGCGATCGCAAGAGCGTCAACCTGGTGGTCGAGGGTCTGCACTGCGCGGCGTGCGTCTGGCTCATCGAATCCGTGCTTGCCCGCGAGCCCGGCGTCCTCGCGGCCCGCGTCAACATGACCACGCGGCGGCTGGCGCTCGCCTGGGACGGAAAGCAAACCGACGCCGAAAGCCTGGTCGGCGTCGTCAACCGGCTCGGCTACCGGCTTGTACCATTCGATCCCGCGCTGATTGACGGCGAGCGGCGGCGGCGCGAGAGCGAGCTGCTGCGGGCGATGGCGGTGGCCGGTTTTGCCGGTGGCAACGTGATGCTGCTATCGGTCTCGATCTGGGCCGGCGCGACGCAAGGCATGGGTCCGGCGACCCGCGACCTGCTGCATTGGATATCCGCGCTCATCGCGATGCCGGCGATCGCCTATGCCGGTCGCCCGTTCTTTCGCTCGGCGCTCTCGGTCGTGGCCTTAGGCCGCACCAATATGGACGTGCCGATCTCGCTTGGCGTCGTGCTGGCAACGGCGATGAGCCTGTACCAGACCATGCGCGGCGCCGAACACGCCTACTTTGATTCCGCGGTCGGATTGCTGTTTTTTCTGCTCGTCGGCCGCTACCTTGATCTGCTTGCCCGTGGCCGCGCGCGCTCGGCGGCGGAGCATTTGCTCGCCCTGGGTGGCGCGGCGGTGACAGTGCTCGGGCCGGATGGCGCGAAGCGGCTGCTCGCGCCGGGCCGGGTCGAGCCGGGCATGAGCGTGCTCACCGCCACCGGCGAACGCATCGGCGTCGACGGCGTCATCGCGGACGGCGCCAGCGACATCGATACCTCGTTGATCGATGGCGAGAGCGCGCCCAAGCCGGTTGCGACCGGCGGCCGCGTGTTCGCCGGTACCATCAACCTCTCCGGCCCGCTGCGCATCACCGTAACCGCCGTTGGCGAGGCAACCCTGCTCGCCGAGATCGCCAGGCTGATCGAGGCGGCCGAACAGCAGCGTGGCCGGTTCGTCGGGCTTGCCGAGCGGGTTGCCAGGCTTTACGCGCCGGTCGTCCATAGCTTGGCCTTGTTGACGTTCCTCGGCTGGTGGCTCGGCGCCGGCGCGATCTGGCAGGAAGCCCTGCTCAACGCCATCGCGGTCCTGATCATCACCTGCCCGTGCGCGCTGGCCTTGGCCGTCCCGGTGGTTCAGGTGCTCGCCTCCGGCCGGCTGCTGCGCCGGGGCATTTTGCTCAAGTCGGGCACGGCGCTGGAGCGGCTCGCCGAAGTCGATACGGTGGTGTTCGACAAGACCGGAACGCTGAGCGACGGCCGGCCGCATCTCATCGGCCACGCCGCGAACACTGAGATCGAGCGGCAAGCGCTGACCCAGGCGGCGCAATTGGCCGGGGCCAGTCGCCACCCCCTGGCCCGCGCACTCGTGCGCGCCGCCGAGGATCGCGGTATCGCCGGCGCCGTCGCTTCCGGAGTCGAGGAGATGCCCGGATTGGGTCTCGAGCGAGCGACACCCGACGGCCCGGTTCGGCTCGGCAGCCGGGCCTTCGTCGGCGCGAACGACCTGGCCTTCGCGGCGGACGCCGCCGTGGGTCCGGAGCTTTGGTTTTCGCGGCCGGGGCAAGCGCCGGTCCGTTTCGCATTCGCCGACCGGCCGCGCGCCGATGCCGCCGAGATTGTCGCGAGGCTGATCTCGCGCGGGTTCAGTGTCGAGCTTGTGTCCGGCGATCGCGAAGCGGTGGTGGCGGGCGTCGCGGCCGAGGTCGGGATCGAGACGTGGCGCGGCGGCTGCGCGCCCACCGACAAGGTGCGCCGGCTGGAGGAACTGGCCGCGGCCGGCGCCCGCGTGCTGATGGTCGGCGACGGGCTCAACGACGCCCCGGCCTTGGCCGCGGCGAGCGTCTCGATGTCGCCGTCGACAGCCATCGACGTGAGCCAGACCGCCGCCGATCTGGTTTTCCAGGGCGACCGGCTGGCCCCGGTGCTCGAGGCTCTCGGCGTTGCCCGCCGGGCCGGCCGGCTGGTCAGGGAAAATCTCGGCCTCGCCTTCTTCTACAACGCGACCACGATTCCGCTCGCGGTCACCGGCTTCGTCACGCCCTTGATCGCGGCGATCGCCATGTCCACGTCATCCCTGGTGGTCATCGTCAACGCCTTGCGCCTCAACCGCGGGAGCGCTTTCTGAGGTGGATATTCTACTGTATCTCATACCGGCGGCGTTGCTCCTGGGCCTGCTCGGACTCGGCGCCTTTCTGTGGGCCCTGAAGTCCGGACAATTCGATGATCTCGATGGCGCCGCCAACCGCATCCTGTTCGAGGACGATCATCTCCCAACGCGGATACCGGCGCCCGACGACCGCTCCGAGCCTCGGCATTGATGGGATTGACGAAGGGCCGGTATGGGGCGGGCGCGGCGACCCCTTAAGCGCATGACGCTGAGCCTCATCATTCTTGCGGCGGTTTACGTCCTGGTGGTCGGGACGCTTTACGTCTTTCAGCGCAATCTGCTGTTCATCCCGTCATCTCACGTCGGCAGCCCGGCCGCCGTGGGCGCCGGCGACATGGCGGAGGTGAGGCTGATGACCGCCGACGGCCTGGCCCTGACGTCATGGTACAAGCCGGCCAGCAACGGCAGACCGACGCTCGTCTACTTTCACGGCAACGGGGGAAATATCGCCTCTCGGGCGAAAAGGGCGCGCCCTTACCTTAACGCGGGGCTCGGTGTTCTGCTGGTCGGCTATCGCGGCTACGGCGATAATCCCGGCAAGCCGTCGGAGGATGGACTGTACGAGGACGGCCGGGCGGCGTTGCGCTATACCCTTGCCGAGGGCGTTTCGTTGGCGCGCACGGTACTTTACGGCAAATCTTTGGGTAGCGCCGTTGCGATCCATGTCGCGGTCGAGCAGGCCGCGCTAGACCAGCCGGTCGCCGCCGTCGTCGTCGAGGGCGCGCCGTCCTCGGTGGTCGATGTCGCGGCCGGGCGCTACCCGTTCGCGCCGGTCCGCACGCTGATCAAGGATCGCTTCCACTCGCACGCCAAGGTCGCCAACATCGGCGCGCCGCTCCTGCTCGTTCACGGGGAGAACGACATTGTCGTGCCGGCGCGTTTCGGCCAGGCGCTCTATGATGCCGCCGTCGAGCCAAAAGAGATCCGCTGGATCGAGGGCGCCGGCCACAACAACCTGCCCCACTTCGCCATCGATACGACGGTGCTGGAGTTCATTGACCGCCGCCTCGGACCGCAAGCTGGCGCCGGTTGAGTGAGGCCGCCTTGCCGGGCCCGGCTCAACAGTACGGTTCGCCGGCCTCGAAACGCCGCCGCACCGACGCAACCGACAAGCCGGTGGCCATCTGGTAGTGCGGCCGGTCCTGGAATCGCGGCCAGGCGCCGCCCCACTCAAGCGAGCCGATCAGGCCAACGTCCGCCGCGCGCTCATAGCTCGCGTGGTCGGTGATGTAGCGGCCCGCGTCGAACAGGCCGATATCCCAGGCGATCCCAAAATTGTGATTGCTTCGCCCGCCACGGGCCTTGGTGACGCAACGCCCGGGATTGCCGTAGCGGCCCTGGCGGAAAAGCCGATTCTGCTCGGCATATCCGCGCGTGCCCGAGATGATGCGCGCATCGAGGCCAGCCTTCCTCGCCCGCTTCAGCAGCGTTCGCGCGGCCTCCTGGGCGTTCAATTGCAACGACGCGATGAGGCGCTCCGAGCGCGGGTCGAATAGGCCGGCCCGCTCGGCGATGGCGTTGCCAGCGGCGGCGAAAGCGTGCGCGGCCCGATCGGTGAGCGGTCCCCAGATACCGTCGAGCGCACCCGGGTAAAGCCCCGCCGCCTTCAGCAGCCGCTGTTGAAACAGCACATCCTCTCCGAACAACGGTTCGCTCACGATACCCCCCAAAGACACCCAGGAAAAACTACGAGGCGGAATATTATCTTATTTTATGACCGATGTCCTGGAAAACCGCGAACGCCACGCCGTGTCCGCGGATCGGGCAGTTTGTCAAGTAAAACGGCGCTCGACCAGCCCATGGAGGAAACAGGCTGTCATAGGTCATTCTGACCCATAAAATAGGTCAGAATGACCTATATGATTCCGCGTAACCAATTGATGTGCAACGTTTCCCCAATCTGACGCGCAATAAATTTTCCCATGAGCCGAACAAAAAGCCGACGGCTGACTTAATCGTGGTTCCGGTTCGCCAGAGCCTCATCGCGGTCTACGCTGGGACGATGAGGCCGCCGCCCGAACGCTTCAACATCGCCCGCTACTGCCTTGCCGGACGCGCCGCGGCACATCCGGACAAGACCGCGCTGATCATCGTTGGCGGCGAGAGTAAGGAGCGGGCCTGGAGTTACCGCGAACTGGATCTGGCGGTACGTCGGCTGGCTGGTGGATTGCGCCACATGGGGTTGGCGGCGGGCGAGCGGTTGATGATCCGGATGGACAACGATCTCGGCTACGTTCTCTCCTTCTTCGCCGCGCTCGCCGCCGGGCTGGTGGCGTTGCCATCATCGGCGGCGCTGACCGGGGAGGAAGCGGAGTTTCTGCTTGAGGATTCCGCCGCCGCCGCGCTGGCTCTGGCCGACGGCCTCGCCCTCGCCCACCAGCCGGCGCACCCGACGTGCGGGTGCTGGACACCGCGCTGATCGAGGCCCTGGCGCGCGATGCCGAGCCGATCGACTACGCCGATACCGCCGCCGAGGATCCCGCGTTTCTGATCTACACCTCCGGCACTGTCGGCCAGCCAAAGGGCGTGCTGCACGCCCACCGCAGTGCCTGGGGCCGCCGGCCGATGTATCGCGGCTGGTACGGTATCGGCGCCGGCGACATCATCCTCCACGCCGGCGCCTTCAACTGGACCTACACCCTGGGCGTTGGCCTGATCGACCCGTGGGCCAACGGAGCAACGGCGGTGCTCTACAATGGCCCCGCCGATCCCGCCGTCTGGCCGGCGTTGATCGAGCGCTTTGGGATCAGCATTTTCGCGACGGTGCCAAGCCTCTACCGCCGCATCCTCAAGTATGGCGCGTTCCACCGCGGCGCGATGGCGAGCTTGCGCCATGGCC
>CAWDWD010000007.1:0-524221 GCA_963805915.1 uncultured Alphaproteobacteria bacterium
GGCAGTTCCGGCCGCGCCAGTGCGACCGGCGTCGCGCCGGCATCGGCGGCGGGAGCAGGCGGCGCGGAAAGGGCTGCATCGACGGACATGAACGATAGTTTACCATCCCGCCGCCCGCAAAGGCCATCGAATGATGCCGTGACGACGGGATGGTCAAGGGCCGCTCGAACCGATACTCTCCGCCCGCTTCGGCAAGAACAGTGGACATAGGGGTAAGAGGGCTCGGCGATGGCAAACGATACCTATTTTGAAATGTTCCCGCTGGCCGCGGAGCGACTCCCTATCGCAAGATCACCGGCGATTACGTCGCGACCATCGGTCGGCGGCGCGAGGTCCTCAAGGTAGACGGCCGCGCGCTGACGCTGCTGGCCGAGGAAGCCTTTCACGACATCTCGCACCTGCTGCGGCCCGGGCACCTCGCCCAATTGCGTTAGATCTTCGACGACCCGGAAGCATCGGACAACGACCGCTTCGTCGCCTTCGAGCTTCTGAAGAACGCCAACATCGCCGCGGCCGGCGTGCTGCCCATGTGCCAGGACACCGGCACCGCCATCATCATGGGCAAGAGGGGCCATCACGTCTTCACCGGCGGCCACGACGAGGCATAGCTGGCGGAAGGCATCCGCAGCCTACACCGAGGACAACCTGCGCTATTCGCAGGTGGCGCCGCTCGACATGTACGAAGAGGTCAACACCGGCACCAACCTGCCCGCCCAGATCGACCTCTAGGCGGCCGCCGGCGACGAATACAAGTTCCTGTTCATCGCCAAGGGCGGCGGCTCGGCCAACAAGACCTTCCTCTACCAGGAGACCAAGGCGCTGTTGAACCCGGCGCGGCTGCTCGAGTTCGTGGACGAGAAGATCCGGACGCTCGGCACCGCGGCGTGCCCGCCCTATCACCTCGCGATCGTCATCGGCGGCACCTCGGCCGAGCTCAACCTCAAGACCGTGAAGCTGGCCTCGACGCGCTATCTCGACGGCCTGCCGACGGAGGGCAACAAGCACGGCCAGGCCTTCCGCGACGTCGAGATGGAAGACGAGGTCCACAGCTGACCCAGCAGACGGGCATCGGCGCGCAGTTCGGCGGCAAGTACTTCTGCCATGACGTGCGCGTCATCCGCCTGCCGCGCCACGGCGCCTCCTGCCCGGTCGGCATCGGCGTTTCGTGCTCGGCCGACCGACAGACGCTCGGCAAGATCACCAGGGACGGCGTGTTCCTGGAACAGCTCGAACCGATCCCGCCCACTACATGCCCGAGATCGACGAAGACGCGCTGACCGCCGACGTGGTGCAGATCGACCTCAACATGCCGATGGCGGAAATCTCTCGACCTGAGTCGGTATCCGATCAAGACCCGCGTTTCCCTGTCGGGCCCGATGGTCGTCGCACGCGACATCGCCCACGCCAAGATCAAGGAGCGGCTCGATTCCGGCGCAGGGCCTGCCCGACTACATAAAGGACCCGGTCTATTACGCCGGCCCGGCCAAGACCCCGGAAGGCTATGGCGTCGGGCTCGTTCGGACCGACCACGGCGGGACGCATGGACGCCTACGTCGATCAGTTCCAGGCCGCGGGCGGCAGCATGGTCATGCTGGCCAAGGGCAACCGGTCGCAGCAGGTGACCAATGCCTGCAAGGCCCACGGTGGCTTCTACCTCGGCTCCACCGGCGGGCCGGCGGCGCGGCTCGCCCAGGACTGCATCAGGAAGGTCGAGTGCATCGAGTATCCCGAACTCGGCATGGAAGCGATGTGGAAGATCGAGGTCGAGGACTTTCCGGCCTTCATCGTCGTCGACGACAAGGGCAACGACTTCTTCGCCGAGTTCATGAAGCCGGGCGGCGACGGCCACTGACGCCCGCGGCCTTACCGGCCGGGCGGCTTGGAGCGAGGGACGCAGGCGGTGCGAGACGGGGTGACGGGCGAGCCGCCAGCCGTGCTGATCGACGGGCCGGAATACGCGCAGGTGGCCTGCGTTCGCCCACGGGGCGGGCGCGGCGATGGACAGCGCGTTCATGGCCTTCCTCGCCACCGGCCTCGGCGGGCGCGGCATCCGCGTCATCCGCTTCGAGTTCCCCTACATGGCCGAGCGCGGCGAACGGGAGGCGCCGGCCGCCGGACCGGACCGGTGTCCTGCAAGACGCTTGGCGCGGCCAATGGCCGGGCTCGACCCCGGCCGCACGGTCATCGGCGGCAAGTCGCTCGGCGGGCGGATGGCGAGCATGATCGCCGACGAGGCCGGCGTGCTCGGCCTGGTCTGCCTCGGCTATCCGTTCCACCCTCCCGGCGCGCCGGAGAAGACCCGGATCGAGCATCTTCGCGCGTTGCGGACCCCGACGCTGATCTGCAGGGAACCCGCGACCCGTTCGGCGCGTTGGCCGAGGTCAGCGGTTATCCGCTCTCGCCGGCGATCAGGGTCCACTGGCTCAAGGACGGCGATCATGGCTTCAAGCCGCGTCGCGCCTCCGGCCGGAGCGAAAGCGATAACCTCGAAGAGGCGCTTAATGCGGTTGGCGCGTTCAACGCCGCTCTCGGCCGGAAGGACGCGTCGCCGGCCGGGTAACCTTGCGTATGGGAGATGCGGCATGAACACGAAAACGGACACTCGCGTCGAAAGCGACTTGATGGGCGCGGTCGAGGTGCCGGCCGATCGCTACTGGGGCGCGCAAACGCAAAGGTCGTTGGAGAACTTCAAGATCGGCGGCGAACGGATGCCGCTGCCCTTGATCCACGCCTTGGGGCTCCAGAAGAAGGCCGCGGCCCTGGCCAACGTCGCCCTCGGCGAGCTGGAGGCGAAGATCGGCGAGGCGATCGCCGCGGCCGCCGACGAGGTCATCGGCGGCCGGCTGGACGACCACTTCCCGCTGGTCGTCTGGCAGACCGGCTCGGGCACCCAGAGCAACATGAACGCCAACGAAGTCATTGCCAACCGGGCGATCGAGCTGCTCGGCGGCGAGATCGGCGCCAAGTCGCCGGTCCACCCCAACGACCACGTCAACCGCTCGCAGTCGTCGAACGACACCTTCCCGACGGCCATGCACATCGCCGCGGTCCTCGAGCTCAACAACCGGCTGCTGCCGGCCCTGCGCCATCTGCATGGCGCCGTTGATGCGAAGGCGAAGGCGTTTTCGGACATCATCAAGATCGGCCGGACCCACACCCAGGACGCGACGCCGCTGAGCCTGGGTCAGGAGTTTTCCGGCTACGCCGCCCAGCTTGCCAACGGCATCGCGCGGGTGGAGGGAGCCTTGCCCCGGCTCTTATGCCTCGCCCAGGGCGGCACCGCCGTCGGCACCGGGCTGAACACGCCGCGAAGGTTTCGCCGAGGCGTTCGCCGCCGAGGTCGCGGCCTGACCGGGCTCGCCTTCGTCACCGCCGCCAACAAGTTCGAAGCTTTGGCCGCCCATGACGCCATCGTCGAAGCGTCGGGCGTTCTCAACGTGCTCGCCGCCTCGCTCAACAAGATCGCCAACGACATCCGCTTCCTCGCCTCGGGACCGCGCAGCGGACTGGGCGAGCTGGTTCTTCCGGCCAACGAGCCGGGCTCATCGATCATGCCGGGCAAGGTCAACCCGACCCAGTGCGAGGCGATGACCCAGGTCTGCGCTCAGGTCATGGGCAACAACGTGACGATCACCGTTCGCCGGCGCGACCGGCCACTTCGAGCTCAACGTGTTCAAGCCGGTGATGATCTATAACCTGCTGCAGTCGATCGCGCTGCTCGCCGACGCCTGCCTCAGCTTCACCGACAATTGCGTCGTCGGGCATCGAGGCCGACCGCGAGCGGATCGGCGAGCTGATGAACCGCTCGTTGATGCTGGTCACCGCGCTCAATCCGCACATCGGCTACGACAACGCCGCCAAGATCGCCAAGACGGCGTTCGCGCAAGGCAAGACGCTGAAGGCCGCGGCGGTCGACTCCGGGCTGGTGACGGCCGAGCAGTTCGACGCCTGGGTCGATCCGGCCAGCATGATCGGGCCGATGGCCAAGGCGCCAATGTGAGGCGAGGGGACGGCGCCGATACAAGCGCGCGCCGAACGATCGGCGGATGCCGCTAGAGGGCTCGACGCTGGCGGCCTTCGCGTTGGCCGCGGCGGCGATCGTCGTCTCGCCGGGACCGGACACGTTCTTGATTTTGCGCTGCGCCCTGACATCGGGGCGCGCCGTCGGTTACGCCGCGGTCGCGGGGGTTCAGCTTGGTCTGCTGGTCCACACGGCGTTGGCGGTGTTCGGCCTGTCAGTGCTCATCGCGCGCTCGCCGGTGCTGTTCAAAACCATGGCCTTCGCCGGCGCGCTGTATCTGGCGTGGCTCGGGATTTAGGGTTTTCGCGATGCCGGGAGCCTGATCGGCGACGGCGACGGCAAACGCCTCAGCGCGGGCGGCGCGTGTCGCGCCGCCCTGCTGACCAACGTTCTGAATCCCAAGGTTCTGGTGCTGTTTCTGGCGCTCTATCCGAACTTCGTCGACACCGGGCGCGGCCAGGTCCCGGCGCAGCTTATCGCATTGTCCGCGACGTTGATCGCGATCAATGTCGCCTGGCAGGCGCCAATGGCCTGGGCGGCGAACCATATCCGCCGCTGGTTGGTGCGCCTGGCGGTGCGGACCGCCGTGGCGCGAATAGCCTCCGCCGTGCTGCTCGGCTTCGCCATCGCGTTGCTGATCGAGCATCTGCGCTGAGCCCCGCCCCGCCCCGCCCCGCCGCGCCGCGTCAGCGGCTCGGCTGGGCAACGAGTTCGGCCGGGTCGGCGGAACAGGCTTTTCCAGGTCTGGATCATCTGCTGGCCCCACAGAGCCAGGTGAGCTGCCCGTAGCCGCCGGCCGCGGCGGACATACAGTTCGATCTCGGCGCCGGAAAGCTCGGCGATGGTGAAAACGGGATTGGGCTCGTTTACTGTTTTCGTTTCTAAGCTTTTAGGGTTGTTGAATCCGGTCATCGGTGTTACCTCGCACTTTCGAGTCAAGTTCACCTTTGCGGCGGATCCTCCCTTCAAAAGTTTCGTCTGTTTGTTCTCTAGTCCCGCGTTTGCCAGCGAAGCTTGTACATAAGAATAGGCGAGTCGCGCCGACAATCAAGAGTTTTTGTGCAACGCAGCAAAATGCAACCGGAAGAAGTGCGCGGGTGCAACATTCGTGAGCTGCACCTCCCGCGCGATGTCCGCGGGAATGTCCGCGCCGGGGGATCTCGACGCGCGCGAGGCGGGCGTGGTAAAGCGGGCGTCTGGGGCGCAATGGCGCCAAGTCGACGAAATATGAGGACCATGAACGCATTCGCGCCCGACTCGATCACGCTGGACACGGTGCTGTCCTACGCCGCGCTCGGCCTCATCGTCGGCTTTGGGTATTACGCATCGATGCGCTTGAACCCCAGCGCCGAGGGCGAGCGGACACACCCACGGTGGGTCGGGGCAGCCGTGCACCTGCTGCGCCTCGCCGCGGCAATCACCTTCTTTGCCTGGGTAGCTTCGCTGGGGATGGTGCCGATACTCTCGGCGTTCGGTGGATTTTTGTGCGGGCGGGTCGTGGCGCTGCGCGCGACCGGCCTTGACGCCTGAACCCGCGCGGTCTCAGCCCTGGCGGGTCTTGAACCGGGGGTGGCGCTTGTTGATGACATAGAGCCGGCCCTTCCGGCGCACCACCAAGCAGTTCCGCTCGCGCGTTTTCGCGGATCTAATCGAATTCCTAATTTTCATAACTTAGCCGTCACTCATCCGTCGCTGGAAAGATCGATATGTTAAATTTCCACTCGCCCTGCGTCAACCGCGACGCGGGTTCGCTACAGGGTGATTGGGTGAAGAAGTTGGTGACAATCGGGTAAAGGACTGAATTGATAGGTGGCCTCTGATTCGGTGTCGGGAGGTCACGATGGAGCGTGCGGGCTGTTTCAGCGAAGCGGTTGTTTTTCTGGATCATTTTGAAGATCTTGCGGATCCGCGGCAACGCGGCAAGGTGGTCTATCCCCTCGACGAAGTGCTGCTGCTGTTCCTGCTTGCGGTGCTGGCGGGGGCTGAGACCATCGTTGATATCGCCCGGTTCGGCGAGAAGAAGCTTGAGCTTCTGCGCCGGTTTCGGCCGTTTTGCGACGGCACGCCGTCGCACGACCAGCTTGGCGCCATCCTCGCCACGGTGGATGCGGAGCGCTTCGAGCACTGCTTTGTCGCCTGGGTGGCGGCGGTCAACGGCGCGCCGGCCGAAGTCATCGCAATCGACGGCAAGGCCTTGCGCCGCAGCTATCAGAAGAAGGGTGCGAGGCGCCAGTCCACATGGTTTCCGCCTTCGCCACGCGCCAGCGGCTGGTGCTCGGCCAGGTCAAGGTCGCGGAAAAGTCGAACGAGATCGTGGCCATCCCTTGTCTGTTGGAGATGCTGGCGATCGAGGGCGCGATCGTCAGCATCGATGCCATCGGCTGCCAGCGCGAGATCGCCAGGACGATTATCGACAAGAAGGCCGATTACATCCTCGCGCTCAAGGCCAACCAGCCAAGCTTGCACGACGATGTCACGCTGTTCGTGGCGGAACAGAAAGCCGATGGCTTCAAGGACACGCCGATCCGCCGCCACCGGACGGTCGATGGCGATCATGGCCGCATCGAAACGCGGACCACGACGGTGATCGAGGACATCGCCTGGCTCCAGAAGCGCCATCGCTGGCCGGGCCTCGCAGCCGTCGTCATAGTCGAAAGCACCCGCGAAACCGGAGAGAAAGCCGAGGCCGAAACGCGCCTCTACGTCACATCGCTGACGCTTCCCGCCGAGCAAATGGGACCGATCATCCGCTCACACTGGGCTATCGAGAACAGCCTCCACTGGGTCATGGACATGATCTTTCGCGATGACGAATGCCGCCTGCGCACCGACCACGCACCGGCCAACTTCACCACCATCAAGCACATGGCCCACAACCTCATCCGAAAGGCACCCGGCAAGGACTCCTTGCGTCTCCGGCGAAAGGTCGCCGCATGGGACGACGACTTCCTCGCAAGCCTCATCAGCGCATAATGCCTTCACCCAATTCCCCTGGGGTTCGCTAAGTTTCGCTCCCTACTGGCGGCTCGAAGCTCCTTCGGCGGCCTCGTGCGGCCGGCGCTCCAGACCGCGGGCCTTGACCGCCAGCATGATGATCTCAACGATGTCGTCGAGCTTGCGGAAGTAGTCGGTGTTGACGACCAGATCGAAATTGGTCGGATCGTTGTAGCGACTGTGGAACAGGTCCCAAATGAATTTGCCGCGCCGCTTGTTGCTGTCCTGGACCTTGCGCTTGGCCTCGGCGTAGCTGATGCCTTCGTTTTCCGAAACCCTTGTCGCGCAGGCTTCGACCGAGCCGACGATACGCACCCTGAGCACATCGCGGCCAGCGAGGATGACGTGGCTGCCGCGCCCGATGATCACGCCGCCAGTGTGATATAGGCCGCGGATGACCGTCGACAAAAAGCGCACGTATTCATCGCGCGAGATATGTTTGCCGAAGACCGCCGAATAGATCCACGCGTCGACCGCGTCGAGCTTCTCTTCGAGCTGGGTGATCAGCGCGCGGCTGACATTGGCCTCCGCGGCGATCCCACTGATGATTTCCGTGCCGTACATATCGACGCCAAGCCGCGCCGCTACCTGTTCGGCGATTTGGCTGCCGCCGCTGCCGAGGGTCCGCGAGATGGTGACGGTCGGGTTGCGGAGACGCCGTTCGCGCGCGGGCGGTTCATCAAGGGCGCGAACGATCGCCTGAATGACCCTTTGAGCGTTGCTTACCATTTTTGGTCCTCTCCCCGGGAGACCCTTTTGATAGCATCCCTGACCGCGATGTGAAAGTGCCGGTTGCGCCGCGCGCGCGGCAACGCGACCAGGGTCAATCCGGCTTGGCGACAACCGCGCCGCGCGCTATCGTCGGCCCGATCAGACGAACGCAAGTTCAAGACCGCAACCCGCCGGATTAGCTCAGCTGGTAGAGCGGCTGATTTGTAATCAGTAGGTCGGGGGTTCGAATCCCTCATCCGGCACCATGTTTTCAGAGGCTTACGGGCCGTTGCGAGTCGCCTGCTGCTAGCGGGTAAGCCACAGGTAAGCAGCGGGAAGAGTTTTTCTCTCTTTTGAGGTGGCTTACGCTCCGGCGGGTAAGCGCCGTAAAGCGCGGAGGTATGCGCGCGGCGCGTGGCTTCGACCGGCGAGGTGCCCCGAATTAGCGCCACCGAAAATATTGCCTTAGCGCTTTCTTCTTTTGAAAGAGTTGCCAGCGTCACAGCGTCATCGCCGGTAGAACCATAAGCGTCCCCAACCGCTTGTGCATGACGCTGGTTGCGTCACGGACGCGTCACAGAGGGGGCGGCAGCGTCACTGCAACGAAGGTGGCGAGGAGCGCGGTCGGGGTCTAAGCTTCCGAACCAAGAACCTTGCCGTCACAGCCGCGGACGGGGGACGCGTGGCCGAGCCTTTCCGGATCTTCCTCAGTTATAACCGCCGCGACATCGCATGCGTTGAGCGCTTGGCGCAGGCGCTCAGGGAACGTGGCGTCATCCCCTTTAAGGACGACTGGTATCTGAGCCCCGGCGAGCATTGGCCCTCGGCGCTGGAAAGTCACCTCGCCGATTGCGACGCAGTTGCCATCGCGATCGGCCCGCGCGGTTTGGGATCATGGCAGCAACGCGAGGTCTATGCCGCGATCGACCGCGAGGTCCGGCAGCGCGCGAACGGGCGCGAGGGCTTCCGGGTCATCCCGGTGTTGCTCAGCGAGGGCGCGCTCGCCCACGCCGGCCTCGGGTTCCTGTCGCAGAACGTCTGGGTCGAGGCGTGGGACCCGCGGGCGGCGGACCTCATCCTCGGGGCGCTCGAATGACATCCGCCGGCCGAGCTTTACGACGAAGGTCACCCAGACCCGCGCACGCTGTTCTGTCCCTACCGCGGGCTTCGGGTTTTCCGAGAGGAGGACCAAGCGTTCTACTTCGGTCGCGAGGAAGAACTTCAGAAGCTGGTGGCAGCGGTCAGCCTATACCCTCTCGTCGCGGTCGTCGGTGCCTCCGGGAGCGGCAAGTCCTCCCTGGCACGGGCGGGCCTTGTCCCCGCCTGCGCCGGCAAAGCGGCGGCCGGGTCTGGCAGATCGCGATCATCGACCACCCCGGCCAGGACCCGTTCTTCGCTCTCGCCCAGGCGCTGCTGCCGCTCTGGGAGCCACAGCGCGTCCTCGCGTGGTCGAAGAACCAAGCATACTCGGAGGCCAAGACGCTGGCAGCCAGCCTCCGCGACGATGGGGCCAGCCGGCTTCGTCTTGCCGTCAATGACATTTTCGGCCAGGAGCCGGGCACAACAGATCTGCTGCTTATCGTCGACCAATGGGAAGAGCTCTACACCTACCGCCCCGAGGGCGCGGCCGCCTTCATCACAATGCTGCTCAATGCCGTGCGTGAGCGTGGCATTCAGATCGTACTCACGCTCCGCGCGGACTATTGGGGCGAGCTGCTCAGCCAACATCCTCCGCTCGCCGCCCGGCTTGTCGGCGAGGCAACAGTCCACCTACCGGCGCTGCTTCGCGAGGGGCTGGAAGCCGCGATCCGCAAGCCGGCCGAGAAGACGCACCTGATCGTGGATCCCGTGCTCGTCGAGGCGCTGCTGAACGATGCCGAGGATCAGCCGGGAGACCTGCCGCTGCTCGAGTTCGCCCTCAGGCAACTCTGGGACGCGCAGACCGGGCGCCGCGGCGCGCTGACCATGCACGCGTACGAAAAGGTGGGCCGGCTTGCCCGGTCGATCGTGACGCACGCAGAGGGAGTGTATGCACGCCTGACGCCGGAGGAGCAGGAGGCCGTTCCCGGTGTCTTCACCGCGCTGGTGCATGTGGAGGAGGCGCGAACGGACCTTCGCCGACGCGCCCCCCTGAAGGAGCTGAGCGCCATTGGCCAGACTGTCGCGCACAGGTTGGCGGACGAACGGCTTCTGGTCACGGGCCGCGACTGGACGAGCGGCGACGAGCTGGTTGAGGTCGCGCACGAAGCGCTGCTGCGCCACTGGCCGAAGCTCGAGGACTGGATCGGCCAGCGCCGCGAGGTCCTGCGTGTGCTTCGCCAGCTCCAGGCTGACGCCGAAACGTGGCTGGAGAAGCAGAAAAACCCGAGCTACCAGTGGTCGCATGAACGCGCTCGTGAAGCTGCGGCGGCGCTCAAACAGATTGGCACCGAATTGGCGCTCAATGACGAGAAGCGGGAGTTCCTGGGGCCGATCGATCCGGATGAGATGCTGGTGGAGCTGGAGAGGCCGGAGACGACAAACAGGCGCCGGCTGCTGATCGGCGAGCGGCTCGATGTATTAGGCGAGCATCCGTCGCGCTGGGGCGTCGGCGTAAACGAAGACGGCACCCCTAGGATCGACTGGCGGCCGGTGGACGGCGGCACCGTTACGGTCTCCATCCTGTCCAATCCGACGGACGCGAATTCGCCGGTGAAGGAACGGAAGCCTAAGCGGGTCGAGCCTCTCCGGGTTGCCCGCTATCCGATCACGGTTGCCCAGTACCGTGCCTTCATCGATGCCGGTGACGGGTGGCAAGATCCGGCCTGGTGGCGAGATGGTCTTTACCGCGATCCGGACGGAGACACTTACGAGTTCGGCCGCTTCGGCAACCATCCCGCGGTCTACGTGAGCTGGTTCGATGCGGTGGCCTTCTGCCGCTGGTTGAGCCGGCGGCTGGGCTTCGAAGTGCGTCTGCCGGATGAATGGGAGTGGCAGCAGGCGGCGGCGGGCGGCGACGAGCGAATTGCTGTCCCATGGGGATCCGAATGGGATCCGGACGCCGAGCCCTGGCGGGCCAACACGTTCGAGAGCCGGCTGGGTCAGCCGACGGCGGTGGGCATGTACCCGTCCGGCGCTTCGCCGACCGGCGCGCTCGACATGGCGGGCACCGTCTGGGAGTGGTGCCAGAACAAGTTCGACGAGCCCGATGCGGCTCGTGCCGACGCACGCAATTCCCGAGTACTGCGCGGCGGGTCGTGGTACCTTATCGCGAACCACGCGTGCTGCCGCTACCGAGCACCGCATCTAAGGGACGGCCGTGACCATAGCGTCGGCTTCCGGGTCGCATGTTCGTCACCATCGACTGGCTACTGAGCTCTGACAAGCGGCGCGTCAGCGCCGCTTCGAACTTTTTTACCCTTTAGCCACCATACGTAGCGAGACGGGCTCAACCCGTCCTCGCCATGATCTGTGCAAGGCGCACGACGCCGGCTCCTATGGCGGTCGGCTCGTCGGAGGTGGCGAGCGCTTCGAGCACGTTGCCGGCCTCCAAACCATCCACCAGCTTCCGGTGCCGCGGCGCGAGCTTGCGAAGCGCCTCGAGCGAGCCGCCATATCCTTCCCCGGTCTCGGCATATTCGACGCCGGCGCTGTCCGGGAGCAGCCCGAGCGCGATCGCGGCCCCGCGCGCGGCGCCGCCGAAGGCGCCGAGCGGCACGACGAGGCGGCCGGCCTCCGCATGCAGCAGCGCTTCCTCGACGATGCCGGGCATGCGTCCCTGGTATCCGATTACCTTGCCGGAGGCGACGACGCGAAGAAGGGTTTCCTTGGCCATGGTCCGGCGCATGGCAGTAAGCGCATCCGCCGCCGCGGCCCCGCCGCTCCCTTTGCGCCGCCGCGCCAGCACCGCGATCAGGTCGCTCGGCGCGATGCCCGCCGTCTCGCCGTCCGGACAAGACCAGCCGCAGTCCGTCGCTGGTGGCGAAAACCGCATCGTAAGCGCCGTCGGCGCCCACAAACCGTGTCTCCGCGGCGGTTCCCAGTGCCTGAAGGTGCTGCACCAGATCGGCGTCGTCCGCACCCTGCCACGACGGAAACGGGAAGTAATGAACGATCGCCGGCCGCGCCGCGGGCCTGAGCTGGTTGCGATCGTAGGCCGCGGAGAGCGCCTCGAACAGCTCGCGGGTGTAGCCTTCGCGCCTGAGATCGCCGCCGTAGCCGACGCGAAAGCCCGCGCGAAGCAGGCTGACCAGCAGCTCGCTCAGCACCTGACGCAGGTGCCGCTCCAGGTAGCCGAAGCGGGCCAGGTCGGGGCCGTCGGAGACGGAAAGAGCGACGATGGGACGCTCCGGTCCGGTCATGGCGTCACCTCCAGCTCGGAAAGCGCCTTGAAATCCAAGCCCAGTCCTTCGCTGCTCGCTTCGATGAGCGGGCGTTCATGCTCGTCGAGCGGCGGGTCGGGATAGACGATGGTAAGATCCTTCTTGCGAGTGGGATCCTTCTTGCGGTCGATGCGGAGGTGGGCGACATCGACAAGCTCCGGCACCCGCAGGAAGTACGCGATCCCATCGGGATCCGAAGGCAGGTCCCCGTTGTCTTGCGCTTTCTTCACCGCCGCCTCGGCGCGCCGTCGCCAGATCATGCTCTTCAGAACCTCGGTCAGCATCGCCAGGACGATCCGCTCGATCTCGGCAGCCGCAAGCGCTGCGGCGGTGCCGGCGGCCCCGCTCGTAGGTCCGCCTGTCAGCGACCCGCATCGCCGGAACGTTTCCGGCGTACGGAAAGATCCTGGGCTCGCCGCGTTCGATCAGGTCGACGACCAGCAGCGGCCGGTGGTGGCACTTGCCGCGCAGGACCTCCCAGCGGCACCACGGCCGGCCGCCGTAGCGATCGCTGCGGATGGCGACCAGGGCGCTCCGGGCGATCTCCGCCTCGAACTGGCTGTCGAAGCGGGCGCCGCCGGGCAGGTCGGTGGCGTCGACGAAGGTCTCGACGCCGTACCGGTTGAGGGCGAGGTGGTTCTCGATGGCCTTGGCGACGGCCCAGCCGTCGGCCTTGGCGTGGCTGAGGAACAGCCGTTCGCGGTCGATCAGCACGCCGTCGATGCTGCCGCCCCGCTGCCGCGCCACCGCATCCCGCGCCTTGAGGTGGCGGCCGATGGCGTTGACGATGTGGAGCAGCATGCGGGTGCGCCACGGCGGATCGGTGTCGGTTCCCGGCCAGCCGGCGGTGGAGACGCGCTGGACCATGGACAGCCCCGGCAGCGGCTCGCCGCCGGTCCCGAACGGCAAGACGAGCGTCCGCTCGGGACGGGCGGCGCGTTCGCTTGCCAGCTCGGCGAAGAAGTCCCGCCAGTCTGCGCCGGCGGCATCCTGCAGGTCCCATGACTCCAGCACGACGACGACGTTGACCTCCGCCGCGTCGAAGTCGATCGGCCGCGGCCGTCCCTTGGCGGATCCGTTCCAGGCGCGTGAGCGCACCCGCACCGGTATCCGCAGGCCGATGCCGTCGCGAACCAGCTCCTCGCCGTCGAGATGCGCCGCGACCGCCTCGGCGAGGCCGTCGCCGCGGGCGTCGCGGGGATGCCAGACCACGTAGATCACTACCTGCGCCACGCCACACCCCCAGTTGCTTCTGCCGCTGTTCCGATGCTAGCAGACCCGGCTGCCGTTGGCCGCAAGTCGATGCAAAAATAGGGATGCGCCGACGGCGGTGGGTGTAATCTGGTCCAGCGGGCACGAACCGCCTTTTGGGGGGCGGCGGGATGGCGGAAGCCTACGATGTTTTCCTGAGCTACAGCCGCAACGACTTGAACGCGGCAGCGCTGTTGCGCGCGCAGCTCGAGCGCGCCGGGCTGGCGGTGTTCAAGGACGACGCAGAGCATCCGCGAGGGCGAGCTGTGGCTCGAGCGCCTGCAGCAGGCGGTGGACGCGTGCGGCGCTTTCGTCGTGCTGGTCGGCAAGGACGGCGTGCGGCGCTGGATCGGCGCCGAGACGCAGGTCGCCCTGAACCGTTACTTCGGGCCGCACGACGACGCCGAGCGCCTGCCGATCTTTCCGATCCTGCTCGGCGAGACGAAGGCCGAGGCGCTGCCGGCGTTCCTGAGGCTGTTCCAGGCGACGCCGTGGAACGGCGCCGATCGGCTGCCGGGCGAACTGTTCGGACAGATCTGCTCACGAACGATCGTCGCCAGAAAGGAAAGCACCTTCGAGGGCTGCCCCTTCGTCGGCCTCGCCGCCTACCGCATCGGACCAGGCGCATCTGTTCTTCGGCCGGCAGAAGGAGACGCTGGACGCGCTCGCCTGCTTCGACCGCCGTCCCGGCTTTCCCCCGGTGCGGTGGCTGGAGATCGCCGGCAACTCCGGCTCGGGCAAATCGTCGCTGATGCAGGCCGGGCTCTTGCCGCTGGTCGACCAGGGCTGGCTGTGGCCGCGCACCGGCTACGAACGTTGGACGCGTATCGGCCCGATGGTGCCGGGCGCCCACCCGGTGGAGATGCTGGCGGAAAGCCTGCACCGCGCCTTCGGCGGCGGCATGGGCGAACGCTATCGCGCCCTGCAGGCCGACGACCACGGCCTCGCCTGGATGCTTCGAGACAGCAGGCCCGATGACGACACCGCCTTCCTGCTCGCCGTCGACCAGTTCGAGGAGCTGTTCACCTTCGCCGATGAAGACGAACGGCGGCGGTTCGATCGCCTGCTCGCCGCCGCGCTCGCGGATGCCGACTGCCCGCTGTTCGTGATCTCGACGGTGCGCGCCGACTTTCTCGATCGCTTCGACGATCTGCCGCGCCTGGTCGCGGCGCGCAACCGGCTGGGTAGGACGTGGACGCTGCCGCCGATCGGTGTTGAGGGTCTGCGCGAGATCATCGACGGCCCGGCCCGTCTCGCCGGCCTCGACGTCAGCGAGGTGCGGGAAGCGATGGTCCGGGAGGCCGAGGACGAGCCGGGGGCGCTGCCGCTGGTCGAGAACGCGCTCTTCTGGCTGTGGGAGAAGCGCACGGACGGCCGGCTCAGCGGCAAGCTGTTGAGCGATCACGGCGGCATCGCCGGCATCCTCAGCCGGTGCGGCGACGATCTGCTCGCGGACCTCGAGCCGCGCCAGCGCGACCGGGCGCTGGAGCTCCTGTTCCGCATGGTGCTGATCGACCCGGAGGGCCGCCGCCACACCCGCCGGCGGATCCCGCTGGCCGAGGCAATCGCGGTCGCCGGTGGTGGCGAGCGCGGTCGTGATCTGGTCGACCGTCTCGCTGGCCGGCGCCGTCCCGACAGCGGCACGCGGCACGGGCCGCTGCGGCTGATCACCGTCAGCGAGGACGCTGGCGACAGGCGCGCCGGCGGCGCGGCAGGACCGCTGGGTCAACCTGATCCACGAGACGCTGATCCGCAGCAGGGGCCTCGACGCCGCTGGCAAGCCGCAGCCCTACTGGCCGACGCTGTGGACCTACATCGAGACCAACAAGGAACGGGCGGCGCGGCGGGAGCGGCTGCAGCTTCTGGCGCGGGAGTGGAAGGACCGCAAAGGCCTCTCCCGGTTGTTCGGCCTTGCCGGCTGGTCGTCGCTGTTTGGGTTCCGCCGGCTGGCCGCGCTGGGCAGCCTTGAGGAGCGGTATCTTCACTGGAGCCGCGGTCGTGCACTGGTCGAGATTGTGCTGCTGGCGGCTGTCGCCGGCATCGTTGGCGAGAGCGCATATTGGGCGAGGGTCGAGCACGACCTCCCCTATCAGGCCTTGGAGGCGCGGTGGACGCACTTGCTCGGCGTCCGGGAGCTGTCGTTCCCAGCATTCGCTCAAGTGCCGCCCGAAAATCGCTTGCCGTGGGTGACGATGCCCTATCATTCATGATGGGAAGCAAGAGCGGCGGGCAGGACGAGCAGCCGGTGCACCGGGTGACGTTCTCTCGGCCGTTCTTCATCGCGAGAACGGAGGTGACCTTCGCCCAGTACGACGCCTATGCAGACGCCACCGGACGCGCGAAGCCAAGCGACTCCGGTTGGGGCCGCGATGACCGCCCGGTCATTTACGTGAGCTGGGACGACGCACAAGCCTACGTGCGCTGGCTCGGTGCGATGATCGGCCATACCTGCCGCCTGCCGAGCGAGGCCGAGTGGGAATACGCCGCCCGTGCCGGCACGAAGACAAAATATGCGCTGCCGGCACCGCATGGCAGCGACGACATCGGAGGCAAAGGACTGGCTAACTGCGCCGACTGCGGGAGCGAGTGGGGTGGCAAGCAAACGGCGCCGGTCGCCAGCTTTCCGGCCAACGCCTGGGGTCTGCACGACATGCATGGCAACGTCTGGGAGTGGGTCGAGGACTGCTACCACGAAAGTTACGAAGACGCGCCTGACGACGGGCGAGCATGGCGCGGGGAGGACGGCGGCGATTGTAGTTACCGCGTGCTGCGCGGCGGGTCCTGGGGCAGCAATCAGGGCATCGCCCGCTCGGCCTTCCGCCTCAGGTACAACCCGGACATCCGGGGCAGCTATATCGGCTTCCGCGTCGTCTGTTCGTTCCCATCAACTGGTCACTGATCCCTGACAAGCGGCGCGTCAGCGCCGCTTCGATTTCTTTCTCGTCCTTCGTGGCGGGACAGCACTTGCCGCAAGGGTTGCTGTGGATCTTGCTGTAGCTCCCGTCGATTTTGCCGAAATCGTGCGCTTCGCCGACCGGCGAGGCAGCAAAGCTCGCCGCAGCGGGAGGGCGTGGCCGAGCTTTAGCCACCCAAAAAAACCGCGGGCTCTTGCGCAACCACGTTGGGTTTTTACTCCGCCATTGTACTACGTTTGGACTACTTTACAAAACGCTTCCTGATTACGCATCATCCTCAGCCATGGTCACGATCCCAAGTGCTTGTAAATCGGCAATTCAGGTCCGGCACGCATGCTCTTTGAGAGCGTCGGCCACTCGGGCATCCGACTTGGAGAGGGACTGCGGGCGAAGTGATCCTCCCGCAAGAATCTTCAACACACTGATTTCAAACAGTTGTTCGACGTCAGGAATTGCTGAGGATGGTGCGTAATCAGGAAACGCTTATTTGGAAGCAAGATAATAAGAACACATGAGCTTAAGGTTGGTGATCCCGCGTCTGGGGCGAGCAGCGCGGTCACAACCGGGACCTTTAGCAGGCTGCTGAAAAGGGTGGCGGTTTTTGCGCGTTCGTGATTCCTGATCTCGGGTTTGTGGTGGCCGGAGGTCGGGATGCGCGGGAGCGACACGGTTCGTGGGACGCTGTTCAGCTACGTGGACCTGGAGCAGCGGGTGCGTGCGGATCATCCGCTGCGGTTGATCCGCGGCATTGTCAACGCGACGCTGGCCGGGCTCTCGGGTGAGTTCGACGCTCTGTATTCGCCCCATGGCCGCGAGTCGATCCCGCCGGAGCGGCTGCTGCGGGCGCTGCTGTTGCAGGCGTTCTATTCGATCCGCTCGGAGCGGCAACTGGTGGAGCGGATCGAGTTCGACCTTCTGTTTCGCTGGTTCATCGGCCTGGGCGTCGATGATCCGGTGTGGGATGCAACGACCTTTACCAAGAACCGCGATCGCCTGCTGGAAGGCGATGTGGCGGTGAAGTTTCTGGCCGGGGTGCTGGCGCAGCCGCAGGTGAAGACGCTTTTGTCCGGCGAGCATTTCTCGGTGGACGGCACGCTGCTGGAGGCCTGGGCCAGCACCAAGAGCTTCCGCCCCAAGGACGGCTCCGGGCCGCCGCCGGATGCGGGACGCAATGGCGAGCAGGACTTCCGCGGGCAGAAGCGCTCCAATGAGACGCACGCGTCCACCACCGATCCGGATGCCAGGCTCTACCGCAAGGGCCGCAGCAAGGAGGCGAAGCTCTGCTTCATGGGGCATGCGCTGATGGAGAACCGCAACGGGCTGATTGTCGGCGCCGTCGCCACCCGCGCCTCGGGCCACGCCGAGCGGCTGGCCGCCGTGGAGTTGACCACGCCGCACGCGGAGGGGCCGGGGCGGGCGGAGCCGATCACGCTGGGCGCCGACAAGGGGTACGACACCCAGGACTTCGCAGCCGAGCTGGGCGAGATCGACGTCACCGCGCACGTGGCGCAGAACCTCAGCGGCCGGCGCTCGGCAATCGACGACGAGACGGCGCGCGATCCCGGCTACGCGGTCAGCCTGCGCATCCGCAAGCGCATCGAGGAGGCCTTCGGCTGGGCCAAGACCGTTGCCGGGCTCAGCAAGGCCCGCCACCGCGGGCTGGCGAAGATCGACTGGCAGTTCACCTTCGCCATGGCCGCCTACAATCTCGTCCGGCTGCCAAAGCTGCTCAAAGCCCCGGCCTGACGGCCGGACTCCGTCCGGAGTGTCCTCAGGGTCCGAAAACTCCCGGCCAAACGACGGTAGCAACGACGGTCGCCAGCCTCAGCACCAGCAAATGACCCCACACCAACCGCGAAGGTCCGAGCAACCAGGCGCCATTTCAGCAGCCTGCTAGGGAGGAGACCATGCCCGCGAACACGCAACCGCTGGATACCAGCGAGGATACGCGCCGCCTGATTGACGCAGTGGTAAGAGATCTCGTTCCGGCTCAGACGAGCGCCAGTCGGGACTTTGGGCAAGACGTGGCGGGTTCCGCGCCCGCCGATACTCCGCCTGCCCAAGATGCGCAACGGCTCTTCGACGGTATTCTGCAGAGCGTGATTCGGTACGCCTTACCACGGCTGACGACAAGTGTGCTAGGTATGCTCCAGCAGCGCCGGCGCGAGCTTCAAATCCCGGATCAGCGAGACGCCGCTTCTGTCGAGCGGGATCTTCAAGCAATCCTCAATGCAGTGCTGCCACAGATTGTCCAGGCTGTACCAGTAATCGCAGGTGCGCTCAGCGGAAGGCCGGCTCCTCGCGGGGCGGAGGAGGAAGGCCAACGCTTCTTGCCCTTCCTTGCCGCCCTCCTACCGGCCGTTATTTCGGCCGTTCCGAGCATTATTAGCGTCTTCAACCAGCAACGCGGTGCGGATGCCACTCCGCCGTCGATCTCGGACCCAGACGTGTCGCAGCGATTCATCGGCCCACTGCTGCAGACCTTCGTGCCGCAGCTGCTCCAAGCAGCGCCGTCCATCCTTCAAGCAATCTTCGGTGGCGGTAGTCGAGACGTCGGCGCCGCTTGGTAAGCTACGCGCGTCCAAAGTCGGCAGTCACGGAGTTAACTCGGTGACGCTCCTCTCATCCGAAGGTCTAGGACGATGCTGGGCAAGAATTGAGCGGTGTTTACCCGCACCCTGAGGCGCGGCCTCAGTGGCGAAGACGTACGACAGCTCCAAGATCTGCTGCGGAGCGCTGGCTTCGATCCAGGGACCTCGGATGGGGACTTTGGGCCGGCAACCCACGACGCCGTTGTGGCGTTTCAGCGGTCTCAGGGCCTTGAGCCGGATGGTGCAGCCGGTCCAATAACGATCGCGGCGCTCACCAGAGCGGTGACCGAAGCAAATGCACCTGAAGGGAGGACGGCGACCGGCCTGTCCTTACATATCGGCCTCAACCGGGTGGACAACGCCGCCTATGGCTTTCCGGTGCCCAACTTGTCTGGATGCATCAATGATGCGAACGACATGCGGGAAATCGCCGACAGCCGCGGCTTTCAGACCCGCCAGCTTCTCGACGAGATGGCTACCTCTGCGGCCGTGGCCTCATCCATCGAGCAGGCTGCAGAGAGGCTCTATCCGGGCGACCTGTTTTGGATCAGCTATTCGGGGCACGGTAGCCAAGTTCCCGACCCGTCCGAACCCGATCAACGGAGCGAGACCTGGGTATTATGGAACCGTCAGCTGATTGACGACGAACTCTACGCCTTGTGGGGTCGGTTCCGGCGAGGCGTCCGGATCTTGCTGATTTCCGATAGCTGCCACAGCGGCAAGGTGTCTCGTCAGTTAGCACTCGTCAACGCGGCGGTCGCAACGGTGCTCCGGAATGGGCGCACAGCGGCTACGCGTGGCACTGGAGGGCCGGCACTCGATCTTGTGGAGGGCCTGGTGCGCGACGCTGTGCGTGAGGTCTTTCCTACAATGCCCGCGTCCCGCGATGCTGACTTTGTCGAACAGATGCGTCTTTTAGATGAGCGCCTGGGATTCCAGGATGCGGCTGAGCGCGCCGCCCTTTATCGAACGGAGTTGGCTCGAAGCGCGAGCGCACCCGCTCCAGAATGCAGTGTCCTGCTGATCTCGGGCTGCCAGGATAATCAAACTTCAAGCGACGGCCGCCCCGAGCCATCTGGGCACCAGAATGGAGCATTCACGAGGGCCCTTCGAAATGCATGGGAGTCAGCGACGGACTATGTCGATCTCCACGCGCGAATCCTTCAACAAATGCCGTCGACTCAGTCACCGAACCTGTATTGGGCGACCGACCGTGACCCAGCTTTCGAAGCGCAGCGGCCGTTCACTATTTGAGACGACGTCGGCGACGATATGAGACGCGGCGCGCGGTTCTGTTGCAAGAACGCGGTCGCCTCGCAGGAAGGCCTGATCGTGTCGCGGGTGCTGAAGGAGCGCGAGCGCGACGCCCGCGACAACGAGATCGGCCGGCTGCTCGGCGGCTGGATCAGGAGCGAGAGCGCCTGAGATCGTTCGCGATGGCGGCGGCTGCGACGCAGCAGAGGCGGGGCGCCGGGGGAGCGGATCCGACCGGCGCCCGAGACAATCGAGCAACTCCAGAGTTTCTCGTTGTCGGCCGAAGAAGAGGCGGGACTGCTCGGGCTGGAAGGCATCGAGGCCGACGAACGGGGGGACATCGATGCCGATCCCCGGGCCGTCAAATCCCGGCTTCTCGCAGATTCTTTCAAGGTCGGCAGGCTCGAACGGAGCAGAACCATTCCAGCGGATCGCCTGGAACTGGCGGAGGAAACCGGGAAGCACCTCGGGAGGGTTTTCGCCAAGGAGGATGGGGAAGATCGGCAGCCGGTCCTCGTCACGCTGCGGATCGATGTGGCGGAAGAGGGCGACGCTGGCCTCGGCGCCCATCCACCGGCGCACGCCGTCACAGCCGACCAGGACCACGAACCGGCTGCAGCTCTCGACCTGCTCTTGAAGCACGTTCAGCCACCGCGCGCTGCATGGGATCGCGTCGTCGCGAAAGACGGCCAATCCGGCTTGCTCGAGCTGCTTCTGCAGGGCGCCCGCCGGCTGCCTGTCGTTCCGGCTGTAGCTGAGGAAGGCGAAGGGGTTGTCGGTCACGGCGCTGCAGGTCCCCAGGCGAGCACACTCGTCCCGGAACGATCATAGCCAGCGGCCTCGGCGGGGCAAAAGCACAACGTAAAGTCCAGTTAATGCTGCCGGCTGGCAAAACCTAAACAGCGGTCAGCGCCTTGTCGTGCCGCACTCGCGGCGCTATCAGGGATCAGTGGTCAGATAACGGAGACAAACAAACCCGAAAGCCCAGATTGCCACCACGGTTGACCGGGATGCCCCCGCTGCGGAAGGTCGAGCCCGCCTCGAGCCTGCCACTGCCCCAGGACCCGCCGCGCAGCACGCGGCCTTCTTGTGTGCCGGGAAACTCGGTCTTATCCGGGACCTCGACTGCGTTCCGACACCACTCCCAGACATTGCCCGCCATGTCTTGTACGCCCGCCGCCGAGGCGCCGGCGGGATACATGCCGACCGCAGTGGAACGGTTCAAGTCACTCTCGTTGGTGTTCGCTCGCCACGGCTGTCGGCTCGGGTCCCAGCCGGAACCCCAGGGATATTTTCTCTTCGGGTCACCGCCAGTTGCGGCCTGTTGCCACTCGAATTCCGTCGGCAGCCGGACTTCGTACCCCAAGCAGGTGCCCAGCCAGTGGCAGAAGGCAGCGGCATCCCACCAGCTGACATTGTCGGCAGGATGGTTACCGTGCCGGGCCCGGTGTTTCGGCGGCGGATAGTCGCCCTGGAAGTTCGGAAATCCGGGCGGAAACCGCCATGCGCCGTTCCGATGGCAATCCGCCAGGAAGGCACGGAACTGGGCGACCGTCACCGGATATCGCGCCATCCAGAATGGACCTACGGCGCGAGTGAGGGTCTTGCTCGGGTCGTTCGTGTAGACGCGAAAGTCGATCGTCACCTGACCGCCTTTAACAGCGACCCAATCGATGTCCGGCAGGCCGTCGTTTTGAAGGCCGACGCCTTTGCGCCGATCGCCAAGCAGGTCAAGGCGCACACCCGTGCTCGCCCGCGCTTCGTGACTCAAGGGAAGGCGCCAAGCGTCGCCATAAAGAACGCTTCCCATGGCCGCGTCATGGCTGTGGTCGAGCGCCGGCAAGGCTTCGAGCTCCTCCGGATCGGTCGGTCCCAGGAAGGCCATGACGGTTTTGGGATCCGCCACGTCCGCCAAGGAAACGCCACTGTCCTCGATTTCGCGCACCGTATCGATGATTCGCCCCTCTGGCCACGTCCGGCTCTCGTCGCGACCGGCCGCCTGCCAGCCGGCCGCCGCCTCCTCGATCTGGGAGCGTAGCAACAGGGCCTTGCGGTCCTCGTGGAGCCAGCGGTTCAGCGTTTCCCACACCCGGAACAGTGCCTCGTGGGCTACGCTGAGCACTCTTTCACCATTAACCGTGTCCAAAACCAGCAGCCGCTGATCGACGAACTCCTGCAGCAAAGGTCTGCAGCCTTCGGGCATCTGATCCCAGGACGCGATCCGCCGGGTGAATTGTTCCTCCTCGCGGACCTGCGCCAGGCGGAAGAAGGCACGCCGCAGCTCTCGCATGCTCTCGTGGTCTGCCGGCAGCGCCGCGTAGCCCGTCTCTTTGAGCACGTCGTCGGCGACGTGCTTGATCGACGCCGTCACCCCACCGAGGGCATCATAGGCCTTACGCGTCAGCCGGTTGCCCGCAATGCATGCCCTATGGAGTTTCTCCAGGGTAAAGGCCAGCAGCGGCAAAGCGTCCTTGTGCGCGGTGTCCTCCGCCATGCGCTCTGCAAGCCCCGGATCGAGGTCGAGGCCAAAACGGTCCGCGGGGCCCTCGATGACCTCGGCGAAGCGCGATCGCGGCATGGGATCGAGCGTAACCTTCTCGTATTGCAACTCGCCCGCTACCTCGACTTGTTGAAACGCATCCAGGAAGTCCGAACGCATGGTGGCGAGCACAACGATGGGACTGGCAAGGACATCGGCGCTGGCGTCCAAGAGCAGCTGCAACAGTGCATGGGACTCCGGACCTTCGGGCGTTCCGAACACCTCTTCCAGCTGGTCGACGATCAGCAGGACCGCACCATCTGGAGCGCCCCGGGCGGACAAGAGCTCGTTTCCGAGGCTGCGCAGATCCTCGGCGACGCCGAGGCGAGAACGCACATCCGCGTAGCCCTGCGGCCGACCGGCATCCTTGAACGCTTGGGCCAGCGCAAGGGCCAGGCCGTCCAGACCTCGGCCGGCCATCATCGGCGGCACGATCACCCAGGGCGATTGAACGTGGCCGGTGCCGCTCGCCCGCCGCAGCTGCGGTAGCACACCCGCGCGCACCAGCGACGACTTGCCGCAGCCGGAAGCGCCGAGGACCAGGACGAAGCCATGGGCGTTCTTGCTACGCCGACGGTTGAGGACAGCCCTGACCTCGTCGATCTCGCCATCCCGGCCGAAGTAGACGGCCGCATCCGTCTCCTCGAAGGCCCGCAGCCCGGGATAGGGAAGGTCGGGCAGTCTAAAATTCTCTTTCTTCAGGCCTTCTTTCTCGAGCCCCCTGAGCAGAGCCGCATTAGCCTCATCCTCGCTCATGCTGGCAAGGCTAACGAGTTGCTTGTCCTTCAGGAAGTCGGGGATGCGCTGTCGGGGGTCGGCGTTTGCCACCTTGATCTGGCGATCGTCGGCTACATCCTCGGCCGCTACGAGAAACACCCGCTTGCCCCGTTCGCGGGCTATCATGGCTTCCGTCACGCACCAGGGTGAGGCGAGCCAGTTGGCCGAGCAAAGCACGACGATACCCCGACTTTGCCGCAGCTTCTGGTAAAGCGTCTGCTCCCAGTCGGCGCCGGCGTGGATGCCGTCATCGGGGTGGGAGTCGAGAAAGACGCATTGATATTGGTCGGCTTTGAGCACGGCGTTCGTCCGCTCGGCCCACGCCTTGTCCTTCGAGCTGTGGCTGATGAACAGCGTCGTCATAATCCCCCCTTTTGCGGCGATCTTTCATCAGTGAGACGCGAGGCGCAAGGAGCTTTGACACGCCTGTCTTTGCTCGATTGCTAACCCTAAAGGCGCTCCGGCGGAGGGTTGTCGTTCGCGCCCGCGCTTGCTAGCGCAGCCAAGCGCAACTGGCCCATTGCCAGCGCCATGAGAAACATGCAGTAGCTTAGGCTCAGCGAGGGCCACGCCTGGGGGGCATCTTGAGCATCGTCGGTATCGAAAGCAATGGCCGGGGAAGCTCGCGCAAGTCGCCGCTCCCCGGCGACTTCGTTGAGGTACGTGCTCGCCGTTGGCTGGTCGAGAGCGTCGATGACGGCGACGAATGGCTGCCCGTCCTTTCGCTCTCCTGCATTGACGACGATGCCCAGGGCGAGCAGCTCAGCGTCATCTGGGACGCCGAGATCGCGGCAAGGCTGGTCGATGACGATCCCTGGACGCACATCGCTCGAGACGGCACCGACGACCCCGAGGTGTTCGCGGCCTTTCTGCGGACGCTGAAGTGGCGCACCGCCACCGCCGCCGACAAGTTTCTGTTCCAGGCGCCGTTTCGCGCCGGTATTCGCCTCGACGCCTACCAGCTCTCGCCGCTCGACAAGGCCCTGCGGCTGCCCCGGGTCAATCTGCTCATCGCCGACGACGTCGGCCTCGGCAAGACCATCGAGGCGGGGCTGGTGATGCGCGAGTTGCTCTTGCGCCGGCGGATCGACTTCATCCTGGTCGCCGCCCCGCCGTCGATGACGCTGCAATGGCAGGACGAGGTGGAGGCCAAGTTCGGCCTGTCGTTCCAGATCATCGACCGCGAGCGGCTGGCGGGCTCGGCGGTTGCGCGGGTTCGGCGTCAACCCGTGGAACACCGGCTCGCGATTCATCATCTCGCACCGGCTTGCTCACCGACGAGACCTATGTCGCGGGCTTGCGCGACATCCTCGGCGAATTCCGCCCACGCGCCCTGCTGATCCTCGACGAGGCCCACCATGCCGCGCCCGCGAGCGGCTCGCGCTACGCCGTCGACAGCCAGTTCACCAGGGCCGTCCGCGACATCGCCGGGCGCTTCGAGCATCGCCTCTTTCTGACCGCGACGCCGCACAACGGCCACTCCAACAGCTTCTCGTCGCTTCTGGAGATGCTCGACCCGCAGCGCTTCACCCGCGGCGTTCCGGCCCGGCCAGCGGATCTCGAGCCCGTCATCGTCCGGCGGCTGAAGGCGGATCTGCGCGAGCTTGGCGAGCGCTTTCCCCGAGCGCGTCATCGAACCGATCGTACTGGCCGGGCTGCCGGAAAACGCCCCGGAGCTGGTGCTGGCCCGAAAGCTGGCCGACTACGAGGATCTGCGCGAACGCCGCCTCTCCTCGCTGCCGCGCTCGCAGGCCGCCCAGGCGAGACTGGTCTTTTCCGGTCTCCAGCAACGACTCTTGTCCTCGGTCGCCGCCTTCGCCCGAACCCTGGCGGTGCATCGGCGCACGCTCGTCAAGTTGCTCGACAAGACCCAACGCGCCGACAAAGGCATCCGCGCGGCCGCCGAGACCTTTGCGAGTGAAGGCGGCCAGATCGAAGAGCCGGCGGTCGATACCGACGAAGCGGACGCTGAAAGCATGATCGACGCCGACGAGGACGCCGCGGTCGAACAGGCCTCGCTCCTCGGCGCCGTCGGCGCGGAGACCGCGCGCCTTGCGCGGCGAGCTGGACGCCGTCGACGCCATGCTCGCGATCGCCGAGGCCTCGGCGGCGCGTCCGGATGCGCGGGTGCGTTGGCTGACGGACTGGATCGGCGCCGAGCTGCTTGATGGCGACGGTGGACGCGACCGCCGCCTGATCGTCTTCACCGAATACGAAGACACCCGGCGCTGGCTGGAGAAGCGCCTGCGCGAGGCGATCGCCGCCACCGAGCGCGCCGAGGAGCGGATCGCCGTCTTCACCGGCATCACCGACGGCCGAGCGCCGCGAGGCGGTGAAGCGGGCCTTCAACGCCGATCCGGCCACCGAGCCGATGCGCATCCTGATCTGCACCGACGCCGCGCGCGAGGGCATCAACCTGCAGACCCGCTGCTACGACCTCGTCCACTTCGATCTGCCGTGGAACCCGGCGCGGCTTGAGCAGCGCAACGGCCGGATCGACCGCAAGCTGCAGCCGGCCCCGAAGGTCTTCTGCCGCTACTTCCGCTACGCCCAGCGCGAGGAGGACGTCGTCCTCGAGGCGCTGGTGCGCAAGACCGAGACCATCCAGCGTCAGCTGGGCTCGGCGGGTCAGGTCATCGCCGAACGCGTCACGCGAGCGGCTGACCGCCGGCGGCATCGCCGCGGCAACCGCTCGCGCCAGCTTGCCGACGAGATCGCCGCGGAAGCTGACGATGCCCGGGTTCGCCTCGCCCGGGAGGAGATGGACGAGCCGACGACGACAAGCGCTGGACAAGGTGAAGGCCGAGATCGACGCACTGCGCCGGTCGCTGGAGCGCGCCCGCTAGCGCGTCGGCGTCGAGCCGGACGAATTGCGCCAGGTGGTCGGGATCGCGCTGCGGCGCGCGGATTTCCCGCTCGCCGAGGCGCAGGGCGAGCGCGGTCGGCACGGTCGAAACCTTCGCCATCGACCCGCAGCACCCGGCGTTCGCCCGCGATGCCGCCTGGCAGGATGCGTTCGACGATCTGCGTGCCCGCCGCCGCGGCCGGCGCGAGCGGCTCAACGAATGGCGCCAGCGCGTGCCGCCGCGGGCCATCGCCTTCGAGCCGCCGGTCATCTCGAGCGGTCCCGACGCCGGCCGTGATGCCGATCACGTCGTCCAGGTTCATCTCGAGCACCGGCTGGTCCGCCGGCTGCTCGGCCGGTTCCTCAGCCAGGGCTTTCAGAGCGGTCTCAACCGCGCCTGCGTCATCCTCGGTCCCGGCGCCCAGCCGCGCGTCGTGCTGCTCGGGCGGATCGCGCTTTACGGGCCCGGCGCCGCCCGCCTGCACGAGGAGATCCTCCCGGTCACCGCGCTCTGGACCGAGGCCGGCCGCGGCACCAAGCCGCTGCGCCCGCTCGGCCGAGCGCGGCGCAGGAGACGACGCTCGACTCAGCTGGAGGACGCGCTGACCGGCGGCCGCCGCCCGTCCGACGCCGTCGTCGACCGCGCGCTCTCCTTCGCCCAGCCAGGACGTCGACGACCTGCTGCCGGCGCTGGCACGAGCGGGCCGAGACGCGATCGCCGAGGCCGCGGCGCCAGCTCGCCGAGCGCGGCCTCGAGGAAGCGGCCTCGCTCGAGGATCTGCTCGAGCGCCAGCGCCGGCGCATCGCCAAGGCGGAGGCGAAGTTCGACGACCGGCAGCTCGACTTGCCCGGCGTCGACGAGGCGGAGGCCGCCAGAAGCGCGCCGACCGCAGCGCATTGGCGACAGCGCCTCGTGCGCATCGAACAGCGAGCTGACAGACGAGCCAGCCCGCGGTGCTCGCGTCCTACGAGGTCCGCGCCCGGCGGCTGGAGCCGGTCGGCCTCGTCTATCTCTGGCCGGTGACGGGGTGAGCCATGCACGGCATGGCCGAGGCGATCATCCGCGACCCGGACCTCGAATGGCTCGATCACGTCCAGCCCACCGGCCTCGTGCTCTCGCCGACGGTGATCAAGGAGCGCGACCTGGTGCCGGAGCGCCAGACCCAGGCCGACAGCGCGCCAGGTCGCAGCACTGCTCGGCGAGGACGACGGACCGGCGCTCGCCGATCCGTGGGCCTTTGTTCGAGACGGTCCTCGGCTGGGACGCGCGCTTCGTCGCCGGCGCGCCGGGCGGGCCGGCGCTCCCCGACGACCTCGCCGTCGCCGTGCCGGAGCACGACACGACGCTCGCACCCGACTGGGCGGTGCAGGGCTTCGATGGCGACGCGCCGTGGCAGCTTCTGGTCAGGCTGGAGCCGCCGGGCGTCGATCCCGACCGACGCGGCGCGGCCGAAGGCTGGGAGGCGACGCCGCACCAGCGCTTCGAGCGGCTGCTGCGCGAGACCGGCGTGCTCGCCGGCGTGCTGATCACCGACCGCGAGCTGCGCCTCGTCTACGCGCCGCGCGGCGAGACCTCCGGCTGGCTGGCCTTTCCGCTGCGCTCGCTCGCCACCGTCGCCGGCCGGCCGATGCTCGCCGGCCTCAAGCTGGTGCTCGGCTCGCTTCCGCCTGTTCAACGCACCGCGCCGACCAGCGCCTGCGCGCGCTGCTGAAGGCCAGCCGCGACGCGCAGGCCGCCGTCTCGACCGAGCTCGCCGAGCAGGTGCTCGGCGCGCTGCACGAGCTGCTGCGCGGCCTCCACGCGGCCGAGCCGGACGCTGATCGGCGCGCTCGCCGCGACGCGACCCGCACCACCTCTACGAGGGCCTGCTCACCGTCCTGATGCGCCTGGTCTTCCTGCTCTACGCCGAGGACCGCGACCTGCATCCCGTCGCGCACCGACGGCGCTCGCCGCGCGCTCTACGACAGGGCTACTGCGGTGCGCGGCCTCTACGCCAAGCTCAGCCGAGGACGCCGCGCTCAACCCCGACACCATGGACGAGCGCCTGCGGCGGCTGGGGCCGGCTGCTGGCGCTGTTCCGCCTGATCCACAAGGGCCATGCCAGCGGCTTCATCACGCGGCCGCCGCGGCAAGCTGTTCGACCCGGAGTCTTCCCGTTCCTCGAAGGCCGCGCCGACGCGGCCGAGCCGCCGCGCGTGGTCGAAGCTCACCGACGGCTGCCTGCTGCGCATCCTCGAAGGCCTGATGACCCTCGCCGAGCCGCGGACCAAGGTGCGCCAGCGGCTCTCCTACCGCACCCTCGACGTCGAGCAGATCGGCTCGGTCTACGAGACGGTGATGGGCTTCACCGTCGAGGCCGCGCCCGGCCGCGTGCTCGCCATCCGCGCCGGCAAGAACAACCGCACGCCGGTGTTCGTCGATCTCGACCGAGCTTGCCGCGCCTCAAGCCGGCCGACCGGCCGAAGTACCTGAAGGAGGCTGCCAGCGCAGGGCACGCTGCCGGCAGGCGTCGCCAAGGCGGTCGCAAGGCGGCGACGACGCCGACGCGATGGCGGCGGCGCTGGACGCGATCGTCGACGAGCGCGGCTCGCCCGGCAAGGCGCGCGCTCGGCGCCGGCACGCCGATCCTGCAGCCGACCGAGGAGCGCCGCCGCACCGGCAGCCACTACACGCCGCGCGCGCTGACCGAGCCGATCGTCCGCCATGCGCTGGAGCCCGACCTTCGAGCGGCTCGGGCCGGACGCGACGCCCGGAGGCAGATCCTCGATCTCAAGGTCTGCGATCCGGCGATGGGCTCGGGCGCCTTCCTGGTCGAGGCCTGCCGGCAGCTGGCCGAGCGGCTGGTCGCAGGCCTGGGCGCGCTGGCCCGAGACGCGGCCCGACGATCCCGGCCGACGAGGACGAGGAGCTGCACGCCCGCCGCCTGGTCGCCCAGCGCTGCCTCTACGGCGTCGACAGGAACCCGCTGGCGGTCGACCTCGCCAGGCTGTCGCTGTGGCTCGCGACGCTGGCGCGCGACCACGAGTTCACCTTCCTCGACCACGCGCTCAAGTCCGGCGACAGCCTGGTCGGGCTGACGCAGACGCAGATCGCGGCGGTGCATTGGGACGCGTCGAAGCCCGGCTTGCCGCTGTTCCGACAATTGGTGCGGGATCGCGTCGCCGAGGCGACGAAGCGCCGCGCCGAAATCCAGGCGGCGCCAGACGATACCACACGCGTCATTCAGGAAGCGCGGCATCGCTTCTTGGAAGGCGCAGCTGAAGCGACGTCCGCGCTGATTGGCGATGCCGTGATCGCGGCGTTCTTCGCCGAGGACAAGCCGAAAGCGCGCGAGAAGAAGCGCGTCGCGGCCGAGAGCTGGCTCGGCGGATCGCCGGTGGCGTGGGACAAGCTCGCCGCACTTGGCTGCGAGCCTTGAAGCAAGGCGAGCACCGCTCACGCCATTCCACTGGCCGATCGAGTTCCCGGAGGTGTTCGACCGCGAGAATCGGCGGCTTCGATGCGATCGTCGGCAATCCGCCGTTCGCCGGCAAGAACACGATCATCGCGGCAATCGCGCGCTACTATCTTGACTGGCTGCAGACGCTTCATGCGGGCGCCCACGGCAACGCCGATCTCGTCGCCCACTTCTTCCGCCGCGCTTCGATCTGCTGCCAGGGCGGCGCCTTTGGCCTGATCGCCACCAACACCATTCGCCAGGGCGACACGCGCGCCACCGGTCTGCGGCCGATCCGCCAAGCCGGCGGCACCATCTATCGAGCCCAACGGCGGATCAAGTGGCCGGGGGAGGCGGCCGTCGTCATCGCACCGTGCACATCCGAAAGGTCCGTTCGCTGCGCCGCTGTGAACTCGATGGACGGACAGGTCGACGAGATCACTGCGTTCCTGTCTACGCCGGCGGCGACGACGATCCGCACCGCTTGCCGCCAACGCGGACAAGAGCTTTGAGGGCTTCGTTCCTCGGCATGGGATTTCACCTTCGACGATCATTCCGATGGCACAACATCCGATCGCCGAAATAGCTGATCTCGTCCGTCGTGAACCACAATCGCCGAGCGGATATTCCCCTACATCGGTGGCGAAGAGGTCAACGCAGACCCAACCCATCGCTCACCGGCGCTACGTCATCAACTTCGCACGAATGTCCGAAGCAGAGGATGAAGACGAAATGTCCTGAGCATCATACAACCTGTTGGAGCGAAAGGTCCGACCATATCGGATGAGCAAGATCCCGGCGTTGCGAAAGCCCCCTGGTGGCAATTTCTTTGGTCCCGCCCAGCGCTATACAAAAAAATGCGGGGCTCGAATACGATGATCGTAACATCACGAGTATCTAAGCATCACGCGTTCGTCCGTGTACCCACACGATTGATTTCCAAGCACGCGCCTTTCTGTCATTACCTTGGCTGGTCTTGCCTCATACGCCGTTATCCAATGTCGCGTGCATGAAGTGTGGACCCGGTATTTTGGTGCGAGCAGGGAGCGACCGCCAATTACTCTCCGTCCGACTGTTTTGAAAACTTTCCGTTTCCAATGGGGTTTGCGAATTCGGCTATACTCGAGGCTGCCGGCCAAGCCTATCACGACCACCGCGCCGAGCTGATGGTCGCGCGCGACAAGGGCCTGACCAAGACCTACAACGCGTTCCACGACCGGCTCGACCGCGACGCCGGACATCCGCACCCTGCGCGAGCTTCACGCCGCGATGGACCGCGCCGTGCTCCACGCCTACGGCTGGGACGATCTGGCCGAACAGCGCCGAGGCCGTCTTCCTCGACGAGACCAACGAGGACGACTTCGCCTACCAGGGCCGCCTGTTCTGGCCGTCCGATTTCCGCGACGAAGTCCTCGCCCGCCTCCTCGCCCTGAACGCCGCCCGCCACGCCGAGGAAGTCCGCGCCGGCCGCGCCCCGGCCGCGGCCAGCGACGACGCCGACGCTCTTGCCGAGGACGAACCCCTTTGACGGATTTGGCCGCCGCTGTTCTTACCCGTCACGCCCGCGAGCAGTTGCTTCGCCGCGGCCTCGACGAGCGGGACGTGCGCCTTGTTCTGGCTTCGCCCGAGGCCGTCGCGACGGTACGACCGGGTCGGCTCGTTGCCCAGAAAGCCCTTCAACTCGGAGCACCGGCGCGCGACTATCTTGTCCGAGTCTTTGTTGACATCGACCGCGCACCACCGCGGATCGTGACAGCGTATCGCACCAGCAAATTCGGCAAGTATCGGAGGCCCTGAGTGAACGTCACCTACGATCCCCAAACCGACATCCTCAGCATCGTGCTTGCACCGGGGGAGGTCGCCGAGAGCGACGAGGACAAGCCGGGCGTCATCCTCGACTACGACACCGCCGGCCGGCTGGTCGGCCTGGAGATCCTGGACGCCTCGAAGGCAATGCCCGATCCCGCCAGCGTCAACCTGAAGGTCGCCGTATAGGGATGCGCAAGAATTTCTTGCAAGATCTTGCAATCCGCAAGAACATAATCCCTTGCGGAGGGTCCCATGGCCACGCTGCTCATCGGTGCGCGGATCAAGGCACGGCGCGAAGAGCTGAAGCTCTCGCAGGACGATCTCGCCCGCCTGTTCGGTTTCAAGGATCGGCAGACCGTTTCGGCGATCGAGACCGGCGAGCGCCGGGTGAGCGCGGAGGAGCTGCTGCTCGCGGTCGAGAAGCTGGGCGCGCCGCTGGAGTATTTCACCGACCCGTTCAGGCTCGTTGGCGAAGGCCGGTTTTCCTGGCGCCATACCAACGTCAAGGCGGTGCATCTTTCCGGCTACGAACGCAACGCCGGGCTGCTGGATCGCCGCCTTCCGGGAGATCGCGCCGCACGTCGACAAGACCGCCTTGCTGCCGCGTCGGACTCTGGGCCTCACCAAGCAATCGAGCTTCGAAGACGCGATGGCGGCGGGGGAGCGGTTCGTCGCGCGAGTTTCGACCTCGGCGACGTGCCGGCGGCAGCGGCTGGCCGAGGTGATGGAGCGCGACCTCGGCATTCTGGTGCTGATGGTCGACGCCATCGACGGCATCTCCGGCGCCGCCTGCCGCCTGCCGGAGCTCGACGCAGTGCTGATCAACCGCCACGAGGTGATCGGGCGGCGTCAATTCGATCTGGCGCATGAGCTGTTCCACATCCTCACTTGGGACGCCATGCCGCCGGAACACGCCGAGGCCGCGCGCGGAGACCGGTGGCAATCGCGTCGAGCAACTGGCCAACAACTTCGCCTCGGCGCTGCTGATGCCGCGCGCCGTCCTGGAGCCGTACGGCGCGTGGGCCGACCTCGATGACGCGGCTCTGATCGCCCGGCTCAACGCCACGGCCGACGACCTTCAAGTGACCGCCTCGGCGCTGAAGTGGCGCCTCGTGGCGCTCGACGCGCTCAAGCCGGCCCGCGCCCGCTCGGTCCCGGACGCGGCGCTCCGCTACAACGGCCGCGAGGCCGGGGAACCGAACCCGCCGCCGCTGTTCTCCCGTCCGTTCATGGAGGTGATCGGCCTCGCCATCCGGGAGGGGCGCGTCTCCGTGCGCCGCGCCGCGGACCTGTTGAGCCTGACCATCGACGACCTGGAGGACCTGTTCGCCGCGCACGGGGTCGAGACCCCATTCGACCTGTGAAGCGGGCATGGCGCGCCACACTGGCCCGGTTCTGGTCGATACCATGGTCATCCTGGAGTGCCACCGCATCGGCGCGTGGCGGGCGCTCGCCGGTGGCTACGGCGTTGAGACTGTGGAGGACTGCGTGACCGAGACCCAGACCGGCTTCCAGCGCCGGCGGCGCGAACAGCAGATCGACGTAGCGACGCTGCGCGCAATGCTGGCGGGAGTTCACGGGGTGGACGATGCCCAGCGCGCAGCCATCCTGGTGCAGACCCTCGATCTCGCCGTTGACGAAGGCGAGCGGTCGCTCTGGGCCCACGCGGCCGCCCGATCCGATGGCTGGATCCTCTGCGGTCCCGACAAGTCCAGTCTTCGCTTGGGCGTACGCCTGGGCTTCCGGGACCGGCTGGTCGCGCTGGAGGAACTTCTCGCCGATGTCGGCTACCGGCCGAAGACGGCACTCAAGCGCCACTACACGCGCGACTGGTTTCAGCAATCGCTGGTGGAGATCGCGCGGCTCGAAGGGATGGGACGGCCATGACAACATCCGACAAAGTCCGCGCACGCCTCGTCGAGATGCTGCGGCGGGACCTGGTCGGGCCGCTGCCGCCGGACGTTGCCCCCAGCGACGCCGACCTGCAGAACGAGCGGCTGCGCGAGCCGCCGTCTTCCTGGTACCTGACCGGTTTCATTGCGCCGCTCGACGAAGGCTTCGATGAGGCTGACAATCTCGACGCCCAGGAAGAGGCGGAGACCGACGCCGGCGACCTTGCGGACGGTGCGACCGAAAGCGGCCCCCTTGCCGACGACGACGCGGCGCCGGAAACGCCGAGCACCAGCCGCCGCTACCTGCCGGCGTCCATCGGCCTTACCGTGCTCGTCCCCGACACAGTGGACGCGGTCGCGGTGCGGATCACCTGGGGCGACTACGTCACCGAGCCACCCCTGCCGACCGGCGTCCTCCTGTCCGACGACGCCGACGCGCCCAAGGTCGAATGGCTGCGCCGACCCAGGGAACGTTCGATCCGCGTACCGGTGCCGAGAGCCGGCAAGGGCGATCCCATCCTCGTTCCCGACAGCGCTCCCGAGCAGCGCCCCGGCGGTGCGCTCGAAATTCAGGCGCACGCCCGGCCGTTCACCCTGAAACCGCCCGGCGAGCCGTCGCAGCCCGTCCGCGCGCTCAGCCTCTTCCTGGTCAATCGCCGCAAGCCGGTGCGCCGCAGGTACGCCGATGTGGCCTTCGCTTTCCAGCCCCGCCTTGAGGTGCGCTGCGACGAAGGGCTGACGGCGAACCGCGACCGAACCGGCTACGACTCCGACGATGCCGACCTGCGCATCGCCGATCTGCACTACCGCGACGAAGCCGAATACGCGGTCGGCCGCAACACCTCTGGCGGCTGGGAAGCACCCGACGTCGACGGCCGTGTCCGCCGCGCCTGGACGGATCCGCTGCCCATGGCCGAGGTCGAGCGGGTGGCGCCCAACGAGGAGATCCCGGACGTCGTGTTCGGCATGGAAGCGCTTGCCGAAGCTGGCTTCGGCGAGCGGTGCTGCCATCGCCGCTGCACTCGCCGGCTTGCCGCCGACATTACGCGGCCTGGATCGCTGGACAGGAGCGCTCTGGTTTCCGAGCTTGCCGGATCGGCGCCGGCAGACAGCGGAGCGCCTTGATCGCCGGCATGGAGGCGGCACGCACCGCGATCGCCGCCGGAATCGATCTGCTGAGAGATGACGAAAAGACCCGTACCGCCTTCCGCATCATGAACCTGGCCATCGCTCGGGCGGCGCGGCGCCGCTTCGCAGGCCCGGAGGGCGATCCCGAAGCCATAGACCCACCCAGTTGGCGGCCGTTCCAGCTCGCCTTCATCCTGCTCAACCTGGCCGGTCTGCACGACAGCGGCACGCCGACCGGGAGATGGTCGATCTCCTGTTCTTCCCGACCGGCGGCGGCAAGACCGAAGCCTATCTGGGTCTCGCCGCGTTCGCCATCGCCCATCGACGGCTGTCGGCCGGCGGCGTGCTGGGCGCCGGCGTCACCGTGATCATGCGCTACACCCTGCGCCTGCTCACCCTCGACCAGCTGTCCCGCGCCGCCGGCGTCGTCTGCGCGCTCGAACTGATGCGCAGGACCCGGCGTTCTTGCTGACCGAACGGGGCGCGCATGCTCGGCGACTGGCCGATCGAGATCGGCCTTTGGGTCGGCTCCGACGCGTCGCCGAACGTCCTGGGCGGTCGCGGCAATACCGGCGACCACACGGCGGTGACGCGGGTGCGGCGGTATCGCAGGGACGGGCAGGAACGCGCCGGCGCCGATCAAGGCGTGCCCATGGTGCGGCACGGCATTCATCGCCGACATCGTTCGCCTGCGTGCCGAACGACCAACGCGCCGACCAACATGACATCCGCTGCGCCAACCCCGCGTGCGATTTCACGCGCGACCGGCCGCTGCCGGTGCTGACCGTCGACGAGGTGATCTATCGACGCCTGCCGGCGTTCGTCATTGCCACGGTCGACAAGTTCGCGGGCCTGCCCTTGGGTCGGCGAGGCCGGCGCGTTCTTCGGCCATGTCGACCGCTACGACGAGAACCGGCTTCTATGGCGCCGGCCGAGCCGCGCGACGGCAAGCCGCTGTTCAACGACGATGTCCTCGATCCGCCGGACCTGATCATCCAGGACGAACTGCATCTGATCTCCGGCCCGCTCGGGACCGTCGCCGCGCTCTACGAGACGGCGATCGACCGGCTGTGCACGCGTACGTTCGGCGGCGCTCGGGTGCGGCCGAAGATCGTTGCGTCGACGGCCACCGTACGCCGCGCCGAACGACAGATCGAGGCGCTGTTCGACCGCGCCGAGACACAGGTGTTTCCGCCGCCCGGAATCGAGCGGACCGACAGCTGGTTCGCGAAGACCGTTCCGCCGAGCGAAAGCCCGGCTCGATTGTATCGTGGGCCTTGCCGCCCAGGGTCGGGGACCGAAGCTCGTGTTCCTCCGCGGATTAACGACCTTGATGGCTGCCGCCAACGCAATCTACGAGGCCAACGGCGGTCCGGACGCTGCCGCGAATCCGGCCGACCCCTACATGACGGCGCTTTGCTACTTCAATGCGCTGCGCGAACTCGGCGGCGCTCGCCGCATCGTCGAGGACGAGGTGCGCGACCGCCTGCGCCAGCTACGGCAGCAAGCGCCGGCGCGTCGATCCCCCGAACCGCGTGTTCATTGACCGGGAGATCGGCGGATCCGCTGGAGCTGACCTCTCGCGTCTCGACCGACGAGGTGGCGCTGGCCAAGGCGCGGCTGGAACGGCTGTTCCGCGGCGACCGGCAAGCACGGGTCGATGTGGCGCTGGCCACCAACATGATCTCGGTCGGGCTGGACATTACGCGGCTCGGGCTGATGGTCGTGCAGGGTCAGCCGAAGACGGCCGCCGAATACATCCAGGCGACCAGCCGCGTCGGTCGTGCCGTCGACAAGCCGGGCCTCGTTGTCGCGGTGCTCAATCTGCACAAGCCGCGCGACCGTACTCACTACGAGTCGTTCCGCCTGTTCCACCGCACCTTCTATCGCGTCAGTCGAGGCGACGAGCGTCACGCCCTGGGCAGCCCGGGCACTGGATCGCTCCCTTGCGGCCGTCGTGGTCGCTGTTGCTCGCCACCTGCGCCCGGAATTGACGCCGGAGCGTGCTGTCGGCCGGCTGCGCGACGTTCCCGGGTTATCGCCGTCAGGTGATCGACGCCATCGCCGATCGCGCGCCCGAGGGCGCCGTCGTCGGCGGTCGCGCGGCCTTGGAAGCGCTCGTCGAAGGGCTGTTGGACGACTGGCAGGCCGTCGTCGACGACATTCCTCGGATTGCCTATGGCGATCGGCGGGAGGCAAGGTCAGCAACTGGTTCACCAACCGCTCGACCCGGCTTTGCCGAATCTGACTCCGGAAAGCCACCGGCGCTTCGTCGCTGCCCGCTCCATGCGGGATGTCGAGGCCAACGTGCTGCTCCGGGTACGCGATCCCTACGGACGACCGTTCGCGGCGGAGGACGTGTCATGAGCAAGAAGACCGTTCTGCGACAGAGCCAGCTCATCACCACCTTCGGGCCGGGCGCGATGGTCGACCTGCCGACACGTTCGGTGCTGATCGGCGGCCTCGATCGCTGGTATGCGCCGGCGCACAGCTATACCGAGATCGACGAGCCGTCTCTCGCGCGCATCCTTGAGCGACTGGCTGCGCGAGCGGGGTCGCCTCGAGCGATGGGCGAAACCTTGCGTCTGCTCACCCCACCGCTGGCTACGGGCCTGCCAAGGCCGCGACTTGCCGGGTATCGACGTCACGCGTATTCCCGACATGGTTCGTCTGCGAGCGGGTCGAGACGCCGAGGATCGGCGGCGAGAACCGCCGTGGTCGGCGGCTGGTCCGTTGGCAGGACCTCGATCCGGCGGGCGGCGGCGAAAATTCCAGCACGAAGACGGTAAGAAGGACGACGTGACGCCGCTCCGCTTTGTCGGCGCCTGCCCCGACGGGCATCTGCAGGACATCGACTGGCGGCTGGCTGCTGCATAGCAGGCGCGCCGTGCGTCGGAGCCCATGTGGCTGATCGAGGAGGGGACCAGCGCCAGCCTTGCGACCTGGAGATCGTCTGCGGTTGCTGGCGAAATCGCTCATCCTTGCGCGACGCGACGAAGCCGGGCCGGCTCGGCGAGTGCGCCGGCCGTCAGCCGTGGCTCGGCCGACGGTGCCGTCGAGCCCTGCACGAAGCATCCTGAACAGCTCGCTCTGACCCGCTCGGCAACCAACGCGTACTTCCCGCAGATCGTCAGCGTCATCTCCCTTCCAGTCGAGGAAGACGCGTTGATCGACATCGTGCAGCGGCACTTCGCAGACCTCTCGGGCGCTGCAAGCGTCGCGGAGATCGCCCAGGCGCGCAGGTTCAACAGCGCGCTGCGCATGGACTTCGAAGGTTACTCCGACGCTGACGTGTTCGATCGCCTGCGGCAGATCAAGGCGTCGGCTGATCGGGATGCACAGACCAATCCCAAGGTGCGCGAGTTTGACGTTCTGGCGAGCGGAAATGCCGAGATCGGCGTCAATGCCCCCGATGCGCGGCTGTACGCTGAAACGCTGTCCCGTGACTCCTGGGACAAGCCGGTGAAGCGGGATCTCGGCACGATCCGTTCAATCGTTGCCGTGCATCGCCTCCGCGAGGTGATGTGCCTCTACGGCTTTACGCGCTTTGAGCCGGCGGCCACCGATGCAGACGGCGACCTCGAAGACATCCAGCTCGCGGTCGAGGGCGCGCCGATCGCCCAACATGCCGACTGGCTCCCGGCGATCGAGCAGCTCGGCGAGGGTCTCTTCATCCACTTCGATTCGGCCGCCATCGATCGCTGGGAGCTTCGCCCGGAGGTGGCGCAAAGGATCGGTGTACTTGCTCGAGGGGTTCCATGCGCATAAGAGGCGGTTTCCGGGATCAACGGAGCAGCATTTCCGGGTGGTCCGTACGTCCTGCTGCACAGCTTGGCGCACGCGCTTATTACGGAGATCGCGCTCGATTGCGGCTACCCCGCCAGTTCGCTGAAGGAGCGCATCTATGCGTTTCCGGCATCATCAGGCTCCCCGGCCCGCTACGGCATCCTGATCTACACGGCCGCGACCGGCGCCCAGGGAACGCTCGGCGGCCTTGTCGCCCGGGGCGACCATATCGCGGGCACCACTGACCGCGCGCTCGACCGCCTCAGCCTCTGTTCCAACGACCCGGTCTGCGCCGACCACAGTCCCGGCGACGCTGTCGACGCCAGGAGCCTGCTCGGTGCCGCCTGCCACGGCTGCCTGCTTATTGCGGAGACCAGCTGCGAGCGTCGCAACAACTTCCTCGACCGCGCTCTCCTCATCGAGACGATCGCCGAAGACCAGAGCAGCTTGTTCGAAATTTAAAGCGCGGCGGGGCTGCCCCTGACTTGCGCAAAGCTGGTCTGTAGCTGGCCTTCAACATGGCGGCACCCCTTCCACATCGCCCTCCCCCTCTTCCTCGACCCGCCGGATGGTGATGGACCGACTGCATGAGGAGCGGTCCCTTTCGAGCGCGATGCCTATCTCGCGGAGAGCCGGCGTGTGCCGGGTCAATTGGGTCCCAAGGCGGGTCGCGTCGCTCGGCCAGTTCTGGCCGCGGGCGACGTTGTCGGGGATCCGCGAGCGAAGCTCGGCGAGCAGATCGGTAGCGGTCCCCATCCAGTGACCGAAGCGGTCCTCAAGTAGCGCCTGAAGAGGCGAGAGAAGCGGCCACGCCTCGAGGCTCAGAAGTGCCGTTGCACGAGCGTTGCCATTGAGTATTTTGATCATCTCGCTCTCGTCGAGGCCCATGGCCGGCGCCGCTGCGCAGGCGAAGCGGGCGGCATCGGCCATCCTGGGGAAGCGGGCCAGATGCACTTCCGACTGGCGGCTCAGTCCGGTCGCAACGACGTCGTAGAGCGCGCCCAGGATCAGCGGCTGCGCGCGCCCGAAAGCCTCCCAGAATTCGGCCTCCGTTTGTCGTTTGCGTGCTTCGATCGGCGGCAGCGTCAGGGCAAGCGTTCTGTCGCCGAGATCGGCGCGGGTCGTCAAATCGGGTATGCCATTGAGCAAAGCCGGCCGGCACATGTAGGAGAGCCACTCGTCATGGGTCTGCAGCTTGCGCCGGCTGAACCCGCCGCCGGTTGTCAGCCTGCACAGCGCGTCGGAAAGATCGCCGCTGAGGCGGCTGACGTTGTCGTAGGTCACGAGCCAACCGTTGCGGGCGGCAAGCGTAAGGGTTTCCTCGTCACGTGGGGCGGCGCGCGCCGGGGCCGCGTTCGGATCGAGCAGCGCGCGGATAATCTTCGAGAGGACGGACTTGCCGCTCCCCTGCTCGCCGGAAAGCGCCAAGAGCCAATAGGGACCGCGCGGGCGCAACGACGTGACGAGGAAGGCGCACAGCAGCGCGAAGTCCTCGTCGTTGGAAACATTCACGAACGGGCGGAGATCGGAAAGCTGCCCGCCGGGAAACGGTTCCGGCAGCGCGCGGAAGCCCGCTGGCCGGATGAATGCGAGTGGCGGCTGCGGGTTGATGCGCCAGCCGGCTCCGTCGATCTCGACGCTCGACCATGTCTCGCCGCCGAGATCCAGGTAGATCCGCCCGTCCGCGTCCCCTATCCGGACCTTCGGCTCATGGGCCGGGCCGGACCGGGCGAGCGCAGCGAGCGCAATCATCGCCTCCTTCAGGGCCGTTTCGCCAACGCCGGATGGTGCCAGCGTTCCGTCCTTTCGCCGCCTCGGATGGGCCAGACCGTAGGCGCCGGCGAGAACAAGGCGAAAGGCCTCGCTATCGAGCGGATAATTCTCGACGTGTCCGTCCTTCGAGACCGACGCGTAGGGGGCAAAGTCCGGATCGTGCCAGAAGGATCCCAGCGATTCGCCGATGTCGATGAGGTCCTCGCGGGCGCTGAGCGGCGGGGCCCGGCCATCACTGCGGGGCTTGCCTGGGGCTGGACTGGGTTCAGACCGGCCCTGTGCCGCTGACGAGAGCAACGCTCGAAGGGTGCCAAGGGTGACGCCCTCCGGCGTCGGGTCGGCCAGATCCCAGTGACCGGGAAAGTCCTGAGGAAGAGCGACTACTCGCACGGACCGCGCACTGGCACCACGAGCCAGGCGCGCGACCGCCTGCGCATAGACCGCGCCCGGTTCGTCGTTGTCCGGCCAGATGACGACGTCGCGGCCGGCAAGCGGTGTCCAGTCCGCCTTGGCGGCCGCCTTGGATCCGGCCGGCGAGGTGGTTGCGACCATCTCCGGGAACATCTCGGCCGCTGCATCCGCCGCCTTTTCACCTTCGCAGACGAGTACGGCGACGTTGCGGCGCGCGGCCAAGTCGTCCAGCCGGTAGAGAGGCCGTGGCTCGGGAAACTGCCTGAACTGCCACGCGCGTTCACCAGTCGGTCCTGTGCAGAACGCTAAGGGCAGGATCTGCTTTCCGTCGCCTTTCTCCCAGCGGCAGACCGCGCCGAGCAGGCGGCCGGCCTGGTCATTGTATCTCCAGAGCCCGGCCGGCTTGCCGAGGCTGCCCAGTTTCGGCACCTCCAAGCTCACGCCATCCGGAACCGGTAAAATCGGCCGCCAGTCGCCTGCCGCAAGCGATGTCGCGGTGCCGCCCGAAGCAAATGTCTCATCGACGGGCTTGCTCATGGCTCAAGCCTCAGCATCGTCGTGAGAACCCGGGCGGCGTCTCCTTGGCTCCTCTTGGAGATGTAGGCAAGTAGGGAGACAACATCGCCGCCCCTCTATCGCCAGTAGCGAAGTCCGCCCACAGGCCGGTGTGCAGGTTGATCGAGAAGCTCCCGGGACTGCGATCCAGGCGGGTCGGGTTGCGGGCGATCCACTCATGGCCGACTCTCCTGCCGTCCGGAAGCCAGAGGCGCACGAGTTCAGGCAGCCGCGGCAGGGCTGCGGCATTGACGGCGGCAAAGTCGATGCGACCGTGAATGCGCCCGTGCGGCGCTTCTTGACGGCTCATCGCGGGAGCCCGAATAGAAGCCGAGGCTTGCTCGGCTTGCGGATCCGGATCTCTCTGCCGACGAGCTTCACTCCGAGGAGATTCGCGCGAAGCAGGGTCGCGTACGGGAGTTGGCTTAGCACCGCTTCGTGTCGAGCGATTTCCTCCCTGCACACATGAGGGCGCTGATCATCCCCGCGCGCGATCCGGCAAGCCTCGCCCGCCAGGTATGAAGCATGCGCCTCCTGGTCACTGGGAAATCCGAACTCGGCTTCAAGCCCGGCCTGCAGGCAGGTCGCACCGATATCGACGAGGAGTGCATGCAGCTGCTCGCGCGTCATCAAGGTCCGCGACGGGAAAGGCCGCCGACCGCGGCCGCGATAGCCAGAACCCGACATCATGCAGCCTCCGGCCCGGGGTCGGAGGTACTGTGCCGCCGCGCAGCGTCGGCAAACGCGCTCAGATCCGCGGGATGATACCGAACCGCTGCGCCGATCTTTCGATACGCCGGACCGCGCCCCGCCCAACGCCACCGGCGCAAGGTCGACACCTTAAGCCCGAGGATGTCGGCGGCCTCGTGCTCGTTGACGAGCTTGACCACCGCAGGAAATGCAACGTCAGCCATCGCAGGAAACTCCGTCTGGTTAGCGACGGAAGGATCCCGCAAGCGCTGAGCCCGTTCAGCCGAAAATGCCGGAAACTAGTTTCCGGCAGACGGGGCCTGCGCGTAGTAGCCCACGATTGACTTTACCCGTTCTCTGATGACGCTGTTTGCCGGCTCGTCACCCCAGGCCCACAGGCACCACTGTGCCATGTAGTCGACGAGCAGCCTCTGGGGTTTGGGAAAGCCATTATGGTAAATCCATCGTCCGGCTTCCCGCTCAAACGCCGCCCAGTTATACGCTGGCGGTCTTCCTCCCCGCTGCTTTGGAGCGCGAGGGTAGGTTTCCACCGAAAAGTAATCCTCCATAAAAGCGGGCCAGCTGACCCGGGCGAACAGAAAGATCTCCTCGAAGTACATTCCGCTGGGAGGTATGCCACTGCCCTCCATCACCATGATGTTGTGGCAGACGTATCCGCTGCTTTCGAAGTCCACATCATCCCCCGACCTCGGAATCTCGTGCTCCGTGGGAGATCGCCACGGTCCGCCGGGTGACGTGCTGACGAGGAGCGGAACATGCCGATTCGCAACGGCGCGCCACAATCGTTCTCGAGCGACTTGTTCTGGGACCTCTCCTAGCTGTAGGGCGAGGGACAACGCGTCGTTCAGCGAGACGAATTTCTGCCTCAGTGTGTCTGCTTTCATCGATCTTAAAGTCTCCTGGGGCGCCGAGGGCACGGTCAGGCCAAAGTTATAGCTCATTGCGTCACACCCAAGCTAAATGTAGCGCGCTTCCTGATCCTCTTGCGTAGGTCTTGCGCAGTGGGCGAGACTGCCGCAAGCTGGGCGATCACTGCGTGACGCTGCAAATGACGCAGCCAGCGTCACACGCTTGGCCCGGAAAACCCGCCATTTCCGCGGTGCAGTGACGCTATGACGCTGAACAAGCCGCGTCTGCCATAGGCGCCACTTGGTGAGCGCCCTCCCCCGTCACCGAGGCCTGTCGCCACGCACGCACGATCAAACGCTGAAAAATTCGGGAGTCGCGCGCGCGCACCCCATTCATCTCGGGCGAACGAGAAAGGGGGGGGGTGGGAGGCCTTCTCTGCCGTGCGGTTATTCTTGGGCGCGGCGTCTGCGACTAGCCGGGCGTCTTCTTCAGCTCGACGACCTGGGCGGAGACTCCGGCCAACATTCCGGCCAGCGCGGAGCCGACCCGTTCATTCGCTGCCTTCACCGGGTCGACCGCGAGGTGGGCGTACCGGGCCGTGGTCTGCGTCTGGGTGTGCCCGAGCAGCTTGCCGATCATCGGCAATCCTTCGCCGAGACCGACGGCGACAGACGCGAAGCTGTGGCGGAGGTCGTGCAGGCGGACGTCGGGGATGCCCGCCTTCACCCGGATGCGCCGCCACGGCTTCTCAAGGTTGATCAGATGGCACCCCTCTTTCGCGCCCGGGACTACCCAGGGGCTGCCGTCACGTTCAATGCTCCAAAGCACTTCGAGCGCCGGCGCATTGAGGTGCACCGTCTTGGACCCGGACTTGCTGTCGGGGAGCCGCAGGCAGGCACCGGCAAAGTCGACATACGCCCACTGCAACGTGAGGATCTCTGAGAGACGACAGCCGGTGAGGATGAGAAGCCGGATGGCCGCGACGACGCTTGGGAGCTCGATCCGGTTGCGCTCGCTCACCGAAAGCACCTCGCCCATGCGAGCGAGTTCCTCCGCCGAAAGATACCGGTCGCGCTTCGTCTCGCTGTAGCGCTCGACATGCCGGCACGGGTTCGTGCCGTCAGCCCGCATCCCCCACTTCTCCGCTAGGTTCATCAGGCGGCGCAGCAGCGAGTGCACCCGGTTCGCCTGCGTCGGCGTCGCGCGCAGATCGTGGTGCAGCTTGCTTGCGTCGGCGCGTGTGACATCGGCGACTTTCCTGGTCCCGAGGATCGGGAGGATGTGCCGCTCAATCAGTCGTCCTGTCTCGTGAATGCTGCGGGCCTTTCCCCTCTGCGGCAGGTAGTCGTCGAGGTAACGGCGACAAAGATCTGCGACCGACGGCGCTTTGCGTGCCTCCTCTCGCTCCCCCGCAGGGTCTGAGCCCCTGGTCACATTGGCGAGGATCTGGCGGGCCTGTCGACGCGCCTCCTCCGCCGTCAGGCGGCCATGGGCGCCGATCGTCACCCGCTTTGAGCGACGATGCGCATTCCGGTATTGCACAATGTAGGAGCGGGCGCCCGACGGCTTGACGCGCAGGCCAAAGCCCCGCAGCTCGCTGTCCCAGACGACGATGTCCTTCGCGCCCGGCTGGATTCCTTCGACCGTTCGTTTGGTGATCCTCGGCATGCTCGACCTGCTGATTTTCCCGCAGTCCTTCCGCAACTTTCGTCCCCGCCGGAACCCTCGGCTCCGGGGATTTCGACAGTGGTTCGTCGCCTCGCAGCCGGGTAAGCATGGGGTAAGCAGAACGTAGCAAATTCCAGCGCAATAGCGCAACCTGCATCTGCATGCGTATCATTGCATGACAGCGTGTTATTGCAAGACAGCGCAATCCGGCGATGCGCGTAAAAAGGGTGATCTGCAGTTTTGTAATCAGTAGGTCGGGGGTTCAAATCCCTCATCCGGCACCAAAAAACATGTTCATAAGCAGGGGGTTGCGGGGACCGAGGCGCAGAACGTAACGTGTACTGTCCGACGCCGTCCGACGGCCCTTCTGGCAAGTACGTCGGACAGTTGTCGGGTTTGAGGCACGCCCTGCGCGCTGTCTTTTGCGATAGGGGGAACGGGCGGAGTGATCGGGCTTCCGAGCTGGATTAAGGACCGAACCATCCGCGAGATCATCGCCTTGGTATTAGGCCTTGCCATTTTTCCCATCATCGGGGCCGGCTGGGAGTTATACAAGCATTTCGACAAGCGAAAGAATGATGCTCCGTTGCCGCAGGTGACGGCGAACGCTTCGGGCAGGAGCGTCGCAATCGGCGGAAACGGCAGGCAAGTCAGAGCCCCTATTCGCGGCGCTGTGGCTCTTCATGCAACTCTTCTACGGTTGGCTGTTCTCGCCGATTGGCCGATTATCATCCTCAACGCGATCGGCCGGGCATGGTGCGCGTACCCCGTGACGCAGGGGCGTGGGCGATGGCATATCGCTTCCCTGCCGTTTGTTCACAATGAGGGGTGCAGAATTCGCGAAAGGCCCCACCCCAGGTCTTAGCCCAAGGCGGCGGTGATATGGCGGGCTACCAACCCCGCCTCGGTGTAAAGGCTACAATCAAATGGCTTATCCACCAACCAACATCTCAAAACAGAGCCAAAGCGCATTTATGCCTTCTTTAGCAACCCACCCACATATATCAAGATAATCTTACGTCCTCACTGAGGTTTCGCGCTGCAAACAGCTGAGATTTTTCCAGACCATGACAATTTACAAAGCTACAGGAAGACAAGTCAGCATCGTTAAATATTGCTCCTTCGAGGCTACACCCTGAAAAATCGCAAAACCTGAGATGCGAAGAAGTAAAATCCGCCCCATCCAACAGAGCGTTACTAAAATCACAGGCCACCGCTTCACAATGCGTAAAATCCGCATCGATGCATGTTGCGCCTCTTAAAGATGTTCTTACCATAACCACTTCCTTGCAATCTCTGATTGCAAATCCATCCAGGCAAAGCCAACTATATCTTATTGCCGCCCATTGCCACCGAGACTTAATTGACTCGTTAACCTCTATAAACGTTTAAATCTCGCTTTTAGAATGCGCTAGAGTTTGGTACCAAAATCTATCACGTAACGCGGACCTCATATCTGTAAAAATAGCCCACAATGATTCGATATACTCCTTTTCTTCGCTAGACAACTTCAAAACATCATCATCAGTAGCCTGAATTATAAAAAAAGGATTCCGATGACCAAATGACGGCTTCATGTCCAACCAGTATTTTAACGGCAAAGCCTTCAAAAACCTAACCTTACCTTCTATACTGTCGCTTTGTGGGAAAAGATTAAAAACTTTCCTGATTACGCTTCTTTCTCAGCCTGCCGGGGCGTGGTACAAATCGGGAACATATAAGGAGACAGGCGGGGTTGAGGCATGGCGCGCAATCGTGTTCAGTTTCAGAAGGGGCTCAGCGAGGCGCGGTTCGATGAGCTTTACGGGAGCGAGGATCGGTGTCGGGAGGTCGTGCTCGGCTGGCGTTGGCCGCAAGGCTTTGTCTGCCCCGGCTGCGGCGGGCGGAATCACTGCGTCATCAAGACCCGTGCCCTCTACCAGTGCACGTCCTGCCGCCGGCAGACCTCGCTGATGGCCGGCACGATCTTCGCCTCGACCAAGGTGCCGCTGCGCACTTGGTTTCGCACCATGTACCACCTGACGCAGAGCAAGGGCGGGATCTCCAGCCTCGAACTCGGCCGTCGCCTCGGTGTGACCCAGAACACCGCCTGGAAGCTCAAACACAAGCTGATGCAGGTGATGATGGAGCGGGATGCCGGCAAGCGCCTGACCGGTCGGGTCGAAATGGACGACGCCTATCTCGGTGGCGAACGCTCCGGTGGCAAGCGCGGTCGCGGCGCGCCCGGCAAGACGCCGATCATCGTCGCCGTCGAAACCACGCCCGAGGGCAAGCCGGTGCGCCTGAAGCTGCGCCGGGTCATCGGCTTTCGGCGCAAGGAGGTCGAAAAACTGGCCCGACGCAGCCTCGATCCCACCAGCACCGTCGTCAGCGACGGCCTCAGCTGCTTCCGCGGTGTCGCGGATGCGGGATGCACGCATCAGCCGATCCGCACAGGATCCGGCCGCAAGGCGGTGCTGACACCCGCTTTCAAGTGGGTCAACACGGCGCTCGGCAACATCAAGACCGCCATCACCGGCACATACCGCGCCATCCGCCAAAAGCACATCCCCCGCTACCTGGCCGAGTTCGAATACCGCTTCAATCGGCGCTACGATCTCGTCGCCATGATGCCCCGCCTCGGCTGGGCCGCCGTCCGAACCCCGCCAATGCCATATCGCCTCCTCAAACTGGCTGAGGTTCATGCGTAATCAGGAAAACTTTTTTTTCCAAAGAAATTGACGGTGACACATGTTTGGCAACATGCCAGAGCGCCGAGATTCCAGCGGACACAAATTCTTCATGCTGACGCACCATTACACCAATCACTATCATCGCAATCGAGCGTGTCAGCCCGTCATTTGCATCTATCACCTTCGAAAGCGTCGTAAAAAATCTATCGTAAAGTACTTTTTCTTGATCAGATGAGAACTTATTGCTCGCTATTTCAAGATTTTTCTTAAGCATCTCTATCTGAGCGTGATTAACGTCCTGCGCGTGGCGTCCTTGTTCAATCTGGAAATGAAGCTGTTCTACGGCCGTATTAGACTGCCGAAAGGCCGCTCTCGATTGAATGTCGACCGCAATTGCACGCCATACCAGAAATATTAGCCCGAAGCCTCCGAATATAGCTAGACTTAGATTATGGAATATTTCGCTCCTTTCCGGGCTCCAATAACTCCATTCAAAAAACTGATCACAAAACTGGAGTATCTCTGCCAACAGAAATTTCTCCCAGCTGTGATGGCAAACTCGCCGATTTGGCTGGCTAGGCCATCAGGCGGCGTTAAGTATGGCCCAACATACCGCCCTTGACCCAGCAGACTTTTCTTCTTCAGACGCATCACGACCATCAGCGACAGCCGGCGCAGGCCGCTGGCCTTGACGAAGTGGCCGTGCGACGAGCGCACCGGATCCCTATAGATGCCGCGCGCCTTGATCCTGGCGCCCCAGCGGCGCTCGATCGTGTCATCGATGCCGATCACCACTTCGCCCGCCGGCAAGAAGACGTCGAGCACCTGGGCGAGGAGCTTCCGCGCCACGGTTCGCGCATCCCAGCGCGCCCGGCTCAGCACCTCATGGTAGCGGGCGAAGCCCGGCCTTGCCGCCACCCCCATCACCCGCAGCGCCTCGCTGACCGTGCGTTTGCCCGGTGCCAGCACCGCCCCGGCGACGAGGACAAGAACATGCTTCCAGACCGGTGCCGTGAAGCAGTCACGGAAGAAGGACAACCAAGTGGCGAGGACTGGTGGCACCAGCGCCGCACCGGCAGCGGCGGGAAAGCGATGTGTCGTCATCGCATCCGTAGAATCGAGTCGCGCCGGCAGCGCAAGTGTCCTCGATCGATCGCCGCCAACGCATGCCGACGCCGCCGCTCGGCCCATCCACCGGCGGCATGAGTTCGCCGAGAAGTCCATCATGCGGCATGGCGAGCGACATCATCTCCAGTCGTCCCGCCCGACCAAATTGCGGAAAGTCGAGCTCAGGCCTTGGCGCCGCGCGGAAAAACGAAGCGCGACGAGGCCCAGTAGTTCCAGGCGAAGGTGGCGCCGATGGCGCACGCCTTGGCCGCGAGCGCCGGCATCGCCTGCGCGGCCGCCGCGATGACGGCCGAGCCGACGGCCAGACCGGCAACCGCGACGACGAAAAAGCGCGCGCCATGGCCGAGCGTGGACGGGGTCTCGTCGCGAAAGGTCCACGTCTTGTTCATTGCATAACTGTTGACGACGGCGAGGGCGAAGCCCGCGGCGTTGGCCGCCAGCAACGGCCAATGCAGCAGATGGTACAGCGCCGCGAACGCGGAGAAGTCGATCGCGGTATTGACCACGCCGACCACGCCGAAACGAACCACGCGCGGAAGTTCTCCTTCAGCCATCGACTTCAGCCATCGACGTCTTCAGACGGAGTCGCCGGCGAGCGTTGCCTCGGCGGGCGAAATTGCCGTGGCGACGGCCGCCGCGATTTCTCCTCGGGCTTCAAAACCGATCGCTTCGGCGACAATATACAAGGGACGCTGTTTGACCTCGGTAAAAACCCGGCCCAGATACTCGCCAATGATGCCGAGGCTCAACAGCTGAACCCCGGCGAAGAACATGATGGCAACGATGAGAGACGGATAGCCGGGGATATCGCCGCCGTAGATGAGGGTCCGGACCAGTTCGTACGCCGCGTAGGCGATGGCGGCGAGCGAAATCAAGCCGCCGAAGTACGACGAAAACCGCAAGGGGATCATGCTAAAGGAGGTTATGGCGTCGATCGCGAACCGCCAGAGCGCGATGAAACTCCAACCGGACGCGCCGGCGCGGCGATCGCCGACCACGAACGGCACGCCGATCTGGCGAAAGCCGATCCAGCTGTAAAGCCCCTTGTTGAAGCGGTTGCGCTCCGGCATGGCGTTCAAGGCGTCGACGGCCTTGCGGTCGAGCAGGCGGAAATCGCAGGCGCCAAGGGGCAGTTGTGTCTGCGCGAGGACCGCGAACGCGCGGTGGAACGCTTGCGACGTTTTCCGCCGCGGCCAGGAGGCATTGTTGCCGTTCTCGCGAACGCCGAAGACGATGTCGAACCCCTCGCGCCAGCGGGAAACTAAGTCGGCGATCACCTCGGGAGGATGCTGAAGATCGGAGTCCATGATCACCACGGCGTCGCCGCGCGCGTGGCGCAAGCCCGCGGCAAGCGCGACCTCCTTGCCGAAGTTCCGGCTGAGCGCGATCAGCCGCAATTCCGGGTGGGCCGCGCGGAGCGACTTCAGGGCCGCGAACGTGCCATCGGTGCTGCCGTCGTCGACGCAGATGACCTCATAGCCGAGCGCGCCCCCACGCCCTGCGATGTCGCGCGCAAGCGCCTCGAGGACCGGGAAAAGCCGCTTGAACAGGGCGGGGAGATTATCGCTTTCGTTATACATCGGAAGGACAACGGACAGTGTAAGTTGTCGCCCGGGACTGGAAACGTCGGGGTGGCGCACACTGTCGTCATTCTTGAGAAGTACGTTCATGGTCTCGCCGTATGATCTCATGGTGCTCGTTTGACGATGGCCGATCTCTTGCCGCCGATCTTCTGGCCAGGGGCAGCGGGCCCACCGGCATTCTATAGAACGTTTCGGCTGAACCCGGCTTAAATAATGGTAACCCAGGATCGCCACCGCTCTCCTTCGCCGCCGAAGGCACCGCTTGTCCTCTGCGCGGACGATTTCGCCCTGGCGCCGGGGGTCAGCGCCGCGATCATCGATCTTCTCGGCCGCGGCCGGCTCTCGGCGACAAGCTGCATGACGGTGAGCCCGTTATGGCCGCGACTGGCGCCGGATCTGGCTTCGCTGGACGCCGACATCGGCCTGCACCTGACCTTGACCGATGCCCGGCCGCTCGGCGATATGCCGTCGCTCGCGCCGCGAGGCCGCTTGCCGCCGCTCGGCCGCCTGATGGCCGCCGCGTTTGCCCGGCGGTTGGACCGCGCGGAAATTCGCGCCGAGGCGCGCCGTCAGCTTGACGCGTTCGTCGCGGCTCGCGGCCGCCCGCCGGATTTTATCGACGGCCACCAGCACGTCCACCTGCTGCCGGGGATCAGGCAAGAGGTGATCGCGCTGTTCGAGGGTCCGCTCGCCGATACGACCTATTTACGCATCTGCTGGGAACCGCCGCCGCGGATCCTGGCGAGGCGGATCGCCGTCGGCCGCGCGCTCGTCATCGCCGCCCTGTCCCCGCCGCTGGGACGCGCGGCGCGCGCCGGTGGCATCCGCGTCAACGACAGCTTTCGCGGCGTTGTCGATTTCACCGACAGGCACGACTACGCCGACGGATTTCCCCGGTTTCTGCGAGGGGCCGGCGCTCGCCCGATCATCATGTGTCACCCCGGCCACGTCGACGCCGAGCTGATCGCCGCCGATCCGCTGACCACTCATCGCGAACGCGAATACGCCTACTTCGCTGGCGACAAGTTCCCCGCCGACCTCGAAGCCGCCGGCCGCCGCCTCGCCCGCTTCAACGAGATCGATTTCACCGCTTGACTTGGAGCGCGCTCGAACCCCTAGCCTTGTCCGCATCGTGACGAAACAGGGCGACTATCGCCGATCCGCAAGCGTTCCTGCTCGTCCTTGAGGCCAAAATCGCCGGCTATGCCGGCTCGCAAACGGAGGACAAATGCCATGGTGCAGACCCCGAGTGGCTTATTGGCAGAGATTGGCAAAGTATGCCAATATGAGGGGTCATCAAGGAGGCATCATCATGGCGACAATGAACGTATCGTTGCCCGACCCCATGAAGGACTGGGTGGAGGCGCGGGCCCGAACCGGGCGCTACAGCAACGCCAGTGACTACGTGCGCGATCTTATCCGCCGTGACCAGGAACGCGCGGACAAAATGGCCGAACTGCAAATGCTCATCAGCGAGGGACTGCGAAGCGGGATCAGCGAGCGCTCGATTGAGGATGTCTTGAAGATCGCACGGGAACGGGCCGCGCGCGCTGCATCAGGCCATGAGCTTTGACACAACCCGGCGAGCAGACCTGGATATCGCCGAAATTTACATGCGCGGCGAGTGGAGTTCGGTGTCAATCAAGCAGAACGTTATCTCCAGGGGCTTATTGCCATGTTTGAGCGTCTGGCCCGGAACCCGCTTATTTCGCGCGAGCGGATGGAGTTCAATCCGCCGGTACGGCTTCACCCTTACCAGGCGCATATGATCGTCTACACATCGCACGGAGACGGAGTTTTAATCGTTCGCGTTTTGCACGGCCGGGAGGATTGGGAGCGATGTCTGCTGTGATTGGGCGCTGGTTGAACCCGGAGCCCAAGTTTGACCCGGCACGCTACCCCCGCCGCGCCAGAACCGCCGCGGCGAGGGCGCCGGTCAGCGCGCTGGCGGCCATGACGTTGTAGGCGCCGCCGGCGAAGGCGGCATAGAGCGGGCCGGAGATCAGCAGCATGACGCCCAAGGCGAGACCCATGACCAGCGCGGCGTAGAGGCTCTGCGCCGTCGCCGACAGGCCGGGAGCGACGCTTGCGGCGATGACGTGGATGGCGCCGAGGTGGGCGGCGGCGTAGGAAAAGGCGTGCAGGCTTTGCGCGGCGATGACCATCGGCAGCGCCGTGGTCGCGCCGAGCACCAGCCAGCGGACCGCCGCCAGCGCACCGGCCAAGGCGATCAGCCGGGCGGCGCTGATCCGCGCAAGCACCGCGTGCCCGGCGCCGAACAGCACGATCTCGCAGATGACGCCCCAGGCCCACAGCGCGCCGATCAGGTCGTCGGAATAGCCGGCGGCCTGCCAGTGCAGGGTGGCGAAGGCGTAATAGACCGCGTGGCTGCCCTGGATCAGGCCGGCGGCGATCAGCATCAGCCGCAAGTTGCCGTCGGCGAGCACCCGGACCACCGGCAGGCCGCCGGAGATCGGCGCCGTCTCGGCGCGAAGGTCGGGCAGCGCGGCGCAGGCCGCGGCGGTGCACGCCACGGTGATCAACACGATCCACAGGATTGCCCGCGGCGGCGTCGCCGTCAGAACTTGGCCGGAGATGACGGCGACGACGATGAAGCTGAGCGAGCCCCAAAGCCGGATCCGGCCGTAGTCGAGCCCGCCGCGCGCGACCGCCGCCATGGTCAGGCTTTCGCCGAGCGCCATGATGGGCGGAAACAGCATCGACGAGATCAGGCTGACGGCGAGGATCGCCCAGAAGCCGTCGGCCAACGCGAACAGCGCGGTGGACCCCAACGCCAGGACGGCCAGGGCCAGCATCGGCCGGCGGCGCTCGCCGGTGCGATCGGCGAGATGAGCGATCAGCGGATTGCCGATCATCCGCGCGCCGACGCTGACCGCGACGATCAGGCCGATATCGGTCGCGCTCAGCCCCTTGGCCGCCAGCCACACCGGCCAGAACGGGATCTGCACGCCATAGACGGCGAGAAACGCGGCGTAGAAGGAGGCGAGGCGGGCGGCCGTCAGCCCGACGGTCATGGTGCCGCCGGTTCCGCGGCCACCGCGGCCGCCGGCCGGCCGATCAGTAGCGCGCGTCGGAGCGGAACAGCCACTCCGTGAGGTTGTCGGCGTCGAGCGCCGTCTGGGTGTAAAGGAATTCGAGCGCGTCGCGCCGCGCGACCAGACCCGACAGCTTGCCGCCCTCGACCACCGGGGTGTGGCGGATGCCGCGATCGGCCATGACCTTGAGCACGTCTTCGAGATCGTCGTCGGGACCGCAGGTGATGACCTCGGTGGTCATGGCGTCGCGAACAAGGATTTGCGCCGCCTTGTCCTCATGCTTGCCGAGCGCGTGGGTAATGTCGCCAAGCGAAATGACGCCGAGGACCTGATCGTCGAAGTTGCAGACCACCGCCATCGAGAACTTGCGCCCGCCGACCGTTTGCGCGAAGCGCCGGGCCGCCTCGGCCAGCGTGATATCCGGATGCAGGGTCAGAACCAGCATCCCGTGCATCTTGAAAAACTTGGAAACCTTCATCGCTTTTCCCCTGGGCAGGCACAACACCGAAGGCCCGTCTGAATCACCTGTGACGATCCGCGAACCATAGCCGTAAAAGCGTCTTGCCGCGACCTTTAGCCGGGCTGCCGGCGGGCGATATCGGCGAGGTAGCGCAGACCGGCAATGGCGCGACTGCCGTACCACGACGTCATCTCGCCGTCGAGCAGCATGGCCTTCTCGGCGTGGCTCGCATGGGCGGCGCGAAACGCCGCCAGGTGAGCTTCGGTAAACGCGAACGGCTCGGTGCCGAACAAGACGAGATCGGCCGCGGCGAGCGTGTCGTCGTTCAGCTCGATCTCGGGGTAGCGAACGCGCCGATCGTCGCCGCCGATCACCCGCCAGGACACCAGCGCCAGCATCCGCGCGATGTAGGTGTCGGCCGAGACGGTCATCCACGGATCCTTCCAGATCAGGTAAATGACGCGGCGCACGGGCATATCCAGGCTCTCGGCCTGCAGCGCCGTGAGAGCTCTGGTGAACGCCCGGCAAAGGACCTCGGCTTCGTGCTCGCGGCCGAACAGCCCGCCGAGCAGGCGGAAGAGCGCGAGATTGTCGCCGGCCTCGTTCGGATGGGTGACGACCACGGTGTAGCCCTCGGCGGCCAACGTTTCGGCCAGCGCCCTGGGCGTTTCGTCGATGTTAACGATGACATGGCTCGGCGCCAGCGCCCTAAGCCTGGCGAGGTTGATTTTTTTGGTCCCGCCGACGCTCCTGACCCGCTCGATCCGCCCGCGCGGATGAACGCAGAAGGCGGTGCGGCCGACGACGGAATTGCCGAGCCCGAGGTCGAACAGGGTCTCGCTGATGCTGGGGACCAGCGAGACGATGCGCGCATCCGCTCCGGCCGGGCGATGCTGCGTGCCGGCGGCATCGATCAGGCGAGGCGCATCGCTCGGCAACGCTTCATCGGCCAAACCGCTCGCGTGATATTTTTGCATCACTCTTTGGTCCGTTAACGCAATCTTTGAAAATACCTCCGAATGTGATCCGGATCACAGTGTGCGCATGGGCCCCGACGCATACTGCTCAACGGATGGCTTTTCATCCGGAGTTCTCCCTTCCCTCAAGAGCACAACTCGGGGCCGGCATCCGCCGGCCCTTTTTCTTTGTGTGCGCCGTCATGGCGCGTAGCGCCATGACGGCGCTGGTTGGCTCGCTGTGGTGGTGAGTTGGCCGACTTGGAGGTGGAAGTCCTAGGGCCTGGTGACGGGAACCGTTAGCCGAACAGCAAGGGCGTCGCCGCGAGGCGGGGTCTGAAGGAAGCTGCAGGCAAAGTCCTGGCCCGACGAACAGGAACCGCATAGGAGGCGCCGAGATCCTGGGCGAGGGGGCGTGAAGACCCGAAGCCCGATGTCACCCGGAGGGTCTGGGCGTATATGCGGCGGGTATGTGGGACGAAGGTCGCGCGTCTTACCCTGGGAGGCCTGCCGGCCTGCCCCTGGTTTCAGGTGTGCTACCGGCGCCGCGAGGCGTCGGGATGGGACGGCAGGAGTCAGCAGAGGCCATAGTAGCTTGGCTTGACCGGGCGGCGAAGGGCCGAACATGGAGTGCCGGACGGCAAGCGGACGGTTCGATGGTGCGAGAGGACGCCGAAGGCCGGGCTGGGATGCCCGGCGCCTGTCCCGAGGGTAGCGGCCGGAAGCCGCGAGAGAAGGGGCTGGGTGCGTCGAGCGCCGCGGCACCGCCCGCCTCTGCCCGCCCGGAGGCGACGGCCCGGTTGCTGGAGGCGATCGTCGACCGGGAGAACATGAGGGCGGCCTACCACCGCGTGGTGGCCAACAGGGGCGCCGCGGGCGTTGACGCGATGACCGTCGACGGCCTCAAGGCATTCTTGGTGGAACACTGGCCGCGCATCAAGGAAGACCTGCTGGCCGGCCGGTACCGGCCGCAGCCGGTGCGCCGGGTGGATATTCCGAAGCCCGGCGGCGGCACGCGGACCTTGGGTATCCCCACGGTCGTGGACCGGCTGATCCAGCAGGCGCTGCATCAGGGACTCTCACCGCTCTTTGACCCGGGTTTCTCGGACGCCTCCTACGGCTTCCGGCCGGGGCGAAGCGCCCACCAAGCGGTGTTGGCCGCGCGCGGCCATGTGGCGGCGGGCCGGCGCTGGATGGTGGACATCGACCTGGAGAGGTTCTTCGACCGGGTGAACCACGACGTGCTAATGGCGCGGGTGGCGCGCAAGGTCGAAGACAAGCGGGTGTTGCGGCTGATCCGCCGCTATCTGCGGGCCGGGTTGATGGCGGACGGGGTGGCGACGGCGCGGACCGAGGGGACGCCGCAGGGCGGTCCCTTGTCGCCGCTGTTGTCGAACATCCTGCTCGACGACCTCGACAAGGAACTGGAGCGACGCGGCCATGCCTTCGTCCGCTACGCCGACGACTGCAACATCCATGTGCGGTCCCGGCGGGCGGGCGAACGGGTGATGGCGTCGATCACCCGGTTCCTGGCCGAGCGACTGCGGCTCGCGGTCAACGTCGCCAAGAGCGCCGTGGACCGCCCCTGGAAGCGCAGCTTCCTGGGCTTCACCATGACCGCCCACCGGGCGCCGCGCCTGCGTGTGGCACCTGCGAGCGTGGCGCGGTTCAAGGGCAAGCTTCGGGCGTTGTGGCGCCAGGGCCGGGGCCGCAGCCTCGGGCGCACGATCGAAGACCTCGCCCCGATCCTCGCCGGCTGGATCGCCTACTTCCGGTTGGCTGAGGCCAGGGGCATCTTCGAGGCGCTGGACGGCTGGATCAGGCGGCGCCTGCGCTGTCTGATCTGGCGCCAGTGCAAGCGGCCGAGGACACGAGCGATGCGCCTGATGCAGCGGGGTTCGCGGAGGAACGGGCATGGGTCTCCGCCTACAACGGATACGGCCCCTGGTGGAACGCCGGGGCCAGCCACATGAACGACGCCTTCCGGGCCGGCTTCTTCCGCAATCTCGGGCTGGTCAGCCTGCTCGACCGGCACCGCCGCCTCAACTACGCTTCATGAACCGCCGTGTACGGAACCGTACGCACGGTGGCGTGGGAGGAGGGCCGCCGCAAGGCGCCCTCCTACCCGATGCGAGCCCCGTTTTTCCGAGCCCCGTTTTTCCCCGGCACCCGTGCCGTCTCGCCTCAGCTGCCGGGCAGGGTGGGTGTGTCGGCGGGACAGCCGGAGACTATCGCGCCGCCGTCCACGTCCCCGCCGTCCCCGCCGTCCCCACCGGCGCCGGCGGTGTAGACGCGCGGCCGCCTGGGCATGACGGCCGCCGGATCAACCGCCTTGGCCTCGTGGCGCAACTCGAAATGAAGTTGCGGGCAGGCGACGGCGCCGCTCTGGCCGACCACGGCGATGATCGCACCCTCCTCGACGCGCTGATTGCGCTTGACCCGGATCTGCTCGGTGTGGGCGTACGCCGAGGTCCAGCCGGCGGCATGGCGAATGAGAATCAGGTTGCCGAAACCGCGCAGCTCGTTGCCGACATAGATGACCGTGCCGTCGGCCGCGGCGCGAATTGGGGTGCCGGCCGGTGCGCCGATGTTGATGCCGTCGTTGAAGCGGTTGCCGGGCTTCGGCCCGAATGCCGAAACCGCGGGGCCTTCGATCGGCCAGATGAAATTGTTGCCGCCGTCCGAAAGGCCCGCGGTCGCGCAGGCCGCGAGCACGAACACCGCCGCGAGCGCGGCGGCCCTGACGGCCACGGCCAATGGGCGAAAGACGACGCCCGCGTCCTTACGCGGCATCGTCGCTCCGATCGAGGCCTCGCCGCTCGTAGATGTAGAAGTCGCAAGCCGAGGTGTCCTCCGGGTCATCGGCGTCGAACGGAAACGGGTTGTCGATCCTTGCCGCCAAGCGCCAATCACCGCCGTTGGCCTCCATCTCGGCGGTGAAAATGCGGTGACGCACATGGGGTGACCACAGGCCGGGAGCCTCGCTCTTGTTGCTGGAGTAGATGACGATGTACTTCGCCGCGTATCGGCGAAGATCGTTCATGTAGCGTTCGAAAACGTCGTCCTCGACCAGATGGTAGATGACATCGAGCGACACGACGAGATCATGCGGCCGCCGGTAGTCCTCAGCGGAAACGTGAAAAAAGGACCTGGTCTCGTCGCCGGCGAACTTCTCGCGGCACAAATCAACGGCGGCCCGGGAAATGTCGACGCCGACATAGCGCGGATAGGCGGCGAGGAGGAGCTGGTCGCCATCGCCGCAGCCGAGCTCGAGAATCGTCTCGATCCCTTTCGCCTTGACCAAATCGTTCAGGACCTGCGCCTTGAACGCGGCGAGCCGGCCGACCGATCCGGCGCCCGAGGTGCCACCGCCGACATAGCGACCCTCCCAGTATGACCCCACCCCCGGGAAGGGCTCGCTCGGACCCGCTTTCGGGCTTTTCTTCGGGAAAAAGCGCTTGCTGATCTTGCGCAGCGGTGAGAACCCTTTGGACCTTCCCATAACGCCCCTGTCTCGCCTCTCGATCACTTTTGTTGTAATACGCGATGAACCGCTTAGGGAGCCATGACCATCGATACGTTTGATGTCGTCATCGTCGGCGACTTTCGCTTTCCCGGCGGTACATCCACCGCGATCGCGGCCGAGATCCGCGCGCTTCGCTTCGGCGGCCATACCGTGGGCTTGTACCAGATGAACGCGCCGATCCTCCAGTCCTTCACCGACTGGAACAGCCGGATCACGGCGTTCATCGACTCGGGCGACGCCCGGGTGATCGCGCCCGGCTGTCCGGCGCGCTGCACGGCTCTTTTCGTCCATAGCCCATGGATCTTCGCCGAGCCCCAGGCCGATCGGCCGCGGATCGAGGCGAAACTTCGCGTCATGGTCGCGCACCACGCGCCGGCGGACGCCAGAGGCGATCTCTACTATGATCCGGTGGTCATCGAGCGTCACGCGGCGAAAGCCCTCGGCGGGCCAATCGTCTGGGCGCCGATCTCGCCCGTTTGCCGTGACGCCTTCGACGTCGCCGGCATGACCCAGGCGCGGCTCGCGCTCGACTGGACCAACGTCGTTTTTGTCGATGACTGGGGCGCGGCCCGCTCGGGCCCGATCGGCGATCGGCCGGTCATCGGCCGCCACGGCCGGCCGCAACGCGAAAAGTGGCCGGCTTCGCGCGCGGCCGTGCTTGCGGTCTATCCCGATTGCCGAGACCTCGACGTCCGGTTGCTCGGCGTCGGCTGCGACCTGCGGCGGCTGGTTGGCCCGTTCCCCGAGAACTGGCGAACCTGGGCGTTTAACGAGATCGCCGTGAAGGACTTCCTCCAGGGCATCGATTTTTTCGTCTATTTCCATCATCCGGACTGGCTCGAAACATTCGGCTTAACGATCGCGGAGGCGGCGGCGGCGGGCTGCGTCGCGATCGTGCCGCCTTACCTGGAAAAGACGTTCGGCGATGCGGCGCTTTACTGCGCTCCGGAAGAGGCGGTCGGCCTGGTCCGCGCCATCGCCGCCGATCGGCCCCGGTTCGCCGCGCTTTCGGCGCATGGGCGCGAAGCGCTCCGCGCCCGCTTCGGCCCCGAGGACTATCTGGTCCGGTTGCGGCGGTTACTGGCGGCGACGGCGGACCCGGCGGCCCTTGCCGGGCTGGTGAGCGAGCGGCGCGGCGATCCGGCCTTGATGCTGCGCGCCGCCGACAAACGCCTGCGCTACCGTCTGCGGGCTCCCTGGAATACTTTTCTCGCCGCCAAACCGGTCAGGCGGGCGCGGCGCAAGGTCGGCAAGTTTTCCATGACGGCAGCGGATCGGTGGCGTCGGTGGCGGCGGCGGTGACGGCGGTGACGGCGGTGACGGCGCACCGTCGTCTCATTGTCTCCGTTCCGGTATCTCCCCCGGAGCCAAGCGTAAGGCCGGCGCGAACGCCCCCTCTTTCGCCCGCCATCATCGCCGCTTCGCCGGCAACCGGCGGATGGCCATGCAACTGCGCAACCTTGAGCGCAAGGCGGCTTCCGAGGTGCGCGCGATCCGCGGCCGCGCCGATATGCTCAAGGCGACGATGACCGCGCAAACCTGGGACTAGCGAAAGGAGATCGCGCCGCGATGGTCGAACCCGAACGGATCCGCCGGCTCAACGACAAGCCCGAGCGCGACGGCGCCTATGTTCTGTACTGGATGCAGCAGTCCCAGCGCGCGGCCTGCAATCCGGCGCTGGAACTGGCCGCGGGCCTCGCCAATGACCGGGGCCTGCCGCTGGTTGTCGGCTTCGGGCTGATGGACGACTACCCCGACGCCAACGCGCGGCATTATACCTTCATGCTCCAGGGTTTGCGCGAGGTCGCGGGCGCGTTGGCCGCGCGCGGCATCGCCTTCGTCATCCGCCGCGGCGCACCCGACGCGATCGCCGGCGAACTCGCCGAGGACGCCGCGGCGTGCGTGTGTGACGCAGGCTACCTCCGTCACCAGCGGCTGTGGCGGCGCAATGTCGCCGAAGGCGCCGAATGCCCGGTCATCCGGGTCGAGGGCGACGTGGTCGTGCCGGTGGCGACGGCGTCGGCCAAGGACGAATACGCCGCGCGCACCATCCGGCCAAAGATCCTCAAGCACCGCGATCATTTCATTGCGGCGCCGGACGAACCGGAGCTGGCGCGCGATGCGTCGGGCCTGGGGTTGGCCTCGACCATCGATCTCGATGACGTCGATGCCGCCGTCGCCGCCCTCAAGCTCGACACCTCCGTCGGGCCGGTGCGCCGGTTCGTGGGCGGTACGGCCGAGGCCCGCCGCCGGCTCGACGCCTTCATCGAAGGCGATCTCGCGGGCTATGGCGGCGGGCGCAACGAGCCGGCCGACTGGCGCTGCTCGTTCATGAGCCCGTACCTGCACTTCGGCCAGATCTCGCCGGTCGAAATCGCGCTGGCGGTGCGCGTCGCAAACAAGGCCGGCGGCGACGATCGGGCGTCGTATCTCGAGGAACTGATCGTGCGGCGCGAACTTTCGATGAATTTCGCCGCCTACAACCGCCACTACGACCGCTACGATGGCGTGCCCGAGTGGGCCCGGCGCAGCCTCGCCGCGCATGCCGGCGACCGCCGCGAGCACCTCTACGACGCCGAAGCGCTGGCACGCGCCGAGACCCACGATCCGTACTGGAACGCGGCGATGCGCGAGATGGTCCACACCGGCTTCATGCACAACTACATGCGAATGTACTGGGCCAAGAAGATCCTCGAATGGTCGGCCGATCCCGAGAGCGCGTTCCATACCACCCTGACGCTCAATAACCGCTATTTTCTCGACGGCCGCGACGCCAACTCCTACGCCAACATCGCGTGGTGTTTCGGCCTGCACGATCGGGCTTGGACCGAACGTCCGATCTTCGGCAAGATCCGCTACATGAACGCGGCCGGGCTTGCGCGGAAGTTCGATATGCGACGCTATGGCGACGCCGTCGGCGAGCTTGTCGCGGCGGAACAAGACGCGGGCGACGACGGGCGACGATAGGGTGGACGCGGGCGCTGGCGGCGGAAGATAGGCGAGGGGAGCTAAAGATGGCGGGCGAAGTCTCTTCGGCGGGCATTAGCGGCGGGATCGGCGGCGGGGTTGACCGCAGCATCGAGACTCTGCAGGCGCTGGCGCGCGGCCTTGGCGGCCGTGGCGGGCGCGAGGCGATCGCCGCGTTCCGCCGCGACGGTGAGCAGCGGCTGAGCTTCGCCGAGCTCGCCGAGACCGTAGAGCAGCTGGCCCGGGGTCTCGCGGCGCGGGGCCTGGGCCGGGGCGAGTGCGCGCTGATCTGCGCCACCAACCGGCCGGAATGGATCTTCATTGCCCTCGCGGTCTTCCGCGCCGGGGCGACGGTGGTCCCCGTTGACGCCCAGATGGCCGACCGCGCGCTCACCCACGTGCTCGGCGACAGCGGCGCCAAGATCGTCTTCGCGACCCTGGCCGAGGCCGAGCGTATCCGCGCCCTGCCGCCGCCCGCCGGCGTCGAGATCATCCTGCTCGCCGACCAGGCCGATGGCGCCACCGGCTGGAAGACGCTGCTCGGCTGCGAGCCTCGGCCACTGCCGGAGGTGGCCGCCGGCGACATCGCCGCATTGTTCTATACCTCCGGCACCACCGGCGTGCCGAAGGGGGTCCCGCTGACCCACCGCAATATCTGTTTCCAGATCAACATGCTGCTCGCCTCGGGGATCGTGAACGCGCAAGACCGGGTGCTGTTGCCGCTGCCGTTCCATCACGCCTATCCATTCGTGGTCGGCATCCTGACCGCCTTGGCCGGCGGTATGCCGCTGATCCTGCCTCGGGCGCTGACGGGGCCGCAGATCGTTGAAGCGATCCGCACCGGCCACGCGACCCTGATTATCGGCGTGCCGCGCCTTTACACCGCCATGTTCACCGGGATCGCCGGGCGGGTGACCTCGCGCGGGCGGATCGCCGCCGGGCTATTCCGCTCGCTGTTATGGTTCAGCGGGATCGTGCGCCGGCGCTTCGGCGTGGTCATCGGCCGGCGCGTCTTCGCGAGCCTGCACGATACCGTCGGTCCCGGCTTGCGCCTTTTCGTCTCGGGCGGCGCCGCGCTCGGTCCCGAGCTCGCCTGGAACCTACAGGCGCTGGGCTGGACCGTCACCACCGGCTACGGCCTGACCGAAACGGCGCCGTTGCTGACGATCTGCATGCCGGAGACCGGCCGGCTTGACCGCGCCGGCAAGCCGGTCGAGGGCGTCGAGGTGCGCATCGATCACGCCGCCCTGGCCGAGCGCGGCGGCGAGACGGGCGCGGACGTGCCGGACGGCGCGGACGATAGCGCGCGGCGCGGCGGCAGCGAGTTGGGCGAAGTTCTTGCGCGCGGCCCCAACGTTTTCTCGGGCTATCTCAACCTGCCGGAGGAAACCGCACGCGCGATCGACGCCGACGGCTGGTTTCACACCGGCGATCTCGGCGCCTTCGACGGTGACGGTAACCTCATGCTTAGCGGCCGGCTCTCGACCATGATCGTCACCGAGGGCGGCAAGAATGTCCACCCCGAGGATGTCGAGGAGGCCTATCAGGCGAGCCCGCTCATCCGCGAGATCGTCGTTCTCGAACGCGATCACCGGTTGGCCGGGCTGATCGTCCCGGAAACCAAGGCGCTTCCCGGCGGCGGCGATCCGGGCGCCGCGCGCGAGGCCGTCGGCCGCGCCCTCCAGGAGATCTCGCGCAAGCTGCCGTCCTACCAGCGGATCGGCGACTTCGCCTTGACCACCGAGACCCTGCCGCGCACCCGCCTCGGCAAGCCGCGTCGTCATCTGCTTGGCGAGCGCTACGACAAGGCCGCGCGCGGCGAGGCGCCGACCGCCGAACGCAAGGAGCCGGTCGCGATCGAGCAGATGACCGCCGAGGACCGAACCCTGCTCGAGGACGACGCGGTGCGGGCGGCCTGGGGGTGGCTCGCCGAGAAGTTCCCCGAAAACGCGCTCAAGCCCGACAGCAACATCCAGCTCGACCTCGGCGTCAACTCGATGGAATGGCTCAATCTCACCTTGGAAATCGCCCAGCGCACCGGGATCGAGCTCGACGAGGGCGCAATCGCGCGGATCGAGACCGTTCGCGATCTGCTCGTCGAGGTCGGCCAGGGCGCCACCTCGGCCGGCGATCGCGGAGCCCTGCTGGAGGACCCCGAGGCGTCGGTCCGCGAGTCCGATCGTCGCTGGATCGCGCCGCTGTCGCCGGCCCAGATCCGGGTCGCGCGGGCCTTTTTTGTCATCAACGGCTTTATCATGAGGCGGCTGTTCCGCCTTGAGGTCAGTGGGCTCGACAATCTTCCGCCCACGGGGCCTTACGTGATCGCGCCGACCCACGCCAGCCTGCTCGACCCGTTCGCCATCGGCGGCGCGCTCGACTACGCGCTGCTGCGCAACACATTCTGGGCCGGCTGGACCGGGATCGCCTTCACCACCCCGCTGCACCGATGGTTCAGCAGGATCTGCCAGGTGGTCCCGATCGATCCCGACCGCGCCGTCGTCTCCAGCCTTGCATTGGGCGCGGCCGTGCTCAAGCGCGGCCACAATCTCATCTGGTTTCCCGAGGGCGAGCGCTCGCCCACCGGCCGGCTCCAGGAGTTCCGCGCCGGCCTCGGGCTGCTGCTCGACCACGCCCCGGTTCCGGTGGTCCCGGTGGTGATCGAGGGCGCCTTTGCGGCTTGGCCGAGGCAGCGCACGCTGCCGCGGTTCAGGCCGATCCGAGTGCGCTTCCACCCGCCGGTCGAGCCGAAGGCCCTGGGCGAAAGCGCCACCGGCGAAACCCCGCAGGCTCGCATCGCCCGGGCCCTGCACGCCCACGTCGAGGGCCTGATCGCCGCCCAGACGGCTTCGGCGGCTTCGGGCGAAGGCCGTGACGCGCCGGCCTAGACCAGCCGGGCGTTGAGGGTGATTTCGGGGCCGGCGAGGGCTTTCGAGACCGGGCAGCCGACCTTGGTCTTCTCGGCGTGGTCGCGGAAGGTGGCCTCGTCGATGCCGGGGACGCGGGCTTCGACCTCGATCTCGATGCGCGGAATCTCGAAACCGTCGCCGGCCTTGGCCAGGTGAACCACGGCCTTGGTCTCGACCCGTTCCGGCTTGAAGCCGGCGCTGGCGAGGCTATGCGCGAGCGCCATGGAAAAGCATCCGGCGTGAGCGGCGCCGAGCAACTCTTCCGGGTTGGTCCCGGCGCCGTTCTCGAAGCGGGACTGGAACGAGTACTGGCCCCGGTAGGCACCGCTGCCCAAGGCCATTTCGCCGTCGCCGCCCATCAGATCGCCGTTCCAGGTCGCGTTCGCGGTGCGTTGCGTCATCGTCTTCTCCCGACATCCATTTACAGAGCATGCCGGTAATGTAGCGCTCGCAGGCGCACGGCGCCTTGCTTGAAGCTAAGATCTCGACCGGCGTTTCCAGGATCGCTCACCGCCCGAGCCTGGCCCGCAATTCCTCCAACTCGCGGCGGACGGCCTTGATCTCATCGAGCATGGCGACGCGTTCGTCCTGGGCTGTGGCCTCGGCCTTCTCGATTTCTTCGTTATGTTCGGCCTGCATGGCGTTGACGATGACCGCGATGAACAGGTTCAGGGTCGTGAAGGTTGTGATCAGGATAAACGGGACGAAGAACAGCCAGGCCAGCGGGAAGACCTCGAGCACCGGGCGGACGATCCCCATCGACCAGCTTTCCAGGGTCATGATCTGGAACAGCGAATAGAGGCTCTCGCCGATGGTCCCGAACCAGTCGGGGAACGATGCGCCGAACAGCTTGGTCGCCATCACCGCGCCGACGTAGAAGATCAGGCTGAGCAGGGCGATGATCGCGCCGAGGCCGGGAATCGCCGACAGCAGCGCCGTGACCACCCGGCGCATCCGCGGCACCGTTGAGATGAGCCGCAGCGTGCGCAGGATCCTCAGCGAGCGCAGGACGGCAAACGGGCCCGATGCCGGGATCAGGGCGATGGCGACGACGGCGAAATCGAACACGTTCCACGGATCGCGGAAAAAGCGCGGACCCAGCGCCGCCAGCTTGAGCACGATCTCGATGACGAAGACGGCGAGGATGACCCGGTCGGTGGTGAGCAGGACGGGGCCGGCTTCGGCCATGACGCGGGGCGATGTCTCAAGGCCGAGCGTGATGGCGTTGGCAACGATCAGCGCGAGAATGAGGTTCTGAAAGATCCTGTGGTGGACGAACGCGCCGATGCGTTGGCGCCAGGGCGCGGTTGTGCGCCTGCTTCGTAAAGTCCCGCCATCATCCGGCATCGCGCGTTTGCCTCCATTCACTTTCGGCTAGAAATAGGCGAGGCGCGCGGAGGGCGCAAAAGCATTGATGCGCGGCCGATGCGCCTCAGTGCTCCCCGGCGGGGCTCGGCTTGCCGGGCTCGCCCGGCTCGCTCGCTTCTTTGTGCTTGCGCCGGCCGAGGCGTTCGCCGAGGCCTTGGAAGACGGCGTAGAACACCGGGGTGAAGGTGCCGTTGAAAACGGTCGCCGCGATCATCCCGCCGAATACCGCGGTGCCCAGGGCTTGCCGGCTGGCCGCGCCGGCTCCCGACGCGATCACCAGCGGAACGACGCCGAGGATGAAGGCGAACGAGGTCATCAGGATCGGGCGGAAGCGCACGTGCGAGGCCTCGATGGCGGCTTCGCCGATCTTCGTTCCCCCGGCGCGCAGCTCGCGCGCAACTTCAACGATGAGGATCGCGTTCTTGCTCGCCAGCGCGATCAGCAAAACGACGCCGATCTGAGTGTAGATGTTGTTGTCGAAAGAGCGGGCGGCGACGGCGATGACGACGCCGAGCAGGGATAGCGGAACAATGAGGATGACCGCCAGCGGATTGCCCCAGCTCTCGTATTGCGCCGCCAGCAGCAGGAAAACGACCAGCAGCGACAGGCCGAAGATCACTGTCGCTTGGCCGCCGACCTGCTTTTCCTGGTACGACATGCCGGTCCAGGCGAAGCCCATGTCCGGCGGCAGGGTGCGTTGCGCCATCTGCTCCATGATGGCCAGCGCCTGCCCGGAGCTGTAGCCGGGGGCCGCGCTGCCGTTGATGGTCGCCGTCGGATAAAGATTGAACAGGCTGAGCAGCGCCGGGCCGGTGGTGTAGTCGATTTCGGTCAGGGTGCCCAGCGGGACCATCTGGCCGGTGCGGTTGCGGACGTACAGGTCTGTCAGGTCGCCGGGCTCCAGGCGAAATTCACTATCGGCCTGAACGTAGACCTGGAAGGTGCGGCCGAATTTGTTGAATTGGTTGACGAATGTCGAGCCGAGGAAGGACTGGATCGTCTGGAAGACGTCGCCGACGGGGACGTCCAGCGTCTCCGCCTTGACCCGGTTCACATCGGCAAAGAGTTGTGGCACCGTGGCCCGGAACGAGGTGCTCAGTCCGGTCAGGCCGGACTGGGAGCCGCCGTTGCGGATCAGCTCCTGGGCCACCTCCTGGAGATTGGCGTAGTCGCCGCTGCCGCCCTTGAGCAGGAGTTGCATCTGAAATCCGCCGGAGACGCCGAGGCCCTGGATCGCCGGCGGCACGACCGCGAACACCACTCCATCCTGAATCTTCGCGAACTGTTGCCGCAGCTTGCCGAGAATAACGGTTTGCGTCAGCCCCGCGGCGTGGCGCTCCTCGAAGCTTGAGAAAATGACGTAGAAGACCGCCGCGTTGGGTAGGGTCGCGCTGTTGTCGAGAAGGGAAATGCCGCCGATCGTGACCCGGTGGGCGATGCCGGGCGTCTCGGCGATAATCCGGTCGACCTGGGCCGTGACCTGCGCGGTGCGTTCGAGCGACTGGCCGTCGGGGAGCTGGACGCCGACCACGGCGTAACCCTGATCCTCCTCCGGCAGGAAGCCGCCGGGCAGCGCCTGGAAGCCCCATATCGCGGCCGCCGAGATCGCTACGAACAGCACCATCACCAGCGCCTTGCGGCCGATCATCCGGCTCACCAGGCTGTGCTGGCCATGGGTGAGCCTGCCGAACGCGGCATTGAACCAGCGGAAGATGAAGAATGTTCGTTCCTGCGGCGGCTTCAACAGCAGCGCGCAGAGCGCGGGGCTCAAGGTCAGCGCGTTGAGCGCGCTGAAGAACGTCGACGCCGCGATGGTAATGGCGAACTGGCGATAGAGCTGGCCGGTGATGCCCGGCATCAGGGCCGCGGGGATGAACACCGCCATCAAAACGAGCGTGATCGCGATGATCGGCCCGGAAATCTCCTCCATCGCCTTGATCGAGGCGTCGTGGGCGTTAAGCCCGCCTGTCTCCATGTTGTGCCAGACGTTTTCGACAACGACGATGGCGTCGTCGACGACGATACCGATGGCGAGGACGAGGCCGAACAGGGAGATGGTGTTGATGGAAATGCCGAACAGCGCCATCAGGGCGAAGGTGCCGATCAGCGAGACCGGGATGGTGATCGCCGGGATCAGCGTCGCGCGCCACTCCTGGAGAAACAGGAAGATGACCAGGAAAACCAATATCGCCGCCTCGAACAGGGTCTTGTAGACCTCGTGGATCGAGTCGGTCGTGAAGATGGTTGTATCAAACGCGATGCTGTAGGTCAGATCGTCGGGGAAGTTCCCGCTCAGCTCGGACATCGCGTCGCGCACCTCGGCGGCCACGTCGAGCGCGTTGGCGCCCGGCGACTGGTACACGGCGACGCCGGCCGACGGCTTGCCATCGAGGCGCGAGAACTGGCTGTAGGTCTGTGCGCCGAGCTCGACCCTGGCGACATCCTTGACCCGCGTGATCCGGCCGCCCTCGCCGGGCTCGATCTTGACGATAATGTTCTCGAAGTCGCGGGCCTCGTCGAGGCGGCCCTGAACGTTGACGGTGAGCTGAAAATCCGTGTTCGAAGGGGCCGGCGGGGCGCCGAGTTGGCCGGAGGCGACCTGGGTGTTCTGGCCCTGGACGGCGTTGACGACGTCGGTGGTGGTGATGTCGCGCGTCTTGAGCTGTTCGGGATTGAGCCAGATGCGCATGCTGTACTGGCCGGCGCCGAACACGTTGACGTCGCCGACCCCGGTCAGCCGCTTGAGCACGTCAACCAGGTTGATGGTCGCGTAATTGCTCAAGTAGAGGCTGTCGAAGGTCTCGTTGGGCGAGGTCAGGCTGACCACCTGGAGGATCGCCGTCGAGACCTTCTTGGTGACGACGCCTTGCTGGGCGACCTGCGGCGGCAATTGCGCCATCGCCGAGGCCACCCGGTTTTGCACCAGCACCTGGGCGAAGTCCAGATCCGTGCCGACGGCGAAGGTCACCTGGAGCTTGTAGGTGCCGTCGCTGGCGCTGGTCGATTGCATGTACAGCATGTTCTCGACGCCGTTGACCTGCTGCTCGATCGGCAGGGCAACGGTGTCGACGACGGTCCTGGCGCTGGCGCCGGGATAGCTCGTCGTCACCTGGACGACCGGCGGAGTGATGTCGGGATACTGCGAGATCGGCAGGGTCAGCACCGTCACGACGCCGGCGAGCACCGTCAGGACGGCAATGACGGTGGCGAAAATAGGCCGATTAATAAAGAACTTGGAGAACATTCCTCGGGTCTCGCCTTAAGGCTTCTTACGCGCGCCGGCATCCGTCCCCGGATCGCTCTTTCGCGTATCGCCCGCCCGCGCGTCCTTGGCGGAGGCTTGTTCCTGGCGCACCGGCGTGACCTTGGCGCCGGGCCGGGCGCGCTGGATGCCGTTGACCACCACCATGTCATCCGGCTTCAGCCCATCGGTGACCACCTGCATGTCGCCTTGGCGGCTGCCGAGCTTGACCATCCGCTGTTCGACCATCCCGTCGTCCTTGACGACGAGAACATAGCGGCCCGCCTGACTGGTCCCGAGGGCGAGCTGGGGCACAAGAAGCGCGCCCCCGTTCTGGCCGATGGGGATGCTCAGGCGGACGAACACGCCGGGCAGAAGCACGTTTCGAGCATTGGGGAAGATGGCCCGGACCTGCAGGGTGCCGGTGTCCGGATCGATGCCGCTGGCGACGAAATCGACCTTGCCCTCGTGCGGATAACCCTCTTCGTCCTGCAGGCCCAGAGAGACCGGCACCGCCTTTTCGCGGTAGTTGAGCCCGCCCTTCTCGCGCTGCATCTCCTTGACGCGGAGAACGCTGGCTTCGTCGACATTGAAGTAGGCGTAGATCGGCTTGAGCTGGTCGATGGTGGCGAGCTTGGTCGGCGTGCCGCCGGCGCCGACATAGTTGCCCGGGTCGACGAGGTGGCGGCCGATCTGGCCGTCGAATGGGGCGCGGATCTCGGTATAGCTCAGGTTGAGCGAGGCTTCTTCGAGCTGCGCCTGCATCGAGCGGACCTGGGCTTGCGCAACCTCCTCCTTGGCCTGCGCCTCGTCGAACTGCTGCGTGCTGACCGCGCCCGTTTTCGCCGCCCGCTGCAGCCGGTCGGTTGTCACCTTGGCTTGCGACTCTTCGGCTTGCGCCTTCATCAGGCCCGCTTCCGCCTGATCCACCGCCGCCAGGTATGGCGCCTGCTCGATCACGAAGAGAAGCTTGCCCTCCTCGACCGCCTGGCCGTCCTCGAACAGGACCTTATCGAGGAAGCCCGCAACCCGCGCGACCAGCTCGGCAGAGCGAAACGCGGAGGTGTTGCCGGTGAAGTTAAGGGTTTCGGTAACGTCGCGCCGCTCCGGCGGAGCGACCGTCACCTGCGGCGGCGGCGGAGCGACGTAGGCGTTTTTTTCCTCGCAAGCCGCGGTGACGAGCGTAAGCAAGAGTGCCGCCGCCGCAAGGACGCCAGCGTATCGAGACCGGCGCGACAGGCCGCCCAGGAAATGCGTCGCCATCGTTCGCTTAAACTCCGAAACCCGCGGACTTGCCTTTACGTCGCGAAGCGCCAAGCTGTGAAGATGAAGGCCGCGCGACGCCGGCCCGCCAGCACGGAAATGGCAGGCCGTTCTTATGGCCCGGCACGCGCCGCCGCGCCAGCACATTCTCGGCGCCGCCTCGGTGCCGCCGGGTCGCGTCGTGCTCCGTTCGGAAGAAAAACGTACGCCGAGAGAAGGCGTCGCCGACGCGCGCGCCGGGCGATGGGGCGGCATTTACAGCAAGAACTGCTCCTTGATGATCCGCTCCTCGAGGTTGTGCTCGGGGTCGAAGAGCAGGGTCAAGACCACGCCGCGGTCCTCGCGGATGTCGACGCGGACGACGTCGCGAACCTCGGTATAGTCGGCGACCGCGCTCACCGGGCGGATGTGCGGCGACAGGACATGGATGGTGACGGCGACCTCGTGGGGCAGGATCGCGCCGCGCCACTGCCGTGGCCGGAAGACGCTGATCGGGGTCAGCGCGAGGACGTGGGCGCCGAGCGGCAGGATCGGGCCGTCAAGCGAAACGTTGTAGGCGGTGCTCCCCGCCGGCGTCGCCAGCAGGACGCCGTCGCAGATCATCTCCGGCATGCGCACGACCTCGTCGATCCTGATCTTGAGCTTGGCCGCCAGCCGGCTTTGCCGCAGGACCGAGACCTCGTTGATCGCCAGCGCCTCATGGCTTTTGCCGTTCACGTCGGTCGCGGTCATCCGCAACGGGTTCAGCCCGATCGGCTCGGCCGCGGCGACCCGTTCCATCAGCCCATCTTCGCTGAATGTGTTCATCAAGAAGCCGACCGAGCCCCGGTTCATGCCGAAGATCGGAACACCGCGGTCCATGTAGCGGTGCAGCGTCTCGAGCATGAAGCCGTCGCCGCCGAGCGCGACGATGATCTCGGCGCGTTCGGGCGGCACCGTCGGGTAGCGCCGCGAGATCCGCTCCAGCGCCATTCGCGCCTCGTCGTGGTCCGAAGCGACGAGAGCAATTGCGGGCGGAGCCATGGTCAGCCGATCCCGGCCAGGCGAAAAAGCGGCATCATCGCGGCAGTATACCCGCCCCGGCCAAGACGGCCAGCGTGGCGTAACGCGCAGCCGGGCGCGGCGGCCCGCCGCCGCCGGACACGAAGTGTGAACGGCGCGCAAGATGATTGGGCGCGCTTGACAGCCCGCCAAGCCGCGTGCGAGCAGAGCGATAGCCATGAAAACCGCCCTTGCCATCCGCCATGTCGCTTTCGAGGATCTCGGCACGCTCGCGCCGGTGCTGGCCCTCGCAGGTTACGCCGTGGACGTTGTCGAGGCCGCCGACGGCCTTGAGCGGTTCGCCGTCGTCGCGGGTGACAGGGAGGCGCTCGCGCCGGACCTGGTCATCGTTCTCGGCGGCCCGATCGGAGCCTACGAGGACCAGGCGTATCCTTTTCTCCGCGATGAGTTGCACCTGATCGAGCGCCGGCTCGCCGCCGACCGCCCGGTGCTTGGGATCTGTCTCGGCGCGCAGTTGATGGCGCGCGCGCTCGGCGCCCGCGTCTACCGCGGACCGGCCCGGGAGATCGGTTGGGCGCCGGTCACCCTCAGCGCGCCCGGCGAGTTATCCTGCCTGCGCCACTTGACCTCCGATATCTCCGTCCTCCACTGGCATGGCGACACGTTCGATCCGCCGGCGGACACGACCCGCCTGGCGTCGAGCGCGCTTTACGCCAACCAGGCCTTTTCGCGGGACCGTCACGCGCTGGCGTTGCAGTTCCACCTGGAAGCCACGTATCCGAGCCTTGAGCGGTGGTTCGTCGGTCACGCCGGCGAACTCGCCGCCACGGATGGACTCGATGTCCGGGAACTTCGCGCCGCCAGCCGGGCGCACGGCCCGTCGATCGCGCGAGCAGGCGCGAAAGTCTTCGCCGAATGGCTTGCCGGCTTGAACGCCTGAGCACCCGGTTTGGCGGCGGCGCGACACGCAACCGGCCCAGGACGCCATGGTCTTGATGCCCAACCGACGCACGATCCGCGCGCTCTCCCGTGCCTGCCTGTTGCTGCTGGTCGCCGGTTGCGCCACGCCTTCCGACCCTGGCGCGACCCCTGCGGCGAGCGAGCCGCCCGGCGATGGCGCCAGCGACAAGCCGTTCAAGAGCGAAGCCTACAAGGTCGACATCGCCGCCGCGGGCGGCGGCGATCTGGATCGCCGGCTAAAGCGGATTCTCGAGCGCAGTTCGCAGCTCGTGGCGCTCGCCGATCGCCCGCCGCTCACCGAGGCCGGTCTGCGACGGCGCATCGAAGGCGACATCGAGCGCTTCAACATCGCGCTGCGGTCCGAGGGCTACTACGCGGCGAGCATCACCTCCGAGATCGAGCGCGCCGCCGATCCGCTAAAAATCAGAATCGTTATCGATCTCGGTCCGCCGTTCCTATTGGACGGTTATGCCGTTTCCTATGTTGGAGCCAATAAAGGCGGCGCGGTGCCGGAGCCGACACTCGACGAGCTGGGGGTTAAGCTTGGCGATACCGCGCGCGCTCCCGAGGTCGTTGCCGGCGAACGACGGGCGCTGAGGTTCCTGACCGACCGCGGCCACCCGCTCGCCGGCGTCGAGCATCGCGACATCGTCGTCGATCACGCCGACAACACCATGAACGTTCGTCTCGACATCGACCCCGGCCCGCCGGCGCGCTTCGGTCCAACGACGATCACCGGCCTGACAAGTGTCGCGGAAGATTACGTTCGCGTGCTCATCCCCTGGAAGCAGGGCGAACCCTTTGATCAGCGTCTCGTCGATGAATACCGCAGGCGGCTGCTGCGGACCGGCCTGTTCGCGGCGGTCTCGACGACCAAGCCGGACACGCTCAGCGCCGACGACGAGTTGCCGCTGACGACATCGCTCATCGAAGGCAAGCATCGTTCGCTCGGTTTCGGCGCCAAGTACGCCACCGGCGAAGGGCCGGCCGGCAAGGTCTTCTGGGAGCATCGCAATCTGCTCGGGCGTAACGAGGATCTCGGCGTCGCGCTCGAGGCCGGCAAGATCACCCAGTCGGCGGAAGTCACGTTCCGCCGGCCGGATTTCCGCTTGCCCGAACAGGATCTGTTTGTGGAGTCCATCGCGACCCGGACCAACAGCACGGCCTACAACGAGCTCAGCGTCGAGACAAAAGCGGGCATCCAGCGGCCGCTGGGCGGCGATTGGTCCGGCTCGGTCGCCGGCTCGCTGGAATGGGCGTCGCTGAAGGACCAGGAGGGGACCGGGACCTCGTTGCTCGTCGGCCTGCCGCTGTGGCTGGCCTACGACCATGTCAACAACCGCTTCAATCCGACCAAGGGCGCGCGGCTGCGCCTGGAAACGACACCTTACGCCGGCTGGTTCGACCAGCCGATCAGCTTCCTGGTCAACGAGATCAGCGGGTCCGCCTACATCCCGCTCGACGCGGAGCGCCGCTTCGTTCTCGCCGGGCGGGCCAAGATCGGCTCCATCGTCGGCCAATCGCGCGCCGAAATCCCCGCCAACAAGCGGTTCTACGCCGGCGGCGGCGACTCGATCCGCGGCTATAAGTTCCAGGACGTGGGCCTCCTTGACGACAACAACGATCCTCTCGGCGGCCGCTCGCTGTTCGAGACCAGCGTCGAGCTGCGCACTCGGGTCTGGGGCAACTTCGGCGTCGCGCCGTTCATCGACGGCGGCAATGTCTTCGACTCCTCATACCCCGATTTCGCGCAACCGCCGCGCTGGGCCGCCGGCTTGGGTCTCAGATACATCACCCCGATCGGCCCGGTTCGCCTGGACGTGGCTTTCCCGCTGAACCGGCGCGACGGTATCGACGACGCCTACCAGTTCTACATCGCCCTCGGCGAGGCGTTCTGATGGCCCGGCTGATGATCCGGCGCGTGGCGTGGGCCGCCGGCATCCTTGTCGTGGTCACGGCGGCAGTCATCGCCGGCGGCTTCGCGTTCCTGCAGACAGAGGCCGGCGGCCGGGCGGCGGCGCGGGCGGTCTCGGCGCTCGTCAGCACGCCGGGCGAGAGCGAACTCACGATCGCCAGGATCGAGCCGGGATTGCCGCGGCGCCTCGCCGCCGGCGGCATCACCATGCGTGATAAGGCCGGGCCGTGGCTCGCCATCGACCGCGCCGAGGTTGTCTGGAGGCCGCTCGCATTGCTGCGCGGCCAATTGCGCATCGACCTGGCGACGGCGCAAGGCGTGCGCCTGGACCGATTGCCCGAAAGCGAGCCCGCGGCGGACGGCAGCCCGGGGCTGTCGCTGCCGTCGCTTCCCGTCGCCGTCCGGCTGGACCGGTTCGCGCTGGACGATGTCGAAATCGGCGCCGCCGTCGCCGGCGAAACCGTAGCCTTGCGCGCCGGTGGACGGCTTGCGGCGGAAACCGACGGGCGCGCCAGGACGAACATCTCGCTGACGCGGACCAATGGCGTGGGCGGCGAGGCCAACCTTGCCGTGGTCTGGAACCCGGCCGATACGACGCTCGACCTCGACGCCCGGGTCGATGAGCCGCGAGGCGGGGTTCTCGGCCGCGCGCTCGGACTGGCGGACCAGCCGCCGATGACGGCGGCCGTTGCCGGCCACGGCCCGATCGAGGCGTGGGATGGGCACGCCGATATCGCGCTCGGCGAGGCGGTGGGCGTCAAGGCGCGCATTCGCTCCGGGCGTTTCGAGCGGGCCGGACGTTTCGAGCGGGCCGGGCGGGGCGAGGGCACGGTGGTGCGGGTCGCGGGGCGGGCCGATGTCGTGGCGCTGCTCGACGAACCACTGCGGCCACTCGTGGAGAGCGGGGTCGACTTCACCGTCGCGTTCGGCCGCTTGCCGAGCGGCAGCCTTGGCGTCGAGAACCTTGATGTATCAACGTCCGCGCTTCGGTTGAGCGGCGCGGGAGCGATCGACCTCGGCGCCGGGCGCTTCGACGACAGCTTCCATCTGCGCCTGAACGCCGGCGACGCGGCGGCGCTGGCGCCCCTGATCGCGCCGCTTCGCATCAGCGGCCTTACCGTGAGCGCCGGTCTCTCCGGAGCCCTGGATCAGCCCAGGATCGACGCGATCGGCCGCATCGACGCCATTGCCGGCGAAGGCTTCACCGTCCGCCAGGCCGACTGGACGGCGGGGATTGTCCCGCGCGCCGGCGGCCTCGCGGTGAGCGCCACGGCGGTTGTTGCGGGCTTGCGCGCCGGCGAGACCGACATCGATGCGCTCATCGGCGGCCCGGCCCGGCTGTCGCTCGATGGCAGCCTCGATCGGGCCGGCACCGCCTTCGCTGTGAGCAGGCTTGAGCTCGTCGCGCCGGCGGCGAGTTTGATCGGCGCGGGCACGCTGGACTTGACCGGCAACGGCTTCACCGGGTCGGTCGAAGCGACACTGCCGGAGCTTGCCGCGTTCGCCGCCCTCATTGGGCCGGATGTGGCCGGTCGCGTTCATCTGCGCGCCGACATCGACGCCGACGACGGCCGGCCGCGGGCCGATATCGCCGTGGACACCGCCGGGGTGCGCTCGGGCATTCGGGCCGCCGACGCCTTGCTGGGAACCGAGCCGACCGCGCGCGCCAGAGCCGCCGTCGCCGCCGACGGTGCAATTCGGCTCGAAGACATTGCCATCGATGGCGCCCGAGTCCAGTTCAACGCCGACGCAAGCTTGCGCGACGGCGCCATTGATGCGGTCTACCGGGCGCATGTTCCCGACGTTGCGCCAGTGGCCGAGGCGGCGGGGTTGGCGCTGCGCGGCGCGATGAGCCTCGACGGCACCGCGTCGGGTCCGCTTGAGGATCCGAACGTGAACGCCGCCGTCATGCTCGAAGGCGGCGGTTTTGCGAGCGTGGCCGTGCCCATGGCGCGGGTCGACCTCAAGGCGGAGCACTTATCGTCGCGCCCGCGCGGCGCGATCATCGCCGATGCGACCCTGGACCACGGATCGCTCCGGGCGCGAGCGCCGTTCGTCCGCGACGGCCAGGTATTGCGGCTGGGGCCGTTCAGCGCCGCCGGCTTCGCCATGAGCGCATCTGGCGAGCTTGCTCTGCCGCTCGACGGGGGACCAATGCGCGGTTCGCTCAAGGTCCGCTACAACGGCGGTGACGAGCCACGCGCTTTTGCCGGCTACCGGCTGCGCGGCAACGCCGCGGCCGACATCAGGCTCGGCGCGGCCAAGGGCGAGCAGACGATCGACGTCACCATCGGCGGCCACTCGCTGGTTCTCGATGCGGCCGGCGGCACCCTCGCCGGCGTCGGGGCGCTGGAGCTGCGAGGGACAGTGACGGGCACCGGAGATCGGCTGCGCGGCGATGTCCGGTTATCATCCGAGCGGTTGGCTTATGGCGGGACAACGCTGGCCGCGCTTCAGGGCCGCGTGTCGGGCACCAGCAAAGACGCCAATTTCCAGCTTACCGCGCGATCACCCGCCGGTCTCACCGGCGAGGTGAGGACGCGCGGAACACTCGCCGGCGAGACCGGCAGGACCGAGATCATCGTCCGGACCATTGACGGGCGCCTCGGCGGACATCCGCTGGCGTTGCGCCGGCCGCTGAGCGTCGTTATCGCCGGAGGCGAGGTGGCCGCGACCGGACTCGATCTTACCGTCGATGGCGGCGGGATCACCGGCGCATTTCGGACCGGCGCGCGGGGAACCGACGGTGAGATAAGAGCACGCCGGCTGCCGCTGTCGCTCGCAACGGCGCTGAGACCGGACCTGCCCCTTTCGGGCACCGTTGACGCCGACGGATCGGTGACGACGCAAAGGTCCCGGCTCATCGGCGAGCTCAGGTTTGCGATCAATCAGCTCACGGTGTCGCCCGTTGCCGATGCCGAGCCGCTCGATGCCACCGTCACGCTCGCCCTAGGGGCCGAAGCGGTTGGCGCCGACGTGCGCATTGTCGGGATCGGCCAGCCGCTAGTGGCGAACGCGCGCATTCCGGCTACGATCGATGCGCGGAGCTTGGCCCTTCAGCTTCCGCCGTCGGCGCCGCTGGCGGGCCGGCTGAGCTGGTCCGGGCCGGTCGGGCGGCTGTGGGAACTGTTGCCGTTGCCCGATCAACGCCTGACCGGTCGCGCCGATATCGATCTCACCCTCGCCGGCCGGGTCGACAACCCGCGCATCGACGGCGCGCTCACGCTCAACGACGCCGCTTACGAGAACTTCCTCGCCGGCACGGTGATCAGGAACCTTGAGCTGACGGCGTCCGCTTCCGGCAGCGGCGCGCTGGCTGTCGAGTTCAGCGGCAACGACGGCGGCGACGGCACGATCGCCGGGCGCGGCACGGCCGTGCTCGGCGCCGGCCTGCATCCGAGCGCCGACGTCGCCGTCACGCTCAAGGCGGCGACGCTGGTCCGCCGCGACGACGCCACCGCGTCGTTGAGCGGGACCATAACGTTTTGCGAAACCGCCGAGGGCGCCAAGCTCGCCGGCGCGATCGTGACCGACAGGATGGAAATCCGCCTGATCGACCGGCTACCGCCGTCGGTCGTCGAACTCGACGTAACCGAAATCAACCTCCCGCAGGGCGAAACGCCGCCGAGCCGGCAACGCGGCGAGGAGGCGAGCTCGTGGGCCCCCGCGCTCGACATCAAGGTGGAGATGCCGCGCCGGGTGTTCGTCCGCGGCCGGGGGCTGGAGTCCGAGTGGCAGGGCAATCTGGCGGTCAGCGGGACGACGGCGGACCCGATCCTGATCGGTTCGGTGCGGACGCTATCGGGCGTGTTCGACTTCGCCGGCAAACGGTTCACGCTGGAAAAGGGCGAGATCGGCTTTACCGGCGGCGAGAAAATCAACCCCACCATCAACCTTGAGGCGGTGCGCCGGGCGGAGGACATTACCGCCATCATCGCGGTCACCGGCACGGCCCTTGATCCCGAGATCGAGCTGCGCTCGCGTCCCAGTCTGCCTGACAGCGAGATCTTGTCGCGGGTGCTGTTCGACAAGGATGTTTCCAAGCTCGGTCCGATCGAGGCCGCCCAGCTGGGGTTGGCGTTGGAGACGCTGGCGAGCGGCGAAAGCATGTCGGAGGACGCGCTGAGCTATGTCCGCAACCTGCTCGGTCTCGACGTGCTCACCGTCGATCCAGGCACCGGCGAGGGCGAGGGGCCGGCCTTGGGCGTCGGCCGCTACGTCGGCGAGGGTCTATATGTCGGCGCCAAGCAGGGCGCCGAGCCGGACTCGACAACGGGAACCGTCGAACTGGAGGTCCTGCCGGGTCTGTCGATCGAAAGCGAGCTCGGCCAGGACGAGGCGGGCGCGACCGGAGCGCTCGGACTGCGATGGAAGTGGGATTATTGACCCGCTCGGGGAGCCATCCTCCGTCAATCGCTTGATACAGCCTCAACGGGTATTATGATAAATATTTAATCGCTTTACGATATACCGCAATCGTGGCATTGTTCGGTTGTACATCGAACGCCACACGCGCGGAGATTGTAATTCATGTCCCTTTCCGGTTTCGCCGCCATCGCCGATTATGCCGTCGCGCCGGTTGCGTTTGAATCCGCTGCATCCGCTGGCGGGGGCCCGCGCGAAGCTCCGGCCGGGGAGGCCGACGCGCATCGTGTTGCTCCCGCCGTCGGCGAACCTGTCGGCGATTTGCGGCTGGCGCAGCTTATGTGCGCTCGGATCTGCCATGATCTTATCGGCGCGGCCGGCGCGATCGAGAGCGGTATCGAGCTCCTCGACGAAGATCGAGGCGAGGACCCGGGCGACGTCGCCGATATTCACGACCTGATTGGACTGAGCGGCCGCCAGCTCAACCGCCGGCTCGCGTTCTACCGGCTGGCGTTCGGCTTCACCGGCACTGGCGGGGCCGGAGTGGGGCAGGAGGGCTCCCTCGCCGATGCGCGCCGCGTCACCGCCGGGCTTATCGAGAACAGCCGGGTGGCACTCCGCTGGAACGCCAAGGACGGGTCGTCGGCGTGTGACGACGCCCGGTGTCCGGCGGCGGTCCTCCGTCTGCTCCTATGCGCGGTCCTCATCGCCGTCGCCGCGCTGTTCCGCGGCGGCGAGCTCGGCGTCACCATCGTCGGCGGGAGGAGAAGCCGGCAATTCGCCATCGACGCGGCGGGGCGCGGCGCCCGCGTCGCCAAGCCCATCATCGATGCGCTGGCGGCGGACGCCCGCCTCGACGAGGTCACGGCGCGGACCGTGCACGCCTACTACCTCGGCCGCCTGATCCGCCGCCTCGGCGCCCGCCTCGACATCACCCAAACCACCGACGGCTTCCGCCTGAGCATCACCGTTCCCGCCGATGCGTAGAGCATCGCGCGCCCGGACGAGCGCGGAAAGATTTCCGAGCTTTGTGTGATCGATCAACTTTCCGATCCTTGATGATCCGATCCAAAAGCAGGTTGATCTAGACGGCGGTCTTCGCGCACGACGTGGCGCTGTGCGAGGCGCGTGTGCGGACGAGGCGCTTGATTAAGGGGCACCGCGCATCGTTGCTTGCCACCAGTCGCCGCCAGATCGCCGCCTCCCAGCCGCGGTGCGCATAGGTGCGCCTACATCCTGTGAAAAATGCAGGCTCGCGTATGTCGCGTACGGGCCGTGAACGCCCTTGGGCGCGGGTTGGATTCACACCCGGCCACCTCGCGCTCAAGGCGATGCCGGGGGAGAGAAAGCCCGCGGTTCGGAGAGGATCGCGGCGTTGGAGGTTCCGGCCCGGGCTCGACCCTCCGCTTGACAGCAACGAATGATGGCCCGGCCGTGCACGGAGAAAGAACGGCGGGCGCCCAGTGGTGTGATGCCGGTCCAACAGGCGGAGTTGCCGGCGCCGGGAACGGCGGCAGTTTTTTCGCAGCACAAATTGGTGATTACAGTAAAATCAATGGCTTGCGGAAAACGACATAGGTCATTCCGACCTCTATCATAGGTCAGAATGACCTATTTGCGGTTCTAAAATCGGGTGTGCGGTGGCGGTCGTGTTCGCGCGCGGCGGGGTCTGTTTGCCGCGATCCAGCCGCCGGTTCGCGCCGCCGCGACGCCGGCGCGAGGAAGCCGCCGGCGGTGATCGCGCGGCGGCTTGCGTCGGCTCTGGAGGTGAGGCTAAGGGAAACTCAGGCGGCGACGGCGCTGTGTTCGCCGCGGTCGGCCCGCGGGTCGCGCAGGACGTAGCCGCGGCCCCAGACGGTTTCGATGTAGTGCTCGCCCTCGGTCGCGGTCGCCAGCTTCTTGCGCAGCTTGCAGATGAAGACGTCGACGATCTTCAATTCCGGCTCGTCCATGCCGCCGTAGAGATGGTTGAGGAACATCTCCTTGGTCAGGGTCGTGCCCTTGCGCAGGCTGAGGAGTTCGAGAATGCCGTACTCCTTGCCGGTGAGATGCAACGGCCGGCCGCCGTCGACCTCGACCGTGCGCGCGGCCAGGTTGAGGCTCAGCTTGCCGGTCCGGATGGTCGGCTGGGCGTGGCCCTTGGAGCGGCGAACGATCGCATGGATGCGCGCGATCAGCTCTCTTTTGTCGAACGGCTTGGTCAGGTAGTCGTCGGCGCCGCCGCCGAGGCCGCGCACCTTGTTTTCCGCCTGGGCGAGGCCGGACAGAATGAGCACCGGGGTGAGCACCCGGGCATGGCGCAGACGGCGCAGCAGTTCCATCCCGTCCATGTCCGGCAGCATCAGGTCGAGAAGGACGATGTCGTAATCGTAGAGCTTGGCGATCTCCAAGCCATCCTCGCCGAGGTCGGTGGTATCGATGACCATCCCCTCGCTCTTAAGCATGGTCTCGATGCCGAGACGGACCGCCGCATCGTCTTCGATCAACAGAACTCGCATTGCCGAACCCCCGTAAAAACCGTAAGCGTGGAACCGTAAGTGAAACCTTGAAGTGCAGGCCGTCATGAACTGATAGTTAAGGTAGCAGAGGTCGTGCATGCAAACAACCATAAAATGTATTGAAAAAATGCTGCACGCGCCGCGTGTATTTTCCGGGTTGGGCCGGCGTTTACGGTCGGTTAAGGCGCGCGCGGCAAACTTTGCCCATTACGCGCACCCGGAAGGGGAACCCATGACCGTGCACGGTACAACAACCGCCGCCATTACCGTCGCCGCGCGAGCCGCCATCCGCAATGTCGAGCGCTTGGCGGACTACACGGTATACGGGCGGATCAGCGGCATCGTCGGCCTGCTTATCGAGATCGACGGTCTGGACGGCTGCCTCGCGGTCGGCGACCGCTGCGTGCTCGACCGCCGCGGCCACGTCGTTGCCGGCGGCGGCGGCCGGGTCCAGGCCGAGGTCGTGGGTTTTCGCGCGGGAAGGGCGTTACTGATGCCGCTCGCCGGGGTCGAGGGGCTGGGGCCGGGATGCAGGGCGGTGCTCGGCGCCGGCCAGCCGGCCATCCATCCGAGCCTGGCGTGGCGGGGCCGGGTGATCAATGCCCTGGCCGAGCCGCTCGATGGCCTCGGGCCGTTGCCGCCGGGCACCGCGACGTACCCCTTGCGTCAGACGCCGCCGCCGGCCCATGAGCGCCAGCGGGTGGGCGCGAAGATCGATGTCGGGGTCCGCGCCATCAACGCCTTCCTGAGCTGTTGCCGTGGCCAGCGGTTGGGCATCTTCGCCGCCTCCGGCGTCGGCAAATCGACCCTGCTGTCGATGATGGCGCGCCACACCGACGCCGATGTGGTCGTCATCGGGCTGGTCGGCGAGCGCGGCCGCGAGGCCCGCGAGTTCGTCGAAGACACCCTCGGCGCCGACGGCTTGCGGCGCAGCGTGGTCGTGGTCGCGACCTCCGACGAGCCGCCGCCGATCCGCCGCCAGGCGGCGTTGACCATGATGGCGGTGGCGGAATTCTTTCGCGACCGGGGCAGCCATGTCTTGTGCCTGATGGACAGCGTCACCCGCTTCGCCATGGCCCAGCGCGAGATCGGGCTGGCCGCCTCCGAGCCGCCGGCGACCAAGGGCTATCCGCCGTCGGTCTTTTCCGAACTGCCGCGGTTGCTGGAGCGCGCCGGTCCCGGCGGGCCGGGACAGGGCTCGATCACCGCCCTGTGCACGGTTCTGGTCGAGGGTGACGATCACGATGAGCCGGTCGCCGACGCCGTGCGCGGAATTCTCGATGGCCACATCGTGCTCGATCGCGCCATCGCCGAAGGCGGCCGCTACCCGGCCATCAACATCCTGCGCAGCGTCTCGCGGTCGATGCCGGCGTGCAATACGGCCGAAGAGAACGAAATCGTCGGCGCCGCGAGGCGGCATCTCGCGACCCACGAGGACATGGCCGAACTCATCCGTCTCGGCGCCTACCACCCCGGCAGCGACCCCGCCGTCGACGAGGCAATCCGACTGCATCCAGGTCTTCGCGCCTTCCTCGCCCAGGACCGCGACGAACGCACCGAGTTCGGCGAGGTTTATCCCCGGCTCGCCGCCATCCTCGGCAAAACCGCGTAAGGCCGGGAAGAAGGCTGGAGCGGACTTCGCCAGGCTATGGATTGCCGCGCCCGCCGGGGGCGGGCTCGCAATGACGACGTCCGCACCGTCATTGCGACCGCGAGCGGAGCGCTGCGGGCGGCAATCCAGACCTTGCCCCTACAAGATGAAGTCGCCGGCGGTCCAGTGGCTCGCCGCCACGCCCGTGACCAGAAATTCCAGCTCCGGCCCGGCGGCGCCGCCGATGTCGGCCTGGATCAGGCTGTCCTGGCGCCGGAAGCGACAGCGTGGACATGGCCGGCGCCGGCGCCGCCGAAGATGAACGCTTGGTTGCCGCCGACGCCGCTGTTGGCGTCGATGGTTGACAGGTCAATGACATCGCCGCCTTTCGCCCCGGCACCGAAGAAGTCGACGATGACGTCGCGGTTGGCGGCGCCCGGCGTTGACTCGGTCACATTGTCCCAATCGAAGCGGTCGTTGCCGGCGCCGCCGGTGAGCCAGTCGCGCCCGCCGGTGCCGCTGATCACGTCATTGCCGGCATCGCCATAGAGATGATCCTCGCCCGAGCCGCCGCCGATCCGGTCGTTGCCGTCGCCGCCATAAATGGTGTCGTTCTCAGATTGGCCCCACAACTTGTCGTCGCCGGCGCCGCCATAGATCAGGTCGTCGCCGAAGAGGCCAAAGATCTCGTCGTTGCCGGCGTCGCCGTAGAGCTTATCGTCGTTATCCCAGGTGTCGGTGTTTCCCCCGCCGCCGTAGATCGTGTCATTGCCGGCGCCGCCATGGATCGTGTCCTGGTCGAAGCCTTCGTCGTAGGCTCCGAGGGACTTGCCGTAGATCGTATCGTCGCCGCCGGCGCCATCGAGAATGTCACTCGAACTGCTGCCGATGATTACGTTGTCGAGTTCATTGCCGGTGCCATGGAAACCGGTGCCGGTATCGTATTCAATGTAATCGAGCTGCAGCTTCTCGACATTGGCTGGAAGTGTGTAGTCGTCTCCATAGACGTGTACCGAGTCATAGCCTTCGCCCGGATTTTCGCTGACGACGTCGGTGCGTTCATAGACGGTGTAGCTGTCGTTGCCCGCGCCGCCGTAGAGAAAGTCGTGGGCGGCGCCGTAGTTGGTTGTCTCCGAAAGCGAATAGTAATAGGTCGCCGAGATGTGGTCGTCGCCGGCGTCGCCGTACATCCGATAGGTCATGTTATCGAGGTTCACGCCGGGGCCTTCAAAATAGCTGGTCAGCGTGTCATTGCCGGCGCCCCCGTGGAACGAGGCCGTGCCGGTGAACGTCACGTCGCCGTCGACGTAGTTGTCCCACCAAATCCGATGTTCGACCGTATCGTTGCCGTCGCCGCCGTTCAGCGCGTCGACGCCGCCGCCGCCGTTGAGATAATCATCACCGCCGCGGCCATCGATGATGTCGGCGCCATCGGATGGTTTGCTGCCCGCCGGATCGGCTATGACGCCAGTCGATACCGTGTTGGGCCTGATCGTATCTGAGTTGTTTGTCCCGGTAAAAGTGCTCATCGTGATCCACACTTCGTCGAACTCGAGCGTGCCTCATCGGGAGAGCACCCCGCTCACCCTGGCCCGCTCGCCCTGGCTTGGCGCGGCTCGAATCCGGAATGCCCCCAGCATCAGCCGCTGTTAAAACCAACGGCGTTCGGCTCCCATATGGGGCCGTTATTTAGTACTATTGTAGCGCTGAAGTAGTGCGATGTACAGATTGGTGAAGAATCGCGGGATCGAATTGTGGCACAAAAGCGCCACGGCAGGGGATTGTCGCCGGGGGTGGGCTCGCAATGACGACGTTTCTGTCGTCGAAGCACCCGTCATTGCGAGCGCAAGCGGAGCGCGGCGCGTGGCAATCCAGACCCTGCCCCTACAAGATGAAGTCGCCGGCGGTCCAGTGACTGGCCGCGACGCCGCTCACCAGGATTTCCAGCTCCGGCCCGGCGGCGCCGCCGATGTCGGCCTGGATCAGGCTGTCGCTGGCGCCCGAAGCGACCGCGCGGACATGGCCGGCGCCGGTGCCGCCGAAGATGAACGCCTGGTTACCGCCGACCCCGCTGTTGGCGTCGATGGTCGACAGGTCAATGACATCGCCGCCTTTCGCCCCGGCACCGAAGAAGTCGACGATGACGTCGCGGTTGGCAGCGCCCGGTGTCGACTCGGTCACATTGTCCCAATCGAAGCGGTCGTTGCCGGCGCCGCCGGTGAGCCAGTCCCGCCCGCCGGTGCCGCTGATCACGTCATTGCCGGCGTCGCCGTAGAGATGATCCTCGCCCGAGCCGCCGCCGATCCGGTCATTGCCGTCGCCGCCGTAAATTGTGTCGTTCTCGGATTGGCCCCACAACTTGTCGTTGCCGGGGCCGCCGTAGATCAGGTCGTTGCCGTACAGCCCGAAGATCTCGTCATTGCCGGCGTCGCCGTAGAGCTTGTCGTTGATATCTTCGGAATGGTACAGGCCTTGACCGTAGATCGTATCGTTGCCGCCGCCGCCGTAAATGATGTCGCCTCCAAAGGAGGACGACGTGACTGGTTTGTCGACGGCGTAAATCGTGTCGTTGCCGGCGCCCCCGTTGAGCCTGTCGTTCCATTCAGTGCCAATGATCACGTTGTCGAGGCCGTTCCCGGTGCCGCTGAAGCCGTTTACGGTGTCGATGTTGCCCAGCACCAACTTCTCGGCGTTCGGGGCGAGGGTGTAGTCGGTGTTGTAGGCATAGACCGTGTCATAGCCCTCACCGGGCTTTTCAATCACGCGGTCGCTGCTCTCTTGAATGCGGTAGGTGTCGTCGCCGGTGCCGCCGTAGAGAACGTCGGTGGCGGCTCCATTGCGGCCTTCTGAGCCTGCGTAGTAATAGGTCGCGTTCAGCTCATCGTTCCCGGCGCCGCCGAACTGATTCAACGTCGCATGCGTCAAATCGACGGTGCTGTATCCGTGAAAGAACGATTTGATGATGTCGTCGCCGTTGCCGCCGTAGAAGTTGGCAGTACCAGTAAAGGTCTCGTCGCCAGTGGGGTCCCACACCCAGACTCCGAGTGTGTCATTGCCGTCACCGCCGTAGATGGTGTCGGCGCCGCTGCCGCCGTTCAGCGTGTCGTTCCCGGCCTCGCCGTAGATCGTGTCCGCGCCAATCGATGGCGTCGTGCCGTCCGGATGGGCTGTCACGCCCGCGGACAGCCCATCCGGCGTAATGCTGTCGTTGCCGATTGTGCCCTTGTAGATCCCCATTGTGGCCTCCACCACCTTTCGAAACCCTGAGCTGCCTCATCGGGCGAGCGGCTATCGCTCGTCCTGGCTTGGCGCGGCTCGAACCCGGAATGCCCCCAGCATCAGCCGCTGTTAAAACCAACGACGTTCGGCTCCCATATGGGGCCGTTATTTCAGTGCTATTCTAGCGCTGAAGTAGTGCAATGTACAGATTGGTGAAGACTTGGGGGATCGCGGTGTGGCAAAAAAGCGCCATGACCATAGATTGCCGCACCCGCTCTTCGCGGGGGCTCGCAATGACAAGTCAGTCAGTAAGGTTGGGTTGCCGATAAGGCGTCTCCCCGCTCTTCGTGCGCGTTCGCGGGTGACAAGTCCCCGCCGTCATTGCGAGCGCAAGCGGAGCGCCGCGCGTGGCAAGCCAGACCTTGTCCCTACAAGATGAAGTCACCGGCGGTTCAATGGCTGGCCGCGACGCCCGTGACCAGGATTTCGCCGGGCTCAGCAGCAGCGCGCCCGGCCGCCCGCGCCGTAGCGAGCGTCCTGGCGGTTGCGGAAGAACGCTTCGTAGCTCATCACCGGGCGGTCCGGGTGGTGGGCGCGGAGATGGGCGACGTAGGTGTCGTAGTCGGGAACGCCGCACATCAGCCGGCCGGTCTTGCGCAGCGCCGTCCGGCCAGCGTCGAGGGCCTCCATCGCGCGGGCGAGCGTCAGCCTAGGCATGAGCGGGAGCCTCCCTTGTCGTCACGGACGTGCTGGCGTAGCCGCGCATGCCGGCGCGGATGCCGAAGATGATCATGCTGAGCACGACGGCGACGAACAGCGCGCACAGCGAGGCGTTGACATAGTCGTTGAAGATCACCCGTTGCATCTCGGCGATGCTCTTGGCCGGCGCCAGCACCTGGTTAATGGCGACCGCGTCGCCGAACTTGGTCGCGTGGGCGAGGAAGCCGATCGCCGGATTGGAGTGGAACAGCTTCTCCAGTCCCGCCGTCAGCGTGCAGATGATCAGCCAGATCGTCGGCACGATGGTGACCCAGGCGTAGCGCTCGCGCTTCATCCTGAAGAGCACGACAGTGGCGAGAACCAGCGCAATTGCGGCCAGCATCTGGTTGGAGATGCCGAACAGCGGCCACAGGGTATTGATGCCGCCGAGCGGATCGATGACGCCGGTGTAGAGGAAATAGCCCCACATGGCGACGCACAGGGAGGTCGCGACCAGGTTCGCCGCCAACGACTCGGTGTGCTTGAGCGGCGCGTAGAAGGCGCCGAGCAGGTCCTGGATCATGAACCGGCCGACCCGGGTGCCGGCGTCGATGGTGGTCAGGATGAACAGGGCCTCGAACAGGATGGCGAAGTGGTACCAGAACGCCATCATCGCCTTGCCGCCGATGGCGCCGGACAGGATATGGGCCATGCCGACGGCCAGCGTCGGCGCCCCGCCGGCGCGCGACAGGATGGTTGATTCGCCCACGTCCGCGGCCATCTGGGTCAGCAACTCGGGAGTGACGACGAATCCCATGTTCGAGACGACTTCGGCGGCGCTGGCGGCGGTGGTGCCGATGAGGCCGGAGGGCGAGTTCATCGCGTAATAGACGCCGGGGTCGAGAACGACCGCGGCGATCAGCGCCATGATCGCAACGAACAATTCCGTCAGCATGCCGCCGTAGCCAATGAAGCGGATCTGTGTTTCGTTCTCCAGCATCTTCGGCGTCGTGCCCGACGAGATCAGGGCGTGGAACCCGGACACCGCCCCGCAAGCGATGGTGATGAACAGGAACGGGAACAAGGCGCCGGAAAATACCGGGCCGGTACCGTCGATGAACTTGGTGATGGCCGGCATGCGGATATCCGGCTGGACCACGATGATGCCGATCGCCAGCGCGCAAATGGTGCCGATCTTGAGGAATGTCGATAGGTAGTCGCGCGGCGCCAAGAGCAGCCAGACCGGCAGCACCGAGGCAACGAAGCCGTAGCCGATCAGCATCAGCGCCAGCGACGGGCCGGTAAAGGTGAACATCGGCCCCCAGGTCGGGCTGGCGGCGACGTCGCCGCCGTAGATCACCGCCGCCATCAGCAGGACGAAGCCGATCAGCGACATTTCGAGGACCTTGCCCGGGCGGAGGAAGCGCAGGTAGATGCCCATGAAGAGGGCGATCGGGATGGTCGCGAAGACGGTAAAGGTTCCCCACGGGCTCGCGGCCAAGGCCTTGACGACGACGAGGGCGAGCACGGCGAGGATGATGACCATAATCAAGAGCACGCCGAAGAGCGCGATCAGCCCCGGCACGTCGCCCAGTTCCGACTTGATCATGTCGCCCAGCGAGCGGCCGTCGCGGCGCGACGAAATGAACAGGATCATCATGTCCTGGACCGCGCCGGCAAAGACGACGCCGACCAGGATCCACAGCGTTCCGGGGAGGTAGCCCATCTGAGCCGCGAGCACCGGCCCGACCAGCGGCCCGGCGCCGGCGATGGCGGCAAAGTGATGGCCGAACAGGATGTATTTGTTGGTCGGAACGTAATCGAGCCCGTCATTGTACTTGACCGCGGGCGTAATTCTTTCCGGATCGAGCGCCAGAACCCGCTCGGCGATGAACAGGCTGTAAAACCGGTAGGCGATGAAGTAAGTGCACAAGGCGGCGATGACCAGCCACACAGCGTTGATACTTTCGCCCCGGTGCAGCGCGACTATGCCAAGTGCCGCCGCGCCGAGGACCGCGACGGCAAGCCAACCGAAAAGGGTTAGTGTCTTGTTCATCGAGAAGAGTTCCCTCCCAGAGCGCCCGATACGCCGCAACCCGACTTCGGTATCCGGCAAGCGCGATTTTTCTTTATCGTCACTTGAATGCAATTCGTCCTCATTTTTATGCGCGGCGCGAGCCCTGTCAATACATCGAAACAGCGTGATCCGTCGCTCACTCTTCGCTCGCCGAGGCGGCTCGCAACGACGCCCGTTCATGGCGTAAGCCGCGACCACCGGCCCGTTCTTAACCTCAACTCCTGCGCGGAAAGGCCGCGGCGGTGACAACCGTCCGCTGGGATCCGGCGACGCCGATCGAGGAGACGCTGGAAGCGCTCGACACCGTCGTGCGCGCCGGCAAGGCTTTGTATATCGGCGCCTCGAGCATGGCGTCGTGGCAGTTCATGAAGGCCCTCGGCTTGCAGCGGCGGCACGGTTGGGCGCGGTTCGTCTCGATGCAGAACCACTACAATCTGCTCTACCGCGAGGAAGAGCGCGAGATGCTGCCGCTGTGCGCGAGCGAGGGGATCGGCGTTCTGCCGTGGAGCCCGCTCGCCCGCGGCCGGCTTACCCGACCGGTTGGCACGACGACGCCGCGCACGCAAACCGACGCCTACGCCGATGTGCTGTACGATTGCGAGGCCGAAAGCCCGATCATCGCCGCGCTCGGCGAGGTCGCCGCGGCGCGCGGCGTGCCCATGGCCCGGATCGCGCTCGCCTGGGTGTTGCGCTCGGCCGTGGTCAGCGCGCCGATCCTCGGCGCGTCCAAGGCCGGCCACCTGGAAGACGCGATCGCCGCGCTCGATACCGTCCTCGACGACGACGAGGTCGTCAAACTAGAGGCTCCCTACCGGCCGCGTCCCGTGCGCGGACACGGCTGAGGGCGCGGCCACGTCCGCGCGGCCGTCCGATCCATGTACTTTGAAAAAGGCAGGTAATAACGCGCCATGTTGGAGAATTGGCACAAAAGGAGTAAAACGGTACAAAACGCTGACGAGGGGACGGGTGTTGGAGGTGTATTCGGCAACCGCTGCGCGGGCGCCGGCAATTCGCCAAAGTGCCGGGGCCGCGATCGAGGCCGACCTCGTCGACCACGTCTACGCCAACCTGCCCATGGTCCTGGCCGCCAACCTGATCAACAGCGGCATCTTCGCCGTCGTCTTCGCCGGAGCCACGCCGATGTCGGCCGTGGTGTCGTGGTGGGGGTTGATCCTCGTGGTTGTCGTCGCGCGCGGCTGGACGTGGGGGCTGTATCGCAAGGTAACGAGCCCCGCCACGCGCGTTTGGAGCCGGATGGCCATTGCCGGCGCCTCGGCAACCGGGGTCCTGTGGGGCGCGGCCGGCTGGTTCTTCTTTATCCCCAACTCGCCGATCCACTACGCCGCGTTGGCGTTTGTGTTGGCGGGCATGGCCGCCGGCGCGCTGGTGGCGTCAACGGCGATTCTCGCCTCATATTACGTCTATCTCTATTTGTCCCTGCTTCCCTTCCTCATTCGGCTAACCCTGGCCGGCGATCCTGCTCACCTGTCCATGGCCGCCATGGCCGTGCTGTTCATCAGCGGGCTTACCCTTATCGGCCGGCGCAGCCATGATGCGCTCGTCCATGCGCTAACCTTGCGCTACGAAAATGAAGATTTGGTGCGAACCTTGGAGCAGCGTGTCGCGCTTCGCACCGCGGAACTCCAACAGCATGCCGGGCGCCAGGAGAGCATCGTCGAATTCGGCCAGCATGCCTTGACGGCCGACGACATCGAGCTGCTGTGTCGGCAAGCCGTTTCGCTCGTCGCCCACGGGCTGGAGGTGGAGTACGCCGCGGTTCTGCGGCCTCGCGCCGACGGCAATGTCCTGGAGGTCGGATGCGCCTTCGGCTGCCGCCCGCCAGCCGTCGCCGCGGCGAGCATTCCCAAAGCCGTGAAGTCGCCGTCTGGCCTGGCCTTGGCGACCGGCGAGGCGGTCGTCAGCGAGGATTTGGCCAACGACAGCCGGTTTCAGATTCCGCTGCTGCTCGGCGAACACGATACCGCCGCGTCGCTCGACGTCGTCATCCCTGGCGGATCCGGTCCATGCGGCGTGCTGCACGCAAGCACGAGCACACCACGCCTATTCTCGGCGGCCGATGTCCACTTCACCGAATCCGTGGCGAACATGCTGGCCGCCGCTATCGACAAGAAACGCGCGCTGGACGAGGTCCAGCACATGGCCCTGCACGATGCCCTGACGGGCCTGCCCAACCGGGTCCTGTTCCGCGATAAGCTGGCGCAGGCGCTGGCGCGGTTTCGCCGGTCGGGCGAGGCCATGGCGGTGATGCTCCTCGATCTGGATAGCTTCAAGGACGTCAACGACACAATGGGCCATCTTGTCGGCGACCAGGTGCTGAGCAGGGCGGCCGAGCGGCTCATCTCGTGCGTCCGCGAGACCGACCCCTCGGCCCGGGTCGGCGGCGACGAGTTCGCCGTGATCCTGACGGAGATGCGCGATCCGGCGGATGCCGCGCTGGTCGCGGTAAAGATCATCGACGCCTTGTCCTCGCCGTTCGCGTTCGGCGCCCGGAACGCGCGCATCGGCGTGAGCATCGGCATCGCCATCTGTCCGGCCGATGGCGAGGCCGCCGATGTCCTCTTGCGCAACGCCGATCTTGCCCTTTATCGCGCCAAGGCCCGGGGTGGCAACGCGTACGAGTTTCACCAAAGCGCCACTCTCGGCCCAGCGGCGTAATGGGCCAGCGGCGTAATGGAATCGCGCGTCCATCAATACCCGGCGGCGACCTTTGACAGCGGGTCGTTCTCGTTGCGTGCGTGGGGCAGGCCGACGGCGCGTTGCGAGCGCAGGGTGAGAAGCGCGACGGCGATCCAGGTGCAGTGGAAGGCGACGCCGAAGGCCAGGGCGGCCCCGCCCGGCAGCGGCCCGATCGCGGCGCGGGCCCACAATTCGTCGAGCGTGCGCAGCGGGGTCGGGTGGACAATGATCTTGCCGGCGTAGCAGGCGAGCTGGGTGACGAACAGCCACGCGTAGTTGCGCCGCAGCCGCCGGCCCAGCGCTTCCCAGTAGGTGATGTGGAAACGCAAGCACCGGTAGTCCTCGGCGAGCAGCTCATTCCAGTGGTTGTCGGTGCGGATGCCGCGGCCCATCAGGATCGGGCCGAAGAAGTTGATCTCCATCACCCGGACGCGAATGCGGAAGATGTCGTAATAGACGTAGCGCCGCGCCTCGAAGGCGAGAAAGGCGACCAGCACCCAGCTTACCAGCAGCATCGGCAGGGGCGAGGCGTCGGCGTTGCTGAAGGTCACCGACAGGGCGATCCCGGTGGTGACCACGGCCCAATTGGTGGTGGTATCGAGGCGGCCGCGCCAGATCTTGCTCTGGTACATTTCGCCCCGATAAAGATGCGCGAGCGCGCCCATTTCCGCCGGGCCAAACGTCGCCTGCGCCCGGTCGATGTGGTCGCCGGGCACCCGGTCGATGTTCTCGCCGATGTTCTCGCCGGCCTTTTCTTCGTCTCCCTGCATGGCGTTGCCTCCCAACCGCTGTCGAGACGCATCACCCGCCTATCGCGAGCCCCTGTCAATTTCGCTAGTGGCAATCGGCTAGAGGCAATCGGCCGGAGGCAATCGGCTACAGGGCCAACCGGCCGAAGGGGGTGGACGTCATCGCCGCGAACCGGGCGCGGAGGTCCGCTCGGGTAGCGGGGTCATCCGCCTGAGGGTGTTGTCCTTGAGCATGAACTCGTGGCGCAGCGCGGCGGTCACATGCAGGGCGGCGAGCGCGGTCAGGGTGAACGCCCCGGCGATATGCGCGCCGATGAAGAACGAGGCTAGGCTCTTGTTCTCGGGGATCAGGATCGGCAACGGCACGCCGAAGAACGGCACCGCGTGGCCATTGGCGTTAACCGCGATGTAGGCGCCGATCGGCATGCCGATGACGAGCACGTAGAACAGCCAGTGAGTTGCGTGGGCGAGGCGCTTCTGCAGCGGACTCAGGGTATCGGGCAGGACCGGAACCGGATTGCTCAACCGCCAGCCCAGGCGCAGCAGCATCAAGACCAGCAAGGTGACGCCGAGCGAGGCGTGAATGGCGAACAACGTGCCCCGCTGCGGATCGGTCTTCGGCAGGTTGGCAAACCAGAAGCCGACGACGAGCTGGACGATCACCAAGACCGCGATGGTCCAGTGAAACGCCTGCTGCACCGCGCCCCACCGCTCAAGCGTGTTCCGCGCGCCCATGGCAACCTCCCCCAGTCAGGTCCAGCCGCATGGCACTATACAAGATGGCGGCGTTGCGCGTTAACCTGGGTTGGTGCGCTGGTCATGGGCGCCGTCAAAAAAGCCGACCAGATGATCGTTGTCGGCCGACCCGTCCAATTGCCGCAGGGCGAGAACGACAGGCCCACCTGAGCTGACCATGCTCTAGTGTGCTGGAGAAAGCCTTATCGAGGCTTAACGCCAGCGCGGATGCTGGAGGAAGGTGCCGCGCTGGAATTCGCATGTGCTATGATCATCCTACTCGCGGTCTGATCCGACGCTTGAGTCCTCAAGCGTCAGGTTAATCAGCCCACTAGGTCAATCGAACCGCGAGCAGGGGTGCGGGAGCGGGGGACGTTCCGTCCAGATCCGGCCGTCGCGACGAGAGCTTTTTTGCGCTCCAGAATGGCGAAGCGTTTTAAAACAATGGGTTATAACCCAGGCACATAGGTCAGAATGACCTATTTTTGGGTCAGAATGCCCTATCAAAATTGGCGAAGCCGTATCTTGAACGCTCTGTGACCTCGCGCGGCTGGCGTGCTCCTCGCTTGACACAAACCGCTTTGCCGTCGCAAGGCTGGGCCGGGACCCGCGTCGGCCGGTCCGGCTCAACCGCGCGTCGCAACGCCACGTCATAACGCTGAGAAAGCACCCCCCTCATGCTGAGCGAATTTCTCAAAGGCCTGCGTGTTCTCGACCTCAGCCAGTACCTGCCGGGGCCGTTCGCGACCCGGCTGCTCGCCGACATGGGCGCCGACGTGGTCAAGGTCGAACCGCCGGCGGGCGATCCGTTGCGCTCCATCGATACCTCGGCCAAGCCGGGCGGGGCCTCGCCGTTCTATCGGATGATTAACGCCGGCAAGACGGTTCTCACCCTCGACCTCAAGGCTCCGGCTGACCAGGCTGCGTTCGCCGCTTTGGCCGGCGCCGCCGATGTCCTTCTGGAGTCCTATCGGCCGGGCGTTCTCGACCGGCTCGGCTTCGGCAACGAGCGGCTCGCGGCGTTGAACCCGAGGCTCATTCACTGCGCGCTGTCGGGCTTCGGCCAGAGCGGGCCGTATCGGCTAAGGCCTGGCCACGACCTCGGCTACGCCGCGCTGACCGGCACGCTCGACGCCACCGGCACGCCCGCTACGCCGGTCATTCCCTATCCGCCGATGGCCGACCACGCCGGCGCGATGCAGGCGGTGACGACCATCCTCGGCGCGCTTGTCTCGCGCAGCCGAACGAGTAAAGGCTGCTTTCTCGACATCAGCCTGAGCGAGTCGCTGCTCTCGTGGCAGGCGCCGGCGCTGACGGTGCCGCCGGCGCGCGGCCAGGCGGTGATCAACGGCGGCGCCGCGTTCTACCAGATCTACCGCACCGCCGATGGCCGCTTCGTCTCGCTCAGTCCGCTCGAGCCCAAGTTCTGGGCCAATTTCTGCGCCGCGGTCGGCCGCGAGGACTGGATCGCGCGCCAGTTCGAGCCGCTGCCGCAGAGCGCGCTGATCGCCGAGCTGGCCGCGTTGTTCTCGGGCCAGCCGCTGGCCCACTGGGAGCAAACACTGGACGAGGCCGAGTGCTGTTTCGAGACGGTGCTCGCCTGCGCCGCTGTCGCCGATCACCCGCACACCAAGGCGCGCGGCCTCGTTCACGAGCGTGATGGGATGACCGAAGTGCTGTTTCCGGCCTACGTCGACGGCGCTCCGCCGCCGGTCCGCGCGGAAGTCCGCGACGGCCGGGTCGACGAGGTGCTGGCCGCCTGGAGTGTTGCGTAGGCCGGGTTTACGTTTCGTCGCGGCGGAAGGGCGAGGCGGCGGCCAAGGCCGCCACTTCCTCGTCGATGGCCGGCCGTTCGGCGTCGAGAAAGCGCGCGACGGCGTGGCGAAAGCCGGCGTCGGCGATCCAGTGGGCACTGTAGGTCTTCACCGGCAGATAACCGCGTTGGATCTTGTGCGAGCCCTGCGCCCCGGCCTCGACCCGGGCGAGGCCGTGGGCGATGGCGAAGTCGATGGCGCGGTAGTAGCAGACTTCGAAGTGGAGAAATTTGTACTCGGCCGCGCAGCCCCAGTAGCGGCCGTAGAGCGCATCGGGACCGCGCAGGTTGAGCGCCGCGCCGACCGGCGTGCCGCATCCCGTCTCGGCCACGACCATGACAACGCGCTCGGCCATGGTTTCGCCAAGCCGGTCGAAGAAGGCCCGGTTGAGGTAGGCGTGAGCCCACTTGCGGTCGACCGTGTTCAGATAGAACCGGTAAAAGGCGTCCCAGTGGCGGGGCTCGATCGCATCGCCGGTGAGCGTGCGAATCGTCACGCCATGGGCCGCCGCCGCCGCGCGTTCCTTGCGCAGCGCCTTGCGTTTGCGCGAGCTCAAGGCGGCGAGGAAGTCGTCGAACGAGCGGTAGCCGTCGTTGCGCCAGTGATACTGGACGCCGGCGCGAGTGAGGAAGCCGAGGGCGGTTAGGGGGCGGCATTCGCCCTCGGTGAGAAAGGTGATGTGCAGCGACGACGCCCCCAGCCGTTCGGCCAAGCGGACCATCGCGGTGGCCAGAACCTCGGCGGTCGCGGCCGGCGCGCCGGGCCGGAGCAGGAAGCGGCGGCCCGTCACCGGGGTGAACGGCACCGCTGCCTGCAATTTCGGGTAATACTGTCCGCCGGCGCGCTCGAAGGCCTCGGCCCACCCCCAGTCGAAGACATATTCGCCGTACGAGTGGCTCTTGAGGTAGAGCGGCGCGCAGCCGATCACGGTTCCGTCGTCGCCCGCGACGACGAGATGGCGTGCGAGCCACCCGGTTTTCGCGGCCGCCGAGCCGGAGTCTTCGAGCGCGGCCAGGAACGCGTGGCTGAGGAAAGGATTGGACGGGCCGGCACAGGCATCCCAATCGGCGGGCGCGATCTCGTCAATCGCGCCGATCACCTGGACCGTCGTCGGCGTGCCGCTATCGGGCATTGGCTGGTCCCTCAGGGCGATGCGTTACCACGCGAGATAAGGGCGATCGGTCGTCGCCGCCACTACCCCAGGTTACGCATTGGTTGTGCATCTCGCGCTTGACAGTCGGATGAAACGAGATCATCATTATTGTCACGTGAACAACGACATGTGGAGGTGCCTATCAGCAATACTCCACCGGACAATCAATAGGTTGTCAACTCCTTGGCACCGACAACAATCTTTAAGACCAAGCTTGGTCTCGACGAAGTCGAGCGCAGAGATTTTATGAGCTCTGCATTTTAGGCCCCCGCCCGCCGTGAATAGGCATAGCGCGGGGGTCTTCATTTGAGACCCACCACAAACGAGCCCCGCTAGCGAACCCCCGCTAACGAACGCACTCTAGCCAGCCGCCAAAAGCGAGCCATGCCATCCGCGCGTCCGGCTTGGATGCGCCGGATGTGTTCTCGTGTTCTCGTGTCTGCCGTAGCGATTTGCTTCCGCTCGAACGGCGGCAAAGCGCCAGACAAGCGCGCGCGCGATTGCCCGCGGAAACGAAAATCCTCCGCGGCGCCAAATGCATAATCATTCTAAATCAATGTGTTAGGTAGAATCATATGGGTCATTCTGACCTATTTTATGGGTCAGAATGAGCTATTGAGGATGGTGAACCGCGAACGGTGTGTGCGGCTCCCTCGCCGGGCGGCAGCGCGCGGATCGCAGGCGGGGACGAGATCGGGACGAGATCGGGACGCCGGCCATGGCGAGGCCTCAAGCCCTCAAGAACGAGTTCGAGGCGTTCGCAATTTTGAGGCCCCAAAGCGGGTGAGTAGAAACACCTACGTACATTCCGAGGCTATCGGCTGGTTGAGGCCCCACATAGCGTTCAGGCATAGCGAGTGTATCGGCGCCGACCGCGCAATGCGGAGAGAAAACAGCGAACCGGTCCACCGCCAGATGGATAGAGAGAGCGGAGACGAACTGATGACCACCACTCATAGCGCCTCGCTACCCGGACACGCCGAGATGGCCGGCAACGTGAATCAAGACTTCCTCCGGCACATCAGCAAGCTCGCCACCGGCTCCGAGACCGAGATCGGCATGCCAATCCGCCTTGAGACTCGCCGCGTGCCTAAGAACCACGACATCTTCTCCGAAGGCGATACTCTGCGCGACGTCATGTTCCTGCGCGACGGGTGGGCGTATCGCTATTGCCTGTTGGGCGACGGCCGCCGACACATCGTTAATTTTCTGGTTCCCGGCGATTTCGTTGGACCCTACTTTCCGATCGCCGCGCATTTCTGTGGCACGTTGACCGACGTCACCCTCTGCCAAGCACCGCGCAGCGACTTCACCACCGCCAATCGCAACTGCCCGGCGCTGGCTTCGGCGCTCGAAGCGATCATGGCCACCGAATACCGGCTGTTGTCTGAGCGCCTCGTTAGCCTCGGCCGGCGCAATGCCAAGGAGAGGATGGCCCATCTCCTCGTGGAGTTGTACGACCGGATGCGCCGGGTCGGGTTGCTTTACGATAATTCCTACGAGTTCCCGGTGACCCAGGAAATTCTCGCCGATACGCTTGGTCTGAGCGTGGTCCACGTCAATCGCACCCTGCGGTGTCTGCGCGAGGACGGATTGGCCACCGTCGGTTTCGGCCGGGTGTGCGTTCGTGATTTGGCGGGGCTCATGGAGGTCGCCGGCGCTGACAACTCGGCCAATGTCCAGCCGGTTCGCGCGGGTGTCGCATCGGTCTCGCGGCCCTTGGCGGCCGCTCCGGCGGCCTGATGGCCCGATGCTGACGGATGGGACCCATCCGGTCAGCCGGATCGAAATCACGACGGATTCGCGATCGAGCTTTTGCCGGCGGCGAGAAGGGCCAGGTACTCCCAGACCATTGTCGCCCCGGCGAGCGCGGTAATCTCGGCGACGTCGTAAGCGGGCGCAACCTCGACCAGGTCCATGCCGACGAAGTCGAGGCCGCCGAGGCTTCGTAGAACGGCCTGGGCCTGCCATGTGGTCAGGCCGCCGATCTCGGGTGTTCCTGTGCCCGGCGCGAAGGCCGGGTCGAGCGCGTCGATGTCGAAGCTCAGATAGACCGGCCCGGGGCCGACGACGTCGCGAATTCGTCCGGCGACCGCCGCGGGACCGCTTTCATGGACTTCGCCGGCGGTGACGATGCGAACGCCTTGGCCCACCGTCCAGTCACGGATTTCGCGCTCCATCGGCGAGCGGATGCCGATCTGGATCATCCGCCGGGGGTCGACAAGGCCCTCGACAATGGCGTGGTAAAACACCGATCCATGACCGTAGCGCAGGCCGAAACTATCCGGCCAGGTATCGACATGCGCGTCGAAGTGAATCAGGCCGAGCCCTTCCGTTCGAGAATTTCTCTTCGCCAGAGCCCGGAGCAGGGGCAGGGTGATGGTGTGATCGCCGCCCAGCGTGACGAGATGAGCGTGCTCCGCCGCCTGGATCTCAATGAGCTCGAGGCTCTTATCGAGCTCCCCCACGGCTATTTGGAAGTCGCCGACATCGGCGACGCTGTCGGCCGGCGCGCACCCAATGGGTCGGATGATCGCCATCGACCAGCATCCGGCTGGCGTGACGAAGCGCGTGCGGGCCGAAGCGGCTGCCGGCGCGGTTGGTCGTGCCGATATCAAGCGGAACTCCGGCGACGACGATCCCGGCCTCGCGCCCGACTGGACGCCCGGCGATCGGATCGACCCCCAGAAAGGTGGGCGCAACGGTGAACGTCGGTGGAGGGCGCATCCGAACTCCTCGGGCTTTGGGCGCTCGCGGATGGCTCAGGCGAGCGGAACGATACCCACGCCGAAGGCCACGGAGAACGCCGGGACCGCCAGCATATGAACCCTGAAGACGAGGACCGCAACGCGGCTCGCTTCCGTTTCACGTCCCATTGCGGCCTATGCAAGCACGGGACGTGTGGTAGGGTCGAACCTTCGTTCGCGGAAGTTGGTGCGAGGAAAGGCGGCGGCGTGCGGGATCTAAGAGCGGTGCTCGCTCAACACTTCTTGCTTAAGGATCTGTCCCCGGAGGACCTCGATCACCTGGGCGAACTGGCGACGACGCGTTGGTACCGCAAGGATCAGCCGGTGTTCATGAAGGGCGATCCGGGGAGCGCGATGATGGCCGTCCTTAGCGGCCGAATCCGCATCTGCGCCTATTCCGCGGATGGCCGCGAGGTGGTCCTCAATGTCATCAATCCGGGCGAAGTCTTTGGTGAAATTGCCTTGCTTGACGGCGGCGAGCGTACCGCCGACGCGTTCGCGATGGAGCCGAGCGAGCTGTTGAACCTGAGCCGGCGGGATTTTTTGCCTTATCTCGAACGCAGTCCCGCCGTTTGCGTCAAACTGTTGTCGATCCTCTGCCAGCGGCTTCGATCCACCAGCGAGCAGCTCGAGGACTTCAACTTTCTGGACCTGCGCTGCCGCCTCGCCAAGCGTCTGCTCTATCTTGCGTCGCTTCACGGCGAGGCGACACCGGACGGCATACACATCGGCGTTCGCCTGCCGCAGCATCTGCTCGCGAGCATGATCGGAACCTCCCGCGAGGCGGTTAACAAGCAGCTCCGCGACTGGGAAGAGAACAAGCTGATCGACGTCCGCCGCGGCTCGATTACCATTCTCGATCGCCGCGGCCTGCAGGCCATCGTCGATGACATCGATTGTGCCCCGGAAGTTGACAACGCCGCGGAGAGGGCGAGAGCGCCGGCCTCCGACCGGTTGTGACCGGCCCACTGCAAAGGATTTTGGCTCTGGCAAAGGATTGACTCCGGCAAGGACGGCGCGCAGGGCATTGCAAACGGTCGGCCCGCGCGCGCAAAGGGCTGACCCAGGGCCAGCCCTCCGCTCTTCGCAGTCGCCGCGAAGTCTACCGCATGTGCTCGACATCGACGTCGTGGCTGCGCTTGCCATATTGATCGGTCCACCGAGCGCCTGTCGGGACAATGTCCTTGTCGGCATGCATCTCGGCCGCCCGTTGGTGCATGTGCGGACCGAACAGAGCGTGTTCGCCCTTGATCAGCCGCATCCAGTTCGCCGCCACCACCCCACCGGCGCAGAGCGCCGACGTAATGGCCGCTTGCTGCATCTTCAGGGAGACGTTGATCGGGTCTAACATTTTGGTCACCTCCCTCCATGTCACTTTATATTTAACAGCATACAGAGCGTTATTGCGGTGCACAAGAACAATATGGGCATGGCACCCCCGAGGAATCGGTTGCTTCTCATCCAGCCTACTGGACCGTGGCCGGGTTCTCGTCGGGCTCGCCCGGCGGCGGCGATGCGCCGGCTTGATGGTGAACAAGCCGCCACCATCCGTCCTCGCGAATGAAAATATTGGTCGCGGCGAGGACAGCCCCGCTGAGGTGTTCGTAGCAAAGGGCGTAGGCGACATCGCCATGCACTCTGGCGGCGGCGTGACTGACGACGACGCCGGGGGACTGTGGATTGGAGAGGATCGCGCGCCAGCTCGCCATCACCTCGGCGCGGCCGCGCAACGTGTTCCAGCCGGGGTGGATGCAACTCACGAACGCGTCGCGCGACCAGATCCTATCCATCGTCTCCAGGTCGCGCCCGGTAAAAGCGGCGTAGAAAGTCTCGTTGGCGAACAGCACTTCTATTTCGCTGGACATGGGGCCGCTCCCTCTTCCTGCCGCGCGGGTTCATGGCCCGGCTGCCCCCCGGCTGTCGCTCCACTGTAGCCTAGCGCCGTCGCGCGCGGTACGAGTGAAGGCGCCCGCCAGCGAATCAACGGGATCACGGAAAGCGGGTCAGGGTAGGACGGAGCGGCCGAAAACATGGGATTTGACTACTATCGCCTGGTCGGTCCGGTGTTGCGCGCGCTCGAACCGGAGACCGCCCACCGTGTCACCATCGCGGCGTTGCGCGCCAATCTCGTGCCCAGACGGGCCGATGAACCGCCCGCCGCGACCGATTCTTTGCTTGCGACCACTCTGTGGGGGCTGCGGTTCGCCAATCCGCTCGGCCTTGCCGCCGGCTTCGACAAGAATGCCGAGGCCGTCGATGCCATGCTCGGCTTTGGCTTCGGCTTCGTCGAGGTCGGCACCGTGACCCCCCGGCCGCAGTCCGGCAATCCCCGGCCCAGGTTGTTTCGCCTTCCCGCCGATGGCGCGGTGATCAACCGGATGGGTTTCAACAACCTCGGGCTTGAGGCCATGCGCCGGCGGCTCGAAGCGCGCCGCGCTGCTGGCGGCGCGCGGCCTGGTCGGAGCGAACGTCGGGCCCAACAAGGACGCGAGCGACCCGGTCGCCGACTGCGCCCATGGCGTCGAGGTGCTGGCGCCGCTCGTCGATTATCTGGTCGTCAACGTCTCCTCGCCGAACACGCCCGGTTTGCGCGGTCTGCAGGCGCGCGCGGCGTTGTTGCCGCTGCTCGAAGCGGTGCTGGCGGCCCGCGCCGGGACGTCGGTCCGCCCGCCGTTGCTGGTCAAGGTCGCGCCCGACCTTACGCCCAAGGAACTCGATGGCATCGTCGAGGCGGCGCTCGCGACCGGCATTGACGGCCTGATCGCGACCAACACCACCATCGGCCGGCCGGCCGGTTTGCGCGATCGCCACCGCGGCGAGGCCGGCGGACTGAGCGGCCGGCCGCTGTTCGCGCCGTCCACGGCTGTTCTCGGTGAGCTGTACCGGCTGAGCCAAGGCCGCATTCCGATTATCGGGGTCGGCGGCATTTCCAGCGGCGCCGAGGCCTACGCCAAGATCCGCGCCGGCGCTTCGCTGGTCCAGCTCTATTCCGCGCTGGTCTATCACGGTCCGCGTTTGGTCGGCCGGATCCTGGCGGAGCTCGCCGCGCTGCTCCGCGCCGACGGCCTTGCCCGAACTCGACCAGGCCGTCGGCGCCGACGCGCCGACCGATCGCCGCGACGAGTCCGGCAACACGGCGCAGCTTCGCGGTTGACTTAGGATCATCGCGTGGCATACTCCCGCGCTCGTTGCCGGTAAAATCGGCGTCCCCACGAGCTTGCCCTCGCGCGGCGATACTTAACCCTTGCCAAGACATGAGCACCGTCAGGATCAACGGATGAGAACCTATTCGGCCAAAGCGGCGGATATCGATAGAAACTGGTTTGTCGTCGACGCCGAGGGAGTTGTCCTGGGTCGCCTCGCAGTGATCATCGCCGACCGCCTACGCGGCAAGCACAAGCCCATCTACACCCCGCACGTTGACACCGGCGATCACGTCGTTGTCGTCAACGCCGAAAAGGTTCACCTGACCGGGCGCAAGCGCGAGGACAAGGTGTTCTATTGGCACACCGGGCACCCCGGCGGCATCAAGGGCCGGACCGCCGGCGCCACCCTTGACGGCAAGTTTCCGCAAAGGGTGATTGAAAAGGCGGTCGAGCGGATGGTCCCGCGCAACGTCCTCGGCCGGCAGATGATGCGTAAGCTGCGAGTCTACGCCGGAGCCGACCACCCCCACGAAGCGCAGCAACCCGTCGTCCTCGACGTTGCCAGCATGAACCCGAAGAACAAGAGATAGCCCGACAATGGCCGATCAAGCCGCGACCCTCGATGAACTGAAGCGTCTCGCCGAAGGCGGGATTGGCGCCGGCGACGGCGTTGGCGCTGGCGAGATGGCCTTGCCGATGCGCGAGCCGCAGATCGACGCCTTCGGCCGGTCCTACGCCACCGGTAAGCGCAAGGACGCCATTGCTCGGGTGTGGGTCAAGGCCGGGCGCGGACAGATCACCGTTAACGGCAAGGACGCCGCGGTTTATTTCGCCAGGCCGACGTTGCGCATGATGATCAATCAACCGTTTTCGGCGACCCAGCGGGCCGGCCAGTTCGACGTCATCTGCACGGTCGTCGGCGGTGGGCTGTCGGGGCAGGCCGGCGCGGTTCGTCACGGCATCAGCCGGGCTCTCGGTTTGTTCGAGCCGGGCATCCGCCCGATCCTGCGCACCGGCGGTTTCCTCACCCGCGACCCGCGTGTGGTCGAACGCAAGAAGTACGGGCGCGCCAAGGCCCGCCGCAGCTTCCAGTTCTCCAAGCGCTAGCCGCGCATCCCCGGTCGCGGGCGGCAAGGCGCCGCAGCGCTGCCGGCGACGTCGCCGGCTCCCATTTCGCTACCGACGAGGTCCCGCCATGGGTCCTGACGACAGCAAGCTTCGTGTCGCCATTGTTGGCGCCAGCGGCTACACCGGCGCCGAACTGGTGCGGATCCTCGCCCGTCACCGCGCCGCCACGATCGTGGCGCTGACCGCCGACCGCAAGGCGGGGCAGTCCTTGGCCGCAGTTTTTCCACACCTTGCCGCGATCGCCGGCGAACTGGCGCTGCCGGCGTTGATCCCGGCCGACGCGATCGACTGGAGCGGCGTCGACGTTGCCTTCTTCGGCCTGCCCCATGGTGCGGCCCATGCGGTCGCGGCCGCCGCCCCAGCGCACGTCAAGCTCATCGACCTCTCGCCCGATTTCCGCTTCAGCCGATCCGGCCACCTATAGCCAATGGTACGGCCTGCCGCACGGCGCGCCGGCGCTTCAGCGCGAGGCCGTCTACGGCTTGAGCGAGATCGCGCGCGAGCGGATCGCAGCTGCCCGGCTGGTCGCCTGTCCCGGCTGCTACCCGACGGCGTCGCTGTTGCCGCTGATCCCGCTGGTCGAGGGTGGCCTCATCGACGCAGGCGAGATCATCATCGACGCCAAGTCCGGCGTTAGCGGCGCCGGGCGAGCGCTTAAGGAAGGCTCGCTCTACGCCGAGGTCGCCGAAGGCATCCACGCCTATGGCGTCGCCAGCCATCGCCACGTCCCCGAGATCGAGCAGGGGATTGCTGTCGCCGGCGGTCGGCCGGTGCGCATCAACTTCACGCCCCATCTCATGGCGATGAACAGGGGCATTCTCTCAACCATCTACGTCCGCCTCGCGGCCGGGGCCGGCGCCGACGACCTGCGCGCGAAACTGGCCGAACGTTACGCGGGCGAGCCGTTCGTGCATGTTCTGGGCGAAGGCGCGGTTCCGGCGACGCGCCACGTCCGTGGCTCAAATCAATGCCTGATCGGCGTTTTCGCCGACCGCCTGCCGGGCCGCGCCATCGTTCTCTCGGTCATCGACAATCTGGTCAAGGGCGCCTCGGGGCAGGCGGTTCAGAACATGAACCTGATGTGCGGCCTGCCCGAAACCACCGGTTTGGAACAGCAACCGCTGTTCCCCTGAAGGCTAGACACGATGATCGCAGGACCGTTCCGCCGACTTCGGTCCGTTCGACGGGCGCGTTTGGCTCAACTGCGCTCATCAGGCGCCGCTGCCAAGGGCGGCGGCGGCGGCGGCGCGTGAAGCGGTCAAGTGGAAGGCGCGGCCGTGGGAGCTGACCACCGAGCGGTTCAGCGGCGTACCCCAAAGGTTGCGCAGAACTTCTCGGCCGGCTAATCGGCGCCGATGCTCGCGACATCATTCTCGCCAACAGTGCCTCGTACGGCCTGCACCTGCTCGCCAACGGCATTCAATGGCGGGCGGGCGACGAGATTCTCTGCATGCGCGGCGACTTCCCGTCCGACATTCTGCCGTGGCTGGGTTTGGAAAAGCGCGGTGTGCGCGTGCGCCTGCTCGAACCCCGCGGCCGGGTGCTTGAGGCCGACGAGGTGGCTACGGCGATCACGCCGGCGACGCGGCTCTTGTGCACGACCTGGGTGCACTCTTTCTCTGGCCACGCCGTCGATCTCGATGCGATCGGCGGCGTCTGCAGGGACGCGGGCGTCGTGTTCGCAGCCAACGCCTCGCAAGCGCTCGGCGCCATGCCGCTCGACGTGGCCCGCGCGCCCGTCGACGCGCTGGTCTGCGCCGGCTGGAAATGGCTGTGCGGTCCCTACGCCACCGGGTTCTGCTGGATCCGCCCTCATTTGCGCGAGGCGCTCGATTACAACCAGACCTACTGGCTGTCGATGCTGACCTCGGACGACCTCGGCCAGGACGACCTGGATCTGACGTTGGCGCCCGATGTCGGCGCGCGACGCTACGATGTCTTCGCCACCGCCAATTTCTTCAATTTCCATCCGTTCGCCACGGCGCTCGATTACCTCCTCGACATCGGCATCGACGCCGTGCGCGATCACGATCAAAGCCTGGTCGATCGCTTCATCGCGGGGCTTGATCGCGACCGCTTCGACCTGCTCAGTACCGTGTCCGGGCCGAGGCGCTCGACCCTGATCCTGGTTTCGGCCAAGGACCGGGCGCGCAACCAGGCGATCCATCGCGCGCTCGCCGAGGCCCGCGTCCATGTCGCCTACCGCGCCGGGAGCCTCAGGATCGCGCCGCACATCCACAACACGCCCGCCGACATCGACCGTGCGCTCGCGGCCCTCGCCACGGCCTGACCGAGCCTCCCGGCTAGTGGATCTGGAACAGTCCTTCGACCTCGACCGGGGCGTTCAGCGGCAGCGAGGCGACGCCGACCGCGGCGCGGGCATGGCGGCCGGCGTCGCCAAAGATTTCGGCGATGACGTCCGACGCGCCGTTGATCACTTTGGCGTGGTCGGTGAAGCCGGGCGCGGTGCTGACGAAACCGCCGAGGCGAATGACGCCCGCCACCCGGTCGAGGTCGCCGTTACAGGCGTCGCGGACTTGGGCTACCAGCGAGAGCGCGCACAGCCGCGCGGCGGCAATGCCTTGGTCGAGACCGACCTCGACACCGACGCGTCCGGGGTAGGCGATCTTGCCGTCCAGCCAAGGCAACTGCCCGGAGACGGTGACGAGGCCGCCGACGATCCGGTAGGAGACGTAGGAACCGACCGCCGCCGCCAACGTCGGGGAGGGCGATCCCGAGATCCGAAATCCGCTGCTCGATGTTGCCGGCCATGCGCCGCCACCCCAAGTCCAGAGGGAGCGCCAATCCTAGCGGCGCCGCGGGAGGAATGCCACACGCTCTCGCTTCGGGGCGAAATGCGATGCGCCTGACTTGCTTCAGGATAACCGGCTTCGGTCGGCGATCATCGACAACGAGGGGGATAACCGCGGGACATTCGCGCGCGAGCCTGCAGGCTCGCGCCGGCTGCGCCCGGTGTGCCAAGTGAGGGGCAGTGTCGTGGAGTCTCGACCCGGTATTCCTGTCGCGCGTTCAGTTCGGCTTCGTCATTGCCTTCCACATCATATTCCCGACGTTTACCATTGGTTTGGCATCGTTTATCGCCGTTCTCGAAGGCCTGTGGCTGAAAACGAACAAAGAGGTGTATCGCGCGCTCTCCGCGCTATGGACCAAGATTTTCGCGGTCTCGTTCGGCATGGGCGTGGTCTCCGGCGTGGTCATGTCCTACCAGTTTGGCACCAACTGGAGCCGATTTGCCGACGGCACCGCGAATATCCTTGGGCCGATGTTCAGCTACGAGGTGATCACCGCGTTCTTCCTTGAAGCGACGTTCCTCGGTATCCTGCTGTTCGGTCGCAACCGGGTCTCCAAGCCGGTGCATTTCTTCTCGGCCGTCATGGTCGCTTTGGGCACCTTGACCTCGGCGTTCTGGATTCTCGCGGCCAACAGCTGGATGCATACGCCCGCCGGCTACACCATCGAGGACGGCAAGTTCATGGTCGCCGACTGGGCGGCGGCGATCTTCAATCCCTCGTTTCCGTACCGCTTGAGCCACATGGTTACGGCGGCCTACCTGACCACCGCCTTCGTCGTCATTTCGGTGGGCGCGCTCTATCTCCTGCAAGGTCGGTTCACCCGCGAAGCGAAGACCATGTTCTCGATGACGTTGTGGCTCGTCACCATCCTCGCACCACTGCAGATCGTTCTCGGCGATCTTCACGGCCTGAACACGCTCGAGCACCAGCCGGCGAAGATCGCGGCCATGGAGGGCCACTGGGACACTGAGCGTGGCGCGCCGCTGATCCTGTTCGGGTTGCCGGACATGGAGGCAGAGACCACCCGATACCAGATCGCCATTCCCAAACTCGGCAGCCTGATTCTGACTCACGATCTCAATGGCGAAGTTCCCGGGCTGAAGGAGTGGGCGCCGGATGACCGTCCGTTCTCGCCGCTGGTGTTCTGGTCGTTCCGGCTGATGGTCGGCATCGGCCTGATCATGCTGGCGATGGCCGCGACCAGCGTCGTTCTACGCTGGCGCGGCAGGCTCTACGATCATCCCTGGTTTTTGCGCGCGGCATTGGCCTGCGGGCCGATCGGCTTTGGCGCGGTGATCGTCGGATGGATAACCACCGAGGTTGGCCGTCAGCCGTGGATCGTCTACGACCTGATGCGCACCGCCGACGCCGTAAGCCCGGCCCTCACCGCCGGCAACGTCATCACCTCGATAGTTGCCTTCTTCTTGGCCTACGCAATCATTTTCTCCGCCGGCAGCATCTACATCTTCCGGCTGGTTTGGAAGGGTCCGCCCCCGGCGAGCGGCGAGACTCTGCGCCGCCCGGAAAAGGGGCCGCGACGGCCGATGTCGGCGGCCGAGGAGGGATCGGCGTCATGAGCATCGATCTGCCGCTGATCTGGGCCGGGATCATCGCCTTCGGCCTGCTGATGTATGTCCTGCTCGACGGCTTCGACCTGGGGATCGGGATCTTGTTCCCGTTCGCCCGCGATGGCGCGGATCGGGACCTGATGATGAATTCCGTGGCCCCGCTGTGGGACGGCAACGAGACCTGGCTGGTTCTTGGCGGCACCTCGCTGCTGGCGGCCTTTCCATTGGCGTACTCGACGATCCTGCCGGCGCTTTACATGCCGGTGCTGTTGATGCTGATCGCGCTGATCTTTCGCGGCGTCGCCTTCGAGTTCCGCTTTCGCGCCAATACCAAGCGCTGGCTGTGGGACTGGTCGTTCACGTTCGGCTCCGCCTTGGCGACGTTCGCCCAGGGCGTGATCCTCGGCGGCTTCATTCACGGCTTCGACGTCGAGGGACGGAATTTCGTCGGCGGCGCATTCGACTGGTTCAGCGCGTTCACGATCATGACCGGACTCGGCATGCTCGCCGGCTATGCCCTGCTGGGCTGTACCTGGCTGATCATCAAGACCGAGGGCGGGCTGCAGGATTGGGCGTACAGGATAACCCAGCCGATCCTCGCGGTGGTGCTGGTCTTCATCGCCGCCGTCAGCATCTGGACGCCGCTGATGCACGCGGAAATCGCCGAGCGTTGGTTCTCGTGGCCGAACATCGCCTATCTCTCCCCGGTGCCGCTGGCGACCGGACTGCTTGCCGTGGTCTTGCTGTGGGCGGTTCGCGAACGCCGCGAGGCGGTGCCGTTCCTCGCCGCGATCGGTCTGTTCGTGTTGTCCTACGCGGGCCTCGCGATCAGCCTGTGGCCGCACATCGTCCCGCCGGACATTACCATCTGGCAGGCCTCGTCATCGCCGGCGACACAGCGCTTCCTGCTCTATGGCGTCGCCGTGGTCGTGCCCTTGATCCTGCTCTACACCGCGTATTCCTACTACGTCTTCCGCGGCAAGGTCCGCGCCGACGCCGGCTACCATTAGGGCGATGAGGTCGCCGCCATGGCCTTGCCGAGCGCTTGGTCCATGACCGCGAGGTCCGGTTGTTTCCCGGTATAGAGTTCGAACTGCGCCGCGGCCTGGTGCAGCTGCATCCGCACGCCGGGGATGGTCCGGCAACCGCGTTCGCCCGCCGCGCGGAGGAGCCTGGTTTCGACCGGCATTGGCACGGCGTCGAAGACGATGAGGCCGGGGCGCAACGCGGCGGTGGGCACCAGCATGGCGCCGGGATCATGAAACCCGACGGACGTGACGTGGGCGAGGAGGGCTGCGTCGTGGCCCGCGCCGAGCGCGTCCGGTGCGCCGGCGTACTCGACACCGAAATCCGCCGCCAGCGCCCGCCCGGCGTCGGCCGAGCGATTGTAGATGGTGACGCTCGCACCTTCGCGCAGCAGGCCATGAACGATCGAACGCGCCCCGCCGCCGGCGCCGATCACCGCCGCGCGCAGGCCCGCCAGCGAAACGCCCGTCTCGGCGACGGCGCGGACAAAGCCGAGCCAGTCGACGTTGTAGCCGGTGAGACGACCGTTATCGTTGACCACCGTGTTGACCGCGCCGATGGTTCGCGCGGTGCCGTCGAGGACGTCGAGATACTCCATCACCCGGACCTTGTGCGGCATCGTTACGCCGAGCCCGCGAATGCCGAGCGCGCGCATGGCCGCCATTGCGCCTTCGGTGTCATCGCACCCGAACGCGACGTAGACGTAGTTCAATCCGAGCGCGCGATAGGCGGCGTTGTGCATGGCCACGCCGAAGGTTCCGGGGCGCGCGGCGATGGAGCCGCAGAGGATCGGATTGGAGCTCGCCACGTCTCGGTCCCTTTGTTTGAGCATTTTCAATTGACGCTCTTGTTTGGGCCGGCACTATTCCAGCAGTGCCGCCGGTGCGCAAGGCGCTGACAAACGAGAAGAACAGGAGCGGTAATGGACGTCTGGCAACTGACGAAAGAGTTTTCCCTCGAAGCGCTCGAGCTCGCCGAGCGGCCCGATCCGGAGCCGAAAGCGGGCCAGGTCGTGCTCGAGATGCGGGCGGCCTCGCTTAATTACCGCGACCTGTTGACCGTGCGCGGCGCCTACGGCCCACGCAATGCACTGCCGCTGATCCCGGTCTCCGATGGCGTCGGCGAGGTCATAGCGGTGGGCGAGGGGGTCGAGCGGGTCGGCCTCGGCGACCGCGTCGCACCGGTGTTCTTCCCAAGCTGGATCGGTGGCGAACCGAACCCGGCCAAGTTCAGCCAGACCATCGGCGGACCGCTCGACGGCGTGCTGCAAAAAAAAATGTGCGTGAGCGCCGAGGCGGTGGTCCGCGTCCCCGATCATCTGAGCGATGTCGAGGCCGCCTGCCTGCCGTGCGCGGCGCTGACCGCGTGGAGCGCGATTTCGACCATCGGCCGGGTCGGCCCCGGCGACGTCGTCCTGGTCCAGGGAACCGGCGGCGTCGCCCTGTTCGCCCTGCAGTTCGCGAAGATGGCCGGAGCCAGGGTCATCCTGACCTCGTCGCGCGACGACAAGCTGGCGCGCGGCCGCCAGCTCGGCGCCGATGCGGCGATCAACTACCGCACGACGCCGGAGTGGGACAAGGAGGTCAAGGCCATGACCGGCGGCGACGGCTGCGATCACATCGTCGAGCTCGGCGGGGCGCAAACGATCGCGCGCTCGGTCCGCGCGGCGCGGATCGGCGGCACCATCAGCCTGATCGGCGTGCTCTCCGGCGCCGACGCGGCCTTCGCCCTGCCGCTGGTGGTCATGCGCAACCTGCGCCTCCAGGGCGTGACCGTCGGCTCGCGCGACGGCTTCGAGGCCATGTGCCGGGCTATCGCCGCCCACCGCATCCGGCCGGTGGTCGACCGGGTGTACCGCTTCGCCGAAGCGCCGGCGGCCTTCGCCGCGTTCGCCGAAGGGCGGCACTTCGGCAAGATCTGCATCGGCTACTGACGTACGAGGTTCCGGGGGGGGTGTGCCTCGAGTTTTGGCTGCGTTTCGGCGGGGATCCGCTTAAATACATCGCAGCCGGTTGTCGTGATCGGGTTCATCAGTCAAGAGAGGGTCGTTCATGAATTTCTCCTTTGCCGCGCCGGGGTTGCCGGACAAGGGCGTCGTCGTTGTCTTCGTGCTCGAGGACCGCGAACTCAGCGCCAGCGCGCGCGCGCTCAACGATCGGATGCGCGGCGCGCTTGTTCGCGCCATCGACGCCGGCCGGTTCAAGGGCAACAAGGACCAGGCGCTGGCGATCCCGGCGCCGGGCGAGGGTGAGTATGAGCGGATCGTGCTGATCGGCGCCGGCAAGGCGAGCGAGCTCGATGCCCTGCGCGCCCAGACAATCGGCGGAAAGATCTACGCCGCGCTGGCGAGGGACGGCTTTAAATCGGCGGCGGTGGCGGTCGACAACCTGCCTGGCGCGGCGCTGAGCCCGGCGGAACTGGCCGCAGAAATGGCCTACGGCGCGCGGCTGCGCTCCTATCGCTTCGCCAAGTACATGACCAAGCAGAAGGAGGAGGACAAGCCGACGCTGGAAACGCTGAGCCTCCACTGCGACGGCCATGCCCGGGCCAAGAAGCTCTACGCCCCACTTGAGGCGGTCGCCAGGGGCGTCTTGTTCGCCCGCGATCTCGTCTCCGAGCCGGCCAACGTCATCTATCCGGAATCGCTGGCGGCGGAAGCGAAAAGCCTGCGCCCGCTCGGCGTCGAAGTCGAGGTGCTCGGCGAAAAGGAGATGAAAAAGCTCGGTATGAACGCCCTGCTCGGCGTCGGCCAAGGCTCCGCGCGCGACTCCCAGCTGGTGGTGATGCAGTGGTGGGGCGCGGGCAAGCCCGAGGGCAAGGGCAAGAAGGCGAAAAAGGCGGCCAAGGCCAGCGTCGAACATCACAACGACAACGAAAACGACAACGCCGCCGCGCCGGACGGCGAGGATGACGCCGCCGCGCAAGCGCCGGTCGCGTTCATCGGCAAGGGCGTGACCTTCGATACCGGAGGGATCTCGATCAAGCCGTCGGCCGGCATGGAAGACATGAAGTGGGACATGGCCGGCTCGGCCGCGGTGATCGGCACGATGAAGGCCCTGGCCGGACGCAAGGCCAAGGTCAATGCCGTCGGCTTGGTCGGGCTGGTCGAGAACATGCCGTCGGGCGCGGCCCAGCGCCCGGGCGACATCGTCAAGTCGATGTCCGGCCAGACCATCGAAATCCTCAATACCGACGCCGAGGGCCGCCTCGTCCTCGCCGACGTCCTGTGGTACTGCAATGACCGGTTCAAGCCGCGGTTGATGATCGACCTGGCGACCCTGACCGGGGCCATCATCATCTCGCTCGGCCACGAAATGGCCGGGATGTTCGCCAACGACGACGCGCTCGCCGCCAAGCTGAGCGCGGCCGGCGCCGCGGTGGGCGAGCGGCTGTGGCGGATGCCGCTCGGCGAGGAGTACGACAAGCTGATCAAGTCCGATGTCGCCGACATGAAGAACATCGGCAATCGCGGCGCCGGCAGCGTCACCGCGGCGCAGTTCCTTCAGCGCTTCGTCGACAAGACCCCGTGGGCGCATCTCGATATCGCCGGCGTCGCCTGGGCCAAGACCGACGGTGCGACGGTGCCCAAGGGCGGGAGCGGCTTCGGCGTCCGGCTGCTCGACCGCTTTGTCGCCGACAACTACGAAGGCGTGTAGGCGAGGGTCCTCAGGCGGGAACGGCGGCTGATGCGGCGGCGGGAACGCGCGGTAGGCGATAACGGGGGAGCGCGGCGATGACCGACGTTGCGTTCTACCACCTTCAGCGCTCGCCCTTGACCAGCGTCCTGCCGCGCCTGCTCGAGCGCACCTTGGCCGAGACCAAGCGCGCCGTGGTCCTCGCCGGGTCGGCCGAGCGCGTCGAGGCTTTGGCCGGGATCTTGTGGACCTACCGGCCCAACTCCTGGCTGCCGCACGGCACCGCCAAGGACGGCCATGCGGCCGAGCAGCCGGTCTGGCTGAGCGAGCACGACGACAACCCCAACGGCGCCACCTACCTGTTCCTCACCGACGGTGCCGAGAGCACGCGCATCGCAGACTACGAGCGCTGTTTCGATCTGTTCGATGGCAACGACGAAGCCGCCGTCACCGCCGCCCGCGCCCGCTGGACCGTCCTCAAAACCGCCGGTCATACCCTGACCTACTGGCAGCAGAACGAGCGGGGGGGATGGGAGCGGAAGGGGTAGACGACAGCGGTCGCGGCAGCGGCGCCGTTCGCGGCGCTGGTCTCGGCTTGGGAAAGTGCTACAAGCGCTATCCCTGTTGATCGAGCGGAGAACGGGCATGGCGATGCGCGAACGCGGTTATCTTAGTCTCGGCGTCCACGGCTTCCACCGCGTCGCCTACGGCGAATGGGGGGCGGCAAGCGGGGAGGCGGGGGGCGGGGAGCCCGTCGCCATCTGTGTCCACGGCCTGACCCGCAACGGCCGCGACTTCGACGCCCTGGCGCGGGGCCTGGAAGATCGCTACCGCGTTGTCTGCCCGGACCTGCCGGGGCGGGGCAAGAGCCATTGGTTCGCCGTGCACTCCGACTACAAGCCGCCGGTCTATCTCGCCGACATGGCCGCCCTGATCGCGCGCCTCGACGTCCCCCAGGCTGACTGGATCGGCACCTCGCTGGGCGGGCTCCTCGGCATCATGCTTGCGGCGCAGCCGAACACGCCGATCCGCAAACTGGTCCTCAACGATGTCGGCGCCTTCGTTGACAAGACCGCATTGGCGCGGATCGCCGATTATGTCGGCAAGGACCCGACGTTTCGCGGCCTCGATGGCGTGGAGGCGTACCTCCGCGAGGTTCACGCGCCGTTCGGTCCCTTAAGCGACGCGCAATGGCGTCACCTGGCCGAACACGGCGCGCGGCGCGACGAGGCCGCGGGGGTCTGGCGGCTGCACTACGATCCGGGTCTCGCCGAGCCGTTCAGAGACGAGCTGTCCCACGACATCGACCTGTGGCCGTTGTGGGAGGCCATTCGCTGCCCGGTGCTGATCGTGCGCGGCGCGCAATCCGACATCCTGACCCACGAGACCGCCGAGGAGATGCTCACGCGCGGCCCCCAAGCCGAACTGGTCGAACTGCCGGGCATCGGCCATGCGCCGGCACTGATGGACGCCGCGCAGATCGCGGTTGTTCGTGACTGGTTGCTGGGCTGACGAGCCGCTCGACCACACCAAACTGGCGAGCGCAATAGGTCATTTTGACCTAGCAAATAGGTCATTCTGACCTAAAAAACAGGTCATTCTGACCTAAAAAACAGGTCATTCTGACCTATCCGATTTCGCGTAACCCATTACGTTGTAATGATACCTCATTCCGGGTCGCGAAAAAAGAAAATTCCCGGCGCGCCATTGCTTGGCCGTCCGATCGTTCGCCCCCGATCGCTCGCCCCATCGCCACTCGCCACCCGACCGGGAGAGCATCACGATAGCACATATTGAGGCCGCCATGAACCCGCGGCCCGACCATCGGATGACCACCGGCGCGCGCTGCTATGCGTTCCTGAGCAGGCGGGCGGCGTCGAGCGCGGCGTAGGTGATGATGCCGTCGGCGCCGGCGCGCTTGAACGATAGCAGCGTTTCCATCAGGGCGCGGGGGTAGTCGATCCAGCCGCGATCGGCGGCGGCGCGCAGCATCGCGTACTCGCCGCTGACGTGGTAGGCGAAGGTCGGCACGCCGAACGACGTCTTGACCCGGTGGATGATGTCGAGATAGGCGAGGCCCGGCTTGACGATCACCATGTCGGCCCCCTCCTCGATATCCAGCGCAACCTCGTGAACGGCCTCGAGGGCGTTGGCCGGGTCCATCTGGTAGGTTTTCTTGTCGCCGACAAGCGCCGTCGCCGAGCCGATGGCGTCGCGAAACGGGCCGTAGAACGCCGAAGCGAACTTGGCGGCATAGGCCATGATCTGGATATCGGCCAGGCCGCCCGCGTCGAGCGCATCGCGGATCGCGGCGACCCGGCCGTCCATCATGTCCGAGGGCGCGACGACGTCGCACCCCGCGCGGGCCTGAACCAGGGCCTGGGCGCACAGAATGGCCACGGATTCGTCGTTGGCGACGCGGCCGTCGCGGCACACGCCGTCGTGCCCGGAGCTGTTGAACGGATCGAGCGCCACGTCGCAGATGACGCCGACGGCGGGATGCGCTTCCTTGACCCGGCGGATCGCCCGGCAGATGAGATTGTCCGGGTTGGTCGCTTCGCGGCCATCCGGCGTCTTCAGCTCCGGCTCGACGTAGGGAAACAGCGCGACCGCCGAAACGCCGAGTTGGGCCGCGTCTTCGACCGCGTCAACGAGAAGGTCCGCCGACAGCCGTTCGACGCCGGGCATCGACGGCGACCTGCTCGCGCCGGTTCTCGCCCTCGATAACGAAGACCGGCCAAATCAGATCCGCCACCGAAACCCGGTTCTCGGCGACCAGCGAGCGTGACCAGGCGTTGTTGCGGTTGCGCCGCATCCGAGTGCGCGGAAATCGCCCGCGCGGCATCACGAAGCCGGCTGAACCCATCCTCAAGCGGCCTCGAGCGCCTGGGCGAGGTCGGCCAGGATATCGTCGATGTGCTCGATGCCGATCGAAAGCCGGACGTAGCCGTCGGAGACCCCGGTCAGGGCGCGGTCCTCGGCCGACAGTTGCGAATGGGTGGTCGTCGCCGGGTGGATGGCGAGCGTGCGCGCATCACCGATGTTGGCGACATGGTAGACCAGCTTGAGCGCGTCGATGAACCGCCGGCCCGCCTCCATCCCGCCGGCCAGTTCGAAGCCGAGGAGCGCGCCGGAGCCGCCCTTGAGATACGCTTCGGCGCGACGGCGCGCCTCACCCTCCTGATGGGTGGGGAAGATCACCCGCGTGACCTTCGGGTGCTTGGCCAGCGCATCGGCGACGGCGACGGCGTTGGCGCAGTGGGCGCGCATCCGCAACGGCAGCGTCTCCAGGCCCTGGAGGAACATGAACGCGTTGAACGGGCTCATCGCCGCGCCGATGTCGCGCAGCAGGACGACGCGCGCGCGCAGGATGTAGGCGATCGGGCCGAGCGGCTTGGCGGCCTCGGTCCACACGGCGCCGTGATAGCTTTCGTCGGGCCGGCACAGGGTCGGGAAGCGCTCGGGGTGGGCCGCCCAATCGAAGGTCCCGCCGTCGATGATCATGCCGCCGATGGAGGTGCCGTGGCCGCCGATATACTTCGTCGTCGAGTACATGACGACCGCGGCGCCGTGATCGAGCGGCCGGCACAGGATCGGCGCCGCGGTGTTGTCGACGATCAGCGGCACTCCGCAATCGCGGCCGATCTCGGCGACCTCGCGGATGGGCAAGACGTGGAGCTTGGGGTTCGGCAGGGTCTCGGCGTAATAGCACCGCGTGCGCTCGTCGGTGGCGTTCGCGAAGGCCCGCGGATCGGCCGGATCGACAAAGCGGGCTTCGATCCCCATGCCCTTGAGCGTGTTCGCAAACAGGTTCCAGGTTCCGCCATAAAGGTCGGTCGAGCTTACGAAATTATCGCCCGACCGGCACAGGTTGAGGACCGCGAGCGCTGACGCGGCCTGGCCCGAACCGACCGCCAGCGCCGCGGCGCCGCCCTCGAGCGCGGCCATCCGTTTTTCAAGGACGTCGCAGGTCGGGTTCATGATCCGGGTGTAGATGTTGCCGAGCTCGCGCAACGCGAACAGGTCTTCGGCGTGCTGGGTGTGGCGGAACTGATAAGACGTGGTCTGATAGATCGGCACCGCGACCGCGCCGGTCGCCTCGTCGCTGCGGTAGCCGCCGTGAAGCACGATTGTCTCCGGATGCATGGGTTTGTCCGTCACTGCTCTTTGTCCTCTTGGTTTTCGTTGGGTTGCGCGTCCACCTTCGCGGGCCGCCCAGCGGTCGGGGAGAGTATACGCCCGCCGGCTTAAAGGTAAGCTTTTTGCCACATTTTCGGGCGTCCGCCGGACCTCGGTCGGGCAATGGCTGGGCAATGGCGCTTTACCGTTGGGCGAGCGTCGGCTTACAGTCAAGGTGGAGTAAACGGCGCCGCGCGAACGACCTCGTGGACGGCGCTTGTGCGAGAAGGAGCCGATCGTGCCAGACGATAACGCGACCATTAAAAGGGCGGCCGACCCGCTCACGCGTAAGGGCTACGAGCCGGTCAATCCGATCCGCTTCGTTACCGCGGCGAGCCTGTTCGACGGCCACGATGCGTCGATCAATATCATTCGCCGTCTGCTTCAGGCTGGTGGCGCGGAGGTCGTGCATCTCGGTCACAATCGCGCCGTCGATGAGGTCGTTCGCGCCGCGCTGCAAGAAGACGTCCAGGGTATCGCGATCAGTTCCTACCAGGGCGGCCACCTTGAGTACTTCAAGTACATGCTCGACCTGTTGCGGGCGCAAGGCGGCGGCGACATCCGCGTGTTCGGCGGCGGCGGCGGCGTCATCGTCGCCGAGGAGGTCGCCGAACTGCACGGCTACGGCGTCGCGCGGATCTACACGCCCGACGACGGCCGCAGGCTCGGCCTCCAGGGGATGATCGACGACATGCTGGAGCGCGCCGACTTCGATCCGGCCGCGAGCGCGCCGGTCGACTTCAAATCCCTCGCCGCCGGCGAATATCGCGAACTCGCCCGGGTGATCACCGCGCTAGAGAATGGCGCGCTCGACGACCATCGCCGTGACGAGCTGCACGCGCTCGCGCACCGCCAAGGCGCTGTGCCGGTCCTCGGTGTCACCGGCACCGGCGGCGCCGGCAAATCGTCGCTCACCGACGAGTTGATCCTGCGCTTCAGGATGTACGGCAATGAGCCGAGGATCGCGGTCATCGCCGTCGATCCGACCCGGCGCAAGAGCGGCGGCGCCCTGCTCGGCGACCGGATCCGGATGAACGCGATCAACGCTCCGAACGTCTTCATGCGCTCGCTCGCGACCCGGTCCAGCGATCAGGAAATTCCGCCCTCGCTGCCCGACATCATCGCCGCGACCAAGGCCGCGGGCTTCGATCTGATCGTGGTCGAGACGCCGGGGATCGGCCAGGGGGACGCCGGCATCGTGCCCCACGTCAATGTCGCGCTGTATGTGATGACCCCGGAGTTCGGCGCCGCCAGCCAGCTCGAAAAGATCGACATGCTGGACTTCGCCGACATCGTCGCGGTCAACAAGTTCGACCGCCAGGGGGCGCAGGATGCTTTGCGCGACGTCGCCAAGCAGATCCAACGCAACCGCGCGGCGTTCGCCACTCCGCTCGACGAGATGCCGGTGTTCGGCACGATCTCGTCGCGCTTCAACGACGAGGGCGTCACCGCCGTCCACGGCCAGCTTGTCGAGATCTTCAATGCCCGCGGACTGGGCGCCTGGCGGAGCAGTTACACCGGCGCGCCGTGCGGCGATTTTCCGAAGCCGGCGCGGGCATCGTGCCGGCGGCGCGGCGGCGCTACCTCGCCGAGATCGCCGAGACGGTCCGCGACTACCACAAGACCGCGGCCGAGCAGGTCCGGATCGCCCGCGAGCGCCAGCAGCTGCGCGAGACCCGGCGGATGCTCGGCGAAGCCGGAAGTGAAGAGCCGCGATCGGCTCGCGGATCTGTTCGAGGCCCGCGACCGGGCGCTCGATTCCCGCTGCCGCAAGCTGATCGAGATGTGGCCGACGGTGCGCGAAACCTATGGCCGTGACGAGTTCGTCGTGCGGATGCGTGACAAGGAAATGCGCACCCAGCTGTACCACACGACCCTCTCGGGCACCCGGCTGGCGAAGGTCGCGCTGCCGCGTTACGAAGACGAGGGCGAAATCCTCAAGTGGCTGTTGAAGGAGAATGTGCCGGGGAGCTTCCCGTTCACCGCCGGCGTTTTCGCCTTCAAGCGCGAAGGCGAGGACCCGACCCGGATGTTCGCCGGCGAGGGCGATCCGTTCCGCACCAACGCCCGGTTCAAGCTGCTGTCGAAGAACTCCGCGGCCAAGAGATTGTCGACCGCGTTCAACTCGGTGACGCTCTATGGCTTCGATCCGGACGAACGGCCGGACATTTACGGCAAGATCGGCAACTCCGGCGTATCGATCGCGACCCTCGACGACATCAAGGCGCTCTACGACGGCTTTGCGCTGTGCGATCCGCTGACTTCGGTGTCGATGACCATCAACGGCCCGGCGCCGACGATCCTGGCGATGTTCTTCAACGCCGCGATCGATCAGCAGCTCGACCTGTTCGTGGCCGAGAACGGCCGCCGCCCGACCGAGGACGAAGCCGACAAGATCCGCGGCTGGGTTCTGGAGAACGTCCGCGGCACCGTGCAGGCCGATATCCTCAAGGAGGATCAGGGCCAGAATACCTGCATTTTCTCCACCGAGTTCGCGCTCAGGATGATGGCCGACATCCAGGACTTCTTCGTCCACCACCGGGTGCGCAATTTCTACTCGGTGTCGATTTCCGGCTACCACATCGCCGAGGCTGGCGCCAACCCGATCACCCAGCTCGCGCTGACGCTCGCCAACGGCTTCACCTACGTCGAGGCCTACCTCGCGCGCGGCATGCATATCGACGACTTCGGGCCCAACTTGTCGTTCTTCTTTTCCGCCGGCATGGACCCCGAGTATACGGTCATGGGCCGGGTCGCGCGGCGGATCTGGGCCGCGGCGATGCGCTTCAAGTACGGCGCCAGCGAACGCTCGCAGAAGCTTAAGTATCATACGCAAACGTCGGGCCGCTCGCTCCACGCCCAGGAGTTCACCTTCAACGACATCCGGACCACGTTGCAGGCGTTGCTCGCGGTCTACGATAACACCAACAGCCTGCACACCAACGCCTACGACGAGGCGATCACCACGCCGACCGCCGAGAGCGTGCGCCGGGCGATGGCGATTCAGCTCATCATCAACCGCGAGTGGGGGCTCGCCGCCAACGAAAATCCGAACCAGGGCGCGTTCATCATCGAGGAGCTGACCGATCTGGTCGAAGCGGCGGTGCTCGATGAATTCGAGCGGATCAGCGAGCGCGGCGGGGTCCTTGGCGCGATGGAGACCGGCTACCAGCGCGCCAAGATCCAGGAAGAATCGCTCTATTACGAGCGCAAGAAGCACGACGGAAGCTACCCGATCATCGGCGTCAACACCTTCCTCAACCCGCACGGCGCCGCTGCGCCGACGCCGGAACTGGTCCGTTCGACGGAGGACGAAAAGCAGGGCCAGATCCGCCGGCTCGCCGAGTTCCAGGCGCGCAACGCAGGCCAGGCGCCCGCGATGACCGAGCGGCTGCAACGCGCGGCGACGGCGGGGGAGAACATCTTCGCGGTGCTGGTGGACGCGGTCCGGGTGCTGTCGCTGGGCCAGATCACGACCGCGCTGTTCGAGGTCGGCGGCCAGTACCGCCGCAACATGTAGAAGTCACGCGGGGGCGACAAGTCGCCATCGCCGTTGGGGGTTGCGGCGGCGGCCGATTTTGCGGTTTTTTGTTGACGGACTTCCTCGGTTCAACCAAACGAGAGGTTGTAAACGGTTGGTGCGCCGTAATAGTCGTCGCTGAAGTTGAGTGCCGCTCGCGCCCCGGACGTTGCCGAACACTCGTTCAAGGATCACAACGGAGACGCTGCAGGGTAACGTCGCCGGGAGTCTGCCCGGTCGGACAGCGAGTCAGACAGAGTCGGACAGAGCGTAGGGCAGGGATCAGTGGAACCCGATGGAATATTTTGCGCAGCAGTTGATCAACGGACTGACGCTGGGCGCGATCTACGGGCTTATCGCCATTGGCTACACCATGGTCTACGGCATCATCGGCATGATCAATTTCGCCCACGGCGAAATCTTCATGATCGGCTCGTTCATCGCGCTGTTGTCGGTCATGGTCTTGGGCATTTTCGGCCTTACCTGGGTGCCGCTCGCGCTTCTGCTCACCTTGGTCATCACCATGGCGCTGACGGCCATCTACGGCTGGACCCTCGAGCGGGTCGCCTACCGCCCGCTGCGCGGCTCGCCCAGGCTGGCGGCGCTGATCACCGCCATCGGCATGTCGATCTTCCTGCAGAACTACGTGCAGCTGCTCCAGGGCGCGCGGGTGAAACCGCTCCAGCCGATGATCTCCGGCGGCTTCGAGATCATGCGCCGCGACGACTTCATCGTCTCCATCAGCTATCTGCAACTGTTCATCTGGACCCTCACGACCGTGCTGATGATCGTGTTCACGCTGATCATCACCCGGACCGCGCTCGGCCGCGCCCAGCGCGCCTGCGAGCAGGACATGGGCATGGCCTCGCTGCTCGGCATCAATGTCGACCGGACCATTTCGCTGACCTTCGTCATGGGCGCGGCCTTGGCCGCCGTCGCCGGGCTGATCTTTTTGGTCAACTACGGCGTCATCGACTTCTACATCGGCTTTCTCGCCGGCATCAAAGCGTTCACGGCGGCGGTTCTCGGCGGCATCGGCTCGCTTCCCGGCGCGATGCTTGGCGGCCTGCTGATCGGCCTGATCGAGGCCTTCTGGTCGGGCTACTTCACGGTTGAATACAAAGATGTCGCCAGCTTCGCCATCCTTGTCCTGGTGCTGATTTTCCGCCCGACCGGGCTTCTCGGCAAACCCGACATCGAGAAGGTCTGAGCGCACGATGCCCGCCGTTTCCGCAGCCGGACGGCCGACGTTCCATGCGGCCTCGGCGCTCAAGGAGGCCGCCCTCACCGCGTTCGTGATGTTCGCGTTGGCCGCCGGCGTCGTCGCCTTTCGCACGGTCGACGTCCCCGGGGGGCTCGACATCGAGACCCGCTTCGCGACCTTGGCCGCGGTCACGGCTCTCGGCTTTGTCGGCCGCATCGGCGTCATCTTGCTGCGGACGGGCCGGCCGGTTCCGGTGCTGGCCGCGGCCGGAGCGGCCGCCGTGGTCTGGTTCACCGCGCTCGCCGCGGAAAAGCTGTTCGCGCCGGAAGCCGTGGCGCGGATCCAGATGGTCCTGCCGTTCACCGATGTGGTGGTCAACTGGATCGTTGCGCTGAGTGCGCTTGGGTTCGCGATCCGCGCGGCGTGGATGCTGCGTCATACCGGCGCATCGGCGGCAATGATCCTCGACCGCGACGCGGCGATGGACCGGCTCGCCGTCCGGTTTCATCGCGCCTCGCGCTTCATCGCCCCGGTGCTGCTCGCCGGCGCGGTCGTCTTTCCGCTGCTGATTTTCGCCCCGCAATCGCCGTGGATCCCGAAGGTCGACCGCCGGCTGCTCGACATCGGCATCCTCGTCGTCACCTACATCATGCTTGGCTGGGGCCTGAACATCGTCGTCGGGCTGGCCGGGCTGCTCGACCTGGGCTACGTCGCCTTCTATGCCGTCGGCGCCTACAGCTACGCCCTGCTTGCGACCAACTTCGACCTCGGCTTCTGGGTCTGCCTGCCGTTCGCCGGAATGATGGCGGCGAGCGCGGGGATGCTGCTGGGATTTCCGGTGCTGCGCCTGCGCGGCGACTACCTCGCGATCGTCACCCTCGGCTTCGGCGAGATGATCCGGGTCATCCTCTTGAACTGGTATGTCTTCACCAACGGTCCGGACGGCATTTCGGGGATTCCGCGGCCGACCTTCTTCGGGCTGCCGTTCACCGCGACCGCCGCCGACGGGGGCGAAACGTTCTCCAGCTTCTTCAATGTGCCCTACTCACCGATCGATCGGATCGTCTTTCTTTATTACGTGATCCTCGTCCTGGCGCTGTTGACCAACCTGTTCACCGTGCGCATCCGCAAGCTGCCGGTCGGGCGCGCCTGGGAAGCGCTGCGCGAGGACGAAATCGCCTGCCGGTCGCTGGGCATCAACGCGCGCAATACCAAGCTGACGGCTTTTTCCATTGGCGCCATGTTCGCCGGTTTCGCCGGTTCCTTCTTCGCCACGCGGCAGGGCTTCATCAGCCCCGAGAGCTTTACCTTCATCGAGTCCGCGGTGATCCTGGCGATTGTCGTGCTCGGCGGGTTTGGCAGCCAGATCGGGGTGGTGATGGCGGCGATCCTGCTTATCGGCCTGCCCGAGTTCTTCCGTGAATTGCAGCAGTACCGGATGCTCGCCTTCGGCGCGGCGATGGTTCTGATCATGTTGTGGCGGCCGCGCGGCCTGCTCGCGTTCCGCGAGCCGACGATTCGCCTGAACTCCGCCGGCCCAACCGGCGCGCAGAGCCGGCCCGACGAGGTGGCGCGGTGAGCGCGGCGGCAACCATGGGAAGCGAGACGGGCGGCAACGAGACCGACGGCGCCAAGCCGCTGCTCATGGTCGAGCACCTGACCATGCGGTTCGGCGGGCTGGTCGCCGTCGATGACGTTTCCTTCACCGCGGCCGATCGGGAAATCACCGCGATCATCGGGCCGAACGGCGCCGGCAAGACGACGATGTTCAATTGCCTGACCGGGTACTATGAGCCGACCATCGGCCGGCTGACGCTGAACCATCCGCGCCGCGGAGCCTTTCTGCTCGAGCGGATGGAAGGCCACCTGATCCCCGCGCGTGCCGGGGTCGCCCGTACATTCCAGAACATCCGCCTGTTCGCGGCGATGTCGGTGCTCGAAAACCTGATCGTCGCCCAGCACAACGCCCTCATGCGCGCGTCGGGCTTCAGCTTCGCCGGCCTGCTCGGCCTGGCGCGCTATCGCCGTGCCGAGGCCAAGGCTATTGAGCGCGCGAAATACTGGCTCGATCGGGTCGGTCTGACCGCGCGCGCCGATAACGACGCCGCCAGCCTGCCCTACGGCGACCAGCGGCGCCTGGAGATCGCCCGGGCCATGTGCATCGAGCCGGTCTTGCTGTGTCTGGACGAGCCGGCGGCCGGCCTCAACCCGAGGGAGTCGGCGGATCTCAATGGCCTGCTCCTCGACATTCGCCGCGAGCACAAGATCGGCCTGCTGTTGATCGAGCACGACATGACGGTGGTCATGGCCATATCCGATCACATCGTCGTTCTCGATTACGGCCGCAAGATCGCGGATGGGGCGCCGGCGGACGTGCGCGCCGACCCGGCGGTGATCCGCGCCTATCTCGGCGAGGAGGAAGACGACGAACTCCCCGAAGAGGTCGCCCACGACATCGCCCACGACATCGCCGTGACGCGCGAAGAGGGCTGAGCCGACATGCTGAGCATCTCGGGCGTGCACACCTACTACGGCAACATCGAAGCCTTGTGCGGGGTCGACGTCGAGATCAAGCAGGGCGAGATCGTCACCCTGATCGGCGCCAACGGCGCCGGCAAGTCGACCCTGCTGATGACCGTCTGCGGCAATCCGCGGGCCTCGCGAGGGCGCATCGCTTTCGATGGCCGCGACATCACCGCCCTGCCGACCCACGAGATCGTCGGCCTCGGCATTGCCCAGGCGCCGGAGGGGCGGCGCATCTTCGCCCGCATGAGCGTCATGGAAAATCTCCAGATTGGCGCGACGACGAGCAAGCCCGAGTACTTCGACCATGATCTCGAACGCGTCTTTGGCCTGTTTGCGATTTTGAAGGAGCGCAAGGACCAGCGCGCCGGGACGCTGTCGGGCGGCGAACAGCAGATGTTGTCGATCGCCCGCGCGCTGATGAGCCGCCCGCGCCTGCTGTTGCTCGACGAGCCGTCGCTCGGCCTGGCGCCGCTGGTCGTCAAGCAGATCTTCCGCGTCATCAAGGAGATCAACGAGCGCGAGAAGGTCACCGTGTTTCTGGTCGAGCAGAACGCGTTTCACGCGCTGCGCCTGGCTCACCGCGCCTATGTCATGGTGACCGGGCGAATCAGCCTGAGCGGGACCGGGCGGGAGCTGCTGTCCGATCCCGAAGTGCGCGCGGCCTATCTCGAAGGTGGAGCCCTCGATCAACCTGCCTTGGACGAACATCCAAAAGCAGAAAATTGATATCGATGACGCGGCGGTCTGTTCCGCGCCCGTCCGGGCACGGAATGTTCTGGCGGGGAGGACGGCGTGGAAGGCATTCTCGGGACGACATTACCGGTTTTTTTTACGATCACGGTCGTGGTCATCGGCTTCGCGGCGTACATGACCGGTCAGGCGGTGGCCAACACCTGGCAGCCGGCTTGGCAGGTCGTCGTCTACATGCTGCTGTTGGGCGCCGCCGCGCGGTTCTTAATCTTCGCGCTGTTCGAAGGCGAGTTGCTGTCACTCACCGGCTACCTCGCCTCGACGGCCATCTTGTTGCTCATCGGCTTTTTCGCCTACCGGCTAAAACGGGCGCGAAAAATGGTCCGCCAGTATCCGTGGCTTTACGACCGGGCCGGTCTGTTTGGCTGGCGCCGGCGCGCGTAAGGCACGCCCGTGTAAGGCGCGCCCTGGCCGGCGCTCGGTTGCACGGTCACGATGCGGACACATTTATTGAGTGTGAAATTCATTCGCGGGGGTTATAGTTGGCGTAATGCGGGACCAACCCGCTTTCGGACAACCTCATCCGAGGCCTCATCGGGTGGGGGAGAGTTGATCGATATCATGCTGATCGCGGCTCTTATTCGCTCCCGCCCGGGCGCGGGATGAGCGAATGGGAATGCGCGCAAGGGTGGTTGAGCGTTTGGGAAAGGAAGAACGTACATGAAGCATTTTACGGCCGCGTTTGTCGGCCTGATGGCGGCGGCGATGGTCTTCGCCGGAGCGAATGCCAAGGCGGACATCAAGATCGCGGTGTCGGGGCCGATGACGGGCCAGTATGCGACCTTCGGCGAGCAAATGAAGAATGGCGCCGAGATGGCGGTCGCGGACATCAACGCCGCCGGCGGCGTTCTCGGCCAGAAGCTGCAACTGTTCGTCGAGGACGATGCGTGCGATCCCAAGCAGGCGGTCGCCGTCGCCAACAAGGCGGCGAGTGAAGGGGTCGTGTTCGTGGCCGGACATTTCTGCTCCGGATCGTCGATCCCGGCTTCGCAGGTCTATGAAGAAGAAAACATTATCCAGATTTCTCCGGCGTCGACCAATCCGAAGCTGACGGACGAAGGCCGTTGGAACGTCTTTCGGGTGTGCGGCCGCGACGACCAGCAAGGCGCCGTCGCCGGCAACTATCTCGCCGACCACTTCGCCGGCAAGAAGATCGCGATCCTTCACGACAAGACCGCCTATGGGAAGGGTCTGGCGGATGAGACCAAGAAAGTGTTGAATTCCCGCGGTATCCAGGAAGCGATGTACGAAGCCTATACCGCCGGGGAGAAGGACTACTCGGCGCTTGTCAGCAAGCTCAAGGGCGAGGGCATCGACGTGATCTATCTCGGCGGCTATCACACCGAGGGCGGGCTGATGGTCCGTCAGGCGGCCGAGCAGGGCTACAAGCCTCAGCTCGTTTCCGGCGATGCGCTAATGACCGAGGAGTTCTGGAAGATCACCGGCGACACGGGCGAGGGGACGCTGATGACCTTCAGCCCCGATCCCCGCAAGAACCCGGACGCCGCTCCGGTTGTCGAACAATTCCGAAAGAAGGGAATCGAGCCGGAAGGCTACACGCTCTATACGTATGGCGCCATCCAGGCCTGGGCCCAGGCGGTCGAAAAGGTCGGCAAGGTCGACCAGAAAAAGATTGCCGCCGCGCTGAAAAATACGGAGTTCGACACCGTGCTCGGCAAGTTCACTTTCAACGCCAAGGGTGATGTGACCGCGCCCGGCTACGTCTTCTACGTCTGGAAGGACGGCAAGTACGACTACGTCCAGTAGCGGCGCGGCCTCCATATCGGGTAGGAGGGCGCCTTGCGGCGGCCCTCCTCCCACGCCACCGTGCGTACGGTTCCGTACACGGCGGTTCATGAAGCGTAGTTGAGGCGGCGGTGCCGGTCGAGCAGGCTGACCAGCCCGAGATTGCGGAAGAAGCCGGCCCGGAAGGCGTCGTTCATGTGGCTGGCCCCGGCGTTCCACCAGGGGCCGTGTCCGTTGTAGGCGGAGACCCATGCCCGTTCCTCCGCGAGCCCCCGCTGCATCAGGCGCATCGCTCGTGTCCTCGGCCGCTTGCACTGGCGCCAGATCAGACAGCGCAGGCGCCGCCTGATCCAGCCGTCCAGCGCCTCGAAGATGCCCCTGGCCTCGGCCAACCGGAAGTAGGCGATCCAGCCGGCGAGGATCGGGGCGAGGTCTTCGATCGTGCGCCCGAGGCTGCGGCCCCGGCCCTGGCGCCACAACGCCCGAAGCTTGCCCTTGAACCGCGCCACGCTCGCAGGTGCCACACGCAGGCGCGGCGCCCGGTGGGCGGTCATGGTGAAGCCCAGGAAGCTGCGCTTCCAGGGGCGGTCCACGGCGCTCTTGGCGACGTTGACCGCGAGCCGCAGTCGCTCGGCCAGGAACCGGGTGATCGACGCCATCACCCGTTCGCCCGCCCGCCGGGACCGCACATGGATGTTGCAGTCGTCGGCGTAGCGGACGAAGGCATGGCCGCGTCGCTCCAGTTCCTTGTCGAGGTCGTCGAGCAGGATGTTCGACAACAGCGGCGACAAGGGACCGCCCTGCGGCGTCCCCTCGGTCCGCGCCGTCGCCACCCCGTCCGCCATCAACCCGGCCCGCAGATAGCGGCGGATCAGCCGCAACACCCGCTTGTCTTCGACCTTGCGCGCCACCCGTGCCATCAGCACGTCGTGGTTCACCCGGTCGAAGAACCTCTCCAGGTCGATGTCCACCATCCAGCGCCGGCCCGCCGCCACATGGCCGCGCGCGGCCAACACCGCTTGGTGGGCGCTTCGCCCCGGCCGGAAGCCGTAGGAGGCGTCCGAGAAACCCGGGTCGAAGAGCGGTGAGAGTCCCTGATGCAGCGCCTGCTGGATCAGCCGGTCCACGACCGTGGGGATACCCAAGGTCCGCGTGCCGCCGCCGGGCTTCGGAATATCCACCCGGCGCACCGGCTGCGGCCGGTACCGGCCGGCCAGCAGGTCTTCCTTGATGCGCGGCCAGTGTTCCACCAAGAATGCCTTGAGGCCGTCGACGGTCATCGCGTCAACGCCCGCGGCGCCCCTGTTGGCCACCACGCGGTGGTAGGCCGCCCTCATGTTCTCCCGGTCGACGATCGCCTCCAGCAACCGGGCCGTCGCCTCCGGGCGGGCAGAAACAGACGGTGCCGCAGCGCTCGACGCACCCAGCCCCTTCTCTCGCGGCTTCCGGCCGCTACCCTCGGGACAGGCGCCGGGCATCCCAGCCCGGCCTTCGGCGTCCTCTCGCACCATCGAACCGTCCGCTTGCCGTCCGGCACTCCATGTTCGGCCCTTCGCCGCCCGGTCAAGGCAAGCTACTATGGCCTCTGCTGACTCCTGCCGTCCCATCCCGACGCCTCGCGGCGCCGGTAGCACACCTGAAACCAGGGGCAGGCCGGCAGGCCTCCCAGGGTAAGACGCGCGACCTTCGTCCCACATACCCGCCGCATATACGCCCAGACCCTCCGGGTGACATCGGGCTTTGGGTCTTCATGCCCCCTCGCCCAGGATCTCGGCGCCTCCTATGCGGTTCCTGTTCGTCGGGCCAGGACTTTGCCTGCAGCTTCCTTCAGACCCCGCCTCGCGGCGACGCCCTTGCTGTTCGGCTAACGGTTCCCGTCACCAGGGCCCGTAGAGGACTTCCACCTCCAAGTCGGCCAACTCACCACCACAGCGAGCCAACCAGCGCCGTCATGGCGCTACGCGCCATGCCTGGCGCACGTAAAGAAAAAGCCCGGAAACGTCCGGGCTTTTTTCGTCTCCGAGTCCCGCCGCAACTTGGCTATCGCGGAGCATCCAACCGTCCGCGGACCCTGCGGCGGTCAGGTGCGACGAGGTCTCACCCGCTCGCGCGCCTTGCGGCCGAGGCCGATCTGCTTGGCGAACTCGGAGCGCTGGCGCGCATAGTTGGGAGCCACCATTGGGTAGTCCGCGGGCAGGTTCCATTTCGCGCGGTATTCCTCGGGCGTCATGTTGTAGGTTGTTCGCAAGTGACGCTTGAGCATCTTGAGTTTCTTGCCGTCCTCAAGACAGATGATGTAATCGGGCGTGACCGATTTACGCACCGGCGTCGCCGGTTTTTGCGGTTCGCTAAGAGGTTCCGACGGTGGGGCCTCAAGCGTGGTCAGGGAGTTGAATATGCTGTGAATGACCTCGGGAATCTGACCGGCGGCCACCTGGTTGTTACTTAGATAGGCGGCAACCACGTCCACGGCCATTCGCAGCACGTCATCTCGGGAGATGCTTTCTTCGTCTTCTTCGCTCATCATAATTTGACCCGAACTACGTCGTTGCAAAATCTTGAAGCGATTTAACACGGCGAAGCTTTTGTCTGTCAACGTCAAAGATAAATCTTCAGTAATGATTTCTTGGCCGCCAGGCTCGCCAAGATAAAGGGCTGGCCTGTATTCCATTACAGTTCGGCAATCTTAACTGGAAATTTGCGCAGCGGATGCCGCGGATGGCGGCTCCGCCGGTCTCATGCTTGAGCTCGGCTCAAGCCCGCCTCTCGCGGGAGCCGCCGCATCCTTTCGCCGGCGTCGCCGCATCGTCGTCCATCGAACCACCAACCGATTGATCCGGGGGGCTGAGTCACCTGACGCTCGAGGACTCAGGACTCAAGCGTCAGGATCAGACCACTAGTGGTAGACTGGTCAGCGATGCAAGACATATGGTACACGTTCCGCCTTGGGTCGATGCCCGTGTATTCGCGGCAAGGAAAGCAGCACCGATGAACACGCCGGTTGTCGCAATGGCCAGCGACCACGCGGGATACGAGCTCAAGGCATACCTCCGGGCCAGGCTGGCGGATGCGAATCATCTTGTCATTGACCTTGGCGCGGACGGCGCCGCCTCCGTCGATTATCCGGATTTCGGCTATGCCATGGCGCACGCGATAAGAGACGGGCGCGCCACGTTCGGGGTGCTTATATGTGGAAGCGGCATCGGGATCAGCATCGCCGCCAACCGCTTCGCGGAGATCCGCGCCGCGCTTATTCACGACGCGCTTGGCGCGCGGATGGCTCGCCTGCACAACGACGCGAACGTCATTTGTTTCGGCGGCAGGATGATCGGCCAGGAGGTCGCGAGCGACTGCCTTCGGCTATTCCTTGAAACCGAATTCGAAGGCGGCCGGCACGCTCGGCGTGTCGAAAAGCTGTCCAGACCTCTGTGACGAGAAGATCAGGAGCGCGCGATCATGTCATCATTGGCGGAACCCAAGGTTCACGGCATTACCGGCGATTGGTTCTTCGAGGCCTCTCTTGCCGAGAGCGATCCGGAGATTGACGCAGCCATCCGCCACGAGCTTCAGCGCCAGCACGACCACATCGAGCTTATTGCCTCCGAGAATATGGTCTCGAAGGCCGTGCTCGAGGCGCAGGGCTCGGTGCTGACCAACAAGTACGCGGAGGGCTACCCTGGACGGCGCTATTACGGCGGCTGCGAGTACGTCGACGTCGGCGAGGCGCTGGCCATTGAGCGTGCCTGCCGGCTGTTCGATTGCGAATACGCCAACGTCCAGTCGCACTCGGGAGCCCAGGCGAACGGCGCGGTGTATTTGGCGCTGATGGCTCCGGGCGACACGCTGCTCGGAATGTCGCTTGCCGCGGGTGGACATTTGACCCATGGCGCGGCGCCGGCGATGTCGGGCAAGTGGTTCAACGCGGTCCAATATGGTGTGCGCCGTGACAACGGCTTGATCGACTACGACGAGGTCGAGCGCCTGGCCGTCGAGCACCGGCCGAAGGTCATCATCGCCGGCGGTTCGGCATACTCACGGGTGATCGACTTCGCCCGCTTCCGCGCCATCGCGGACCTTGTCGGCGCGTACCTTCTGGTCGACATGGCGCACTTCGCCGGCCTAGTCGCCGGTGGCGCGCACCCGAGCCCGCTGCCGCACGCTCACGTGGTGACGACAACGACGCACAAGACCCTGCGCGGTCCGCGCGGCGGCATGATCTTGTCGACGTCGGCCGAACTCGGCAAGAAACTGAACTCGGCGGTGTTTCCCGGGCTTCAGGGCGGCCCCTTGATGCATGTCATCGCCGCCAAGGCCGTCGCCTTCGGCGAAGCCCTGCGGCCGGACTTCAAGCTCTACGCCAGGCGGATCGTGGAAAACGCGAAAGCGCTCGCGGAAGTTCTCTCCGGGCGGGGCTTCAGTATCGTCTCGGGCGGAACCGATACGCACCTGATGCTGGTCGATCTTCGCGCCAAGCGGCTGACCGGCAAGGCGGCCGAGGCGAGTCTCGGCCGGGCATACCTGACCTGCAACAAGAACGGAATCCCCTTCGATCCGGAGAAGCCGATGGTCACCTCCGGCATTCGTCTCGGCACCCCGGCGGGAACCACGCGTGGATTTGGGCCTGGTGAATTCCACCGCGTCGGTGAGCTGATCGCCGATGTGCTCGATGCGCTCGCGGCCAATCCGGAAAACAACGCCGCGGGCGAAGCAACGGCGCGCGAGGGCGTGGCGGAGTTGTGCCGACGGTTCCCGGTTTATTCGGGGCTGTAAAGCGAGCGGTGAGATAAGGGGGTAACTGACGATGCGCTGCCCGTTTTGCGGCCATGAAGACACTCAGGTCAAGGATTCGCGGCCGACCGAGGACCACGCCGCGATACGCCGCCGGCGATACTGCCCGGCGTGCGGCGCGCGGTGGACGACGTTCGAGCGGGTCCACCTGCGCGAGCTCACCGTCGTCAAGAAAAGCGGGGACAGATCTCCGTTCGATCGCGAAAAACTCCTTCGCTCGTTACGGATTGCCTTGCGCAAACGGCCGGTGGATGACGAGCGCATCGAACGCATCGTCAACAGCATCCAGCGCCGCCTCGAAACCCTCGGTGAAGCCGAGATCCCGTCCAAGGTCATCGGCGAAATGGCGATGGAGCAGCTCTACCAGCTCGATCAGGTCGCCTACGTCCGCTTTGCCTCGGTCTACAAGAACTTCCGCGAGGCCAAGGACTTCGAGGAATTTGTCGAGACCCTCGGCGACCAGTGACGCAAGGCCGCGACCATGAGGCCGACGAAGCCTGCATGGCGGCGGCCTTGGCTCTCGCCAGGCGCGGTCTTGGCGAGGCGTGGCCCAATCCGGCGGTCGGTTGCGTCCTGGTGCGCGACGGCATCGTGGTCGGCCGCGGCTGGACCCAGCGCGGCGGCAGGCCGCACGCCGAGACCGAGGCGCTCCGCCGGGCCGGCGCCGCGGCTCGTGGCGCGACCGCCTACGTAACGCTTGAACCGTGCGACCATCAGGGGGTGACGCCGCCGTGTTCGGAAGCATTGATCAAGGCCGGAGTAGCGCGCGCCGTCATCGCCGTCGTTGACCCCGACCCACGGGTCGACGGCCGGGGAATCGCCCGCTTGCGCGATGCCGGAGTCGAGGTCGCCACGGGCCCGGGCGCGGCGGCCGCTCGACGATTGAACCGCGGGTTCTTCCTTCGTCTCGCCGAGCGCCGGCCGTTGTTCACCCTCAAGGCAGCGACCACGCTCGACGGCCGGATCGCGACGCGCGCCGGAGACAGCCGTTGGATTACCGGCGACGCGGCGAGGCGCGCGGGCCACTGGTTGCGCGCCTCGCACGATGCGATTGTGATCGGCGCGGAGACCGCGCGCTCCGACGACCCGGTTCTCGACTGCCGATTGCCGGGGTTGGAATCCCGCTCGCCGGTCCGCGTCGTCGCCGATGGCCGGCTCGGACTTGACGCGGCGTCGAAGTTGGTGCTGGGCGCGCGCGATGTGCCGACCTGGGTTATGACGCTCGCGTCCGCCGAGCATCATCGGCGCGAAGCTCTTGCCGCCGCCGGAGTGACGGTAATTGATGTGGCTGCCGACGCGGCCGGCCATCCGGATGCCGCCGCGATGGCCGGCGAGCTGGCCGCGCGCGGAATTACGCGGGTGCTGATCGAGGGCGGCGGTACGCTTGCCGCTTCGTTCCTGGCGGCGGGTCTGGTAGACGAGGTGACGTGGTTCCACGCGCCGATGATCATCGGCGGCGATGGCCGCGCGGCGGTGGCGGCGATGGCGGTCGAAGCCTTGGGCGCCGCGCCCAAGTTTTCCAGGGAGGCGATCAGCGAGGTGGGCGGAGACCTGATGGAAATCTACAGCCGAGCGGGTCCATGTTCACCGGGATCGTGACCGACGTCGGCGTCGTGCGCGCCGTGCGCGAGGCGGGGGACCGGCGGCTCGAGATCACGACGGCGTTTGCGGCCGGCGAGATCCCCATCGGCGCGTCGATCGCCTGTTCGGGCGTCTGCCTCACGGTGATCGATCGCGGTATCGATCGCGGCGCCGATTGGTTCGCGGTTTCGGTGTCGGCGGAGACCCTGGCGCGCTCGACGCTTGGCGGCTGGACCGTCGGCACGCCGGTCAATCTGGAGCGCTCGGTGCGGATGGGCGACGAGCTTGGCGGCCATATCGTTTCCGGCCACGTCGACGGCCTTGGCTCGCTCGTCTCGCGCGCGGCGGAGGGCGCCTCGTGGCGCCTTGTTTTCGAAGTGCCCGAGCCGTTGCACCGGTTCATCGCCGAAAAGGGCTCGGTCACCATCGACGGGGTATCGCTGACCGTCAACGAGGTGGACGGCCGGCGTTTTGAGGTCAATATCATCCCTCACACCTTCAACGCCACGACGTTCGGTCGCCTCAGGGTCGGCGATGCGGTTAATGTGGAAATCGATATGTTGGCGCGATATGTCGCACGTCTTCTTGAAACAGCCTGAGGTCTCCGTGGTGGACGCGTTCTCGGCGATCGAGGAAATCATCGAGGATGCCCGCAACGGGCGGATGGTGGTTCTGGTCGATGACGAGAACCGGGAAAACGAGGGCGACCTCGTCATCCCCGCGCAAATGGCGACGCCCGAAGCGATCAATTTCATGGCCAAATATGGCCGCGGCCTCATCTGTCTTGCCCTCAATCGCCACCGGGTCGATCAGCTCAAGCTGCCGTTGATGGCGCAGAGCAATGCCTCGCGGCACCAGACCGCGTTCACCGTATCGATCGAGGCGCGCGAGGGCGTGACGACGGGCATTTCCGCTTCCGATCGCGCCCGCACCGTGGCGGTGGCGATCGATCCGACCAAGGCCAGCGGGGACATCGTTTCGCCGGGCCACGTGTTCCCGCTTCAGGCCCGCGACGGCGGTACGCTCGTTCGCGCCGGTCATACCGAGGCCGCGGTGGACATCGCCCGACTCGCCGGGCTCAACCCGTCCGGCGTGATCTGCGAGATCATGAACGACGACGGAACCATGGCGCGAACGCCCGACCTGATCAAGTTCGCGGCGAAGCACCGGCTCAAGGTCGGCACCATCGCCGATCTTATCGCGTTCCGGCTGCGCCATGACCGGATTGTCGAGCGGGTGCTCGAAGCCCCGTTCGACAGTCTTCATGGCGGCGGATTCGCGATGCACGTTTTCGTCAACCGGGTCGCGTACGCCGAGCATCTGGCGCTGGTCAAGGGCGACCTGAGCGCGGACGGGCCGGTGCTTGTCAGGATGCACGCCCTCAACGTCCTGGAGGACGTTCTTGGCGACAATCACGCCGGCCGGGCCGATCAGCTCCATCGTTCGATGCAAATCATCGAGGAGGCCGGCCGCGGCGTCATTGTCTTGATTCGCGAGCCGCACCCGACCAGTCTTTCCGACCGGGTCAAGGCGCGGCTTGCCGGTGACGACGAGCGCGTAGCGCAGCTGCGCGACTATGGCGTCGGCGCGCAGATCCTGCTCGATCTGGGCGTCCGTCAACTTGTTTTGCTGTCCAACACCAAGAGAACCATCGTCGGTCTCGAGGGCTATGGGCTGTGCGTTGTCGGGCAGCGCACGATAGAGGGATCGGCGGCATCATGATCGGTGAAGGCAGACGCGTTCTGATTGTCGAGGCCCGGTTCTACGAAGATCTCGCCGACGAGCTGGCCGCCGGGGCGATCGCCGTTCTTGACGAGCACGCGGTCGGCCATGCGCGGGTAGCGGTGCCCGGCGCGTTCGAAATTCCCGCGGCCATTCGCCTGGCGATGCGCGGCGAGGGCGCCGAGCGCTTCGCAGGCTTCATTGCCTTGGGTTGCGTCATCCGTGGCGAGACCGATCATTATGACCACATCTGCCGCGAAGTCAGCCGGGCCCTGATGGACCTTGCGGCGGCCGGCGCGCCCCTCGGTTTCGGCGTCCTGACCTGCGGAACCTATGAGCAGGCCCGGGTGCGCGCGGCGGTCGCCAAGAAGAACAAGGGCGCGGAGGCCGCGCGCGCCTGTTTGCGCATGATCGAACTCAAATCGACGCTTGGCGTCGCGCCCGCGCAATGAGCGAAACGCAGGGTCCGCGCGGCCGGACGCGCAGCGCCGCGCGCCTCGCCGCGGTGCAGGCGATCTACGAGATGGAGGTGGCCGGCGCCGCGGCCGATACGGTCGTCGCGGCTTTCCTGACCAACCGCTGGGATCAGGGTCCGGAAGTCCCCGAGCTGGCCAAGCCGGACCCGGTGCACCTCGCCCAAGTCATTCGCGGCGTCGCGGCGCGGCGCGAGGCGATCGACGTTTCCATCGACATGGCCTTGTCCGATAAACTTAACGTGACGCGGCTGGAGGCTCTGCTGCTGGCGATCCTGCGCGCCGGCGCCTACGAGTTGTCGTCGTGTCCGGAAGTTCCGGCGAAGGTCGTCATCAACGAGTATCTCGACGTCGCCCACGCCTTCTTCACGGGCAAGGAACCGGGGCTCGTCAACGCGGTGCTCGACCGCATGGCCATCACCACGCGCCCGGGCGAGGCCGCCGCCGGCGGACCGCCGGCCGAAAGAGAAGAAGCCCTGGACGGCGAGGGATGGCGCGGAGGACGAGAGGGTGGCGACGGCGACGGGGATCGATGAGTTCGAGATCATAGCCCGGTACTTTCGGCCCCTGGCCGCGAATGCTCCGGGCGCGCTCCGATTGCTTGACGATGCCGCGCTCATCGAGGCCAGGGCCGGTCATACGCTCGTCGTCACGACCGATACCGTGGTTGCCGGCGTCCACTTCCTTGGCAACGAAACGCCCGAGCATATCGCCGACAAGCTCATTGGCGTGAACCTGTCGGATCTGGCCGCCATGGGCGCGGAACCGAGAGCCTACCTGTTGTCCGCGGCGCTGCCGGCGGCCTGGGACGAGGGGATGCTTGAACAATGGCTCGAGCCCTTCGCGGCAAGGCTGGCGGCGCGCCAGGCCGAGCACGGCATCGTCCTGATCGGCGGCGACACGGTGGCGACGCCTGGGCCTCTCAGCCTCACCGTGACGGCCCTGGGCGACGTCGAGACCGGTCGCGAGCTCCGCCGTTCGGGCGCCAAGCCCGGCGATCTCATCTTTGTTTCCGGCACGATCGGGGATGCGGCTTTCGGCTTGTTGGCGGCGACGGGGAGGCTTGATGGGCTCGAAACGTCCGCTCGCGCCTGGCTCGTCGAGCGCTACCGCACGCCCCGTCCGCGCCTCGCCCTGGGCCGCCGCCTTCGCGGCGTCGCCAGTGCCGCGGCCGATATCTCCGACGGGCTCGTCGCCGATCTGGGCCGTATTTGCATCGCCTCGCGCCTCGCGGCGGTCGTGGAGGTCGAGCGCGTGCCGCTGTCGCCGGCGGCGCTCGGCGCCGTCGGAAACGAGCCCGAGCTGTTGCGATTGGCGCTGAGCGGAGGCGACGACTACGAACTTGTCTTCACCACTTCTCCGGACGCGGCCGATGAGTTGGCGAGCATCGCGCGCGAGATCGACGTTGCACTGACCATGATCGGCCGGATCGAAGACCGCCGGGAAGACGAACCCGGCGGAGAGGTCCGGCTCGCCCTCGACGGCGTGCGCTACGACGCCGGGGAGCCCGGTTGGCGGCATTTTGCGGCTCGCGCGGAGGCAAGCGCGAAAACCAACCAGCGCGAGCGATAACGTATTGCAATGCAACAGAGGTCGTTGCGAAACGCTTGCGCATCTGGCATGTTCGGCCCAATGATCGTTGCAACGAACAACAGGCGCTTGCGGGGGGGAAGGGGACTCAATATTCCCAGCGCGGCGTCCCTGCCAAGAAGGGGCCAATCAATATGTCGATCGTTCACGTTCTTGTGATTGTGTGCGGCGCCGTCGCGCTGGCATACGGCATTTACGCCAGCCGGTCGGTGTTGAGCAGCAGCGCCGGCACGCAGCGCATGCAGGATATCTCGGCCGCGGTTCAGGAAGGCGCGGCCGCATATCTTAATCGGCAATACACCACGATCGGGATCGTCGGCGTCGTCGTCGCCATCATTCTCTTTTTGCTGATGGGCTTGAAGGTCGCCATCGGCTTTCTCATCGGCGCCGTGCTCTCCGGCGCCGCCGGTTATCTCGGCATGAACATTTCCGTTCGCGCCAACGTCCGCGTCGCCGACGCCTCGAGGCGAGGCCTGGGCGCCGGCCTCGATGTCGCGTTCAAGGCGGGCGCGGTGACGGGCATGCTGGTCGCGGGCCTGGCTCTGCTTGCCGTTGCGATCTACTACGCGGTTCTTCTCGGGACGAACTCTGTGGGCCGCGACCTCATTGATCCGCTGGTGGCTCTTGGTTTCGGCGCGTCGCTTATTTCAATATTCGCCCGGCTCGGCGGCGGTATCTTCACCAAGGGCGCCGACGTCGGCGCGGACCTGGTCGGCAAGGTCGAGGCCGGCATCCCCGAAGACGACCCGCGCAACCCCGCGGTGATCGCCGATAACGTCGGCGACAATGTCGGCGACTGCGCCGGCATGGCCGCGGACCTGTTCGAAACCTATGTCGTGACGGTCGTCGCGACCATGGTTCTGGGCTCGATCTTTTTCGCGTCAAGCCCGGAGCCGGAACTCCGCAGCATCATGCTGTACCCGCTGGCCATCGGCGGCGGCTGCATTCTCGCGTCGGTCGCCTCGACCTTCTTCGTGCGCCTTGGCGCCAACGGAAGCATCATGGGCGCCTTGTATAAAGGCTTTATCGCCTGCGCGGTAATGTCGGCGGTCCTGCTGCTGCCGATCACCGCCATCACCATCGGTCTCGGCACCGAATTCGAAGTCGGTGGCAAAATCTTTTCCGGCTGGTCCTTGTACTTCTGCGGTCTCGTCGGCCTGGTGGTCACGGGCCTGCTCATCTGGATCACCGAGTACTACACCAGCACCGAGTTTCGGCCGGTGCGCAAGATCGCTGAAGCCTCGCAGACCGGGCACGCGACCAACATCATCCAGGGCCTCGCCGTTTCCATGGAGGCGACCGCGATCCCTGCGCTGATCATCTGCGCCGCGATCATCATCACCTACTCGCTTGCGGGGTTGTTCGGCATTGCCATCGCCGTGAGCGCCATGCTGGCGTTGGCCGGCTTGGTTGTCGCGCTGGATGCGTATGGTCCGGTCACCGACAACGCCGGCGGTATCGCCGAAATGGCCGATCTCGACGCCGAGGTTCGCAAAACGACCGACGCCCTCGACGCGGTCGGCAATACGACCAAGGCGGTGACCAAGGGCTATGCCATCGGCTCCGCCGGGTTGGGCGCGCTGGTGCTTTTTGCCGCCTATACCCAGGACCTGACGTTCTTCAGCGCCGACACGGTCCGCTATCCCTACTTCTCGGGCGTTCTCATCAACTTCTCGCTGTCGAACCCGTACGTCGTCGTCGGCCTGCTTCTCGGCGGCCTTCTGCCCTATCTGTTCGGCTCCATGGGGATGATGGCCGTCGGCCGGGCCGCCGCCTCGGTCGTCGTCGAGGTTCGCCGCCAGTTCAGGGAAATCGACGGGATCATGGAAGGTACCGCCAAGCCGGAATACGGGCGGTGCGTCGACATGCTGACCAAGGCTGCGATCAAGGAAATGATTATCCCGTCGATGCTGCCTGTTCTGGCGCCGATTGTCGTCTACTTCCTGGTGAGCTTTATCGCCGGTAAATCGGCGGGGTTCGCGGCCCTCGGAGCCATGCTTCTCGGCGTGATCGTCACCGGCCTGTTCGTCGCGGTGTCGATGACCGCCGGCGGCGGCGCCTGGGACAACGCCAAGAAGTACATCGAGGATGGAAACTTCGGCGGCAAGGGCTCCGATGCCCACAAGGCGGCGGTGACCGGTGATACCGTCGGCGATCCCTACAAGGATACGGCGGGCCCGGCCATCAATCCGATGATCAAGATCACCAACATTGTCGCGTTGCTGCTGTTGGCGACGCTCGCTCACTAGGGGTCTGATGCCTGACGCTTGAAGTCCTCAAGCGTCAGGTGTGAATTCAGCCCACAGGATCAATCGGTTGGTGGTTCGATTTAGCTGACGGAAGGGTACCATCCATCAGCATCGAACCACCAGCGCGGGGCACCTTGCGCCCCATAAGCCATAAGACCTTGCGCCCCATAAGAAAGGCCCAGCGGGAGCGGTTCCGCCGGGCCTTCTTTCGTTCTCGCCACACCGAATTAGCGGCCCGAAAATCAGCGGCCCAAAATCAGCGGCCCATCAGCGACGCGGCGGCGTCTGCGAGTTGAAGCGGCCGAGGTTGCCGAGAAACTGTTCGACCATTGTCAAGTTGCTGCCGTTGGTCGGCGTCTCGCGTTCGACCACCTCGATAGCGGGTGCGTCCTCGGCGATTGTCCGGTCCACCGAGACCACCGAGCCGGACGGGTCGAAGGAGACGACGACCATCTCTCGTTCGAGAACTTCGGGCTTGAAGAACGCAAGGGTCTCGCGGCGGTCGCCGATGTAGTACCAGGCCTCGCCGTCAAGAAGGGATACCGTCGATGGCGAGCCGAGAATCGCGAGGACGTCGTCGCGGCGGTGCACCTGCGGAACGATCTGGCTGAGGCGTTCGTTCTGAACCATGTCGCCGTGGGTGTCGACCTCGCCGGCGCAGCCGGACAGAAGCCCCGCCAGAACCCAAGTGGTCGCCAGCGCCAGCATAGAAGCGGTGACGATGCCGCGTCGCGGCGGCGCGGCCGGTCCGGTCGGATCTTGCCCGCAAGTTTCAACGCCGGGCTGGACGAACTTCATGATACCCCCAACATCTGATTGTGCACGGCGCGACCCGCCGCGACTGGGCGCTCGATTACAGCTACAAGTCATCAATGGTAACAATGTGCGGGGTGCAGTTCAACTCCGCCGTGAAAAGGGTATGTTCTTGGCGATATTCCGCAATCGATCGCACGACGCCACGGCGCACAAGATTTATGTGCGAATTGTGGAACAGGCGCGCCGGCCGCTGTTTTATTTGGCGTATGGCGTGCCGGACAGTCCCGACGGCCGGTTTGATATGATCGCGGTCCACGCCGCGTTGGTTCTGCGGCGGCTCCGCCGGGATCGACCCTCGGCTGATTCTCTTGCTCAGGCGGTCTTCGACCTGATGTTCGTTGACCTGGACCAGAATCTTCGCGAGATGGGGGTTGGTGATCTCGCCGTGGGCAAACGCATAAAGGGGATGGCCAAGGGCTTCTACGGCCGGCTCGCGGCGTATGAGCAGGGTCTGGAAGACACCGGCGGGAGCGGCCTGGCCGATGCGCTGAAACGAAACGTCTATCGCCACGGTCTTCCGACGGCCGAGCAATTGGCGGCGATCACCGCCTACGTGCGCCGCGAGGCCGACGCTCTCGACCGCGCCGACAGCAAGATGCTGGCGGCCGGCGAGGTTCACTTCGGCACTCCGGACCCGGTGGATGGGGAGATGAACACCCATGCGGCCAGCCGTCCGGCCTGAATTCTCGCGCCTGGTCCGTGCTGACGATCTCGGCGCAGCCGGCCGGAACTTCGCTGAAGTCGCCGACGAAGGCGAGCGCGCGGCGTTGGCAACGCGGTTCGGCCTGATTGAGCTCAGCCATTTGCGGGTGAGCGGCACGGCTACGTTGACGCGGGGTGGTACGGTGGTGTTGTTGTCGGCTCATCTTCGCGCCGATGCGATGCAAGAGTGTGTCGTGACGCTGGCGCCCGTCGTCAGCCGCATCGACGTCGATTTCGCGCGGCTGTACGCCGCCGACGCTCCCGGCGAGTGGGATGCCGCGGACCGAAACGGGGACGGGGACGGAAACGGGGGCGGGGACATCCACCCCGACGGCGATTACGATGATATCGATCCGATCGCCGGCGGTTACATCGACGTCGGAGAAGCGGCCGCCGAGCAGCTGGCTCTTGAGCTGGACCCGTATCCGCGCGCGCCGGGCACGACCTTTGCGCCCGCGTTCGCGGGAGATGGCCGGGACGATGAGCTGGACGATGATCTGGGTGATGGTCCCGGCGATGATCTGGGCGATCGGCGCAATCCTTCAAAGCCGGCATCGCCGTTCGCGGCGCTCAACGCCTTCAGGGCGTCCCGGCAGCCGACAAAACGGCGCAAGTGACTTGCCGCCCTTCGCGATTTTAGCTAAGTAGACCGCGTTGAGTTGTGGTCGACGTGGCGTTGTAATGAGCCGAAGCGGTATACTGGTCAGCGGGTGCATCGGCCTTGACTATACTCATGTCGAGTGTCGATGAAAGCGGTGGCGCGCAGCGGATACAACCATCATGGCTTGTGGCCATCATGGCTTGTGGACAGACGATAGCCGTAGGCGCGGCCAAACTTGAAAGCCTCATGGACCACCGAGCGTTAGACAGGCAACCGGCGTTGCCGCATCATCGGCTTGCCCGATGAAAACGATAGGGAATGTTCGAGCGTTGTCCGACTACGTGACAATATCGATCGATGCCATGGGGGGCGATCACGCGCCGGAAATGGTTTTTGAAGGCATTAATCTAGCCCTCGATCGCGTTAAGAATGCTCGTTTCCTGCTCTTTGGCCGTGAGCGTGAGTTGGCGCCTCTGCTCGCCAAGTGGCCACGGCTTCAGCGGGTCGCCGAGATCCGCAACGCCGATGAGGTGGTCAGCAGTAGCGAGCGGCCCTCGGCGGCGTTGCGCGGCGCACATAATTCCAGCATGCGGCGGGCGATCGAACTCGGTCGCCTCGGGTGAAGCGGATGGTGTCGTCTCGGCCGGCAATACCGGCGCGCTGATGGCCATGGCGAAGTTTGTCTTGAAGACCTTGCCCGGCGTCGACCGGCCGGCGATCGCTACGGTGTATCCGACGATCCGAGGCCGCTCGGTGATGCTTGATCTTGGCGCCAACGTGGAATGCGATGCCGACAACCTTGTTCAGTTCGCGGTCATGGGAGAGGTTTTCGCCCGCAAGGTGCTTGGCCTCGAGAAGCCGTCGGTTGCCCTGCTGAACGTCGGTGAGGAGCATCTCAAGGGCAATCAGGCGGTAAAGAAAGCCGCCGAGGTTCTTCAGAAAAGCGCCCTGGCGATCCATTTTCACGGTTTTGTCGAAGGCACCGATATTGGCGCGGGTACGGTCGATGTGATCGTTACCGACGGCTTTACCGGCAACATCGCGCTGAAGACGGCGGAAGGGACGTCGCGCCTCTACAGTCACTTTCTTCGCGAGGCGCTGACATCGAGTTGGCTGACGAAGCTCGGCGCGATGATGGCGGGGCCGGCCATCCGCAAAATGCGCCGCCGTGTTGACCCGCGCAATTACGACGGAGCGATGTTCCTCGGGCTCAATGGAATCTGTGTCAAAAGTCACGGCGGCACGGATGCGCTGGGCTTTTCCAACGCCGTTCGGGTGGCCGTGCGGCTGATCGCCGACCGGGTCAACCAGGGAATCAAGGACGATTTCCGGCATCTCGCCGGAACCGGTCCGGACGACCCGCGAATCGCGACCGGCTGATGAGCGTGATCCGATCCCGGATCATTGGCTGCGGATCATATCTGCCGGCCCGGATCCTCAGCAATGAGGAGCTGGCGGTCAAGGTCGATACGTCCGACGAGTGGATCGTCACGCGGACCGGCATTCACTGTCGTCATATCGCCGCCGACGGTGAGCTGACCTCCGATCTCGGCGCGCGCGCCGCCGAACGCGCCCTCGAAGACGCCGGCATGACCGCCGACGGCGTCGATCTGATCATCGTCGCGACGTCGACGCCCGACGACACCTTTCCGGCCACGGCGACCCAGGTCCAGGCAAAGCTGGGAACGGCGGCGGGCGCGGCGTTCGACGTTCAGGCGGTCTGCTCGGGGTTTGTCTTCGGGCTCGCCGTCGCCGACAACTTCATTCGCGCCGGCCAGGCGCGCACGGCGCTCGTCATCGGCGCGGAAACCTATTCGCGCATTCTCGACTGGCGGGATCGCGGCACCTGCGTCCTGTTCGGTGACGGGGCGGGCGCGGTCGTCGTGACCCAGACGAGGACAAACGCGGCCACCTCCGGCGAGCCGGCGATCCTCTCGACCCACCTCCACTCCGATGGTCGCCTTCGCGACATTCTCTACGTCGATGGCGGCCCGTCGCGCACCGGGACCGTCGGCATGCTGCGGATGTCGGGCCGCGAGGTCTTTCGTCACGCGGTCTCCTGCCTTGCCTCCGTTGCCCACGAGGCCTTGGCCGCGAACGGTTTCGGCGTGGCCGATGTCGATTGGCTGATCCCCCATCAGGCGAACAAGCGCATCCTCGAAGGCGTCGCGCGCAAGCTGGCGATCCCGGCCGAACGGGTCGTCTCGACCGTCGAACACCACGCAAACACGTCCGCGGCGTCCATTCCGCTCGCGCTCGATGAGGCGGTTCGCGATGGGCGAATCAAGGCCGGCGACCTGTTGCTGCTCGAAGCGATCGGGGGAGGGCTGACCTGGGGCGCCGCGTTGGTTCGCTGGTAAGCCGACGGATCCAGTCCCAGACATAGGGATGGGCGAGCATCTCCTTGATATTGACCAATTTCCTTGCCCGTTATAGGCTTGTCCGCAGGCGGTTTGGGAGATGACGATAGATGGCCGGACACACCATTACCCGTGCTGACCTGAGCGAAGCCGTCTACCAGGAGGTCGGACTGTCGCGAAGCGAGTCGGCCGAGTTGCTGGAATCGGTGTTGGGAGAAATAACCGCGGCGCTGGCCACCGGCGATACCGTGAAGCTCTCGTCGTTCGGAACGTTCTCCATTCGCCAGAAAGGCCGTCGCGTCGGCCGCAACCCGAAGACGGGCGAAGAGGTGCCGATCCATCCGCGCAAGGTGCTGGTTTTCCGTCCGTCGCAGGTGCTCAAGAGTCGCATCAAGGAAAGTCGGCGACCCGAGACTTCGGAATGACCGCCGACCTTCTTGCCGCCTCCGAAAGCGCCGGCGCGACAACGACCAAATCACCCGCGGCTTTCAGGACCATCACGGAAGTCGCCAACGAACTCGACCTGCCGCAGCACGTTCTCCGTTTTTGGGAATCCAAGTTCTCGCAGATCCGGCCGATGAAGCGGCGCGGCGGGCGCCGCTATTATCGCCCGGAAGATGTCGTTCTGCTTCGCGAAATCCGGCGGTTGTTGTACGTCGAGGGTTATACCATCCGCGGAGTCCAGAAGCTCCTTCGCGAGCAGAACCGCAAGGCGCTGCTCGCCCGGCGACCGGTGGCGGAGGCCGTCGAGGCCGTGGAGCCGGGGGCTTCGCCGGTGAGAGAGAGGCCGCTTTCAACAGCCCAGCGAAAATCGCTCCTGGCGCTATTGGCCGAGCTTGAGGAACTGCGCGCTTTGCTCCCGGAGGCACGGCCGCCGAGCCCGGATTAGGCGCGAGCAAAGGGTCCGCGCGCGTTATCCGCGGGCATTGCGCGGGGTGGCGACTTCTCTATAGTGGCCGGTCTATGATGGTCTGCGATCGGAGCGTGGCGCAGCTTGGTAGCGCACTAGACTGGGGGTCTAGGGGTCGCCGGTTCGAATCCGGCCGCTCCGACCATCGCGGCAATAAGCTATCGGCGAGCCGGTGGATAAAGCGTCACGCCGAACGCCGGTCCTGGGCGAGCGGATCGGGCTGCCGAGTGGCGAAAACGGCGGCCGTAGTACATCCGGGGGTTGGTGTGGCGGGTTGGCATCATCTATCATCACGCAACTTCAGATGGTGTGACCGGCGAGGCTGCCGCCATGACGCGCTTTCGAATGCTTGCACGCTGGCGAATGCTTGCACGCTGGGCAGGCGTTGCACTCGCCTGCCTCGCTGTCGGCCTTCCCGCCCGGTTGTCCGCCGGCGATAGCGGGATCCAGGCGTTCTATGGAACGTTTCGCGGCAGCAGCATTGCCGACAGTAAAACGCGGCCTGACGCCGCGCGACTTGAGCGTCACGATCGAGCCGGGCAAGGCCGGCTCGTTCGTTGTCGGCTGGACGACGATCATCCGCAGGGCGGACGGCGAAACGCGCAAGCACTACTCAATCGCGTTTCAACCGACCCAGCGCCCGGGCATTTACCGCTCGGCGATGCGGGCCAATGTGTTCGGCGAGATGGTGCCGCTGGACCCCTTCAAGGGTGACCCGCTCGTATGGGCCCGACTGCAGGGCAAGACGCTCACGGTCTATGCCCTGATCATTCTTGATGACGGCGGCTACGATCTGCAAATCTATGATCGCACGTTGACGCCCACCGGCCTTGATCTCCGCTTCTCGCGTTCGCTCGATCGCGAGCCGGTGACGACGCTCGAGGCAACGCTCGTTCGCGACGGCGAATAAGGCGAGGGCCTATGACGAAAGTGCGGGCACGCTTGCCTGTTACGAAGGCAGTCCGGAGGAGCCAGGGGCCATGCCTCCTGTGGCGGCATGCTTTTCTCCGGACGCTTGGTCAGGGTCATCTTCCTCCGATGAATGGGTGCGCCGCCGGTTCGCGCGCACTTTTTGACCGTTGCCGGGGCGTGTAGGAACAAATTTCTCGGCGGTTTTGCGTTGGCACCCACATTGCAAGTATGTCGTCGGCAACCAGGGGATTCCCCGCCCTCCGCCCGGTTTCGAGATCGTCGATACGGGCTGGCGTGTTGCCCCCTCAGAGACCCGGAAGAACTTTTTCGGGGCCCGCTTCGGCGGGCCCCCTTTTTCTTCCGCGCCCGTCTCCACAGGTTTCATAGGTTTGGTGAGGAAGCCGATCGGAGGTCCCGCGTCATGGCTCAGGTTCTCGTTTATGTCACCGCCCGGTCTCACGATGAGGCGCTTGATAGCCATGACTTCCGTGTACCGGTGGCAAGGCGCTGTCCACGAAGACGCGGAAGTGGCGCTGCTGCTCAAAACGCGGCGCGGTCTCGTCGAGGCGCTGAGCGAGCGGATCATTCAACTGCATCCCTACGACTGTCCGTGCGTCATCGCGATCGACATCTCGGGGGGCAATCCCGCCTTCCTCGAGTGGATTACCACGCAGTGCGGCGAAGACGGCTCCGACGAGTGGTCTGATCCTTACGCTTGAGTTTCAAGCGTCAGGTGAATCAGCCCACCGGATCAATCGGCTGGTGGTCCGCGCGCAGTCTGATACTGACGATGGCCTGGGCGGCGATGCCTTCGCGCCTCCCGGTGAAGCCAAGCCCCTCGGTCGTTGTCGCCTTGATGCTGATGCGCCCTTCGTCGACGCCGAGCAAACGCGCGACGGTTTCGATCATTCGCCGGCGATGCGGCAGGATTTTCGGCCGCTCGCACAGGAAGGTCACGTCCGCGTTGACGATAACCCCACCCGCCTCGGCAATCAGCTCGCGCGCGCGGCAGACGAAAATGGCCGAGTCCGCGCCGCGCCAGCGGCTCTCGCTCGGCGGAAAGTGGCTGCCGATATCGCCTTCGCCAATCGCGCCAAGCAGCGCGTCGGTCAAGGCGTGCAGGCCCACGTCGGCATCCGAGTGGCCTTTCAGGCCATGATCGTGGGCTACTTTTACCCCGCACAACGTCACATGGTCACCTTCGCCGAACCGGTGGACGTCGAAGCCCGAGCCGACGCGAACCTCGTCGGCCGTCACCCGCCGTTCGGCGCGGCGGAAATCGTCTCGCGTGGTCAGTTTCACGTTGTCTTCGTCCCCCTCGACGATTGCGACCTCGAGGCCGGCCGCCTCGGCGACGGCCGCGTCATCGGTCAGGTTCCTTCCGGCGAGACTGTCATGAGCGTCGAGAAGCGGGCGAAAACGGAAGCCCTGCGGCGTTTGCGCCCGCCACAGGCCGTCACGCTCAACCGTTGCCGCGACCCGTCCGGGCCGCCCGCTTGCCGCCCGCTTGAGGGTATCGACGACCGGAAGCGCGGGGATCGCCGCCGCCGTGCTTGCAAGCGCCGCGAGCACGCGCGACACCATCGCCGCCGGAACGAACGGGCGCGCCGCGTCGTGGATAAGAACGAACTCGGGATCGAGCTCAACCAGGCTGCGCAGGCCAAGGCGGACCGAGTCCTGGCGCGCCGCCCCGCCGAAGGCCGGCGGAAGCAGGTCGAGACCTTCGACGGATGCCGCGTAGAGCGCCTGATCGTCGGGGTGAATGACAACCCGGATCGTGCTTACGCCTGGATGCGCGAGAAAGGCACCGACGGTCCGGCGAAGCAGTGTCTCGCGGCCAAGACGCAGGTATTGCTTGGGCAATTCGCCGCCGGCGCGCACGCCGCGGCCCCCTGCGACGATGAGTGCGGCGGCGCCTGTCATGTCATGCTTTCCCGTTTCGACGACCCCGTTTCGACGGCTCCGTTTCGGCGATCGCCCGTTTCGGCGATGGCCCGTTCCCACGAGCATCGCGTGCGCCACATTCCCGTGTTTTCGCGCCCGCGCGGCGGGCCTTGCCAAGCACGGCGCGGCGCGCGATTGTGCGTTCGCGCCGCGACCGGTAGCCTAGCCAGCCATGGAAAATGTTCTACTGAATTATTCAGTGCTCGCCGCACTGGTGCCGACCTCGCTTCAGGCATTTCGCCGCAGCCCCGCGCGCGATGGTTTCTTCTGGGTGTTCCTGGGCATCGCGACCGTGGCGCCGCTGGCGTGGACGGTGGCGCAAGTGACCGGTGCGTGGCCCACGGGATTTGCCGCCACCTTGTGGATGACGGTCGCCGTGACCATGACCCTTTACAGCCTGGCGGCGGCGATCATGCGCCACGCCTGGCGACTGGCGCCACTGGTTGCCGGCTACATGCTGATCGTGGGCCTGCTCGCGACCGTCTGGAGCAGTGTCCCGGGCCACGCGCTGCACGGTGACGCGAGCGAGGAAGCCTGGGTCGGCGCGCACATCGCGACGTCATTGATCACCTACGGTCTTGTCACCATCGCCGCGATCACCGCGCTCGCGATCTGGATCCAGGACCAGGCGCTCAAGCGTAAACGGCTGACATCGTTCAGCCGCATCCTGCCGTCGGTGCGTGACTGCGAACGCATGCTGGTGCGTTTGTTGATCATGGGCGAAGGCGTTCTCGCGCTCGGTCTCGCCACCGGAGTCGCGCTCCAGTACCGTGAGACCGGGCTGCTGTTCATCGCCAATCACAAGACCATCCTCACGCTTGCGGCATTCGTCGTGCTCGCCTGCCTGCTGGGCGCCTACTCGTTGGGCGGGGTTCGCGGGAAATGGTCGGCGCGGGTCGTCCTGATCGGCTACCTCCTTCTGACACTCGGCTATCCGGGCGTCAAATTCGTTACGGACGTCTTGATCCCATAGCAGATTTGCATATCATGCAGGCAGCCACTTGCGCCGATCCGCACCTGCCTATCTAATAAGCATTAGCGGGCGCCCGAGTACATTGCCTCGCGATGTCTCGAACGCCCGTAAACCGGGCGGCGGCCGCGCCATCCAGCTTGGGAAGCAGGTCGGTCGCGAAGCAGGTCGGTCGTAACGACACGACATAAACACCGACACGACATAAACAATGCGACGTATCGAGCGGGTCACATGGACCATCACGTCTTGAAGTTCAAAAAGCGGTCAAAGCGGCCGGACGTCAGCGCAAGCGCGGTGCTGAATGCGCTGCCGTCCGTCGTGCTGGTCGTGGACGCGGAGCTCACCATCCTCCACGTCAACAACGCGGGCGAACAGTTCTTTCAGAGCAGCGCGCAACATCTCGAGAACAATCGGCTGGAAACCCTGCTGCCCGGCGACAGCCCGTTGTTCTCGCTCATCCGCCAGGCGCGGTCGGCCAACAGCACGGTCGCCGAGTACCACATAAACCTGTCGAGCCCGCGGTTCGGCCGCCACGTCGTCAATGTTCAGGCGGCGCCGTTGCCGGAGATGGTCGATGCGGTGGTCATCACGTTCCAGGAACGCTCGCTTGCCGCCAAGATCGACCATCAGCTGACTCATCGCGGCGCCGCGCGATCGATCAGCGCGATGGCGGCGATGCTTGGCCACGAGGTCAAGAACCCATTGGCGGGTATCCGCGGCGCCGCGCAACTGCTGGAGCAGGGGGTGCGTTCCGAGGATCGGACGCTAACGAGGTTGATCTGCGAGGAGACCGATCGCGTTTGCGCCATCGTCAATAGGATGGAGGCGTTCTCGGCGAGCGGACCGCCGGATCGTGGACCGGTTAACATTCACGAGGTCCTGAGACGGGTCCGCGCTTTGGCGGAAAACAGCTTCGGCCATCATTTGCGCTTCATCGATCACTACGATCCATCGTTGCCCCCGGTCCTCGGCAACAAGGATCAGTTGATCCAGGTCTTCCTCAACCTGGTGAAGAACGCCGCCGAAGCCGCGCCGCTCGACGACGGCGAAGTGACCATTACGACGGCTTACTGGCACGGCGTTCGCTTTGCTATCGCCGGCAGCCAGTCTCGTGTCGAACTGCCGTTGATGATCAGCGTTGAGGATAACGGCGCGGGGATTCCCGATGATTTGAAGCCCCACCTGTTCGAGCCGTTCGTGACGTCGAAGCCCAAGGGCAGCGGCCTTGGCTTGGCGCTGGTCGCGAAGATCATCGGCGATCACGGCGGCGTCATCGAGTTCGAGTCCGGCCCTCGGCGCACGCTATTCAGGGTGATGCTGCCGATGTTTTCCGCCGAGGACCGCTGATGTCGAACTACACCGTGCTCGTCGCCGACGATGACGCCGCGATCCGGACCGTGATCAGCCAGGCGCTGGAGCGCTCCGGCTTTGACGTGCGGGTAACCGGGAACGCGGCGAACCTGTGGCGTTGGGTCAGCGACGGGCAGGGCGACGTTGTCATCACCGATGTCGTCATGCCGGACGAAAACGGTCTCGATCTGATCCCGCGGATCCGCAAGATCCGCCCCGAACTGAGGGTCATCGTCATGAGCGCCCAAAGCACGCTCATGACCGCGCTCAAGGCAACCGAACGCGGCGCTTTCGAGTATCTGCCAAAGCCGTTCGATCTGAAGGAGCTGGTCGGCGTCGTTCGCCGCGCGCTTGAAGCGCCGCGTCAACCCTCCGGTTCGCAGAGGCCCGACGAGCCCCCCGAGGACGGGCTTCCCCTGATCGGCCGTTCGCCGGCGATGCAGGAGATCTACCGGGCCCTGGCGCGGCTCATGGGTACGGACCTGACCGTTCTGATCAACGGCGAATCGGGCACCGGCAAGGAGCTGGTCGCGCGCGCGCTGCACGACTACGGCAAACGCCGTAACGGCGCGTTTGTCGCCATCAACATGGCGGCGATTCCGCGCGAGTTGATCGAAAGTGAATTGTTCGGCCATGAGAAGGGCGCCTTCACCGGCGCGACGCAGCGCAACGCCGGCCGCTTCGAGCAGGCCGAGGGCGGCACGCTGTTTCTGGACGAGATCGGCGACATGCCCGCCGAGGCGCAAACACGCCTGCTGCGCGTGCTTCAGGAAGGCGAATACACGACCGTTGGCGGCCGCACCCCGATCCGCGCCAATGTCAGGATCGTCGCCGCGACCCACCACGACCTGCGCCAGCTCATTCGCCAGGGACTCTTCCGCGAGGATCTGTACTTTCGTTTGAACGTCGTTCCCATCCGCTTGCCGCCGTTGCGCGAACGAACCAGCGACATTCCCGAGCTCGTGCGCCACTTCATGTCGCGGGCGAGCCTTGAGGGCTTGTCGCCGAAGACGCTCGATGCCGGGGCGATGGAGCGACTCAAGACCCATCGTTGGCCCGGCAACATCAGGGAACTTGAGAATTTGGTTCGCCGGCTGAGCGCGCTATACTCCGACGACATCATCGGGGTCGGCGTGGTCGAGGCCGAGCTCACGGACGCGTCGCCGGCGGCCCCGGAACCCGAAGGAGACGGTCTCGGGCCTTCAATGGAGAGGCATCTTCGCTTGTACTTCGGCGCGCACGGGGAGGGTCTTCCGCCTCCCGGCCTATTCGACCGGGTCATCCGCGAGGTTGAGCGGCCGCTGATCGCGCTCACTCTCGAAGCCACCCGCGGCAACCAGATCAAGGCCGCCGAGGTCCTTGGGCTCAATCGCAATACACTGCGCAAGAAGATCCGCGAGCTGAGCATTCCGGTCGTTCGCGGCGGCGGCCGTTGAGCGACGCGGCGTCATGGCGGGCGTTCGCCGGCCGCTTCGGCGAATGGTCCAGGCGCGTTGACCTAGAGCGCAAACTCGCGTTCGCGCTCACGCTCGCGGCGGTGGCCTCGGGCATCGCCACGGTCGCCTCGTGGACCGGCTCGCCCGAGTTCGGTCCTCACCCGGACACCGTTCTCGGCCTTCTCGTTCTTGACACTGTCCTGCTTCTGCTGTTGGGCGCGCTTGTCGCGCGCCAGCTGGTTCGGCTGTGGACGGAGCGGCGTCGCGGCCTCGCCGGGTCGGGGCTGCACGTCCGGCTGGTCTTGATGTTCAGCCTGGTCGCGGTAACGCCGGCCATTCTCGTCGCGGTCTTCTCGGCGCTGTTTCTCAACTTCGGTATCCAGGCGTGGTTCAGCGAGCGCGTGCGGACCGCCATCGAGGCCTCGAACGCGGTTGCCCACGCCTATCTCGAAGAGCACCGCCAGAGTATTCGCGCCGAGACGTTCGCCATGGCGAACGATCTCAATCGCGAGGCATCGTCGCTGATGCGCGACCTCAAGGCTTTCGACGAGCGGTTGGACGCCGAGTCGCGGACACGCTCGCTCTCCGAAGCGATGGTCGTCGATAGCAGCGGCCGGGTGCTCGCGACATCGCCGCTGAGCCTGACGTTGGAGCTGGACCTGGTTCCATGGGAGGCCATCGAACAGGCCAACCTTGGCCAGGTCGCGGTCTTGACCAGTGATCAGGATGAGCGCGTCCGCGCCGTCGTAAAGCTCAACCGGTTCATTGACGCCTATCTTGTCGTCGGCCGGTTTATCGACCAGGCCGTTCTGGAGCACATCTCGCAGACCGAGGTGGCGGTGGCCCAGTATCGAACCCTGGAGGCGCGCCGAGAGGGCATCCTCATCACGTTCGTGCTGATCTTCGTGGTTGTCGCGCTACTGTTGTTGCTTGCCGCGGTGTGGATCGGATTGACGCTCGCGACCCAGATCACCAAGCCGATCAGCACCTTGATCGGGGCGGCGGAGAGGGTGCGCAAGGGCGATCTGACCGTGCGGGTCGACGCGGAGGCTCCGGTCGACGAAATCGGCACGTTGAGCCGAGCCTTCAACAGGATGACCAGTCAGCTGCAAACCCAGCAGGACGGCCTTGTCCTCGCCAACCAGGTTCTCGACGAGCGGCGGCGGTTTACCGAGGCGGTGCTGACGGGGGTTTCCGCCGGTGTCATCGGGCTCGACGTCAACGGGTTGATCAATCTGCCCAATCGCTCGGCCTCGGAACTGCTCGGGGTCGATCTTGACAAGGCGATAGGCAAGCCGCTCGTCGATGTCGCGCCGGAGATGGCCGAGATTGTCGACAACGCGATCAATCGGCGGGAACGTCAATTCAGGGCCGAGGTCAAGCTGCTGCGCGACGACAAGACCTGCACCTTGCTTGCGCGCATCGTCGCAGAAAGCCTAGGCGGCGAAACGACGGGCTACGTCTTGACCTTCGATGATGTCTCCGCGCTGGTCGCCGCCGAGCGCAAGGCCGCGTGGGCCGATGTCGCGCGCCGGATCGCGCACGAAATCAAAAACCCGCTCACGCCCATCCAGCTCGCCTCCGAACGGCTCAAGCGCAAGTACCTTAAGGAAATCCGCTCGGATCCGGAAACGTTCGCGGCGTGTACCGACACGATCTCGCGGCAGGTCGAGGACATCGGCCGGATGGTCGATGAGTTCTCCGCGTTCTCGCGGATGCCTCGGCCGGAAATGAAACTCGAAAACGTCAATGAGCTGGTGCGGCGGGTCTGCTTCCTCGAGCGCAATCGCAATCCCGATATCCGCGTCGAGACGGATATTCCGGAGCAGGACATTTATCTGCGCTGTGATGCGCGGCAGGTCTCGCAGGCCTTGACCAATCTGTTGAAGAACGCCGAGGAAGCCATCGCGACGCGCTCGGCGGCGGACGGCGTTGCGCTACCGCCCGGGTTGATCACCGTCTCCGTCGCGATTCTGGCGCCGGACGACAAACACCAATCAACCAGTGTTGTTGTCGAGGATAATGGCCGAGGGCTACCGTCGGAGGATCGCGACCGGCTTGACCGAGCCGTATGTCACGACTCATGTCAAGGGAACCGGCCTTGGTCTTGCCATCGTTAAGAAGATCATGGAAGACCATGGCGCGGAGTTGACGCTTACGGATCGAAAGGGTGGCGGAGCGCGCGTGTCCATGGTCTTCTATGCGGTAAAACCGACCGTCGTTGTTCCCGGGCGCGGGTCCGGAAACGAGACAGCGCGGGTCGAACCGGTCCGGATGAGTTCGAAGAAAGATATTGCGGCCGATGCCTAGCTTCCCTCAAATGCTGGCCGACGATATTCTCATCGTCGACGACGAAGCCGATATCCGTGCGTTGGTCGCGGGCATCCTTGGCGACGAGGGCTATCAGACCCGCGAGGCGGCCGACAGCGATTCGACGATCGCCATCATCGCGGCGCGACGGCCGTCGCTCATCCTTCTCGATATCTGGTTGCAGGGCAGCCGTCTCGACGGCATCGCCTTGTTGAAGCTGCTCAAGAGCGAAGATCCGACGCTGCCGATCGTCATCATGAGCGGGCACGGCACGATCGAGACAGCCGTTCAGGCGATCAAGCTCGGCGCCTATGACTTCATCGAAAAGCCGTTCAAGGCCGATCGGATGATGCTGGTCGTCAGGCGCGCCATCGAGGCGGCTCACCTGCGGCGCGAGAACGAGGAGTTGCGCCTGCGCGCCGACGCCGCGCCCCAGCTGATCGGGAACTCGCCGCTCATTCACCAGCTCCGTCAATCGATCGAGCGGGTCGCGCCGACCAACAGCAGGGTTCTGGTCACCGGGCCGGCCGGCAGCGGCAAGGAGGTCGTCGCCCGGCTTCTCCATTTGCATTCGCGCCGGGCGCAGGGCCCGTTCGTGGTCGTCAGCTGCGCGTCAATGGCGCCGGAGCGAATGGAGCTCGAGCTGTTCGGCGTCGAAGGCGCGGTCGACGGGGATCAGGCGCCGCGCCGCGTCGGGACCTTCGAGGCCGCCCACAACGGAACGCTGTTTCTCGACGAAGTCGCCGATATGCCACTGGAAACTCAGGGAAAAATCGTCCGCGTGCTGCAGGAGCAGGTGTTTACCCGCGTTCAAGGTCGTACACGGGTCGAGGTCAACGTTCGCGTCATCGCCTCGACCATTCGCAATCTGAGCGAGGAGATCCGCGCCGGGCGGTTTCGCGAGGATCTGTTCTATCGCCTCAGTGTCGTGCCGATCCGCGTTCCGGCGCTTCGCGAGCGGCGCGAGGATATCCCGCTTCTCGCCCGCCACTTCATGGCGCGCGCCGCCGAGGCCTCCGGGCAGCGGCCACGCGACCTGAGCGAGGACGCGATGGCGGCCGTGCAGACCTACGACTGGCCCGGCAATGTCCGCGAGTTGCGCAACATCATCGAGCGCCTGCTGATCATGGCTCCGGGCTCGACCGCCGACCCGATCCGCGCCGACATGCTGCCGATCGAGTTCGACGCAAGCTTCTCGGCCGGCGCCAAATCAAATCGTAACGCCGAGATCATGGGACTGCCCTTGCGCGACGCCCGCGAGATCTTCGAGCGCGAGTATCTTCTTGCGCAGGTGACGCGCTTCGGCGGAAACATCTCGCGGACCGCCGCGTTTATCGGGATGGAGCGGTCGGCCCTCCACCGCAAACTCAAGGCGCTCGGCATTCAGCCGGACGAAAAAGCGCGGGTTCCCAGCGAATGACAAAAGCGGCGAAGCCCCCGCGATACCATCCTGGCGGGCCCTGAAGATGCGGATCATTATTTGCGGCGCCGGCCAGGTCGGCTTCAGCATCGCGCGTCAGCTTGCCCGAGAGGGCAACGATGTCACGGTCATCGATACCTCACCGGAATTGATCCGCAGGATCAACGACAACCTCGACGCCCAAGGCATCGTCGGCCACGCCTCGAGACCCGATGTCCTCGAGCGGGCCGGCACCGCCGATGCCGACATGATCATCGCCGTGACCCTTGGCGACGAGATCAATATGGTTGCGTGCCAGATCGCCCATTCCTTATTCGAAGTGCCGCTCAAGATCGCCCGCATCCGCGAGCAAAGCTACCTCGACCCGGCCTGGGCCAACCTGTTCTCGCGCGACCACCTGCCGATCGACGTGACCATCTCCCCCGAGGTCGAGGTGGCCCGGGCGGTGGCGCGCCGGCTCAAGGTTCCCGGCGCCTTCGAAATGATTCCGCTGGCCGACGACAAGGTCCGGCTTCTCGGCGTGCGTTGCGAGGAAGACTGTCCGCTGGTCAACACGCCGATCAAGCAGTTGACCCAACTGTTCCCCGATTTAAACATCGTGATCGTCGCGCTGCTGCGTCACGACGAGGCCGTCCTGTTGACCGGCGATGATCAGATGCTGGTCGGCGACGACGTCTATTTCGTTGTCGAGACGACGCACGTCGCGCGCGCGATGACCGCCTTTGGCCACGAAGAGCCCGAGGCGCGCCGGCTGCTGATCTGCGGCGGCGGCAATATCGCGCTTCTGCTCGCTCAGGAAATCGAGCGCGAGTACCCGTGGATCAACGCCAAGATCATCGAGGCCGATCCCGAGCGGGCGGCGGAGGTCGCCAGCCTGCTCGGCAATACGGTCGTTCTGAACGGCGATGTTCTCGACCCAGAAATTCTCGAAGAGGCCGGCGTTTCCGCGACCGACACCGTCGTCGCCGTGACCAACGGCGACGAGACCAATATTCTCTCCTCGCTTCTGGCCAAGAGGCATGGCGCGCGCCGGGCGATTACGCTGCTGAACAAGAGCACCTACGAGCCATTGATGACCACGCTCGGCATCGATGTCATCGTCAGCCCGCGCAACATCACCGCGTCGACCATTCTCCAGCATGTCCGCCGCGGCCGGATTTATTCCGTGCACACGCTGCGGGAAGGCTTTGGCGAATTGATCGAGGCCGAGGCATTGGATACATCGAGTCTGGTCGGCTCGCCGCTGAAGGAGGTAAAGCTGCCGCCGGGCGTCATGATCGGCGGTATCGTGCGCCACGGGAAGGTGATCAGCCCGCGCGGCAACACGGTCATCCAGGGCAAGGACCGCGTTGTTCTGTTCGCGACCGCCGACGCCGTGCGCAAGGTCGAGAAGCTGTTTTCCGTGCGCCTTGAGTACTTCTAGGATGAGCCGGGTCGCCTACGTCAACGGCCGCTACCTGCCTCACGCGCGCGCGCGGGTCCATGTCGAGGATCGCGGCTATCAGTTTTCCGACGCGGTCTACGAAGTGATCGCCGTCCACAAGGGGCGCCTGATCGACGAAACCGAGCATCTCGAACGTCTCGCGAGATCGCTCGCCGCCTTGCGCATCGACTGGCCGGTCCGCCCGCGCGCTCTTCACATCAAGCTTGACGAGATGGTCCGCCGCAACAAGATTACGGCGCGGGGGATTGTCTACCTGCAAATCAGCCGCGGGGTCGCCCCGCGCAATCATGCCTTTCCTTCGGCATGTTCGCCCGTTCTGGTCATGACCGCGCGCGCGTTGCCGCCGTTCGATTACGAAAGCGCGCGCCGCGGCGTCGGCGTCGTCACGACGGCCGACCTGCGCTGGGGCCGCCGTGATATCAAGTCGACCTCGCTCCTCGCCAATGTCCTCGCCCGTCAGCACGCACAGGAACAAGGCGCGTTCGAGGCTTGGTTGGTGGACGACGACGGAATGGTCACCGAAGGCACCGCCTCGAATGCCTGGATCGTGACGAGCGCCGGCGAACTGATCACCCACAACGCCGGCTACGCGATCCTCAGCGGCATCACCCGCCAAGCGGTCGCGGACATCGCTGCCGCGCACGGCCTGATCTTGCGCGAACGCGCGTTCAGCCTGACGCAGGCGAAGGCCGCGGCCGAGGCGTTTCTGACCAGCACGACCTCGCTGGTCAAGCCGGTGATCCGGATCGATGATACCGTGATCGGGGCGGGCACGATCGGGCCGCTGAGCGAGCGGCTGCTCGACTATTACATCCGCCATCTCGAAGAAGAAGCGGGGCGGCAAGGCGCGGTGCCCCAGAGCGCAAGTCCGTCATGGTGATCGCGGACCCGCTAAAGGCGCCGCTGGCGCGCCCGCGCGCGATTCTGTTCGACTGGGACAATACGCTCATCGACAGCTGGGCCGCGATCCAGGACGCGCAAAACTTCACCTTGGCGCATTTTGGCATGGAGCCATGGACGCTCGCGGAGACTCGTGAGCGGGTGCGCGGTTCGATGCGCGATACCTTTCCCGCGATGTTCGGCGAGCGGTGGCGCGAGGCGGGCGAGGTTTTCTATGCTCGATTTACCGAACATCACCTCGATGCGCTGAAGCCGCTTGCCGGCGCCGAGGACATGTTGATCGCCCTTCACGATGCCGGCGTCTATCTCGCCGTCGTCAGCAACAAGAAGGGCGATTACCTCCGCGCGGAGGCGGCGCGGCTTGATTGGGGGCGTTATTTCGGCGTCCGCGGGGGCGGCGCGAACGGGGGCGGTATTGTCGGCGCCTTCGATGCGGCGAACGACAAGCCGGCCGTCGATCCCGTCGATCTTGCGTTGGCCGGCAGCGGCATCGCCGCCGGCCCGTCCGTATGGTTTGCCGGCGACACCGACATCGATCTGGAGTGCGCCCGCAACGCCGAGTGCGTGCCCGTTCTCGTTCGTGGCGAACCGCCGGCGCGAGGCGAGTTCGCCGGTCATCCCCCGGCGCTCCACGTCACCGACTGCATCTCCCTTTTAAACGTCGCGCTGAACCTGTAAACTGGGAAGCATAAGAACTTAGCAAGACGTTGGTCGGGGGGCGCACGCTTCGACGTCGGCTGCGTATCCTCCCTTGAGCGGAGCGTGGCGCGGTCTCATCTGTTTTCCCTAGTAGCCACCAATGAATTTACCAATGAACAACGAAAAGAGGGGTAGGCCTATGTCCTCGGAAAAATCGCAGAATGTCCAGGACGTTTTCCTCAACCACATCCGCAAGAACAAAACGCCGGTCACCATCTTCCTGGTCAACGGTGTCAAACTTCAGGGGATCGTCACGTGGTTCGACCAGTTCTCCGTGCTGCTTCGCCGCGACGGCCATACCCAGCTGGTCTATAAGCACGCGATTTCGACGGTGATGCCGTCGGTGCAGATCCAGCTGTTCGAGCCCGAAAAAGAAGCGGCGACAGCGTAAGCGGCGGCCCGCGCGGCCGTGGCGAAGGACGGCGTCGGCGAGCTGAAGGGCGATCCCGGCGCCTGCTTCGTTATTCATCCGGCGAGGAAGGCGGATGGCGGCGGCGGCGCGCGATCCCCCGACGCCCGTTTGGCCGAAGCGGTGGGGTTGGCCGAGGCGATCGGCCTGCGCGTCCATCTGGCGGAAGTTGTCGGCCTGTCGAGCGCGCGCCCGGCGACGCTTCTCGGCGCCGGCACGGTCGAACGATTGGCCGGTGAGATCCGCGCTGCGGGCGAAGAGGCGGGCGGCGCCCCGGTCGTCGTCATCGACGCGGCGCTTACGCCGGTGCAGCAACGCAATCTTGAGCGGGCGTGGGACGCCAAGGTCGTCGACCGGACCGGCCTCATCCTCGAAATCTTCGGCGAGCGCGCGCGTACCGCCGAGGGCCGGCTGCAGGTCGAACTCGCGGCGCTGGTCTATCAGCGCAGCCGACTGGTCCGCAGTTGGACGCACCTTGAGCGCCAGCGCGGCGGTTTCGGTTTCCTCGGCGGCCCGGGCGAGGCCCAGATCGAGACCGACCGGCGGCTGATCGGCGAGCGCATCACCCGGATCAAGCGCCTGCTCAAGGGTGTGCGCAGAACCCGCGCTTTGCATCGCCAGGCGCGGCGGCGCGTGCCGTACCCGATCATCGCGCTGGTCGGCTACACCAATGCCGGGAAGTCGACCTTGTTCAACAGGTTGACGCGCGCCGACGTGTCCGCCGAAGACCAGTTGTTCGCGACCCTCGATCCGACAATGCGCGCGCTTTCCTTGCCCTCGGGACGCTCGGCCATCCTCTCGGACACGGTCGGGTTCATCTCGGATTTGCCGCACGAACTGGTCGAGGCCTTCCGCGCCACCTTGGAAGAAGTCAACGAGGCCGATGCCGTCGTTCATGTGCGCGATATTTCCCACGTCGAAACGGAAGAGCAGAAGGAAGACGTTCATACCGTTCTGAGCGAGATGGGGCTGAGCCGGCTTGTCGACGGCGAACTGATCGAGGTGCTCAACAAGGCCGATCTGTTAAGCGATCATGAACGCGACGCGGTCTCGAACCGGATGGCGCGAGGTAGCGCCGCCGCGGTGCTGGTCTCGGCGAAGACGGGCGAGGGCTGCGAGCGGCTGCTGGGTATGTTCGACGAACGCTTGGCGGCGTCGGCGTCGGTGATCGAGGTGTCTGTGCCGCCGGCGGACGGTGGATCCCTCGCCTGGGTTTATCGCCATGGCGAGGTCATTGCCCGCAAGGATACCGACGACGCCATTCAGCTCAAGGTGAGGATGCAAGCCGAGGACGCGGCCCGCCTGTCGCAGCGGCTCGGCCTGGATCGGGCGACGGGAAGCTAGCGATTCGTGGATCGAGCGATCAAATGCTTGGGTGCCGGGTGTTGATTCGAGCGATCAAATGCCGGCGTGCCAGGCGTTTGATTCGGTTCATGAGGGGACCCCCATGGCGACGACGCGTTCGCAACGGCGCTGGCGCGGCAAGCACCGGCTGGTCAAGAGCCAGCTCAACGTTATGGCCCGCCAGGAAATTCACGATGGCCTTGCCGACATTGCCGCCCGGTTCGGGCTGCAAGGCAAGGGCGAAGCGGTCGCTTTCTGCTATGTGCTGACACGCGCATTGATCGAAAGAGGCGGCGGCGACGAGGCGATTAGGCGCATGATCGACGATCTTGCCGCCGGCTACCGCGCCAACCGCGACGTTCACGCCGCCTGAGGCACACGCCGGCGGGCTCGGCGCGCGAGGGCAATGATCGCGCCAGCCGATCGCGTAAACGATGTCCGCGAAACGATGTCCGCGCAAACGATGTCGGCGTAAACAATGATAAATCACGCGTGGCGGTGACGATGGGGCCGGATCCGGACAAGGTTATTCAAATCATTCGCGAGGTCGCGGCCGCCGAGATCATGCCGCGCTTCGGCAAACTGACATCGGCCGACATCGCCGAGAAGCGCGGGCCGAACGATTTGGTGACCGTCGCCGACACCGCCGCCGAGGCCGCACTCGGCGCCGCGCTCAACGGACTGTGGCCGGGTAGCGCGCTTGTTGGCGAGGAAGCGGTCGACGCCGACGCGACTGTTCTCCAGGCGCTGGCCGGAGAGGCCCCAGTCTGGATCATCGATCCGGTCGACGGGACCAACAACTTCGCGCGCGGCAAGGCGTGCTTCGCGGTGATCGTCGCGTTTTGCGTCGGCGGCGAAACCATGGGCGGATGGATCCACGATCCGGTGAGCGACACGACCGTCTGGGCCGGCAAAGGCGCGGGCGCCTGGCTCGTGACGAGCGGCGGGCGGACGCGCATGCATCTCGCGGCGGCGAAGCCGATCGCGAAAATGACCGGCTCGCTCGGCTATCGCTGGGCGCGGCGGGTGAAGGAGCGGATCAAGGCCGGTATCGGATCGCCGGCGCCGCGGTTCGTCCGCTATGGCTGCACCGGGCGCGAGTACATGGACCTTGCCTCCGGGAAACTGGACTTCGCCGCCTATACCCGGCTCAAGCCATGGGATCACGCCGCCGGGGTGCTGATCCACGGCGAGGCCGGCGGATACGCGCGAATGACGGATCCAGGCTCGGATGCCGAGCGCCGATACAGGCCATTGCCGACGATTATCGATGCGACCGTGCTGCTGGCGCCCGATCGTACGCGCTGGCAGGAGCTCAAGACCAGTCTCGGTCTTCCGGATGGTCGCGCCGCGACCTAAGCTTGCGCCGACAAAAAGAGCAACCCAAGGGAGGAACGCAAGCATGACGGTCGTTCGCACCGCCTTCATCGGCCTCGGGGTCATGGGCTACCCGATGGCCGGGCATCTGGTTCGCGCCGGCCACCGGGTCATCGTCTACAACCGGACGGAGGGCAAGGCTACGCAATGGGTTGAACATTATGAGGGCCGGGCCGCCCCGACACCCGCCGAGGCCGCGCGCGACGCGGATCTCATTTTCGCCTGCGTCGGCAATGACGACGATTTGCGCGAGGTCATGCTCGGAGAGTAGCGGGATCATCGCCGGCGCCGCGCCCGGCGCGATCATCGTCGATCACACCACCGCGTCGGCGAAGATCGCCCGCGAGCTTGCCGCCGCCGCTTCAGCCAAATCCGCGGGCTTTCTTGACGCCCCCGTCTCCGGCGGGCAGGCCGGCGCCGAAACCGGCAAGCTGACGGTCATGGTCGGCGGCGCGGCCGAGCACTTCGCCAAGGCCGAGCCGGTCATCGCCGCGTACGCCCGCGCGGTGGCGCTGATGGGACCGGCCGGCAGCGGCCAGCTTGCCAAGATGGTCAACCAGGTGTGCATCGCCGGCCTGCTCCAGGGCCTCGCGGAAGCGCTGGCGTTCGGCGCGCGCGCCGGGCTCGACGGCAACAAGGTCGTCGAGGTCATCTCCAAGGGCGCCGCGCAGTCATGGCAGATGGACAACCGCGCGGCGAGCATGCTCGATGACAAGTTCGACTTCGGCTTCGCGGTCAACTGGATGCGCAAGGATCTGGCCATCGTCCTTGACGAGGCGAGGAGCAACGGCGCGTCCCTGCCGGTGACGGCGGTCGTCGATCAGCTCTACGCCCGCGTCCAGGAGATGGGCGGCGGCCGCTGGGACACCTCCAGCCTCGTCCGCCTGCTGCGGTAGCCCGTGGCGGCGGGCCGGCTCAGGCTCCGGTGAAGGCCTGGAGGCCGGTCTGGGCGCGGCCGAGGATCAGCGCGTGGATGTCGTGGGTGCCCTCGTAGGTGTTGACCGTCTCCAGGTTCATGACGTGGCGGATGACATGGTATTCGTCGACGATGCCGTTGCCGCCGTGCATGTCGCGCGCGGCGCGGGCGATGTCGAGCGCCTTGCCGCAGGAGTTGCGCTTGATCAGCGAGATCAGCTCCGGCGCGCAGCGTGCCCTGCGTCGAGCAATCCGTCCGGCGCGCAGGCAGGCCTGCAGGCCGATGGCGATCTCCGTCTGCATGTCGGCGAGCTTGCGCTGGATCAGCTGGTTGGCGGCGAGCGGCCGGCCGAACTGGGTGCGGTCGAGCACGTACTGGCGCGCCGCGTGCCAGCAGAACTCCGCCGCGCCCAAAGCGCCCCAGGCGATGCCGTAGCGCGCCTTGTTGAGGCAGCCGAAGGGACCCGACAGCCCGGCGATATTCGGGAAGCAGGTTGGCTTCGGGGACGAAGACCTTGTCCATGACGATCTGGCCGGTCGGCGAGGCGCGCAGCGAGAACTTGCCCTCGATCTTCGGCGTTTACAGACCGTCCATTCCGCGCTCGAGGATGAAGCCGCGGATGACGCCGTCGAGCTTGGCCCAGACCACCATGACGTCGGCGATCGGGCGAGTTGGTGATCCAGGTCTTGGTGCCCGGAAAGGACATAGCCGCCGGGCGCGCGCGCGGCTTTCGTCCGCATGCCGCCCGGGTCGGAGCCATGGTCGGGCTCGGTCAGGCCGAAGCAGCCGATCAGCTCGCCGGTGGCGAGGCTGGGCAGGTAGGTCCGCCGCTGGTCCTCGGTGCCGTAGGTGTGGATCGGGAAACATGACCAGGGACGACTGCACGCTCATGGCCGAGCGATAGCCGGAGTCGACGCACTCGATCTCGCGCGCCGCCAGCCCGTAGCAGACGTAGTTGACACCGGCCCCGCCGTACGCGTCCGGGATGGTCGGGCCGAGCAGGCCAAGCGCGCCCATCTCGCGCATGATCTCGAGGATCGAAGGTCTCGTTGCGGTTGGCGAGCAGGATCCGCGGCATGAGCTGGTCGCGTGGCGTAGCCGCGCGCCGTGTGGCGACCGCGCGCTCATCGTCGTCAAGTTCGTCTTCGAACAGGAGCGGATCTTCCCAGTTGAAGCGCGATGCCGAGGACGGCGCTGTTCGTCACCCTTCATCGACCATACCCTTCATCTACTCCGGCCTCTTCTCCGAGGCGCCATGCGCGAGCGATGCCGGGGCCGGGTTATCCCGGTCCAGGCAGGCCGTGATCTCGATCCCGCCGTCGGCTCCGCGGGCAACGAGAGACGAGACGGGCTCGCAATCGTCCGCCCAGCACAGGCTGTAGTCACCCGCGAATTCGGAATGGGCCAGCCGCAGCTTTTGCAAAGGTGGCAACGCCGGGCGGTAATGCCAAGCGCCATCGCTGAACGTGGCGCCGTCCGGCGGTTCCATGCCGGCGCCGCTGCCCGAAACGTCGGCCTGTTCGAGCACAAGCCGATCGCCCGCGACCCGCCACGTCTCGCGCCAGACGGTCCGCTCGACCGAGTGGGTCCAGCTCAAGGTAAACACGCTGGCGGGCAAGGCCACGACCAGCGCGCCGGCCGCGAGACACACCGCCATCAAGCCTCCGCCATCAGGTGGTCCCCGCGGCCGGGCGGCAGCGCCAATAGTGCAGCCCCGCGGCAAGGGCGGCGAGGGCGAGCCCGATGCTGTCGGTGACGGGCAGGGCGACAACGAGGAAGAACGCGGCCGTCGCGGCGAGGATGCGCTCCCACCAGACGAGGTCGACGAAGAGATGGCCGATCGCGGCGGCGCCCCACAGACCGATCGCGAGCAGGGCCTTGAAGATGACATAGATGGTATCGCCCCAGTCATCGGTCTGCAGCATCAAGGCATTGTCGTAGACCGCCATGTAGGGCACGACGAACCCGGCGATGGCGACGCGAACCGCCTCGAAGCCGGTGCGCATCGGCGCCGAGCGGGCGACCGCCGAGGCCGCGAAGACGGCGAGCGCCACCGGCGGCGTCAGGTCGGCCATGATCCCGAAGTAGAAGACGAAAAAATGCGAGATGATCAGCGGGACGCCGAGCTTGAGCAGGACCGGGCCGACCAGCGAGGAGACGATGATGTAGTTGGGGATCGTCGGTATCCCCATGCCGAGGACGAGACAGACGAGCATGGTCAGGAACAGGCTGACGAACAGGCTGTCGCGGCCGAGCGCGACGATGCCTTGCGTCGCCACGCCGGCGAGGCCGGTCAAGGTCATGGTTCCGATAATGATGCCGACGAGCGCGCAGGCGATGCCGACGGGAAGGGCGTTGCGGGCACCCTCGACCATGCCGCGAACCGCGACCCGCAAGGTTTCCCGCCCGCCGCGGACCGCGAGGTTGGCCGCGGCCAAAGCCGCGACGAGCCCGGCCATGACATTGATGCCGTATTCGAAAAAGCCGGCGCAGATGATCCCGAGGACGATCCAGAAGACGATCCGAAGGGCAAGCGAGTTCGAGCCGGACAGCGAGCCCGCCGCCGAAGATCAGCACCACCGTCAGCGCCAGCCCGACGGTCCCGGCGAACAGCGGGGTGTATCCGGCGAACAGTAGGTAAACGAGCGCGGCAAGGGGAATGACGAGGTAGCCCTGGCGGCGGATCGCCGCGATCGCGCTCGGGCACTGAGCCTTGGGAATGCCGACGAGACCGCGCTTGCCGGCCTCGAGATGGACCATCCACAAGGCGGTCGCGAAATACAAAGCCGCAGGCACCAGCGCGGCGAGGCAGACCTCGGCGTAGGGGATGTTGAGCGTCTCGGCCATGATGAAGGCGACCGCGCCCATTACCGGCGGCATGATCTGGCCGCCCATGCTCGATGTCGCCTCGACCGCGGCGGCGAATTCGGCGCGGTAGCCGAAGCGCTTCATCAGCGGGATGGTGAACTGGCCGGTGGTCACCACATTGGCGACGCCCGAGCCGTTAACCGTGCCCATCAGCGCAGACGAGATCACCGAGACCTTGGCCGGGCCGCCTTTGGTGTGACCGACGATGCCCAAGGCGACGTCGGTGAACAGGCGGATCATCCCGGCCTGCTCGAGGAAGCTTCCAAACAGGATGAACAGAAAGATGTAGGTCGATGAAACGTAGGTCGGGATGCCGTAGATGCCTTCCGTGCCGAAGGCGTACTGGTCGATCACCTGCGATAGCGCGTAGCCGCGATGGCCAAGCGGCGCGGGCAGGTGCTCGCCAAACAGCGAATAAAGGAAGAAGCTAAGACAGATGAGCGGCAGCGCCAGCCCCATGATCCGCCGCGCCGCCTCGAACAGCAACGCCAGGGTCAGCGCGCCGACGACGAGATCCGCGGGCGAGGGATTCCCTGCGCGCAGGATCAGGTCGCCCTGGAAGTACCAGTGATAGAAGGCGAGCGCGAAGGCGAGCACGCCGGCCGCCCACAGCAACATCCGGAGCGCCGTCTGCCGCCCCGGCGGGCCCTCCGCGCCGTCGGCGGCCGCGTTTTCCGCGGCGATGCCGAAGACCGTCAGGATCAGAAAGCCGACGTGGATCGACCGGACGATCTGACTCGGCAGCGGCGAATAGGCCGCGGTCACGATCTGGAAGGAGCAAAAGGCGACGGCGATCCAGAACAGCGCCCGCCCCGGTCCGAAGATGCCCGTATCGGGCGGCGGCGAGGCCGCCGCGACCGGGCTCGTCGGGTCACTCCCCGCTGTGGCGGTCGCGCTGTCGGCCACGCCCGCCGGCTCGCCTACTTGAGGACGCCCTTCTCGCGATAGAACCGCGCGGCGCCGGGATGGAGCGGAACCGGCGGCCTCATCGCCGCGTTTTCGAGCGAAATCGCCTTTGCCGCCGAGTGCGCGGTGACGAGATCGTCGAGATTGGCGAACATCGCCTTGGTCAGGGTGTAGACCTCGTCGTCGGCCAGATCCTCGCGCGTCACCAGGTAGTTGTTGATGGCGACCGTCGGCACCGCTTCGCCTTGGCCGTCGTAGGTGCCGGCTGGAATTGTCGCGGCAATGAACGCGGGATCATCGATCTTGGCGACAAGGGCGTCCGGAACCGAGACGACAGTGATCGGCACCGAGCTCGCGAGATCGCGGATCGACGCGACGCCAAGCCCCGCGGACTGCAAAGTTGCGTCGAGCTGGCGGTTCTTCATCAGCTCGACCAACTCGCCGAACGGCAGGTACTGCACGTTCATGTCATCGTAGGTCAGCCCGGCGGCGGCGAACACGCTGCGCGCGTTGACCTCGGTGCCCGATTTGGGCGCGCCGACCGAGACGCGTTTACCCTTCAGGTCGGCCAGGGTCTTGATGCCGGAGTCCCGGCTGGCGACGATCTGAATGTAGTTGGGATAGATCGCGGCCATGGTCCGCAGCTTGTCCAGGGGCTTGGGAAAGCCCATCTCGGCGTCGCCCTTGGCCGCGAACGAGAGCGAATCGCCGAGCGTGAAAGCGACCTCGCCGCGACCGGCCTGGATCAGGTTCAGGTTCTCCACCGACGCCTTGGTCGCCTGGACCGTCACCCGGGCGTCGGGCACGGCCTTGGCGTAGATCGCCGACAGGGCGTTGCCGAGCGGGTAATAGACGCCGCTGGTTCCGCCGGTGAGAATGTTGATGAACTGCTCGGCGTGCGCCGGCGCCGCGAGCAGCGCGCTTAGCGCGGCGGCCAGGATGACCTTGTGCATCCGCTTGTAACCTCCCTCTGATGTGTGCCCGTCCTGGTGTACCCGTCTTTTCGTCGCAGCCGGCGAGCGTTGCCGCTAGTGTGCCATAAGCGCGTGCGAATATAAACTACTCACGGGAAAATTATTCGCCCGATGCGACCTGAGGTAGCCGGAACAACGGAGGACCGAGACCATGCGGCACAGCGAAAAGGCAACCTTTACCGGCGGCGACGGAGAGAGCCAGCTCGACGCCCGCCTCGATCTGCCGCCGGGGCCGCCGCGGGCCTACGCGCTGTTCGCGCATTGTTTCACCTGCGGCAAGGATGTCTTCGCCGCCTCGCGGATCGCGCGCGCCCTGACGAATCACGGCATCGCCGTCCTGCGCTTCGATTTTACCGGGCTCGGCGCGAGCGACGGGGAATTCGCCAACACGACGTTCTCGTCCAACATCGCCGATCTGCTCGCCGCCGCCGGCTGGCTGCGCGAGCATCACGCCGCGCCGAAGATCCTCATCGGCCACAGCCTCGGCGGCGCCGCGATTCTCGCCGCCGCGGGCGAAATCCCCGAAGCCGCCGCGGTCTGCACCATCGCCGCGCCGGCCGAGCCGACCCATGTGCGCCGCCATCTCAAGGTCTCGGCCGAGGAGATGGAAAGCGCCGGCAAAGGCGAGGTGCGGCTGGGCGGGCGGCCGTTCACCATCACCAAGGAATTCCTCGAAGATATCGACGGCCACCGGCTGGCCGGGCTGATCGGCGCGCTCGGCAAGGCTTTGCTGGTCTTCCATTCGCCGCTCGATGACATCGTCGGCATCGACAACGCGACGAGCATCTTCGTCGCCGCAAGGCACCCGAAGAGCTTCATCTCGCTCGATGACGCCGACCATCTGCTGACCCGGCGCGAAGACGCTGTCTACGTCGCCGACATCATCGCCGCGTGGGCCGCGCGCTACATCGGCGAGGCCGAGGCGGACGCGCTGCCCGAGTTGACCGCGCCGGCGGGCGCGGTGGTCGTCGCCGAAGCTGGAACCGGCCGCTACGCCCAGGTCATCTCGGTCGGCGGCCGCCATGCGCTTCTCGCCGACGAGCCGGTCAACTACGGCGGCGCCGATACCGGCCCGTCGCCTTACGATCTGCTGCTCGCCGGGCTCGGCGCCTGCACCACGATGACCATGCGGATGTACGCCGAGCACAGGGGCCTGGCGCTCGACCGGGCGATGGTGACCCTGCGCCACGACAAGATCCACGCCACCGACTGCGAAAGCTGCGAGACCAAGGCCGGCAGGATCGACCGGATCGACCGCGAGATCGAGATCACCGGCGATCTGGACGACGCCGCCCGCGCCAAACTCCTCGAGATCGCCGACAAATGCCCGGTCCATCGCACCCTGCACGCGGAGGTCCTGATCGAGACCAGGCTGAAGGGATAGCTCAATCGCAAGCCGGGACCGTCGCCTCCGGCCGGCGCGGCACCGCGAGCGTGTCGCCGGCGAGCCACCCGGCCAGATCGGTGAGCGCGCGGGCGCTCATGGCCTGCTTGCGCTCGCGGCCCCGCGGCGGTCTGCGGCCAATCTCGGCATCGAGCGGCGGAAACAGCCCGAAGTTAATGTTCATCGGCTGGAAGGTCTCTGCCGTGGCGCCGCCGGTGATGTGGCCGAGCAGCGCGCCGAGCGCGGTCGTCGGCGGCGGCAGGCGGGGCGCGCGTCCTTTGCGCTCGGCCGCGGCGAACCGGCCGGCGAGCAGGCCGATCGCGGCGCTTTCGACGTAGCCCTCGCAGCCGGTGATCTGGCCGGCGAGCCGCAACGCCGGCCGCGCCTTCAGCCGCAGGGTCGCATCGAGCAGGCGCGGGCTGTTGATGAAGGTGTTGCGGTGCAGCCCGCCGAGCCTGGCGAACTCGGCGTTCTCCAGGCCCGGGATCATCCGTAAGACCCGGATCTGTTCGCCGTGGCGCAGCTTGGTCTGGAAGCCGACCATGTTGTAGAGCGTGGCGAGCGCATTATCCTGGCGCAACTGAACGACGGCGTGGCAGCGCACGCCCGGCTCGTGGGGGTTGGTGAGCCCGACCGGCTTCATCGGCCCGTGGGCCAGGGTGTCGCGGCCGCGCCCAGCCATCACCTCGATCGGCAGGCAACCTTCGAAGTAGGGGGTGTCTTTCTCCCACGCCTTGAACTCCATCGCCTCGGCGGAAAGCAGGGCCGCGATGAATGCCTCGTACTGCTCGCGCGACAGCGGGCAGTTGATGTAGTCGCGACCCCCGCCCTTGTCGTAGCGCGACTGGAACCATGCCTTGGTGAAGTCGATGGTTTCGCGATGAACGACCGGGGCGATGGCGTCGAAAAAGGCGAGCGCATCCTCACCGGTCAAATCGCGCAGCGCCTCGGCCAGAGCCGGCGAGGTCAGCGGCCCGGTGGCGATAATCACGCTGTCCCAGATCTCGGGCGGCGGGCCTTCGACCTCCTCGCGGCAAACCGTCACCAGGGGTTCTCCGGCCAGCGCGTCTTCGACCGCCGCGCTGAAGGCTTCGCGATCGACGGCGAGCGCCGAGCCGGCCGGCACCCGGGTGGCGTCGGCCGCGGCCAGGATCAGCGAGCCCGCGCGGCGCATCTCCTCGTGAAGCAGGCCGACGGCGTTGGCTTCGGCATCGTCGGAGCGGAGTGAATTCGAGCACACAAGCTCGGCGAGGCCGGGTCCGCGATGAGCCGCCGTCGATCGCATCGGCCGCATCTCGTGGAGTGTGACCGGGACGCCATGGCGGGCCAACTGCCACGCCGCCTCGCTGCCGGCGAGACCGCCGCCGATCACGTGGACGCGGTCGCGCTCATCGGTGCCGCTTTCGCTCATGAGCGCTGAGGTAAACCGTCCTGGCGCCGGTTACAACGCCGCGTTCCGTACCCACTGGTTGTGGAGGCCGGCTGAGGGCAGGGTTCGGGCCGTCATAGCCGGGCGCCGATCTCTTGGGCGAGCGCGCGGATTTCCGTGGCGGCCGCGCTGCGCGGGTCGGTTTCGACGACCGCGCGGCCGGCCATCATGCTCGAGGCGAACGCCAGCCGGTTGCCGATGCTCGCCCCTGCCACCGGCAGTGCGTCGGCGGCGAGCATGGCGCGGATCGTCTCGATGATCTTGCCGCGCGGCGGAACGCGGTTGAGCACGACCAGGACGGCGACCTTCTCGGCCTTGGCGAGATCGAGGGTGGGCTTGATCGCCCAGACGTCCATCGGGCTCGGCTGAACCGGGACGACGACAAGATCGGCGGCGCGGATCGCGACCTTGGCTTCGGTCTCGGCGTGGGGCGGGCTGTCGATGATCAGGAGGTCGTGCCCATGGAGCAGCCTGGAGATTTCGTTGGTGACGCGGTAGCCGGCGATCTCGGTGAGGTGGAGCGGATGGGCGGCGGCCGGTTTGCTATCGCCGCGGACCTTGTGCCAGGCGGCGAGACTGCGTTGCGGATCGATGTCGATTACCGCGACCCGCCTGCCGGCCGCGGCGAAAGCGACGGCGAGCTGCGCCGCCAGGGTCGTCTTGCCGGCGCCGCCCTTCTGCTGGGCGATGGTCAGAACCTTCGCGGCCATCGGCTGTCCTCCCAAAGTCATCCCGGCGGCTGGCCGTCACAATAAGCGGTGTTGCTCATCGATTGGACCTGTAGGCGGGCGGCGGGGTCGGATCAATGAAAATCGCGCGCCGGGATATCGAGGCGAACCTCGTCGGCGGCCCGTCCGGGGCCTGCGTCGGCTGAAAGCGCGCCAAGCGCGGTATCGAGGCTCCACAACCGCTCGGCGAGCACATGGATAACCTCGCCCTCGCGCTGGACCGGGCCGGCGACGCCCATGATCGTCGTCCGCAGGACGGTGCGGCGGAACTGCTCGAAGATGTTCGGCCAGACGATCAGGTTGGCGTGTCCGGCCTCGTCTTCGAGGGTGATGAAAATGACCCCGTTGGCGCTTCCCGGGCGCTGGCGGGTGATGACGACCCCGGCGGTCTTGACCCGCCGGCCGTGGGCGATGGCGGCTAGGCTCTCGCTCGAAACATAGCCCTCGGCGCCGAGCCGGCGGCGGATGAGGGCCATCGGGTGGGCCTTGAGCGACAGGCTCAAAGAGCGGTAGTCGGCGGCGACCTGCTCGCTCGGCGCGGCCGGCGGCAGGATGACCTCCGGCTCGCGGCCCCGTTCCGGTGAGGACGGTTTTTCTCCGGTAGCGGCGGCGGCGAGCAGCGGCAGCGGCGTCTCGTCGAGGCCGTTGATCGCCCACAACGCCCCTCTGCGGTCGAGACCGAGCGAGGTGAAGCCGTCGGCGGCGGCGAGCTTGCGCAGGGCGCCGCGGCCGAGGCCGGCCCGCCGCCAGACATCGGCGACATCGCGGTAGCCGTCGCCGCGCCCGGCAACGATCGCCTTGGCGTCGCGCATCGCCTAAGCCCTTGACCTGGCGCAGCCCCAGGCGCAGCGCCATGGCCGGCGGGGCCATGAATGCCGGATTGCCACGGCGCAGCGCGCCTCGCAACGGCGGCGAGGCGTCGTCATTGCGGGCGGAGCGCGGCAATCCAGAACTCCGCCGATCGCCGCGGCGCTGGCGCGGAAGGCTCCAGGATGCAGTCCCAGGCACTGTTGTTGACGTCGACGGGGCGGACCTCGACACCGTGACGGCGGGCATCGCCGACGATTTGGGCCGGGGCGTAGAAGCCCATCGGCTGGCTATTGAGCAGCGCCGCGGCGAAGACCGCCGGGTAATGGCATTTGAGCCAGGCCGAGACGTAGACGAGCAGGGCGAAGCTCGCGGCGTGAGATTCGGGGAAGCCGTAGTCGGCGAAGCCCTCGATCTGGCGAAAGCAGCGCTCGGCGAAATCCGGCTCGTAGCCGCCGGTGATCATGCCGCCGATGAACTTATCGCGGAACCCGTGGATCGTGCCCGAGCGGCGGAAGGTCGCCATCGCCCGTCTCAGCCTGTCGGCTTGCGAGGGCGTGAAGCCGGCGGCAACGATCGCCATTTTCATCGCCTGTTCCTGGAACAGCGGCACGCCGAGGGTCTTGCCGAGAACCTTGGCCAGCTCCGGCGAGGGGTACTCGACGCTCTCGCGGTTGGCACGCCGGCGCAGGTAGGGATGGACCATGTCGCCCTGGATCGGGCCGGGACGGACGATCGCGACCTGGATGACCAGATCGTAGAATTCGCGCGGGCGCAGCCGGGGCAGCATGCTCATCTGCGCCCGGCTTTCGACCTGGAAGACACCCACCGAATCGGCCCGGCACAGCATGTCGTAAACGGCGGGGTCTTCCGCCGGAACGGTGGCCAGCGTCAGCCGGCGGCCGTAGTGGGCCTCGATCAGGGCCAGGGCCTTGCGCACGCAACTCAGCATACCGAGGCCGAGGATATCGATCTTGAGGATGCCGAGCGCGTCGAGATCGTCCTTGTCCCACTCGATGACGGTGCGCCCGGCCATCGCCGCGTTCTCGATCGGCACCACCTCGCTGAGCCGGCTCCTGGTGATCACCATGCCGCCGGTGTGCTGGGACAGGTGGCGCGGAAAGCCGCGCAGTTCGCCCGCGAGCGCGACGACCATGCGCATTGTCGGCGCGCCGGGATCGAGGCCGCCGCGGCGCATTTCGGCGTCGTCGACCTCGTCCCACGATCGCCGCCAGAACAGGCCCTGGAGGGCCGCGATGGTGTCTTCGGACAGCGCGAACGTCTTGGCGACCTCGCGCAAGGCGCTCTTGGTCCGATAGCGGATCACCGTCGCGGTCATGCCGGCGCGCTCGCGGCCGTACTTGGCGTAGATGTACTGGAGGACCTCCTCGCGACGCTCGTGCTCGAAGTCGACGTCGATGTCGGGCGGCTCGTTGCGCTCGGCGCTGATAAAGCGCTCGAACAGCAGATCGATGCGCGATGGATCGACCGCGGTGATGCCGAGACAGAAGCACACCGCCGAGTTCGCGGCCGAGCCCCGGCCTTGGCAGAGAATGCCGCGCTCGCGGGCGAACCGGACGATGTCGTGGACGGTGAGAAAGTATGGCGCGAAATCGAGCTCCTCGATCAGGGCGAGCTCGTGGCCGATCCGCGCGCGAAGGTCGTCGTCGAGTCCGTCCGCGAACCGCCGGGCGGCGGAAAGCCAGGTCAGCCGGACCAGCTCCTCCTGGGGGGTGCGGCCCTCCGCCACCGGATCGACCGGATACTCGTAGCGCAGCTCATCGAGGCTGAAGCGGCAGCGCCGGGCGATCTCGACGCCGGCGGCAATGGCGTCCGGGCAGGCGCGAAACAGCCGGGCCATCTCGTCCGGTGCCTTGAGGTGGCGCTCGGCGTTGGCGAACAGCCGGAAACCGGCGGCGAAAATCGTGCAACCCTCGCGGATGCAGGTGAGGACATCCTGGAGCGGCCGCCGGGCGGGGGAATGGGCGTGGACATCGTTGGTGGCGACCAGCGGAATGCGCCGGGTCCGGGCGAAGGCGGCCAGCGTGTCCAGGCGGCGGTCGTCGTCGCCGCGATAGAGCTTGTGGGCGGCGAGATACAGCCGGCCTGGAAAATGGCTCTTGAGCTCCGCCAATGCCGTGGTGAAAGCGGACCCGTCTTCCATCCCGGCGCCAAGCAAATCGGGAGGCAGGGCGATGAGGATCTGGCCATCGCCATGAGCGATGACATCGGCGAGCCCGAGGCGGCATTCGCCTTTCGGCGCCCGCCCGCGGCCGGCGGTTAGAAGCCGCGACAGCCGGGCGTAGGCGGCCCGGTCGGTCGGCAGACACAGCAGGCTCGGGGCATCGTCGAGATCGAGGCGAGCGCCGACGATCAGCCGGATGCCGGCGAGCCTGGCCGCTGAGTGGGCGCGGACGACGCCGGCCAAGGTGTTGCGGTCGGTAATGGCGACGGCGGCAAGCCCGAGGGCCGCGGCGGTGGCGACCAGCTCCTCGGGATGGGACGCGCCGCGCAGAAAGCTGAAGTTCGAGGTGACCTGAAGTTCGGCGTAATCGCTCATGGTCTTATTCAGGCGAAACGGCCATGGAGTTCAGGCGAAACGGCCATGGAGAAACCAGCGGGGCGGGGCGTCGGGACGGTAGGCGCCCTCGCGGTAGATCCAGAACCGGTGGCCGCAGGCGTCTTCGATGCGGTAGTAGTCGCGGCTGGCGGCGGCAGCGTCGAACCCTTCGCTGTTGCCTGGGGTTCGCGCGGGCGCTTGGCCTTCATCCCGGCGCCACCACTCCGCGCCGATGCGCTCGGGACCTTCGGCGGCGGCGATCCGGTGCGGCCGCCGACGCCAGCGGAACATCGCCGGCGGGCCGTCGGGCACGGGGGCAATGACATCGATCGGCTCCGGCCATGGCAGGAGGTGGAGCGGACGCGGCTGGCGCGACTGCTCGCCGAGAGGCGCCGGCCCGGCCGGCGTCGATCTGGCTGGTGAAGGTCCGGCCGCGAGCGCCGCGCCGCCATCGCCGAGCGCGGAGACCTCGACGCAGGCCCGCTCGGGAAGATGGCTGGCTTGCGCGCGCAGGCGCACGACGCGATCGGCGCCCAGGCGGTTGCCGAGAGTGTCGACCAGCCGGGCGACGCCGTCTGTCGGCGCTTCGCGGCCGAACCTCATGGTTGCCTGCGTGGGGGCGAGGGGCTCGACGACGAGCGCGCCAAGGATCATGGCATCGACGCCGAAGCCTGAATCGACGCCCGCGAGCTTCTCCGCGAACAACCGCTCCAGATGCCGGGGGTCGCGCTCGGGCCGGCCGGTGCCGACGCCGATCGACGCGGCGCTGGCGTCGGTGCGGCACAGCCTGAGCTCGAGCCGCCGCGCGCCCTGATGGGCCTGGCCGAGACGGCCGCACAGCTCGCCCAGCAGATGGCGGCAGGCGGCGGCGATATCCTCGCCGCGAACGATGGGCTCGGCGAAGGCAATGCGGCTGAGCATCGCCGGCACCGCCAGGCGGGGCGAGATCGGCTCGCCGGCGGCACCGGTGGCCTGGTCGAGACGGCGCGGCACGATCTCGCCGAACCGCGCGGCGAGTGGCGCGCGGGGCAGGGCCATGAGCTCGCCGATATGGCGCAGGCCGACCGCGTGCAGGGCATCGACAACCATCGCCGGCAACCGCAGCGCGCTCACCGGCAGCGGAGCCAAGGCCGCCTCCGCGGCACCCGGCGCGACGACGCTTATGGGTGCAGCGGTCGCGATGCTCGACGCCTCTTTCGAAAATCGCGCCACTGCCCAGGCGGCGCCGGCGGTATCGGCGACGGCGGCCACGGCCGCCAGCCCGCATCCGCGCAGACGCTCGATCAGGTCGGCGAGCACCGCCTCTTCGCCGCCATGCAGGTGGGCGCAGCCGCTGATGTCGAGCCAGATCCCGGCGCCGCCGGGCGCGGCATCTCCGCTTTCGCCATCCACGGCCGTCCACGGGGTGTAGCGGCCGCACCACGCGGCCAGAGCCTCGAGCGCCCTGCGCTCGGCGGCCGGATCGGCGCCGGCCACGGCGAGATTGGGCAGGACCGCGCGCGCCTCGGCCAGCGAGAGGCCGGGAACGACGCCGCCGGCGCGCGCCGCGGGACTGACCGCGATCACCCGAATGCCGCCGGGGCCGGACGCGATCGTCGCCAGCGGCACTCCGCCGGGCGGTGCGCTCCGCGGCCGGGACGATTGGGCGTCAGATCGTAGCGCGCGCGCCACCGGTTTCCGCCGCCGGCCGAGCCGGTCGGTCGCGAAGGTCGGCAGCCACAACGAAACCACGCGTTTCATCGCACCACTCCAAGAGCCAAGTCGAGGGCGTGCCGGCCCGGCAGCGCCGCAGTTCGACCCGCCAGCGGGATCGCGGGCGGGAGGCCCGATGGTCCCAGGCGGCGTTTGCGGCGGCGCAGGGGTCGGCGCACGGGTCGGCGGCGGCGATCCGCCAGCGGGTGAGCGCCGGGCTCGGCGCGGGCCGCGTCCCCGCCGGGCGCAGAAGAAGGGCGGCAACACCTCCGGTTTCGGCGGCCAGTTGCAGCCGACGCAGCGCGATCGCGCCGCCGCCGGCGGTTTCGCCCAGCACCGCCGCGGGGGCGCGGCTACGCAATCCTTCTTCCATGGCCCACAAGACGTCGGTCTCGCTGCGCGGACGAACGACGATCACCCGCGCGGCATCGAGGCCGAAGGCGGCCAGTCCCGGGCCATGGAGGTCGCGTCCGCGCCGGCACCAAACGACGATCCCGCGTTCTCCAGCCAGGCGGGCGAGGACCGCGGCGCAGAAGCCCGCCGCGGCGGCGCTCTCGTCGGCGGCGTCCACCTCGTGCAGGCAAGCCAGGCGCAGACCGCCGCGTAGCGCGACGTCGAGCGCATCCACTCCGAGCGCGACCGCGGCCCGCTCGCGGAGCGTCCCCGGCGAGAGCGACCCAGATGGACCGGCGGCACCCTCCATGCGCGCGATTTTTGCGCGAAGAGCGGCGATCAACCGCTTGTCCGGAGGAGAAAAAGTGGGCGAAGAGGCCATTACGCTGCGACCCTCGGCTAATTTTTGTTCTTGTTATGTTCTAATTGTGCCCGCGCCGTGTGTCAAGCCGGGAGAAATTCATGATCAGGCCAACCGGGAGAAAACCCGCATCCGGGCGCGCGAAAAATGTACCTCCGCGGGGACACCAAACCGCGGCGCGTCAGCGCTCACACTCGATTACGGCCCCGGTCATGGTCCCAGTTACGGGTCCGGGCATGGCCTTGCGGGGCGGGACGCGATGAAGTAGCTATTGGCGAATGTCCGCTTGGGTCGTGCGCGCGACGCGCAATTGCGTCGGCCGCGACGGCGGAAGCTGAGCGAGGCGGCGATGTCGACCGATCCGTTGAAAAATGCCGTCAACCAGTGTCGCTCGGCCCTGCTGGTCGTCGGCGGCTTCAGCCTGTTCATCAACCTTCTCGTGTTGACCTCGCCCATCTACATGATGCAGATGTACGATCGGGTACTCTCCAGCGGCCGGGTCGAGACGCTCGGTTTCCTCACGTTGATCGCCGGCATCGCCGTCATGGTCATGGGCGCGCTGGAAGCGGTGCGCGGACGCCTGCTTGCGCGGATCGGCGGCTGGCTCGACAAGTGCCTGGCACCCGAGTTGATCGCGGCCAGCGTTCGCGGCGCGCTGTTCGGCGCGACTGCTACGGCACAGCCGCTGCGCGATCTCTCGACCGTTCGCGCCTTCCTCGGTGGGACCGGGGTCAACGCGATTTTCGACGCGCCCTGGGCGCCGATCTTTCTCGCCATCATCTACTGGCTGCACCCGATGCTGGGCCTGCTCGGCGTGGTCGCGGCGATCGTGCTGCTGGCGATCGCATTCTTGAACGAGGCCTCGTCGCGGCGGCTCTTGAAGGAAGCGGGCGGGGTGACGCTGGCCAATATCCAGCGCGCCGACTCGGCGATCCGCAACGCCGACGTCTTCCACGCCATGGGCATGATGCAGGGCTTCCTGTTCGGCTGGACCGGGCGCAACGAGACGGCTCTCGCCGGCCAGTTGCGCGCGAGTGATCGCAGCGCGACGATCATCGGGGTCTCCAAGTTCTTCCGCGTCTTCGTCCAGATCCTGATTCTCGGCGCGGGCGCCTATCTGGTCATTCAGCACGAGCTGACCTCCGGCGGCATGATCGCCGCCTCGATCCTGCTCGGCCGGGCGCTGGCGCCGGTCGATCAGGCGATCGGGGCGTGGAAAAGCATGGTTGCCGCCCGCGATGCCTTCGATCGGGTCAAGCGCCTGCTCGACCGCTTCACGCCTCCGGCCGAAGGCATGGCGTTGCCGCCGCCAAACGGTCATCTGGCCTGCGAAAATGTGGTCTATCAGGCCAGCGGCCGAGAAAAACCCATCCTCAATCAGGTCAGTTTCGCGCTTCACCCAGGCGAGGCCCTCGGGATCATCGGTCCGTCGGCGGCCGGCAAGTCGACCCTGTGCAAGATCCTCGTCGGCACCTGGCTGCCGACGCGTGGCCATGCCCGGCTCGACGGCGCCGATCTGTCGGCGTGGCCGCCCTCGCAGCTTGGTCCGTTCGTGGGCTACCTGCCGCAGGATGTCGAATTGTTCGCCGGCACGATCAGGGACAACATCGCCCGCCTGCTTCCCGACCCGGAACCGGCGGCGGTGGTCGAGGCGGCGCGGATCGCCGGCGTTCACGACATGATTTTGCACCTGCCCAAGGGCTACGAGACCGAGATCGGCGAGAGCGGATCGTACCTGTCGGGCGGGCAGCGCCAGCGCGTCGGCCTCGCCCGCGCGCTGTTCGGCCGGCCCCGGCTGATCGTGCTCGACGAGCCCAACGCCAGCCTCGACGCCGAGGGCGAAGACGCCCTGGTAGCGGCCATCGAGACGGCCAAGGGCTGGGGCGCCACGGTTGTTCTCGTCGCCCATCAGCCACGCGTCCTTCAGCCCGTGACCAAGCTTTTGTTCATGCGCGACGGCCGGGTCGAGCTCTTCGGTGATCGCGACGACGTGCTTGCCAAACTCAGGGGCAAGAGCGTTCCGCCGCGGCCCCCGGCGCCGCGCGCCGTCGCTGATCCCGAGGCGCCGCGCGCCATTACCGGACAGGGTGGACAATGAGTAGCGAACTGGTGGTCAACGCATCCGGATCGCGGCTGGTCGCGCCGGTGGCGCCGCTGAAACAGGATATCAAGGCAACGAAGTGGCTGGGCATCGCCATTGTCGTCGCGTTTTTCGTCATCGGCGGCGGCTGGGCGGCGACCGCGCCACTGTCGGGCGCGTCGATCGCGCCCGGCGCGGTTTCGCCACAGGGCAGCCACCGGGTCGTGCAGCATCTCGAAGGCGGGATCATCCGCGACATCCTGGTCAAGGAGGGCGAAAACGTCAGCGCCGGCCAGACACTGATCGTTCTCGAAGACGTCGGCGCCCAGGCCGAGGTCGGCACCTTGTCGAACCGTCTGCGGACCTTAGCCGCGACCGAGGCGCGTCTTCAGGCCGAGCGGGTCGACGCGAACAAGATCGAATTCCAGCACCCGGCGCTGGCGGAGAAAAGCGACCCGGAATTGGCCGCGATCCTCGCCCAGCAGGTCCATCAGTTCGAGACCCGCCAAGCCAATGACGCCTCGCGCGTCGGTGTGCTTAATCAGAAAATCGCCCAGCTGGAACAGCAGATTGTCGGCGTCCGGCGCCAGCTCACCGGGGTGCGGCGGCAACGCGCCCTGATCGCCGAAGAGCTGAAATCGGTCAAGGCCCTGTACGAGAAGGGCTACGAACGCAAGCCGCGGATGCTCGAGTTGCAGCGCACCGAGGCCGGACTTCTCGGCAGCGAGGGCGATCTTGTCTCGCGCATAGCGCGCGCCGAAGAGGAGATCGGCGGCGCCAAACTGGAGATCATCAATACCCGGATTCAGCGCCGCGAGGAGGTCGATCGCGATCTCTCGCAAGTCCAGTCCGACCTGTTTCAGGTCGAACAACAAATCAAGGAGAGCCGCGACCGGCTGGAGCGGACCGTGATCACGGCGCCGGTCGACGGCATTGTCATGGATCTGCAATTCAAGACCGTCGGCGGGGTGGTGCGCCCCGGCGACAAAATCCTCGACGTCGTCCCGACCCGCGAGGACCTGATCATCGACGCTCGGGTGTCGACCAAGGACATCGACGAGGTTCATGCCAACCTCTCGGCCTACGTCATGTTCCCGTCCTATCCGCAGCGCTATCTGCCGCGGATCGACGCGAGGGTCGAGTCGGTGTCGGCGGACGCCAAGCAGGACGAGCGCTCGGGAGAGCGCTACTACCTCGCCAGGATCCGCATCGATCGTGATCGCATTAAGGAGTTGGCGCCGGACGTCGAACTTGTTCCCGGCCTGCCGGCGGAAGTGTTCATCCGCACGGCCGAACGCACCGTGCTCGATTACCTGATGCAGCCGATCTTGATGACGATCGAGCACACGTTTAGGGAGCGCTGACGGTCGTTAACACTACTCGACGAGCGCCACGGAGCGGCTGATCCTCACCACCGTCTGGCCGTCACGGTTGAGCGTGTAGTCGCCCCGGTAGACGCCGCGGGGCCAGCCGCCGGCGGGCCGCTTTACGCCTGCGAACACGAACCGGCTGATGGCGTCGGCCTCCAGCCGGCTTTCGCGCTCATGCACGATGCGGCCGGCGGGGCCGGTAATGACGAGGTGTTCCCGATCGCCCGTTTGCGCGCCGGACACATCGACCCAGTAGACCAGCGCCGCCGCGCCCGGCGGAAGCGCCTCGGCGGAATAGAGGCCGCGCCGCGCGGCTTCGGCGTTCGGCGGCGCGGCCGCGAAGCCGGCGCTGAGCGCCACGCTCGCGCGGTAGGGCAGGCGGGCACTGGCCGCTTCGGACCACAACGGCGCGCGCGCATCGCCGCACGCGGTGAATGAAACCAGTCCGACGAACGGGTCGACGGCGGTGCCATGGTGGCGGACGGCGAATTCGACGTGCGGAAACTCGGAGTTGCCGGACAGGCCGATCAGGCCCAGCTTTTCACCGGTATCGACGCGCTGGCCGACCTCGACGGTGACGCTGCCTTGACGCAGATGGCTGTACTGGGTCTCGAACCCGTCGCCGTGGTCGATGACGACGCCGTTTCCGGCCATCCGCCCGGCGAGCGCAGCCTGGCCGATTTCGCGCACGCTGACGTCCGCCATGCCGTCGCGGACGGCCTTGACGACCCCTGGCGCCGCGGCGAGGACCCGCACGCCGCGTTCCATCGCCGGATAATCAGGCACGCGGAAATCCGTGCCGGTGTCGCCGTCCTTGCTCAGGCGGCCGCAGGCATAGTCCATCCGCTCGGCGCTTGGGTCGTGGTCGACGTACTTCTGGATCGAGCAAACCCGCTCCATGTCGCAATCGACCGGCACCTCAAGCTCAAGCGCCCCGGCGCCGCGCGCAAGCGATACCGCTCCGGCGATCATGACCAACGCGGCGGCGCCGAGCGCAAGCGTTCCCCGGCCGCGATCGAACATCTTTGCCATTCCAATCAGCCTTGATGTCGCGTTCAACGCGTGGTTTCGGCCGCTTGGGAACCAATCGCCTCCGCTGCGGTTGATTATCACGACCCGCGCCGGCGGGGGCATTCCCGACGGGGAGGCGTCTCGCCGGCGGGTTCTTATTTTACCGGCGCTGCGCAAGGAGTACACGCGATGGATCTTATCAGGATACTGCTGGCGATTCTTCTTCCGCCGCTTGGCGTCTTTTTGCAGGTCGGCCTGGGCGGCCAGTTCTGGATCAACGTTGTGCTGACGCTGTTCGGCTACATCCCCGGCATCATTCACGCGGTCTGGATCATCGCCACGCGTGGAGGCAGCCAGCGTGGAGCCGACGTCGCCCGCTAGCCGGGGCGCGAGCGCGTGGGGCGGAGTTCTCAATCTTTTGGAACTTCCCGCCCGCGACCACGTTCATTCCTGCAAATCGTTATCACTGAAGAGGCGTTGAGATGGCGGATGCACACGAGACTTTAGGCAAAGCCGGCCCCGAGAGTGAACACGCCGCGCGAAACGCGGCCCAGGCCCTGAAGAGTGAAGGCCAACGTCTCGCCGCGGACGTCAGCGCGAAGGCGAACGCGCTCGCGGCCGAGCAGAAGGACATGGCGTCGGGCTACCTGAGCGACATCTCGGAAGCCGTGGACAGCTTCACGTCCACCCTGGATCAGAAGGGGCATGGCTCGATCGCCGAGTACACCCGCGTCGCGGCGGAAGAAATCCGCCGCATGAGCCGAGCCATCGAGGCGCGCGATCTGGGCGACCTCGCCAACGAGGTCGGGGCGTTCGCCCGGCGGCGCCCGGCGGTGTTCTATGGCGGCGCCCTGGCGATCGGCTTCGGCTTGGCCCGTTTTCTCGCCAGTTCGAAATCCGGCCGTGACTCCGGCCATGACTCACGCGCGCCGGCCCCACACCCCCTGACGACGGGCGCCGCCGCGCCGCCGGCCACCTATCCCGCCACCAGTTCGCAAGGAATGCCCAGCCATGGCTGAACGAGATGAAACCACGAGGTCGCTTCTGTCCGACCTTATCGCGAGCGTACAAACGCTTATTCGCCAGGAGCTTCGGCTGGCGCAGGCCGAGGGGTCGGAAAAGATCGACCAGGTGACCGCCGGCGCGGTCGGCATCGTCGCCGGAATGCTGGTGGCCTTCGCCGCGCTCCTGGTCCTGCTTCAGGCGTTGGTTGTTGCATTGGCCCATTACATGGACGCCGGCTGGGCATCGCTGATCGTCGGCGTCGCTGTCGCGATCATCGGCTTCGCCTTGATTAAATACGGCCAGTCGAACCTGTCGAGCACCAACCTCGTTCCCGAGCGCACGATGAAGTCCGTTCGCGCCGACGCTGACCTCGCAATGGATAAAGTACGATGACCAGCTACCGAAGCAAATCACCCGATGAGATCGAGCAGGACATCATCGCCACCAGGGCGCACATCGACCGTACGCTCGACGTCCTGACCGCACGTCTGTCGCCGAGCGGATTGCTCGATCAGGCGGTCCGCACCGCGCGCGAGACCGGCGGCGAGTTCACGCTCAATTTCGGCCGCACGGTCCGCGACAATCCCATACCGACCACGTTACTCGGCATCGGTCTCGGCTGGTTGATGCTGTCCGGCCGCCGGTCGGGCGGTGACGGCCATGATAGCGGCTACCGCCCAGAGATCGTTAGCGATCGCGCCGTCGGCGAGCGATACCGCTATGGCGTGAGCGAAACCGGGGTCGCCCCGACATCGTCGGTCGAGGCGCGAAACCCCGACGTTCCCGACGATTGGAGCGCGGCTTACGAAGATCAGCCCGACGAGTGGGTCGATGCCGAAGGTCGGCCGCGCCGTGGCGCCCGGGCGGAACAAGCCAGCGCTGCCGCCAAGGGCGCCTATCGGGATGCGAAGACGCGTGCGGAAGAGACAGCCGCCGACGTCCGCGGCTCCGTCTCCGACGCCGCAAGCAGGAGCTCCGAAGCCGCGCGCGACGCGGCCGCGCGGAGCAGGGCTTCGGCTCACGAGGCCGGCGACCGGCTCCGCGATGCCAGCCGCGACGCATCCGAAAAACTCCGTTCAACCGGCCGCGACGCATCCGACCGGATGCATGCAGCCGGCCGCGACGTCAGCGACAGGGCCCATGACGCGGCGGAGCGGGCGCGCCGCTACGGCAGCGATACGGCCGAACGCGCGTCGGCCGCTTACCGCGAAGGTCGCCACCGCGCCTCGGAAGCCGTGCATGGCGCAAGCGATGCCGGCCGGCGCGCGTCCGGGGCCGTGCGTGAAAGCGCCTACAGCGCCTACCGGCAAGGCGAGCACTTGGCCCGTTCGGCTGGCGGTCAGGCGCGAGACATCGCCGGGTCGGCCGGAACGATGGCGAAAGAGCATCCTATCGCCGCCGGCCTGGCCCTCGCCGCGGTGGGCGCCATCCTGGCGTCGATGGCGCCGCGCACCCGGCGCGAGGACGAATGGCTCGGCGAGAAGAGCGACCAGGTCAAGGACGCCGTTCGCGAAGCGGCCAGCGTTCAGGCCGAGCGCGCGCGCCATGCGGCCTCGGCGGCGGTCGACGCCGGCACCGAGGAGGCGCGGCGCAAGGGACTGACTCCGGAAGGCGTCCGGGAGAGCCTGGACAAGACGGTCGCCGACGGCATCGGTGTCGTCAAGACGGCGGCGGAGGCGGGAGCGGATACGGCCAAGCGCGAGTTCGATGCCGAACCGGCGGGGATGTCCGAGGCCGGGCGGTCCGACCGCGCATCGCGGGATAAACCCGACACGCCGGCGGGCACGTCAACGTCAAGCGCGGCCGATAAATCCGCGGCCCGGGCGCTGGCCGAGAGCGGGCGCGTCACCGAAGTGAGCGGCGTTTCGACCGCGCCGGTGGCGGGAGGCTCCTTCGGCTCGGCAACGGACAGCCATCCGGTTGATGATACGGACGAGGTCCAATCCGAGAGCGGCGACCAGGCATCATCGGCCGCGAACCGCGTTTAGACGGGGACGATGGCAACAACCGTGGCGGATCAGATGCCAACGTATGACGCAGGATCTCAGGGGGAATATGCCGATCGACCATCGGATATTCCCCGCCGCGGATGGAAGCAGGTGTTGCTGCGCGTGGGCGGCCAGATCAGCAGCGACAACCTGTCGATCGTCTCGGCCGGCGTCGCGTTCTACGGATTGCTGGCGGTTTTTCCGGCGATCGCCGCGCTGGTTCTGATTTATGGGCTATTCGCCGACCCGGGGGACGTGCAAAGGCAACTGGCGCCGGTGCAGGACTTCATCCCCGCCGACGCCTTTCAGATCCTTAACGATCAGCTCACCAAGGTTGCGGCCCAGGGGGCGCAGCCCCTCGGCCTAGGTCTCGTTCTGACCCTCGGCCTGTCGCTGTGGAGCGCGACGAACGGAATCAAGGCTTTGTTCACGGCGTTGAACATTGCCTATGAGGAGAGTGAGCGGCGGAACTTCTTCAAGCTGACGGCGATCGCCCTACTGTTCACCATCTCGGCCATGGTTTTCGTCTTTATCGCGCTGACGGTCATCGCCGCGGTTCCGGCCGCGGTCGATCTCCTCGGCGTCGAGGGGTGGCTGCGGGTTGGGCTGTTGTGGCTGCGCTGGGTCGCGCTCGCCGTCTTCGTGCTGCTCGCGCTCGCCATCCTCTTTCGCTACGGGCCAAGCCGGGCGGCGCCTAGGTTTCGTTGGGTCACGCCGGGTGCGATCGCCGCGACCGTGTTGTGGATCGTCGGCTCGGTCGCTTTCTCCCTCTACGTTCAAAACTTCGCCAGCTACAACAAGACGTTCGGCTCGCTGGGCGCGGTCGTCGTCCTGCTTATGTGGTTCTACTTGACCGCCTTCATCATTTGTCTGGGCGCGGAACTTAACTCCGAGCTCGAGCACCAGACGGCCCGGGACTCAACAACCGGCCGGGAACGCCCGATCGGCGACCGCGGTGCCTACGTCGCCGACCACGTCGCCGGCAAACCCAAGTAACGAGGAAAGTAACGAAGCAACATTAGGAGGAAATCACCATGTACAACATATTCTGGATAATTGGCGTCATCGTCGTCATTCTCGCTATTCTGTCGTTCCTTGGCCTGCGCTGAGAATTTGACGCAAAAATAGTCGTTCGCAATGAACCAGTTATAACGCGTCGTCATGGCCCGACATGGTCCGGCCATCCAAGGCACGTCGGTAGCCATTGATCGCTTGCATTATTTTCCGTCGGGCTCTGTCAGGCTGTGATCGATGTGCCTCCAACGGCCGCCGGTTGATGACAAATGTGTAATCGGCCGGACAGGCTTCAGTAACGCGGCTGGGGGTAGCGTCTGATTGTCGATACGGAACAATCGACGTAACCCTCCCATACCCGCGCCGGCCGTGGCCTTGAGGTCCCCCCCCCTCAAGCCACGGCCGTTCTTGTTTGCGCCATCGCTTCCGCCGAAGCGAAGCGCCGCAACATCTTGCCAATGCAGTGAGAAATCGACTAAGAAACCACTCCGCGATCGGTCATCGCCGATCGCTTCCGGGGCGGCTTGCTCAGCGGGAGAGCACTACGCTGACATCGTAGGGGTGGATCACGACTTGTGCCGGCAGGCGCCGTCAGGGTTCGCTCGACGGCATCACCGACCGGGTATTCGTGGTGAATAGGGTGACCTGGCGGAGGATAACGTAATTGTCCGCATCGACCTGAACAAGGACACTCACAAGCAGTGGGGGGTCGGCGCGGTTGTATAAAACGCTCAGGAAGCCCAAAGCCGACTGGTTCGCCACCAAATTCGAAAACCACCTTGGTCGTTGGCGAGCGGCGCGCAAGGGCCACGTTATCTCAAGACTGGTGAGCGACCTGATGGCTCGGGCCTATCAGCAGGCGCTCGAATCCCATGCCCGGGGGACCCTGATCGATCTCGGGTGCGGCAACGCTCCGCTCGCCGGAATATACCGGACACTGGTGACAAATATCTATGGGCGGATTGGCCGAACTCTTTTCACCAGATATTTGAACTAGATCATGAAGTTGATCTCAATCAGAGGCTCCCCTTCGAATCGAACGGCTTCGACACTATTGTCCTCTCCGATGTTCTTGAGCATATCGCGGAACCTGACCAGCTGTTCGACGAGCTGGCAAGGATCCTGCGGCCCTCCGGCCATCTTATCGTTGGCGTTCCATTCCTTTACCACTTGCACGAGGAGCCACACGACTATTATCGGTTTACGAGATTTAAGCTTGCGCAGTTCGGCGCCAAGCACCGTCTCGACATCGTGGAAATCCGCGAAGTGGGCGGCGGGGTTGACTGCCTCGTCGACATGTCATGCAAACTTCTTGGCCGCATTCGCAAGCCGCTCGCAAGAATTCCCTACCATTCCTGGGTTGTCCTGCGCTCTCTGCCGCCCATCAGAAGGTTGAACAAAAGATCCATGCGCTCCTTGCCTTTGGCGTACATCGCTGTCTATCAGGCCCCATCGTGAACGGCTCGCTTGCTTGAACCGGGCGAAGCGCAACGGGCGCGCGGCAGATCCGCCGAGCGATGGCGGGCGATCGTCGCTGGACGCGAATCCCCGCAGCGCCCGCAGCTTCAATCGCTACGCCGACGACATGCGCGGGTAACGACGTAGCGCAGGTGCGCCGGACTATGCCGAGTGCGGCGCCGGGCGGGTTTCCGGCATCGCCAGCAGCACCAGGATCCAGGCCAGCGCCCCGACGGCGCCGAGGCCAAAGAACGCCGCCGGATCGCCGAAGGTATCGGCGGTCCAGCCGGCGATCGTCGTGCTCAAGGTGGCGCCGATCCCGATTGAAAAGCCCATGAAGCCGAGCGACAGATTAAGGTGGCCGGTGCGCGCGGCGATGTCGGTGGTCACCAGCGGCATCATCACGCCGAAGCTGGCGGCGGCGATGCCGTCGAGGGCCTGGATGGCGACAACCCAAAGCGGATCGACGAGCACCGCGAGCAGCACGCCACGGATCGGCAGGATGCAAAAGCCGAGGAGGAGAACAAGCTTGCGCCCGCGGACCTCGGCGAGGCGGCCGACCGACGGCGAGATCAGGGCCACCACCACCTGCGGAATGACGATGCACGCGGCGATGAGCAGGCTTGCCTGTTCAGTCGCGCGCTTGGTGATGGCGCCGCTCGCCAGCGGCAGCATCGCGGCGTTGGCGAAGGTGAAGAGCGTCGCGCAGGTCGCGAACACCAGCAGACGCCGATCGGCGAGGGTTTTTGCCATCTGCCCGAGCCGGACCTTTGAGCGCTGCTCGCGGACCTTCGGCAGCGATCGCGGGACCCGATCGGCGATTCCGGCCAGCGGCAGCAACGCTCCGACCGCGGGGAACGTTAGCGCGGCGGTCAGGAAAAAGACCGCGCGTTCGGAAATATAGTAGCCGCACGCGCCCATCAGCGCCGCGCCAACGCCGGTGCCGATGGCGGCGAAGCGGGCATTGCGGCCCAGCCGCGTTCCCAACGCCGCCTGTCCGGCGACCGCGAGGCTCATCGCCACCAGAGCGGGGCCGAGGGTGCAGCTCGAAAAGGCGTGGAGAATTTGGCCGAGATAGATGAAGAGCGGGATGGGCTGGACGGTGAACAGAAGCGCGCTGGCGGTAAAGGCGAGAATGCTGAAGACCGCGACCCGGGTCTTACGACGCACCGCGTCCACCAGCGCGCCCGCCGGAATCTGGCTCGCCATGGCGGTTACGGTACCGATGCTAAGCGCGACGCCGATCGATGTTTGCGTCCACCCGGCGGTGGTCAGATAGACGGCGAGGAACGGCCCGAAGCCGGTTTGCACATTGGCAACGAACAGATTGAGCCAGTCCAGCCCGAAGCCGGCCCGGCGCCGTTTCCTTGCCAATCGTTGCGCTTTGCGGGTCTGCGCCGAGTTCCGGCTGGCGGTCATTGTCGGGCATCGGGCGGAGTCGACGGGGCGGATGTCGCGGGAGGCAATTCCGGATCGGCGATCGGCGGAAGGGGCTCGGCCGGCGCGGCGCGCTTCGGCTTGTCTTTCGGGATCTTCGTTTCGAGCTTCGCCGCGTCGGGCGCCTCGCCAGCCTCTTGGCGCGCCTCCGGCTGCGCGCCATTGCCCGGCGAAGGCGCCGCCGGTTCGGCAGTAACAGGCGCATCGCCCGGGGGTTCGCCGGCATGACCTTGTTCAGGAGTGGCGGCCTCGGTGGGCGCCTTGGAGTTGATCGCGGACTCGGCCGGAGCCTCGGCCGGAGCCTCGGTCGGGGACTTTGCGGCGGGCTGGGCGGCCGGCTCGGGTCGCGTGGCGCCACGACCACGCTGGAGGCTTCGCTAGACGGTCGATACTCCGGCGCCGCCTGGATTGCGTCGCGGGTGACGTCTAGCAGCACCGGAATGCTGTGGTCGCCGGGCCGGAATTGCAGCAGCTCCCAATCGACCGCGATCTTGCGGCTGCCGACCCCGAGAAAGCCGCCGAAGTCGATCACCGCCGCGCGTGGGTGGCCGCCGCTATCGATCAGAACATCAACGATCATGCCGATATCCTCACCGGCGGCGCCCAACACCTTCTTGCCGAGGACACCGGCCGCCTCGTCGGCGGCAATCGTGCGCAGGCCCTTGACGGGGGCCTCCCCCACCGGAGGTTGCGCCGGCGGGGCCGGTCTTGGCAACGGCGGCACCGCGTCGGGGTTGTCCGGTGCGTCGGGATGATCGGCAGGGGGGTTGTTCTGCGCCGCGCGCGCCGCCGCCGGTTGCTCGGCCGCCGAGCTATCCGCTCCCGCCGGCCGGGACGACGCGGACGGCTCGCCGATCGACCGCTCTTCTGGGTTCTCTTCCGGGTTAGCGTCGAGCGTGCGTTGCCCGGCTGCGTTGTCGGCTGCGTTGTCGGCCGCGGGGGGCGGGGCCTCCGTCGAGCCCTCGCTATCGCCCGCCGCGTATGCGGTTCGCGCGCATACCGGCACAACAACGCCCGCCAAGAAGAGAACGCCGACGACGAAGGAAATTGAGAAGCGGACGCGGGGCGCCCGGTTACTCATGCGGGCCTTTCGCCGCGGCAAGCTGGCGGCTGTACATCCGGCTGTAGACCCCGTTGCGCTCGAGCAGATCGATGGACGGCCCGTCCTCGACGATGCAGCCGCGATCGAGCACGACAATCCGGTCGAAGGAGTTGAGCGTCGACAGCCGGTGCGCGATGGCGATGACCGTCCGGCCCTTGACCAGCCGCATCAACGCCTCCTGGATTGACTGTTCGGACTCAGTGTCGAGCGCCGAAGTCGCCTCGTCGAGCAGGATGATCGGCGCATCGCGCAGGAACGCCCTGGCGATCGCCAACCGCTGGCGCTGGCCGCCGGACAGCTTGACGCCGCGCTCGCCGACCATGGTGTCGAATCCGTCCGGCAGGCGATTGATGAACTCGGTGCAGTGGGCCGCCTCGGCCGCCCGGTAGACTTCCTCGTCGGTCGCGTCCGGCTTGCCGTAGCGCAGGTTTTCCAGCACCGAGCGGTGGAACAGTGAAATCTCCTGCTGGACCACCGCGATCGAATGGCGAAGGCTCTGCTGGGTCACCATCGCGATGTCCTGGCCGTCGATCAGGATATGGCCGTCGTCGGGGTCGTACAGACGCTGGAGCAGCGACAGGATTGTCGACTTGCCGGCGCCGGAGCGGCCGACGAGGCCGACCTTCTGGCCGGGCGCGATACTGAGATTGAAGCCTTGCAGCACGTGCTCGCCGTCGGGATAGCTGAATGAGAGGTTGGCGAATTCGACCGAGCCGCCGAGATTGATCAGCGGCTTGGCCTCTGCGGCGTCGGCCATCTCGTGCGGCAGAGCGAGGACCTGGACCGCCTCGCGCAGCTTGGCGAAGTGCTGGACCACCTCGACCATCGCGGTGGCGAAGTCGCGCGAGGCGTGCAGGACGGTAAACCCGAGCGTCGTCGTGAGCACGACGTCGCCGACCGAAATGCTGCCCGCGCGCCACAGCGTGATCGCCCAGCTCAGCACCCCGGCAGTGACGATAAACACCGATACGGCGTGAAAGAGACGCAACTTCTCGAGTGACCGCAGGCTCTTGCGCTGCGCCGACATCTCGCGGCGGATCTTCTCCGACAGCCGGTCGCGCTCACGCCCGGCGGCGCCGAACGCGCGCACCAGCCCGATGTTGCTGACGACGTCGGTTAGATCGCCGGTGACCGCCGCCGCCCGCCCGGCGAAGCGGGCGTGAAGATGGCTGCCGCCCGACGCGAGCCTGCCGATGATCGCGCCGAGGATGGAGATGATGACGACCAGCACCAGCGTGATCTGCCAGTTGATGGTGCTCAGGACCGCGACGCTCGCGACCACCGCCGCGGCCGGGGGAATTGTCGTCCAGGTCAGCGAATTCTCGATCGACCACGACGAATTGGCCGCGGTCGTGATCCGGCCGGCCAGCGCGCCCGGGAACCGGTCGGAAAAGTAGCGCGTACCATGGCCCGACAGGTGGTCGAACAGATCAAGCCGCATGTCACCACCGACGGCGGGAAAGGCGTACGTCGCGGCCCACCCGGCGGCGCGGAAGAGCATATTATCGCCAGCAACCAGGGCAAGCAGGAGAATGACCGCGCCCCACAGCTGAACGTTTGTAGGCGTTCCCAGGCCGAGAACGTCGACCAGGTTCTTCACCCCGTACTGGGCGCCAATGCTGCAGCCGACGGCGCCAAGGACGCAGGCGAGAACGATCAGGTGGCTCGACATCCGGCGGCGGACGTAGTGGAGCAGGAAATGCGCGGCGCCGTGGGTCGCGTGCGGCGGCAAAGCGGATTGACCGCAACGATGTCCTATCGCAGCATCGAGCGATTTGCCGGCGGTTCGCTCGCTCTGCCCATGATTTCCAGGAGCGTCGGCGGAACGAGCGTCCGAGTCGGGTGTTGGATCCTTGCCGCCATCTCGGCTTGTATCCCGGTCGATCGGTGCCGGATCCGGCACTAAATCGGGTGAGAGAACGTCGAGCGTTATGACATTGTCGGCCGCTTCCGGCCCACGCGTCTTCTCCGCCCGCTGGCGCACGTGCCTTTGATTGCTCATCGCGTCCCGCTCAGTTGCTCTAAGGGATAGCCCTTGAGACATTAAGACGTCAATTCTGGCAGAAATCTGGTCCGCAACGGAATAATTTTGTGCGCTGCAAACATGGAAAAACGCTCATGCCCCTCTTTCCGCGGACGGTAAACACCCGCGGTCGGTTGAAGTTCCTCGGCTGGCGCATGCCGAAAAGAAGCGGCAAACCGTTGCCGGAGTGGGTCTGACGGGGCTTATGGACAAGCGGATGGAAGGGTACGCGAGCCTTTATCCCGAGCGTCATCTTCGGATGCTTAAGGCCTATGGCTTCGGCCTATTTTCGCTCCCGCGCTACCGCGAGACGACCCGCGGTGATTGGCGGATTGCCGCCACCTGCCCAGTCTCGCCGATGGTTACCTTTCGGGATCGAGCCTCGAATGCGCGCGTCATGTGCTTTATCAAGGCCGTTTGCCGTGGATGTCGACCGGGCTTATGGAGCAGGAGAGCCACGCGTTCCACGTTGCCGCGGCAACCGGCGTTGTCGTTGTCGCCGGGCTCGGCATGGCGATGTACGTCCACGCCGTCGCGGCCAAGCAGAGCGTCGAGCACGTCATCGTGGTCGAGCAGTCCGCCGCGGTCATCGATCTGATGCGCGACGCGGTGGCCTGGGATACCTGGCCGAGCCGCGGAAAGTTGTTGATCTTGCAAGCCGACGCGCTCGATCCGGAGCTCGGCCCCCACATCGACGACGCCGCGCACGGCCGCCGGCCGGACTACTTGTTCGCCGATATTTGGCCCCGCTGCGCGTCGCCGCAAGCGCCCGGCGAGACGGCGGCGATGGTCCGCGCGCTGCGGCCCCAAGCCGCCGGCTGGTGGGGCCAGGAACTGGCGTTCGCGGCGTCGCCGCAGGGCGCCGAGGCTGAGAGCGACGATCCTGCCGCCGCGCGGGCGACGCTCGATGCTTATTTCGCCGAACTCGGTGTGCCGGTGCCGGTGAGCGCGGGTTATGCGACATTCTGCCGCGACGTTGCCGCCGCCAATGCAACAAAGTCCAAGGCAGGCGTCCAGACGAGGGCCAAGACGACGGGGGCCAAGACGCGGGCTTCGTCCCTGAGCGGGGCTTGGCGGCGGCTGTTCGGGCCGTCGCGACGGTGATAGCCTCATCCACCATGGCCAGCGCGCGGATAGCTCGTCTAATGACGTCGACCCCCATGACTGCGACCGGCGTTCCGGCCCCCGGTGTCGGCCGCTCGGCCGTCCGGCGCGCCCGCGCGATCCTTTGCCTGCTCGCCCTGCTCGCCGTGTTCGCCGCACGACCCGCCGCCGCTCAGGACGGGCTTGTCCCGGCGCTGCAATCGGGCTCCGGCCAGCCGGTGGCGTCGGCGCCGGCGGATAAAACCGTTGACGCCGAGGTCGATCCGGCCAAGGACGAGGCCATCGCCCGCCGTCTGCGCGGGACCTTCGAGACCGTCGATGGCCTGGAGCCGGTTCAGGTTCAGGTGAGGTCCGGGGTTGTCGTGCTCTCGGGCGAGGTCAGCACCCAGGCGCTGCGCGACCAGGCGGGGCGTCTCGCCCGCAATGTCAGAGGTGTCGCCGAGGTCGAGAACCGCGTCGAGGTCGCCCAGGATCTGGAAGGGCGGCTGACGCCGGCCTTGAAGCGGCTTGGTATCGCGTGGACTGATTTCGTCCGGCTGTTGCCGGTGCTTCTCGTCGGCCTGGCGATTGTCGCCGCGGCGGTGGTGCTCGGCCGCTGGCTGGCGCGGCGCAAGGCGCTCTTTCGCCGCATCGCCGCCAACGCCTTCATTGCCGAACTGCTCGGCCAAATCATCCAGACCGCGGTCATCCTGGGCGGCGCCGCGCTGGCGCTGCTACTGCTCGACGCCACCAGTCTGTTCAACACCTTGTTGGGCGCGGCCGGTATCGTCGGCCTCGCGCTCGGGTTCGCGCTCCGCGACACCGTCGAAAACTATATCGCCAGTATTCTGCTGAGTCTGCGCCGCCCGTTCGATCCCTACGACCATGTCAGCATCGAAAACCATGAAGGGATCGTTGTCCGGCTGACCTCGCGCGCGACCGTGCTGCTGACGCTCGACGGCAACCAGGTCCGCATTCCCAATGCCACCGTTTTCAAGGGCCTGATCGTCAATTTCACCCAGCAGCCGCGCCGCCGCTTCACCTTCCCGCTCGGCATCGCGCCCGACGAGGACCTTGCCCGGGCGCAGCGGACCGCGACCGAGGCCCTTGCCACGGTCGACGGCATTCTGGCCGATCCGGCGCCGTCGGCGCTTTACGAAAGCTTAGGTGATTCCGTCGTCAACCTGACCGTCGCCGGCTGGGTCGACCAGGCCAGCCATGACTTCCTTCGCGTCCGCAGCGAGGCCATCCGGGTCGTGCTATCGCGGATGGGCGAGGCCGGCGTTGATCTTCCCGAACCGACGCTACGCCTGCGCCGTGCACCGCGTGCCTCGCCGCCGGCGGCGGACGAGAACATTCCGGGCGGACGGGAGAAGGCGCCACCGGCGATCGCGACCGCCCGCGACCCATCCCTCGATCGCGTGGTCGAACAAGAGCGCAGCCGCCGCGAGGACATCCTCGATCCGAACGGCCCCGAGGAATAGCCGAAGGAGAGCCGGGCGCGGCAGGGTCGGCTTAACGCTTGGCATTGTGTGTATTGCGGTCGGGGAGCGAGGCTCGCTATGATTTCACCATGACCGGACTCAATTCATGCTTATTGACGCGGACGACCTTGCTCAAGGCCGCTGGGCTCGCGCTCGCTGGGCTCGCATTCGCCGGTTGCCAAGGTGTCGAAACGTCTCCGCCGGTCTATGTCGAGCCGGCGCCGCCGACCATGCTTGAGCGCCAGGCCCTCGGTCTGGACGCCGATGTTCCGTACTTCCTTGACAAGTTCCGCCGGTGCGCGGCTTTCGCATCCTACGGCTACTGCCGCAACGAGATGTACGGCGGAGGCGAAATTTGACCGGCAACATGCCGTTCGAGAACATGGCGCCGAGGGCGCGGGCCGAGGCCGCGCGGGCTGCGTCGATGTATCTGCTGAGCAACGATTTTGTCAGCCTGGACGAGGCATGCGAACGGCGGGAACTGGCGTTGCGACAGTTGTGGGACGAGATCATGGCCGAAGCCGGCCTGCCGGCCTGCGGTGTTCCGGTTTTCGCCTTCGCAACGTGAGCGCGGCGCGGGCAGGGCAGTGACCGGCGCGCCGCCTTGGGCCGGGCGGCCCGCCCCCCTTGGATGACGCCCCCCTTGGATGATGCTCACCTTGGATGATGCCCTCTACGCCCTGGACCTGTTCGGCGTTGGCGTGTTCGCGGTCAGCGGGACGCTGAAGGCCGCGGAAAAGAACATGGACATCTTCGGCTGCGTCCTGATCGCGGCGGTGACCGGTATCGGCGGTGGAACGCTGCGCGATGTGCTGCTCGGCGCCTCTCCGGTATTCTGGGTGGCGCGAAACGAGTATCTGGGCGTTTGCGCGGCGGCCGCGCTGGCCGTCTTTGCCGCGGCCCGTGGCGCGCGCCTCGGTCTGCGCCAACTCTGGTTGACTTGGGCCGACGCGCTGGGCCTCGCCATCTTCTGCGTCATCGGCGCGCGGGCGGCGATGGCGGCGGGCGCGCCGATGGCCGTGGCCGTGCTCATGGGGGTGATGACCGCGACCTTCGGCGGGGTGATCCGCGACCTGCTCTGCGCCGAGATCCCGCTCATTCTTCAGCGCGAGATCTACGCCACCGCCGCAGCGGCCGGCGCCGCCGCCTACGTCGTGGTGTTCGCGCTCACCGCCCACGAGCCCGCCGCGATCGCCGTCGGCCTTACCTTAAGCTTCGCCGCGCGCGCCGCCGGGATCGTTTTTGGGCTGTCCCTGCCGAGCTTCCCGCGGCGTTAAGGATCGGCGCGGGCAGGATCAGGAGTACGCCGGCGCGGCGTCGTCGATGAGAAGCTGAAGGCGGCGCGATCCCCGCCAGGTCTTTTGCTGCAACCGGCCGGCGACGTGGAAGGCCGCGCCCGCATGATTGGCGAGCGCGTCGCCGAGCGGGGTGCCGCGGCTGCGAAAGGCGATGGCCTCGATCCTCGCCCCTTCCGGATCGGCCAAAGTCAGGCGCAGGTGGCCGTTGCCGATCGGCTGGCTGGAGGCCACGCGCGCAGCGGCGATGACGAAGCGCGGTTCGGGATTGTCGGTGCCGAACGGCACCAGCCGCTCGACCCCGCCGGCGAGGGCAGCCAACCCGCCGACCAGCGAGACCGCGGCGTCGAGATAGAAGGGCGGGGCCTCCTCGGCGGCCGCCGCGGCAAAGCGCGCGGCAAGAAAATCGGGAAGCTCGTCGATCCGTGCGCGCTCGATGCTGAACCCGGCGGCCATCGGGTGGCCGCCGCCCTTGATCAGCAAACCGGCCGCGACCGCGGCATTGACCGCGGCGCCGAGATCGCGGCCCGGAACCGAGCGGCCGGAGCCGGTCCCCTGCTCGCCGGTGAGCGAAATGACCAGCGAGGGCCGGCCGAACCGCTCGGTCAGGCGGCTGGCGACGATGCCGATCACGCCCGGATGCCAATCCTCGCCGGCGACAACGAGCGGAGACGGCGGGGTCCGTCCGCCGTATCGCTGTTCGACCTGGTCCAGGGCCCGGTCGAGAACCCCGGCCTCGATGCGCTGCCGCTCCTTGTTGAAGCCGTCGAGACGCAAGGCCAAGGCGCGGGCCTCCGCCTCATCGTCGGTCGAAAGCAGGCGCGAGCCCATGGCGGCCTCGCCGACCCGCCCGCCGGCGTTGATGCGCGGGCCGAACATGAAGCCGAGCTCAAACGCGCCCGGCGGCTGATGCAGATCGACCAGATCGGCCAGGGCGCGGAGGCCGGCGTTTCGCCGCTGAGCCATGACCTTGAGGCCCTGGATGACGAACGCGCGATTGACCCCGCGCAGCGGGACCATGTCGCACACCGTGCCGAGGGCGACCAGATCGAGGAGCTGGCGTAAGTCCGGCTCGCTGCGCCCGGTGAAATAGCCGCGCTCGCGCAATCGCCGGTTGACCGCGACCGCGAGCAGGAAGGCGACGCCGACGGCGGCCAAGTGCCCGTGTCCCGAGGTGTCGTCGTGCCGATTGGGATTGACGATCGCGCGGGCCCGCGGTGGCGTCCTGGCCGCCTCGTGGTGGTCGACGACGATGACATCGAGCCCGGCCGTGGCGGCCTCGGCCAGGGGCTCGTGCGCCGAGGTGCCGCAATCGACGGTGATGACAAGCCTCGTTCCCGCCGCCGCGAGCTCTCGCAGGGCGCGCGTATTCGGCCCGTAGCCTTCCTTGATCCGGTCGGGGATGTAGACTCCGGCCTCGATCCCCAGCCCTCGAAAGAAGCGCACAAGAACCGCGCTCGCGGTCGCGCCGTCGACGTCGTAATCGCCGAAGACGACGATCGGCTCGCGTCGCGCAACGGCCGCGATGATCCGTTCCGCGGCCACCGCCATGTCGGCAAGGCTGTCGGGATCGGGGAGCAGGCGGCGCAGCGTCGGGCCGCAGAAGTCGGCCGCGGCCTCGGCATCAATGCCGCGCGCGGCGAGCAGCCGGCCGATGAGAGAGGGAGCATCAAGCGTCTGGGCGATGGCTGCCGCCATTCGTTCATCCACCGGGCGGAGCAGCCAGCGCTTGCCGCACAACGAGCGCTCGACCCCGAGCACGCTTGTTCCGACATCGCGGCCGTCGAGCACCGCTGCCGAGGCGGGCATCAAGCGGACAGGCTTCGACTACGAAGTTTGATCATAACCAAATATAGCGCGAGACGGGTCCGCTCGCCCAACATCTTTCCCGCCTACAGCCATGACGCCGCGCGAGGCCGCTTGCGCAACCATGCGGTTTGTCTAGAACGGCTCAATGCGGATCATCCGCGGCGGCTCGACGCAGGCGTTGAGCTCGGTGATTCGCCGCAGCGAGCGGGTGACGGCCGCTTCCTCCGCCTCATGGGTGATTAGCACCACCGGCACCGCCTCGCCAGGCGCGCGGGCGCGCTGAAGGACCGCTTCCATCGATACGGCGTTGTCGCGCAGGATCGCTGCGATATCGGCGAACACGCCGGGCTTGTCGAGGACCATCAGCCGGACGTAGTAGGCGCCGCGATGGCTGCCCATGGCGAGCGCCGGGAGATCGCGCAAAGCCGCGGCGGGGATGCCGAACGTCGGCGAGGACCGCCCGGCGGCGATGTCGGCCAGATCGGCGACAACCGCCGACGCCGTCGGCTGCTCGCCCGCGCCGCGGCCGACCTGGACCAGCGTGTCGACGAAGTCGCCGTGGGCAACGACGGCGTTGAACACCCCGTCGACGTGAGCGATCGGCGCGCCCGCCGGGACCATGCAGGGGTGCACCCGGCGCGCGACCCCGCTTTCTGTCAGCGCGGCGATCCCGAGAAGCTTGATCCGGTAGCCCAATTCCTCGGCGAAGGCGATATCGATCGGCGAAATGTGCCGGATGCCCTCGATGTGCACTGCATCAAGGTCGAGCCTGCAGCCGAACGCGACGGTGGCCAGGATCGCCAGCTTGTGGGCGCTATCGATACCATCGACATCGAAGCTCGGGTCGGCCTCGGCGTAGCCGAGCACCTGGGCCTCGGCGAGAACGTCGGCGAACTCGCGGCGGCTTTCGCGCATCGCCGTCAGGATGAAATTACACGTCCCGTTGAGAATTCCGTAGACCCGCCCGCAGGCGTTGCCGGCAAGGCCTTCCTTCAGCGTTTTGATAACGGGAATGCCGCCGGCGACGGCGGCCTCGAAGCCCAGCGTCAGCCCGGCGGCCTCGGCGGCTATCGCCAGGCTCGCGCCATGATGGGCGAGCAGGGCCTTGTTGGCGGTAACGAGATGGCGGCCGGCGGCCAGTGCGGCCTCCGAAACGCGCCGGGCCGGGCCTTCGGAGCCGCCGATCAGCTCGACAATCACGTCGGCCGGCGCCTCCTTGGCCATGGCGACGCCGTCGTCGAACCATTGGTAGCCGTCGAGCGAAACGCCGCGATCGCGCCGGTCAAGATCGGCGACGGCAGTGATCTCGATGGAGCGGCCACAGCGCCGAGCGAGATGCTCGCCATTGCGCTGAAGCAGCTTGACGGTGCCGGAGCCGACGGTGCCCAAGCCGGCGATGGCGACGCGCAGCGGAGCGTTCATTGCCCCTGCCGCTCGTTGCCCGCAAGACATCGCGCCGGATCCCGCCTGTTCGCTCATTCGACTCTTCGCCTGACTATTCGGCCGCGGAAACCTTCTGTTCGCTGCGCTCGATGACATTGTGATAGCGGCCAAGGAAGGATTTGATATTACGCAAGGCTTGGCGGGTGCGCTGCTGGTTTTCGACCAAGGCGAAGCGGACATGGCCATCGCCGTGCTCGCCGAAGCCGATGCCGGGCGAAACCGCGACCTTGGCTTCCTGCAGCACCATCTTGGCGAATTCAAGCGAGCCCAGATGCGCGAACGCCGGCGGGATCGGCGCCCAGGCGAACATGGTCGCCGGCGGCGGCGGAACGTCCCATCCTGCCTGCCGCAAACCGGCGATCAGGACGTCGCGGCGCCGGAGGTAGTGCTCGCGGGTCTCGGCGACGCAGGCCTGGTCGCCGTTCAACGCGGCGGTCGCGGCGATCTGGATCGGCGAGAACGCGCCGTAATCGACGTAAGACTTGACCCGGGCCAAGGCGGCGATCAGCCGTTGGTTGCCGCAGGCGAAGCCGATCCGCCAGCCGGGCATGGAGTAGGTCTTGCTCATCGAGGTGAACTCGACGGCGATGTCGCGCGCGCCGGGTACCTGGAGGATCGAGGGCGGCGGTGGGCAGTCGAAATAGATCTCGGCGTAGGCCAGATCCGACAGGATGTAGATCTCGTGGCGGCGGCAGAAATCAACCACTTCGCCGTAGAAGTCGAGGCTCGCCAACTCCGCCGTCGGATTGTTCGGATAGTTCAGCACCAACGCGGTCGGCTTCGGCACGCTGTGCTTGACCGCGCGTTCGAGCGCGGCGAGAAAATCCTTATCCGGGCGCACGGGAATGTTGCGGACCACGGCGCCGGCAATGATGAAGCCGAACTGGTGGATGGGATAGCTCGGGTTGGGCACGAGGATCACGTCGCCGGGGCTCGAGATCGCGTGCGTCAGGTTAGCGAGCCCTTCCTTCGAGCCGATCGTCACCACCGCCTCGCTGTCCGGGTCGATGTCAACGCCGAAGCGGCGGTTGTAGTAGCCGGAAATGGCCTTGCGCAGGCCTTTGATGCCGCGCGACTCCGAGTAGCGGTGAGTGCGCGGATCCTTGACCGCCTCGGTAAGCTTTTCGACGATGTGCGGCGGCGTCGGGAAATCCGGATTGCCCATGCCGAAATCGATGATGTCATCGCCGCCGGCCCGCGCGCGCGCCTTCATGGCGTTGACCTCGGCGAAGACGTACGGCGGCAGTCGGCGAACGGCGTGAAATTCTTGGCTCATGTGGCTGATGTCCTGTGGTCGCGGCAGCGCACGTCACGCCGCATCGACGCGAGGGTCGAGCGACGTTAACGGGCGGCAGACATCAGCTTGTCTTATTCGCCGGTCGCGTTCAATAGCCGAGGTAGACCTCGACCCGCCGATTGCCGGCTTCTCCCGACGGCATCACTTCCGAAAACAACGGCTCGTTGTCGGCCATTGGGGTAACGCGCAGCACCGACTTGGCAACGCCGAAGTCGGCGAGCACGCGGGCCACCGCCTCGGCGCGCTCGCGCGAAATCCGCAGGTTGGCTTCCTTGTGGGCCGCCGGATCCATGCTGCGGGTTCGCCGGCTGGCATGACCGATCAGGGTCAACGGGCGGCCACGCTCCATTTGAATCCGGGCAACCTTGCGCAGGATCTCACGCTCGCGGTCATGAACGTCGACCGAGCCGTCGGCGAACAGCAGCGTCGCGATCAGCGTCCCGTTATCGGCGTGTTGCGGGACGGAACCGTACGGCGCGACGGACTCGGCCATGGGATAAGCCGCCGCTGTAACCGGCGCCCAAGCGCCGGCATCGTCCGGTAGGATCATGACCGCGGGCGCGACTCTCACGGCCGCCTCAGCCATCACCTGAACGCCGCTGGTTGAGACCACCACGGTCGCGAGCGGACCGGCGGTTTGGCGGAACATGGGATGGTCGAGCGGGCGAGCGCGTCCGCCTTGGATGTCGAAGGTATAAGGAGCGGGGGCGGTGTCCAGGCCGATCGTCTCGATTTCGTTCTCGTCGATTTGCACGGGCGCTGCTGAAGCGTAGGCGTCAAACTCCGCCGCGTCGTCTTGCACGGGCGCCGGTGAAGCGTAGGCGTCGAATTCCGCCGCGTCATCCGCCTCCGGCAGCGCCGCGGCCAACTCGCCGTTATCGCTCGCCGCCGCGGCCGGCCACGAGGGCCGTTCGGGTGGTTCCGTGGAGCCCGAGAAGGGCGGAATTACGGGCGCGACGCGCAACGCCGTGCGGATCGGATCGCGGCCAATGGCTTGTGGCTCGAAGCTCGGTACCGGAATATTCGCCGGAATTGAGGCCGGTATCGGCGGCGGTGTTTCCGGCTTTCCGGGCCGTGAGAACGGTGCGGCGACGGCGCCCATCCGCGCCAGCATGGACGGGATCGCGGCGTCACCCGAAATTTCCGGATCGCCGGGCGACGCCTTGGACGGCGTACTCACGGGCGAGCCGTAGAGGCGGCGCGATGAATCCGCGGGCAGACCGGCGTCCGGGACCCGCGCGCTCACCCGCGGCGCTGCCACCGGAATAAAGGGTGCATAGGGTGAGCTTTGCACCGCCGTCGTTCCCGGTGGGGGCAGCGGCGCCGATGCCGGCGGCCGCGACAGGGCGGTGCCGGCCACGAGCTGCTGCGCGCGCGGCGGCGGCGCGTAATGGTAGGGAAAGCCGCCGGCGCACCCGCCAAGGGCGATCAAACTCACCATGCCGAGTACTGTCGTTGTACGAAGGGCAAGGTCCGGTTTCCCGGCGCTGTTCTTGACAGCGATCGTATCGACTGTGGCAACCAACGAACGATTCTCCCGCGCAGGCCAAGCGTCACATCAACATTGCCCGAGGGTGGTTAAGGAGCTATAAACGGCTTGACAGACTTAGCGTCTGTAGCCCCATCCTCTCGTTCATGTGGTTGCCGGCGATAGAATGACTCCGGAGGAGCCGGCATTTGCTCTGTGGGATCAAAAAGGATTGAGTCATGGCCAACCAACAAGGCACGGAAGTACAGCTGCCTGACACTGCCGAACTTGCTAAATCATTCTCTGAAATCGCCGAGCGGAGCCAGCGCCTGCTGTCCGAATGGCTGTCCAACAACGGCTTCATGAGCAAGCAATCGGGGCCGCAGGACCCCTTGAACATCGCCAGCTCGTTCATGGAGTTGACCTCCAAGATGATGGCTGACCCGTCCAAGATGGTCCAGGCGCAGATGTCACTTTGGCAGGACTACATGTCGTTGTGGCAGCACACCGCCAGCCGGATGATGGGGCAGGAGACCAAACCGATCATCGAGCCGCGGCGCGACGACAAGCGGTTCAAGGACGAGGCCTGGAAAGAGAACGACGTTTTCGACTATATCAAGCAGTCGTACCTGTTGACCTCGCGCTGGATGCAGCAAAGCGTCGACGAGGTCGATGATATCGACCCGAAGACCAAGGAAAAGGTCGACTTCTACACCCGCCAGTTCGTCAGCGCCATGTCGCCGACGAATTTCGCGATGACCAACCCCGAGGTTATCCGCGCGACGATCGAGACCCGCGGCGAGAACCTCATCAACGGATTGAAGAACCTGCTCAAGGATCTGGAGCGGGGCAAGGGCTCGCTCAGGATCAGTCAGACCGATTACGATAAGTTCGTGATCGGCAAGAACATCGCGACGACTCCCGGCAAGGTCATCTTCCGCAATGAGATGATGGAACTGATCCAGTATAATCCGAGCACCGAAGAGGTCGTTAAGCGGCCGCTCTTGTTCGTGCCGGCGTGGATCAATAAGTTCTACATCGTCGACCTGCGCGAGAAGAATTCGTGGGTCAAGTGGGCCGTCGATCAGGGCCATACGGTGTTCATGATCTCGTGGGTCAACCCGACCGAGGAATTGGCGCAGAAGTCCTTCGAGGACTACATCATCAGCGGCGTCGTCGAGGCCCTGAACGCGGTCGAGAAAGCGACCGGCGAGAAGGAAGTCAATGCCGTCGGCTACTGTATCGGCGGCACCCTGCTCGCCGCCACCATCGCCTACCTCGTCAACAAGGGCGACAACCGGATCCGCAGCGGCACTTTCTTCACGACGATGCTCGACTTTTCCGAGCCGGGAGAACTCGGCGTTTTCATCGACGAATTCGACGATTTCATATCTCGAGGAGAAGATGGCCGAGCGTGGCTACCTCGATGCCTCGGAGATGTCGGTCACCTTCAACATGCTGCGCGAGAACGATCTCATCTGGTCGTTCGTGGTCAACAACTACCTGCTCGGCAACGATCCATTCCCGTTCGACCTGCTCTACTGGAATTCCGACTCGACCCGCATGCCCTATGCCATGCACAGCTTCTACCTGCGGAATTTCTACCAGAAGAACAAGCTGGTCGACCCGGGCGGGATCACGCTGGCCGGCGAGCCCATCGATCTGCGCAAGGTCAAGATTCCGACCTACTTCCTGTCGGCGCGCGAGGATCACATCGCGCCGTGGATGTCGACCTACAAGGGTACCCAGATCTTCACCGGCCCGGTCCACTTCACGCTGGCCGCGTCCGGCCACATCGCCGGTGTCATCAATCCGCCCGCGGCCAAGAAATACTGCTACTGGTTCACCGACAAAAAGCCGCCGGCCGATCCCAACGAGTGGCTGGCGCACGCCAACCAGAAGGACGGCTCGTGGTGGCCGGACTGGGACGCTTGGTCGAAGAAACAGTCGGGCAAGGAGATGGTACCGGCCCGCCAGCCCGGCGCGGGCGAGCTGCCGGTTATCGATGAAGGCCCCGGCCCGTACGTGGCGATGAAAGCGTAACGACCCCATCTCGCTGAGAGGGCGTAATGGGGGGCGGCGCCGCGGTTACAACCGGCGCCGCCCTTTCTTTTTGTGCATCGCGAGACTGTGCGAGGGGTTAGCGCGGAACTGCGCTCTTTGCGATCAGGCGTGCCCGTGTGTGTCGATCAGGCCAAGGGCGGCGGAGTAGGGGTCGAGGCCGCCGTCCAGGACCTTGTCGATAAGCGCATCGAGCGTGCGCGCGCCGCGGCCGGCGATCCGCTCGCGGATGATCTCCTCGGCGGTTTTGAGAATGCGCATCTCGGCGATCTTGCGCCGCCGGTCGGCCATCTCGCCGCTGTCGTCGAGGTGAGCGCGGTGACGCTCGATGGCCGCGACCAGGTTCTCCATGCCCTCTTGATTCTGCGCGCTTGTCGCGAGCACCGGGACCGACCACGACGAGGCGTCCCGGCCGTTGCCGCCGAGCTTGAGCATGGTCTTGAGATCGATGACCGTTTCCGTCGCCTCCGGCCGATCGCACTTGCTGACGACGTGGATGTCGGCGATCTCCAGCACGCCGGCCTTGATCGCCTGGATTTCGTCGCCGAGACCCGGGGCCGAGACGACCACCACCGTGTGGGCGGCCTGAACGATGTCGACCTCGTCCTGGCCGACGCCGACCGTCTCGATCAGGATGAGGTCGAAGCCGGCGGCATCGAACACGTCGACCACATCGAGGGTCGAGCGCGCCAGGCCGCCGAGCGCGCCGCGGGTCGCCATGCTGCGGATAAAAATTCCGGGGTCGCCGGCCAGATCGAGCATGCGGATGCGATCGCCGAGAATGGCGCCGCCGGAGAACGGGCTCGACGGGTCGACCGCGACGATGCCGATCCGTCTCCCGGCGCGGCGGAAATGCTGGGCGAGGACGCGCACCATGGTCGATTTGCCGCTGCCCGGCACGCCGGTGAGGCCGACCACGTGGGCGCGCCCGGTGTGGCCGTGAATGGCGGCGGCGATGCTCCGCCCAGTAGCACCGGTGGACTCGGCCAGCGACATCGCCTTGGCGATGCTCCGCCGCCGTCCGGCGAGAACCTCGGCGATCAGATCGTGTTCCGCGGTTGCGCCGGTACCTTCCATGGCCTGGTCTTTCCAATCCTTGACAGAACGCACGCTCAACGGCTTGGAGCGTGTCCGTCACCTACTTTATGAGCTTGATGAGCTCACGGAACATGGGCGTGCCGGCTTGCCCGAGCCACTCAAAGACAACCATTTCCGCCGTCACCACGCGTGCGCCCGCGGCCTCGAGGCGGCGCAACGCGAACTCGTAGCTCGCCGCCGTTCGCGACGACACGGCATCGGCGACCACGAAGACATCGCAATGGCGTTCGAGCAATTGTTCAACGGTTTGGAGAACGCAGACATGGGACTCAAGCCCGACCACGACCGCCTGGGTGCGGCCGAGATTGCTGAAGCGGCGTGAGAAATCCGCATCCGAAAGGCATGAGAAATGCAGCTTTTCCAGCGTCGCGCCCGGGGGGATCAGCTCGGCGATCGCCGGTACCAAGTGGCCGATGCCTTGCGGATACTGCTCCGAGGCGAGGATTGGCACGCCCATCGCGGCCGCGGCCTTGAGGAGCGTTCGCGCCTTGGCGACCACGCCCTCGCCGTCGCGAACCGCCGGCAACAGCCTGTCTTGAATGTCGACAACGAGCAGCGCCGACGTTCTGTTGTTCATGAGCATGACCGAAACCTCCTCTTCTACCGAGCGTAGCAGGAGGGCGGCGCCGCGCCAAGCCACCCGGCGTCCCTCGGCGCCCGGATCCGGCCACCAGGGCGGGTCCGGGCGCAAAGAGCCTGTTAGGCTAAGTCTCGAGGCTTAGGCTCGATCAACATGCCTTCAAGTGGAAACACTTGAAGGCATAAAAGTTGATCGATTTCATATTGATCGAGCATCTTCTCTGCGCTCACGTGAGCGCAGGATGCTCTAGGTCTTCTTGAGGATCGCCGGGACCTTGTTGAGGCGCAGCCGCGCGACCTCGGGCATGCCGGAACCCAACAGCGGCCGGAGGTAGAGCAGGAACTGATCGGTCACGTCGTGGCCGTCATCGGAGATGAATTCGTCGGGCATGACGAAGGTCTTGCCGGCGATATCCTCGAGTGCGCTCAGATGATACTCGACCGAATAGAACCCCGTGCGTTGGATCGTCACCGAGCCGCTGTAGTGACCCTGGCTCGAGCCGAAGTGGGCGTACTGCACCGCCTTCTCGCCGACCTCGCGGGCCTCGCGCGCATCCACGTCGGAGATGCAGCCAAGGAATGAGCGCTGGAGGTAGCCGAAGGTGTCGCCGCGCACCCGGGTGATGTTGGTGTGGGTCTTGATGTAGTCGGTCAACAGGTCGGCGAGCGCGCCGCTTCCCGACAATTGGACGTTGCCGTGGGCGTCATGCTCCACCTTCTTGGCGAGCTTGGTCGCGATCGGGGCGCCGCTCTCGTCGTGAATGCCCTCGGAGACGGCGACGATGCAGCGGCCGTACTTGTTGTAGACCTCCTGGACGTTCTTGACGAACCGCTCGAGGCTGAAGGCGCGCTCGGGAACGTAGATCAGGTGCGGGCCGTCATCGTCGAACTTCCGCCCCAGTGCCGAGGCGGCGGTGAGGAAGCCGGCGTGCCGGCCCATGACCACGGCGACGTAGACTCCCGGAAGCGCCCGGTTGTCCAGGTTGGCGCCGGCGAAGGCGAGGGCGACGAACCGCGCCGCCGACGGATATCCCGGCGTGTGGTCGTTGATCATCAGGTCGTTGTCGATGGTCTTGGGAACATGAACGCAGGTCAGGGGGTATTTCGCGCCCCTGGCCTGTTCATTAAGGATCCGCAGGGTGTCCGAAGAGTCGTTGCCGCCGATGTAGAAAAACGTCTCGATTTCATGGGCCTGCAAGACCTTGAAGATCTCGGCGCAATACTTCTCGTCGGGCTTGTCACGGGTCGAGCCGAGCGCCGAGCAGGGCGTATTGCCGACCATCTCGAGGTTATGCGTGGTCTCGCGGGTGAGATCGATGAAGTCCTCGTTGATGATGCCGCGAACCCCATGATAAGCGCCGTAAACCCTCTCGACCGTCGCCACCTTGCGCGACTCGATGACCGCGCCGACCAGGGACTCGTTGATGACCGCGGTCGGTCCGCCGCCCTGAGCAACCAGGATTTTCCCACGCAGCATAATCTTCCCTCCGCCAACCTTTTGATGTTCCATGGAGAATTGACCAGACGTCCCGGGCCGACCCGGCCAGTGCCGCTCGTCATTCGTTGCCGACGATTACCACGCGGGCACACCCGGTAAAAGGGCAAAAGCCCGCCGGATCACGGTCCGCCGCGGCCAAGCCATCGACGCTTGGGGTTATTCAACGTCTCCACCTCCACCGGCCCGGCCGAGCCGCCGCTCGCGATCAACCGCGGCTACGTTTGAAGCTCGCGCAAGGTTCGCTCACCATCGCTCGGGCGCAAGGCGAAAGCGCCGGCGGCTTCGGATTGGATAATGAGGCCCGCGACCCCGTTAAGGGTTCTTTCACTCCGTTTGCATACATATTGGCGGGTCGAACCGTCCTAACGCGTGTTCTCGTAACGCGCTCCGGGCCCATTCCACAGGTAGAGGCAGTCGGGGTTCATGGTCTCCACAAGGTTTTCGCCCATCGTTGCCGTCGCGGTCCTGGGGCTTGCGGCATGTTCCTCCGTCGGTGATCCGTTCAGCTCGGCGCCCGGCGAGAGCGCGGCGCCGGTCCCCGCCATGTCGGCGGCGGCGCCGAGCTCGTCCAATCCCATGGTTCCGGTCAGTTACGGCTCGCGCCCGCGCAACGTCGGCGCGGTCGCCTACACCGGAAGCTTCACCACCGGCGGCGCGGTACCGGCATTGGGGACGACGAATTTCGAGCCGCCGGGAGTGACGCCGGGTGCTTCGACGGGAACCTACGTCGGGCGTAAGGTGACCGAGCTGCGCGACGAACTGCGCCGGCTGCAGACCACGATTTCCGACGGCAACCAGCGGCTCCAGGGCGTCCGCCATAAGGTGATCGAGGACTCCCAGCGCTACCACGGCACCATCGCCGGCATCAATACCCGCCTGCAGGTCGGGACCACGCCGGGCAACCCGATCCTGGTCCAGCAGTTCAACGCCGCCGAGGGCGATCTCGACCGCCTCGCCACCGACGTCATCGAGATGAACAAGATGGTGACCTCGGTCAACGGCAACTCCAACCTCGCGTCCTACCTCGCCGAGGCGACCCGGGCCACCTTCGGCCTCTCCGGCGCGGTCGACGAGGATCATCGCCAGCTTGCCATCCTCCAGGACGAGGTCGACCAGACCCTGGTCCTGATCGATCGCCTGCTCAGCGAACTCAGCCAGGACATCCGCCGCCAGACCGAGTACGTCGCCTCCGAGCGCAGCAACCTCAACCTGCTCGCGTCGGGCATCCGCAACGGCGAGATCTACGGCGCCAGCTTCTCCAACCAGCCGATGATGCAGGCGATGATGGCGCCCGTGCAGCCGTCGCAGGTCTCATCCCTGGCCCAGCGCCGGCCGCTGGTCGTCATCCGCTTCGACCGTCCGACGGTGGCCTACAAGGAAGCCGTCTACAACGCCATCAGCAAGGTCCTCGAACGGCGCAACAACGCCGCCTTCGATCTGGTCGCGGTCACTCCCGACCAGGGCAGCCTCGGGCGCATCGCGGTCGAGAGCAGCAAGGCCCGCCGCCAGGCCGAAAACGTCAAGCGCGCGCTGGTCGACATGGGCCTGCCCTCAAGCCGCGTCGCCCTCTCCGCCGCCTCCTCCGACACCTCCACCGTCAACGAAGTCCACATCTACGTCCGCTAACCGCTCTCCCGCCCAGCACGCCAACGGCCAATACCGGTCGTTGGCGTGTTTGCGTTGAGACGGCCGGTTCAAGTTACCAAGCGTTCCGGAAGCCGAAGGATTCAGCACCGCATCCCGAACATCCGGGTCGCGCAGGTTAAAGCCCAGGCCGATGGTGGGGATGCGAGGTTTGGCGGTATCGAGATAGGCCCGCGGCTTTACTCTGTTCCTCTCCCTGCTCAAGGACCATCGAAGTCGCAGGCTGTAATCACCCCACCATGGCGGCGTAACGAAGTACTATAATTTTATCCTCCCGCCATTCCGTGCGCTGGCTCAAGCGAAACTTCAGAGCGCCGGACTGTTCATCCTGCCCCATTACAAACTCGACATCGCGACTACCGCCGTCACCCCTGACGCCGTAGCTCACCTTGGATAGCAAATCCGAGCGAAACAAAAGCAGACTCGCCTTTATCTGGCCTCGCCCGATAGACGTCTATCTCATTCACTGTGCCGAGATACAGGTTCGTATGAACCTGGGATTTCCGTGTGACCTGAAGACCTGGCAGCCGCGTGCCGCTCCAAGCGAACCAATCCCAAATCCAGGCAGGGTCTTTCCGTCCTCGCACTAGAAGAACGGTCGAAGCCCAGCCTGTAACATCGGTCGAGCTTCATCGGTCAGCGCCAGCAAGTAGGACGCTTCATCCTGGACATTTACCAACCGACAGGGCGCTGTCAAACAACCCCAAACAAGTTAGCCGCAAAGTTCTCAACGGTCCGCGTGACACCTTCCCAGATGTTCCCCGGCTTTTTAGCCATTTCGGGGTTGGTTAAGTAGCCTTTCTCAATTCCAGAAACGGTGCATTCCCGATCACAAAGATCGGCAGGCTCCCGTGTAATCGAGAAGCCGTCGAAAACTTCAATGCCGCCGCTATCTGATATCAGAGCTTTCTCCACCCGCTCTCTGATCGCATTAAGCTCTCCTTCGTCGACAGGACGACGTTCGAAGTCGCTCTCTTCTCTGCACCTCGATCGCCTCGATAATTTCGTCAAGGATCGACGACACTCCCTCCAATCGCTCGTCGGTTTTAGTCCGCAGGGTTTAAGGCTATTGCGCAGCGGTTGAGATACTCGGCTCCTTCGGCCCCAGTCCGGATTTTAGTTTGCGCAGATCATCGAGAAGTTTCCGCAGCGACCGGTCCCCGTAGGCGAAGGCATCTTCCCGATCCGTCAATTGGGCAACTGCCATGACCACACGTGCATCGCTCTCCGCAGGCGTTTGGGCAATCAGACATGCAAGCCACGGCCCTAAAAGGTCCTCTCGCTCGTGCCGCGTGGATGGAGTGAAAAGTCGACCCGCTACGACAGGCTTTTCCGCCATCGAAGTCGAGTTTTGCGACCAGGCGATCCAGCCAATGGCCGTAGCCCCGCTTCTCAAATCTCTCGCCAGCGGTGAAGATTCGAATGAGATGAAAGAAGAATGGGACAAAGCCAGTTGCTTGCCGCGTCGGATGGGTGTCGCTCTCGGCGCCAGTGTCGCTGAGAAGTCGAGACACGATCCTTGAAGCAAGGTCTGTCCGCTGCCGCCGTTCGGCGAACCAGCCGAGCATCACACCGGCACAAACGACTATCGTGTCCGCCGAGGCATTCTGGACAATCGCAGAGAAGACAGCGGGAGGGGAAGGCTGATCCAACGATGGACGTCCCACCATGGACGCCAACCAACTCAGGACCTCATTCCATCCCCTTTCCAGGAGGTCGGGAGTCAGGAGCGGCTCAATAAGTGGAAAGTCGTCTTCGAGCGCATGTCTCTGCCCATCGAACCAGCGAAGAACCATTTCCGCATAGTACTCCGCTCCGATTTCGTCGTCGTTGAAGACGGCAACAGCCAATAAATAGGCTGAATTTTGTAGATGCTGCTGTAAGAACGGCCAACTGGCGGCGTATCTCTGCCATTGTTCCGCAGGCGCAAGTTCCCGTTGGCGCCACGCATACATTTGGTCAACAATCTTAAGCGCGTGTTCCCAGGTTCCGACAAGGCTACTGACCACTTCCTTGTATGCAGATTGGTCAGAGCCGGCTAGGCGCGGAACCGTTGGCTCTGAAATCTCTGCTTCCGGCTCGTAGATGCGGCGTTGAGTGACCCAGTCTTCGAGGCGATGAGCAAGTATAGCAACAAGATCCAGCAGACTAATCGTCACCGCCGGGGCCGAGTGCCGCCCGTCTGCCGGCAACAGCTGAAAGGGAACGCGAGCTAGGGTCTGGATAAAATCGTTCTCCTGACCGATGTACCGTGTCGCCCGATCAAACAACCGGCGGTACTCCCCGATCCAGTCTTCATGCAAAGCACCCCAGTCACCGATTTGCGCGAAACTTGCGGCTTGGCCATTCCGTCACACGTTTCGTAGGCTTCTATCAGGAAGCGATGAAAGTCGATCATCTCGTCCAGTGCGTTCTGGAAGCTCGTGAATGCCAGACGATCCATGTGTCCGATAACTTTATCGGCCAGTTCCTCAAGCATATCGGATGGGGACGGCTGCTTTTTCATCGCCTCTGTTTGCCGAACCTGAAGCTTTGTCTGATTAAGAAACGTTCCATCGCGTTTAACGGAACCCCGTGATTTCGCCGACAGATGATGCCATCGTCCAGCAGTGGCCATCGCCAATTTGGAAGAAATACCAGTGTGGGGCAGGAACGTCCCTGGGAAGCATCGGCTGCTTGCTTGCTACAGCGGTTCAACCAGCTTCGAACGGCCCATCTTAAAGGTCTTAGCCACACATCCTTGAGTGTCTTTTTTGAAGTGGCGGACGCCGCGACTTCGATCTTACCGAATTCTCCAAGGCTAGAACCGAGCAAATCGTTGGTTGCCCATCCTCCATGAGGCATGTTCCCGATTGATCAAGGAGGAAGTGCTCAGCATTGGCATAGCGAGCCCCGTCAATCTTTCTGAAAGGTCATCGGGAATTAAAACATAGCTCGACGGCACGAGAGCGCGCTCTGCTGGGCGCATGAAACTGAGACTGGTCTGAAGAAAATGCCACAATGCCGCGTAAATTTATTATCAACCATATCAGATGAATGGCAGTGAGCACAACTTTGGATATTTCGAGGCCGTACCATAGCCAAGGCCCTGAACAGCTACCTGTGCAGGCCAAAGGAGTTGCGCAGCCAGCACAATTGACAAGGCAATGCCGCTTGCGCCGATCCGATATGCCAGCGTTTCGCCGTAGTACACCTGAATATCAGAAACAGTGCTTGATGAAACTTCCCGTTGTACGATCAAAGTGACCAGGCCGACGGCGATAGGAAAAAGAAGTCCGATCATCACAACCTGCGCGCCCAAAAAGTAGCTGGTGACATCCTTGAGGAAAGGTCCGATGGTCTGGTCGTTGCTCCATAAAGGGATGAGGTGCGGCCACTGAGTTGAGACCATGGTTTCCGTTAGGATGAACAAGCCAACTAAAGCAGCGTACGGAACAAGGAAGCCGAGAAGGCCGCGCTGTCCATAAATTTTCTGCAGTATTTTCACGCCTGCAGGTGGGCGCGCACTTAGAATCGCAGCATTCGTTCTTAGATGTTTCTTGACGTCTTTTGCGACCGCGCAACGGATGCTAAGTAGAATTGAAACCATCAGCCAGTCTGTCACAGAAAGTTCCCTGGGTACCTAGCCGCGGCCATTGATACTTATCCCACTTAATTAGACTTAATTGACCGGAGGGATTCCGGACCGGCTTTAACGTCAGTCCGTCAGTCCGTCAGTCCGTTGGGCCGCCGCGCGGCGGAAGGACTAACGTTCCCGCGTTCGGCTTTCGCGCAAGTCGCTGTCCGTGGACCAGAATAAATTCGCATGACATGCGCCACAACGGGCATGCACGACGCTGACCCTACATGGGGGCAGTCTCTTGTGTTGCCGTTGCTCGGATGCCGGTTCGGACAGTTGACCTAGTAGTGTGAACATTAAAGGGGGCCGTCGTTGTCGGGGGTATTGCCGCGCCCCCTTGGGCCAGGGCGTCGGCCGGGTCGGGGGCGCCGTTGCGGTCCCACGCGGCCGCCACGACGGCGCGCAGGTGATCGAGCAGACGCACCTCCTCCGCGACCGCCTGTGCCAGCAAAGCCGGCCACCAAGCTCCATCGTGCCCGAGCGCGGTGGTGCCGGGCGAGAGCAAGCACAACCTAAAGTAGATTTACCGGAATTTCAACCCGGAACACCGAGGGCTCGCGGCTTCACAAAAAACCGCTTGGTCCCGGCCCGCGTTGCTGTAAGCATCGCCCCCGCTGGCGCGCTGACGGGAGGGACGGGCGATGAATGTGATGCGGGGGGATGGGCGGATTCATGCGAGTTCGTGGCACGAAACCCATCGCGAAGCGACCGATCTCGCCAACCGGCTGAAGGGTCTGGGGCCGTGGACCGGGATGGTCGCGATCACGAGGGGCGGGCTGGTGCCGGCCGCCATCGTCGCCCGGGTCCTCGGCATTCGTCTGATCGACACGATCTGTCTCGCCAGCTATGACGGTCAGGTCAAGGGCCCGATCGAGGTCGTCAAGGCGGCGCCGGCCGCGATCGGCGATGGCTCCGGCTGGCTCCTGATCGACGATGTCGCCGACAGCGGCGCCACCGCCGAGGAGTCGCGCCGGCAGTTGCCCAAGGCCCATTACGCCGCGCTCTACGTCAAGCCGGCGGCGCGACCGTTTGTCGATACCTTCCTGCGCGAGGTCGATCAGGACGTCTGGATCGATTTCCCCTGGGACCGCGATCCCCACGTTCCGGACCGAGGTAAGGCGTGATCGCCGGTTCAGTCCGCGACGGCCGCGACGTTGTCGATGAGCCGGGTCCGGCCCAGCCAGGCGGCGGCGAGAACGCGACCGGGCCGCGAGCGATCGGCCCATTCCGACAAAGTCTCCGCGTCGCGCACGGCGACATAATCGACCTTGGTAAAGCCGGCGGCGAGCAGGGTGGCGGCGGCGTTCGCTTCGAGCGCGCGTGCGTCTGCGCCCGCGGCCGCGGCGCGCCCCGCGCCCAGAATCGCCGCGTGCAGCGCCGGAGCGATCCGGCGTTCGGAGGCCGTGAGGTAGGCATTGCGCGACGACAGCGCGAGACCGTCGGCCTCGCGCACCGTTTCGCCGGCGAGAATTTCGACGGGGATATTCAGATCCGCGCTCAGCCGGCGGATGACCTGGAGCTGCTGGTAGTCCTTGGCGCCGAAGACCGCGACATCGGGCAGCGCCATCAGCAGCAGCTTGGCGACGACGGTGGCGACGCCGGTAAAGAACCCCGGGCGGAACGCGCCTTCGAGGATGTCGCCGAGCTCGGGGACACTAACGCGCGTCAGCGACCCCGGCGGATAGACCTGTTCGAGCGGCGGCGCGAACAGAAGATGCGCGCCGGCGTCGCGGAGCTTGGCCGCATCGGCGGCCTCGTCGCGGGGATAGCGGGCGAAGTCCTCGTTCGGTCCGAACTGAGCAGGGTTGACGAACAGGCTGACGCAGACTTTGTCGGCGCGGGCAAGGGCGAGGCGGACCAGCGCGAGATGGCCGTCGTGCAGTGCGCCCATGGTCGGCACCAGAGCCAGCGTCTTGCCTGCGCCGCGCCACTCGCCGACACGCGCGCGCAGATCCGCGACGGTGCGGACCGTGGCGAGCGGCGCCGCCGCGCCTTGCGTCATTGTTTTTTGGCGCCCGACCTGATCGACCCCGAAGCAGTGCTCCGGGCCGGGGAAATGCCGCGCGCGGACCTCCTCGGCGTAGGCCTTGCCGGCCGCGGCGATGCCCGCGCCGAGCTCGGCGTAGCGTTTGACGAACTTGGGCTTGAAGTCGGAAAAAAGCCCGACGAGGTCCTCGGTCACCAGGATCTGCCCGTCGCACGCCGGCGAGGCGCCGATGCCGATGGTGGGGATCGGGATTTGCTGCGGTGATCGCGCGCGCGACCGGCTCGAACGTGCCCTCGATGACGGTGGCGAAGGCGCCGGCCTCGGCGGTGGCCTGGGCGTCGGCGATGATGTCGGCGGCCTCCTTCTCGGCCTTGCCGAGCGAGCGGAAGCCGCCGGCGGTGTTGACCGACTGCGGCATCAGGCCGACGTGGCCCAACACCGGGATCCCGCGCTCGCTGAGGAAGCGGATGGTGTCGGCCATCTCGACGCCGCCTTCGAGCTTGATTCCCGAGCAGCCGACTTCCTTCATGATCCGCGCGGCATTGCGGAACGCCTGTTCGCGCGATTCCTGATAGCTGCCGAACGGCATGTCGACGATGACGCAGGCGCGCTTCGAGCCGCGCATCACGGCTTGGCCGTGGGCGATCATCATGTCCAGCGTGACGCCCAGCGTACTCTCCATGCCGTAAAGGACCATGCCGAGCGAGTCGCCGACGAGCAGCAGATCGACGCTGTCGTCGAGCAGCACCGCCGTCAGCGAGGTATAGGCGGTCAGGCAGACGATCGGTGTCTCGCCCTTCATCGCCTGGATTCGCGGCACGGTCATACGCTTTTGCCTGGTCGCGACACTCACGGGCTCGATCCTCCTCGCCCGCTTGCTCCGGGGCGGGCCGCACTCTACCCGCAGCCCCGCGCCCGCGCAAAAGATCATTCGCAATTGCAGCGAGAATGGCGCGCGGGCGTTGACCGCCGGTGGCGCAAGGTCGATACCATAGCGGCCTTTTATAGGTATGATCGGCGGGTGATGGCTTCAGGCGAAATTCCGGGGAAGCTGTTCGGCAACGGCGAGAATGGCGCCGCCCAACCGGCGCGCGCGACCGGTATTCTCCCGGCCCAAGAGATCCGCGCGATGATCCGCGGCCATGAGATCACCGCCGCGGCCAACATCGGCGAGGACCAGATTCAGCCGGCCAGCCTCGATTTGCGGCTGGGCCGCGTCGCCTACCGGGTCCGCGCGAGCTTCCTGCCGGGCTCGGGGGCGAGCGTGCTGGAGCGCCTGCGCGCATTCGGCATGCACGAGATCGATCTCGCCGACGGCGCGGTGCTCGAACGCGGCTGCGTCTACATCGTCCCGCTGATGGAAAGCGTCGCGCTCAAGAGCCGGATGTCGGCGCTCGCCAACCCGAAGAGCTCAATCGGCCGGCTCGACGTCTTCACCCGGCTGATCACCAACCACTCGACCGTCTTCGACCAGGTCGCGGCCGGCTACAAGGGGCCGCTCTACGCCGAGATTTCGCCGCGCACATTCAGCATCGTCGCCCGCCAGGGCAGCCGGCTCAACCAGCTCCGCCTCCAGCGCGGCAGTCCGCCGGCCACCGACACCGCCATGCGTCGGCTGCACCGGGCAACGCCGCTGGTCGCCGCCGGCGACGCCATGGCGGACATCGATCAGGGCGTCGCCGTGACCGTCGATCTTGCAGGGCCGGGCGGGGCCGGGCCGGTCGGTTACCGCGCCCGGCGCCACACCGATCTCATCGACCTGGCCCTGGTCGACCACTATCGCAGTGAAGACTATTGGGAGCCGGTCGGCGCCGACGATACAGCGACCCTGATCCTCAACCCCGGCGATTTCTACATCCTCGCCTCGAAGGAAGCGGTCACCGTGCCGCCCGACCACGCCGCCGAGATGCGGCCCTATGACACCCGGGTCGGCGAATTCCGGGTCCACTACGCCGGTTTCTTCGACCCCGGCTTCGGCTACGCCGGCAGCGGCGGCGCCGGCTCGCGGGCGGTCCTCGAAATCCGCTCGTTCGAGGTCCCGTTCGCCTTGCGCGACGGCCAACTCGTCGGCCGCCTCGTCTACGAGCGCCTCGCCGCCGTCCCCGACAAGCTCTACGGCGCGACCATCGGCTCGTCCTACCAGCGCCAGGGCCTGATGCTGGCCAAGCAGTTCAAGCGCACGGCTTGAGCGCCCGGCTACGCCAGATAGATGCGCTCCAGCGCGCCGCGGGCGACGTTGCCGCGGGCGTCCTCGGCCTCGATGTAGTAGCGGATGTCGCCGGCGCCGACGGGCAGGGCCGCGGTGCAATAATCGGCGGCGATCGCTGCGCCCGTCTTGGACGGGTAGGGGCCGTGGTTGGTCATCGCGACGCGGCGCTCGCCGGCCTCGGTGCGCAAGACCAGATCGACCCGCTGCAAACCGGCGATGTCGTGGACGAAGGTATGAACCGTGCCCTCGCGCGGCGCGTCGCGCAGGCAGTTGTTGCCCCAGGTCTGCCCGCCGGGGTTCTCCGGCGTGACCCAGGGCGCGAAGATCGTCGGCGGGGTCTCGTCGCGCTTGGCGGCGATGGCGGCGACGGCGTCCCTGGTCATGGCGTGGCCGGCGTTGGCGGCGTTGGTCACCTGCCGGTCCCAGACATCCTGACCGGTCCAGTACCAGTAGCAGCTGGTCTCGGCGGTCAGCATCAGCCGCGTGGCCTCGGCGAGCGCCGGGTGGCCGGGCTCGGCGTCCTCGACGCTGTGCACCAGATTCTGGAATGCCGTCAGCACCGCCCACGAGTTGAGGTCCGGCGAGTACGGCTCGTTGTAGCGGCTGAACCACTTCATGAACTGCGGATCGCCATTGTCGGCGCCGCTCCACGCGCCCGGCTCGAGGTGGAGCGCGCGGGCCGGGTCGGGCGGAAAGCGTTCGAGATAGTCCGACACGGTGGTCAGCTCGAAGCGGGGATCCTCGCGCAGCCATTGGACCAAGGCGGCGGTGTTGTGGTGGTAGTAGCTGTCGGCGCCGCCGCCGTGATTATCGCCATCCGAATGGAGCAGGAAGAAGGGGGGATGCTTCGGATCGAAGGCGTCGGTGGCAACGATCTGGTCGTAGACCTGGCCAAGCACGCTCGGATACTGCAGGGCGCCGAAACCGCCGCGGGCGTCCTCGTTGCCGATATAGCGCTCGGCCGGCACGCAGATCATCTTGTGGATTTTGCCGTCCGCGTCCTCGTAGGCGACGTAGTCGGGCCGCAGCAGGCCGGGCGAGATCTTCGAGCCGGCCCAGACGTTCTGCAGCTGCAGCCAGTCGTCCACCGGCGGGTTAACCTGCTCGGCCGCGTTCGGCGGCAGCATGCCTTCGCTCAGGCCGGCGTAGGGGTAGTCCTGGCAGGCCCTAAAGCCGTGAATCGAATCGTAGATGATCGCCTCGACCCCGGCTTCGAGAAGCGCCGGGATCATGCGGACATGAAAGGCGGTCTCCGGCGGGAACATCACCTTTGAGGCCTCGACTCCGAAGGCCTCGCGGATGATCCGGCGGTGCCATTCGACCTGTTTGACGATGTTGCGCGCAGGGATCAGCGCCATCAGCGGATGAAAGAAGCCGAAGGCCGAGAAGTCGCAGCGCGGATGACCGAGCGCTGTCTTTTCCGCGGCCAAGGCGCGGAGCGCGCCGTTCCAGCCCGAGAATGCGCCGCCGCACAGGCCGTCGCGGGCGCAGCGGTCGAGCTGTTCGATCAGCGAGCCGCTCCAGCTCGTCGACAGTCCCGCGTGGGCGAGGCCGCCGTCGATGTACTGGCGAACCGCCGCGGGAATGAAGCTCGTGTAGTTGCCGGTCCGCGAGCCGAAGATGCCGTCCTTCTCGCCGTCCCAGTAGTTGACGTCGGTGGTGTTGTAGTACGGCTGGTGCATGTGCTTGTGGATGCCGAAGTACAGCTTGACCTCGGCGCCCGCGCTCTGCGTGGCGGCGCGCGGGGCCGGCTTTGCCGGCACGATGCGCAGCGCGCGGAACGCCTTGATCCAGTCGCCGCCACCCGCCTGGCGCCAGTCGGCGTTGCGGCAGCCTTCGACCTGAACGCGAACCTCTCCGGCGCCAACCAGCCCGGCGGGGATATGCACAACGAAGCTGGTTTCGCCGCCGCCGCCCGCCGGCGCCTTCTCGATGGCGTCGCCGCCGACGATATGCTGGCCGCCCTGGTCGTGCAGGATGACCTGCAGGAACGGAACCTCGCCGTCGGCCGCCACCTCGATCTCGAAGCCGGCGTTTTTCCGGCTCGCTGCCTCGGCGTCAATCGCCGCAGGCAGGTCGATGCGAAGAAATGTGGTGAAAGCAGCCATGAGTATCTCCCCGTTGCCGATGCAGACCACCGCTTAGGTCTTAGCGCAATGACGCGCGCGCCGATACCCGCGAGCGGAGGCAGCGAGGGTGCTGCGCCTATCGGCTTGGCGGCGGAGCAGGGGGCTTCGCCGGCGTGACCGGGACGGCGACTTCGTTGCGACGGAGGAAGGGAAGCGTCCACGGCGGGTCATAGAAGTAGGCGGCCGGTGGACCGGAGATTGTCCAGGCGCTGTCCTCGATAATCGCGCGCAGCCTGCGCGTCGCATCGTCGACGGCGTCGGGCGAGCGCGAGCCGGAAAAGCGCAAGACCGCCATCGTCTCGCCCGGTACCTCGACAATTTCGATGTCGGGGTCGAGCGGTTGGGGCAGGGTCTCGCGGGTGTATTGGCCGGGCATGAAGAAACGCACCGTCCAGCGCCCGGCGCCGGCCTCGCTCTGCGCCACCGGCGCGGTCATGGCGATCTTCTCCGAGGCCGGGGCGCGGGCGTCGCTTTGCGCGACGGGAGCGGTCATGGCAATCTTCGCGTCGGCCCGGTTGTCGCCGAAGATGAAGGCGGCAAGTTTGCGGAAACCGGCCGTCCGCGCGGACGCCTCGTCGCCCTCGACAACGACCTCGGCCGCAAGGCGAGGGGGATAGCCGCGAATTTCAACGTCTTCGCCGCCGCCGCGTCCGGCAATCGTCTCAACGACGGCGTAATCCGGTTGCTCGGTGCCGGAGCGGACGCCGAAGGTGCTGCACGCGCCGAGGGTGAGCGCCGCACCGCCCAGTGCAATTCGCTTGAGGATAGTCATGACCGCGACAATGGGTGCGGCGGCGCTGCGGCGCAAGTTGTCGTTGGCATGCCTACGCAACGGGTATTCCGGACATGGTAAAACCAACCTATGGTGTGACATGATCCGGATCGGCGAGGACACATGGGTAAATGAACGTGCGATCGAGGAAAGGTTCATTCGCGCCTCCGGTCCCGGCGGCCAGAACGTCAACAAGGTGGCGACGGCGGTCGAGCTGCGCTTCGATGCGGCCCACTGCGCCGAGCTGTCCGAGGACGTCCGCGCGCGCCTGCGCCGCCTTGCCGGGCGGCGGTGGACGCAGGACGGCGTAATCGTGATCACGGCGCGGCGGCATCGCACCCAGGAGCGCAACCGCGCCGATGCCTGGGAGCGGCTTGCCGAGATGATTGGCGAGGCGGCCCGGACGCCGATCCGACGCACGCCGACCAGGCCGACGGCCGCCGCCAGGCGCCGCCGGCTCGAGGCGAAGCGCCGGCGAGCGGTGGCGAAGACGCTGCGGCGCAAGGCCCAGCCCGCGGATTAGGCGCCGCGGCCGGAGCCTCGGTTTCACGGAGGACGACATGGCGACGATCAGGTTCATGGTCGATGGCGAGGCAAGGACGTTCAACGTGCCGGTCGCCGAGGGTTCGTCACCGCCGAGCCTGCTTGCGGTCGCCAGGGATAATGGCGTGCCGATCTTGTTCAACTGCGGGACGGGGGACTGCGGCGCCTGCCTGGTCGACGTCGAGATCCTCGGCGGCGAGGCTTCGCCGATGAGCGACGCGGAAGGGTTCTACCTGCGCGCGACCGGTCGGCTCGGCAAACCGAACGATGGGGCGCGGGCGCGCCTGGCGTGTCAGTACAAGATTAGCGGCGGCTGCGACCTCCGGGTTCAATCACGACGAATGTCGGCTGCTTCTAGCGTGGCCACCGTATCGCGTTTCGCGCCCAGTCCGACCGGCGATTTGCATCTCGGCCACGCCTATGCCGCGATCCATGCGCACGACGTCGCGATGCGCGGGGCAGGCCGCTTCATCGTTCGCATCGAGGATCTCGATACGGGCCGTTGTCGCGACGAGTTCGTTGCCCGCCAGCTTGATGATCTGGCCTGGCTGGGCTTGCGTTGGGACGAACCGATCGCGCGGCAATCCGCGCGGATGGCGCTTTATGCCGCGGCCCTCGCCCGGCTGGACGAGCTCGGTGTCACCTACCCGTGCTTTTGCACCCGCAAGGAGATCCACGACGAGATCGCCGCCGCCGGTGGCGCTCCGCATTCCCTCGCCCCCGACGGCTCGTCTGTCTATCCCGGCACCTGCCGAGGCCGCGCGCCGGCGCAACGCCGTGAGCTGGTTGCGAGCGGTCAGGCCTACGCCGTGCGCCTGGATGTTGGCCGGGCCTTCGCGATCACCGGGCCGTTGTCGTGGACCGACCGGCTGCGCGGGCCGCGCGCCGCCGAGCCCGAGCGTTTCGGCGACGTCGTCATCGCCCGCAAGGATGTGGCCGCCAGCTATCATCTGGCGGTGGTTGTCGACGACGCCGATCAGGGCGTCACCGAGGTGACGCGGGGCGAGGATTTGCTTGAAGCGAGCCATATTCATCGCCTTTTGTATGGACTTCTGGAGATCTCGCCGCCGGTGTGGCATCACCACCCGCTTTGTCGCGACCGATTTGGCCGGCGATTTGCGAAGCGCGACGCGGACGTAACCATCCGTGCGTTGCGCGATCGCGGTTACGGCCCTTCCGAGGTTCGCGCGATGGCGGCGGCCGCGGCCGAGACACGGGGATTGCGCGAGCGGATTGAACTGGCGAAATCACCATGATGGCCGTGCGGTATCCCTCTCTCTACCAGATCAACACCTGGGTCTGGCTTGCTCGCATCGGTCGACGATTGGGCCGGCCGGCGACGCTCGACGATATCGACGACGCCGCGCTCGACAAGCTCGCCGATCTCGGTTTCGACTGGGTCTGGCTGCTGAGCGTATGGCGGACCGGGGAGGCGGGTCGCGCGGTTTCGCTGCAAAATCCTCAGTGGCGGGAGGAATACCGCCAAGTCCTTCCCGATGTCAGCGACAACGACATTCGCGGCTCCGGCTTCGCCATCACCGGCTACACCGTGCACGAGGCGCTCGGCGGCCCCAACGCCCTGATCCGCCTGCGCAAGCGGCTGCGCCTCCGCGGACTGGCGCTGATGCTCGACTTCGTTCCCAACCACACCGCGCCCGATCATCCCTGGGTCCAGGAGCATCCGGATTATTACGTTCAGGGAACGGAAGACGATCTCGCCCGCGCGCCGGAGAACTGGGCCAGGGTGGAGACCGGCGCCGGGCCCGGCATCGTCGCGCGCGGCCGCGATCCCTATTTTCCCGGCTGGCCGGACACCCTGCAGCTCGACTACTCGAGCGCGGATCTGCGCGAGGCCCAGATGCGCGAGCTTGCCGCCATCGCCGGCCTCTGCGACGGCGTTCGCTGCGACATGGCGATGCTGGTTCTGCCGGAGGTGTTCCGCAAGACCTGGGGGCGGCCGGCGGCGCCGTTCTGGCCGGAGGCGATCGCCAGGGTCCGCCGCGTCCATCCCGGCTTCACTTTCATGGCCGAGGTCTACTGGAACCTGGAGTGGTCGCTGCAGCAGGACGGCTTCGACTACACCTACGACAAGCGGCTCTATGACCGGCTGCGCGAAGCCAACGCGACCGGCGTGCGTGATCATCTGGTCGCCGATCTCGACTTTCAGAACAAGCTCGCGCGCTTCCTTGAAAACCACGACGAGCCGCGCGCGGCCGCGGCCTTTCCCTTCCCGATCCATCGCGCGGCGGCGATCGTCACCTTTTTTCTGCCGGGCTTGCGTTTCTTCCACCAAGGACAGCTGGAAGGCCGGCGGCTGCGCATCCCGATGCACCTCGGCCGCGGTCCCGACGAACCGACCGATCCGGCCGTCGCCGCGTTCTACGACCGATTGCTCAAGGTCCTCAAACGGCCGATCTTCCGTAACGGATCCTGGCGGCGGATCGATCCGCGCCCCGCCTCGGACGACAACCGGACCTCCGAAGGATTTGTCGCGTTCGCCTGGCAAGATCACGGGGGGCAGGGCCCGGGCGGGCAGGGTTCGGGCGAGGAATGCGTCATCGGCGTGGTCAACTTCTCCCGCGCGGCGGGGCAATGCCGCCTGCCGCTCGGCTTCATCGAGCTGCGCCGCAAGACCGTGCGGCTCAATGACCTGATGAGCGAGGTGCGCTACGAGCGCAGCGGCGACGAACTTGCCGCCGCCGGACTGTTCGTCGACATGCCGCCGTGGGGCTACCAGCTCTTCGACGTTGTAACGTAGCGGGCCGGTTATGTAGCGGGCGCTATCCCTGCCCGGCGCCGGCGGTAAGGCCGGCTTCGGCTTCGTCCCAGTCACCCTGAAGATCGAGCCAGGCCGCTTCGGCGTCGGCCAGCGCGCGCTCGGCCTCCGCCAGCCGCTTTTGCAGCTTGACCAGCTCGCCCGGATCGCGCTGATAGATCAGCGGGTCGGCCAACCTTTCTTGCAGGGCCGCTTTTTCCGCTTCCAGCCGGGCAACGGCGGCCTCGGCCTTGCTCAGCTGCTTGCGCAGAGGCGCCAACGCGTTGCGTTGCCGGGCCGCCACCTTGCGCTGCTTCTTGCGGGTCACCCGGTCGGGCGCGCCGCTGTTGTCTTGGCCATTGCCCCGGCTCTGGTCGGTGGTCCGGCCGCGGCCGAGCAGGAGCCGGCGGTAGTCATCGATATCGCCGTCGTAGGGCGTCATCCGGCCACCGTCGAGGAGCCACAGCCGGTCGGCGGTCAACTCCAGCACGTGCGGGTCGTGGCTGACGATGATTACCGCGCCGGCGAAGGTGTTGATGGCCTCGACCAGGGCCTCGCGGGCAATGATGTCGAGATGGTTTGTCGGCTCGTCCAGCAGCAGGACGTGCGGCTGCTCGGTGCTCATCAAGGCGAACAGCAATCGCGCCTTTTCTCCGCCGGACAGATTGGCGATCTGCGTTTCGGCGCGCGCCTGGGCGAAGCCGAAGCGACCCAAGTGGGCGCGCAGGCGCTGTTGCGGTTCGCCGGGTCGCCGCCGCGCGATCTCGATCAGCGGCGTCGCCGCGATATCGAGCTCGTCGGTCTGATGCTGGGCGAAATAGCCGACGCGCAGCTTGCCCGACTTGGCGGTGTGGCCGGCGAGCGGGGCAAGGCGGCCGGCGAGAAACTTGATCAGGGTCGACTTGCCGTTGCCGTTGGCGCCGAGAACGGCGATCCGGTCGTCGCTGTCGAGCCGGAAGGAGAGATCGCGCAAGACCGGCTTGCCGTCGTAGCCGAGGTCGACATGTTCGGCGGTGAACAGCGGCGGCGCCAGCGGATCGGGATCGGGGAAGGTGAAGCTCACCGTGGCTTCTTCCTCGAACACGGCGATGGGTTTCAGCCGGGCCAGCATTTTCATCCGCGCCTGGGCCTGTTTGGCCTTGCTCGCCTTGTAGCGGAACCGGTCGATGAACGCCTGGATATGCGCGCGCTCGGCGTCCTGCTTGCCGCGCAGCTTCTCGTTCAGCTCAAGCCTGGTGCGCCGCGTATCCTCGAAACGGTCGTAGCCGCCGGTATACAGCGTCAACTTGGCGCCATCGAGATGGAGGATTTCCTCGACGACGCGATTGAGCAGGTGGCGGTCGTGGCTGACGATGACGACCGTGCCCGGATAGCCGCGCAGATAGTCCTCGAGCCACAGGCTTGCTTCCAGGTCGAGATGGTTGGTCGGTTCGTCGAGCAAAAGCAGATCCGGCTCGCTGAACAAGAGCGCGGCAAGGGCGACGCGCATCCGCCAGCCGCCGGAAAACGACGAACACGGCCGGGTCTGCTGGGCGGCGTCGAAGCCGAGGCCGGCAAGAATGCGCGCCGCGCGGGCCTCGGCCGAATGGGCGTCGATATCGAGCAGGCGGGCGTGGATATGGCCGATCCGGTGACCGTCGGTCGCGGTCTCGGCCTCGGCGCTCAGCGTGACCAGTTCGTGATCGGCGGCGAGAACGGTCTCGATCAGGGTGGCCTCGCCACCGGGCGCTTCCTGAGTGGTCACGCCGATGCGCCAGCGCGCCGGCACGTCGATGCGTCCCTCGTCCGGCTCCAGCGCGCCGGTGATCAGGCGCAGCAGGGTCGTCTTGCCGCTGCCGTTGCGCCCGACAAGGCCAACCCGATGGCCGGGATTGATTGCCGCGTCCGCCCGCTCCAGCAAAATCCGCCCGCCGACGCGATAGGTCAGTCCCTCGATTTTCAGCATGCGCGCTGTTTACCACGATGCGCTCTTGTTGAGGAGCTTGTGTTCGCCAGATACGTCTAGATTTCGGCGGTGTAGGCCTCGTGGAACCCCTGGAAGGCGCCGTTGTCGTTGCGGAACTGTTCTTGGATGGCTTCGGCCTCGCCGCGCGCCGAGACCAGCGCCGCGACGCAATCGGGGTCGAACTTCTTGCCCGCCAACGAGCCGAGGAAGGCGAACGCGTCGTCGTTGCTCCAGGCGTCCTTGTAGGGCCGTTTCGTCGTCAGCGCGTCGAAGACGTCGGCGACCGTCACGATCCGCGCCTCGATGGGAATGTCCTCGCCGGCGAGCCCCTCGACATAGCCGCTGCCGTCGAAGGCCTCGTGATGACAGCGCACGATATTGCGCAGCACGTCGATATGCTGGGAAGCGCCGATGGCGAAGCTCTCCGCCATGGCGTCGACCATCTCGACGCCCTTGACGACATGGCTCTTCATGATCTCGAACTCCTCGGCGCTCAACAAACCCGGCTTGAGCAGGATGCGGTCGGGGATGCCGATCTTGCCGACGTCATGGAGCGGCGCGAACAGAAAGATGAATTCGACGAACTCGTCGTCAAACTGTCGCCGGCGGGCAAGGGTCTTGGCGATCAGCCGGGCGTAGCGTGACATCCGATCGAGATGCGCGCCGGTTTCCTCATCGCGCAGATGGCTGAACCGGCGGGTGACATCGACCGCGGATCGCAGCAGGCGCGGCGCCGACATGCCGCGAATGATCAACAGCGAGATCAGATGCGAGTAGATCGCGAGGTGCCTGATCACCCCTTCGGAGAAATAGCCCCGCCGGTCGGAGTTGTAAAACAGGAACCCGAACAGCTCGCCACGATCGTAGAACGGCTTGGTGTAGCTCGCCCGGTAGCCGGTTTTGATGAGATGGCGGGTATGCGCGCCGGGCGTCCGGTCGGCCGCTTCGACTTCGGCCGCCAACGCGTCGAGATCCTCGACGATGCGATCGCAGCGACCGTGGGCGAGAACCGCGAGCGAGGGCACATCGGCGAGCCTGGCCTCGTAGAGCGCGAACGGGGTTTCGCCTTCGCTGCTGTGAATGAAGGTCCGGAGGATGTCGGTGCGATTGTCGTAGACGGCGACACCGATGCGGACGATGCCGGTCAGTTCGGAGCGCAGTTGATCGTGGATGGTTTCGATCTGCGCCCGCACCGACCTTGCGTCGTCATAAATCGCGATCACGCCTCGATCTCCGTTCCGCCGGTGTTGCCCGCCCGGACGAAGCGTATCGCCGTCGCGTCGCCGGCGCCAGAGGCAGTTGGGCGCTGGCCAAGCCGCCGGCCGCGCCCTAATCTTTGCGACGTGACGGACGGCTAAAGGGAGCTGAGACGCGGCATGGCCGAGGCGACCTGGACTTCGCTGGCGCACTGGGGCGATCTGGCCATCGCGTACGGCCTGAACCTCGTCGGCGCTTTGGCGCTGCTGATCGCGGGCTGGCTGGCGGCGGCCTGGGCGGATCGAACCGTGCGGGCCCTGGTCGCGCGGTCGGTGCGCATCGACGCGACCCTGAAGCCGCTGCTCGGCAGCCTGGTCCGCTACGCCATCCTGCTGTTCGTCGTCACCGCCGCGCTGGCGCAGTTCGGGGTGCAGACGACCAGCATCATCGCCGTCCTCGGCGCGGCGGGCTTGGCCGTCGGTCTCGCCCTGCAAGGCACGCTCGCCAACATCGCCGCCGGCGTGATGTTGCTGTTCTTGCGCCCGCTCGAGGTCGGCGAGTACATCGAGGCCGACGGCGTGGCCGGCACGGTCGACGAAGTCGGCGTCTTCACCACGCAGATGCGGACCTTCGACGGCATCTACATCTCGGTGCCGAACTCGCAATTGTGGAACAAGACCATCAGGAATTATTCCCGCCTGCCGACCCGCCGGCTCGATGTCGCCATGTCGATCGGCTACGGCGATGACCTGGACCGGGCCACGGCCGTGCTGTCGCGCGTTATTGGCGATGACCCGAGGGTCCTGACCGAGCCCGCGCCACGGGTCGTGGTCACCGGAATGGATGGCGCGATCACCCTGACCATGCGCTGCTGGACCAACGCCGCCAACTTCGGCGATCTCCAAGCGGACCTGCTGCGAGCCGGCCGCGCGCGCCTGACCGAGGCCGGCATCTCGACCCCGTTCACCCCGCGCACGGTCCAAGCGACCGCGCCGGCGCCGTAGTGGCCGCGCGCGATAGGCAGGCGGTGCGCCGGGTCGCTGATTCACCTGACGCTTGAGGACTCACGCGTCAGGATCAGACCACTAGCGGATGAATATGTCCAACGTTGAAGTTGTTCTCGATGTCATGGCGCTGCTGTTCGCCGTTTCGGCCGCCTTCGGCTTTCTCAACCATCACCTGCTCAAGCTCCCCCACGCGATCGGGCTGGTCGTTTTCTCCCTGGCGGTGTCGCTGTGCATCATCGCCCTCCATTTCATCTTTCCCGGCTGGGGTTTGCAGGCGGCGGCGCGCGGGATCATCGCCAGGGCCGATTTTTCCCAGGTGTTGCTCCAGGGCGTTCTCAGCTTCCTGCTGTTCGCCGCCGCGCTCAACGTCAACCTTTCGGACCTTCTTGACAGCAAATGGGAGGTGTTGGCGCTGGCGACGATGGGCGTGCTGGTCTCAACCGCCGTGATCGGCGTCGGGCTCTGGCTGGCGCTGCCTTTGATCGGGGCCGAGCTTCCGCTCACCTGGTGTTTTGTTTTCGGCGCCCTGATCTCGCCGACCGATCCGCTGGCGGTTCTGGGGATCCTGCGCGAGGCCGGCCTGCCGCGAACCTTCGAGGCCCAGATCACCGGCGAGAGCCTGTTCAACGACGGCGTCGGCATTGTCGTGTTCACGATTGCCGTGGCCGTGGCCAGCGGCGAGAACGTCGGCTTCGCCCACGCGGCCGAGCTATTCGCGGTCGAGGCGGTGGGCGGGGTCGCCCTTGGCCTGGCCGCCGGCTACGGCGCGTTTGTCATCCTGCGCGCCATCGACCACTACAACGTCGAGATCCAGATCACGCTCGCGCTGGTCGCTTCGACCTACGCCATCGCCTTGCGCCTCGGCGTCTCGGGGCCGCTCGCCGTGGTCGCCGCCGGGCTGTTCATCGGCAACCACGGCTCGCGGCTGGCGATGAGCGAAACGACGTGCCGCAACGTCAACCAGTTCTGGTCGCTGATCGACGAAATCCTGAACTCGCTGCTGTTCGTCATGATCGGCTTCGAGATCCTCGCCGTCAGCGTGCGCATCAACGACATCGCCGGTGCCGTGCTCGCCGTCCCGCTGGTTCTGCTGGCGCGGCTGGTCAGCCTGATCGTGCCGTTGAGCCTGTTCGGCCTGTTCGCGCACCGCCCGCGCGGCACCGTGCCGATCATGACCTGGGGCAGCCTGCGCGGCGGCATTTCCGTGGCACTGGCCCTGTCCCTGCCGGAGGCCGACGCCAAGAGCGCCATTCTCACCGCGACTTACGGCGTCGTCATCTTCTCGATCATCGTCCAGGGCCTGACCATAGCCCCGCTCGCCCGCCACCTCGGCCCGCGGGGGTGAGGCGGGGGAGTTCGGGATCGGTTATCCGGCCGCAAGAACCTCAGCTTCCGGCGCTGTCCGGGAGAGCCGATGCCCCGACCTCCGCCCCGCGCAACGGCAGGGTGATCGTGCAAACGACGCCGTCGGGTCTGAAGTCGTGCTGGACGGTCGCGTCGGGCAGTCCCTTCTGGATCAGGCGGCAGCCGAAGCTGGTTGTCGCGGGCTTCTTGACCGGCGGTCCGCCACGCTCGCGCCAGGTCACGGTGAGCGTGCGGCCGGCCGCCTTGGTGTCGAACCGCCAGTCGAGCTCAACGCCGCCGGTTGCGAGGCTCAACGATCCGTGCTTGGCGGCGTTCGTCGCCAGCTCATGCAGCACCAGGCCGAAGGGCGTCGCGAGGTGCGCCGGCAGGAGGACCGGCTCGCCGCTGAGATGGATCCGCTCGGGCCGCTCCATGGCATACGGTCCGAGCTGTTGGCGGACAAGCGCGTCCAGCTCCGCGCCCTTCCATTCGGAGTTGGCGAGCAGCTTGTGGGCGCTGGCAAGGGCCGCGAGGCGGCCGTCGAAGCGCTCGACGAAGTCCTCGAGCGAGGTTGCGCCGCGTTGGGTCTGGCGCGCCATCGATTGGACGACGGTAAGCGTGTTCTTGACCCGGTGGGTCAGTTCGTCGAGCAGCAACTGCTGGCGCCGTTCCCACGACTTGCGCTCGGTAATGTCGTGATTGGTTTCGAGAACCAGCCGTCTGCCGTCCAGCGGAAACAGCTCGATTCGCGCCTCGACCGTCAAGGGCCGACCATCCTTGGCCGTATAGCGGACCTCGCCGTTCCAGCTTCCCTTCTCAAGCACCTCGCGCTGGATGTCGGCGAGCGCGGGTCCGGGCGCGTCGGCGGACATTAGCGATAGCCGTTCCCGGCCCAACGCCTCGTCGCGGCTGTAGCCGAAGAGCGCCTCGCTGCCCCGGTTCCATTCGATGATTTCGTTGTCGAATTCCCACACGCAGACCGGTTCGCGCGACAATTCGACCAGCTGGATCATCTGGCGCAGACGTCCCTCGCTCCGCCGCAGGGCCTCTTCCGCGGCGCGCCGCTCGGTGACGTCGATGAAGGTGACGACCACGCCGTCGATCCTGTTGTCGAGCGTTCGGTACGGGCGCAGACGCAACAGGTACCACCGCCGCGCGCGGCTGGCGACCTCGCGCTCAACGAAGCTGAGATCCCTTAGAACCGTCGTGGCGTCATCAAGCAGACCGTCGTATTCAAGCTGATGGGTAAAATCGGTGACGGGTCGCCCCTCATCCGCGTGGGTGACGTTGAACAGGTCCATGATGTGCGGTGTGAACCGCTTGATCCTGAATTTGCTATCGAGAAACAGCACGCCGACATCGGTCGCGGCCATCAGGTTTTGCAGGTCGTTGTGGGCCCTGGAGACGCTTTCCAGCTTGTCTTTCAGCTCGGCGTTAACGGTCTGCAGTTCCTCGTTAATCGATTGCAGCTCTTCCTTGCTGGTCTCAAGCTCCTCCGATGTCGAGCGGTATTCCTCGTTGATCGACTGAAGCTCTTCATTGGCGGCGCGCAGCTCCTCGGTCGTCGTTTCCGAGTCGACGCGCACGGATTTCAGCCGGTTCTGCGTCAGCGCCAGTTCCTCGCGGAGCTGCCGGACGGTTTCCTTCGCGGCGCCGGCGACGTCCCTCCTTCCACTTTCGGGGCTCGCGGCGTGCTCGTCGATCGGTCCGCCCTCGATGAAGAACACCAGCGCGTGGTGCGGCGGCGTGTTTTCGTCCGAACCCAGCGGCTTGACCTGGACGTAGACGAGGCGCCCCTCGCCGTTGAAGCGAACCATGATGGGCAGGCTCAGGGTCGTCTCGCGGCGCTCGAAGGCGCGAATGAGCGCGGCGCGAAGATCGAAGCGCAACTCGGGCCGGACCAGTTCGCTGATGTCGTTGCTGAGCGGGCCGGCCGGGGGCTGGACGTAGCGCCCGGCGGTCTCGGAGAGATTGATCGCGCGATGCAGGTCGTCGACCAGAACGCTCGGTGGCGCGGCCGTTTCCAGCGATTGCCGGTGGTAATGTCCCTCGCCGGGCGCGCCGGCCGCGGCCGGAGTGCGCATGGCCTGCGGCAGAGGCCCGCGACCCTCAGCGCCGCCAACAAGCAGTTGCGGCAGGGCGAAAGGCGAGCCGGCCTGGCGGCCGGTCGACTGGTAGATCCGCGCGTCGCGGTTGATGACGCGAAACAGGTGGGCCGGAGTCTCGGCGCTTTCGGACGAGCCGAGGAAGAGAAATCCGTCAGAGTTCAGGGCGTAGTGAAAGATGCCGCAGGCGCGCTGCTGAAGCGCGCGGTCGAGATAAATGAGCAGATTGCGGCACGAGACCAGATCGAGGCGGCCGAAGGGGGGGTCCTTCAGCAGGCTGTGGCTGGCGAAGAGCACGCTCTCGCGCAGATCGTGCTTGACCCGGTAATGATCGCCCTCCTTCGAGAAGAAGCGGAGGAGGCGCCGGTCGCTCACATCCGCCGCGATCGCCGTGGAATAGCGTCCCTCGCGCGCCACGCCGAGCGCACCGACATCGAGATCCGAGGCGAAGACCTGCAGCTCCGGGTGCGACTGGTGCCGCGCCGTCTCCTCGAGAAGGAGCATGGCGATCGAGTAGGCTTCTTCCCCGGTGGCGCAGCCGGGAACCCAGACGCGAATGGGACTGCCGGTCTTGCGGTCGGCGAACAACCGGGGCACGACGTCGGTGGCCAGCGCCTCGAACGCTTTCGGGTCGCGGAAGAAGGTGGTGACCGAGATCAGCAGGTCGCCGAGAAGCGCCTGGACTTCCTCGACGTTCTCGCGGAGGAACTTGAAATAATCAGCGAAGTTGTCCTGCCTCGTGACCTGCGCCCGGCGCTGCATCCGCCGCAGCACCGTCGACTTCTTGTACTGGGAAAAGTCGTGGCCGGTTCTCGAGCGCACGAGCGAGAGAATGCGCTTGACGTAGGCTTGGTCGTTGCGCTGAGCCAACATCGCCGCGACATGAGCCTTGCTTTCGACCAGTTCGGCAAGTTTCTGGCCCATATCGCGCACCGGCATGATGAAATCGGCCAGCCCCGTCGCGATCGCGTTTCGCGGCATCGAGCCGTACTCGGCCTCGTCGGGGTCCTGAACGAGAATGATCCCATCGGCTTCCTTGACGAACTTCAGGCCGATCGAACCATCCGATCCCGCGCCGGAGAGGATGACGGCGAAGCCGTCGCCGTGCTGCTCGGCGAGCGATCGGAAGAAGATGTCGATCGGCGCGCGGCGGGCGCGCGGGTGTTCAAAGGCAACCGCGGCGATGTGGTTGTCGGTGATCTCCAGTTGCCGATCGGGCGGCGTGACGTAGACGTGGTCGGCCTCGATCGGGACCGCCTCGTTGACCTGGCTGACCGGAATTTTGGTGCGCGCGGCGAGAATATGCGGCAGCTCGCTGTGGTGTTCGGGGGCGAGATGGACGATGACGACAAAGGCGGCGCCGGTCCGCTCGGGCAGCGATTTGAAGAACGTCCGCAGCGCCTGGATGCCTCCGGCCGACGCGCCGATTCCTACGATCGGCGGCCCGCAGCCCAAGGGCTCCAGCGCGCCGGAGTCTAGTTTGCTGATCGTGTCGTTGTCGTCATCGGCCACGGATGCAGCCTCCTCAATGCCGGATCGAAGGCCGACTTTAAGGCCATGCTTAAATGGCGGCAAAGCCGATTAGACGGAAATGCAATCCGGTCGATGGCATGACATTGGCGCGATCGGGCCTATATCACCCTATATAGGCCCCAATGGGTTAAAGTCTATTCATTTGACTCCCCGTGCTCGATGGGTGAAACCCGCGGAGCCGCACCTTGCGGAGTTTATTTTTGATCGGCCCGAGTTGGTGTGACGCGGTTCATTGCCGGAAGGCGGAATGGGTGCCTATAACATCAGCATCTCGCGGTCGGCGAGACCTTAGGCGCGGCGATGTTCGGCTTGGGTCAAACCATGTGCCGCCGACGGGTCCGGCGATGTTGCGAGCTGGGAGAGACAGCATGCGTGCGGCGGCAGGTCAAGGAGCGGCCCGGACGGCGGTATCCGCGCCCGATAAGGTATCCGATGAAGAGGCGCAACCGGCGATGAGGGACGGCGACTTCCCGAGCGACCCCGACCTCGGGCTCGGAACCGAGCAGCTCTTGTCGCTCTCCGGACGGCGACTGACCCTGGGCGAGCTCGTTTCCGACGGACTTACGGTGGCGCTGGACGCTGTCGTGACCGTGCTCGCCGGCTGGCTTTCGTACATCTTCGTACTGCATGGCGCCGTCGTCGATCACCGGGTCTACATCATGACCGTCGCGTTGATGACGACCCTGGTGGTGGTGTTCTTCCGCCGTGCCTGTCTCTACGACGTCGATGTGATTCTTTCCTGGCCGCGGCGGATGGCGAAGGTTCCGATGGCTGTCGCCGCCGCCATCGCGCTGCTGGCGGTACTGGCGTTTGCGGCAAAGGTGTCGGAGCATTTGTCGCGGCTTTGGGTGCTGCTGACATTCATCAACACCGTCGGGCTCATCTGGATCGCGCGGGGCGTGCTCAGCAACGTCCTCAACAAGAAGGTCGAAAGCGGCCTGATCGTCAGGCACATGGCGCTGGTCGGCGCCGGCGGTCCGGCGACGACGATCGCCAGCAAGATCAAGGAACAAACGCGCCGGTACTATCGCGTGGTCGGGTTGTTCGACGATCGCAAGACGCGCATCAATGACGATATTCCGTCCTGCCCGCTTCTCGGCAACTTCGACGAACTGGTCCGTCACATCAAAAGCGGCGCGGTCGATGACGTGGTCGTCTGCCTGCCGCTCGGCGCCGAGGATCGGCTTGAACAAATCGTCACCCGGTTGCGCGACCTTCCCGTGACCACCTATCTGGCGTCCGAGCTGGTCGGAACCCGGTTTCCGCTGTACGGCCACTACCCCTTGTTCGATGTGACGCTGCTCAAGGTCTCCAGGCTGCCGATCGACGGCTGGGGCGTCGTGCTCAAGTGGCTGGAGGATAAGAGTTCTGGCGAGCCTGGCGCTGATCATGACGGGGCCGTTGTTGCTCCTCATCGCGATCGCGATCAAGCTCGACAGCCCGGGCCCGGTGTTCTTCCGCCAGGACCGCTTCGGCTACAACGACGGCCTTATCAAGGTCTTCAAGTTTCGCTCGATGTACCACAATCTCGCCGACAAGGACGCCGAGAAGCTGGCCTCGCGAAATGACGACCGGATCACCCGCGTCGGCCGGGTCCTCCGGCGCACCAGCCTTGACGAACTGCCGCAACTGCTGAACGTGCTGCGCGGCGACATGTCGATGGTCGGGCCGCGCCCCCACGCGAAGAAGGCCAAGGCGGCCGGGCGGCTGTATCAGGAAGTCGTGGCCCGCTACGGTGCAAGGCACATGGTCAAGCCAGGGATCACCGGCTGGGCGCAAGTCAACGGCTGGCGCGGTGAGACCGACTCCGAGGAAAAGATCATCCAGCGCGTCGAGCACGACCTCTACTACATCGAGAACTGGTCGATCGCGCTCGATCTCAAGATTCTGGCGCGCACCATGATGGTGGCATGGCACGCCAACGCTTATTGATCCGCCGGCTGACCTGGTATGGCACGCCGCGCGCCGCCGGACACGGCAACGGCGTGAGCAAGATCGCATTGGCGCTCGCCGCCGCGGTTTTTGCGTTCGGCGGCTGTTCGTCGCCGCGAATGGGCGATCGCGACGCGTCGCTCCCCGGGGCCTGCCAATTCATGGAGTGCGTCTGCGCCGCCGACGATGCCGCGTTCTGGCAGGAAGCCGAAACCAAGCCGATTGTCTGGCTCGAGAACGGCCACGCGTCGTGTCCCGCCGGTTTCGGCCTCAAGCGCGTGATTAAGAAGTAGCGGGCGGCGCGCACCCCGCGCGCGCCGCCGACCCGCCTCGCCATTTCCAGACCACATGTCCGCCTGAGGACCGGTGGTCTAGAGCGTGATCTTGGTCAGTTCCACCGGCGTCCGCTTGCCTTCGATCACGACCATGCCGGTGTCGGTGACGAAGTATCCGGCTTTCCGGTCGGCTTCCAGGTCGTAGCCGATGACCGCGCCTACGGGAATGCGCACGTTCTTTTCGAGAATGCAGTTGCGCAGTTTGGCCTTGCGGCCGATGTCGCAGTAGTCGAAGACGATGCAGTTGTCGAGTTCGGCCTGGGCATGGACGTAGACGTGCCGGCCGATCACCGAGTCCCGGACGATTCCGCCGGAGATGATGCAACCGCCGGCGAGCACCGAGTTCGATCGCCTGACCGCGGCGCTCATGCTCGTCGAAGGCGAACTTGGTCGGCGGGTCGGAATAGCCCGCGGTCCGCAACGGCCATTGCCGATTAAACAGGTTGAGCGCGGGCGAGATCGCCTTGATGTCCATGTTGGCTTCGAAGTAGGCATCGAGCGTGCCGACATCGCGCCAATAGGGGATCTTGTCGGCGGGCTCGCCCGGGATCTTGTTGTTCATGAAGTCGTAGGCGAACATTTCGGCGCGGCCGACGGCCTTCGGCAGAATGTCGCGGCCGAAGTCGTGCGAACTGTTGGGATCTTCCTGATCCTCCTCGACCAGCTTCAGCAGCATGTCGGTCGAGAAGATGTAGTTGCCCATGGACGCGTAGACCTTCGAGGGATCATCGGGCAGGGTCGGGGCGTCCGCCTTCTTTTCGTGGAAGCCGATGATCCGTCCGCCGCGCGTGGTCTCGATGACGCCGAATTCCTTCGAATACTTCTTGTCGGTCGAGATCGCGGCGACCGTGATGTGGGCACGCTTTTGTTCGTGGAACTCGATCATCTCGCGGATATTCATCCGGTAGATGTGATCGGCGCCGAACACCGCGACGACATTCGGCGCCGACTGTTCGATCAGATTGATGTTCTGGTGAATGGCGTCCGCAGTGCCGCGATACCAGTCCTTGCCCTCCGAGCGCATCTGCGCCGGCACCGGGACGATGAAATCATTCTTCAACAGGCTACCGAACTGCCAGCCGTCGGCCAGATGTTGCAGCAGTGATTGGCTGCGGAACTGAACGACGACGTAAATCGACAGAATGCCGGAATTGACGAGATTGCTGAGGACGAAGTCGACAATCCGATATTTGCCGCCGAAGGGCACCGCCGGTTTGGCCCGCTCCTTCGTCAGTGGATAAAGCCGTGTACCCTCTCCCCCCGCGAGCACGATCGCGAGAACCTTAAGCTCCATAGCCGCTCCCCTTTTTTGCATATTGGATGCGGTAGATTGACCATCTCCGTTGTAGCACCACGCGGACGAGCGCTGCACTGTTTCTTTGCCGTCACACTCGCCGGTCGATGCTCATGAACCGAGAGCGGAGGACCCGACCGGGGAACCTTTCGCGCGAACATCCGTTGACGCAGGTGACACGTGGCGGCGCGTCAAGGCTTGACGTCCACCGCGCGTCGGCGATACCCGAGCGGAATGCCGGATGAGCGGACCCGCCGGCGACACACTGGACAACCCGACGGGGCGCCGGCTCTAGACGTTCAGCATTATTTTCGCAAACAGAACCTACCCGCGCGTGCAGCACAATGGCCGCGCCGGGAATTCAAGGAGATTGATACTATGGTACAGGAAAGAACCGCAGGCGTGGGCGCGTACGGCGCGGTCGAGGGCGATGTCCCGGTAGCCGTCAAGCGCGTCTCTTGGGGCGCGATTTGGGTCGGACTGACCATCGTTCTGGTCATTCAATTGCTGTTTAGCCTGCTCGGCATCGGCATCGGCGCGAGCACGATCGATCCCCTCCAGGGCGAGTCACCGCAGGTCTCGTCGTTCGGCATCGGCGCCGGAATCTGGTGGGTCGTGACGGCGCTGGTTTCGGTTCTGCTCGGCGCCTGGGTCGCCGGCCGGCTCGCCGGGCGGCCGACCCGCCTGGATGGCGCGCTGCACGGCCTTGCGACATGGGGCCTGTCGGCGCTGGTCGTATTCTACTTGATGACGACGGCCATGAGCAGCCTCGTCGGCGGCGCGTTCTCGGTGGTCGGCTCGGCGGTGCAGACCGCGGGTCAGGCCGTCGCGCAGGGTGGCCAAGCCGCCGGCAATGCCGCCGAGTTCGAACACGCAGTTGCCGGGCAAGCTCGGTCAGATCCAGAACCAGATCGAGCAGCAGGTCACCCAGATGTTGAACCAGGGCGGCCAGCAGGCGGAGCAAACCGGCCAGCAGATCCAGCAGGCGGCCAATGATCCGCAAGTCCGCGCGCTGGTCCGGAAAGTCGTCACCTCCGGTCCCGACAGCCTCAGCCAGGGCGACAAGAACGCGGCGATCGACGCCGTGGTTCAGCACACCAGCATGAGCCGCCAGGAGGTTGAACAGCGTTTGCAGCAGATGCAGCAGGCCTATCAGCAGGCCATGCAGGAGGCCAAGGAGGCCGCGGAAGTGGCCGCGAACACCGTCTCACAGGCGGCGATCTGGTCGTTCATCGCGCTGCTTGTCGGTGCCGTGGTCGGCGCGGTCGGCGGCGCCGCGGGCTCACCGCGCGATCTGCGGGCGGTATCCTACCGCTAACGGATCGGATGAAACGCCCGGTCTTCAGGCGTTTGGTCGGTCTGATCCTGGCGCTTGAGTCCTCAAGCGTCAGGTGAATCAGCCCGCCGGATCAGTCGGTTGGTGGTTCGATTCAGCCGACGGATGGCATTCATCCGTCGGCATCGAAACATGAGGCAACGATCGACGCCGACCGTCACCCCTCCCGGGCCCCTCTTTCGCATCGATGTGGAAGAGGGGTGCCGTGCGTCCATCTCGTGAACCCGGCAGTGGCGGCGTGCCGGCCGGTGCATGTATCCTTCGGCTCAAGAATACAAGATCCGGAGGAGACCCATGAATATCGGCTCATTGCTGCCGCGCCATGCCCGCTATCGCGGCAATCACCTTGCTTTTGTCGTCGGCGAGCATCGGCTCGATTACCGCCAACTTAATGCTCGGGTTAACCGGTTGGCCAACGCCCTGATTGGCGGGGGCCTGCGCAAGGGCGACAAGTTCGCGACCGTCCTGCCCAATTGCCTGGAACTGATGGTGGCCTATTGGGCGGCGGCGAAAAGCGGCCTCGTGATTGTGCCGCTGAGTACAATGCTCCAGGACAGCGGCCTGGTCAGCCTGCTCAACGACTCCGATACCACGCTGATCATCGCCGAGGCCGGCTTTGCCCGATCTCTCGATCGCCTGCGCCCACTGCTGCCGAAGATTGCCCACGACCGATTCATCCTCGTCGGCGACGCCGGGTCCGCGGACCGCGACGGGTTTCGCGCCTACGAAGACTTCGTCGCCGAGGCGTCCGAAGCCGAGCCGGCCGATGCCGATATCACCGATGGCGACATGTACAATATCATGTACTCGAGCGGGACCACCGGCCTGCCCAAGGGCATCGTTCACACCCACTATGTCCGGGCGATGTACTGCACCTTGTTCGCGCAGTGCTGGCGGATGACTCCGGAGAGCATCGTGCTCCACGCCGGATCAATCGTCTTCAACGGCGCCATGCTCGACCTGATGCCGTGGATGTTCGTCGGCGGCACCTACATCCTCCACGAGGCCTTCAACGCGGAGCGGGTGATCGCCGACATCGACCGCTACAAGGTCACCCACATCGTCATGGTCCCGGCCCAGATCATCGCCATCCTCAATAGTCCCGCGTTCGCCCCGGAAAAGCTCGCCTCGCTCGAAATGCTGCACAATGTCGGCGCGCCGCTGCTGCTGGAGCACAAGAAGAAGCTGAACGACCAGCTCCCTGGGCGGTTCTACGAGCTCTATGGGCTGACCGAGGGCTTCATGACCGTGCTCGACAAGCATGACGCGATCCGCAAGGTCGGCTCGGTCGGCTGTCCGCCCCCGTTCATGGAGATCCGCGTCGTCCGCGAGGACGGCGGCATCTGCGCGCCGAGCGAGGTCGGCGAAATCATCGGCCGCAGCCCGTGCATGATGCCGGGCTACTACAAACGCCCCGACCTGACCGAAAAAGCCATCATCGACGGCTGGCTGCACACCGGCGACGCCGGTTACCTCGACGACGACGGCTATCTGTTCCTGGTCGACCGGATGAAGGACATGATCATCACCGGCGGCGTCAACGTCTATCCCAAGGACATCGAGGAGGTGCTTATCCAGCACCCGGCGGTCGGCGATGTCGCGGTCTTCGGCGTCGCCGACGACAAGTGGGGCGAGGTGCCCGTCGCCGGCGTCGCGCTAAGCGAGGGCAAGAGCGTTTCGCGCGACGATCTGGTCGCCTGGGCCAACGCTCGGGTCGACGCCAAGTTTCAGCGCATCAAGGATGTCGTCTTCTACCGCGAATTTCCCCGCAACGTCGCCGGCAAGACCCTCAAGCGCGAGATGCGCGATAGCTACGCGAAGTCATAAGGCATTGGCCCCGGCGGTTTGTTCCAGGAACCAGTGGTAGAGGCCGGGCTCGGCGTAGGCGGCGTCGCAGGTGCGCACATGCGGGCCTTGGCCGCCGCGATGGCCGAGACGATAGGGTTTTTCAACCAGCCGGCCGCGCGGGCCGAGCCTGGCCGCGACGGCGCGCGAGCCGACGGTCAACTCCGCGATCTCGTCATCCTCGCCATAGGCGATCCATAGCGGCAACCGGGCCAGATCGCCGAGCGCTTCTGGAGTGGCGCAGGCGCCGCACACCGAGGCCAGCGCGGCAAAACGCGCGGGCCGGCGTAGCGCGAGGCAGAACGCGCCGATACCGCCCATGCTGAAGCCCGTTAGATAGAGCCGCGCCGGGTCGCCCATGCGCGCGACGAGGTGCTCGCACAGGCGATCGAGGCCCGCGAGGATGTCGCGATCGCACCACGTACGATCGGGCGGACATTGCGGCGCGGCGACCAGAAACGGGAACGGCCGCGCGAGCAATCGCTTCTTCTCATGACGGAACTTGGCCAGCCCCCATCGCGCCACCGCCGCCAGATCCGCCGCGCCGTTGCCGCGTTCACCCTTGCCATGGAGGAAAAGAATGACCGGGGTTCGCGCCGCCGCGGGCCGCTCCCCTGCGTCGGCGCCCGCGGAGTCCGGCGGATAGACGAGCAGGTTGACGCCCTCGACGAACTTCATGTGCCGCTGCTTCCCAAGTCGTTCCCCATCCGGCCCGGTCTCACCGCCGCATTGACGCCGCGTTGCCGCCGCGTTGCCGCAATCATTTCTAAACTTTCGGCGTCGATCATGACCATGGCTTATCAAGCAGGAAGGTGTTTGCCCATGCTCCGCGCCTTGACCGTCAGTGTTCTCCTTGTTGGCCTCGCCGCCGCTTGTAGCTCGACGTCGCGTTCGCCCGATGAACCGCCGGTGCGCGTCGACGCCCGCGCCGAGTTGAACGCCGCGGATCCGCTGCGGATCGCCCAGGCGCATTGCGCCATCGCCGGCAAGCGCGCGGCTCCGGCAACGAAGGCCGATGGCGCCATGTCCTTCACCTGCGTCGACTAGCGCCGCGCGCCTTACGCACGTGCCGGATCGAGGCGGCTCACGGGCAACGAACGAGGGCTTGCGAAGGCTTGGCGGATGACGTCGGTCTCGGCCTGGCGCCAGTTTTGCGCCGAGGCGCGCTCCGGATATTGTTCATGCAGATAGTAGGCGCGCACGTTGATGAACGGCTGCAGCGCCTCGACCAGATCGACGCGGGCGCCATCAAAGGCTTCCCAAGACGGCTCGGCCTCCGGGCGGGAGCGGCGAATGAACGCGATCGCGTCCGCCGGCGGCACCATCTCGACGAACGCCAGGTAGCCAAGGACGACCAGCGGCGAGCGATTGCAGCCGGCGGTGCAATGGACATAGACCTTGCGGCCGGCGGCGAGCAGGGCGGTGAGCGCGCGAACGGCTGCGGGCAGGTTGCGGCGCTGATCGGGTGGGTCGAAGTCGAGCATCGGCGTGTTGACCATCGTCAGCCCGGCGTCCTCGCCATGGGCCTCGTGGGCGCCGTAGTCGATCGAGAACGCCGCCCGGCAGGCGCCGCTTTGCAGCGACTGGATCGCCGTAACCCCGGTCGCGGCGACGATACGGTCAATATCGTCGGGGGCCATCGGGCATGAGCCGACCACCAGGTCGCCGCGGAGCTCGCTCCAGTTCAGGCTCCACCGCCAGGCGCTATCGGCCGGACCTGGGGCTGGGTCTGGCGCCGGACCTTTGGCCGGGCCTGAGCCTTCGGCGGCCGCAACCGCTTTCGTCCTCGGTGATGGTGCTCTCGTCCGCGCCATTTTTCGGCCTCCACTCAACGATCGGATTGACGACTATGCGCGTACGCTTCGCGCCGATCAAAGCGATCCGCCGGCGAACGCTTCAGCGGCCGGCGGCGTAATTGGAGCGGCGCGAAGCCCGCGCGACGTAGAAGATATGCCTGCCGATTTTTGTGACGCGGGCCTTCTCGTGGCGCCAAACGGGCTTGACGTAGTCGGCGTGATACCAGAGTGCGCCGCGGGTCGGGTCCTTGATCCCTTGCCGCAGGACCAGCTCGGCCAGCGTTTTGGCCTCGCGCCAGGCGCGGGACTCGCGCGGCTTGTCGCTCCTGCCGTCGCACCACCATGAAAACTGGCAGCTATTCAGCGCCTCGTCGCCGCCCTGGCGGACCACTTCACAGATCGTTTTCGGAAAATACGCGCTGCGCAGGCGGTTGATGGTCACCGCCGCCACGGCCTCCTTGCCGCGAGGCGTTTCGGAGCGGGCCTCGAAGTAAATGTTAAGCGCCAGGCAGTGGATCTGCTGGGCCAAGGTCTCGCCGGTTACATATCGCGTGGCCGGGCGCGGCGGCGCGCCTTTCCGCGCGCGGGGCGTGAAGCTGGGAGGAGCGACCGCGTCGGCGCCGGGCACATTGGCCTCGAGCGAGGCAAGTTCCTCGGATGTTTTCTGGCCGGCGGCGGCGGCTTCGATCCACAGCGGCGAAAGAAGCGCCGCGAGCGCGGAATAGAACAGCAATAATCCACCCCGGATGACGACGCCTACGTGCCTTCGGTTGCGCCACCCGTCTCGCCCCCGATTGCGCCGTCGCCCCATCGCCTTGTTTCCTTCCGCAGCGGATACGATCGTCGCGTGCCTATCGCGAAGCATAGATACGCGTCCCGATCGTCCACGGATGATGCTTCTGCTCTTCCCGGCTTCGCGGCGACTTGGCGTGCGCCACTTCGGCTTGGCGCATCATCGCATATTGAGCGAAGTCTTGCCCGCGTTTCCTCGCGGCGGCCGGCCGCGCTGCGCCGGACCGCGCCGCCGTCACCTCAACGCGTGGGACCGGCGGAGATTTATAAGGATTTGTCGTTGAATGTATCGCAGGCATTGATATCGCCGGACTCAAGCCCGCGCTTGAACCAGGCGACGCGCTGCCGCGATGAGCCGTGGGTGAAGGCGTCGGGGACGACATAGCCCTGGGACCGGCGCTGGATACGGTCATCGCCGATCGCGCCGGCGGCGTTGATGCCTTCTTCGAGGTCACCGGACTCGAGTATCTCGCGGGCCGTTTGCGCCCTATTGCCCCAGACCCCGGCGTAGCAATCCGCCTGGAGCTCGGTCATGACCGACAAGCGGTTGGCGTCGCTCTTGCTTACTCGTCCGCGCAGGTCCTCGACCTGAGCGGCGATGCCGAGCAGGTTCTGGACGTGATGACCGATCTCGTGGGCGATGACATAGGCCTGGGCAAAGTCGCCGGGGGCGCCGAAGCGATTGCGCAAGTCGTCGAAAAAAGCGAAGTCGAGATAGACCTTCTGGTCCGCCGGGCAATAGAAGGGGCCGACGGAGGCGTCGGCGCGGCCGCACGCCGAGGCGACCATGCCCGAGAACAAGACCATGGTCGGTTCCTGATAGGTCTGGCCCATCTGGCGAAAAATGTCGTGCCAGGTTTCTTCCGTGTCGCCGAGTACGACCGCGACGAACTCCTTCATATCCGCCTCGGCCGGAGACTCCGGCTGATCCGGCGCTGTCTCGTCCGGCGTCGGTCGCGGGACGTAGCCGGATGGCGTTTGCCCCCCGCCAAAACCCCCGCGGTCGCTGCTCTCCTGAAACAGCATGGTCGGATCGAAGCCGAAGATCAAACCGACGAGCAGCAGAATGATCAGCCCGATGCCGCCAATTCCGCCGGTCCGCCGCACCGACATCCGTCCGCCGCGCGGCATCCCAAAGCCGCCGCCCGCGCCCCGGCGATCCTCGATGTTCTCGCTGCGTCTGCCGCCGCGCCACAACATGATCGTGATCCTTTCGCGCCAGGCTGCGCTCCCAAACCGATCTTGTGGACACCATGGCGCAAACGCGGCTTTGCGGCAACCGCGCTTGAAGGAGATCAGGAAGGGGATCAGCCGCCCAGGCCGGCTGGGACACGGACCGCCTCGACGCCGTCGGCGACACGGCGCGCCCGCAGGGCAAAATCAAACACGTCGCGCTGCAGGCACAAGATCGGGTCCTCCCTGGGCAGATAGGCCTTGTCGCCGCGGAGGAACTTCTGCGCGGTCTCGTGGGCGACGATCTCGGCGAGCGCGGCGAGGTGGTCATAGCCGCCGCCGGTGAGCAGGGCCTCGATGTAGTCGCCGCAGCGTTCGTCCTCGGGCGCCGGCGCGGTTGAGCGAATGCCCATGGCGACGATACTGACCAGGTCGGGCGCAAGGGCGCGGACGGCCGCAGCGCTCGCTCGCGCGGTCATGTAGGAGGCGAGAAACACCGCCTCGCAGTGGGCCAACGCGGCGAGCGCGCCGGTCACGCCCGAGGTCGTGCGGTGGATCACCGTTCGCCCCGCGAACATCGCCCGACCGCCCATCATGATCAGGTAGGGCGAGTTGGTCAGGTCGAAGCCGTCGAGCGGCTTTTCGTTGTGTTCGCCGACAAGAACGGCCTGATCCTTCCAGGCGAGGCAGCGCGCGATATCGCCTTCGAGCAGGACTCGATCGGCGCCGGCCGCATACATCAGGGGCTCGCAGGTAAACGCGCGAAACACGTCGATCACCACGGCCACGCCCCGCGCCTCGCGCGCCCCTTCCGCCAACGACAGTCTTCTGATTTGCATTGTTCGCAATCTCCCCGCGACGATCCGGCGGAGATCTTAACCGCCGTTGGCCACCGCGGCAGCTATTCCCTGGGCCGCGCGCGCGGCCGCGCAAGGTGCTTGCCGCCGGCGTTCGCGCCGGTATGATCGCGGGCCATGGAGCGCTCGACGCTGATCATCCCGCTGTGGGTCGCGGCCGGCGCTGCCATTGGCGGAGTGGGGCGATACTGGTGTTCGGGGTGGGTCGCCAACGCCTTCGGCGAGACCTTTCCGTGGGGAACGCTGTGCGTCAATGTTCTCGGCTCGGCCCTGATCGGCTTTGTCTTCGTCGTCAGCGGGCCCGACGGCCGGGTGCTGATGGACAGCGCCCATCGTCAGTTCATCATGACCGGAGTGTTCGGCGGCTTTACCACGTTTTCGTCGTTCAGCCTGCAGACCCTGACGCTGCTTCAGGACGGCGAGCGGCTGTATGCGCTCGGCAATGTCGCGCTCTCGGTCGGGCTGTGTCTTGTTCGGCGTCTGGCTTGGCGCCGCACTTGGCGGGGTGGTCAACCGGTGAGGAAGCCCACGCAATGATGATTCCCGAAGAGGCCAAGCTGTTGCGGGTGTTTTTCGGCGAGGACGATCGCGCCAACGGCAAGCCGCTCTACGAGGCCCTCGTCCTGCTCGCGCGCGAGCGCGGGCTGGCCGGGGCCACGATCTTGCGCGGGCCGATGGGTTATGGCCATGCCAGTCGCCTGCATACGGCGAAGATCCTGCGCCTGTCGCAAGAACTGCCGATGGTCGCCGAGTTCGTCGACGCCGAAGACAAGATCCGCGACTTCATTGCCGCCGCTGAACCGCTGCTCGGCAGCGCGCTGGTGACATTGGAGGCGGCGCAGGTCATTCGTTACGGTCCAGCGCCGGGCGACTGAGCGTGGCCGACGAGGCGATGGTTGGACTGTCTCGCCGAGCGCTGCTGCGCCGTGGGCTTGCGCTGCTGGCGGCGTTGGCGCCGGTCATGACGCTCCCGCGCGGGGCCAGCGCGGCTCCGGCGGCGGAGTTGTGGCGGCGGTGGACGGCGCACGATCCGTCGTCGAGCCTGAGCATCGATCATTCCACCTGGGATCGGTTGGTCGGAACCTATCGCGTCGCTGCCGCCGACGGCATCGCCCGGGTCGCCTACGCGCGGCTGAAAACACAAGATCGGCCGGCGCTCGACGGCTATCTCGCGGGCCTCTCCGAAATCCCGATCAGTGCCTACAACCGCGATCAGCAGCGCGCCTTTTGGTTCAATTTCTACAATGCGTTGACGTTGAAGATTGTCGTCGATCATTACCCCGTGACCACGATTCGCGACATCGACATCTCGCCCGGCCTGTTTGCGTCCGGACCCTGGGGCAAGAAGCTGGTGACCATCGAGGGCGAGCCGGTCAGTCTCGACGACATCGAGCATCGCATCCTTCGCCCGATCTGGACCGACCCGCGCACCCATTACGGCGTCAACTGCGCCTCGCTCGGCTGCCCGAACCTGCCGCCGGCGGCCTTCACCGCCGCCAATACGCAAAGCCTCCTCGACACCGGCGCGCGCGCCTACGTCAATCATCCGCGCGGCGCACGGGTCGAGCGTGACCGACTCACGGTTTCGAGCATCTACATCTGGTTCGAAGACGACTTCGGCGGCACCGACGCCGGCGTGATCGCGCACCTGCGTCGCCATGGCGACCCGCCGCTGGCGCGCGCGCTCGCGGGCATCGAACGCATCGCCGGCCACGCCTATGACTGGTCGCTCAACGATGCCGAACCGGCGCCGCGATAGATCAATGCGTCAGACCGGCCCCTGGCGCGCGCCCGAATGCTTCGCGCTCAGCACCGAGAAGTCGTGGTAGACGGCGGCGGCCTCGGCGCGGACGAAGTTGTATAGTGATATTATCCATCAATAGCTTGCCCTGGACCTTTTGACCTGGCGGCGATGAAAGTGGCAGGGGCGAACTGTTTGTCGACCGGCAGGTGGCGAATCTTGGCGCCCGGCGCTCGTTTTGACACACCACGAGCGCCACGCTTCGCCCCTCACTTCAGCTCCGGCCCCGTTCCCCACCACTTGTCCTTGACGTTGCGATAATGCGTCTCGGGGCTGTAGTAGGGGACGTCGAGGCCGAGATCCCGAGCGGAAAGGCGGCCGATCGTGGCCAGGGTTTGGAAAGCGGCGACAGTGGCGTCGCGCCGGGCGCCGGTCAGGCTGAGTTGCGCATTCAGCACGCCTTGGCGGGCGACCAGCACGTCGTAGACCGTCCTCAACCCGGCCGATTGCTCGCGGGCGACACTGCCGGCGGCGAGCTCGGCGGCGTGGAGTTGCGAATCGAAAGAGACGGCGTTGGCGCGCGCGGTCTGCAACTGTTGCCACGCGCTCATGGCGTCTTGCCGCGCCTGACGGCGCTGAGCATCGGCTTCAAGCCGGCGCTGGCTGACCACGTCCTTGGCGGAGCGCACCTGAGAATCGAGCACGCCTGTATAGATCGGGACCGACATCAGCGCGAGAAGGCTTCCCCCGGTCGGCTCGGCGCTACCCTGAAGGTAGAACTCCGGCAGCTTCTGGCCGTGGGCCGCCTCGACGCCGTTGCGCGCGGCGCGTTCCGAGTAGTCCGCTGCGGTCACGGCCGGGCTCGCCTCCGCGGCGTCGAGCACCTGCCCCTCGGTTGCCGGCAGGCTCTTCGGCAGATTCGGGATTACCAGGGTGCCCGGCGCATGGCCGACGACCGCGCGGTACGTCTCGCGCGCCGCCGCGAGTTCGCCTTCCGCCTGAGTTCGTTGCGCGGTCGCGGCCGCGTAACTCGCCTCGGTCTGCGCCAGGTCGCTGTTGCGGATCTCGCCTAGCTTGAGGCGCCGCTGAGCCGTCTCGAGCTGACGCTTGAGCACCTGCTGGTGGTCGATACTGAATTTCAGGTCATACTGCGCCTTGAGAGCATCGACGTAGGCTGTCGCCGCGCGCAGCAGCGTATCCTGCTCCACCGCAGCGACCCGCGCCCGATCGGCGCGCATCGTGTTCTTGGCTTGGCTGACCGTGTCCGAAAGCCCGAACTTGTAGAGCTGCTGCTTGACGTTGACGGACGCAACCGCCGTAGGACCGCTGCTCGTAGACAGATTATGGGTGTTGTTCGTCCCGCCGACGGAGGTCGCCGTTGAGTTGAAGTCCGAATAGCCACCGCCGAGCGTGGCGCCCGCCTGCGGCCGCCATCCGGCCAGGGCCTGGGGAACCAGCTCGTCGGTATGGCGAAGTTCGGCTTGCGCCGCGAGCAGGGTTGGGTTGCTCGCGTAGGCGGCGGCCAGCGCCTCGTCCAGGCTTTCAGCGTGCCCCCCGGAGAGCACGCCGGTTGCGAGGACAACGCCGATCAGCAGCGCCCACGCCGAACGTCTTGCCGCGGAGGAAGGCTCGGGGCCCTTACCCGAATTCGCCATGGTTAAGGTCCCGCCTACAGAGGGCTATTCCCGGCGCAGGGCTTCGATCGGATCGAGAGCCGCGGCCCTTCGAGCGGGATAGAAGCCGAAGACCATGCCGACGACGATGCTGAAGCCGACCGCGAGGGCCACCGCCGACGGGCTCACGATCCATGGCCAGCGCGCGATCGCGGCGATCGCGCCGGCGCCGGCGATCCCGATGATCAGCCCGATGATGCCCCCCATCACCGAAAGCGCGACCGCCTCGACCAAGAACTGAGTGAGAATATCGCGCCGTCTTGCGCCGATGGCGATGCGAATGCCGATCTCCCGCGTTCGTTCGACGACCGAAACGAGCATGATGTTCATAATCCCAATGCCGCCGACAAGCAACGACACCGACGCGATCGCGGCCACCAGCCAAGCCAGGGCGTTGGCGGACGCTTCCTTGATTTGCATGACCTCGGCAAGGTTCTTGATCGAGAAATTGTCGTCGTGCCCCTGCGTGATCCTGTGGCGCTCGCGCAGGAGGGACTCGATTTCCCCCTGGACGGCGCCGACGTCGTCGCTATCGTCGGTCTTCACGAGAATCGTGTCGACGCTGTCGAGCTTGCCCGGGGACGCGCCAAGCACGCGCGTTCGCGCCGTGCGCAGCGGCGTGATGACAATATCGTCCTGGTCCTTGCCGGATGTCGTTTGCCCTTTCGGCGCAAGCACGCCAATCACCGTGAAGGGGATGCGTCGGATGCGCGCGGTCGCGCCGACGGGATCGTCGCCGCCGAACAAGGTCCGCGCGACCGTTTCGCCGAGGACGGCGACCTTGGCCGCGCCGGACTCCTCGTCCGAACTGAACGTGCGGCCATTGGTCACGTCCCAGTCGCGGGCGGCGAAATAGCCTTCGGTCACCCCGAACAGGGACGTTTCCCAGCTGGCGTCGCCGTGGACAACGTCCACCGTCGCGTGAACCACCGGCACCGCCTGCCGCACCCCGGAAATTTCCCTCTGGATCGCCTCGGCGTCGTCATCGGAAAGGGCGATCCCGCCGCCGCCGGGAAGCGCGTCGGGCGGCGGCGCCTGCCGATCGATAACCAGGAGGTTCGAGCCAAGGCTGCGGATCTGGTCGATGATCACCGCGCGCGCGCCCGATCCGATGGCCACGACCAGGATCACCGCGGCGACGCCGATGACGATGCCGAGCATAGTCAGGACGCTGCGCATGAGATTGCCGCGCAGCGCCTGGATCGCGCTGATGACCGCGTCCGCGTATGTCAAGCCGCCCCCGCCACCGCCGGGCGTCCGGCCGGCGGTTCCGCCTGGATGATCGCGGGATCCTGACGCCTGTCCTCGACCAGCCGGCCGTCGCTAAGGAGCAGCACGCGGCCGGCGAACCGCGCCACGTTGGGGTCATGGGTCACCACGACAATGGTAATGCCGGTCCGGTTCAACCGCTGGAACAGCGCCATGATTCCCAGGCCGGCCTTGCTGTCGAGGGTTCCGGTCGGTTCATCGGCGAGAATGAGCGCGGGATCGCTGACAAGAGACCGCGCGATCGCGACCCGCTGCTGCTGACCGCCCGACAGTTGGCTCGGCAGATAATGACCGCGATCGCCGAGCCCGACCGCGGCGATGGCCCGCGTCGCCCGCTCCCGGCGAACGGCTGACTTCACGCCGGCGTAGATCAAGGGCAGTTCGACGTTGCTTAGGGCGGTCGCCCGCGCCAGCAAGTTGAACGACTGAAAGCAAAAACCGATCTTGCTGTTGCGGAGATAGGCCAGATGGTCCGCGTCGAGCGAGCGGACCTCCATGCCGTCGAACCGGTAGCTGCCCTCGGTGGGCGTGTCGAGAAGGCCAATCTGGTTCATCAGCGTGGATTTGCCCGACCCGGACGCCCCCATGACCGCGACAAACTCGCCATGATCGACGCGGATCGAGATATCGGCGAGCGCGACGACGCGCTCGTTGCCCATCTGGTAGGTCTTGGCGATCCGGTCGGTCAGAATCAGCGGATGCATTTGCCTCTACCCGGCCCTCAAAACTTGAGCGGGCCCGCAGCGGCCTTGTCGCCCGGCGAGGCCAACGATCCGACGATCACCTGATCGCCGGCGGCGAGGCCGCCATCAAGCACCTCCGTGTATATCCCGTCGGAAATCCCGGTATGAATTTCCTTCGCGCGCGGCCGGTCGTTCGGCCCGAGGATCCATACCCGCGACGTGGCCTTCGATAGCCCGCGCGCGGCGGCCTTGGCCTCGGCTCCGGCCTTCTCGGGCTCAAACCGCAACGCCGCGTTCGGAACCTTGATGGCGGTGTCGCGGCGATCGGTGACGATTCGCACGTCGGCGGTCATTCCCGGCAGGAGGCGCAGGTCATCGTTGGCGACAGCGACAACAACGTCGTAGGCGACCAAGGTTTGCAGCGTCAGCGGCGCCTCGCGAATTTCCTCGACCGATCCCGAAAACATCTGGCCGGGAAACGCGTCGACCGTGAACGTCACCGGCTGGCCGCGCTTGACGCGGCCGATGTCGGCCTCGTCGACATTGACGTGAAGCCGCATGTGGCGGAGGTCGCTGACGATGACGAACGCGGGAACCGGTTGCGGACCCGCCGGCACGCTCTGCCCTAGGTCGATCTCGCGATCGAGGACCGTGCCGTCGATGGGCGAGCGGATTTGCGTATGGTCCAGGTTGACCTCGGCCTGGTGAAGCGCGTCCTCGCGCGCCGTCACCGTGGCTAAGGCGTTTTTCAGCTGGCCATCGGCGGCGGTGACGTCCGCTTCGGCCGACGCAAGGGCGGCGCCGGCGGCGGCCTGGCGCGCCTTGGCCGCGGCGAGGCTGGCGTCGGTGGCCTGGGACGTGGTTGTGGCGTGCTCGGTATCGATGCGCGCCGCGTCGCCAGTCGCCATCAGCTGCCGCGTGCGCTTCAGGTCGCGGCTGGCGTCCGCCTGCTGAAGCTCCGCGTTCTTCAGGTCGGCGTCCGCGCCATCCTGGCCGTCGCGCGCGTTCTCGACGCCCCGCTTCGCGCGATCGAGCTGGCCCTGGGCCGTTTCCACCGTCGCGTGGGCGATGTCGAGATCGGCCCGCGCGGCGGCGACGCTCGCCTGCATCGCCTCCGGGTCCAAACGGGCGAGGATGTCGCCGGCATGAACCTGATCGTTGTAATCGGCGTCCACCTCGATGACACGGCCCGGCACCTGCGCCGCCACGGGAACCGTGAGCGCGGCTTTCAGCGATCCGGTTGCGCTCGCCGTGCTCACGATCGGGCCGGTTTCGACGGCGGCCAGCCGGTAGTTGATTTCCGACGTGGACCGTCCGCCGAGGAGGTACACCAGCCCGGCGATGGCCGCCGCCAGCGCGACCGCGATGGCGATCTTGCCGCTCCGCCCCAACTTCGCCCACTGTCTCGCCCATGGTCCGAGCGTCCGAAGGAACGAGCGGGGCTGCCCATTCCCCATGTCCGAGGTGCCTGGCGCCGAGATGTTCTCGGACGCATCCCCGGCCGGCCCGTCTCCTCGGCCGGTGCCCCTACGCAAAACCGTCAATTGAGTCAGAGCCTCCCGCAAGAAAGCCGCATCGGGCCACCCTCCGGCGGCATACCCGGTGGGCGGCGGCCAGAGCGACAATGCCTCGCGTTCGAGGCCAGCGTCCCGCGAGCCGGCTGTTCATCGAACGATTGTAGCCAACTTATCGCGTGAGCGACACGAATGGCATCTTAAGAAAACGTAATATTCAATCGCTCGTCTGGGCAGCTTCCCACGCCGCCAGACCGCGGGCCGAGTACTGGCGGAAGCGAATGTTGGCAACGGCGGGGCGTTGTGTATGATGCCGTGCCATTCCGGCTGCACGCGAGGTGGCATGAGAATTGACGAGGCGCTGGCGTTCGACGATGTGCTGCTGGTGCCCGCCAGATCAAGCATCGTGCCATCGAAGGCCGACACCCGGACCCATCTAACCCGCGCCGTCGAGTTGCGCATCCCGCTTGTCTCGGCGGCGATGGACACGGTAACCGAAAGCGCTCTGGCCATCGCCATGGCCGAGGCCGGCGGGATCGGCGTCATCCACAAGAACATGGAGCCCATCGAGCAGGCCGCCGAGGTCCGCCGGGTCAAGAAATTCGAGTCCGGCATGGTCGTCAATCCGATGACCATCGCCCCGGACGCGACGCTCGCCGGCGCCCTGGCGCTGATGAAGGATCACCACTTCTCCGGCCTGCCGGTGGTCGAGGAGGGCGGGGGCCGGCTGTTGGGCATCCTGACCAACCGCGACGTCCGCTTCGCCACCGACATGCGCCAGCCGGTCAGCGAGTTGATGACCCGCAATACCGCCGAGACGCCGTTGATCACGGTGCGTGATACGGTCGAGCGCGAGGAAGCCAAGCGGCTTTTGCACAAGTACCGGATCGAGAAGCTGCTGGTGGTCGACGATGCCTACCGCTGCATCGGCCTCGTGACCGTCAAGGATATCGACAAGGCCGAGCGCTTCCCCGACGCCTGCAAGGACGAACAGGGCCGCCTGCGGGTCGCCGCGGCCACCGGGGTGGGCGACGCCGGCATCGCGCGCGCCGAAACGCTGCTCGCGGCGGAAGTCGATGTCATCGTCGTCGACACCGCGCACGGCCATTCGCAAGGCGTGCTCGACGCCGTGGCAAGGATCAAGAAGCTCAGCAACTACGCCCAGGTCATCGCCGGCAACATCGCCACGGCCGATGCCGCCCGCGCGCTGATCGACGCCGGCGCCGACGCGCTCAAGGTCGGCATCGGCCCCGGCTCGATCTGCACCACGCGGGTGGTCGCCGGCGTCGGCGTGCCCCAGTTCAGCGCCATCGTCGATGTCGCCGAGGTCTGCCGGGCGCAGAACATCCCGCTGATCGCCGACGGCGGCATCCGCTATTCCGGCGATCTCGCCAAGGCCGTCGCCGCCGGCGCCGACGTCGCCATGATCGGCTCGCTGTTCGCCGGCACCGACGAAAGCCCCGGCGAGGTGTTCTTGTTCCAGGGCCGCTCGTACAAGTCCTATCGCGGGATGGGCTCGGTGGCGGCGATGGCGCGCGGTTCGGCCGACCGCTACTTCCAGCAGGAGGTCAACGACGCGCTGAAGATGGTCCCCGAGGGGGTCGAGGGGCGGGTGCCCTACAAGGGACCGCTGGCGCATATCGTCCATCAGCTCGTCGGCGGGCTGAAGGCGGCCATGGGCTACACCGGCAACCGCACCATCGGCGATATGCAGCGCAACTGCGTCTTCCGCCGGACCACCTTCGCCGGCGTCGGCGAAAGCCACGTCCACGACGTCACCATCACCCGCGAGGCGCCAAACTACCGCTCACGGGATTAAGCGAGGATATGGTGAGCGCCATGCTCGACCGAGCCCAAGCATTCGCCGAGCGGTTCGGCTTGAGGATGCCGGTCCTGCTCGCGCCAATGGCCGGTGCCTGTCCGCCCTCCCTGTCGATAGCGGTTGCCGAGGGCGGCGGTCTAGGCGCCTGCGGCGCCACTATGATGCGGCCGGACGAAATTCTCGCCTGGGCGCAAGAATTTCGCAGCAACACCAATGGCGCCTTTCAGCTCAATCTCTGGGTTCCCGATCCCGCACCGCATCGTGATCCAGACCACGAAGCACGCGTTCGGTCATTTCTAGAGGCATGGGGACCGACAGTGCCAGCAGAGGCGGGCGATGGAACGCTGCCCGATTTCGATGCGCAGTGCGAGGCAATTCTCAGCGCGGATCCTCCAATTGTGTCATCCATTATGGGTCTGTTTCCGCGGAATTTTGTGGAGCGGCTCAAGGAGCGGGACATCGCCTGGTTTGCCACGGTCACGACGGTGGCGGAGGCGCTTGCCGCCGAGGCCGCAGGTGCCGATGTCATTGTCGCACAAGGGGCTGAAGCGGGCGGCCATCGAGGCGCGTTTAAGGCCGACGAAGCCGACAGGCGCCAAGTGGGTCTCTTTGCCTTGTTACCGGCCATCGAGGATGTCGTGAGCGTGCCCGTTGTTGCCACCGGTGGCATCGCCGATGCTCGCGGCGTCGTCGCGGCGCTAGCCCTCGGCGCGAGCGCCGTGCAGATCGGCACCGGTTTTCTGCGCTGTCCTGAGGCGAAAATCCACCCGGTATGGGCGGACGCGCTCGCACGAACTCTTCCAGAGGACACGCTGGTGACCCGCGTTTTCAGTGGCCGGGCCGGACGGAGCATTGCCACGGATTACGTTCGCGCCGCTCTGGCCGCGGACGCCCCTCTGCCGGCGCCGTATCCTGTCCAGCGCGGCCTGACAGCGCCGATGCGGGCAGCGGCGGGGAAGGAAGGCGATGTTCGCCGTATGCAGGCTTGGGCTGGGCAGTCGGCCGCCTTGGCCAAAGCCCAGCCGGCGGTGGACGTCGTGCGCGGCTTATGGGACGGTGCGCGGGCTCTTTTGGCGTGAGAGCACGACACGCAAGCTCGACCGTGTTCATCCCGCCCTTCCGTGAGCGTTCATACACTTGACGGCGAGGTGTTTTGCGTCAAGGCCGGGCGTTTATCCAAGCTCGGCGAGGATCGTCGCGAACAGGGCCGGCATTTGGGCGACATCGGTGTAGCTGTAGTCGGCGGCGGTGGTTTCGCTGTGGTCGAGCCACGCCCGGCTCTTCGGGTTGCGCGCGTTGATGTAGCGTACCGTCGCGATCCCCATGGCTTTCGGCGTCGCTACGTCGTTGGTTTCGGAATCGCCGATGTAGACGACGCGGCGAGGCGCGGCACCCGCGGCGCCGATCCGCGCCAGGGCCTCGCTGAAAAACAGCCGGTCCGGCTTTTCGATCCGCCGATCCGGCGACGACATCTCCTCGCTCGCGACGATGACGTCGAGGTAAGCGGCGTAGCCGGTCCACGACATCAGCGCGTGGGTCGAGACCGCGCGGTCGTTGGAGGCAACGCCGACGCCGTGGCCCGCGTCCTTCAGCCGGGCGAAGACCGCCTTGATCGTGGCGTGCTGCGGCTGGGCCGAAATCAGCGCGCGGGCGGCGGCGCGGTAGCGCGCGAGGATGCGCGGCGCGAGGTCGGGTACGGCGCCCGCGTCGAGGGTACCTCCTCGCGCGAGGCGTAACAGAGCGCGATTGACCCAGGTCTCTTCCTGGACGAAATGCGAGGCGAACGGGAAGGAGAACCGGTCGTTTTCCTCGGCCCAGGCTGTCAAGAACGCAGCCCAGGCGTCCGCGGGCAGCCCGTGGGCCGCAAGCGCGTCGGCCGCCGCGCCGTCGGCACGCAGCGCCGCCAGCGCTTCGGCGAACGGATCGTCGATCAGCGTCCCGCCGTTGTCGAACAGAAAAAACATGACGGATTGCCGCTTTCGCGTTTGGATCAGCTCTTCACCAGGTCCACGAGCCGTTCGAGCATCCGTGTCCTCAGCCGAAGCTTGAGGAACCGCTTGTAGTCGGTCTTGGCCCGGCGGGTCAGTTCGGGCATGTCGACCGAATCGAACGTCGTCTCCAGAACGTGCGTCTGGCCTCTCGTTCCCATCGCCTGGATCGCGATGGTGAGTTCGGTCAGATGCAGGGTGAACGCGTGCGACGGGAACGGCTGGCGGCCTGTCTTGATCGCCTCCGCGAGTTCGGCGATGCCAATGCACTTGTCCTGGCGGTTGAGCTCGGCTTGCTTCATCGCCGCGAGCCTGCCCTTGAAGTCCCACCAGGACACGCTCTGGGTTTTGCGCGCGCCTTGCGACGTTCCCTTGACCAGCTGCAATGGCCGCGCGCCGACGCCGCACAGCCATTGCAGCAAGGGGCTGTTGCGGACGGCCTTGAGGTGCTTCAGCTTGATCGACAGCCGCGTGTAGGTATCGATATAAACCCGGCATTTGTAGTCGCTGTACGTCTCTGCGGTGAGGATGCCCCGCTTGCCGACGATCAGTATCGTGTGGTCGATCGGCCCCGCGATCGAACAGGTGACGCGGCCGGTGACCCCGGAGTGGAAATCGAGCAGCGCGACCGAAAAATCCGGTGTCTCGGCCGGATTCAGCGCAAGGTCGGTCTTGTCGGGCATGAGCTGTTTGGAGAACGCGGTGACGGTCTTGACCGGTCCGAACATCGCGCACATCCAGCTGAGATGGTAGCCGACATGCTCGTAGGTGCATCCCATCTCGAACTCCTTGACCCAGGGGAAAGGAGCGCCGGTGACGGACAAGGTCGATTTCTCGTGCACGTAGGGAAAGGACGCGCCGTCCTCGAGCGGCTCGTCGGCTCTCACCAGATAGCACGGACCGGCGTCGAACTCGGCGTACACCAAGCGGACGTCGCCGATCGCACCGTCGGCGATTGCCTTCCACATGGTCTGTGTCGTCGCGCCCAGCACGTTGGACGGAGCGCACGACAGCATCAGCCCTCGGCTCTCGGCCAGGGCGACGAGTTCGCGCGCCTGGTCCATCCGCGTGACCAGCGGTTTTTCGGAGTAGACGTGCTTGCCGGCTTCAAGCGCGGCCTTGCTGACCTCGTAATGGGTCTTGATCGGGGTGAAGTTGGCGACGATGCCGATCTCCGGATCGGCAAGCAGCGCCGCGTTGTCCTTGTAGCCCTTGAGCCCGTAGTGCCGGGTCACCGCGTCGATGCGGCGGGCATCAATGTCGGTGACACCGGCGATGATCAGTTCGGGATGATTGCCCCAAGTCGGCATGTACTTGTCGAAGACGAAGCCGCAGCCGATGATGCCGATCTTCATGTCCGCGCGTCCCTTTGCCAATCCGCGCGCGCCTTGTCTACGATGGTCATGATCTCGAGGCTTTCATCGAGCGGCATCATGTCGCTTTCGATGGCGCCGGCGGCGACGGCCTGCATCAAGGCCTCCACCGCGCGCTGGATCGAAGCTGCTGACGGCGGGATCGGGCCGGCTCGGGCCGCAAAACTCGCCGCGAAAGGCGCGGATCTCGCCGATATCGCCCGCGGCGAGGCGGGCCCCGACGGCGGCCATCAGCGGCTGGAACCGGGTCCACATGCCTTCCATGCAGAAGACCCTCTTGGCGCGCGCCGCGACGATGATACGCGCCGCCGAAGCCGCGTCCGCGGCGAACGGCTTTTCGAGCAGGACCGGCTTGCCTGCCGCGATCCCCGCCAGGGCATACTCCTCGTGCGTCGAGGGCAAGAGCGCATCGACCTCGGCGGAGGCCGCCGCCGCCTCGTAGCTGTCGGCGACGACCGGAACCCCGTAGTTCGTGGCGAACCGCTCCGCGTTGGCGCGATTACGCGATGCGACGACGCTGACCGCCGCGCTGCCGCCGCACGCTTTCAGACTAAGCAGGAAATCCCGCGAAACCGCGCTCGTGCCGAGCACGCCCCAACGAAACTGAGCCACGCATCACCGCGAACTGAAATGAAACAGCGCTGAACAGACATGCCGTTGCATGGAAGGATGAACGCCATGCGAAAACCGGCCGAACCCGAATCCCCGCCCGCCGACGATGAAAGCCCCTTCCGCCGGCAAATACCGCCAAACGCGGCGCGCGGCGGCTATTTTCTTCCGGCAACGAGCAACGAGATCACAGCTTGGCGGGCGGCACTCCGGCTGACGTGCGCTTGCGGATTTGCGCCGCGACCAGCAGGAAGACGAAGGCGCCAACGACCGCAGTCACCAACGAGCCGATAATGTTGGTCGAGGCGATGCCGAGAACCCAGAACAGCACGCCGCCGACGACCGAGCCGACCACGCCGATGATCAGATTGCCGACAAGGCCGAAGCTTTCGCCCTTGAGCACCTGGCCGACGATCCACCCGGCCGCGAGACCGATGAGGAGAAACCACAGCAGATTGATCATACCCGAACTCCATGTGCCACCAGAGCGGACGCTTTACGCTGACGCGTCGGGGATGATAAAGCAAACTGCCATCCACCGCCACAGCTTCCGCCGCCATCAACTCAAGTATGCGCACGCGCGCTGCTTCGGCACCCCCCGATTGCGCAATGCGTAAAAAAAGGAGAACTCATGACGCGGGATCTGAAGAACTGGCGGCCGTGCCCGCGCCCGGAGCGCAAGGCCATGGAGGGCGCCTACGTCCGGCTCGAACCGCTCGATCGCACGAGGCACGGCGACGGCTTGTACGAAGCGTCCGCCGTGGCCGACGCCGGTCGGCGCTTCGCCTGGCTGTACGAAGATCCGCCCGGCGATCGGGCGTCATTTCTGCGCTGGGTCGCCGACGCGGCCGCGAAGGAGGACCCGCTCTACTTTGCCGTGATCGACAAGGCGAGCGGCAAGGCCGGAGGCCGGCAAACGCTGATGCGGATCGACGCCGCCAACGGCTGCGTCGAGATCGGGCACATCTACTGGGGTCCGCTCGTCTCACGCCGGCCGGCCGCGAGCGAAGCGCTGTTCCTGTTCGCGGCTTACGTCTTCCTGATTACGCACCATCCTCAGCCAATTCCTGACGTCGAACAACTGTTTGAAATCAGTGTGTTGAGATTCTTGCGGGAGGATCACTTCGCCCGCAGTCCCTCTCCAAGTCGGATGCCCGAGTGGCCGACGCTCTCAAAGAGCATGCGTGCCGGACCTGAATTGCCGATTTACAAGCACTTGGGATCGTGACCATGGCTGAGGATGATGCGTAATCAGGTACGTCTTTGACGAGCTCGGCTACCGTCGCTTCGAATGGAAGTGCAACAACGACAACGAACCGTCGAAGCGCGCGGCGCTCCGCTTCGGCTTCACCTTCGAGGGGCTGTTCCGCCAGCACATGGTCGTCAAAGGCGCGAACCGGGACACCGCCTGGTTCGCGATGATCGACGACGAATGGCCGGCGCTGCGACGGGCCTACCAGGCCTGGCTCGAGCCTTCGAACTTCGACGCCGCCGGCAACCAGAAACGCCGCCTGGAAGACCTCCGCCGCGAACTCCGGGTCTAACCTGTCATCGTCATTGCGAGCCCGCGCGGAGAGCGGCGGGCGGCAATCCAGCCCGGTGTGGACTACAAGATGAAGTCGCCGGCGGTCCAGTGGCTGGCCGCCACGCCCGTGACCAGAAATTCCAGCTCCGGCCCGGCGGCGGCGCCGATGTCGGCCTGGATCAGGCTGTCGCTGGTGCCCGAAGCGACCGCGTGGACATGGCCGGCGCCGGTGCCGCCGAAGATGAACGCCTGGTTGCCGCCGACGCCGCTGTTGGCGTCGATGGTTGACAGGTCGATGACATCGCCGCCTTTCGCCCCGGCACCGAAGAAGTCGGCGATGACATCGCGGTTGGCGGCACCCGGCGTTGAACTCGGTCACATGGTCCCAATCGAAGCGGTCGTCGCCGGTGCCGCCGGTGAGCCAGTCGCGCCCGCCGGTGCCGCTGATCACGTCATTGCCGGCGTCGCCGTAGAGATGATCCTCGCCCGAGCCGCCGCCGATCCGGTCGTTGCCGTCGCCGCCGTAAATGGTGTCGTTCTCGGACTGGCCCCACAGCTTGTCGTCGCCGTCGCCGCCATCAATCGTGTCGTTGCCGAATAGGCCGAAGATCTCGTCGTTGCCGGCGTCGCCGTAAAGGAAGTCGTTGAAATGCTCGGTGTCGCCCGGCGTACCCTGGCCATAGATCACATCATTGCCAGCGTTGCCATTGATCGAGTCGCCGCCGTGGGAGACAAACTCATCGGTCGCGTAGATCGTGTCGTTACCGAAGCCGCCGTAAAGCGTGTCGCTCCAGTCCGTGCCAATGATCACGTTGTCGAGGGCGTTGCCTAGGCCGGTGTGTTCGACCGGGGTGTCGGTGTAGGCGAGCACCAGCTTCTCGAAGTTCGGAGCGAGGACATAGTCGTCGTTGTAGCCAACCATCGTGTCGTAGCCCTGACCGGGCTCTTCGATGGCGACGTCCTTGCCCTCCTCCAGGATGCAGGTGTCGTTTCCGGTCCCGCCGAGGAGAACATCCGTGGCGGCCCCGTAGTGCCCGTCGTACTCGCCGTCGAATTGCCTAGTGGCGTGCAGCGTATCGTCCCCAGCGTCACCGTAGAAGACGGCTTTCGCGTTGGTCAGATCTGCGAAATACGTGTTTGGTGCGACATAGTTCGCGAACAGGGTGTCGTCGCCGTTGCCTCCGTGGAAGGTTGCGGTTTCATTATATATTATCCCTCCGAACCCATTGTCCGGGTTCAGGTCAATACCGACGCGGTCATTGCCATCGCCGCCATAGATCGTGTCAGCGCCGCCGCCGCCGTTGAGGTCATCGTTGCCGGCATACCCATAGATCGTGTCTGCCGCGACCGACGGCAGGCCGTCCGGCGCGTTCGCGGTCACGCCCGGAGATAACCCGTCCGGCGTAATGCTGTCGTCTTGAGCCGTCCCTTTGTAGATATTAAAGTAGTCACCGATGGTGAGGTAGTCACCCATTGTGGCCTCCACTGCATAGTCGAAACCCTGACCGGCCTCATCGGGCGAGCGGCATCCGCGCGTCCTGGCGCGGCCGTCCTGTCATGACGTCTCGAAAGCCGGGAAGCCCCTAGTATCAGCCGCTGTTGAAAACCGGCGGCGTTCGGCTCCCATATGGGGCCTTTATTTGACCAGTATTATAGGACGCAAGTTTTTTCAAGTAAATAAGTTCGCCAGAATCGTACACAACTCCTCATCGAAGCGTTGCCCGCGGAGCACGGTTGCGCCTTCCGGCGATGCGCGTCCGCGCTTACGAGCCGGTGGCGCCGGGCGCGCGGCGGTGGCCGTCAAGGCCGAGTTCGTCGAGGGCGATCCGCTCGCGCCGGCCGCTGGCGGCTGCCGCGCGGCTGTCGCGGCCCTGCTGGGCGAGCTCGAGCTTGCGCTTTTCGCGGTAGGCCTCGGCGAGACCATCGCGGGCTTGCGTTACCGCCGCCACCGCCGTGCTCAGATCGGCGCTCAGCGTCTCGCGTTCGGCCGTGATACGGCGCCGGTAGGCCGGGAACGCGAAACCCGCGTCGATCGGCGAAGCGTCGCAGAGCGCCCGTTCGCGATCGAGTTCTGCGGCGAGATCGGCGAGCCGCTCGACCACGGCCTCGGCGCGTTCGCGCGCGGCGGCCAGGGCGCGGCGGCGGTCCTCGACGCGCCAGCCGTGGAGCCTGATCAGGGCAGGCAGGCTTTCACTCATTGCAGGCTTCCTTTGGCGGTTCATGAGGGAGCGCTCGTGCGGCTCTTCACCCCGAACTCGGCAAGAAGTTTCAGGGTGATGGCGTTGACGTCGCAGGCCGCCTCGCAGCGCGGACTGCGGGTCAGGATCGGCGTCTGGTGGCGGATCGCCTCGGCGACCTTAAGGTCGCGGCGGATGACGCCGAGCAGCGGTGGGGAGATCTTGAGGAAGCCTTCGCAGGCCTTGAGCAGGGTCGCGTAGGTCCGTTCGCCGTCACGGCTGGACGCGGCGATGTTGACGACAATCCGGATGTCCGCCGCCGGCCTGTCCTGGCGGGCGAGCTTAATGAACGCATAGGCATCGGTTAGCGAGGTCGGCTCGTCCGTGAGCACGACCAGGCATGTATCGGCGTTCCGGGTGAGCTGGCGAACGGTCTGCTCGACGCCGGCTCCGAGGTCGAGGATCACCTGGTCGTAGTTGCGGCTGATCGCTTCGAGATTTTCCGATAGATGGCGAAGCCGACTGAGGGGCGCCGAGCCGAGCCGACCGGATCCCGAGCGACCGGCGATGATGTCGAAGCCGGCCGCGAACGGCGTGACCGCGCCCGGCAGGCTCAGCCGGCCGGCGAGGACGCCGCCGAGGTCGTCGGCGGGCATCAACCCGAGCTGGATGTCGACATTGGCGAGACCGAGATCACCGTCGAACAACAACGTCTTGCGCCCGGCCCGGGCAAATGCGTGGGCGAGCGAGATGGCGAGCCAGGTTTTGCCGACGCCGCCCTTGCCCGATGCGACCGCGAACATGTTGCCCCTGCGCGCGAACGCCGCCGGGCGCAGGATCTCACAGCTTGTCTCGGTCATTGCGCGGCTTCCTTGGCAAGCGTACGGGCGGGCGCGGCGGCGGTCTTGTCAGCCGTCTTCTCGGCCGACCTGGCTGGCGTCGGAGCGAGCAGACGCGCCAGCGAAACCGGGTTGATGGCCGCCAAGCCATCGGCGACGAACGGACTGATGCCGACATCGGCGAACGCCATCTGGCCCGCCGCGGCTGCCGCGAGCAGGCCGCCGAACCGGCGGGTCATGTCGAGGCGGGTCGCGATCATGCGGCGCGCACCGACGGAGGCGAAGGCGCGGGCGATATCGGCGGCTTCCATGGGATCGCCGCCGGCCGGCAGAACCAGGACCGGCTCGGCCCGCGCCGCGCGAACCAGCTCGCGCAGGGCCTCGAGCTCGCCATCGTCGTACGGGTTGACCCCGGCGGTATCGATGTAGACTTCCTTGTCTCCGGCTGCTTGCAGCGCGGCCGCGAGCACCGCCGGCGCGTCAGCCGGCGTCAGATCGGCGCCGAGGATGGCTGTGAAAGCCTGCAGCTGCTCGACTCCGCCGGCGCGGCGGGTATCGGTGGTGATGCCGGCGAGCGGCCGCTCGGCGCGGCGCGCGCGCATCATCAGCTTGGCGGTGACGATCGTCTTGCCGGCGCCGGGCGGGCCGACGAGCATGATGGGCTTGGCCGGCGGCCGATCGGGCAGCGGCGAAAAAGCGAACACTTCGTCGAGAGCGCCGGCGAGCGCCAACGCCGGATCGTCGGTCGCGAAGCTGACGCCGAGGCGGGCGAGGCGCTCGGCGAGGTCGGCGGGAACGCCGTGATAGCCGAGATCACGGCGAAGCTCACCGAGGCGGCCACCGCCCCGGACGATACTCCGCTCGCTGTCGCCGTCGGATCGGCTGTTCTGGTCGGCGCCGTCGACGCCCCAGCCGGTGAAGACTTCGTCGTCACGATCGGGAGTTTCGAGCGCGGCGGTGACTTGCACCGATGCGCCGGGCGTATCTTGGTGTGTCGCGACGATGATGGCTTCGAGGCCCATGTCCTTGCGTACAAGCGACATGGCCTCGGCCATGGACGCCGCGGTGTAGGTTTTCAGGCGCATGACGACGCGGTTCCCCTGTTAGCTTTTGGCACGCTAGATATGGCCAACGGTTTTGATCCTGGCGCGCGGATGGACTTCGCTCTGTGACATGACGGCGGCGCTGGGCCGGAACCGTTCGACGATCGAGCGGACGAAGGGGCGGAGCTGCGGACTGGTCAGCAGAACCGCGGTATCCCCGCTCATCGCCTGACGTTCGAACGCGTTGCGCAAGGAGGAAACGAAGGCTTGCAGCTTGCTCGGCGGCAGGGCGATCTGGCGGTCGTCGCCGCTGCCGACGAGGGACTCGGCGAAAGTCTGCTCCCACTCCGACGACAGCGCGATGAAGGCGACGATACCTTCGGCGTTGGCGTGCATGTCGCTGATCTGACGGGCGAGCCGGGTGCGGACGTGCTCCGTGATGACGGTAATGCTGCGGCCCTGGCCGGCGATCTCGGCGATGGCCTCGAGGATCGCCGGCAGATCGCGGATCGACACCCGCTCGGCGAGCAAATTCTGCAGGACCCGCTGAACCCCGCCGTAGGAAATCTGCGACGGAATGATTTCGCCGATCAGCTTTTGGTGTTCCTTCTCAAGATCGTCGAGCAGCTTGCGGGTCTCGGCGTAGGACAGCATTTCGGCCATGTTGTCCTTGATCACCTCGGTCAGGTGAGTCGTCGCCACGGTTCCCGCCTCGACCACCGTGTGGCCGCGGAACATCGCTTCCTCGCGCCGCGCGAAGTCGATCCATTTGGCCGGCAGACCGAAGGTCGGCTCGCGCGCGGCTTCGCCCGGCAAGGTGATCTCGTCGCCGCGCGGATCCATGACGAGCAGCCGGCCGGCGCGAAGCGTGCCGCGGCCGACCTCGATCTCCTTGATCCGGATGACGTAGTCGTCGGCGGCGAGCTGCATGTTGTCCTGGATGCGGACGCTTGGCATGACAAAACCGAGTTCGGCGGCGAGCTGGCGGCGGAGCGCCTTGATCTGCTCGGTCAGGCGTGGTCCGCCGTCGTCGCTGTTGACCAGCGACAACAGGCCATAGCCGAGCTCGAGGCGGACCTCGTCCATCCGCAACGCCGTGCTGATGGGCTCCTCTGGCGCCGCCGCCGCCTTGGCGGCTTCGTCGGCGCTCGCCTCGTCGTTCTTCGTGCGCTGTAGCGCGCCGTAACGCCGCCAGGCGAGCCCGCCGGTGATGGCCGCGAGAAAGACGAAGGGCAGGGCGGGAACGCCCGGAAGAGCCGCCAGCGCGACCAGCAGGAGCGCGCTCAGACCCAGCACCTTGGGGTCGCCGAACAACTGGCGGACCAGCGCCTGCTCGGTGGTCCCGCGGACGCTGCCCTTGGTAACGATCAGGCCGGCGGCGGTCGAGACGATCAGCGCCGGGATTTGGCTGACCAGGCCGTCGCCGATGGTCAACCGGGTATAGGTGTCGGCGGCGACGGTGAACGACAGGCCCATCTGGGCGATGCCGATGACCATGCCGCCGACGATGTTGATGAAGGTGATCAGCAGGCCGGCGACCGCGTCGCCGCGCACGAACTTCGACGCGCCATCCATTGCTCCAAAGAAGCTGCTCTCATCCTCGAGCGCGCGGCGCCGGGCGCGGGCCTCGTTCTCGTCGATCAGACCGGAGGACAAATCCGCATCGATGGCCATCTGCTTGCCGGGCATGGCATCGAGGGTGAAGCGGGCCGAGACCTCTGCGATCCGGGTCGAGCCTTTTGTGATGACGACGAAGTTGACGATAACCAGGATCGAGAAGACGATCAGGCCAATGACGAAGTTATTGCCGGTGACGAAGCCGCCGAAGGACTCGATGACGTGTCCGGCGGCGGCGGTGCCGTTATGGCCGTTGGCCAGGATGAGCCGCGTCGAGGCCATGTTCAACGCAAGGCGGATCATCGTCGCGATCAGCAAAACGACGGGGAAAGCGTTGAAATCGAGCGGCCGCTCAACGAATAGCGCCGTCATCAGGACCATCACCGAGAAGGTCAGGGAGAAGGCAAGGCTGATATCGAGCAACCAGCTCGGCAGCGGCAGGATCAGGACGACCAGAATTGAGACAACGACGAGGGCAAGCGCGATCTCGCTCTGCTTGAGCAAAGCCATCGACTTCGAGACGAACGCGCCCGCTGATGCCTGAAGCTTCGGCGTCGGACCGACCGCCATTGCGTTCGCGCCATCAGCCATTGCGAGCCACCCCTTCACAATCGGTCTCTTTCATCATCTTCAAATTGCCACCCCGTGGGCCTGTCCGGGCGCGGCGACGCGATAGCCCTCGTCGCCGTACTGACGCAGTTTGTTGCGCATGGTCCTGATCGAGATCCCGAGGATGGTCGCGGCGTGCGTGCGGTTGCCGAGACAGTGCGTCAGCGTGCCGAGGATGAGATCGCGCTCGACCTCGGCGACGGTGCTGCCGATCGCCGGCCCCGCTGCGGTTCCGCCTCCTGTCCCGCGGGATGCCGCCTCGCCGAGACCGCCGTCGTTCACGCCGATCGCGGCCGCGTCAATCTCATCGCCGGCGGCCAGCAGGACGGCGCGGTGCATGATGTTTTCGAGCTCGCGAACATTGCCGGGCCACGGATAGCCAAGCAGGACGCGGCGCGCGTCCGCCGATAGGCGCTTGGCCGCGAGAGCGTTGTCGGCGGCGAAGCCTTTGGCGAAGTGCTCGGCGAGCATGACGATATCGGCCGGCCGCTCGCGCAGCGGCGGGATGCGCAGGGTAACGACGTTGAGGCGGAAATAGAGGTCCTGGCGAAACGTGCCGGCGGCGATGGCTGCATCGAGATCGCGGTTGGAGGTGGCGATCAGGCGGACATTCACCTTGACCGGCCTGGAGCCGCCGATCCGGTCGATCTCGCGCTCCTGGATGGCCCGAAGCAGCTTGGCCTGGAGGCGGACGTCCATCTCGCTGATCTCGTCGAGCAGCAGGGTGCCGCCGTCGGCTTCCTCGAAGCGGCCGATGCGCCGCGCCACCGCGCCGGTGAAGGCGCCTTTTTCATGGCCGAACAGCTCGGTCTCGAGCAGGGTTTCGGGGATCGCGGCGCAGTTGACCGCGACGAAGCGGGCTTGCCGGCGCCGGCTCTTGGCGTGGAGGTAACGCGCGAGGATTTCCTTGCCGGTCCCCAACTCGCCGGTCACGAGTACGCTTGCGTCGCTCGCGGCGACCCGATCGGCCACGGCGAGAACCTTGGCCATGGCCGGGTCGGCGTGGAGGACCTCGCCGGCGTCCTCGGCGATCGCGGCCAGTACCGCGCCGATGATTTCGGCGTCGGGTGGCAGCGGAATGTACTCGCGCGCTCCGGCCTTGATCGCAGCGACCGCCGCACGGGCGTCGTTGCCGACGCCGCAGGCGACGACCGGCACCGCGATCCGTTCGGCAAGGAGGCTTGCGAACAGGACGGCGACATCAAGGGCGACATCGATCATTACCAGATCGACCCCCTTGCCGGCGCGAAGGACCCTGAGCGCAGTGTCGATATCCTCGCCGTGCATGACCTGGGCGCCCAGGCCAACGGCGATCTGACTGGCCGCGCCGAGCTGGCCCGCGAGCGATCCGACGATCAGCAATCGCATCCGTGCTTCCTTCCCGAGTTGATCATTGACCGCGCAGCCCGTCCTTTACGCGAAGAACCGAATGCGCTGGGCCGGCGGTAGAATGCTGTTGAGCAGCGCCTCAAGCCGTCGGGGGTTCTCTTGACGGCTGACCGACACGGCGCCGAGCAGGTAGACCTGATTGACCAGCGCTTCCTGGGTCGAATTGCGTTCGAGCTTGGCGGCGAGCGGCGAGAACACCATGTTCGCGAGCACCGCGCCGTAGAACGTCGTCAACAGCGCGACCGCCATCGCGGGCCCGATCGACGCCGGATCCTCAAGGTGGCCCAGCATCTGGACCAAGCCGATCAGGGTGCCGATCAGGCCCATCGCCGGCGCGTATTCGGCCGCCCGGCGCAGCACGTCGGCGCTGCGCTGGTGACGCTGGATGGTCGCTTGCAAGTCATGGGCAAGCACGGCTTCGACCTCGTCGCCGGCGACACCGTCGACCGCCATGGAGAAGCCCTTGTAGAGAAACGACGCACCCGCGGCGTTCTGCAGCGGTCCCTGCAGATGGAGCGCGCCGTAGCGCCGCGCGAGGTCGGCGAGCTGGACGACCTGCAGGGCGGCGTCGCGCGGCGCGGGCATCGTCCACACCAGCGTCTTGGCGAGGACCCTGGCGGTATTGATCACCTCGTCGAGCGAAAAGCAGATCAGCACCACGGCGGAGGTGCCGCCGACAACGATCAAGATCGACGGCACATTGAAGAACGAGCTCGGCGCGCCGCCGGTGAAAATGGCCGCGGCGATCAGCGTGAAGGCTGCAATAAGGCCGATGATCGTGGCCATGTCGGGTCGTGTGCGAGACCGGCGGTGGGCACGCTTCGTGGATGGCGCGGCGGTGGCGCGGGTGGCGGTGCCAGTCATGGCTAGATCCGCTCGCTCTTGACGATTTCGGTCATGGTCACGCCGAGGCGATCATCAACGATGACCACTTCGCCACGGGCGACGAGGCGGTTGTTGACGTAAATGTCGATGGCCTCGCCGACTTTGCGATCGAGCTCGACGACGGCGCCGCGGCCGAGCTTGAGCAGCTGGCTGACTTCCATCGTCGCCTTGCCCAGAACCGCCGAGACCTGGACGGGAACGTCGTAGACCGCTTCCAGATCCTGCACGCTGCGCAAGGGGTCGGCGGACTGTTGCGGCGCGTGCCGCTCGGCGGCTTCCGCCGCCATGGCGGCGGCCATCGAGTCGTCGTTCGGCGGGGATAGCTGGTTCAGATTAAGATCGCGATTCTCAGCCATTGTGTTGCATGCTCCCTGAACCGTTTGCGTCGACCGGGCGCGGATCCGCCCCTGTCAAGGTCGCGATAACGTCGTCGATGCCCGAAAGCAGAGCGGCGAGCCGCCGTTCGGCGCCGCCTCCGCTCCAGGCAATGGTGCAATCGCCCTCGGCCAGGCCGGGCTCGGCCGCCACGGTGAGACGAGCGTTTTGCCCGCGTGCCGGGGCGAGTGCGGATAGTCGTTGGCCGAGCGCTGCGACCACGGCCGGATGAACCGCGATCGTGAGCGTCGGCGCATTGATCATGCGCGCGGAGAGTTCGACCACCATGGCTTCGATCTCGATGGTGGCGAAGTCCCGGTGGAGCGCCGGCAGGGCCTTGCGCAACGCCGCGGCGGCCAGCGCGAAGGCGCCGCGCTCGGCGGCCCGTTCGATCGCCTCGCGCTCGGCGATCGCCTGGTCGATGCGTTCGGCGAGCCGCTCAAGGGTATCGGCCTGACGCTCTTCAAGCCCGGCTCGGGCTTCGGCCAAGCCCTCTTCGCGGCCCTCGGCAACTCCTTCGGCGCGAGCCTCGGCGCGGGCGGCGGCCAGATCGTCCTCGCTGAAAACCACCGTCGGCGCGGGCGGAGGGGGCGGCGCTTCATTGCGCGGGGTATCGCCGAATGGGTCGGCGAAGGTTCGCGCGAAAGTAAATTTTTCGATGCAGGTCATCGCCTCGCTCGTCTAGTAAATCAGCTCGTCGGTGCCGTCGGGACCGGCGAGTACGATGTCGCCGGCATCGGCCATGGCCTTGGCCTCGACGACAATCCCGCCTTGCGCCTCGTCAACGTCGCGCAGACGCACCGGCCCCAGTGACTCCATGTCCTCGCGCAGCATGTTCGCCGCCCGCTCGGACATGTTGGTCAGGAACAGCTCCTTGAGTGGCTCGGCGGCGCCCTTGAGCGCGACCGCCAGCCGGTCCTTGGCGACCCGGCGCAGTAGCGCCTGAATGCCGGCGGCATCGATGCGGATGAGATCCTCGAAGGTGAACATCAGCTCCTTGATCCGCTCGGCGGCATCGGAGCTGCGCTCCTCGAGGGCGGTCATGAACTTGGCTTCGGTGACGCGGTCGAAGTTGTTGAAGATTTCGGCCATGATCTCATGCGCGTCGCGGCGCGGGCCGCGGGCGAGATTGGTCATGAACTCGGTGCGCAGCGTCTGCTCGACGTGATCGAGCACGTCCTTTTGCACCGTCTCCATGCGCAGCATCCGGATCATCACCTCCATGGCGAAGTTCTCCGGGAACATCGACAGCACCTTGGCCGCATGCATCGGCTTGATCTTCGACAGGACCACGGCGACGGTCTGCGGATATTCATTCTTGAGGTAGCTGGCGAGGACGGCTTCGTTGACGTTGCCGAGCTTGTCCCACATGGTCCGGCCCGCCGGCCCGCGGATCTCCTGCATGATCTGCTCGACCTTCTCGGGCGGCAGCGAGCTGCTCAACAACCGCTCGGTCGACTGGAACCCGCCCATGAGCGAGCCGGTCGCCGACAGCTGGTTGGTGAACTCCACCATCAGGTTTTCGACCGACTGCGAGGGGACCGAGCCTAGTCCGGCCATGGCCTGGGAAAGCATTCGAATTTCGTCTTCGTCCATTTTCTGAAACAGCTTCGCCGTTTCCGCCTCGCCGATGGCGAGCAGGAAGGCGGCGGCTTTATTCGGGCCGCTGAGGCTCTTGTCGTCGTCTTTCGCGCGGATCACGCTTGCGCTCTCCTAGCTTTCAGCGTGGAGCCAACCGCGGACGATCGCGAGGCTCTCATCGGGGTGTTTTTCGACGATGTCGGAGACGGTGTTGAGGAGCGATGCCTTGACCTGGCCCTCGACCCGCTCGACATCGATCATCTCCGCCGAGGTATCGGCGGGCGCGGCCAACGCCGGGGCCGCCGCCGCATTCACCTGCGCCGCGCCGTCACCGGCGGGTGTGCGCGCCGCCTCGAGAGCGCGGTTGACGACGGGGCGAACGATCAGCAGCAGAACAAGGATGCCGAAAACCAGCACGAACAGCGACTGGGCCATGCGGAACAGGTCATTGTGGCCGATCCCGAAGAGCGTCGCCGGCTCGTCCAGCGGCAGGTCGGCGGGGACGAATTCCATGTTGATCACCTCGACGCGGTCGCCGCGCTCGGCGTCGAAGCCGATCGCGCCGCGAACCAGGGCGCCGATCTGGTCGAGTTCTTCCGGGGTGCGCGGACGGTAGCTCGCGGCACTGCCCTCGCCGGCGGATACGCCGTCGACCAGGACCGCGACGGAGAGCTTCTTGACGATGCCGGCTTCGCGGACGTGATTGATCACCTTCTTCGAGATTTCGTAATTGACCGTCTCTTCGCTTCGATCCTCGGCGGTCGAACTGTCGCGCCCGGAACCGGCCCCGCCTGAAGGATCGGGCAAGTTGGTCGCGACGCTGACGGTGGGATCGGTCGCCGCATCGCGGGTCTTGCCGCTTTCCTCGACGCTCTCGAGTCGAGCGCACCACCTGACCGTCCGGGTCGAACAGCTCCTCGCTGGTGTTGATCCGGTCGAAGTCCATCTCGACATTGACCTCGGCGCGAACCTTGCCGGCGCCGAGCGTGCGTTCGAGGAGCTGCTCGAGGGTGCCGCGCAGGTGCGATTCGAACTGCCGGCGGCGTTCGTCGTTGTCGCTTGTCAGCGCGGCCAGGCTGCCGGCTTCGCTGTTGGGCCGAGTCAAGAGTGTGCCACGGCCGTCGACGATAGAAATGTGCGCCGGGTCGAGATCGGCGACCGCCGAGGCGACGAGATTCTGGATCGCGATGACCTGGCTGGCGCCAAGCCTCGCGTTGCCGCGCATGCGCAGCAGAACCGAGGCGCTGGCCTGCTGGCGGTCGCGGCTGAACATCTCGCGCTTGGGCAGAACGAGGTGAACGCGGACGGACTGGACCGCCTCGATCGAGCGGATGCTGCGCGCCAGCTCGCCTTCAAGCGCGCGGACGAGATTGACGTTCTGCATGAAGTTGGTGGTGCCGAGCGTCGGCGCGGTGTCGAACAGTTCGTAACCGGTCGAGCCGCCGGCCGGCAGGCCCTGTTCGGCGAGCGCGACGCGGGTGCGTGGAACGGACGGGGCCGCGACGTAGATCGCGGTGCCACCCTGGCGCAGCTCGTAGGCGACGCCGGCACCGTCCAAATAGTCGACGATGCGCGCGGAGTCGGCGATGTCGAGATCGGCGTAGAGAAGAGCCTGGTCGGGCGTGGCGACGCGGCTCAGGAGCCAGCCGAACAGTCCGATCGCGGCGATGAGGCCGGTCGCGATGATCGCGGCGCGGACCGGGCCGAAGCTGCGGATGACTTTGAGTGCTGCGTCCATATTCGCTATTGCTCGCGGACTCATCGACACCGGCACCCCCCGTGCCGGCTATGGCCCCAAATTAGACAGCGAGCGTGAAGACGCAGTTAATGGCTCAAAAGGGTAAGGAACGGCGATGCGAAATAGTTGCAGGCCCTCGCGCCGGCGTGTCCATCGGTCGGTGAACACGCCGGCCCGGCCATCAACCTACCGCTTGATGCGGATCAGTTCGTCGAGCATTTCGTCGGCGGTGCTGATCACCCGGGTCGCCGCGGAGTAGGCCCGCTGGGTGACGATCATGTTCGTGAACTCCTCGCCGATATCGACTGTCGAGCCCTCCAGCGCGGTCGCGTTGACCTTGCCGGCCGGCCCGGAATCGGCCTCGCGCAGGGTCGGATCGCCGGAGTTCTCGGTGGCGTTGTAGGCATTGCCGTTGCGTGACTGCAGGCCGTCGGGACTGGCGAAAGTCGCCACCGGCAGCCGGTAGATCGGCCGCCGCGCTCCGTTCTTGAAGACCGCCTCGATCACCCCGTCGTCGCGGATATTGACGTCGGTAAAGGTGCCGAAGGGCGAGCCGTTCTGCTGAATGGCGGCGGGAAGAAATTCGCCGCCGAACTGGGTCAGGTTGTCGGCTCCGTTGTCGGCGCCGAAGCGCAGATCGATACGGCTGACATCGATGATGCCGTCGCCGTTGAGATCGACGTCGTCCATGTTGGCGGCGCCGGCCTCGAAGCCGCGCACCGCCATCCGCTCCGAGGTGATCGTCGTCGGAAAGCCGTTGGAGCTGAAGATGAACGCGGGGTTGGTGTTGACCCTCGCGTCAACGATGAAGGCCGAGGTCTGCTTGGTCGCCGCCTGGCCCCCGGCCGAGACGCCATTCGGATCGACCGCGACGTTGGCGGCGTCGCCGGTCAGCAGCAGGACGGCCGCGTTGTTGGGTTTGGCCGAGGCCACGCCGGCGATGTCGGCGTTTACCTCGTCGCGGAGATTGCCGACGATCTGAGCCAGATTGCGGCCGCCGTCGATCTGGATCAGGTCCGAGCCGGGTACGGTGGCGCCATTGACGAAGCCGTAGGTGGTGCCGCCGATGACGACGCTTTCGCCGGCGTCGGGAATCGCCTTGAACTCGAGTTGGCCGACGCTGCGGGTCGGATTCCCGGCGCCATCGTAGAGGGTGACGACGGCGGCGCCGGTCGGCGGCTCGACCAGCAGATCCCACTGGTTCGCCCCGGACTTGGTAAACGAGAAGGCGACCGCGTTGGTATTGCCGAGGGTATCGAAGAACTGCACGTCGAGGGCGTGGTTTTCGCCGACCGTGGCGTTGGCCGGAAGATTGGCGCCGATCGAGATTTCACTCGTTTCCTCGGCGTTGACCGCGACCCGGTTGAGATCGACGGTTTGGAGGAAGTCCGGCGAAATGACGTTCTCGTTGGTTAGCGCCGCGGTGCTGCCCGGCGGCAGAATGACATTGCCGTCGGCGTCGGTCGGCCAGGCCTGAAGGTAGAAGCCGGCGGTGTTGCGCAGGTAGCCGTCGGCGTCCTTGGTGAACGAACCGGCGCGGGTGAACAGGTACTGGTCGCGCGCGGTCGGGGTGGTTGCGGCGTTGACGACGAAGAAGCCGTCGCCGGAGATCGCGAGATCCGTTTCCGACACGGTCGGCTGCAGCAGGCCCTGAACGTCGACGGAGTTCCTCGGCCGCGCCAGCACGCCGCCGGCGGAGTACATCGTCGAGGACGCCTGCTTGGTAACGAGGGTCTGGAACGCCACCTTGGCGTTCTTGTAGCCGACGGTGTTGACGTTGGCGATATTGTCGGCGATGGCGCCCATGGCGCCACTTTGCGCGCCGAGGGCGGATACGCCGGAAGTCATCGCGCCGAATAAACTCATGGACGGTCTCCTCGTTCTACTGCGTACGGGTTTCGTGTCGTGCTGTCAGGGAGGTCAGGATGATCGGGCCGCGCCCGGAGCGCTGTCACCGACGGTGATCACACTCGTCATCGGGACGGGGACGGAGCCGATGAACAAGGTCGCCTCGCCATCGCCGGCGGACGCGCCACTGACGCGCCCGGTGATCGTCGTTCCGACCTCGATGGCGGAGTCGTCGGCGCGGACGGCGGTAACCTCGAGCGTGTAGGCGCCGTCGGGCAGTTGCTGGTCGTCGGCGTCGCGGCCGTCCCATTCGAGGGCGTGACGACCGCCGCTGGTTTCGCCAGACTTGACGGCAACCACACGATCATCGGCGTCGCGGATGGTCAGGACCGTCGCGGCCGCGGGCTCGGCCAGGGTGTAGCTTGCGCGCGCCACGCCACCCTCCAGCGGCAGGGTCGCGCCGGCCGCTTCAATCGACTTGCCGATGAAGTTGACCATGGAAGCGACCTCGGCGTTCTTGCCGACACCGATCAGCGTTTCCAGGTTCGAGTTCTGATTGATCTGCTGCTCGACGGAGGCGAACTGAACCAACTGCGCGGTGAACTCATTGGCGTCGAGCGGATCGAGCGGATCCTGGTTCTGGAGCTGGGTAACCAGCAGCGTGAGGAACCGGTTGAGATCGCCACCCAGGCTTTTTGCATCGCCGGCGGCCCGGCCCGCGCCGGTCTGCTGAGTTCCGGAAAGTCCTTGCAGTATCATCTCTCATTCTCCTTCACTTGCCGTCACGCATGAATGTCGATGCCGCCGCCGGGCACAGTCGCGGACATCGCTGCGGCCAGGGCAGCCGGCCGCATGGGTTCGATCTGGTCGGGGCCGGTACCTCGCGCTGCCCGCGTCTCGCGGCGCGCGCCGCCGTCGCGCCCGGGGCGCGCGCCCTGGTCGCGAAGGTGGAAGCTGAGGCTACCGCTGTCGGTCTTCAGCCCGGCGTCGTGCAGAACCCGTTCGAGCAGGCGGACATCCGCCTTGAGCAGATCCAGGGTATCGCTGCTGTCGGCGGCGAGGCTCGCGCTGACGTGATGCCTGTCGGTAATATCGAGGCGGATCTCGATGCGCCCGAGCGAGGCCGGAGAGAGCTGAATGTCGATCCGATCAAGCCCGGCCTTCACCGCTTTCGCGATGTGCACCGAAACCTGCTCGGCCGCCGGCTGGGGCGGCGTCGTTTCACTCCCGGCGGTGAGGCCGGCGGCTGTCGCGGCGGGCTGAGTGCTCGGTCCAGGTGCTGGCGGCGTAAGGATCGACGTCGCGTGCGCCGGCGTATTTGCAACCGCTGGCGATCCATCCGGTTCCGCCGCAAACATTTCCGCGGGCTGGCTCTTGGCGTGGGCGCCGCCGGGCGAGGGTGCCGCCGGGCCCGCGACGGGGGGCGCCGCGGCGGTTTGGCCGTTGCCGCTACGATCAGGACCCGATTGCGAAGCCGCCGCGTCGCCGCCGGACCCGCGCGAGGTCGTGCCGCCTGCCTTGGCCACCGTCTTGAGAAGATCTGCGGCGTCCGCGCTGTCAGCGGCGGCGGGGGATGGCTCGGCGTCGGCAGAAGCAGCGGCGCGCTTGGCCGCGACCGGCTCTGTCGCCGCCGGTGCCAGTGCGGCTGTTGAAGCGGTTGTTGCCACGGCCGCGGACGCGGTGGCGGGCGAAACGACGGCCTTATCCGCCGGTGGGGCGAGCGTGGGACTGCTCTTTGCCTTGGACATCGCGGCGAGCATGTCGGCGCTCGGCGGGGCGGGGATGGCACCGGCATCGGCGCCATCCGCTTTGTTTAAGGTGTTCCGCCCGCCCATGATAAGGCCGGTTCCGACACTGGCCACCGAAGGCGGCTGGTTCAATATCGGCGCTCCGGAAGTGCCGCCCGTGGCGTCGGCGGCGGCAAGAGCCGGTGCCGCCGGCTCGGCGGGCGGGGGGGATGTGATCGCTGGGGGAATGACGAAGGTCGCGGCCGGATCGCAATCGGCCGGCCCTTCGGCGGCGTCCCATGTTTCGCCCGAAGTCTCGCCGCCGGCCGCCGTGGCACCATCGGCTTTATCGGAGCGCTTCTCCGGCGCGGCTTGCGTGGCGCGACCGCCGGCCATGATCTCGGCGAACGTCTCGCGGCCCGGAGCCTGCGTCCTGGCGGACCGGCCACGTGGCGCCGAACCACGTTCGGGACCGGGACCGGTTGTCTCCATCGCGATGGGGTCGGGCTGCATCAGGGCCTCCGGGTTGCGCTGGCGTCACCTCAGCAAGCTCCACCTCAGCAAACTCCGGGCCAGCGCCGCCGCGGTCTTCCAATGCACTGGAAGATCTTATTTATTTCACAAAGAGGTGGCAGCGTGCCGGAGCCGCGAGGCCTTGCGGCGGCAAGTCCTTCCGCTGACGATCGGGCAATTCCTGCCGTCCGACAGCGACCGCGCATTGCCGAGAATGATACAAACTTAGGTTGAAATAAAACATTCGACCAACACGTAAAGCGAGCGTACAAGCTGTGGTTGTCGCAGGCACCAGAACGGTGTCCTTTTCGTACATGCCTTAGAAACGGAGGCTACCCCAGTGAACAACGTCACGCTTTCCTCGACGGCGAGGACCAACCTTCTCTCCATCCAGAACACGGTCAGCCTGATCGGCCGGACCCAGGACCGTCTTTCGACCGGCCTCGCTGTGAAGAGCCCGCTCGACGACGCGGTGAAGTACTTCCAGGCCAAGTCGCTGGGCGACCGGGCCAGCGACCTTTCCGAGCGCAAGGACAGCATCGACCAGGGCGTCAGCACGCTCGAGACGGTCATCAAGGCGACCGACGGCATGGAAAAGCTGGTCAAGCAGATGAAAGGTATCGTCGACGCGGCGGCGAGCCAGAGCAAGGACGACCGCAAGGAGGCGCAGATTCAGTTGAAGGAGCTGGCGACCCAGATCCAACGGCTGGTCGACGACGCCAGCTATAAGGGCCTGAACCTGCTGAACAACACGGCTTCAAAGCTCAGTGTCCGCTTCAGCGAAAAGACGAATTCGAAGCTGGACGTCAATGGCGTCGAGTTCAACGCGTCGAAGTTCTTTCTCGACAAGAATGGTGGCGCACTCGGCGTCGCAGTCACCGCCGCCGCTGCCGCCGTCGCCACCGCCCTCGGCTTCAGCAAGGCGCTGTCGGCATATGACCTTTCGGTCGCCGCGGATCTGGCGAGCTTCAATGCCCATGCCGAGGAAGTGCTGCTTGGCCTGGAGAAGACGGTCTCCAACCTCCGCTCGAAGGCGTCCACCATCGCCAACAACGCGGCGATCCTGAACGTCCGTCTCGACTTCACCAAGGAGTACGTCAACGTGCTTCAGAGTGGCGCGGACAAGCTGACGCTTGCCGACCTCAACGAGGAAGGCGCCAACATCATGGCGCTGCAGACCCGTCAGCAGCTCGGCATCCAGGCGCTGGCGCTCGCCGGGCAGTCCGAGCAGTCGATCCTGCGGCTGGTCCAGTAGTTCGCACGTCTCGGCCCCACCCACTTTGGCCGGGAGGAACGGCGGGGAGGATGAAAATCCTCCCCGTCTTTTCATTGCGTTCATCCTTTGGCGGTAAATCAGAAGAAGCGATACCCGCGCGACGCTGGAGGGGAGGCTTCATTGGCGCTCAAGATACACCTCAAGAAGGACCAGCAGGTCGTGGTGAACGGCGCCGTCATCGAGAACACGACGGGCAAGACCATCTCCCTGACGCTCAAGAACGAGGCGTCGATCCTGCGCTCCGGCGACATTCTCAGCCCCGAGGCGGCGGTCACTCCGGCGTCGCGGGTGTACTACGCCCTGCAGTGCCTTTACCTCTTTCCAGCCCGTGCCGAGCACTATTTACCGATTTTCAATGCGTTTGTTGAAAGCTACGTGGACGCCGCGCCGAGCGGCCGGACCATCGCGGCCGACATCTCCGCGGCGGTCGAGGAGAGCAGGTATTACGCCGCGCTGAAACTGGCGCGCCGCTTGATGGAACACGAAGGAAAGGTCCTCGCGCATGCCGAACAGCAGCTTAGTCAGCAGTTACGCCGCGGCGCCGGCGCCAGGCAATCCGCGAGCGACCGAGGCGTGGGCTCTGACCAGGCTGGCCTTGCGGATGCGGGATAGCAAGGCGGCCGGTAACCTCGACGAAATGCTGGCCGCCGTCCGGGTCAACTGGCGGCTGTGGACCATCATCCAGTCCGATCTGCTCGACCCTGAATGCCTGGTCCCCGATGAGGTCCGCATCAACGTCCTGTCGCTCGCCCAATTCGTCGACAAGCATACGCTCGACGTTATTGCCCATCCCCAGCGCGGACAAGCTCGATGTGCTGATCGCGATCAACCGCGAACTCGCCGGCGGCCTTTATACCGCCCCGAGATCGAGCGAAGGCGAGGGCGGCGTATCCATGGGCGGTGGCGGAAATTCCGTGAAAACAGCCGTCGCGTTGTCGGCATGAGCCGGCCCCCGATGCGGGCCCGTCGCGCTCTCGTACGCTTTCTCCGCGACCTCAAGTCCGCGGCGGGCCGAGAGGACTGGACAGCGGCGGCGGCGGCTGCGAAGGCGATGATCGAGGCCGAGCCTGATTGCGCCGAGGCTCACTTCGGTTTGGCGCTGGCAAGCATCTATCTCGATGACCTGGCGACCGCGCTGAGCGCATCCTTGCGTGCCCGCGAGATCGCCCCCGACCTCGGCGACTACGATGACCTGCTCGCGATCGTGTACGGCCTCGGCGGCGACTTGACAAACGCCTTGTTTCACGGCAAGGCCGCGACCGGCGGCGCGCGTCACGCCCGGCTCGCCGAGATCGTCCCGGACTCGTTGCCGACGCTAGCCCAGGTGTTCATGAGGATCGAGGAACAGCCGTTCCTGCGGCGCGCCCTTGGCGCCGCGGCGGCGAGCCGGTGGGTGGAGGCGGAGCGCTGCTTCCGCCAACATCTCGCTTTCGATTCGGAGTGTCGCGACGCCGCCATCGGGCTCGGCGTCTGTCTCCTCGCCCAGGAGCATCCGCTCGCCGCGATCGAAACGCTGCGCGCCGCCCGCCACCGGCTGCCCGGCGACGGCGAGATCGCGAGCCTGCTCGCCCGCGCGTTGAGCCGGATCGGCGCGTTCGACCAGGCTCGGGCCTGCCATGTCGCCGCTCGGGCGCTTGCCCCCGAAGACGCCGACATTGCCGCGGCCGCGCTGCTCGACGCTGTCGGCGATCCAGCCAACGCGAACACACAGCTTGCCGCCGGGTTCCGGAACTGGGTGAAGGTGTTCGCAATCAACGACGGCCGCGCCGCGGCTCTGCCGCGATCGGAGACGGGCAGGCCGCTGAGCGTGGGTTATGTTTTTGGCAATGCAGCGAAATCGCCGACGGCATGCTGGCTTGCCGAGGTTCTCTCTCATCGCCAGTCCGCGCGTTTCAGGGTCGTCGGCTTCGGCCACGGCCCCTTGAGCGCGCCGTCCAACATGGTCTTCCAGAAGTGCGTCGATCGCTGGCAGGACGTCCACAGGGCCGATCCACTGACACTCGCCGCGATGGTGCGGGCGGAAAGGGTCGATATCCTCGTCGATCTCGCCGGTTTCGAAGCGCCGGCGTTGCTCGCCGCGTTTGGCTCGCGGATGGCGCCGTGCCAGGTTTCATGGCTTGGAAACCCGTGCGCCGTTGCGCTTGATGCGGTGGATTTCGTTCTGAGCGACCTGTTCACCGACGCAGGAACGCTCAACCCGGACGCCCGCGGTCCTGGACGGCCCGCGTTCCTGCGGCTTGGCGGTGTACTCGCTCCGCCGCCGGCAGCAGTCGAACCGTCCCCGCCCGTCGATCGCGACGGCTCGGAAATCCTGTTTGCAGCCGACGCCAATCTGTCCGAGCTGAACGCGACGACGGTGGAATGGTGGTCGGCGGTGCTTCATGCCGTGCCGGCCGCGAGCCTGATCCTGCGCGACCACGGGTTCGCAGATCCGAAGGCACTGGAGCGGCTGATCGACGTGTTCGGCACGTTCGGCGTGGCCCACCGCGTTGACGTTGTCGCCGAGCCATCGCCGCAAGCATTCTTTGCCAGGGGTGATGTCTGTCTGCTGCCGGGGCCGAGCCCGCGCCCGGCTTCCGTCAGCGATGCGCTTTCCGCCGGCCTGCCCATCGTCTGTCCGGTTCATGCCGGCTGGCACACCCGAGCCGCGGCCAGCGTCCTCGATCATCTCGGGCTCGGCGCAACCACGCTCGCCAAGACCCGCGAAGCCTATGTCGAGCTTGCCGTACACTGGGCGGGTGACGGTGAAGCCCGGCGCGCGTTCGCCGCGAACCTGGCCGAGGTGGGGGCGAGGTCGGAAACATGGGACGCCGCCGCGCGGGCCCGCGACCTCGCCGAGGCGCTAACGTTTATGTGGCACGAAACCGTGGCGGCGGCCGCGGCGGACGAGCCTCGCGCCGCGCGGGCATGAGCAAAATGGTGGGAGCCGCAGTCGACGCCGCAGTCGATGCCGCAGTCGACGCCAGAAGCCAGCGCGGGCGCCTTTCGTGAACAGTTTGCGAAGGAATGGGAGCGGATCATCGCCAACGGCCCGCCGCTCAGCCGGCTCGTCGTCGAGGACGGAGAGGCGGTCAATCTCGATCTCGGCGGCGGGACTCTCTATCCGCTGCCGGCGGCCGAGTGGACCCGGCAACGCATGGCCGAGTTCGCGAGCGACCCCGAGCGGCTCGGTTACGCCGACCCCAGCCACTGCAATCTGTCCGCCGTCTCTATGCCACTGCTCGACCAAATGGCCACGTACGTGCGCAACCGCGGCCTGACGCAATCGCTCGCCGGCCTGCCGGTCGTCGACGTCGGCTATCTGTTTGTGTTCGGCGTCGGCCTGGGTCACCACATCGGCGAGCTTATCGGAGCCACGCCGGCCCGCCACGTGGTCCTGATCGAGCCGGTCCCCGAGTTCATCCGCCACGCCTGCGCCGTCGTCGATTGGGCCCAAGTGTTCGAGACGGCGCGCGAGCGTGGCATCACGGTCCATGTCTGTCTCGAAAGCGACCCGGAGCGTATTTGCCGGTTCGTCGAAGCGTTGGTTTCACGCGAGGGCAACACCTTCATCGACGGCTCGTACTTTCATCCGCACTACTATTCGTGGACCTTCAAGCAGTGCATGGAACTGCTTCGCGAGCGGCTCAAGGTTCATGGGCTGTCCAGCGGCTTCTACGAAGACGAAGTCGAAATGGTCCGCAACTGCCACGCCAACCTAGATCGCTGGCCGTTCCACCTGCTCGAAACCCGGGCGTTCCGCGAACAGTCCTTGCCCGTCTTCATCGTCGGCGCCGGTCCGTCGCTCGACGCCGACCTCGATGTCATCCGCAAGTGGCGCGAGCGGGTGCTGCTGGTCTCCTGCGGAACGACCCTGGGGATCCTGCTGAAGCACGGGCTGCGCCCCGACCTGCATTGCGAAATCGAGCGTGGGGCACTCGTTTTCGATCTTCTTGCCACTGTGGAGGCGGAGTATGGCTTCACCGGCATCACGCTGGTCGCGTCCACGACCGTGGACCCGCGCATTGGCGCCCTGTTCGACAAGCGCTGGTTCGTTTTCCGCGCCGCCCTGAGCCCGGCGGTGCTGCTGCGGGGCGCGGCCCTGCCGTTAACCGGCACCGATCCGCTCTGCTGCAACGCCGCGTTCGCCACGGTGACCTGCCTCGGCTTCCGCGAGATCTACCTGTTCGGGCTGGACCTGGCGCAGAAGGAGGCCGGCCGTCATCACGCCAAGGACTCTCTGTACTTCAAGGACGAGCACGCCGATCTCGACGAGATGTACCGCAAGCGGTTCAACCGGGTGGTCCCGGGCAACTTCGGCGGCACCGTCGATACATTCTGGGCTTTCGACGCCGGTCGACACGGAATCGCCCGCCTGCAGCAATACTACCGTACACGGCTGTTCAATTGCAGCGACGGCGCGCGAATCGACGGCGCCCAGCCGAAGGTTGCCGCGTCCGTTAACGTGCCGGCGGGCACGGTGCCGCGCGCGGTGGTCTTGAGCAGGATAGAAGCGCAATTGCGCTCCTTCTCCGCCGGCGAGATGATCGAGAAGATCGACCTTGGCGGGCACATCACCGGCTGCGAGGCGTTCGCCGCTGCATTCGAGGCGATGATCGCCGAGGCAAGGCGGGGCGATGCGAGCTTCGTTGCGCTGGAGGCAAGGCTCCAGGCGTTTGTCGCCGACCGGCGGCCCGACTTCGCCGGATTCTTCTGTCTCGCGTTGAGCTCACTCGTTTCGATGCTGCGGGTGGCCGCGTTCTTCGGCTGCCGGATACCCGAGGCGGAAGAGCGCCATGCTTACTTTCTCCATTTTCTCGATGCTCTTACCGAGCGGGCGAGCTTCCTCGCCGACAGCGCCGGCGAACTTCTCCGCTCGGTCGATTGCGCCGGCGTGACAGGCGAGACGGCCGACGCCTGAGATTAGTGACGCCGCGCCCGCGTCGGTAGGATTTAGTTAAAACTTGCCGCTTATCATTCCGATATGGCACCCGTAACAGCATCGTCGGAATCATGACCCAGACCACGCCCGAGCCGACCATCCAGCACGTGACCGTTCCGGCTGACGTGAAACGCTACTACCAGCTCCCATTGTCGAACTACTACGACCTGGCGGTGGATCTCGAGGGCAAGTCGGTCCTTGTTACCGGCGGGACCGGATCGTTCGGCAAGCACTTTATCAAGACGGTGCTCGACCGCTATGAGCCGCGCCGGCTGATCGTTTTCTCGCGTGACGAACTTAAGCAGTACGAGATGGCCCACGAACTCAACGGCAAAGGGGCCGCTTGCCTGCGCTATTTCATCGGCGATGTCCGCGATCGCCAACGCCTCGAAATGGCCATGCGCGACGTCGACTACGTCATTCACGCCGCCGCTCTGAAGCACGTCCCGGCGGCCGAGTACAATCCCGGAGAGTGCATCCGGACCAATGTGCTTGGCGCCGAGAATGTCGTCCAGGCGGCGATCTCGTGTGGCGTGCGCAAGATCATCGCGCTTTCCACCGACAAGGCCGCCAATCCGGTCAACCTGTACGGCGCGAGCAAGCTTGCCGCCGACAAGATCTTCGTTGCCGCCAACAATCTCAGCGGCCGCGTCGGCACCCGCTTCGCCGTGGTCCGCTACGGCAACGTGGTCGGCTCGCGTGGCAGCGTCATTCCGTTCTTCCAGAAGCTCTACCGCGACGGCGCCGACAGCCTGCCCATCACCGATGCCAGGATGACCAGGTTCTGGATCACCTTGCAGCAGGGAGTGGACTTCGTGCTGTCCTGCCTCAAGACGGCGCGCGGCGGCGAAATCTTCGTCCCGAAGATCCCGAGCATGCGGATGACCGACCTGGCCGCCCAGCTAGCTCCGGGGATCCCGATCAAGATTGTCGGTATCCGCCCCGGCGAGAAGCTGCACGAGGTCCTGATCACGGCGGAAGAGGCGCGCTCGGCGGTGGAGCTGAACGACCGCTACATCATTCGCCCGACGTTGCAATTCTGGAGCGATGTCGGTGGCGAGGAGGCCGCTTGCGAGGGCACGCCGCTCCGCGAGGATTTCTCTTTTTCCAGCGACTGTAATGCCGATTGGCTCGACGAGGCCGGACTCGCGCGCATGTTGCGGGAAACCGTATGAACGCCGCCGCCGACGGGACCAGCAGACCGGTGCTGCCCTATGGCCGCCCGGCTATCGACGATGATGATATCGCCGCGGTCTGCGCCGTGCTGCGTTCCCAGTGGCTGACCACCGGGCCGGCGGTCGAGGCGTTCGAGAACGCTCTCGCCGTCAAGGTCGGCGCCCGCCACGCGGTCGCCTGCGCCAGCGGCACGGCGGGATTGCACCTCGCCTGTCTGGCACTTGGCCTGGGACCGGGCGACGGCGTAATCGTCCCATCCATCACCTTCGCCGCCACTGCGAATTGTGCGCGGTTCGTCGGCGCGGAAGTCATTTTCGCCGACGTCGACCCGCGCACCGGGCTGATGGAGGCGAGGCACCTGGCCGAGGCGGCACGGCGCGCGGCCGAGCAGGGCGTTCGCCCCCGCGCGGTCTGCCCGGTTCACTTCGCCGGCCAGCTTGTCGATCTCGACGCGCTCCGCGCCGAGGCGGCCGCTCGCGATCTCGTCATCATCGAGGATGCCTGCCACGCCCTCGGGGCGAGCGCTGACGATCGTGACGCTGACGCCGAGGACCGGGCTGTCGGAGCCAGTGTCGAAGCCCGTGTCGGAGCCCGTGCCGGAGCCCGTACCGGCGACTGTCGCGACAGCGCGATGACGGTGTTCTCTTTCCATCCGGTCAAGACCGTGACCATGGGCGAAGGCGGGGCGGTCACGACCAATGATTTCGGACTTGGCGCACCGGTTGCGGCACTTTCGCGGCCATGGCATCTCGCGCGCGCCGTCGGCGTTCGCCGATCCCATCGCCGGCATCGCCGCCGACGGGCGGGCAAACCCTTGGTACTATGAGATCGCCGATCTCGGCTTCAACTACCGCGCCAGCGACATTCACTGCGCACTCGGCCTCAGCCAGCTCGCCAAGCTCGACCGCTTCGTCGCCGCGCGGCGCGCGCTGGCGAAGGCCTACGACAGGGCGCTCGCGCCACTCGTTCCGCTGGTCCAGCCACTGGCGCGAGCTGCCGGACGGGTGCATGGCTGGCACCTCTACGTCGTTCTGATCGACTTTGCCCGCGCCGGCATCGACCGCGCTGGGCTGATGCGCAGGCTGAGTGGCGAAGGCATCGGCACCCAGGTTCACTACATCCCGCTCCACCGCCAGCCCTACTATCGCCGCCGCTACGGCCGCATCGAGTTGCCCGGCGCCGAAGCCTTCTACCGTCAATGCCTGAGCCTGCCGCTTTACGTCGGCCTGGGCCGCGACGATGTCGCGCGGGTCGCGGACGCGCTGGCCGACTCCCTGGCCACGGCATGCGCGGCATGACGACGGGCGTTATTGTCCAGGCCCGAGCCGGATCGGTTCGGTTGCCGGGAAAAGTGCTCATGAATTTGGCCGGACGCAGCGTGCTGGCCTGGGTTCTTGAGCGCTGCCGTGCCATCGACGGTGTCGACGCGGTGTGTTGCGCCGTTCCCGAGGGCATCGCCGATGACGCGGTGGCGATCGAGGCGCGGCGTCAGGGCGCATTGGTCTTCCGCGGCTCGGAACTCGACGTGCTCGATCGTTATCACCGCGCGGCCGAAGCCTTTGGCTTCGCGATCGTCATGCGAATCACGTCCGATTGTCCGCTGATCGATCCGGCGCTTTCCGCCCAGGTCCTGCGGTCGCTGGGCGAGGCCGATTACGCCTGCAACAACATGCCGCCGAGCTGGCCGCACGGGCTCGATTGCGAAGCGATGAGCGCGGACTGGCTGGCCCGCGCGGCCCGAGAAGCCACCGCGCCTTATGATCGCGAGCACGTCACGCCCTTCATCCGGACCCATGCGCAGGCCCGGCGGCGCAACGTGCCCAGGCCCGGGACCTCCGCCCATCACCACCGCTGGACCCTCGACAACCGCCGTGACTTTCTTTTCTTGCGGGAAATGGCCGCGCGCCTGCCGGCGGGACCGGCCGGGTGGGATCATCGCGTTGCTTTGGCCATCGCCGAGGCCGATCCGGACCTGGCGACGCTCAACACCGCTCCCGCGCCGTGGGCCGCGCTCGCCCGGGTGGAGAGCTAGCGATGTTCGAAGCCGAAGCACCCACCACCGACCACCGCCGTCACGCGGTTTTCCGCTGTGATGCCTCGGCGCTAATGGGCGGCGGCCATTTGCGCCGCTGTTTGACGCTGGCCGAAGCCTTGGCAGCGCGCGGCTGGCGCTTATCCTTTGCGGTGCGCAAGGATACCTTGGCGCACCTGAGCGAGGCGCATCCGCGTGGCAGCCGCCATTACGCCGAACGCTGGCTGGTCGTTGACGGCGCGGCGCGCACGGAGGCCGCCGATATGGCCGTAGCACTCGTCTCGGCGGCGCCGCCCGGTTCGATCCGCGCCGGCGGCTTGGCCGATCTCCCCGCGGATCTCCTGGTCGTTGACCACTACGGCCGAGATTACCGCTTCGAAGCGGCTTGCCGTGCCTTCGCCCGGCGCATCCTGGTCATCGACGACCTCGCCGACCGCTACCACGACGCCGACATTCTGCTCGATCAGACCTTTGCCCGGTCGGGCGGTGACTACGGCGGGCTCGTCGCCCCAGCTTGTCAGCTCTTGTGCGGCAGCCGTTATGCCCTGCTGCGCCCGGAATTCGCGGCGTTGCGAGCGACCGCCCTTGCCCGTCGACGCCGCGACAATGCCCTCAAACGGGTGCTGGTGAGCATGGGCGCGACCGACGCCGGCGACGCAACCGGCGCCGTTCTCGACGCGCTGAACGTGTGCCGGGCCAGGGGAGGCCCGGAGCTCGCCGCCGACATCGTACTGGCCACTTCGGCGCCTCATCTCGAAGCGATCCGCCAGCGCGTCGAAACGTCGTCTTTGACCGTCCGCCTGCACGTCGACGCGTCCGCCGAGGCCATGGCCGCGTTGATGAGCGCGGCCGACGTGGCGATCGGCGCCGCCGGAACCACCTCATGGGAGCGCTGCTGCTTAGCACTGCCCTCGCTCGTTGTCATCACCGCCGACAACCAGGTCCTGATCGCCCGGCACCTCGCCGACGCCGGCGCATGCCGCATCGTTGGCGGGGCCGGCCGCCTAACGCCGCGCGACATCGCGGACGAGCTCGAAGCGCTCCTGGGCAATCGCGGCGCGTTGCGAGCCATGGCCGAATCGGCGGCGGCCGTTTGTGACGGCGCCGGCGTTGCCAGGGTCGCGGACAGGATCGAGCATTTGTTGGCGGAGCCGGCCGGCAACGGGGCGGTAGCGAATGGGGCGACAGCGAATGGGGCGCTTGTGGCATGAGGGTGCTTGTCCTGTCGCCGTACTCCGAGCGGATCGGCGCCACCTTTGCCGCGGTAGGCGACAGCGTCATCACCCGTGACGAGCGGATTGGTTCTTCAACGCTTGCCTCCGAGGGCGTGGAGTTCATCGTCAGTTACGGCTACCGCCACATCATCGGCGCGGATGTGATCTCCCTGCTTCCGGCACGCATCATCAATCTGCACATCTCCTTGCTCCCGTGGAATCGCGGCAGCGATCCCAACTTCTGGAGCTTCTTCAATGACACGCCGAAGGGCGTCAGCATCCACCGGATTGATCGCGGACTCGATACCGGTGACATCCTCGCTCAGGCTTCGATTATTTTCGGCAGCGGCGAAACGCTGGCGACGTCGCACGCACGCCTACGCGGCGCGGTCGAGGACCTGTTCGCGCAAAGTTGGCGGGCGATTCGACTGGGCCAACAGCCGGCGCGCCCGCAGCGCGGTCTGGGCTCGCTTCACCGTGGCCGCGACAAGGCGTCCTTGTTCGCTCGGCTGAAGGATGGCTGGAACACTCGGGTCGAGATCGTCGAGGAAATGGGCCGGCGTCACCGCGATAACCCGGGCGCGGCTGGCCAGACGACACAGGCTCCGGTCGCGGGGGCGCGGATTTGGTAAGCGATTCAATACTCACGATCGCCGCGGCTGGCGCTCTCGCCGGCCCACTGGTCACGATCGACGGACGTCCGGTCGGTCCCGGCTACCCGCCATATATCGTCGCCGAACTTTCCGGCAATCACAACGGCGACCTCGGCCGGGCTCTGGCCCTGATCGATATCGCGCACGCGGCCGGCGCCGATGCGGTCAAGCTGCAAACTTATACCGCCGATACGCTTACGATCGAGCACGACGGCCCGCTCTTTCGCATCGTCGACGGCCCTTGGGCCGGGCAAAGCCTCCACGATCTTTACGCTCGGGCGCACACACCGTGGGACTGGCACGAGGCGTTGTTTGCTCGGGCGCGAAGCCTCGGCATGGGCATCTTCAGCTCGCCCTTCGATGCTAGCTCGATCGCGTTTCTCGAACGGCTCTCGCCCCCCGTTTACAAGATCGCCTCGTTTGAGGCGGTCGATTTGCCCCTGATCGAGCAGGCGGCGGCGAGCGGTCGGCCGCTAATCATTTCAACAGGTCTGACCACCGCGGGCGAGATCGATGAAGCGATCGCCGCGGCGCGCCGCGGCGGCGCGGGCGGCCTGATCCTGCTTCATTGCGTCAGCGGCTATCCGAGCGAGCCCGGCGAAGCCCGGCTTCGCTCGATCGATCTCCTGCGCCGGCGTACCGGCCTCGCCGTGGGCCTTTCCGACCACAGCCTCGGCACCGCCGTCGCCGTCGCGGCGGTCGCAATGGGCGCGGTTATGATCGAAAAGCATATCACCTTGCGCCGCGCCGACGGTGGGCCGGACGCCGCCTTTTCGCTTGAGCCGGACGAGCTTGCCCAGCTGTGCCGCGACTGCCGGACCGCCTGGCTAGCGCTCGGCGAGGCCGGCGATGAGCCGGCGCCCAGCGAGCGGGCGAGCACGATTTTCCGCCGCTCGCTGTTCGTGGTCGCGGATGTCGCCGAGGGCGAGGTGTTTTCGTCGGCCAATGTCCGCTCTATTCGCCCCGGCCATGGCCTGCCGCCCAAGCACCTCGATGGCGTTCTCGGTCGCCGGGCAAGGCGAGCGCTCGCCCGCGGCACACCTCTCGCCTGGGAGATGATTGCTCCCTGATTGCCCCCCGATCCCCCGGGCATCACCTGTGACGTTCACTTGTGCACCGAGCCTACACTGGGCCGACTGCGGCTTGACAAGCGCGAACGGCGCGACTTACCCTTCCGCCGCTTGAGAGAATTGTTCTAGATCGCCTATTGGATTTCAAAGGGCAGGGAGGGTAGTGATGCATAAGTTCGCATACGTGGCCGCGGCTGCAACAATGTTCGCTTCGGCTGCGGCGATGGCCGCGGAACGGGCGCCGAACAACGTCGGCTGCGGCCTCGGTACACTGGCATGGGAAGGCCAGTCGGGCCAGGGCGCGCAAATTCTCGCCGGCACGACGAATGCGACATTGGGAACACAGACTTTCGGAATCACGTCGGGGACCTCTGGCTGCGCCAAAGGTGGCAAGGTCTATCGCCCTGACCAGCTGGCGATGTTCATCGGCCCGAACATGAACCGCCTTGCCCAGGACATGGCCATCGGACACGGCGAGACACTTGCTTCGGTGGCAAACCTGATCGGGATCGAGGGCGAGGACCAGAGCGCGTTCTTCACCGCGACACAACGCAATTTCGCTCGCATCATGCCGACCGACGCGGTTACCGCCGAGGACGTGGCCAACTCGCTGAACGCGGTGCTGGCCGAGGATCCGGCGCTCAAGCGCTACGTTCTCTCGTAGAGCGCCCATACCACGCCGGGCCGGACGTTCACCCGGTCTGAAATGCCGAGGCCGGGATGCGGGGACGCGTGCCCGGCCTCGTCTCGTGGACGCCGAGCGGGCGATCCTCGCGGCGATCGACCGACGCTCCCGCTACCCAGCGGGCGAGCCGATATAGCAATTCTTCGTTGCGAGCATTCCGCGAGGCTTGCGCAAGGACCGGGCGGCGGGACATGGTTCGCTCCATGTCGCTCTTTGCATCAAGTCGCCACGCGTTTCTCGGGGCCGTGGCCGCCTACCTCTGTCTTGCCGGCCCGGTGCTCGCATCCGATCCGACATATCTTCCCGAGCTCATTGCCCGGTCGCGCAGCGAAGGCTTGGCCGGGCGGCGTGGTTGGCTTACGCTATTGCATTACGAGCCGCAAACCCTCGGCGGCGTCTCCAGCCTGATCGACGGGCCTTCGTTCTTCGCCGCCGCCGATGGCAAGACCAACCCGCAAGCCGAGCTCGAGGCGACGCTCGCCACGTTTTTCGCCGCCGAGCCGGCCGGGGAGGGCGAGCAATCGCCGCAATGCGCGCGGATCGCCCGCTTCCGCTGGCTCGATGAGCAGCTCCAGTTCGACCCGGCGCGGCTCGACCGGGACCCCTGTCCTGCGTTCGATGAGTGGTACCGCATACTGGACGCGGCCCAGATCACGCTGGTCTACCCCTCGGCCTACCTCAACAACCCGTCGTCGATGTTCGGCCACACGCTGCTGCGGATCGACCGGCCGAATCAGAGCGAACAGACCCGGCTGCTGTCGTTCGCGGTCAACTTCGCCGCCGACACCGGGCAGGATGGCGGCGCGCTGTTCGCGATCAAGGGCTTAGCCGGCGGCTATCGCGGCTACTTCTCGGTCCTGCCGTACTACGAGAAGGTGAGCCAGTACAGCGACATCGAGAACCGCGACATCTGGGAATACCAGCTCAATCTTAAGCCAGCTGAGATACGCCGGATGCTGGAGCACCTGTGGGAGCTCGACGGGCAATACGTCGACTACTATTTCCTGACATCCAACTGTTCGTACATCCTGCTGTCGCTCATCAACACCGCGCGCGCGGATTTGGAGCTGATGCACGGCTTGGATCTCTACGCCATTCCGGTCGATACCGTGCGTCCGATCATTCGCCAGGACGGCATGCTCAAGCAGGCGATCTTCCGCCCCTCGGGCATGACCCGGATCAGGCACCTGCGCGAAGGGCTTGACGAGGAGGGCCAGGCCCTCTCCCTTGCCTTGGCCGACGGCGCCGCGACGCCCGGTGATTCGCGGCTGACAAGGCTGCCGCCCGGCCAGCAGGCGACGGTGCTCGAGCTTGCGCAAAGCTTGGTTCAGTACCGGCTCAACACCGGAGAACTGGGTCGCGACGTGGTCGCCCCTCGCTCGCTCGCCTTGTTGCGTGCCCGCGCCGCCGTGCCGACGCCGGTCAATCCTCCCGAGCGCGCCATCGAGGCGCCGGCGGTGCGTCCCGACGAAGGCCACGAGTTGGCGCGCCTTAGTACGGGCTTCGGCATGACCGGGAGCAACCCGTTTGTCGAGGTCGGTTTGCGCCCCGCCTATCATGACCTGCTCGACCCTCCGGCCGGATATCCCGCGGGCGCCGAGATCGAGATTCTCGGCTTTCGCATCCGCGACTACTACGGCCGCCTGCCGCAGCTCGAACAGTTCACCCCCGTCGCCATTAAGTCTTTATCGCCGCGCGATAGCTACTTCCGGCCCATCTCCTGGCGGCTGAACTTCGGCGTCGAGAGATTTCGTGACGGCGGCGGTGACGCCGGCTGGCTCGCCGGCGTTCTCGACGGCGGCGCCGGCGGGACCTGGTCGCTCGGCGGCGGCGGCTTCGTCTCGGCGCTGCTCGGCGCCAGCCTGTTCGCCGATCGCGACTGGCCCGAGCGCAGGATTGCCGGAGCCGGCCCGGAAGTCGGACTGTCCTGGCCGATCACACCGTGGTGGATCGCGCGCGCGGAAGCGCGCTGGCAGGCCGTCGCCGGCACCGATCGACTGTCGAAACGCTATAGCGTTGGCGTTGGCCAGGGATTCCGCCTTGACCAAAACCTTTCATTGCGAATCGACGCATCCGTCCGCAATGATGGCGGCGACGCGTTCGGCGAATGGATAACCTCTCTGCAATGGTATTTCTGATGCGCCGCTTATGGACGGTGGTCATGCTCTGGGCGGCGCTGGCCGTGGCCGGCTGCACCAGCCTGTTGTTCTATCCGACCCACGACTATGTCATCACGCCCGACAATATCGGCCTAGCCTACCGTGACGTCGAATTTACCGCCGCCGACGGGGTCCGTCTGCACGGCTGGTTTCTACCCGCGACGGGCAAGGTAAAGGGCACGATCCTCTTCGTCCACGGCAACGCCGAGAACATCAGCACGCACATCGCGAGCGTTGCCTGGCTGCCGGCTCAGGGCTTCAACGTGCTGTTGTTTGACTACCGGGGCTTCGGCCTCTCCGAAGGCGAACCGACGCTCGACGGCCTGCATCTCGACACGGAGGCGGCGCTTGACGCGACCTTTACCCAGGCCGGCGTCGATCCGACGCGAGTTGCCCTGTTCGGCCAGAGTCTGGGCGGAAGCGTCGCCATTGCCGCACTGGTACGCTCGCCCCATCGTCATGATGTCCGGGCGCTGATCGTCGAGGGCGCCTTTTCAAGCTATCGGGGTATTGCCCAAGAAAAGCTGAGCGAATTCTGGATGACTTGGCCGCTCCAGGTCCCGTTGTCGTTCACCATCGACAACCGCTACAAGCCGGTCGAGGTTGTCGCCGAGATCTCGCCGACGCCGGTCCTGATTGTCCACGGCGCGGTGGACCGGATTGTCGATCCAAGCCATGCGGACGCGCTCTATGCCGCCGCGAGACCGCCAAAGGCGCTGTGGCTCATCCCCGGCGCAAGCCACATTCAGGCGTTCCAATCGGCCGCGGCCCGCCGGCGACTGGTCGACTACTTCAACGCCTGCGCTTTCGCCGGCATCCCGGGGGATCCCGCGCCCGAGGCCTGTGGCGCATCTCCGCCGCCGGCTCAAGTATTGAGCGTCGTCAAGTAGTCGAGACCGATGCGTAAATTCCAAATCGGGTAGGAGGGCGCCTTGCGGCGGCCCTCCTCCCACACCGCCGTGCGTACGGTTCCGTACACGGCGGTTCATGAAGCGTAGTTGAGGCGGCGGTGCCGGTCGAGCAGGCTGACCAGCCCGAGATTGCGGAAGAAGCCGGCCCGGAAGGCGTCGTTCATGTGGCTGGCCCCGGCGTTCCACCAGGGGCCGTGTCCGTTGTAGGCGGATACCCATGCCCGTTCCTCCGCGAGCCCCCGCTGCATCAGGCGCATCGCTCGTGTCCTCGGCCGCTTGCACTGGCGCCAGATCAGACAGCGCAGGCGCCGCCTGATCCAGCCGTCCAGCGCCTCGAAGATGCCCCTGGCCTCGGCCAACCGGAAGTAGGCGATCCAGCCGGCGAGGATCGGGGCGAGGTCTTCGATCGTGCGCCCGAGGCTGCGGCCCCGGCCCTGGCGCCACAACGCCCGAAGCTTGCCCTTGAACCGCGCCACGCTCGCAGGTGCCACACGCAGGCGCGGCGCCCGGTGGGCGGTCATGGTGAAGCCCAAGAAGCTGCGCTTCCAGGGGCGGTCCACGGCGCTCTTGGCGACGTTGACCGCGAGCCGCAGTCGCTCGGCCAGGAACCGGGTGATCGACGCCATCACCCGTTCGCCCGCCCGCCGGGACCGCACATGGATGTTGCAGTCGTCGGCGTAGCGGACGAAGGCATGGCCGCGTCGCTCCAGTTCCTTGTCGAGGTCGTCGAGCAGGATGTTCGACAACAGCGGCGACAAGGGACCGCCCTGCGGCGTCCCCTCGGTCCGCGCCGTCGCCACCCCGTCCGCCATCAACCCGGCCCGCAGATAGCGGCGGATCAGCCGCAACACCGGCTTGTCTTCGACCGCGCGCGCCACCCGCGCCATCAGCACGTCGTGGTTCACCCGATCGAAGAACTTCTCCAGGTCGATGTCCACCATCCAGCGCCGGCCCGCCGCCACATGGGCGCGCGCGGCCAACACCGCTTGGTGGGCGCTTCGCCCCGGCCGGAAGCCGTAGGAGGCGTCCGAGAAACCCGGGTCAAAGAGCGGTGAGAGTCCCTGATGCAGCGCCTGCTGGATCAGCCGGTCCACGACCGTGGGGATACCCAAGGTCCGCGTGCCGCCGCCGGGCTTCGGAATATCCACCCGGCGCACCGGCTGCGGCCGGTACCGGCCGGCCAGCAGGTCTTCCTTGATGCGCGGCCAGTGTTCCACCAAGAATGCCTTGAGGCCGTCGACGGTCATCGCGTCAACGCCCGCGGCGCCCCTGTTGGCCACCACGCGGTGGTAGGCCGCCCTCATGTTCTCCCGGTCGACGATCGCCTCCAGCAACCGGGCCGTCGCCTCCGGGCGGGCAGAAACAGACGGTGCCGCAGCGCTCGACGCACCCAGCCCCTGCTCTCGCGGCTTCCGGCCGCTACCCTCGGGACAGGCGCCGGGCATCCCAGCCCGGCCTTCGGCGTCCTCTCGCACCATCGAACCGTCCGCTTGCCGTCCGGCACTCCATGTTCGGCCCTTCGCCGCCCGGTCAAGGCAAGCTACTATGGCCTCTGGCTCGACTCCTGCCGTCCCATCCCGACGCCTCGCGGCGCCGGTAGCACACCTGCACGAAGGGGCAGGCCGGCAGGCCTCCCAGGGTAAGACGCGCGACCTTCGTCCCACATACCCGCCGCATATACGCCCAGACCCTCCGGGTGACATCGGGCTTCGGGTCTTCACGCCCCCTCGCCCAGGGTCTCGGCGCCTCCTATGCGGTTCCTGTTCGTCGGGCCAGGACTTTGCCTGCAGCTTCCTTCAGACGGTTCTTCGACGTCTCAAGTGGATTGGAAGAGGTCTTCCATGGGTGCGGCGATGAGATAGATCATGGTCGCGAAAGTTGTGGTGTTACGGTAGCCACGGGCTCTTGCCCTTGCGGCCTGGAACAAGCCGTTGAGGCCTTCGAGGCGGGCGTTGCTGTGGGAGGATGACCAGCGCTGGAGGATGCGCTCGAGGTGCTTCTCGAAGGATTTGAGCGCCTTGCGCACCGGGTCGAGGATGGGGTCATCGGCGAGGAGCTGGCCGGCGTGATGCAGGAAGTGGGTGATGCGCCAGCGTGCGGCCTGGACGCTTTCGGCTTTGCGGACCCAGCGGAGCTTTTCCTTGATCCGCCAAGCGATGGCGGTGAACAGATCCGACGCTTCGAGTTCGGCGAGCGCGTCGGCTTGTGCATTGGTGAGGCGGCCATCGGCCCGCTTCAGGATGGCCCAGCGCAAGGTCTTGGGCAGCTTGCTGTGCTTGGCTTCGGCGCGGCGGACGTCATCGACGGCCTTGGTGAACATCTGCACGACGTGAAACCAGTCGACGGTGATAGCGGCGTTTTCGAATGTCTCGCCGACGGCGGCGATGAAGGCGCCGCTCATGTCGCAGACGACCTCGACGATGCGGCTGGGCGCACCGCCGTGCTCGGCAAGGAACGCCTTGAACCGGGCGACGGTGTCCTTACCGCGGCCCGGGGTGACGAAGACGACCGGCTTTTGCTTGCGGTCAAGGTCGATGAACACGGTGACGTAGGTCTGGCCGCGCTTGGCGGCGGTCTCGTCGAGGCCGATCGCCTTGACGCGGGTCAGGTCGATGCTCTCCACCGCCTTTGTCACGTAGTGCTCGATGATCCGCCACAGGCGTTGATCGGTGATCCCGATGATGCGGGCGGCGGCCAGGACCGGCATCTCGCGCACCAGCATGATCGCGACCTGCTCAAACAGGAGGGTGAAGCGGCTGCCCTCGCGTGCCCACGGCACATTGATCCGCAAGACCCCGTGCTCGCGGCAGTCGGTGCGCGGAACCTTCGCGGTGACATAACAGTGATGCTGGAAGAAATTGAGATGTCGCCAGGTGAACTCGGCGAAGTCGTGAGCCTTGCAGAGCTTGCCGCACGCCGGGCAAGGAAACAGGCCGCCGCGCGCGGCGGCGACCTCGAGATGCAGCTGGTTGGGTTGCATGGTGGTGTCGAGCCGCTGGCCGACCAGTTTCCAGGGCGGCGTCACCCCGAGCCCAAGCGCCAGAACGTCGTTGGCATCCATTGATCGTTCCCTTCGTCCTTTCCGCCGAAGGGTGCCACCGTGCTCGCATCGGTCAAGGACGCTTCGCGCCGCTACCGCGGTGGCCTCACGGCCATCCTTGACCAATGCTGCGCGCGGGGGCTTGCTGGACGGCAAGTCGGGAGCGGGGATGGTCGATGCGGTCGAACAAGAGGATGGCTATTGCTGTAGACTCAAATCCACAACCGTAAGTATGTGCCCCGCCGATCCAGAAACTCCGTCAATTCCACTTCCAACGTCGAAGAGGCCTTCAGACCCCGCCTCGCGGCGACGCCCTTGCTGTTCGGCTAACGGTTCCCGTCACCAGGGCCCGTAGAGGACTTCCACCTCCAAGTCGGCCAACTCACCACCACAGCGAACCAACCAGCGCCGTCATGGCGCTACGCGCCATGCCTGGCGCACATAACAAAGGCGGGTGCCGTGGTGACACCCGCCCAAGTTTATTGTCTGTTTAGTTGTTGGCGTGGTTATTTCTGGTCTACTACTTTTTGACCGGCCCAAGCGGCATCAGAACCCGGCCGTAGACCTCGTTGATGACCTGGGCGAGGCCGGTGTAGATGGCGGATAAGCCAAGGACAATGCCTTCCCAGCCGGCCAGTTTCTTCAGGGTTGGGCTGCCGATCAGATCGCCAATCGCAAGCAGCGCGAAGGCGACAACCAGCAGGAAAAACACGACCTGCAGCGCCCGATTGAGGCGAAATGTGGCGATGAACATCACGAACGACAACAGGCCCCAGATCCCGAGGTAGCTGGCCATCGCCACCTCGCTCGGCCGCTCGGCCAGACCGAGCTTAGGAAAGGTGATGATGCCGGCGAGAGTCAGCCAAAAGAACCCGTAGCTGATGAACGCTGTCGCAGCGAAGGTGTTGTTCTTTCGCCATTCGAAGACGCCGGCGAAGACCTGGGCGATGCCGCCGTAGAACACCGCCATGGCCAGAATCATCGCGTCGAGTCCGAACAGCCCGGCGTTGTGCATGCTCAGCATCACGGTCGTCAGGCCGAAGCACAGCAGGCCGAGCGGCGCCGGGTTGGCTGTGGTGTCGGCGATCGCCAGCGTTTGTGGGGCCGAGACCGCGCTCGGTATATTAATGTTGCTCATCAAGAATTACCTTTTTCCACAACGGTCCGCGGGCGGTAGCGCGAACGCGCCGATCCGGCCGCGGGCCTTGTCAATAGTCAGTCCCTAGTGGGCTACCAGCCGAGCCAGTCGGGGCGAAGCGGGATTGTCGTGGTGTAGACTTTCGTCTGGGTAACTGTGCCGAAGTTGTAGTCGTTGCGGTACAGCATCACCGTGGTCGTTCCGCGATGGTCCGTCGGTGTCAGCGTCGTCGGCAGGCAGACGCCTTCGAGGCCCTGCGGAACGTGATCACGCATGTCCTCGAACGCCTTCTTGATGTTCGCCCCATTGACTTCGCCCATCTTCGCCGCCGCCTGCATGGCGTCGCGCATCAGGAACGCCGAGCACACGCCGCGAATATAGTGAACCGACCGGTGATCGGCGCCGGATGGATCGGATTCTTGGGAGATCTTGCGAACCGTCTCCATCCCCGGAACGTCATCGCCCCAGCGCGCCACGCTGACGACCCAGACGAGGCCGTTGCCGGCATCACCCGCCTGCTTGCCGGCTTCCTCGTCCCAGCCATAGATGTTGGTCATGAACTGGGTCGCGACGCCCTGCTTGGCGCAAGCCTTCAGCAGCGCGACATTGGATTCCGCCGTGTTGGCGAGGAAGGCGAACTGCGCGCCGGTCTGCTTGAGCGTTTCGCACTGGGCGGTGTAGTCGGATGGCGTGAGCGAATAGCGGATTGGCGGCGTGATCTCGAAGCCGAGATCACGCGCGTAATCAATGCAAGCCGCGCGCGGCGAGTTCGGATAGGGGTGATTGTCGCCGAGGTAGGCAAACTTGGGCCGATAGAGATCACCTAAAAACGTCGAGCCACGTTGCGCGGTGCTCGTCCGCTTCCACGCTTCGGCGGCGAACTGAACGAGGGCGCGGCAACCATCGGAATACGATGGGCCGTAGAAAAAATTGTACGGCGCCGGGGTGCTGGTCCATGGCGAGCGGCCGGTCGGATCGGTCAAGTGACCGGACGACGAGCCGGACATGAAAACAACGGCGTCCTTGTCGACCAGACCGATTAGCGCCTCGGTGTCGGCGGTGCCCCATCCCTGAATGGCGACCGGCTTGAAGTCGGTCCTCCACTGCTTGTAGATGCTGATCGCCTTGGCCGGGTCATAGCCGTAGTCGACCGTTTCCAGGTTGATCTTCTTGCCGTTGATGCCGCCCTGCTGATTGATGAAGGCGAAGGCGTCGCTGACGCCCTGGCCGTAGACTTTGCCCACGGGGGCCGTTGCGCCGGTCTGCGCGACAAGTTGTCCTACCGGGATCGTATCCGCGCCGAGAGCCACTCCGGCCGCCAGCGGCAGTAGCAGCGCGGCAGCGAAGGCGGCGGAATGCCGTTTCCTTCCTGTCATCTTCTAGTCCCTCCCTTAATTGATATCCCGCTCCGGGGGGTGGCCCTTGGGCGACCCTGACCGAGGGCGAACATGCTTAGCCGTTGTTCGCAACCATGGCTAGTCGAATTGCGCGCCGGACCAGCAGGTTCGGGACGCTGGCACAAGGCGGCGTGCGCGGTACACCGCCGCCGCCGTTCCCGTGTGTATCGTCGTTGTCGCGCGCGCGCGGAACAAGCGCAGCGCCCGGTTCCTCCCGCTCGCCGTTGGAACGCGATGCACTGAGGCAACTGCTGCGCATTAAAGACGCGACCGGCGGACGCAGGACCTTGATCGACCGTTGGCGTCAGATTTCCGTCATGGTAACCTTACTGCAATCCACTCACGACTATGGGCGCTTTGCGGTTGGAAAACGGCAGGCTTCTCAGACATTTCGGCCTAGTGAGCGAGCCGTTTCACGTCGCGCCGCGGCGGCGTGACTTCTTCCCCGCCGCCGCCGCGGCGCCGGGAATGGCGGCGCTGGTCGACGGCGACGGTGGCCGGGCGCGGCTCATCACCATCACCGGCGAGCATGGCACCGGAAGGACGAGCGCGCTCCGGCGGCTTGCCGGCGAGCTCAGGTCGGGCGGTTGGGGGGTTTTCACCTTCGAGGCCGCCACCGCGCCGCACCCCGAACACCTGTCTCACGAAGACATTCTGTGCGCGGCGTGCCGGACTTTCGGCCTTTATGAAGGCCTCCATGGCTCTGTCGCCGAGGTCGCCGAGGCCGCGGACGCGACGGGCGCCTGCCTCGACGCATTGCGCGCGCGCGCCCTTGATGAACCCGGCCGTTCGCCTATCGCTATTGTCATTGATGACGCCGGATGCCTTGCCGATTCCGCCTTGGTTGGAGTTTTGCAATTGATCGCGCCAGCGCACGAGACCACCCCGGCGCCGGGCTCGACCGCGCTTGGTCTGGTTCTCGGGGGCACACCGGCGCTGCTCGAGCGGCTTGCCGAGGTTGCGCCGGATCTCGTTCGCCACATGGATGGCGCCGCCAACATCGCCGACGTGCGACTGCGCACGCTCGCCGGCGAGGATGTCGCGGCGTACGTCGAGCACTGTCTGGCCGCGGCCGGAGGCCAGGGCCGCGAACTGTTCGACGCCGGGGCCATTGAGTGCCTCGCCGAGAAGTCCGGCGGCAACCTCGGCGAAATCAACGCCCTCGGCGCGCCGGCGATGATTTTCGCCTGGCAGGCCTCGCGGCAATCGATTTCGGCCGATCTCATCGACGGCACGGGCATCGGCTGCACGCGTTCGTCGCTCGCGACCGGCGCCGACGGGCCAGCCACCGACGTCAGGTCGGCCATGGCGGGACGGCCAGGCGCGGCATTGAAGTCGGTCACGGCCCGCCAACAGCCGTCTCGGCACCAACGAGGCTGGATCGCGCTTGGCCTCGCCGGGCTGGTGATGGCGGGGCTTTTCGGATCTGTCGGTGGCCCTTTCCTCGCGAGTGGCTTGGCTAGAGCACGGGCCATGCTGTCGTCGTCTTCCGCGTCTTCCGCCCCGGTCGACAAGACGTCGGGTCGGGTCGCCGCCGAATCGCGGCCCGCCGCCGCGACCGCCGCCTCACCGCTCGCTTTCACCGCCGTCGGGGAGGGGGGGGGCCAAATCTCCACGCGAGTGCCGGAGCTCGCACCGGACTCGATATCGGGTGGTGCGGTGGAGGCGATAAGACCCGGCGATGCAACTCCTCCGGCTTTGGTCGAGCGGGGCGAGGCCCTGCTCCGAGGCGCCGATGCGGTTTCAGCCCGGCGCTTTTTTGCCCGGGCGGCCGAAAGCGGCAGCGCCGCCGCCGCCGCGGCCATGGCCGCCAGCTACGATCCGATATACCTCGCCGAGAACGCCATTCGCGGAGTCGAGGCCGACCCGGAGCAGGCAGTGTCGTGGTACCGGATAGCCATTGCGCGTGGCGACGGCACCGCACAAGACAGGCTTTCCGCGCTTGTGGATTCGTCTAACCACCCGTGAGTGAACGTCAGGTCGACATCGACGCTTAAGGCGCCGCTTGGCCGGCGCGCCAATCCACGAATTGCCAGAATAGCGCCTCGCGTTCTCGCTCTCCCAGTGATTTTGATCCCGGTCGCACGCCCTCCTTGGCGAGGAAGCGAAGAATGTCGGCAAAGGCCGCGTGGAGTTTTATTTCTTCCGCTGTCGCCATGTTGACGCGAACCCAGCTGAGCGCCACGGGCAGTCGCTGCCAGCCGGACATGCTCGCCGCGAGGTTGACCTCACGCCATTTGGGATGGCGCGGAGGCGACTGAAACCTGGCGAAGTTGGTGAACAACGCGTTGACGAACGTGGCAATCGCGCGGCCTCGCTCGCTACCGGGATCCGCCGTCGCGACGACCATGACGGCGGGCACGGAAATAGTCTCGATCGTTTCGCCTGGCGCGATCAGCTCGGGATCGTCGTCATGGCTGAGCGTCGCCGGCACGTAATCGACGAGCAGGGCGTCATTGACCGGAATCGATAGCAGGTGAAGCTTGCCACCCGGCGCCGCCGCCTCGGCGAGCGCTGGGACCGTACCGGCGGGCTTGCCGCTGACGGTGACCATGGCGTCGATTTCGCCGGTCTTGAGTTTTTCCATGGCCGTGGCCGGATCGAGCGCAAGCGCCTCGATCGGGATGGCGAGCGCGGCGAAGACCGCGTTCGCGGTCAGGTTCGTGCCGCTCCCGGCGACGCCGACGGCGACCTTCTTGCCGCCGAGACCCGACAGCTGTTCAATATCCGAGCGGGCAGCGACGTGGACCTCCTCGTTGAACAGCTTAGCAATATAGCGGAGCTTGCGCTCGACGTCGGATTGCGGATCGGCTTTCATGGCGTTCAGGGCATCTGCCTGGACGATGGCGACATCGGCCAAGGCGGGCTCGCTCAGCAGATCGTTGATGTTCCGCCTACCGCCGGTGCCGACAATGGGCACGATCCGCAGTTGGTCGATGTCGTTGAGAACCGCCGCCAGATCGGCGACGATCCGGACGTCCGCCCCGTCGCCCCCCGCCGAAAAGATGCGGAGCGTGACTTCACCCTTGCCGTCGCCGCTCGTGGACGGATCGGTTTGGCTGACGTTGGCGCCCGCCGACGATGCCGCGCCCAGCAGCCAAGAGATGACGGCCAAGCCGAGAACGGCCAGCGATGTCGCCTGCCGTCGCGCCTTTCGCGTTGGTGGGCCACCAGCTCGTCGCGGTGGCCTGAGGAATCGATGCAGAACTGGACGAGCACCTTGAGGAGTATGATCGAAAATCATCGGTTTTATTCCCGCTACTCCTAATGCGCCTTCGCCGCGACCGGCTCGGGTTCGATGGTTCCGGCGTAGGCGTAGTCGCCGTAGACGTGGAAATTGCGCGTCGACGGCTTGTCGGTGATTTCAAGCGTTCCGGCCTTGCGGGCGATGACCTTGCCGCCGCGCGACAATTCGAACAGCGGCTTTCCGAGCGCGAAGGGAACGCGAGTGTGCTGGATGCCCGCGGCAACCGCTTGGCGCGTTTCGCGCCCGCCGGTGACGACGCGCAGCTCCGCTGGCGCGCTCAACATCGTTGTTATGTAAAGATCGTCTTGAACGTCGCCGAACAGCTGGATCACCTGGTCGGTGATCAGGCACTGGTCCGACGGCGGCGGCGGCAGATCCTTTGGGTGCTGGCGGTAGAAAAAGAACATGGTGTCGCGCTCGATCGGCGGTGGCGCCCCGGTCTTGAACCACCGCGTGTAATACTTGCTGAGTTCGGAGAAGCCGCGATGGGTCCAGGTCGGCACGGCGGGGTTGCGAAAGAACGCAGGCGGCTCGTCGGCCGGCACTAAAAAATTGTCTTCGCCGAAGTCGTTCCACACGGAATAGATCGCGAGGTTCGGTTTCAACTCATGGAGCACATACGCCCAGTTCTTGGCGAAGCCCTCGCCCGCCTGATGTTCGAAATAGCGCGACTGGCCCGGCTTGTCGGAGCAGACCTGCCAGTACGCCGGGCCGAACGCGTGGATGAAGGGGATGTGGCGGGCGGCGAACAGCGCGTCCCATTCGCGCGAGGTGGCGATGCCCTTGTCGGGATCGGCCACCGCAAAATTGTAGTACGCGCTGATCATCGAGCCGAACCCAGCAATGACGCGGGCGACAGGCTTGTTCGGAAAGTACGGCATAAAATACGGCGTCAGTCCCATTGCCTTCAGCGGGCCCATGAAATTTTGCAACCACCAGTCGGGATCCATCTGCTCACCGCGCCAGGTGGCGACGACCGGGCGCCCGTCGATCCGGAAATAACTTGGCCTCGACGCATAGTCACGGACCGCCGCGACCATGTCAAAGGGCGTCCAATTGCCGCTGCCCCTGCCTGGAATGCTTAGCATTATAAACAGTTTGAAGGCCGGATCGGACCTTGCGGCGGCTTCGAAGACCAAGTCCGCGCTCTTGCGGCTGGCGGGATGGGTCTCAAAGCCGAAAAGCTCGATGACGAAGCCGTCGATGCCCATGGCCCGGGCGTCGGCGATCTCGCGGATATAGCCCTCCACCGTCTTACCGTAGGTCGGCTGGGTCATCATGACGTGGGCGAAAACCAACTTTTCGTTGGTCTGCTTGTCGGTACCGTGGGCTCGGGCCGCCAAGCCGATGACGCTGATGAGGACCAAGATATGAATAAACAAGCGGCCCGCCCGAGCCTTGGAGAATGGCATGTTTATTACCATCCGTATCGCTGGTTCGAGTCGTCGATTGTCGGGGGCGCGGTCGTGGGGATGCGGTTCATTCCATTGCCGGGCAGGATTGGCTCATCGATGGCGCCGGCGGCGGGTGGCACCTTAGCCGAGCCAGAGTCGGGCGCGAGGACATCCGAATCCACCTTCGAACCGGTCTCCGAGGTCGCAATAGCCATGTGTACGCAGCTCACGCCGCCACCGGTCCGCTCACACCGGCGCGGCGCGATCAGCGCTTCACGAAGCTCCGGCCATCCACCTTGAGGTTCGACCTGCTGGACCAGGCCGCTGTCGTGCTCCCTGGCATCGCTCGTCTTGCCAGGCGTCACAAAGCCAAGGGTATCTTTCTCGTAGCCGACATCGCGGTAGTAGAGGGCGGCGGTCTGGCGCAGATCGTCGAGCGCAAGCGCGCCGCCCCGGACGCTCCCTTGGTCGGCGGCGAGTGACGTGATCGCCTCGCTCCAGGCGTCACTGACGCGGATCGGGCCGGCGAAAGCCGAGAGAATCCCGCGGGCCCGCTCGCCGGTCTGTTCCGCCTGTTCGCGAAGCTTGGTCTCCTCGGCCGCAAACCATTGGGTGACCGCTTCGGCGCCGGGATCGGCGCGCATTTGCGCCAGGAAGCGGTCGAGCACCCGCGCGCGGCCGCGGTCGATGAAGATCGCCCGCGACCGGATGGCCGCCGCCAAAGTCGGTTCAGCGTAGGCCGCCCAGTCCAACGCGCCGCTCTCGGCGACCCTGGACCGCTCGACCTTTGCGTCGCGCTGGAAGGCGAAATTCCGATGAACGAAAGTCGCGGTATAGCCGTCACGCTGCGACTGCCACCCGGCGAGATAATCGTCGATAACGTTCCCGCTTGCGCACGCGGCGCATGACACGGCGGCCGCGAGGGCCAAGCTCGTGACGATTCGCTTCATCGCAATCCTCGCCGTTGACCGCGACTTCGCCCACGAGCGGGCCGCAAGCGCGATGGTCGGACCTTCCGCGCGAAAGCTTAAGCGATGCGGTGGCGTTGTCACGTTGTTGCGCGTACTCTCGCTTCCAACACGCAACGTCCCAACGTATGGTCCAGTCGGAAAGAACAATACATGGATATCCGTCCGCTGTTGCGGGCTCATGCCGAGTGGGTGGTCCATCTACGGGAGTATATTTACGGCTCAGGGGACCTCAACGTCCGCGTGATCTTGCGTGACGACGAGTGCGACCTCGGCAAATGGATATATGGCGAGGCCGCGCGTTACCATCACCTTCCGGAATACGAGACCGCGAGGCTGGCACACGCCGCGTTCCACGCCGACGCGGCGCAGGCCGTGCGACTGGTCCAGGCCGGCAGGCGCCATGAGGCGGAGCTCGAAATTGGCCATGGCGGGCAACTGCGCAATTGCTCTGCGATGATGGTCCGATCGTTTCTCTGGCTGAACCAGCGCCTGGAAGCGATAAAGCGCGAGCCTGGTCGCGCTCCGCCGGCAAACGGGACACCGGTCATGGACCAAGCGAACGACGCGCACTCGACACGGCGGCGGTCGCTCGGAAGCTAAAGCTATCCAGCCTCGTTCCGCACCACGGTGATGCTCCTAAGTTAATCCTGCGCTGCCGGCTAGTGGTTCGATGCTAACGGATGGTACCCATCCGTTAGCATCGAACCACCAACCGATTGATCCAGTGGGCTGATTCACCTGACGCTTGAGGACTCAAGCGTCAGGACCAGACCACCAACGTGGGCTAAATCAGCTCAGCCGCGCTTCGGAGGCGACGATGCGCGGCTGAGGCTTGGCATTAATCGCTTCAACGATGTTCACCGTGGCCGGATGCGATAGCAGCACGACCTGGGTGAAGGGGTAGGGTTTTACGGTGGCGGCGGCGCGCCGCGGCGTTTCTGGCTCAGAATCTCATCGGGACCGTCCTCGGAGTGAGCGTCGGAGCGGAACGGCACGACGCGGTAGAGCTTTTCGCTAGCGAAGCCGGACCCCAGGCGAGGGTGCTCATCGCCAGACTCAAGCGCGTGCTCCGGTGTATCGAGGGTCCGCGCGGCGAGGCGGGCGAACGCCGGGTTCGCGGCGCGCACAACCACGCGGTCGAATTGCGCGCGGCCCTGCCAGGCGGGGTCATCCTCGGCGGCGGCGGGTTCAATCAGCCACAGCGACATATAACAGCCTCCTCGTGCTATTTCGGTTATGGTCGCCCGTGCGTTGGCTCTGGTCCTTAACGCAGGGCAAACGAGGCGCAACATCCTCCGCGCGGCATGTCGCCATGGACCGGCGCTGGTGCCGCGGTTCAAATGGGTTATTCTGAACACGGGCTCGGCACCGTCGCGCATCATGCCGCCGCCGCGGGGGGCTGGCCAGCGTTAGCAAAGGAGGATGAGGATACGGTGTCCGATGATCGTCTGCGGCTCGTATGTCCAAAATGCGATTATGCGATGGCCACCGTGCCCGCCGATCGCAAGCTGACCGAACCGCTCATCTGCAGCAATTGCGGCGCGACCGTCTATCCGCAGACGCCGCTGGCGCGCCTGTACAACTGGCTTCGGAAGCTGTTCAGCGGCACGGCGAAGCCCTAAAATGTTGGCGGCTTCAGCAGGTCGGTTCGAGTATCCGCTTGGCGCTGGCGACGTCGCCATCATCAAGCGCTTCAAGGGCCGCGACGGCGTGTGACTGGATGACTGATTCCATGACGTCGCGCGCCGGCAAACGCCTGGCCGCTTCGAGCTCATCGCGTGCCTTGACGGTGTCGCCGAGCTGAAGCAAGGCGTGGCCGAACTCCGCGTGGAGGATCGGGTTGGCGGGATCCAGCTCGATGGCCCTTGCGAACGCCGCATGGGCCGCCTCGGCCGACGCGCCGTAGAGCGTATCGGCCATGGTTGCACCCAGACGGTCGACGATTGCCGCGTGCCAAGCGCCGAGCATGGCATGACTCCACCCGCTGTCCGGCTCGAGCGCCCGCGCCCGCTCGATGAGATCGCGCGTCTGCTCGGGGTAGCCGCCGGCAAGCGCGGCCAGGGACGAGCCATTGCGCGCGAGGTTGCCAACCGCGATGGCCCACAGCCTGAGCGACTCGGCGTCATCCGGCCGGCTCTTGCTGGCCCGCTCGGCGAGCGCGACAGTTTCCTCGCACGCGTCGGATCGGGCCGGCCGCCGGGTGTAGGCAAGCGCCAATCGCGACCGTACGGCGAGCATCAGGCCTTCCGCGGTGTCGAGGCTTTGGGCATATTCAGCGGCCTCGGCGAACCGGCCGGCGGCGAACAGATGCTCGGCATGCGCAAGGCCTTCGGCGGGTCGCGCGCTCGCGCGCGGTGGCGCTGACTGAGCCGCACTCGCGCCGGCCAGGAGCATGGCCAGGAGCATGGCAACAAAAACCCATGCGATGACACCGGCCGGATTAGGCTTCTGGATCATTGAACAAGGGCCTCCTCCAGCATGACTGGATCGTCAAAGTGGCGCCGTCCGACGAAGGCCGTCGCGTGGTTACCCATTGTCGCATGGCGCCCGGACTCCTGACGCCCGGGTTCTCGGGCTCTCCCCGTTGACCTCCCTTTTCGTCGCCGCCGGCTGGCGAGGCCCCGTTCATGCCGCGAGCGCGTTGACGGTATTGCCGCCAAGGCGACCGCCGACAGCGGCCCAGAAGCGGTCGACCCGAAGGTATGGAAACCCGGCGATCTCGGCATACTGGGCATCGCCCGTAGAGGTCTCGGCGACAGCAGCCCTGATTGCGGCAAGGCGCTCCGGCAGGCTGGCTCATTATCGGTTGAGGCCGCCATTACGCCTTCGCCCGGCCAAGGCAGCCGATCACCGGCACAAGCGGCGGACAACGCGCAGCGAATTGCGAATGATTGCTGGCTTGACCCTTATCGGCATCGGTGTCGGCGCGGACGCACACGTTCTACCCGTCCGCTCTGCGAGGAAGCGCATACAAGGGGACCTGAACAAGATCCTCGCGCTAATTTACGATCAACGGAGAATTGGAAACTGATGAAGGATAAGACGTGGCCACGCGCACGACAACATGGATTCTGCTCGCCGATGGCGCTCGCGCCAAGGTACTGCCGCGTAAGGAGAGAACGGACTATTGAGTTCGGGCTGGATCGCGCGTCGGCGGCAATATTTTCCAGCCGCGAAATCCTCGATGCCGAAGCAAAGCGCGGCGCGAAGCCCTCAGGTAAAGACGGCAAGCGCGATGGCGGCGATGAGGACCGCCACCGCGATGCTGCCGAAGAACACCCACCGTTTCCACGGCGTCGCGAACACGACCTCGCCTTGCCTGACGGCGTCGGGATTTTTTGGGCTGCGATCGTCGGTTTTCATGACGATCACGCCGCCGCCCGGGAGCCGCGGCCTGCGGCGAATGCCGCGACACTCTCCCGGTTGAAGGCGTCGAGATCGTCGGGATTGCGGCTGGTGATCAATCCGCGATCGACAACGACCTCGCGGTCGACCCAAGTTGCGCCGGCGTTTTCCAGATCGCTCCGCAGGGTGGGATAGGACGTCAGTGTTCGTCCCTTTGCCGCACCCGCTTCGATCAGCAGCCAGGGCGCATGGCAGATGACCGCCACCGGCTTATCGGCGTCGAAGAAGTGACGGACGAAGTCGATCGCGTTGGTGTTGACGCGGAGGTGGTCGGCATTGATCACCCCGCCGGGCAGGATCAAACCGTCATAATCGCCAGGGTCGGCCGCGCCGAGCGTGGCATCCACCGTAACGTCGTCACCCCAATCCTTGAGCAGCCAACCGCGGATGGTGCCATCCTTCGGCGCAATGACATGCACCGTGGCGCCAGCCTGCTCAGCGGACACTTTCGGCTTTTGCAATTCCGATTGCTCGAAGCCGTCGGTGGCGAGGATGGCGATCTTTTTACCTCGCAGTTCCGAGCTCATGTGCGGCGCTCCTTGTGACAGTGAAGAATTCGACGATCAACGCGCTCGCCGCGGCAGCCCTTGCTTACTCGTGCGGTGAGCCCATCGGTCCACGAGCCTAGCGGGCCATGCCTCTGCGGCCCTTAACGCAGGTAAGGCTGTGGGTGCATGCGAAGGTCGTTGATGCCGGGAGACGCGGCGTCGCGCCCGATGCACGCATCACCCGCCGTAAGCACCGAGAAAAAAGATTGTCGCCAATTGCTTGCGCTTGTATCTATCGACTCGACTGGCTCCGGCGCGAAGCTGCGACCCCTCGGCCGGTAAGATGCTGAATTTTCCGTCGTCAACGTGCGAGTCTTGTTCGTTCTGGCCCACATACAGTGCGCCCGTAGCTCAGTAGGATAGAGCACAGGATTCCTAATCCTGGGGTCGTGGGTTCGAATCCCGCCGGGCGCACCAAACTTCCACCACTCCAGAATAAAACTCGGAACTTGAGTCGACCTGGCGCGAAGGCGGTCGTTGCGATTCGCGCTCGGAAGTCAAACACTGGACAATCCCGAAGCGTTTTCAGAAATGGATTCGCGTCGAAGTTCGCATTTTGGCCGGTCGGCTGCTGTATAGTTACGAAAGACCAAACTCAACTTGAACAGTTTTGGTGTCGTTGCCGCTGAGGAAATGGCGGATTTCCGCGGTTTTCGAGGGGCTCAGACCGGAAATTGGCCATAAATGTAGTGCCACGGTAATGGCATAATACGCGTTGACAGCGCTGGCCCAGTAATGCATCTGAGTAGTGCATTCTGTGAGGCCGCATGTTCTTCCGCCGCAAAGCCGTTGGTGAGCGCAGTTACCTGCAGATCGTCGAGAGCCGCCGCGATGGCCGCTCGGTCCGTCAGCATGTCGTCGCCACGCTGGGGCGGGCGGAGGATTGGCTCGACAGCGGTAAGCTCGACCAGCTGCTGCAGTCCGGCGCAAGGCTGAGCGAAACCGCCCTGGTTCTGTCGGCGCTGCGCGATGGCGATGGGCTGGTGGTCGACAGCCGGCGCATCGGCGCGCCGCTGATCTTCGCACGTTTGTGGCGCGAGACCGGCTGCCAAGCGGTGATCGAGGGATTGCTCGCCGAGCGCCAGTTCCAGTTTCCGGTCGAGCGGGCGATCTTCGTCAGCGTGCTGCACCGTCTTTGCGTCTCCGGCTCCGACCGGGCCTGCGACAAGTGGCTGGAGGGTTACCGGGTTGCCGGGGTCGACGGCCTCGATTTGCACCATCTGTACCGGGCGATTGCCTGGTTGGGTGAAGAGCTTGCCGACCAGGACGGGCGCACCCGGGCGCCGCGGGCGATCAAGGACCTGGTCGAAGAGCGGCTGTTCGCACGCCGGCGCGACCTGTTCACCGATCTCGACCTGGTGTTCTTCGATACCTCCGCCCTCTACTTCCACGGCGAGGGTGGCGAGACGCTCGGGCGGCGCGGCAAGTCCAAGGATCACCGCCCGGACTTGAAAGCAGGTGGTGATCGGCGTGGTCATCGACCGGCACGGCCGTCCCCTCTGCTCGGAAACATGGCCGGGGAACGCCACCGACGTCCAGGCGCTGCTGCCGGTGATCGACCGCCTGCGCGCGCGCTTTTGTATCGGCCGGATCTGCGTGGTCGGCGATCGCGGCATGATCAGCGCACGCACGCTGGCGGAACTGGAAAAGCGCGGGATCGACTACATTCTCGGGGCGCGTGAGCGCAACGATGCCGAGGTGCGCGGGACCGTGCTCGCCGATACCGCCGCCATGGTGCCGCTGTCGATCCCCAAGGCCGCCGGCGCGACGACCGACATCGAGGTCAAGGAGGTTCTGGTCCGGCCCTGGGACGGCAAGGGCAAGTCCCGGCGCTATGTTGTCTGCTACAACCCCGAGCGCGCCGCCTGGGAGGCCGCCCAGCGGACCGCGATCATCACGGCGCTGCGCGAACAGCTGTCGCGCGGCGACAAATCCCTGGTCGGCAACAGCGGCTTCCGCAAGTTCCTGAAGGTGGTCGGCGACGACCACTTCGCCCTCGACGAGGCCAAGGTTGCAGAGGAGGCAAGGCTCGACGGCTTCTATGTGCTGCGCACCAACAGCAAGCTGCCCACCCTCGAGGTGGCGATGCGCTACCGCGAGCTGTGGAAGGTCGAGCAGATCTTCCGCGCCACCAAGGCCGTCCTCGAAACACGTGAGGTTTACCATGCCAGCGACGCCGCCATCCGCGGCCACCTGTTCTGCAGCTTCCTGGCGCTCATGCTGCGCAAGGACTTGCAGGACCGGTTGCAGGCGGCCCAACTTGATCTTGAATGGCAGGATGTCATCGTCGACCTCGACCGTCTTGTGGACACCACCGTCGACCAGCAGGGGCGCCGCTTCGTCCTGCGCAATCAGCCGCCGGGCTGTGCCGGAGCCGTGTTCAAGGCCGTTGGCGTCGCCCTGCCGCCCCTATTCCGAGGTCAGGCGGATGGATTGCAGGATGGGAGCGCCGCGTCGTCGGGCGGTCTCGAACACCGACCTGACATCGGCGTAGAGCCTGGCACCCAGGGCTGTTCAGTTCTCCTGCTGTGAGGGGTGCGTTCTCGTAATACGAGTTTGCGCGGGATTGCCGGTTGGAAAACGAGTCTACCCCGGCGGCGAAAAGTCTGAATCCATGGTGGGCACCTTAGATGGAGGGTGCCATGGCTCCGTTTCCCAACCTTCTGGCGGCTTTAGGGGACGTTCCGGACCCCCGGCGGGCGCAAGGCAAGCGATATCCGCTGCCGTATCTGCTGATGTTCACGGTGTTGGCGCTGCTAAGCGGGGCCAGGTCCTACCGCGGCCTCATCACCTTCCTGGAGCAGCGGCGAGAGCACCTCAATCACCACTTCGGGGTGGATCTGCAGCGGGCGCCGGCGGTGAACACGCTGCGGACGATCCTGCAGTCGCTGTCGACCGAGGCCCTCGAAGACGCGTTCCGCCGCCATGCCAAAGCCCTGCTGCCCGCGGGTTGCTCCCCGGGGGGCGAGGCGGGCGAACAGCCGGTGATCGCCCTCGATGGCAAGACGCTGCGCGGCAGCTTCGATCACTTCAACGACCGCAAGGCAGCCCAGACCTTGACAGCATTCGCCTCGGCTTCGGCCATCGTCCTGGCGCATATCGAGATCGAAGACAAGTCGAACGAGATCCCCGCCGCCCAGCAGATGATCCGTGACCTCGGGCTGACCGGCGTCGTGTTCACCGCCGATGCCATGCACTGTCAAAAAAACATTTGAAACCGCCAGGGAGACCGGAAACTTTCTGGTCGCCCAGGTCAAAGCCAATCAGCAGACCCTGCACGACACGATCGAAGCGATCTGTGCCGCCGAGAAGCCCGTCGACAGCGCCGCGAGCGTCGACCGCAACCGCCACGCTCGCCAGGAGCATCGTCTGGTCGAAACGTTCGACGTCACCGGCCGTCTCGGCTCCGACTGGGACGGCCTGATTGTCGCCGCCGCCCGCGTCACCCGGCTCACCTGGCACAAGGACACCGCCTCCGGCCGCTGGCACCCCACCGACGAGATATCCTTCTTCGCCTGTCAGATCAGGCTGTCCGCCAGCGCAACCGCCGCGGCGATCCGCCAGCATTGGGGCATCGAAAACCGCAGCCATTACGTCCGTGATGTCAGCTTCTTCGAAGACCACAGCCGCATTCGAACCAAACCCGGCCACTTCGCAAGGTTCCGCAGCTTCGCCCTCAACATCCTGCGCGCCAACGCCACCACCAACGTCAGCAGAGAACTCTACCTCAATGCCCTCAACCCAAATCACGCCCTGGGTTACCGCTCAGCGTAAAGGAGAACTGAACAGCCCTGGCCTGGCACCCCATTCGGAGCGGAAGCAATTGGTGACCTTGCGGAAGATGACGCAGGGTCTGAGCGCCTGTTCCGAGCCGTTGTTGGTCGGCGGAACATCCCGGTTGGTGACGAAGACGAACAGGTTCTGGCGGAACTTCTTGATGATCCGGACCAGCTTTTGTCCCTGCTCGCCTGTAGGCTCGATCCGCAGCAACTGGTCGAGCCGCGTTTCCAGTTTGGCCTGGTAAACGGCGAGGGTGGAGTCTTTAAGCCGGCCGCGCCGGCGGCCGATCGCGACGGCCTGCTTCAAGAGCTTCTTGATGCCGGGCGCGAAGCACTCGTCGCCGGCATCGATAGCGTATTGGACATCGCGCAAGAGATGGGCGAGACAGGCCTGATGCCCCGTTCTGGCCCAGCCCATCTGGGCGCCGAGCCGGTCGGAGACCCAGAATTCCGGGCGGAAGTCGCCGAGGAATTCCGCGACCACCACCTTGCCCCGGCTAGGGGCGACCACGAAGCGGGCGCTGTCGCCGTTATGGAATACCCAGGTCCACCAGGTCTTCTTGCCGACCCTGGCGCTGGTCTCATCGGATTGCAGGATGGTGCCCGATAAGAGCCGGTCGCGGATCAGGGTTGCCTGATGGGCAAAACCATCGCCGCTCGCCTCCAGCAGGTTGGCGAGCGCCCCCTCGCTGATCTCCAGCCCCAAAAGATCCGACATCAGCCGGGCCAGACGTTCGAACGGGATCGCCTGGGCGAAGCGCAAGTACAGCACGAAGGCCCGCAGGTTCACCCCGAACGGCGAGCCCGGCTCCAACCCCGCGGGTGGGGATGCCTTGAACCGCCGCGCGCAGCACGGGCAGACCCCGCCATAAAGCGTCACACGGGTCACATCCGGTACGATCTCGGGAACCTCGATGCGGTCATAGGCGTGCACAGCCTCTTGGAAAACGCCGCTCACATCGGTGTGGCAATGGCTGCACCGCTCGGCCAGCATCTCCCGCCGCCGCGTCGGGTTGGGATGCAGCGGACGGTGCGCACCAGCATGGACCTTGCCCTTCGGCTTCGCCTTCCCATCACCGTTCGCCCCATCACCGTTCGCCTTGTGCCCCTGGCTCGGCGGCGTCGAGGAATTGGAAGGGGTCTTCGGCGGCAGCCTCAGCTTCGCGCGCCGCGCCGCATTCTCCGCCCGCAGTTCAACGACTTCCCGTTCCAATGCCGTGACGCGCGAGGCCAACGCCTCAACACGCGCCAGTAACGTCGTGATCAGAGCGTCTTTCTCAGCGGCGGAAAGAGACGGGATATCGGACACCTGGGGCATGAATTGTAGAATCATGACCCCAGCCCAACGTCAACAACATATTGCGAAATCGCCCCGCAAAACCGCCCGGATATCGCGTTAAGCCGCCGCTACCCAGCGCTCATCCCGAGGGCGTGAGCAATTACACGCGCCGGGCTACAAGGTGACATTCGCGTCCACGACCTATGGTCAAATCAAGACTGAAGACGGCTACATCAACTTTGGAATCAATCGGCATAGAAAACTCGTCATGTGGCTTGGCGATATCGCCAGGGCTGTTCAGTTCTCCTTTACGCTGAGCGGTAACCCAGGGCGTGATTTGGGTTGAGGGCATTGAGGTAGAGTTCTCTGCTGACGTTGGTGGTGGCGTTGGCGCGCAGGATGTTGAGGGCGAAGCTGCGGAACCTTGCGAAGTGGCCGGGTTTGGTTCGAATGCGGCTGTGGTCTTCGAAGAAGCTGACATCACGGACGTAATGGCTGCGGTTTTCGATGCCCCAATGCTGGCGGATCGCCGCGGCGGTTGCGCTGGCGGACAGCCTGATCTGACAGGCGAAGAAGGATATCTCGTCGGTGGGGTGCCAGCGGCCGGAGGCGGTGTCCTTGTGCCAGGTGAGCCGGGTGACGCGGGCGGCGGCGACAATCAGGCCGTCCCAGTCGGAGCCGAGACGGCCGGTGACGTCGAACGTTTCGACCAGACGATGCTCCTGGCGAGCGTGGCGGTTGCGGTCGACGCTCGCGGCGCTGTCGACGGGCTTCTCGGCGGCACAGATCGCTTCGATCGTGTCGTGCAGGGTCTGCTGATTGGCTTTGACCTGGGCGACCAGAAAGTTTCCGGTCTCCCTGGCGGTTTCAAATGTTTTCCTGATTACGCATCTTTCTCAGCCTGCCGGGGCGTGGTACAAATCGGGAACATATAAGGAGACAGGCGGGGTTGAGGCATGGCGCGCAATCGTGTTCAGTTTCAGAAGGGGCTCAGCGAGGCGCGGTTCGATGAGCTTTACGGGAGCGAGGATCGGTGTCGGGAGGTCGTGCTCGGCTGGCGTTGGCCGCAAGGCTTTGTCTGCCCCGGCTGCGGCGGGCGGAATCACTGCGTCATCAAGACCCGTGCCCTCTACCAGTGCACGTCCTGCCGCCGGCAGACCTCGCTGATGGCCGGCACGATCTTCGCCTCGACCAAGGTGCCGCTGCGCACTTGGTTTCGCACCATGTACCACCTGACGCAGAGCAAGGGCGGGATCTCCAGCCTCGAACTCGGCCGTCGCCTCGGTGTGACCCAGAACACCGCCTGGAAGCTCAAACACAAGCTGATGCAGGTGATGATGGAGCGGGATGCCGGCAAGCGCCTGACCGGTCGGGTCGAAATGGACGACGCCTATCTCGGTGGCGAACGCTCCGGTGGCAAGCGCGGTCGCGGCGCGCCCGGCAAGACGCCGATCATCGTCGCCGTCGAAACCACGCCCGAGGGCAAGCCGGTGCGCCTGAAGCTGCGCCGGGTCATCGGCTTTCGGCGCAAGGAGGTCGAAAAACTGGCCCGACGCAGCCTCGATCCCACCAGCACCGTCGTCAGCGACGGCCTCAGCTGCTTCCGCGGTGTCGCGGATGCGGGATGCACGCATCAGCCGATCTGCACAGGATCCGGCCGCAAGGCGGTGCTGACACCCGCTTTCAAGTGGGTCAACACGGCGCTCGGCAACATCAAGACCGCCATCACCGGCACATACCGCGCCATCCGCCAAAAGCACATCCCCCGCTACCTGGCCGAGTTCGAATACCGCTTCAATCGGCGCTACGATCTCGTCGCCATGATGCCCCGCCTCGGCTGGGCCGCCGTCCGAACCCCGCCAATGCCATATCGCCTCCTCAAACTGGCTGAGGTTCATGCGTAATCAGGAATGTTTTTTCCTGATTACGCACCATCCTCAGCCAATTCCTGACGTCGAACAACTGTTTGAAATCAGTGTGTTGAGATTCTTGCGGGAGGATCACTTCGCCCGCAGTCCCTCTCCAAGTCGGATGCCCGAGTGGCCGACGCTCTCAAAGAGCATGCGTGCCGGACCTGAATTGCCGATTCACAAGCACTTGGGATCGTGACCATGGCTGAGGATGATGCGTAATCAGGTGTTTTTTTGACAGTGCATGGCATCGGCGGTGAACACGACGCCGGTCAGCCCGAGGTCACGGATCATCTGCTGGGCGGCGGGGATCTCGTTCGACTTGTCTTCGATCTCGATATGCGCCAGGACGATGGCCGAAGCCGAGGCGAATGCTGTCAAGGTCTGGGCTGCCTTGCGGTCGTTGAAGTGATCGAAGCTGCCGCGCAGCGTCTTGCCATCGAGGGCGATCACCGGCTGTTCGCCCGCCTCGCCCCCCGGGGAGCAACCCGCGGGCAGCAGGGCTTTGGCATGGCGGCGGAACGCGTCTTCGAGGGCCTCGGTCGACAGCGACTGCAGGATCGTCCGCAGCGTGTTCACCGCCGGCGCCCGCTGCAGATCCACCCCGAAGTGGTGATTGAGGTGCTCTCGCCGCTGCTCCAGGAAGGTGATGACGCCGCGGTAGGACCTGGCCCCGCTTAGCAGCGCCAACACCGTGAACATCAGCAGATACGGCAGCGGATATCGCTTGCCTTGCGCCCGCCGGGGGTCCGGAACGTCCCCTAAAGCCGCCAGAAGGTTGGGAAACGGAGCCATGGCACCCTCCATCTAAGGTGCCCACCATGGATTTAGACTTTTCGCCGCCGGGGTAGACTCGTTTTCCAACCGGCAATCCCGCGCAGACTCGTATTACGAGAACGCACCCCTCACAGCAGGAGAACTGAACAGCCCTGGCGATATCGCGAAGCTACAAGAAAGCGAACAATATTACCTGCGGTCCGAGAACATTTCCTCCGATCATGCGCTCGGCAGTGAATTCTATGACGGTCAGATCGAAGCCAAATTTACGCCGCAGACGAAGGAGGACGAACTCTTCCGCCTACGGTCCGAGTTTTTGGACAAATGCCAAACGTGCTTCGGGATCGCTCTCGGTCATCTCGAAGCCCAGCTATTCGATCTTGCGCTTTCGTTCAATCCACCCGTCGTCGACACGCTGAAAGAACGCCGACACGTCGCTGACACGCTGAACAAGGTCTATATTGAATCTTTTGATAACAGCGCGCTCGGCAAAATAGTCACGGACCTTGGCGCAACATCGCCGGGTACCGGGAGTCTCAAGCGCAGACAATCCTTCAGGCAGTCGCGCCAAATGACGATGTCGCTACGCTCATGTCGCCCCTGTATGTGCTCTATGATCTGCGCGTAGCCTGCTCGCATATCACTAGCGGATCAAGTTCGTCCAAGCTTGTCGCTGTGACGGACCGTCTCGGTCTCCCGTCGGACGCATCGCTTGCCAACATATACGCCAAGCTCATCGGCGGCCTCATCGGCACCTTCGTTGGAATGGCAAGGGTCGTTGAAACCGGTTCGTTGGCATGACATCGCCGGCTCTCCAAAATTACAATGTGGAAACAATCACATACGAGTTCCAACTTTCATCCTCCCCGGTGCACCACTCTCGCTGCTAGCGTGTAGGCAGCGTAGGCCGGGGGTCGGGGCTCTCGTTTCCAGCGTCCGCGAGTCGCGCCAGCTCGTAGAGCGCGATCGCGGCGGCGGCGGAGAGGTTGAGGCTGCCACTGGTCGGCTCGATCGGGATGCGGGCGAGCAGGTCGCAGGTCTCCAGGGTGAGACGGCGGAGCCCGTGGCCTTCGGAGCCGAGGATCAGGGCGACCCGGCGGGGCAACCTGGCGGCGGCGAGGGACGTCGGTGCGGCGGCGTCCAGGCCGACGCACCAGAAATCTGCTTCCTTGAGCGTGCGCATGGCGCGGGCGATATTGACGACGCCGATCAAAGGCACCCGTTCGAGGGCGCCGGTCGCCGCCTTCGCGAGCGCGCCGGTGACCGCCGGCGTGTGCCGGTCCTGGGTAATCAGCGCCGCGGCGGCGAACGCGGCGCTGGAGCGGATGACCGCGCCCACGTTGCGCGGGTCGGTGGCCTGGTCGAGGACGACGACGCGAGCCGAGACGGCGTCGCCAAGATCATGGAGGAGTGCATCCAGGCTTGGCTCCTCGAGCGGCTCGGCCAGCGCGGCGAAACCCTGATGAACAGCGTTCGCAGGCAACAGGGCCTCGATGGCGCGCCGGTCGACCAATTCGACCTCCGGGCGCGGCGCATCGGCGGCGGCCGCGGCTTGGCGCAACCGCTCGGCGGTTGCTTCGACGGCGAGCAAACGGCGGCAGCGGCGCCGGCTGTTGGCGGCCGCGGCGAGAACCGCGTGCGCGCCGTAAAGCCAGTCGCCGCGCGAATCCTCGCTGTTGCGCCCGGCGCGCCCAAGATGGCGCCGGAATCGCCGTGTCGTCGGCGGGTTGCGGGATGTCATAGCTCTGGCTACATTCGCTCAATCTTGGCGGGAGGATGTCCCCGGCCGCCGGCGTGGCAGAGAAGATCGCAGAGAACATCAGTGTTCTACGCTTATTGAACGTTGACAAGGGGCGGCAAAACCCATAATTGCAAGCGTTCGTTCCGCCGGCTTGACCGGGCACGGCGGTGCGCCGGAGGGGTGCCCGAGTGGCTAAAGGGGACGGGCTGTAAACCCGTTGGCGCACGCCTACGTAGGTTCGAATCCTACCCCCTCCACCATCTTGACGGGCGGCATCCCGACGGTGGGGTCGAATTTACGGGTCTGGGGTGCGCGGGTGTAGCTCAGTGGTAGAGCGGGAGCCTTCCAAGCTTCATACGAGGGTTCGATTCCCTTCACCCGCTCCAAGAGGAGCGATTGGTCGCGGCCGGTGCTTTGATCCGGCCGGGTGATGCACGCATTGGTTTAACTATCGAGCGCGGAAAGACGAAAGAACCATGGCGAAGGCGAAGTTTGAGCGGACGAAGCCGCATTGCAATATCGGGACGATTGGTCACGTTGACCATGGCAAGACGACGTTGACGGCGGCGATCACGAAGGTGCTGGCCGAGGCTGGTGGGGCGACGTTCATTCCGTTCGATCAGATCGACAAGGCGCCGGAGGAGAAGGCGCGCGGGATCACGATTTCGACGGCGCATGTGGAGTATCAGACCGAGAACCGCCACTACGCCCACGTCGATTGCCCGGGTCACGCCGACTACGTCAAGAACATGATCACCGGCGCGGCGCAGATGGACGGGGCGATTTTGGTGGTTTCGGCGGCCGACGGTCCGATGCCGCAGACCCGCGAGCACATTCTGCTGGCGCGTCAGGTTGGTGTTCCGGCGATCGTGGTGTATCTGAACAAGGTCGACATGGTCGACGATCCGGAGCTTCTGGAGCTGGTCGAGCTCGAGCTTCGCGAGCTGCTGTCGAGCTACGATTTCCCTGGCGATGACATTCCGATCGTCAAGGGCTCGGCGCTGATGGCGCTGGAGGGCCGTGGCGGCGAGATGGGTCCGGGGTCGATCTTCGAACTGATGAAGGCGGTCGACGCCTACATTCCGCAGCCGGAGCGGGCGAAGGATCAACCGTTCCTGATGCCGATCGAGGACGTGTTCTCGATCTCGGGGCGCGGCACGGTGGTGACCGGGCGGGTCGAGCGCGGGCGTGGTCAAGGTCGGCGAGGAGGTCGAGATCGTCGGCCTGAAGGCGACGACCAAGACGGTGTGCACCGGCGTCGAGATGTTCCGCAAGCTGCTCGACCAGGGCGAGGCCGGCGACAACATCGGGGTGCTGCTGCGCGGGACCAAGCGCGAGGACGTCGAGCGCGGCCAGGTTCTGGCCAAGCCGGGAACGATCACGCCGCACACCAAGTTCGCCGCCGAGGCGTACATTTTGACCAAGGAAGAGGGTGGCCGGCACACGCCGTTTTTCACCAACTACCGGCCGCAGTTCTACTTCCGCACGACCGACGTGACCGGGACGGTGGCGCTGCCCGAGGGCACCGAGATGGTGATGCCGGGCGACAACGTGTCGATGGAAGTGACGCTGATCCAGCCGATCGCCATGGACGAGGGCCTGCGCTTCGCCATCCGCGAAGGCGGCCGCACCGTCGGCGCCGGCGTCGTCGCCAAGATCATCGAATAGCCGGGCATCGGGACAGAAGCGCAAACCGCGGCGCGCCGGCGGCGAAACGAGGCGATACGAGGTAAATAACTAAAGGGGTATAGCTCAGCTGGTAGAGCGGCGGTCTCCAAAACCGCAGGTCGCGGGTTCGAATCCTGCTGCCCCTGCCAGAACGCATCAGGATCATGGCCCGAACCAACGTCGCCCAATTTTTCCGCGAAGTCCGCCAGGAAGCCTCGAAGGTAACTTGGCCTTCGCGCCGCGAGACGGCCATATCCACGGGCATGGTCGTTCTCATGGTCGTGGTCGCGGCTCTCTTCTTTTTTGTCGTCGATCAAGTCATCGCTGTCGGGGTTCGCTTCCTCTTCGGCTTGGGGAGCTGAAGTCCATGGAAGCGCGGTGGTACGTCATTCACGTCTATTCCGGATTCGAACGCAAGGTGGCGCAATCGATCGAGGAGCAGGCGCGCTCGGCCGGGATGGACGATCGCCTCGAGCAGGTGCTGGTGCCGATCGAGGAGGTCGTCGAGGTCAGGCGTGGCGCGAAGGTAAGTTCGGAGAGGAAGTTCTTTCCGGGTTATGTCCTGGTCAAGATGATGATGACCGACGAGACCTGGCACCTGGTCAAGAATACGCCGAAGGTAACCGGCTTCCTGGGCGGCCGCGGCCGGCCGACGCCGATCAGCGAAGCCGAGGCGATGCGCATCATGCATCAGGTCCAGGAAGGGATCGACCGGCCAAAACCATCGATCATTTTTGAGGTCGGCGAGCAGGTTCGCGTCAGCGACGGTCCTTTTGCATCGTTCAGCGGTCTGGTCGAAGAGGTCGACGAAGCGCGGGCGCGACTGAAGGTCGCGGTTTCCATTTTCGGCCGCTCAACGCCGGTCGAGCTGGAGTATTCGCAAGTCGAGAAAATGTAGCCGCCGGTCGGGACTTTCGGCGAAGTGCGCCGCCGCCATGCAAGGGCGATGGCGGTTTAAGGAGATAAGATGGCGAAAAAGATTGTCGGATACATCAAGCTTCAGGTTCCGGCCGGCGCGGCCAACCCCTCGCCGCCGATCGGCCCGGCCTTGGGCCAAGCCGGCCTGAACATCATGGAGTTCTGCAAGACCTTCAACGCGCAGACCCAGTCACTCGAACAAGGCATGCCGGTTCCGGTGGTGGTCACCGTTTACGGTGATCGTACGTTCACCTTCGTGACCAAGACGCCGCCGGCGAGCTTCCTGCTCAAGAAGGCCGCCGGGGTGGGCAAGGGGTCGGCGGATGCGGCGCGCCAGCGCATCGGCACGGTCACGCGCGCGCAGTTGCGCGAGATCGCCGAATTGAAAATGGCCGATCTGAACGCCAAGGACGTCGACGGCGCGATGCGGATGATCGCCGGATCGGCCCGCTCCATGGGCGTGGAAGTGGTGGACTAGAGCTATGGCTAAGAAGAGCAAGAGACTGCGTCAGGCCTACGACGGCATCCAGCTGGAGGCGATGTACGATCTCGCCGATGCGCTCGCGATGATCAAGGAAAGGTCAACCGCCAAGTTCGACGAAACCATAGAGGTCGCGCTCGGTCTCGGGGTCGATCCGCGGCATGCCGATCAGATGGTCCGCGGCGTCGTCAGCCTGCCGCACGGTACCGGGAAGACGCTGCGCGTTGCCGTGTTCGCCAAGGGCGACAAGGCCGCGGAGGCCAAGGCCGCGGGCGCGGACATCGTTGGCGCCGAGGACCTGATGCAGCAGATCCAGGGCGGGCAGATGGATTTCGATCGCTGCATCGCAACGCCCGATATGATGGCCGTCGTCGGCCGGTTGGGCAAGATCCTTGGTCCGCGCGGGCTGATGCCGAATCCCAAGCTGGGGACGGTCACTCAGGACGTTGCCGGCGCGGTCAAGGCGGCCAAGGCAGGTCAAGTCGAGTATCGCGTCGAGAAGGCCGGGATCATCCATGGCGGCATTGGCAAGGCGAGCTTCGCGCTCGATGCGATCGAGGCCAATGCCCGTGCCTTCGTCGACGCCGTGCTTAAGGCCAAGCCGGCCGGCGCCAAGGGATCCTACCTGCAGCGCGCCAGCGTCAGTTCGACGATGGGGCCGGGGGTCAAGGTCAACGTATCGAGTCTTGCGGGTTGATGCGGAAGCCGCGGCCGCGAATGAGCCAGTCGGCGTAAAGATGTGGTCGGCGTAAAGATATGAATGACGAGCGATTTGCCAGCTGACCGAGAACAGCTGGTGAAGCGGAACCGGCCGGAAGGCTGGTGCAGAACCCTGTCCGAGATAGCAGGCACCGCGAGGCGGCTTTGTCGCCGGACGGTTTAATGGATGCCCGCCTGCCGAGACGGTGTAAGACCAAGAGCCGCACGGATGTTCCATCCGCCGGCCTCGGCTTGAACCGGCGCCTGGACAGGCGCAGTCGCCCTTTGGAACCGGTGCCGGCACTCCGAGGGGCTTGGATTAATGGCCGATGCCGTGGCCGGTTCGTTGTGACGACCGGCGCGGCGCAAGACGGAGATGACCGATGGACCGGGTAGCGAAAGAACAGTGGGTCGCATCGCTGCATCAGACCTTCAGCGACACGTCTGTGGTGGTGGTGACGCACTATTCCGGTCTGTCCGTCGCCGATATGACCAGGCTCCGCGCGCAGATGCGCGAGGCCGGCGCAAACGTCAAGGTGATGAAAAATCGCCTCGCCAAGCGGGCCATAGTGGGGACGCGGTACGAGGGCCTCGACGCCTTGTTCACGGGCCCGACCGCCATGGCGTATTCCCATGACCCGGTCGCGGCGGCAAAGGTCACCGTCGGTTTTGCCAAGACCAGTCCAAAGCTCATTCTGATCGGCGGCGGACTTGGCAACCAGGTGCTCGACGAGGAAGGGATCAGGGCGTTGGCCGCGCTGCCTTCCCTTGACGAGCTTCGGGCGAAGTTGATCGGCCTGATCAATGCGCCGGCGACGAAGGTCGCGGGCGTGCTGCAAGCCCCGGCGGGCCAGCTGGCCCGCGTCCTGGCCGCGTACGCGGATAAAGGGCGAAGCGAGGCAAGCGAACAGCCGGCGGCGTAACTATCGGATCAAGCCTAGGAGTGAACTGAGATGGCGAATTTGGAGAATCTGGTCGAGGAATTGTCGACTCTGACCGTTCTGGAAGCAGCGGAACTAAGCAAGTTGCTGGAAGAAAAGTGGGGCGTTTCAGCTGCGGCACCGGCTGCCGCGGCCGCTCCCTCGGCCGCCGCGCCGGCGGCCGAAGCGGCCGAGGAGCAGACCGAGTTTGATGTTGTTTTGGTCTCGTTCGGCGAGAAAAAGATCAACGTGATCAAGGAGGTCCGGGCGATTACGGGCCTCGGTTTGAAGGAGGCGAAAGATCTCGTCGAGGCTGCGCCGAAGCCGATCAAGGAAGCCGTGAAGAAGGAAGACGCGGCCCAGATGAAGAAGAAGCTCGAGGAAGCCGGAGCAACCGTCGAGGTCAAGTGACGAAAATCGCGTGGCGGGGCTTGGTCCCCGCCTCCGCAGACCACATATTGTGGGAGAAATGGAGCGTCGGGGCCGCGGGTTTGCGGTTGTCCGCCGCTTTATTTTGTCCTGACGCATCCGCCCGCAATGGCCATGCCGCAGCCGGGAAAGCGGATGCTCTTGTCGATGCACGCCACAGCCGTCGCGCGGGCGGTGCGCCGCGTTGGCGGCTAGGTGCATATGACTTAGCGGTTCCTGCCCACCGGATGCGGTGTCCGGGCGGACGGGAATCCCGCAAACTCTACTCACTCGTGAGGACCAACAATGGCTAAGACTTTCACCGACCGCAAGCGCGTTCGAAAGAGCTTCGGGCGCCTCGCCGCCGCGGTGCCGATGCCAAACCTGATCGAAGTCCAGAAGAGCTCCTACGACCAGTTCCTGCAGCGGCAGACTCCGTCCGATCAACGCACGCCAACGGGTCTTCAGGAGGTCTTCCGATCGGTGTTCCCGATCAGCGATTTTTCGTCGCGCGGCACGCTGGAGTTCGTCAAGTACGAGTTCGAGGAGCCAAAGTATGATGTCGAGGAATGCCAGCAGCGCGGCATGACCTACGCCGCGCCGCTGAAGGTCACGTTGCGCCTGGTCGTCTGGGATGTCGACGAGGAGACCGGCGCGCGTTCGATCCGCGACATCAAGGAGCAGGACGTCTACATGGGCGACATGCCGTTGATGACCAACAACGGCACGTTCGTTGTCAACGGAACCGAGCGCGTCATCGTCTCGCAGATGCATCGCTCGCCCGGCGTGTTTTTCGATCACGACAAGGGCAAGACCCATTCGTCGGGCAAGTATCTGTTCGCGGCGCGGGTGATTCCGTACCGCGGCTCGTGGCTCGACTTCGAATTCGACGCCAAGGATCTTGTCTATGTTCGCATCGACCGCCGGCGCAAGCTGCCGGTGACGACCTTGTTGCTGGCTCTTGACGGCAGGCCGACCGAGCTTCTGCGCCAGGAGCGCGCCGCCGAGGGACGCGCGCTTGAGTCCGCCGAGGTCACCGGCATGACCCCGGAGGAGGTCCTCGACTTTTTCTACGACAAGGTCACCTTCCGGCGCGGCGACGGCGGTTGGAGAACCGAATTTCGCCCCGAACGGATGCGCGGCGTCAAGATCCAGCGTGATCTGGTTGACGCCAACACCGGCGAGCGAGTGGCCGAAGCCGGAACCAAGCTGACGCCGAAGTTGCTACGCGAGATTGCCGCGAACGGCCTATCGGAACAGCTGGTTCCCGACGACGACATCGCCGGACGTTATGTCGCGGAGGATCTGGTCAACGAGGAGACCGGCGAGATTTTCGTCGAGGCCGGCGATGAGATGACCGAGACCAGCCTGGAAGCCTTGAAGGGCGCAGGGATCGACGAAATCCGGACGCTGGCGATCGATCACATCAACGTCGGACCCTATATCCGCAACACCCTGGCGGTGGATCGCAATACCAGCCGGGAAGAGGCGCTGTTTGACATTTACCGGGTCATGCGCCCGGGCGAACCGCCGACCCTTGAAACCGCAGAGGTCTTGTTCCGCGGCTTATTTTTTGATTCCGAGCGTTACGACCTTTCGGCGGTCGGCCGAGTCAAAATGAACTCCCGTCTCGGCTTCACCACCGAGGACTCGGTGCGCACCCTGCGCAAGGAGGATATCCTCGCCGTCGTCAAGCTGCTGGTCGATCTAAAGGACGGTCGAGGCGAAATCGACGACATCGATCACCTTGGCAATCGACGTGTCCGCTCGGTCGGTGAGTTGCTCGAGAACCAGTACCGGGTCGGGCTGCTGCGCATGGAACGCGCCATCCGCGAGCGGATGAGTTCGGTCGAGATCGACACGGTCATGCCGCAGGAACTGATCAACGCCAAGCCCGCCGCCGCGGCCGTGCGCGAGTTCTTCGGCTCGTCGCAGCTCAGCCAGTTCATGGATCAGACCAATCCGCTCTCGGAGATCACCCACAAACGCCGGCTCTCGGCTCTCGGGCCGGGCGGCCTGACGCGTGAGCGAGCGGGCTTCGAGGTCCGCGACGTGCACCCGACCCATTACGGCCGGATCTGCCCGATCGAGACGCCGGAAGGGCCGAATATCGGGCTGATCAATTCGCTGGCGACCTTCGCCCAGGTCAATCGCTACGGGTTCATTGAAACGCCGTATCGGCGGGTCGAGGACGGCCGGGTGATGGACGAGGTCATCTACATGTCGGCGATGGAGGAGGGCAAGTACACCATCGCGCAGGCGAACGCGGAGCTCGACGGCGAAGAGCGGTTTACCTCCGACCTGATCAGCTGCCGCAGAGGCAACGACTTCGTCATGAGCCGTGCCGGCGACATCGACTTCATCGACGTCTCGCCGAAGCAGCTTGTCTCGGTCGCCACCGCGCTCATCCCGTTCCTCGAAAACGACGACGCCAACCGGGCGCTGATGGGCTCGAACATGCAGCGCCAGGCCGTGCCGTTACTCCGCAGCGAGGCGCCGCTCGTCGGAACCGGTATGGAAATGGCTGTCGCGCGCGATTCTGGCGCGACCATTCTCGCCAAGCGCGCGGGCATCGTCGATCAGGTCGACGCGACCCGGATCGTCATCAGGGCCACGGCCGAGACCTCTCACTCGGCCCCAGGCGTCGATATTTTCAATCTGCTCAAGTTCCAGCGGTCCAACCAGAACACGACGATCCACCAACGCCCGCTCGTCAAGGTCGGCGATCTTGTCGAGGTCGGCGACATCATCGCCGACGGCCCGTCGACTCAGTTCGGCGAGCTGGCCCTTGGCCGCAACGTGCTCGTCGCCTTCATGCCGTGGCAAGGCTACAACTTCGAAGACTTCATCCTGATCTCCGAACGGATGGTCCGCGACGACGTGTTCACCTCGATCCATATCGAGGAATTCGAAGTCATGGCCCGCGACACCAAGCTCGGCCAGGAAGAAATTACCCGCGACATTCCCAATGTCGGCGAAGAGGCGCTCAAGAACCTGGATGAGGCAGGGATCGTCTATATCGGCGCGGAGGTGAAGCCGGGCGACATCCTGGTCGGCAAGGTGACCCCGAAGGGTGAGACTCCGATGACGCCCGAGGAAAAGCTGCTGCGGGCGATCTTCGGCGAAAAAGCGGCCGATGTCCGCGACACCTCGTTGAAGGTGCCGCCGGGCGTCGCCGGCACCGTACTCGAGGTTCGCGTTTTCTCGCGCCGCGGCGTCGAAAAGGACGCGCGCGCGCTCGCGATCGAGCGCTCGGAGATCGAGCGGCTGGCCAAGGACCGCGATGCCGAACGGGCCATTCTCGAGCGCAGCTTCCACGGTCGGTTGCGGACACTGCTGCTCGATCGAACAATCGCCGGCGGGCCGAAGGGAATGGCCAAGGGAGGCGTCGTCAACGAAGACCTGCTGGCCCAGTTCACACCCGGCCAGTGGGCGCAGATCGTCGTTGACGATGACTCGGTCATGGCCGACGTCGAGGCGCTGCGGTCTTCGTTCGAGGAAGGTATTTCGCGCCTCGAGCAGCGGTTCGAAAACAAGGTAGAGAAAGTCCAGCGTGGCGATGATCTGCCGCCTGGCGTGATGAAGATGGTCAAGGTGTTCGTCGCGGTGAAGCGCAAGCTGCAGCCGGGCGACAAGATGGCCGGCCGTCACGGCAACAAGGGCGTCATCTCGAAGATCATACCGGTCGAGGACATGCCGTATCTGGCCAACGGCACCAATGTCGATATCGTCCTCAATCCGCTCGGCGTGCCGTCGCGGATGAACGTCGGCCAGATTCTCGAGACCCACCTCGGGTGGGCCTGCGCCGGGCTCGGCGAGCAGATCGGAGAGATGGTCGACAAGGCGGGCGCGGAGGGCATGGCCGGCCTGCGCGAGCGTCTGAAGGACATCTACGGCGAGGCGCAGTTCAACGCCGAGGTCGCCGAGCTCTCCGACGAGCAAATCCTCGAGTTGTCCGAAAACCTGCGCACCGGCGTTCCCGTTGCCTCGCCGGTGTTTGACGGAGCGCGCGAAAGCGACATTGTCGAGTTGCTGGACAAGGCCGGGCTCAATTCGTCCGGCCAGGTCACCCTGTGCGATGGTCGTACCGGCGAGCCGTTTGCCCGCAAGGTCACGGTCGGCTATATCTACATGCTCAAGCTCCACCATCTGGTTGACGACAAGATCCACGCCCGCTCGATCGGGCCCTACAGCCTCGTCACCCAGCAGCCGCTGGGCGGCAAGGCGCAGTTCGGTGGTCAAAGGTTTGGCGAGATGGAGGTTTGGGCGCTCGAAGCGTACGGCGCGTCCTATACCCTGCAGGAAATGCTTACCGTCAAATCCGATGACGTGTCCGGACGCACGAAGGTCTACGAGTCGATCGTGCGCGGCGACGACACCTTCGAGGCAGGCGTGCCGGAGTCCTTCAACGTGCTGGTGAAGGAGCTTCAGTCCCTCGGCTTGAACGTCGAGTTGAACTGAGAAGTCGCCGAGTTCGAGAGATACAAGATGGATGGCGGCGCGCGCCCCTCTGATCATGACTCCGTTCAGGAGAACACGAGATGAATGAGCTGTTGAAGATATTCGGGCAGGTTGGCGGAACCCAGCGGTTCGACGAGATTCAGATCTCGATCGCGAGCCCGGAGAGGATCCGCTCGTGGTCGTTCGGCGAGATCAAGAAGCCCGAGACCATCAACTACCGAACCTTCAAGCCGGAGCGCGACGGCCTCTTCTGCGCCCGGATCTTCGGCCCGACCAAGGACTACGAGTGCTTGTGCGGCAAGTACAAGCGGATGAAATACAAAGGCATCATCTGCGAAAAATGCGGCGTCGAGGTGACGCTGCAAAAGGTTCGCCGCGAGCGGATGGGCCACATCGAACTCGCCTCGCCGGTCGCCCACATCTGGTTTCTGAAGTCCCTGCCGAGCCGGGTCGGCCTGCTTGTCGACATGACGTTGAAGGATCTCGAAAGGGTTCTTTATTTCGAGAACTACGTCGTCGTCGAGCCCGGCCTGACCCCGCTCAAGCTGCATGAGCTGCTCGGCGAGGAACAGTATCAGAAGGCGATCGAGGAGTACGGCGAGGACTCCTTCAGCGTCGGCATCGGCGCCGAGGCCATCCGCGAGATGATGAAGGGGATCGATCTCGAAACCGAGCGCGCGACGCTGCGCGCGGACCTAAAGGACACGACCTCCGAGGCCAAGCGCAAGAAGCTGGTCAAGCGGCTCAAGCTCATCGAGGCGTTCATCGAGTTGGGCGCGCGCCCGGAATGGATGATTCTCGAGGCGATTCCGGTTATTCCGCCGGAATTGCGTCCGCTGGTTCCGCTCGACGGCGGCCGCTTCGCGACCTCAGATCTTAACGATCTGTACCGCCGGGTGATCAACCGCAATAACCGCCTCAAGCGGCTGATCGAGCTGCGCGCTCCGGAAATCATCATTCGCAACGAGAAGCGGATGTTGCAGGAGTCCGTCGACGCCTTGTTCGACAACAGTCGCCGCGGCCGGCCGATCACCGGCGCCAGCAAGCGTCCGCTCAAGTCGCTGAGTGACATGCTTAAGGGCAAACAGGGCCGGTTCCGTCAGAACTTGCTCGGCAAGCGCGTCGACTACTCCGGCCGCTCGGTCATCGTCGTCGGCCCCGAGCTCAAGCTGCACGAGTGCGGCCTGCCGAAAAAAATGGCGCTCGAGCTGTTCAAGCCTTTCATCTACTCGAAGCTTGAGCTGTACGGGATGGCGACGACCATCAAGGCGGCCAAGCGGATGCTCGAGAAGGAACGCCCGGAGGTTTGGGACATCCTTGAGGAGGTCATCCGCGAACATCCGGTCCTGCTTAATCGGGCGCCGACGCTACACCGTCTCGGCATCCAGGCGTTCGAGCCGGTGCTGATCGAGGGCAAGGCGATCCAGCTTCACCCGCTGGTGTGCGCCGCGTTCAACGCCGACTTCGACGGCGACCAGATGGCGGTTCACGTGCCGTTGTCGCTGGAAGCCCAACTCGAAGCGCGCGTCTTGATGATGTCGACCAACAACATCCTCAGTCCGGCCAACGGCAAGCCGATCATCGTGCCGTCGCAAGACATTGTTCTTGGGCTCTACTACCTGAGCATGGAGCAGGACGGAGAGCCGGGGGAGGGCAAGGTTTTCGCCGACATTGGCGAGATCCAGCATGCTCTCGAGGCCCGCGCCGTCAGCCTGCACTCCAAGGTCCGCGCCCGTTATCGCACGGTCGACGCCGACAATAAGCCGATCACCGTCATCGTCGATACAACGCCCGGCCGGATGCTGCTGTCGGAGACGTTGCCGCGCCATCCCAACGTTCCGTTCGACCTGATCAATCGCCTGCTTACCAAGAAGGAGATCTCGGCGGTCCTCGACGCGGTCTACCGCAACTGCGGGCAGAAGGAGACGGTTATCTTTGCCGACCGGATCATGGGCCTTGGCTTCAGCCATGCGTCCAAGGCCGGCATTTCGTTCGGCAAGGACGATCTCGTCGTCCCCGAGAGCAAGTCCGTCCTGGTCGGCGCGACCGAGGACCGGGTCAAGGAGTACGAGCAGCAGTATCTCGATGGCCTGATCACCCAGGGCGAAAAGTACAACAAGGTTGTCGACGCCTGGGCCCACTGCACCGACCAGGTCGCCGAAGCCATGATGCAGCGGATTTCGACCCCGGAAGAAGGCAAGGTCATCAACGCCGTCTACATGATGGCGCATTCCGGCGCGCGCGGTTCGGCCGCCCAGATGAAGCAGCTCGCCGGCATGCGCGGCCTCATGGCCAAGCCGTCGGGCGAGATCATCGAGACGCCGATCATCTCCAATTTCAAGGAGGGGCTGACGGTTCTCGAGTATTTCAATTCGACCCACGGCGCGCGCAAGGGCTTGGCCGATACCGCGCTGAAGACCGCGAACTCGGGCTATCTCACCCGGCGTCTGGTCGATGTCGCCCAGGACTGCATCATTTTCGAAAACGATTGCGGCACGACGAATGGCATCACCGTCCGCCCGGTGGTAGAAGGCGGCGAGATCGTCTCGGGCCTGGGTGAGCGGCTGCTTGGCCGTTACGCCGCCGAAGATGTGCTTGATCCCATCGACGGGCGGGTGCTGGCCAAGGCTGGCGAGATGATCGACGAGGATGCCGTCGTCATAGTCGAGGCTGTCGACCTAGAGGCGGTCAAGATCCGTTCGGTGCTGACCTGTCAGGCGCAAAGCGGAGTCTGCGGCAAGTGCTATGGCCGCGATCTTGCTCGCGGCACAACAGTCAACATAGGCGAGGCGGTGGGCGTCATCGCCGCGCAATCGATCGGCGAGCCCGGCACGCAGCTGACCATGCGGACGTTCCACATCGGCGGCGCTGTCCAGCGTGGCGCGGAGCAATCGAAGGTCGAGGCATCGACGGACGGCACCATCCACTTGCGCAACTGCAACACGGTGCGCAACAGCGCCGGCGCGCCGGTCGTCATGAACCGCAACGCCGAGATGGTGTTGACCGACATGCAGGGACGGGATCGGGCGCGTCACCGGCTGCCGTATGGCGCAAAGCTGCTGAAGGAGGATCGCTCCGAGGTCAGCCGCGGCGATCGTCTGGCCGAGTGGGATCCGTATACCCTGCCGATCGTCACCGAGCTGCAAGGCACCGTTCACTATGTCGATCTGGTCGAGGGTGTCTCGGTCGTCGATCAGGTCGACGAGGCGACAGGCATCGCGTCGAAGGTGGTTATCGATTGGAAATCGCAGCCGAAGGGCAACGAGCTCAAGCCACGGCTCACCTTGCGTGACGAGAACGATGAGATCCTGACCCTGGATAACGGCCTCGAGGCCCGCTATTTCCTGTCGGTCGACGCGATCTTGTCGGTCGAGCCGGGCCAACGCGTGCACGCTGGTGACGTCCTCGCGCGTATTCCGAGGGAGTCGGCGAAGACCAGGGACATCACCGGCGGCCTCCCGCGTGTTGCGGAGTTGTTCGAGGCGCGCAAGCCGAAGGACCACGCGATCATTAGCGAGATCGCCGGCCGGGTCGAATTCGGCAAGGATTACAAGGCCAAGCGACGGATCGTGGTCGTCCCGACCGAGGATGACGGCGAGCCGCGGGAGTATCTCATTCCGAAGGGCAAGCACATCAGCGTGCAGGAAGGTGACTACGTCGAGGCGGGCGACCCGTTGATGGACGGCAACCCGGTTCCACATGACATTCTTCGAGTCCTTGGGGTCGAGGCCCTTGCCGAATACCTGACTGCCGAGATCCAGGAGGTTTATCGCCTGCAAGGCGTCAAGATCAATGACAAGCATATCGAGGTCATTGTTCGCCAGATGCTGCAGAAGGTCGAGATCACCGATCCCGGAGAAACAACGTTCCTCGTCGGCGAACAGGCCGATCGCGTCGAGTTCGACGAGATCAACGCCAAGGCGCTGAAGGCTGGGGAGCGGCCGGCGGAAGGGCTCCCTGTCCTTCAGGGTATAACCAAGGCCAGTCTGCAAACCCGCTCGTTCATCTCGGCCGCGTCGTTCCAGGAAACGACCCGGGTCCTGACCGAGGCGGCAGTCGCGGGCAAGATTGATTCGCTCCAGGGCCTCAAGGAGAACGTCATCGTCGGCCGCTTGATCCCGGCGGGCACGGGCAGCGTGATGAACCGGTACCGCGGCCTTGCCGGCGAGCGTGACAAGCAGGCCGCGCTCGCCGCCGATGCCGCGGCGCCCTCACCACTGCCGGCGGCTGAGTAGCCACATCCGGTCCGTGGGTTTTCCGTGGGTTACGGAGCACCGCGGTCGTCCTTCCAGTGGTCTGATCCTGACGCTTGAGTCCTCAAGCGTCAGGTGAATCAGCCCACCGGATCATACGGTTGGTGGTTCGATGCTGACGGATAGGGACCATCTGTCAGCATCGAACCACCAGGCGGCCGCGGTGCCTTCCGCCCGTGCCCGGGATCCAAATAAATATAACCCGCATGGGCTAGTTGGCGCGCGTGGCGGGCGTGACGCTGGGCGGGGTATCTGGTACTACTTGAGCGATGCATTCGCTCCTCCTTTGCCGCCCCTACCATAACCGGGGCGTTTGTTCGGTCGATCATCCCGCCGGACAGGGCACGCCGTGAACGGCATATTTTTCGCCCTTCTGGCGGTCGCTTTCGCGGTCGGCGCTGGCCATGAGGTTCTTGGTCTCGTCGCTGGATTTGACGCCGGCGCCGATATCACGCCCATGCAGGCGCTCACCGCGGCGATCATCGACGGCGCCGGCGGCGCGGTCGAACTCGCGATCAAACTGGTCGGCGTCATGGCGCTGTTTCTCGGCGTGATGAAGGTAGCGGAGTCCGCGGGCCTGCTTGTCACTATCGCCCAGCTGGTTCGCCCGCTGATGACCAAGCTGTTCCCCGACGTCCCGCCCGAGCATCCGGCGATGGGGGCGATGATCATGAACATCTCCGCCAACGTCCTCGGCCTTGGCAACGCGGCGACGCCGTTCGGGATCCGCGCCATGCAGGAGCTCGACCGGCTCAATCCGCTCAAGGGCACGGCGAGCAACGCGATGGTACTGTTTCTCGCCATCAACACCTCGAGCGTTACGTTGCTGCCGACCGGCGTGATCAGCCTGCGCGCGGCGGCCGGCTCGCTCGATCCGGCGGGGATCGTGCCGACCACCCTGTTCGCGACCATCTGCTCGACGACGGTCGCCATTGTCATGGCCAAATTGACCCAACGATATTGGCCGGCGACGGCGGTGCGCGAAGACACCCCGCGCGGCGAGCATTCCGCTGCATTGGACGCGGCGGACGCGCCCGCCGAGGCCGGTTTCGACGGCCCGAACGCGACGGTCGACGCTTCGTCCCCGGCGGAGCCGGCGGCCGTCGGCTATCCGCTCGCGGTTTCGTTGTTGGCTCTGGGCGTCATCGTCGGGTTGATCCCCGTGACAATCTTTTTCGGCCGGGCCATTGCGCCGTGGATCATACCCGTCCTGATTGTCGGCCTCCTTGGTTATGGCGCCGCGCGCCGGGTGCGCGTGTACGAGGTGTTCATCGAGGGCGCGCGGGACGGCTTTCAGGTGGCGATTCGCATCATTCCGTACCTGGTCGCGATCCTCGTCGCGGTGGCGATGTTTCGCGCCAGCGGAGCGCTAGAGCTACTGATCACTCCGCTCGGTCGGCTGACCGAGCCTTTCGGCATGCCGGCCGAGGCCCTCCCGATGGCGCTGCTGCGACCGTTGTCGGGCTCCGGCGCCTACGGCATTCTCGCATCGATCATCAACGATCCGTCGATCGGACCGGACAGCTACGCAGGTTACCTGGTCAGCACCATCCAGGGTTCGACGGAGACGACGTTCTATGTCCTCGCGGTCTACTTCGGCGCGGTCGGGATTTGCCGGATCCGCCATGCCGTGGTCGCCGCCCTGGCCGCGGATTTTGCCGGAGTTGTCGCCGCGGTTGTTATCTGCTCAATCCTGTACGGCTGAGCTTCCAGCCTTTCGGGCTTTCGCACGATCGCCATCAGCCCGAGGTCGACAGCAGGGCGCGGCGGCAAATCCGCGAGCCGTCATCGGTGGAGAAAGCATAGGCGCGCTGCCGGACAAACAATAATTCCAATGTTCAAGACCATCAGATGTTGCGTATTGTCCGCTGGTCCGTTCGTTGCCGCCGACCAAGACCGCCGTCTTTGCGGCTTTGCGCGGCGGCGAACGTCGCATTAGTGAATGTCCAGCGGGTAAAACTACGGGAAGAATGATTATGAAAATGACAAAGCGTTTGCTTATGGCCTCTGCCGTGAGCCTCGTAACGGTTGCCGGTCTCGGCGCGTGTTCCAGTTCCAGTGACAAGGAGCCGGCGATGCGCGCGACGGAAGCCCCGCCAACGGTCGTCGGCGAGGATCTGATTGAGACTACCGCGACCGTGCAAGCCGTCGACCCCAAGCAGCGCATGGTGACTTTGCGTGGCCCGCAGGGCCGCTCTGTTCCGGTTAAGGTCGGTCCAAACATTGACCTCGCCAAGGTCAAGAAAGGTGACCTGGTCGACATTGCGTACTACCAGGCCGTGGCCATCTCGGCGGTTGCTCCGGGGGAGGCGGTGCCTGGCGTACGGAGCGGTTCCGACGCCGCGCGGTCCCAGCCGGGTCAGACGCCGGCCGGTGCCGTGGTTGACCAGACAACGGTGACCTCCCGCGTTGTTGCGCTCGATCAGAGCACGCACACCGTCACCTTCCAGGGCGCCGACGGCGCGACCCGCGAGGTCAAGGTCAAGAACCCCGAGTTGCAGCGGAAGATGAGGGGGCTGAAGGTCGGCGATCTCGTTCAGTTCACGTACACCGAGGCGATCGCGGCCCGGCTTCAGCCGACGGCGAGAAAGTAGCCAAAGACGGCGAATCAGTCGGGGGAGCGGCGGCCCGCCGCCCCCCGGTCGCGTAATCCGCGACGATGGGGTGCTTCCGTCGGGTGCGTGAGCACGGTCATGAAATCGTAACTGCAGTGTCATAAATGCTCGTTTCATGCCTTTCATGGTTGGAAGAACAACAGCATATTGCGCGCATCGGAGCCGCCGGAAACCGTTCCGCGACCGGGAACACGGGAGAAGTTCATGATCAAGCAAGCAATGGCCGCGGCGCTGCTGGCCAGTGTCGTTGTCGGGGGAACCGCGCAGGCGCGCGACCAGATCCGTATCGCCGGCTCCTCGACGGTCTACCCGTTCTCGACCCGGGTGGCCGAGGAGTTTGGCCGCACCACGAAATTCAAAACCCCGATCATTGAAAGCACTGGGACCGGCGGCGGGTTCAAGCTGTTCTGCTCGGGCGTCGGCGTTGACACGACCGACATCAGCAACGCTTCGCGCGCGATCAAGAAGTCGGAAGTCGAAAACTGCGCCCAGAATGGCGTCAAGAGTATTACCGAGATCAAGATCGGCTACGACGGCATTGTCCTCGCCAACTCCAAGGCCTCGCCGCAGATGAGCATTACGCTCGATCAGCTCTACCGGGCGCTGGCCAAGGACCTGCCGGACGGCAAGGGCGGGTTCCAGGCCAACCCCAACCAGATGTGGAGCGATGTCGATGCGTCGCTGCCGAAGACCAGGATCGAGGTGCTGGGCCCGCCGCCGACGTCGGGAACCCGCGACGCCTTTGCCGAACTCGCGATGGAAGGCGGCTGCAAGAAGATCGAGGCGATCGCCGCGCTGGAGAAGACCGAGCCGGACAAGTTCAAGGCCCTCTGCCAAGCCATCCGCGAGGACGGCGCCTACATCGAGGCGGGCGAGAACGATGTTCTGATCGTCCGCAAGCTCGAGGCCAATCCGAGCGCCTTCGGCATCTTCGGCTACAGCTTCCTTGAGCAGAATCAGGACAAGATCCAGGGCAGCAAGATCAATGGCGTTGCCGACACCTACGAAAACATCGCCTCGGGCGAATACCCGATCTCGCGCTCGCTATTCATCTACGTTAAGAAAGCTCATGTCGGAACCGTTCCCGGCATCAAGGAATTCGTGACCGAGTTCACCAGCGAGAAGGCCGCCGGGCCGGAGGGCTATCTCGCCGATAAGGGCCTGATCGCGTTGCCGGACGACGAAGCCGAGACGGCGCGCAAGGTCGCGGCGGAACTGCCTGACAACGTGTCGATGTAGCCACGCGTAGCGGAGTCTCGAACGGCGTGGGCGCGGGCCTTCTTCGCTCGAACATTTTTTTCGCTTTGCGACCCCTGGCGGCTATCGTCGGATCGCTGTATTCGAGTAGACGATGTCTCTGACGATCTTGATCGCAACGCTGCTCGTTCTGTCGGCCGTTGGCTATTACCTCGGCCGGGCGCGCGCGGTCGCATCGTCGTCCGGCGGCGCCCGCAAGCTTAATTCCCTGCCGTCGTATTACGGCTATTACGTTGCGATCTGGTGCGGGCTTCCGGCGCTGATCCTGGTCGCTATTTGGCTCATGGCCGAGCCGTACATCATCAGGACGATCGTGGTCGCCAACCTGCCGGACTCTGCCCTCTCACTGAATCCGGCCCGACTGGAGCTGATACTGAACGATGTCCGCAATCTTGCGGCGGGGAACATTGGTAGCGGCGCCGTCGATGCGGAGCTTCTGGCCGCGGCCGATCGCTACCGCGCGCTGCGGAGTATCGGGCTCGGGGCGCTTTCGATTGGCGCGATTGCCTTGGCGATCGCCGGACTTACCTTCGCGCGCCGGCGGATCCACCCGGACCTGCGGGCGCGGGCCGGCGTCGAGGGCGTGGTCAAGCTGGCGCTCATTGCCTGTTCGGCGGTCGCCATCGTCACCACGGTCGGCATTGTTCTGTCGCTGATCTTCGAGGCCATCCGCTTTTTCGCCCTGGTCTCGCCGATGGACTTTCTCTTTGGGCTCGAGTGGAGCCCGCAGATCGCGCTGCGCGCCGATCAGGTTGGCGCGGCCGGTGCGTTCGGGGCGGTGCCGTTGTTCGTCGGTACGCTGCTGATCTCGTTCATCGCCATGTGCATCGCCATGCCGGTCGGCCTGTTCGCCGCGATCTATACCGCCGAGTACGCGCATCCGAGGGCGCGGGCGGTGATCAAGCCGGTCCTCGAAATCCTCGCCGGCATCCCCACGGTTGTTTACGGCTTTTTCGCAGCGCTTACGGTGGCGCCGTTCTTCCGCAACACAGGCGAGGGTCTGGGCCTGGAGATATCCTCGGAAAGCGCGCTCGCCGCCGGCCTCGTCATGGGGGTGATGATCATTCCCTTCGTCTCTTCGCTGTCCGACGACGTCATCACGGCGGTGCCCCAGTCGATGCGCGAGGGCTCGTATGGTCTTGGCGGAACCCAATCCGAAACCATCCGCAAGGTAATCCTGCCGGCGGCGCTGCCGGGCATCGTCGGTGGATTTCTGCTTGCCGTCTCGCGAGCGATCGGCGAAACGATGATCGTGGTCATGGCCGCCGGACTCGCCGCCAATCTGACGGCCAATCCGCTCGATGCGGTGACCACGGTGACAGTTCAGATCGTCACCCTGCTCGTCGGCGATCAGGAGTTCGACAGCGCCAAGACGCTGGCGGCGTTCGCGCTTGGCCTGGCGCTGTTTTGCATCACTCTGGGTCTTAACGTCATCGCCTTGCACATCGTCAATACCTACCGGGAGCAATATGAATAACGGCGCCATCACCGCGACGGCCGGCCCCGGCACGCGCGCGCCGGGGAGCGGGACGGACAGCGCGTCGGCGTCGGCCATCGTCGCCGCCGGCCTGCGCAAGCGCTACGCGGCCGAGCGACGGTTCCGTCTCTACGGACTGTTCGCCATCGCCTTCGCCGGACTGGCGCTGGCGACCTTGCTTTTCACCATTGTCCGCGGCGCCTTTCCGGCATTCAGCCAGACGATGATCCACCTTTCGGTCATGCTCGACGCCGACGTCATCGACCCGGCGGCAGCCCGCGAGCCTCGGACACTGTCGAGCGCCGACTACCAGAAGGTCATTCGCAACGCGCTCGCAGGCTTGTTCCCCGAAGTGACGTCAAGGGCGCAACGCAGGGAGCTGTTCGCGATGATCAGCCCGGGCGGCGCCTACCAGCTGCGCGAGCAGACCATGGCCAATCCGTCGTTGATCGGCACCCGGCTCGACATGCGAATTCCGCTGGCCGACGATTTCGACCAGTTCGCCAAGGGGCGGATCGATGCCTCAAGCGCGGGCGCCCAGACCCGGATTTCCGCCGACCAGGCGGCGTGGTTCGAGCGGCTGAAGCAGCAGGGCGCCATCGAGAGCGACTTCAACACGACGCTATTCACCAACTCGGACTCACGCTCGCCCGAACTAGCCGGCATCTGGGGCGCGCTGGTAGGGTCGTTCTGGACCATGCTGGTGACCCTGGTTCTGTCATTTCCGCTGGGGGTCGGAGCTGCGATCTATCTCGAGGAGTTTGCGCCCAAGAACCGCTGGACCCAGCTCATCGAGGTCAACATCAACAACCTTGCGGCGGTCCCGTCGATTGTCTTCGGATTGCTCGGGCTCGCGGTGTTTCTCAATTTCTTCGGTTTGCCGCGCTCGGCGCCGGTGGTCGGCGGCATGGTTCTGGCGTTGATCACGCTGCCGACGATCATCATCGCCAGCCGCGCCGCGCTGAAGGCGGTGCCGCCGTCGATTCGTGAGGCCGCCCTGGGCGTCGGCGCCTCACAGTTGCAGATGGTGTTTCACCATGTCGTGCCGCTGGCACTGCCGGGAATGCTCACCGGAACGATCATCGGCATGGCGCAGGCGCTGGGCGAGACCGCGCCGTTGTTGATGATTGGCATGGTCGCTTTTATCGTCGACGTGCCGAGGGGAATTTTCGATCCCGCGACAGTCATGCCGGTGCAGATCTACCTATGGTCGGACGCGCCGGAACGGGCGTTCGTTGAACGCGCTTCGGCGGCGATCATGGTGCTGCTCGCCTTCCTGGTCGTGATGAACATTATCGCCGTGCTGCTGCGCAAGCGGTTCGAACGGAAGTGGTAGGATGCGGGGGCCAGCGAGGATGACCATGATGCACGTGCAGCCGCCGGCGCCGGACCCGCGCCACGCGACGCCACGTCACGCGGACACAAGCGGCGACGCCGTCGCCCCGGCGGACGTCACCTTCGCGACCCGCGAAGTCAGCGTCTATTACGGTGCGAAGCGGGCGCTCGACAAGGTCAGCCTCGACATCCACAGGAACGACGTTACCGCATTGATCGGTCCTTCCGGATGCGGCAAGTCGACCTATTTGCGTTGCCTGAACCGGATGAACGACATCATCCCGGGCTGTCGAGTTCGAGGGCAGCATCCTGCTGGACGGCGAGGACGTCTATGCCAGGTCGATGGACCCGGTCCATCTCCGCGCCCGCGTCGGGATGGTTTTCCAGAAGCCCAACCCGTTTCCTAAGTCAATTTACGAAAATGTCGCCTATGGGCCCAGGATCCACGGTATCGCCCGCGACAAGACCCAGCTCGACGAAATCGTTCTGACCAGTCTGGAGCGTGCGGGCCTGCTCGCAGAGGTCAAGGACCGGCTGTTGGAGCGCGGGACAGGACTATCCGGCGGTCAGCAGCAGCGCCTGTGCATCGCCCGCGCCATCGCCGTGCAACCCGAGGTGATCTTGATGGACGAGCCTTGCTCGGCGCTGGACCCGATCGCGACGGCCAAGATCGAGGAGCTGATCGACGAGCTGCGGGCCAACTACAGCATCGTCATCGTCACCCACTCCATGCAGCAGGCGGCGCGTGTCTCTCAGCGCACCAGCTTCTTTCACCTCGGCGTCATCGTCGAAACCGGCGACACCGAGAAAATCTTTACCATGCCGCGCGAAAAAAGGACCCAGGATTACATCACCGGACGGTTCGGCTGAGGCCGCTGGCAAGGGGAACGAGGAGATGGTCTCCGAACACATCGTTAAGTCCTTCGACAACCAACTCAAACGGCTCGATCAGCTCATTGCCGAAATGGGCGGCCTTGCCGAGACCCAGTTCGGCAAGGCTATGGACGCCTTGCTCAAGCGCGACGCCGAGACGGCCGCGTGGGTCGTCATCCAGGACTATCGCCTCGACCAGCTTGAGCAGGAAATTGACCACCATACGATCTCGATGCTCGCCCTGCGCCAGCCCATGGCCAGCGATCTTCGCGAGATCATTGCAGCGCTGAAAACCGCCAGCATCCTTGAACGCGTGGGGGACTACGCTAAGAACGTCGCCCGGCGCACGGCGACGCTCGCCGAGATGCCGCCGGTCGCAGCGGCGGTGACAATCGGCAGGCTGGGCCGGCTGGCCCAGGAAATGGTCAAGGATGTGCTTGACGCCTACCTCACCCGCGATATCGAAAAGGCGAACATGGTCCGCGAGCGCGACAAGGAGTTGGACGCGCTCTACACCAGCCTGTTTCGCGAGCTCCTCACCTACATGATGGAAGATCCGCGCAACATCACGCCATGCACGCACCTGCTGTTCGTCGCCAAGAACATCGAGCGGGTCGGCGATCACGCCACCAACATCGCCGAGCTGACGCACTTCCTCGTCAAGGGCTCGATGCCGCTCACCCAGCGGCCCCAGGACGACGGGAGCTACTTCACCGTTGTCGAGCCACATCCGTAAAAATCAAGCGAGGCGACCGCGATGTCGACCTCCGCATCCGCCTCCCGTGCGAGGCCTTGGGCGAGGACGGCGACGACGATGTCATTCGATTAGCGTGGTTCACCGGCGGCCGGCGGCGGATACGCGCCGAATGCGGTCACTACGGTCCAAGCGGTCGCTGAACTGGCAAGACGGTTGCCGGTTTACCGTTCGAGGCTTTAAGGTTCGCGCCACTTTTCCTTGACAGAGCGCGAGCCCCAGCATGCCGGAGTCCCCTCGACGCCAAGTTGCCCTGATCTGGCTGTGCGGGCTCGCGGCCGCGGTGGGCTGCGTCGCCGGTGCCGGCGCGGTCGCCTTTCGCGCCCTGATCGCGTTCATCCACAACCTGTTTTTCAATGGCACGCTGTCGACGGTTTATGACGCCAACGCGCTGACGTCGCCGAGCCCGTTCGGTCCGCTGATCATCCTCGCCCCGGTGATCGGCGGCATGGGCGTCATTTTTCTCGTCAAGCACTTCGCACCCGAGGCCAAGGGTCACGGCGTCCCCGAGATCATGGACGCGATCTACTACAAGGAGGGCAACATCCGTCCGGTGGTCGCGGTCACCAAGTCGCTTGCCTCGGCCTTGGCGATCGGCAGCGGTGCCTCTGTCGGCCGCGAGGGGCCGATCGCGCAGATCGGCGCGTCGTTCGGCTCAACGGTCGGGCTCCTCACCCGGCTGATCGCCTGGCAGCGGATCACCCTGGTTGCGGCCGGCGCCGGCGCCGGTATCGCCGCGACCTTCAACACCCCGCTCGGCGGGGTGCTGTTCGCCATCGAGTTGCTGATGCCGGAGGTGAGCCCGCGGACGTTTCTCCCCGTCGTCATCGCGACCGGGATCTCGACCTACATCGGCCGGTTCGCCTTCGGCCTATCGCCGGCATTCGATGTCCCCTTCGCGATCGACCTGCAGGTGGGCCCGGCGACTCTCGAGACACTCGCGGCGGTCGTTGTGCTCGGTATCCTCTGCGGCCTCGCCGCCTGGGCGTTCATCCGCGTGCTCGGCTGGATGGAGGACGTTTTTCCGAAGCTTCCCGGAAACGACTACAGCCGCCACGCCATCGGCATGCTCATTTTCGGCACGATGATGTATGTCCTGTCGCTAACGACCGGCCACTACCACATCGACGGCGTCGGCTACGGCACGATCCAGGCGGTCCTTCGAGGGCAGATCGTCGCCGTCGGGCTGCTCGCCGTCCTGTTCGTGGCGAAGCTGCTGGCGACCTCGCTCACGCTCGGTTCGGGCTCCTCGGGCGGGATTTTCTCGCCGTCGCTGTTTCTTGGCGCCACCCTCGGCGGCGCGTTCGGCGCTTTTCTGGTTTATCTTTCTCCGGACTTCGAGTTCCAGCCGGCGGATTTCGCCATGGTCGCCATGGGCGCGCTTGTCGCCGGCGCGACCGGGGCAACGATGACCGCGATCATCATGATGTTCGAGATGACCCGGGACTATCACATCGTCCTGCCACTGATCATCGCCGTCGCCATCTCGGTCGGCATCCGCCGGGTGCTGTCCGACGAGAACATCTACACGATCAAGCTTGCCCGCCGCGGCCATTCCGTGCCGAAGGAGCGCCACAGCAACATGTACCTAGTGCGCCATGCCGGCGACGTGATGGCGACCAACGTCGTGACCATGGCAGCCGATACGCCGATCACCGCGGCCAAGGCGGCGATCGGCGAGAATACCGAGATCATGGTCGTCGAACACCATGGGCGGATCGCCGGGGTCGTCCAGCCGGCCGCGCTGGCGGCGGCGGAAGAAGATCTTGGCGCGCCGCCGGAACCGACTCTTGGCGCGATCGCCGAGCGCCGGGTCCTCATCGCGCGCGAGGACGAGATTCTCCACGACATACTCACACGGATGGCGCGGCGAGGGAGCGATACCATTCTTGTCGTCGGCAAGGGCCGCGGAATTCCGCGCGCGGCGGACGTCCTCGGCGTGCTCGGACGCGAGCAGATCGGGGCGTGCATTCTCGAACACTACGTGCGAGGCTCCAGCGGGTAGCGCGGCGCGCGGTCCGCAACGGGTGGTGTCGGCGTCGGCGCGAGAGGCTATATTAAGCGCATGGATGATCCATTCGATGTGGTCGCCGCGCCGTCGCAAGAAATCGCTGCGGGCGGCCTTCCGCCCGCGCGCGAGTTCGTTGTCCAACTCAACGAGATGCAGCGCACCGCGGTCGAGACAGTCAACGGCCCAGTCCTCGTTCTCGCCGGCGCGGGTACCGGCAAGACCAGAGTCCTGACCACCCGGCTTGCCCACATCCTCGCCTCGGGTCGGGCGCGGCCGTGGCAGATGCTTGCGGTGACCTTCACCAACAAGGCCGCGCGCGAGATGCGCGAGCGCGTCGCCGGTCTCCTCGGCTGTTCCGTCGAAGGCTGGTGGGTTGGCACCTTTCACGCCATCGCCGCGCGGATCCTGCGCGCCCACGCCGAACGGGTCGGGCTGAAGCCGAACTTCACCATTCTCGACGCCGACGATCAGTTGCGCCTGATCAAGCAGCTGCTCGAAGCACGGCGAGTCGATACCAAGAAGACACCCCCGCGGCCGATCCTGGGCATCATCCAGCGGTGGAAGGACCGGGGGCTCACGCCCGACAAGGTCAGCGCCGCCGAGGGTGCGGAAACCGCCGATGGTCTTGCTTTGGCCGTCTACGGCGAATACCAAGAGCGGCTGAAGGTCCTCAACGCCGCCGATTTCGGCGACCTGCTGCTGCACACTCTCACGCTCTTTCTCGACGACGCGTCCGTTCTCGATCGCTACCAGAAGCAGTTCCGCTACATTCTGGTCGACGAGTATCAGGACACCAACGTCGCCCAGTACCTTTGGCTTCGCGCGCTGGCCCAGGTTCACCGCAATATCTGCTGCGTCGGTGACGACGACCAGTCGATCTACTCATGGCGCGGCGCCGAGGTCGGCAACATCCTCCGCTTCGAGCGCGATTTCCCAGGGGCCAGGGTGATCCGGCTGGAATGCAATTACCGCTCGACGCCGCATATCCTGGCGGCCGCCTCGGGGCTGATCAGCCACAACAAGGGCCGCCTCGGCAAGACCCTGTGGACGCCGTTGGGCGAGGGCGAGAAAGTCGCCGTCCGCGGGGTCTGGGACGGCGAGGAAGAAGCCCGGATGGTCTGCGACGACGTCGAGGCATTGCGGGGCAGGGGTCAGCCGCTCAATACCATGGCGGTGCTCGTCCGCGCCAGCTTTCAGACCCGCGAGTTCGAGGAACGGCTGATCGTCACCGGCATTCCCTACCGGATCGTCGGTGGCGCGCGGTTCTACGAGCGCCAGGAGATCCGCGACGCGGTCGCCTATTTCCGGGTCGTAGCCCAGCCAGACGACGATCTCGCCTTCGAACGCATCGTCAATGTGCCCAAGCGCGGGCTCGGCACGGCATCACTGCGCGCGATCCACATTGTCGCCGGGAGGAAGGGATCGTCGCTCACTGCCGCCGCCGCCCGCCTGGTCGAGACCGATGACATCAAGCCCCAGGCCCGCCGCGCGCTGGCCCGGCTGCTCGACGATCTGGCGCGCTGGCGGGCCGCGCTCGCGGGCATGTCCGCGCCCGATCTGGCGCGGACGATCCTTGATGAGTTTGGCTACACCCAGATGTGGCAGGCCGATCGCAGCCCCGAGGCCGCCGGCCGACTGGAAAACCTCAAGGAACTCGTCGCCGCTCTGGCGGAATTCGACAGCATCGGCGGCTTTCTTGAGCATGTCAGCCTGGTCATGGACAACGACGAGGCCGCTGGCGACGACAAGCTCAGCGTGATGACGCTGCACGCAGCCAAAGGCCTCGAGTTCGACACCGTGTTCCTGCCCGGCTGGGAGGAGGGGGTTTTCCCCAATCAGCGCTCGCTCGACGAAGGCGGCGCCGCGGCGCTGGAAGAGGAACGCAGGCTCGCCTACGTCGGCCTGACCCGGGCACGCCGGCGCGCGATCATCTCGCATGCCGCGAACAGGCTGGTCTACGGCTACTGGCAGAACGCGATCGCATCGCGGTTCATCGCCGAACTCCCCGCCGAAGCGACCGAGTACGAGGCTACGCCCGGGCTATTCGGGGCGAGGGCGGCGCGTTTCGGCGGCGCTGACGAGGACATTGCGGTCGCCGCGCTTGAGCGGACGCAATGGGGCCATAGCGCGCCGCGGCGAAACCCGCCTTTGCTCGACGGCGTTCCTTACAAGGTTCAGCCGAGGGCGGAACCGGCCGGCGCCTTCAAGCCCGGCCAGCGGGTCTTTCACCAGAAGTTCGGCTACGGACTGGTCCTCCACGTCAGCGGCGACAAGCTCCAGATCGCCTTCGACAAGGCCGGGACCAAGATGGTCATCCACAGTTTCGTCGACCCCGGCTAATGACGGCGCCGCTGACGCGGATCGCGCTGAGCGTGCCGGCGGCGGCGGCCGATGCGTTCGAGGCTGCGCTGGAAAGCGTTTGCCTGAGCGTCTCGCGCTTCGCCGGGGACGGCGAAAGCACTCGCGCGGGGGCGGCGCTGGACGAAGCGCGCGCGGTCCGCCTCGAAGGGCTCCGTGCTGGCGAAGCCGATCGCGTGGCGTTGGATCTGGCGCTGGCGATCGCCGCAGCGGCGGCCGACATCGCGGTCCCGCCGGTCGAAATCGGTACCATCGCGCAAAAGGACTGGGAGGCGGCGAGCCGGGCCGATTTTCCCCCTTTGCGGATCGGCCGCTATGTCATCCACGCCAGCGACTCGGCCAAGCCGCTTCCAGCGGGCGCGATTTGGCTTGAGCTTGACGCCGGCCTGGCCTTCGGCTCGGGCCGTCACGGCTCGACCGCCGGATGCCTGCTCGCGCTCGATGCGCTTGCCCGGCGCCGGTTCCACGCCCCGCTCGATCTCGGTTGCGGCTCCGGCATCCTCGCCATCGCCATGGCCAAGACCTGGGCGGTGCCCGTTCTCGCCGCCGACATCGACCGCGACGCGCTTGCGGTCGCCAGAGACAACGCCCGCGCCAACGGCGTTGGGCCGCGGGTCCGCGCCATCCAGGCCGACGGTTGCCGCGCCCCGGCGGTACGGGTGTCCGCTCCGTTCGACCTGATCGCCGCCAACATCCTGGCTTCGCCGCTAAAACGCATGGCCGGCGACCTTGCCGCTTGCCTCGCGCCCGGCGGCCGCCTGGTCCTGTCCGGGTTTGTCGGATCCGAGGGCAGGGGCGTTCTTTCCGCCTACCGCCGCCATGGCCTGCGTCTGGCCGGCGGCAGGATGGTCGAAGGCTGGCTTACCCTGGTCCTGGGGCGGCCGCCGGCCGGCGGTGGCGCAAGGGCGCCCATAGCCGCCCGCGCGCGGTGCTTTTTTTATTCAGCTTAGGTCGGTGGGCCGGAGTATCCTGTTCATCGACCCGCCGCGCAGAACGGCCAAGCGACGATAGGCGAAGGAAGAAGGGACATGGCTTCGGGATCGGCGCGACCGCTCCATCCGGCTGTCATCGAACTCCGCGACAAGCTGCGCCGCGGCGCCATCGGCCGGCGCGATTTTCTCGTCGCCGCGAGCCGCTTCGGTGTCGGCGTTGCCGCGGCCTACGCCATGGCCGGACCGGTGGCCGGGAACACCGCACCGAAGCCGCCAGCGCAAGGCGCGGCGGAAGGTCAGCCGAAGTTCGGCGGAACCTTGCGCTGCTCCATGAACGTCAAGGATATCGCCGATCCGGCGACCTACGACTGGTCGGAAAAGTCCAACGTCGCCCGCCACATGATCGAGCCGCTGGTCCGCATCAATTACGACAACATGACCGAACCGTACCTCGCAGAGAGCTGGGAGGCATCCGAGGACCTGAAGACCTGGACCTTCCACTTGCGCAAGGGCGTGGCGTGGTCGAACGGCGATGTGTTCGGTGCCGATGATGTCGTTTTCAACTTCCGCCGCTGGCTCGATCCGATGACCGGCTCGTCCAATCTCAGCCGGTTCAGCGCGCTGACCACGACTGTCGACACCGGTAATGTCGACAGGCAGGGCAGGCATGTTTTCTCGACCAGCGGTACGCCGGGGGCGGTGGAGAAGGTCGACGATTACACCGTCCGTTTTCACCTCAATCAGCCCGACGTAACCCTGCCCGAAAGCATGGCCGACTACCCGGCGCTGATCGTCCATCGCGACTTCGACGAGAATGGCGGCAATCTGGCAAAGAACCCGGTCGGCACCGGCGCGTTCCTCGTCGAGGAGTTCGCCGTCGGCGACAAAGCGGTGCTGGCCAGGCGCGGCGACGTGCCGTGGTGGGGCGGCGATGTCTATCTCGATCGCATCATCTACATCGACCACGGCGACGACCCGGCGGCGCAGATCGCGGCGCTGGTCTCCGACCAGGCCGACACCAACCTGCGGACCGCCGTCGAGCAGGTCGACACGATCCGCGCTATCCCGACCCTGCGCCTGATCGAAGCGGCAACCGCCAGCACCGGGCTCGCGCGGATGAAGGTGACGGTGGAACCCTTCACCGACGTTCGCGTCCGCCGCGCGATCCAGGCCTGTGTCGACCACGAGCGCTGGTTGCAGATCACCTACCGCGGCTTTGGCGGCGTCGGTGAGGATCATCATGTTTCGCCGATCCATCCCGATTACGCGGCCCTGCCCAAGCTCCAGCAGGATTATGCCCTGGCTAGGCGGTTGCTCGCCGACGCCGGGCATGGCAATGGGCTCAAGCTCTCCATCGACTGTTCCGCGACGCCGACGTTCGAGCAGAACGCCTGCAAGGCGCTCGCCGAAATGTGCAAACCGGCGGGTATCGACATCGCCATCAACGTGCTGCCCGGCGGGACCTATTGGGATCGTTGGCTGACCACGCCGTTCGGGTTCACCTCGTGGGCGCATCGCCCGCTCGGCATTCAGTCGCTCAACTTGGCGTATCGCAGCGGGGCACCGTGGAACGAGACGTCCTACGCCAATCCCGAATTCGATCGCCTGCTCGACGAGGCCGGCATGATCCTCGACCCAGTGCAACGCCGCGCGGTCATGGCCAAGCTCGAAGCCATGCTTCAGGCCGATGCCGTCATACCGCAGGCGTTGTGGCGCTCGATTTTCGTCGTCGCCAACCAGCGGGTCCATAATTTGCGCGCCCATCCGGCCGAGGAGCACCACTACAACAAAGTCTGGCTGGCGTAGGCCGCCCTCGGGCAAGGCGACGGAGGGACAGTCGAGAGGCATGGCAATCTTCGTCCTCAAGCGCCTCGCGCTGATGGCCTTGACCATGCTTGTGGTTTCGCTGCTGCTGTTCCTGCTGCTGGAACTCACCCCCGGCAGCGTCGCGACCAAGGTCCTCGGCGCGTACGCGACCGAGGAGCAGAAGCAACTGTGGCTTCAAGCTAACGGCTACCTGGAGCCGGCGTGGAGCCGCTACCTGGCGTGGCTGGGGCGCTTCGTTACCGGCGATTTCGGCGCCTCGATCCGCTTCAAGGTGCCGGTAGCCGACGTGTTATGGCCGCGGTTGTGGAACACCGCCATTCTTGGCTTCTGGACCTTCGCCGTCATGATCCCGCTGGCGCTGACCCTCGGCGTCCTCGCCGGCATGCGCGAGGGCTCGGGTCTCGATCGCGCCATCTCGGTGACCAGCATCGTCACCACCTCGGTCCCCGAGTTCGCCAGCGCGGTCCTGCTGTCGGCCGTTTTCGTCTTCTGGCTCGGCGTGCTGCCGGGAACCAGCTCGATGACCTCGGGGTTCGATTGGCGGCAGCTGGTGCTGCCGGTCCTCGTCCTCGTGCTCTACGATTTCGGCTATGTCACCCGGATGACCCGCGCGTCAATGGCCGACGTGATGACGATGCCCTACATCCGCACCGCCGTCCTGAAGGGGCTGCCCCATCGCCAGGTGATCGTCCGCCACGCCTTGCGTAACGCGCTGATCGCGCCGTTCACGGTGATCACGTTGCAGATCAACTGGCTGCTCTCGGGCGTCATCGTCGTTGAGTACTTCTTTGCCTACAAGGGTTTCGGCGCGCTGCTTCTCGAGGCCTCGCTCAACCAGGACATCTACTTGATCGAGGCCTGCGCGATGGTCGCGGTGCTTGTCGCCGCCGCGACCCAGACCGTCGCCGATATCGGCTACACGCTGCTCAACCCGAGGATCCGGTTCTCATGAGGACCGCGCGATGAGCCGGCACGCCGAGCCCGCGGCGCTCCGGCGCGCGCTCGGCTCGTTCGCGTTGCTGGGCGGGAGCCCGGTCGCGATGATCGGCGTCGCGCTGATTGCCTTCTGGGTGGTGATCGCGGTCCTGGCGCCCTGGCTGGCGCCGTTCCCACCCAACGCCACCTTGCAGCCGTTCGCGAAGCCCGGCGTCGCCTATGCCGCCGGATCGGGAACCTTCTGGCTCGGCGCCGACCAGATCGGCCGGGATATTCTTTCGCGCCTCATCTGGGGCTCGCGCACAGTTTTGCTGTTTGCCCCGGCCGCGACCGCGATGGCCTACCTAGTCGGTGTGCTGATGGGCCTCGCCGCCGGTTATTTTCGCGGCTGGACCGACGAGGTGTTGTCCTTCACGGCTAATGTCATTTTGTCGTTCCCGGTGCTCGTTCTCTACGTTCTGATCATCACCACCATCGGCGCCTCGGGCCTCAACATCGTCATCGCCATCACCTTCGCCAGTGCGCCGGTGATCATGCGCATCGTCCGCGGACTGGTCCTCGACCTGCGCAACCGCGACTATGTCGCCGCCGCGCAAACCCGCGGCGAGTTGGCTTGGTACATCATGCTGGTCGAGATCCTGCCCAACGCGCGCGGACCGCTGATCGTCGACGCGTGCCTGCGGCTCGGCTACGTCGTCATCACCATTGGCGTGCTCGGCTTCCTCGGCCTCGGCCTCCCGCCGCCGGACCCTGACTGGGGTGGGATGATCAACGAGGCCCGTGGCGTCGCTCTCGCCTTCCCGCACATGACGGTGTTTCCCTGCCTCGCGATCAGCTCGCTGATCCTCGGCTTCAACCTGCTCGCCGACGGCCTACGCGAGATCTCGCTGAGGGATTGAGATGCCCGAGAGGAATGCCGAGACAGGAGCGCCTTTGCTCGAACTCGATCGGTTGTCGGTATCGTACTTCACTCGCGCCGGCGAAATCCCCGCTGTCGTCGACTTCTCGTTGACGATCGGCGCCGGCGAAAGCGTCGGCCTCGTCGGCGAATCCGGCTGCGGCAAGTCGACGGTGGCGTTCGCGCTATTGCGCGCTCTCGGAACCAACGGCGCCATCGTCGGCGGCGGTGTGCGCTTTCGCGGCCGCGATCTGGCGACGCTGGACGGTGAGGCGCTGCGCGCTTTGCGCGGCGGCGAGATCGCGATGGTCTACCAGGAGCCGATGGCCGCGCTCAACCCGAACCTGACCATCTCCGCCCAGCTGGTGGAAGTACCGATGGCCCACGCCCGCGTCGGCCGTGACGAGGCCCGCCGGCTGGCCACCGCGATGCTCGCCGATGTCGGGCTTGCCGACGCCGAGCGCCTGCTCGGCGCCTACCCGCATCAACTCTCCGGCGGCCAGCAGCAACGCGTCGTCATCGCCATGGCGCTGCTCGGCAAGCCGTCGCTGCTGCTGCTCGACGAGCCCACCACCGCGCTCGATGTCACCGTCGAGGCCGGGATCGTCAAGCTCATCGCCGAGATCAGCCGCCGGTTCGGCACGGCGCAACTCTACATCTCCCACAACCTCGGGCTGATTCTCGAGACCTGCTCGCGGGTCTGCGTCATGTACTCGGGCCAGGTGGTGGAGGAGGGGCCGGTCGAAGCATTATTTCGCACGCCCCGCCATCCATATACGCAAGGCCTGTTCGCCTGCATCCCGCGCCCCGACAGCGACAAAAACGCCCGGCCACTGGCGCCAATCCCGGGTCAGCCGCCACTGCCGCGGCGCAGGCCCAAGGGTTGCGTGTTCGCGCCCCGCTGCGCCTACGTCCGGCCGGGGCTATGCGACCGGGGATTAATTGAACTGGAGCCGGCGGGCTCCACTGTGCACGCGGTGCGTTGCGTGCGCTGGCGCGGGATCGCCGGCGAGGCCGCGAAAACCGTTCCGCCGCCGATACGCCCGCCCACACCCGTGGGCGAGGAGGTTCTTCGCGTCGCCGGCCTGCAAAAGCATTACACGATCGGCGAGACGTCTTTCGGTACGCTGATCTCGGGTGAGGGGATGCGCACCATCAAAGCCAACGAGGCGCTCGATTTCTCGGCCCGCCGCTGCGAGACGGTGGCCATCGTGGGCGAGTCCGGCTGCGGCAAGTCGACCTTCGCCAAGGTTCTGCTCGGGCTCGAGACCGCGACCGGCGGCGCGCTCCACTTCGCCGGCAACGAGATCAGCCGCACGCCGGTGGGCGCGCGCACGCCCGAGCAGCTCGGCGCCTTGCAGATGGTCTTCCAAAACCCCAACGAGACGCTCAACCCGAGCCATAGCGTTGGCGCCCAGATCGGCCGGGTCCTGCGCAAGTTCGGCATCGAACGCGAGCGCGGGCGGGTTCGCGCGCGCGTGCTGGAGCTGCTCGATACGGTCAAGTTGCCGCATGATTTCTACCGTCGCCGGCCTCGTCAGCTCTCCGGCGGCCAGAAGCAGCGGGTCGGGATTGCGCGGGCCTTCGCCGGCAATCCGAAGATGGTCGTCGCCGACGAGCCGATCTCGGCGCTCGACGTCTCTGTCGCCGCCGCCGTGACCGAGCTTCTCATGGACATCCAGCGCGAGAACGGCACGACGCTGCTGTTCATCAGCCACGACCTCGGCATCGTCCGCTACCTCGCCGACCAGGTGGTGGTAATGTATCTCGGCCAGATCATGGAGCGGGGTACGACCGCGGAGATCTTCGCGCCGCCCTATCATCCCTACACCGAGGCCCTGCTCGCCGCCGCGCCCATCGCCGATCTTCGGGTGAGCAAGCGCGAAATCTTACTCGAAGGCGCACCGCCGAGCGCACTTGACCCGCCGGGGGGCTGCCCGTTCGCCACCCGCTGCCCGCGCAAGCTCGGCGCCGTCTGCGACGCGGAGCCGCCGCCGTTGCGCCGCGCCGCGCCCGGCCATGTCATCGCGTGCCATATTCCCCTCGGCGAACTGGCCGCGGTCGCGCCCGTTTTCCAGGTCGTTCCCGACGAGGCGGCGGAGTAAGGTTCAAGGTGGCGTCGGAGTGTCGGAGGCCGGTTATGCTTGAAGGGTTCAGCAATCAACGGATCGCCGTGGAAGGCGCCGACATCCAATGGCGACGGACCGGCGGTCGCGGGCCGGCGTTGACTGAACGCGACCGCTGCTTCACGGAACACGCGCGCACGGTTGCCGTTGCGCGGCGTGCGGCACGCAAACCCGGGCGGTATTTCCCGAAGGGGTCACTGCGCCGTGCAGTAAGGCACGCGGATCGGCGCCTTCGTACTCTATCTCCTGCACTACCAGCTGTTGCCCGAGAAGCGTCTGGCCGAATTGCTGGCCGACCTCTTCGGGGTGAATTTGGCGACCGCGACGATCGCTCGGATCAGCCAGGACGGTGCCAGGCGCTTCCAAGGTTTCGCCGATGCGGTGCGCGACCACGTGGCAGCGGCACCGGTAAAGCACATGGATGAAACCGGGTTTCGGATTGGCGGCAAGACGCAGTGGCTGCATATCGCCTCCACCATCCTGCTCACGTTCACCGCATCTCGCCGAAGCGCGGCAGCCTGCTCGAGCCTGTCATGGGCATTGTCGTGCACGACCACTGGAAGCCCGACGACACCTGTTGGCGTGCTGCAGCGCTGTGAAACGCGCATCATCTGCGTGAACGAAGGCGCTGGTCGAGATCGAGAAGGAAGAGTGGGCGCGCAAGATGCAGCGCCTGCTGCGCCGCGCCTGTCACGCAACGAACCTCGCACGCGATCAGGGCGTGCCGCGGAAGCCATCGCTGATCGCACGGATCGAACGAGGTTACGACGCCATTCTCGCGGAAGGCCTCGCGTTCCACGAGGCACAGCCCGCACTGGTCCCTGCCGCGGCAAAGGCCAGGCGCCGCGGCCGCTCGCCGCGACGGATTGGCCACAACCTCTTGCTGCGCCTCAGCACCCGTAAGCAGGACGCGCTCCGCTTTCTCACCGATCCGCGGGTGCCCTTCACAAACAACCTGGCGGAGCGGGATGGACGTATGATGAAACTGCGGCAGAAGATCTCCGGCGGCTCCGCTCGACCGACGGCGCGAAAGACTTCAGCGTGATCCGCTGTTTTCCGCAGACCCACGTTGCCTGGCACGCGGTCGCCGCCCGGCTGCGGGACAATTCTCCCTCATCGTCGCGGACCTGCGCGGCTACGGCGACAGTCACGGACCTCGGCCGGATCCGGATCATCACAACTATTGCAAGCGGGTGATGGCCGGCGACATGGTCGAGGTCATGGCGGCGCTCGGCCATGACCGCTTCTCGCTCGCCGGCCACGATCGCGGGGCCCGGGTGGCGCACCGCGTCGCGCTTGATTATCCCGACCGGGTGGTCCGGCTCGCTCTTATCGATGTTCTGCCGACCCTTGAAGTGTGGCGGCGCATGGACATGGCCGGTGCGCTCGCAACCTACCATTGGCTGTTCCTGGCGCAACCGGCGCCGCTGCCCGAGCGGCTCATCGGCCATGACCCGGACTTCTACCTGCACCACCTGCTCGATCGCTGGGCGGGCAACAAGGCGCTGCTCGAGGCCGAAGCCATCCATGAATACGAGCGCTGTTTCCGCAAGCAAACGGTGATCGAGGCGTCCTGCGAGGACTATCGCGCCGGCGCCGGGATCGACCTCGAACACGACCGCGCCGACCGCGAGGCGGCCCGGCGGATTGCCTGCCCGACGCTGCTGGTTTGGGGCCGGCGGTATCTTGAGGCGAGGGACCCCGGCCCGCTCGCGATCTGGCGCGACTACGCCGACGATATCCGCGAAGCGCCCCTGGACTGCGGCCACTTCGTCGCCGAGGAAGAGCCCGACAAATGCGCCGCCGCCCTCGCGGCGTTCTTCCCCCATTAGGAACTTGGTCATTTCCGCACCAGCGGCGATCCGCGCGCTCGAACGCAAACGGGCCCCGCCTGCCAGGGCGGGGCCGGACGACTGCTGCTATAGCGGGGGTTACGACGAGTAGTACATTCGCCACTCGACCGGGTGCGGGGTGTGCTCGAAGTTGTAGACTTCTTCCCACTTGATCTGGATGTAGCCGTCGATCAGATCGTCGCTGAAGACATCGCCAGCCTTGAGATAATCGCGGTCGGCGTCGAGCGCGCCCAGGGCTTCGCGGAGCGAACCGCACACCGTGGGTACGTTCTTCAATTCCTCCGGCGGCAGGTCGTAGAGGTTCTTGTCGATGGCGTCGCCGGGGTGGATCTTGTTCTGGATGCCGTCAAGGCCGGCCATCAGCATCGCCGCGAAGGCGAGATACGGATTGGCCGTCGGGTCGGGGAAGCGAACTTCAACCCGCTTGGCCTTGGGGTTCGAGGTGAACGGAATACGACAAGACGCCGAACGGTTGCGCGCCGAGTAGGCGAGCAGCACCGGCGCCTCGAAGCCTGGGATCAGCCGCTTGTAGCTGTTGGTTGACGGGTTGGTGAAGGCGTTGAGGCTCTTGGCGTGCTTCATGATGCCGCCGATGTAGTAGAGCGCGGTGTCCGACAGATCGGCGTAGCCCGAGCCAGCGAAGTTCGGCTTGCCGCCGGTCCAGATCGACTGGTGGACGTGCATGCCAGAACCGTTGTCGCCGACGACCGGCTTCGGCATGAAGGTCGCGGACTTGCCGTAGGTTTGCGCGACCATATGGGTAACGTACTTGTAGATTTGCAGGTTGTCGGCGGACTTGAGCAGGGTGTTGTAGACCATGCCAAGCTCATGCTGACTGGGCGCGACCTCGTGATGGTGCTTGTCCATGACCAGACCCATGTCGATCATTACCGAAACCATTTCGGCGCGCAGGTCCATGGCGGAGTCGACCGGCGGAACCGGGAAGTAGCCGCCCTTGATCGGCGGGCGATGGCCGGCGTTGCCTTCCGGTAGGATCCGGCCGGTAACGTAGGGGCCTTCGTCGGAGCTGAATTCATAAAAGCAGGTGTTCATCTGCACGTCGAAGCGAACGTCGTCGAAGACGAAGAACTCGGCTTCCGGACCGAAAAAAGCTGTGTCGCCGATACCGGTCGACGCTAGGTAGGCCTCGGCCTTGCGCGCGACCGAGCGCGGATCGCGGATGTAAGGCTCGCCCGACGACGGCTCGATCACGTCGCAAAACAAGATCATGACCGGTTGCGCCGCGAACGGATCCATGACCGCCGAGGTCGCGTCGGGAACCAGCGCCATGTCAGAACTCATTGATCGCCTTCCAGCCGGCGATGGACGATCCGTCGAACATCAACCCTTCGGAGAATGCGTCCTGGTCGACGAACGGCGAGCACATCGTGAGATGCTGCCACTTGCCGCGCGGATCGGTGAAGCGGAGATCGATATACTTGATATCGTTCTCCTTAACATAATTAAGAACATCTTCGGGGGTCTTGCAGTTTAATGTCATCGTGCGATTTCCTCTGGTCTCTTTTTCGCCAGTTCTTCTAGCGGGAAGCCTGTAAATGCCGCGGCCGGGCGCCGTGGTTCAGATGATCCTGCGTCCGGAGAGCGCAGATAAGGTGCTCAATCGCTTTCTAAACCGATCACCTTTCTGCTTTTCGAATGATTCCATCCGAACGCGGGATGATCTAGATCAGATTGCTTCGATGCCGCGCTCGCCGGTGCGGACTCGGATGGCCTCCTCTACGGATGTCACGAATATCTTGCCGTCGCCGATGCGGCCGGTCCGCGCGGCTTGCTGGATCGCCTCGATTGCGCGTTCAACGAGACCGTCCTCGACGACAAGTTCGATTTTCACCTTGGGAAGAAAGTCGACGACATATTCTGCCCCGCGATAAAGCTCGGTGTGGCCCTTCTGGCGGCCAAACCCTTTGGCTTCGAGCACGGTGATGCCTTGCAGTCCTAATTCGTGCAACGCCTCTTTCACATCGTCAAGCTTGAAGGGCTTGATGATCGCTTCGATTTTTTTCATCACTCGTGTCTCTTCCTCGCCGTTCATTCGTTGCATAAGTGTCGTGTGGAGTGGAGTGGAGTGCGTTGAGCCGGCTGCACTCCGCTGGATTTAGCACAGCCCGTGCCAACCCGTATAACGTGGAGATTCATGAGTGGTCTGATCCTGACGCTTGAGTCCTCGAGCGTCAGGATCAGACCGCCGGATCAATCGGTTGGCGGTCGGATTCAGCCGACGGATGGGTACCCATCCGTCGGCATCGAACCGCTAGGCTTCGCCGCGGCCGCCATTTGTGGAAGCCGGTCCGCCTCGCGTCCAGCCTTGAGGTTGCTATAGAATCGTGCATATGCACGAGAACTTGGCATTCGGCTGACGGCTGATACGGGCTTCCACCCGGCTTTAGCCGGCGGTGCTTGACGGTGCGGGAGGGCGGGGTTACATCCTCGCCTCGACGGCGGGAGTAGCTCAGTTGGTTAGAGCACCTGGTTGTGGTCCAGGGGGTCGTGGGTTCAAATCCCATCTCTCGCCCCATCACCGCCTCAAGTCGCGCCGCGAAGGTCTGGCCACGATTCTGGATAATTGGCTGCGCGCTCGTCGGTTGACCGGCAGCATACGACCGCTAGCCTGCAGAAATATCGACCGCTACCGGGGCTTGCGTCGCGAACGCTTTCGCTTTGTTGCAAGTTGCGCTACATCTCGTTCTCCTGCCGCCGGCAAGCGGTTCAGCGCTGCGAACGCGGGCGCGGAGATGTCGCCGAGATGTCCAAGGGTATGACCAAGACGACGACACGCGACCGGCCGGTCCTCATCGGCATCGTCGGCGACTCTGCGGCGGGCAAGACGACGCTTGCCGAGGGCCTGGTTCAGATCCTCGGGCCAGCGCGGACCTTAAGCATCTGTGCCGATGATTATCATCGCTATTCGCGGCGTGAGCGGGCCAAGCTCGGCATCACGCCGCACCATCCGGACGGCAACTACCTAGATATTCTCGAGCAGCACGTCTATCTCCTGCGTGACGGCCAGCCGATCCTCAAGCCGGTTTACAAGCACGAAGGCGGCGTCCTTGCCGCCCCTCGGTACGTCGAGCCGACGGCCTTCATCATTATCGAGGGCCTGCTCGGGTTCGCTACCCGCAAGCTGCGCGACGCCTACGACGTCAAGCTGTATCTCGACCCGCCGACCCCGTTGCGGCTGCGCTGGAAGTTTCAGCGCGATACAGGCTTCGGCGGCTACGCGGTTGAGGATGTCATGAGCGCGATTCAGACGCTTGAGCGCGACAGCGAGCAGTTCGTCGTGCCGCAACGCGAATTCGCTGACATGGTCGTGTGCTTCTGTCCGCCCGACGACGATCCGGAGGAATGCGGCGGCGGGCTGAACGTTCGTCACGTTCTCCGACCAACTCTGCCGACACTGGACCTGGCTCCGGTCCTGGAGACAGGCAGGGCTAAGGGCTTCGCGCTGGAGTTGGCGCGCGACATTGACGGGATGGCCGTGGACGCCCTCGACATCTCCGGCAAAATCGGTGCGGCGGATGCAGACGCAATGAAGGACTGCTTGTGGGTGTTGCTGCCGACCGAGGGCCGGCAAAGACCGTGTCTCGGACGCTTCCACGACAGCTCTCACAAGCTTAGTTACAGCAACCCGCTTGCCCTTTCGCAACTCGTCATCAGCCTTTATCTCTTAAATGCGGCGTTACGATAACATGCCATCCGAGGAGAACCCGTCGATGTCCTTAGCACGAGTGCAGGCTTTCGCCCAAGCCGATGCGGCGCCGGCAAGAGAGCCCGACGCATCGGCGGTCGCGACCCACGAGGAAATGATCAACGCCATCCGCGTGCTTGCCGCCGATGCGGTGCAAAAAGCGAAATCAGGCCACCCGGGCATGCCGATGGGCATGGCCAACGCGGCGACCGTGCTGTGGACCCGCTTTCTCAAGTTCGATCCGACCAGACCCGATTGGGAGGATCGCGACCGGTTCATCCTGTCGGCCGGTCACGGCTCGATGCTGCTGTATTCTCTCTTGTTCCTGTCGGGTTACGAGGCGATCACGATCGATGAGATCAAGCGCTTCCGCCAACTCGGCTCGAACACACCGGGTCACCCCGAGTACGACGTCTCCCACGGGATCGAAACGACGACCGGCCCGCTCGCCCAGGGGCTCGGCAACGCCGTCGGCATGGCGTTGGCCGAACGCCTGCGCAACGCGCGGTGGGGCGACGAGATCGTCGATCACTACACCTATTGCATCGTCGGCGACGGCTGCCTGATGGAGGGGTTGAGCCACGAGGCCATCTCGCTCGCCGGCTTTCTCAAGCTGTCCAAGCTTATCGTCATGTGGGACGACAACCGGATCTCGATCGACGGCGCCACCTCACTGTCGACCGGCGACAACCAGTTGGCCCGCTTCGAGGCCTGCGGCTGGGACGCTCAGGTCGTCGACGGCGACAATCCCGAGGCGGTCGCCGAGGCGATCATCCGGGCGCGGCTTTCGGACAAGCCGTCGCTGATCGACTGTCGAACCATCATCGGCAAGGGCGCGCCGACCAAGGCCGGCACTGCGGCGACGCACGGTGCGCCGCTGGGCGAGGACGAGGTCGCCGGCGTCCGCCAAACCCTGAATTGGCCGTACCCGCCGTTCGTCGTTCCGCGGCATATCGCCGCCGCCTGGGGCAAGGCCGGCCGGCGCTCGATTGGCGCGCGCCAGGCCTGGGAGAAGCGGTTCGCGGCGCTGCCGGCGGAGCGTCAGGCCGAATACCTTCGGACCAGCCGAGGCGAACTCGCGCCCAACTGGCAGGCGCCGCTCAACGACTTCAAGCGCCGGCTCGCCGATGACCGACCGACCTGGGCCACGCGCAAGGCGTCGGGCGAAGCGCTCGAGATTCTGACCGCGAGCTTTCCGGAAATGATCGGCGGGTCGGCCGATCTCACCGAGTCGGTGTTCACCAAGACCAGGACCACCACCGATATACTGCCCGGCGATTTCTCCGGCCGTTACGTTCACTATGGCGTGCGCGAACATGCCATGGCGGCGGCGATGAACGGCATGGCGCTGCACGGCGGTTTCATCCCGTACGGCGGGACCTTCCTGGTCTTCGCCGACTACATGCGCGGCAGCATGCGGATGTCGGCTCTGACCCGGCAGCGGGTCATCTACGTCTTGACTCATGATTCCATCGGCGTCGGCGAGGATGGTCCGACCCATCATCCATCGGAAACGCTGGCGAGCCTTCGGGTCATGCCGAACATGCTCGTCTTCCGCCCGGCAGACGCGGTCGAGACGTTCGAGTGCTGGGTCATCGCCATTACCCAGTTCGATATGCCTTCGTGTTTGGTCCTGTCGCGCCAGGCAGTTCCCGCCGTCCGGCTCGAACACAAGAGCGTCAACCTCAGCGCACGCGGCGCCTACGTGTTGCGCGAAGCCGAGGGCGGCGAACGTCAGGTCAGCCTGTTCGCGACCGGCTCTGAGGTTCACATCGCGGTCGAGGCCCGCGAGATGCTGCAAAGCCAGGGCATTCCTGCGGCGGTCATCTCGATGCCGTGCTGGGAGCTGTTCGAGGTCCCAGCCCGAGCGCTACCGCAAGGCGGTGCTCGGACCGAGTTGGCCGAGATGCGTGCGGGTCGCCGTCGAAGCGGCGATCTCGCCCGGCTGGCATCGCTATATCGGCGAAAATGGGGTGTTCGTCGGTCTCAAGGGGTTCGGCCTGTCGGCGCCGGCCGAAGTCCTGTTCAAGCACTTCGGCCTCACCGCGGACAACGTCGTCAGCCAGACGAAGGCCGCGATCGCGCGTCTGCCAGGAGCCGCGCGGCGGCGCGACACCCGCTTCAGCATCGACGTCGTCGGCTGAACGCCGGCCGAGCCATGGTCAAACCCGCGCCGAGGATCAAAATTGCGCCGTCGATTCTGTCGGCGGATTTCGCGCGCCTCGGCGAGGAGGTCGCGGCGATCGACGCCGCTGGGTGCGACTACGTCCACATCGACGTGATGGACGGCCATTTCGTTCCGAACCTCACCTTCGGCCCGCCGGTCATCCGGGCCATCCGCCGGCACACCGCGAAACCGTTCGACGTTCACCTGATGATCGACCCCGCGCAGCCCTATCTCGCCGACTATGCCGAGGCCGGCGCCGACATCATCACCGTGCACGCGGAGGCCGACCGCCACCTCGACCGGAGCCTGCAGGTGATCCGCGGGCTTGGCAAGAAGGCCGGCGTCTCGCTCAATCCGGCGACGCCGGCCTCGGCGATTGAACATGTGCTTGACCGCCTCGATCTGATTCTTGTCATGTCGGTCAATCCGGGGTTCGCCGGACAGTCGTTCATCCCGGCCCAGCTTGACAAGATCCGCGAGCTCCGGCGAATGATCGGCGAGCGGCCGATCGAGCTCGAGGTCGATGGCGGTGTCAACGCCGAGATCGCGGCCGCGGTCGTCGAAGCCGGCGCCACGGTTCTCGTCGCGGGCAGCGCGGTTTTCTCCAATATCGATTACCGCGCCACCATCGCCGCCTTGCGGCCACGCGCGGCGTGAACCCCGGACACAACCGACTTTCTTCATCTATTGGGTATCTATTGGGTCGAAAGTTTATTGGCTAAAATGGCCGCGGCGGGTTGGCCATGGCCTTTGGCCGTTGCCGCATCCGGCGTGCTATGGCAAAAATAGGTGTGCTCTCCGTCGGTGAGGCAACTCAGGGTTAGGTGTTGATGCGAACAGTCGCCATGGTCATCCGGGCGCTCGGATGCGTCGCGATCGTGCTTGTCGCCACGACGCTGCTACCGAAACCGGAGGTTTGGGCGGCCGAACAGGGTGAGACGCGCGACTTCTACTCGTGGCTCGCCGAACTTCGTGGCGAGGCCTCGCGCCGGGGCGTATCAGAGCGGACGCTTGACGCGGCGTTGGCCGGCGTTCAGCCGGTCGAGCGGGTCGTCGAGCTTGATCGCAAACAGCCGGAGTTCACCCAGACCTTCTGGCAATATCTAGACAAGCGGGTGACGCCGGAGCGGGTCGAGCGAGGGCGGCAAATGATGGCCGAGAAAGGCCCGCTGCTTAAAACCATCACGCGCCGTTTCGGCGTTCAACCCCGCTTCCTCGTCGCGTTCTGGGCGCTGGAGAGCAACTTCGGCGATTATACCGGCGACTATCCGGCCGCGGCCTCGCTGGCGACGCTGGCCTTCGACGAGCGCCGTAGCGCGTTTTTCCGCGAACAGTTGCTGGCGCTGCTGCAAAGCATTGAGGACGGCGATATTCCAACCGACGCCAAGGGATCGTGGGCCGGCGCGCTCGGCCAGCCGCAGTTCATGCCGACCACCTACCGGCGTTACGCCGTGGACGCCGATGGCGATGCCCGGCGCGACCTGTGGACGAGTCTGGCCGACGTGTTCGGTTCCGCCGCCAACTACTTGGCGGCGTCGGGCTGGGATAAGGACCATACATGGGGCAGGGAGGTTCGCCTGCCGAGCGGGTTCGATCTTTCGGTATCGGGACTTGAGACCGAAAAGCCGTTGGTCGAGTGGCAGCGCCTTGGCGTTCGCGACGCCGACGGCCATGATCTGCCGGTGGTCGATCTGCTGGCCTCGTTGATTCTACCGGGCGGCATCAACGGCGGGCCGGCGCTGCTCGTTTACGGCAATTTCCGCGCGATCATGGCCTGGAACCGATCGATCCTTTACGCTGTCGCCGTTGGCCACTTATCCGATCGGGTGGACGGCGGCGAGCCTTTTCGCGCCGTGCCGCCCCCAAACGATGTTGCCTTGTCGCGCTCCGAGCTGATGGAAATCCAAAGCCGCCTCGACCAGCTCGGCTTCGACGTCGGCCTCGCCGACGGGGTCGTTGGGCCAAAAACGCGCAAGGCGATCAGGGAGTTCCAGCACGACGCCAAACTCCCGGCGGACGGATATCCGGACACCGTGCTGCTGAAACTCGTGCGGCAGGTTTCGGCCGAGTAGGAGGGTTTGACCATGGCATCCGTAAATTCGCCTGTCGCGCTTCTCCGCCGCCATGGCCGCAGCGCCATCGCCATGGCGACGGCGCTCATCGCGCTCGCGGGTTGCGCCGGTGGTGATCGCGAGACAGGGCCACCGACGCTGGCGGGTGTGGCGAAAAGTTCGGCTCCTTTGCGTCCCGCCGCTCCCCCCGGCGCCGTCCCCGGGTTCAAGATCGGCAAGCCTTATCAGGTCAACGGCATCGCTTATCAGCCGGGATTCAATTGGACTTACGAAGAGGTCGGTATTGCGTCGTGGTACGGCTCCCAGTTCCACGGTCTTGCGACCGCCAACGGCGAGCGGTTCGACATGAATACACTGTCGGCGGCGCATCGGACCTTGCCACTGCCAAGCATCGTCCAGGTGACGAACCTGGAGAACGGACGGACCATCAGAGTGCGCGTCAACGATCGCGGACCGTTCGCCAACGATCGGATCTTGGACCTGTCGCGGCATGGCGCCCAGCTGCTGGGTTTTGAGCGAAAGGGTACGGCGCGGGTGAGGGTCAAGCTGATCGCCGACGAGAGCATGCGTCTTGCCGGGCTTGACCCGGCGATCGCCAAGGCCGCGGCTTCGCCGGCCGGTCGCCCCGCGCGCGTCCCCGTTGCAACAGCCACCGCCGCGCCTGCCGTAGCACCTGTCGCCCTTGCCGCGGCAACACAGGCTTCGGGGGCGGACGCGACGGTGACGCAAGCGGCGTCGCCGGGCGAACGCGCCGGATATCGCGTCTACGCGGCCAAGTCCTTCATTCAAGCCGGTGCCTTCGCCGATCGTGAGAATGCCTCGCGCGCCGGCGCCGAGCTCGCCCACCTTGCGCCGGTGATGATCATCTACAACGGGTTCGACGGCCGCAATCTGTTCCGTGTTCGCCTCGGCCCGCTGGACTCGGCCGAGACCGAACGCGTTCTCGCCGACGCCATTCGGGCGGGGTACTCAGGCTCGCGCGTGATCATGGAGTAGTGCCGTTCTTTCACCGCCGACCAACTCCGCCTCGGCGCATGCCATCCAGAAGAAGTTGTGTTATTTCCGCGAGTTGAAGAGAAATGATGAACTCTATTCGCATGACATCTCACTTGCTATCCGTATCCGCCGCCCGTCTGCTCTTAGCGCGTCTGCCGTTGGCCTGTCTGCTATTGGTTGGAGCGCTTCTGTTGTCGGTGGCCGCGCACGCTTTCGAAAGCCCGGCCCGCGAGGCCGTGCTGATCGACGCTTACACCGGGACGACGCTGTTCGAAAAGGAAGCGGGCGTACCGATGCCGCCCGCCTCGATGAGCAAGATGATGACCGTTTATATCCTCTTGAAACGGCTGCACGAGGGGCGGGTCAAGCTCGATGATACCTTCACCGTAAGCGAGAATGCCTGGCGCAAGGGCGGAGCGGCAAGCGGCGGCTCGACGATGTTTCTAAAACCCAACGAGCAGGTCAAGATCGAGGATCTGATCCGCGGCATCGTCATCCAATCGGGCAATGATGCGTCCATTGTCGTCGCCGAGGGACTGGCCGGTTCGGAAGAAGCGTTCGCCGAGGAGATGAACAAGACCGGGCGCGAGATCGGCTTGCGCAATTCGACGTTCAGAAACGCCACCGGCTTGCCGGATCCCGAGCATCGGATGACGGCACGCGACCTCGCGACGCTCGCCTACCGGACAATTAACGATTTCCCGGAGTATTACCACTTCTATGGCGAGAAGGGGTTCGTGCACAACGGTATCCATCAAGGCAATCGTAACCCTCTACTTTACAAGGATTTATCGGTCGATGGACTGAAAACGGGTCACACCGAGGCAGCCGGGTTCTGTCTCACCGCCTCGGCCAAGCAGGGTGACCGCCGGCTGATTCTCGTCGTCGGCGGGTTATCGTCGATGCAGCAGCGCAGCGACGAAAGCGAGCGCATCCTGTCGTGGGGATTTCGTGAGTTCGACAACTACACCTTGTTCCGGCCGGGCGACGAGGTGACCGCGGCGGAGGTTTGGCTGGGGGAGGATCAGACCGTGCCGCTGGTCACCACCGACGGCCTCACCGTCACTCTGCAGCGAAAGGTGCGCCCGGAAATGAAGGTAATCGCGAGCTACGACGGTCCAATTCCGGCACCGATCCGTCAAGGCGACCGGATGGCGGTGCTGCGGGTGAGCTCGCCGGAAACCGAGGACGTCGAGGTTCCGCTCGTGGCCGGCGCGTCGGTCGATCGGCTGGGGATGTTCGGCCGGCTCAGGGTTGCGCTCGCCCACATGGTCGGCCTCTAGTCGCGGAGCCGTCGTTGGCGCCGCCACGCGCACATCCGGGAGCGTTCATTACTTTCGAGGGCGGGGAGGGGGCCGGGAAGTCAACCCAGGCGCGGCGTCTGGCCGAAGACTTGTGCGGCCGCGGGCTGAAGGTGGTGATGACGCGCGAGCCCGGCGGCGCGCCGGCGGCGGAACAAATCAGGGGGCTACTGGTCAGCGGCGAGGTCGCGCGCTGGTCGGCGCGAACGGAGTCTTTGCTGCACTATGCCGCCCGGCGCGAGCATCTCGACGCAACCGTGCTGCCGGCGCTCGCCGCCGGTGCCTGGGTGGTGTGCGACCGTTTCGCCAACTCGACCATGGCGTACCAGGGCTACGGCCACGGGCTCGGCCGCGCGTTCATCGAAGCACTGCATGAGCTTGTCCTTGGCGCCTTCAAGCCGGACCTGACCCTAATGCTCGACACGGCGGTCGACGAGGGCTTGATGCGAGCTTCGCTGAGGCTTTCCGCCCGTGCCTTGAGCGAGGACCGTTACGAGCGTATGGACCGCGCCTTCCATGAGCGGGTCCGGGCAGGCTTTCTGGAGATTGCCCGATTGGAGCCGGACCGCTGCGCCGTTATCGACGGTAGCGAAGAACCCGACCGGGTCGCCGCCGAGGTGTCGCGCGTGGTGGCCGAGCGGCTCGGCGAACGCCGGCAATGAAGAACGCCGCGAGCGTGGCCGCCGCCGAGGCGCCGTCCTGGCCGTCGCCCCGGGCGAACGCCTGCCTCATTGGGCACGAACACGCCGAGAGCGTGCTGCTCGAGGCGGCGATCTCGGAGCGGCTGGCGCATGCCTGGCTCATCACCGGTATCGGTGGTATCGGCAAGGCGACCCTGGCCTTCCGCTTCGCCCGTTTTCTGCTCGCCGAAGGCGGCGGTCATGGCGGTCGCGGCGGCGCGAGCGGCCTGTTCGCGGCGCCGCCCGTGAGCCTCGACATCGACGCCGGGAGCCCGGTATTCCGACGGATCGTCAGCGGCGGACACGCCGACCTGCTCACGGTCGAGCGCGCGTTCGACAACAAACGCGATCGGCTGCGCAAGGAGATTGTCGTCGATGATGTCCGCGCCATCGGCGCGTTTCTGGCCCAGACACCGGCCGAGGGCGGCTGGCGCATCGTCGTCGTCGACAGCGCCGATGCGTTAAATCGCAATGCCGCCAATGCGTTGTTGAAGGTCCTTGAGGAGCCGCCGGACCGCGCGTTGCTGCTGCTGACAAGCGAGGTTCCCGGCCGGCTGCTCGCGACAATCCGCTCGCGTTGCCGCCGCTTGGCATTGCGGCCGTTGCCCGGAGCGAGCGTGACGGCGCTGCTGCGGCGCTACCGTCCGGATCTGGCCGAGGCGGAGGTGGAAAGCGTCGCGGCTCTGGCCGAGGGCAGTATTGGCCGGGCGCTAAGGCTGGCCGAAGCGGGCGCCGTCGCGCTTCAGGGCGAACTCGAGCTTTTGTTCAAGGCCCTGCCGAGCCTCGATGTATCGATGCTTCACCGGCTTTGCGACAAGGCACTGAAGCAGGGCGACGATGGCTTCGCTGTATTCGCCGACCTCATCCGCTGGCGGCTGGCTGCGTTGGTTCGCGATGCCGCGGGCGGTTCGAGCCGAGGCGGTGTCGGGCCGGCGCTCGCCAGTCTCGCCCGGGCGGCGCCGCTTGATCGCTGGCTCGAGATATGGGAAAAAAGTACCCGTCTGCTTGCGGTTGTCGACAGCGCCAACCTGGACCGCAAACAGGTGCTGCTCAGCGTGCTGCTCGACATCGCCGCCGTAACGCGCCGATAACCATGTCGCCTCATGGAGGTTCAGGTGTCGTGTGGGCGTGCCCGCCGACCGCTACCGTCGGACTCAAGGAATCACGATAATGCCGGGTCGCGGCGCATATTACGTTACGACGCCGATCTACTATGTGAACGACGTTCCGCACATCGGCCATATGTATACGACCTTGGCGTGCGATGTCCTGGCACGGTTCAAGCGCCTCGACGGCCATACGGTCAAGTTCCTGACGGGGACGGACGAGCATGGCCAGAAGGTGGAAAAGGCGGCGGCCGCGGCCGGTGTCGCGCCGAAGACGTTCACTGATAGGGTTTCGGGAAACTTCCGCGCGCTGGCGGCAAGGATGAACTTTTCCAACGACGATTTTATCCGCACGACCGAAGAGCGTCACGCCCGCGCCTGCCAGGCGCTGTGGGCGCAACTGCTTGCGCGCGGCGAAATCTACCTCGGCAGCTACGCCGGCTGGTACGCGGTGCGGGACGAGGCATTCTACGCCGAAAGCGAGCTATCGGTTGCTCGCGAAGGCGTGCGCACGGCGCCGTCGGGTGCCCCGGTCGAGTGGGTCGAGGAGCCCAGTTACTTCTTCAGGCTCTCGGCTTGGCAGGACCGCCTGATCGCGTTCTACGACAGCCACCCGGACTTTATTCTGCCCGAAACCCGGCGCAACGAGGTGGTCAGCTTCGTCAAGGGCGGCCTGCAGGACCTTTCGGTTTCGCGAACAACCTTCAAGTGGGGGGTTCCGGTTCCAGGCGACGACGATCATATCATGTACGTGTGGCTCGACGCCCTGACCAACTACATCACGGCGGTCGGCTATCCGGATATCGGCAGCGCCGCCTACCGGACGTTCTGGCCCGCCGACGTTCACGTGGTCGGCAAGGACATTCTTCGCTTTCACGCGGTATACTGGCCGGCGCTCCTTATGGCCGCCGGGCTGGAGCCGCCGCGGCGGATTTTCGCGCATGGCTGGTGGACCAACGAAGGGCAGAAAATCTCCAAGTCTTTCGGCAACGTCATCGATCCCATTGAACTCGTCGCGACCTACGGGCTCGACGCGGTGCGCTATTTCATGTTGCGTGAGGTCCCGTTCGGCAGCGACGGTGACTTTTCCAGGCGCGCCATGGTCGGCCGGATCAATGGCGATCTAGCTAACGACTTCGGCAATCTATGCCAGCGCGTGCTGTCGATGATCCACAAGAACTGCGGCGCGCGCGTCCCCGAGCCGGGGCCGCTGCTCGATGACGACCGAACGTTGCTGGCGAACGCTCATGCGCTTATTGAAAAAGTGCGGGCAAGCCTCGACAGGCAAATGTTTCATTCCGCTCTGGGCCAGATCTGGGCGGTGGTCGCCGAGGCCAACGGCTACGTCGATCGCCAGGCGCCGTGGGCGCTGCGCAAGACCGACACGGCGCGTATGAACACGGTGCTCTACCTGCTTGCCGAGGTCATTCGCCATCTTGGCATTGTCATGCAGCCCTTTACGCCCGATGCCGCCGCCGCGCTGCTCGATCAACTTGCCGTTGCCACCGATCGGCGAAGCTTTGCTCACCTTGGGCCGGATCATGCGTTGACGCCGGAAACCGCTGTCGCGCGGCCGACGGGCATTTTCCCGCGGTTCGTCGAAGAGCCGGCGGAACGCGAGGCGCTCTAGGAAATGCTGGTCGACAGCCATTGCCATCTCGATTTTCCGGACTTCGAGCATGAGCTCGACGCGGTTGTCGCGCGCGCGGGCGAGGCGGGCGTCGACGCGATGTTGACCATTTCCACCCATCTCAGCCGGTTTGACCGGGTGCTGGCCGTCGCCGAGCGGTTCGCCAACGTGTACTGCACCGTCGGCGTCCATCCTCATGAGGCGACGAGCGAGGGTGACATCACAACCGAGACCCTGGTCCGTCTCGCGACGCATCCGAAGGTGGTCGGCTTCGGCGAGACCGGTCTCGACTACTTCCATGAACATGCGCCGCGAGACGCTCAGGCGCGAAGCTTTCACGTTCACATCGCCGCGGCGCGCGCCGCCGCATTACCCATCGTCATCCACACCCGCGACGCCGACGCTGATACCGCGCAAATCCTCGAAAGTGAATACGCCCACGAGCCGTTTTCGGGCGTGATTCATTGCTTCAGCTCGACCCAGGCCCTGGCCGACAAGGCGATCGAGCTTGGCCTTTACATTTCGTTTTCCGGGATTGTCACCTTTAAAAAGGCCGACACCTTGCGCGCGGTCGCTCGCTCCGTCCCGCTGAATCGTCTACTAGTAGAGACAGACGCGCCGTATCTGGCGCCGGCACCGAAACGCGGCAAGCGTAACGAACCGGCATTTGTCGCGCACACGGCAGGCGAAGTGGCGCGCGCGCGCCAGGTTGAGGTAAGCGCGCTGGCAGCGGCGACGACCGAAAACTTCTTTCGGTTGTTCGCCAAGGCGCGGACTGAAGGCGCGGGGGGCCATTGAGGGTCACCATTCTCGGTTCCGGCGGATCGACCGGAACACCGGCGCTTGATGTTGGCTGGGGCCGGTGTGATCCGGCCAACCCACGCAATCGGCGGACGCGGCCGGCCATCATGGTCGAAGATGGCGCGACGCGTATTCTTGTCGACGCGCCGCCCGATCTGCGCGAGCAGTTGTTGAAGACCAACGTGCGCGCGCTTTCCGCGGTCGTTTTCACCCATGCCCACGCCGATCACATCCACGGCATCGACGACCTGCGCTCCATCAACCGTATCATGCGGGCACCACTGGCGGCGTACGCCGACGCAGCGACGCTGGCGGTCCTCCGCGAGCGGTTCGGCTATGCCTTCGAACCGCTGGCGAAGGGCGCCAGCGGCTTCTACAAGCCAACGTTGGTGCCGCGCGTTATCGACGATGGTGAACGCTTCGAGATTGGCGAGATCACCGCAACCGCGTTCGTTCAAGACCACGGGTTCAGCACGACGGTCGGCTATCGCTTCGGCGACGCGGCCTATACGACCGACGTGGTCGAACTGACCGAGGCCGCGATGACGATCCTTAACGGCATCGACACCTGGATCATTGGTACGCCGATCGACGCCCCCCATTCGACCCATTGCCACGTCGGCAGGGCACTTGAATGGATCGCACGCGTTCGTCCGCGTCGCGCGGTCCTCAGCCACCTCGGTAACGGCCTCGACTACGCCACACTGGCGGCGCGTCTGCCCGCAGGCGTTGAGCCGGCCTACGACGGCCTGGTTGTCGACATGCAGCGCAAACGAGCAAACAACGAAACGTTCATACGAGCTTAGGGAGGCGCTGACTAGTATCGGGACGCGATTTTATGGCGACAGCAAAGGGGGGTACATGTCTGCTGCCTACAACACGAGTACGTTTAATTTGGGCGAGCGCTGCGGCTGCGGCGCCGGTTTGTCCGGTTTTCAGGTCAAGGTTGTTCACGCCGACACCGGCGAGCTGGTCGCAAAGTTCTGTCGCCGGTGCGCCACCGATCTTGTCGGACTGCGGAAGACGGAAGATGACCGTCAGATGGAGACCGAGGGTCGATGTTTTCCATAATATACATTATGCGACAACAGGAGGTCGGCTTGGGGCGTTGCATGACGTCCCTGCTTGTCTCGGGATCCCGAACCAATGCCTTCGCGACCAGTGAGTGCAAACGCGATCGACCGCCTGCTTGAGATCATGGCGCGGCTACGCGATCCCGAGACCGGATGTCCGTGGGACATTGAGCAGACGTTTGCCAGCATCGCGCCGCATACCATCGAGGAAGCCTATGAGGTCGCCGATGCTATCGCCCGCGGCGACCTCATAGGCCTCAAGGAAGAGCTCGGCGATCTCCTGCTCCAGGTGGTCTTCCATGCGCGGATGGCTGGCGAGCAAGAAGCTTTCAACTTCGCCGACGTGGTTGAAGCGATCAGCGAAAAGCTGATTCGCCGCCACCCCCATGTCTTTGGTAGCGCCCGGATCGATACCAGCGCGGCCCAGACCGCCGCCTGGGAAGAACACAAGGCCGCCGAACGAGCGGCCAAGGCCGCGGCCGCGGAGGCTAACGCGCCCGCTGGCGGCGCGCTTCATGGCATAGCGATCGCCCTGCCCGCGCTCACACGAGCGGTAAAACTTCAGGCGCGCGCCGCTCGCGTCGGCTTCGATTGGCCGGACGCGGCGTCCGCCCTGCCGAAGATCGCGGAAGAAGCCGGCGAGCTCGCGAGCGAACTGGCGACGGGTGCCAGCCATGACCGGATCGAGGACGAACTCGGCGATCTGCTGTTTGCCTGCGCCAACGTGGCGCGTAAGCTGAAAATCGATCCGGAAGCCGCGCTCCGCCGCGCCGGCGCCAAGTTCGAGCGCCGGTTTGTCAACATCGAGGCCCTGCTTGCCGCCGATGGGCGCACGCCCGATGGCGTCGATCTGGCCGAACTGGAACGGTTGTGGGCGGAGACCAAAGCCGCGGAATAACGGCCCCGGTCCTAATCCATTCCGCCTTCGGCTCAGGTGATGACGCTCGGCCGGTCGCGACCGGTTCTGGTCTTGATCTCGGCGAGCGAGCCGGCGATCGAGATCAGCTCCGCCAACGCTTCCTGGGTGTCGATGTCATGGCGGGCAGGATCCGGCTCATAGCGTTCGACATAAAGACGCAAGGTCGCGCCCTCGGTACCCGTGCCCGACAGCCTGAAGACGATGCGCGATCCGTCGGTAAAGCCAATGCGGATTCCCTGTCTGGCCGACACGCTGCCATCAACCGGGTCGGTGTATGAAAAGTCGTCGGCGAACGCGACCTCGTAGGCGCCGAAGCGACGGCCTTTCAGCGCCTCGATGAGCGCGCGCAGACGGTCCATCAGCTGCTCGGCGGCGGCGCTGTCGATGCCTTCGTAGTCGTGGCGGGAGTAGTAGTTGCGCCCATACGTCCGCCAGTGGCCGTGAACGATATCGACCACCGACTTTTTCGTCGCGGCGAGAATGTTCAACCACATCAGCACCGCCCACAGTCCGTCCTTCTCGCGAACGTGATTGGAGCCAGTGCCGAAGCTTTCCTCGCCGCACATCGTCGCCATGCCGGCGTCAAGCAGATTGCCGAAGAACTTCCACCCGGTCGGCGTCTCGAAGCACGGAATGCCCAAAGCATCGGCAACCCGATCGGGTGCGCCGCTTGTCGGCATCGAGCGGGCGATGCCGGCAAGGCCGCCAGCGTAGCCCGGCGCGAGCGTTGCATTCGCGGCAATGATCGCCAAGCTGTCGCTGGGCGTGACGAAAATATCACGGCCGATGATCATATTGCGATCGCCATCGCCGTCGGACGCGGCGCCGAACACGGGACCGTCCGGCTTGGCCACCCGCTCGACCAGTTCGTGGGCATGGACCAGGTTTGGATCAGGATGGCCGCCGCCGAAGTCCTCGAGCGGCTCGCCGTGGATCACCGATCCGGCGGGCGCGCCCAGCATTCCTTCAATGATCGCGCGCGCGTACGGCCCTGTCACCGCATGCATCGCGTCGAAACAGATGGGAAACGATCCGGACGCCAGCAACTCGCGAATCGCGTCGAAATCGAACAACTCCTGCATCAGCGCGGCGTAGTCGGCGATCGAGTCGATGACTTCCACAGTCATCCCTTCAAAACTCTCCGTGTGGACTCGGTCAATGTCAATATCGGACGCATCCACGATATTGTAGAAGCTGATCTTCTTGCTGTGAGCGAAGATCGCCTCGGTCACCTTTTCCGGCGCCGGTCCGCCGTTGGTGATGTTGTACTTGAGCCCGAAGTCTTCGCCCGGGCCTCCCGGGTTGTGGCTGGCGGACAAAATCAAGCCACCGAACGCCTTGTGCTTGCGGATGACGCACGAAGCCGCCGGCGTCGACAAGATTCCACCCTGCCCGACCAGCACCCGGCCGAATCCGTTGGCGGCCGCCATTTTAATAATGATCTGAACAACATCGCGATTGTAATAGCGGCCGTCGCCGCCGACGACGAGTGTCTTGCCGGTATACCCGTCCAGGGCATTGAAGGTCGATTGGACAAAGTTTTCGACGTAGTTCGGCTGCTCGAAAACCGAGACCTTTTTACGCAGACCGGAGGTTCCTGGCTTCTGCCCCTCAAACGGGGTAGTTTTGACGCGTCGGCTACTCATCGTCCCCTTCTCCTCCGATCCCGAACCAGTTCGTAAGCATTTTGCCGCAACCTATCAGGAAGCTTTAGGCCGTCCAAGTCCGGCTCCGGCGAATTCGTGGACCGAGTCGTGCTCAACGAGGAACACAGCAATGTGTCACACTCGTTCCGTGTTTGCTCCACGCAGGCAGTGCGCGTAAAAAGCGATACTGCGAATCTTAACTCTTTGTTATATTATCGGGCATAGAAAAGAGGCGGGAATGATTTTTGGAATGTACCCGCTTCGCGCGAGGCGGATTTCACGGGGTTGACACAATTGCCGGGCCGCTCATGCTGTTGCGGCGCGGCGATCCCATTGAGAACAGAGGGGAGTCCATGACAATCTGCGCTCGGACCGCCGCGAGGCTCCTGGGAGGGGCCATTTTGCTCGTTGCGGTCCTCACCGGCGGCGGGCGAGCCGAAGCCGCAAAGTCGGCCGCCCTTGTCATGGACGCCAATTCCGGCAAGATCCTCTACCAGGCTCAAGCCAACGAACTTCGCTATCCGGCGTCCCTGACCAAGATGATGACGCTGTACATGCTGTTCGAGGCTCTCGACGGCAAGAAGCTCGCGCTTAATGGTCAACTCAAGGTTTCCGCATTCGCCGCGTCACGCCCACCGTCCAACCTGGGGCTGAGGGCCGGTGATATCATCACCGTGCGACAGGCGATCCTGGCGTTGGTGACCAAGTCGGCCAACGATGTCGCGACCGTGGTCGCCGAGCATCTTGGCGGCAGTGAGGCCCGCTTCGCCCAGAAGATGACCGCCAAGGCCCGCAAGCTTGGCATGAGCAAGACGACCTTCCGTAACGCATCCGGCCTGCCCCATCGCAGCCAGCTGACCACCGCGCGCGACATGGCGACCCTGGGCCGTGCCTTATTGCGACGGTTCCCGCACTATTACGGCTACTTCTCGCAAGAAGAGTTTGCCTACGAAGGCCAGCACTACGGCAACCATAACGGGTTGCTCGGCAATTACGACGGCATTGACGGCATCAAGACCGGTTATATTCATGCCTCTGGCTTTAACCTTGTCGCCTCGGCCAAGCGTAACGGCCGGCGGGTCATCGGCGTCGTCTTTGGCGCGCGCTCGCCGGCGGAGCGCAGCCACACCATGACCGGGCTTCTCGACGATGGATTCCGCTCGCTGCCACCGCTGAAGATAGCGTTGCGACAGGCCGCGTTTGTCCCTACCCCGGCCCGCTCGTCCGTTCTTGCGGCGCTCGATGCAATCCCCGGAGTCATGGTCGCGAGTAGCGACGACACGGTCGCGCTCAAGGTTGCCGCCGATCGCGACTGGGGTGTGCAGGTCGGTGCTTTCAGCGCGGCCCGCTCCGCCGAGAAACGGGCCGACAAGGCGGCCGCGCTTGCCGCCGGCAGTCTCGAAGACGGCACCGTGACCGTCCTGCGGCAGCCGGACGCGGCTAATGGCACGAGCCACTTTCTCGCCCAGGTCCACGGCCTGACGCAAACTGATGCCGTGACCGCCTGCCGGACGCTCAAGGCCCGGTCTTTGGGCTGCTTCGTGATTTCTCCGGCTCGCCAGGCGCTCGCCTTGGTCGACGCTGATAGTGACGCGGTCGGCTCACGATCCGCACCCGCGTCCGAAGACCTCACCGTCACCGCCATGGCCGGCGATTGGGGCGTTCAGGTCGGTGTTTATCCCCGCCGCGGCGCCGCCTACCGGATGGCGCAGGATGCGTTCGAGGCGGTGCCTGGCCCGCTGGCCGCCGGAACCATCAAGGTCGTCCCGCTCAAGGGCCGCAGAGGACCGCTCTATCGCGCCCGCATCCTCGGTATCGCCAAGGAGCGCGCCTACTCTGCCTGCGAAGCGCTCAAGGCAGACAACACGCCTTGCATGGTTCTAAAAATGAGCGAGCAGGACCGCGAGACCCTGTCGGCGGCTCTTTGACCAGCCTGGATGTGATTTTTATGGCGCGCGTGCGAATAACCCCGTCGAGGCACTCACGGCGGTAACGGCGGCGCCAGTCGCCGTGCATATGGTCATCCCAATGCCAACCCCGGCCAGCGGTCCATGGGCTCGCTCGAGCGGACGATATTCGCGCCGGCCGCGGCGAAGCGCCGGAACGCGGCGTCGGCCGCGTCTGAGTGGTCGACGACATCGGGGATGACGACCGGCGACGTGCAGTCCTCGAGCAGGTAAATCTTGCGGGCGAGAGCGGGGTCGCGCGCGTTCACTTTCGTGAGCAGATCGGCGATGGTCCAGGCGACGCAATGGCTCTTGGCTTGGCCGGCGATGATGACGGCGTCGAACTCCACGACCATGTCGCTGAACTTCTCTGCACGCGCGGCCAATGTGCGTCCGTCCGGACCGCTATTCACCTCCGGAGCGAGAACGGAGTAATGCTCGGTGAGCGGGTGGCTCCCCTTGATGTGGAAATCGGGCTGGCTCGCCCTGGCGAGCCCATGAAAGAAGATCGCTTCCTCCACCGCGGCGACAAGAGCATGGCCGATTCCCCCCAGCATCGAGTGGTAGGGCCAAACCGTGAGCGCGTACTTGCCGGCGGCGGCGAGAGCACGGGTGTAGTGCTCAAGATGGCGCTGCAGATAGGCGGCGTCGATCTTCCCGCGCCTGTCCTCGGCATCCCCGAGCCCCAGCGCATGGCCGAGTTGCGCCGCGGCGGCCGGGTTGACGCGCCAGCGGCCGGCGGCCACATCCTCGGCGCTGATGGTGGTGAACGGCGCGGGATGGCGGCCCTCGACGTCGATGAGGAAAACGGCGTGAAAAATCTGCAGCGCCCGGTGAGTATCCAGTGTCGCGACGATGCGGCTCAGCCGTCCAAGATTGCGATAGATGAATGCGCACAGGCGGCCGCTGTCATCGACTGCACCGGTGCCTGAGCGCCCGCCGACGTAGAGTTCGAAGCCTGGAATGCAGAACGTGTTCTGAACATCGACAGCGATCAGGGCGATCCTGCGCGCATCATCGGAGGCCGGCGCGAGATCGTGGACCCGCGCCCACTCGCTCGCCGCCGTCGCCAGCTCTTGATACAGGACCCGCCGGACGGTCCCCACGGATTCAGCCCGGAAGTGCGCTGGAAGCGGCAATTCGCCCGTGGTCATGATCCAACTCCTTGGTCACGGCCCGCTTGATGTGGGTTGCCAGACGCTATCGCCGCTACTAAAGAAGGCCTGCCCCAACGCCCGTTAACCATAGCGCGGCGGCTGCAGACCGCTCAAGCGGAGCTGCCGGTCGAGTTCGTCCTGCAAACGGCGCAAGCCGGCTGCGTCGGCGGCTTCGCAGCGGCCGACAAGGATGGCTTGCGTGTTGGAGGCGCGAAGCAGCCACCAGCCGTCGGCGCTGGTCACGCGTACGCCGTCAACCTCGGCGACGCTGATGCCTGGAACGTCACGCAGGCGAGCGCGGACCTCCTCGACCACCGGAAACTTTCTGTCCTCGGCGCAGTCGATCCGCAACTCCGGCGTGTTGACCTTCGCAGGCAGGGCGTCGCGCATCTGAGCCAGGCTCCGGTCGGACGTGCTCAACAAGGAGAGCAGCCGGACCGCGGCGTAGAGCGCATCGTCGAAACCGTAATAGCGATGGGCGAAAAAGACGTGACCGCTCATTTCGCCCGCCAGCGGCGCGCCTGTCTCCGCCATCAGCTTCTTGATCGGCGAATGACCGGTTCGGGCCATGAGTGGTTTGCCGCCCAGCCGCCGGATCTCGTCAAAGAAGACCTGGCTTGATTTGACGTCGGCGATGATCGTTGCCCCTGGCAGATCGGCGAGAACCGGACCGGCAAGCAGGACAAGCAGCTGATCGCCCCAGATGATCCTGCCCTTCGCGTCAACGACGCCGATCCGGTCGCCGTCGCCATCGAACGCAATGCCGACGTCACAGCCGTGGGCGGCGACTTCGGCCTGCAACTGGACAAGGTTTTCCGCCACCGTCGGATCCGGATGATGCGCCGGAAAGGTGCCATCGACGGTGGCGTTGATGAGCACGTGATCAAGCGGCAGTTTGTCGCAGAGTTGGCCGAGTACGCTCGCGGCGGCGCCGTTGCCGGGGTCCCAGGCGACTCGCAGCCTGCGCCCGGCCTGGAAGTCGGCGGCCAAGCGGGCGACGTAGGCGTCAGCCACCGGGTTGTCCTCGACGCGGCCCTCGCCGGTGACGTAGTCGGCCCTGGCGACGGTGTTGCCAAGCGCGCGAATGTCGTCGCCGAAAAACGGCTTGCCGCGCCGCGACATCTTGATGCCGTTGTACTCTGGGGGATTGTGCGAGCCGGTGATCATCATGCCGCCGTCGGCGCTAAGCAGCTGGACGGCGAAATACAGCATGGGCGACGGTCCAAGGCCAACCCGATAAACGTCCACGCCCGTCGCGGCCAGACCGGCGACCAACGACTTCTCCAGCTCCGGTGATGTCAGTCGGCCGTCGTAGCCGACAACCACGGACCGGCCGCCGTCGCGGATCACCCCGGTCCCGAAGGCTCGCCCGATTGCCTCGTAGTCGGCGGCGGTCAGCGTCTCGCCGACAATCCCGCGGATGTCGTATTCACGAAGAATGGACGGGTTGAGTTGAAATCCTGGCGCCATTATCAGCTTTTCCTGCCGTTGGATGCACCGGTGCTCGGCCGACCGAGATGTAATCGATCCCGTGGGCCGCCATGTCCGATGGGCTGTAGATGTTGCGCAGATCAACGATGAGCGGCTGCTTCATCGTCGCCTTCAGCCGGTTGATATCGAGACCACGGAGCTCGTTCCACTCGGTGAGAATGGTCGTCGCGTCCGCACCTTCCATCGCTTCGTAGGGATTCGCGCACCACGTCACCCCGGCGAATGATTTCTTGGCTTCTTCCATGCCTTCGGGATCGAACAGGCGGAGGTGTGCGCCCTGCTCCTGAAGCGCCGGAACGATAACCAGGCTCGGCGCGTCGCGCATGTCATCGGTGTTGGGTTTGAAGGTCAGCCCAAGGACGGCGATTGTTTTGCCGTCGACGCTGCCGCCGCAGGCTGCAATTATCTTCTCGGCCATCCGCTTCTTGCGCGTCTCGTTGATGCCGATGACGGTCTCGACGATGCGCAAAGGGCTGCCGACGATCTGGCCGGTGCGCACCAGCGCCAAGGTGTCCTTGGGAAAGCACGATCCGCCATAGCCGGGACCGGCGTGCAGGAACTTCCGGCCAATGCGCCCGTCGAGCCCGATCCCGCGCGCGACGTCATGAACATTGCCGCCGACAACCTCGCACAGGTCGGCGAGTTCGTTGATGTAGGTGATCTTCGTTGCGAGGTACGCGTTGGCGGCGTACTTGATCAGTTCAGCGGTGGTTCGCGAGGCGAAAACGAACGGCGTTTCGATCAGGTACAACACCCGATAGAGCTTGCGCATGACCGCCTTCGCGCGTTCGCTGTCGGTGCCGATGACGATCCGGTCGGGGCGCATGAAGTCGTTGATCGCCGAGCCTTCGCGCAGGAACTCCGGATTCGACACGACATCAAACCGGGCATCAGGCCGGATCGTGCGAATGATGCGCTCGACCTCGTCACCGGTCCCGACCGGCACGGTCGATTTCGTCACGATCACGGTGTAGCCGTTGAGGTTCTCGGCGATTTCCTCGGCGGCCGCGTAGACGTGCGTGAGATCGGCGTGGCCATCGCCGCGCCGGCTCGGCGTGCCGACGGCGATAAAGACCGCCGCGGCGCCCTTTACCGACGTCTTGAGATCGGTGGTGAAAGACAATCGTCCTGCTTCGGCGTTACTCGTCACCAGCGCCTCGAGCCCGGGCTCGAAAATCGGGATGACGCCATTGCGCAACCGCTCGATTTTGCTTTCGTCGTTGTCGACGCAGACAACGCTAAGACCGAACTCGGCGAAGCACGCGGCGCTGACCAGGCCGACGTAGCCGGCGCCGACTAAAACTATTTTCATCGAAATCCCCTCGAATCCATCTGCTCGACGGCTTCTATCGACGCGTCCGTTATCTAAGTGTTTCGAGCATCTGGAGAACGCGGTCGCGCAGGTCGTCGCGGCTGAGGGCATAAGCGAGATTGGCCTCGAGATAGCCGACCTTGCTGCCGCAATCGAATCGGCGACCCTCGAAACGGACCCCGTGGAACGGGATCAATCCGATTGTCTTGGCCATTGCATCGGTCAATTGAATTTCGTTCCCGGCGCCGCGCTCCTGATGTTCGAGAACCGTAAGGACAATGGGTTCAAGGATGTAGCGGCCGATGATGCCAAGGTTGGATGGACTATCCGCCGGGGCCGGCTTCTCCACCAAACCCTTTGCGCGGATTAACCCGCCTTCGTCCTTGGCAACGTCAAGGATACCGTAGGAGCTCGTACGCTCACGAGGGACCTCTTCGACCGCCACCATGTTACCGCCGACCTTGCGGTGGAGCTCGACCATCTGGCGTAGGCAACCCGGTTTGGCAAGGATCAAGTCGTCGGCCAGGAGCACCGCGAAGGGCTCGTCGCCGATGAAATTGCGCGCGCACCACACCGCGTGGCCAAGGCCGAGCGGCTCCTGCTGGCGGGTATAGGAAACATGTCCCGGGGGCGGCATCCAATCGAGAAGCGAACTGAGCGTCTCGCGCGCCTGACGCTCACGCAGTGTCTGCTCAAGCTCGAAGCTGTGATCGAAGTGATCCTCGATCGCGCTTTTCGCCCTGCCGGTAACGAAGATGAACTCCTCAATGCCGGCGTCCTGAGCCTCTTCGACCGCGTACTGGATCAGCGGCTTGTCTACGACCGGAAGCATTTCCTTAGGCATGGCCTTCGTCGCCGGGAGGAAGCGCGTTCCCAATCCGGCGACCGGGAAAACCGCCTTTCGCAGGGGTTTCGGCATGTCTGGCCTTTCGTGATTGCGGTGGAAGTCTCGCAGGGGCACCCTGATGAAGACGCCCTTTCTGCCATAGCGGCAAGGATCAAGCAACTCTTCGCATGCGCAACAACCTTCGCTTAACCTATGACATGGCTGTAATGAGATCACGGGTGTTCCCCGGTCGGGTCATTTGGCGACAAAAAGGGACGCGCCGCGCGCGTGCCGCTCAGCGGCCGAGGAGAACGTCGCGAGCCCGGTTGACCTGGGCGGACAGGTAGCTGGAGCCCCCCTTGTCGGGATGGAGCCCGGCGATCAAACGATGATGCGCGGCCTTGATGTCCTCTTCGGCTGCTCCTGGCTCGAGCCCAAGGACGCGGTAGGCGTCCTCGCGCGACATGGCGCTCGATCCGACCGAGTTGCTGGTGTCGTTTCGGCCATCCTTTTGCCGGGCGCTGTCGCCTCCGCGCTGCTGACGCCACTCAGGATGCCTCCGGTCAAGATAGGCCTCAAGCAGTTGCGCCGATGGCGGATCGGTGCGGCGGTAGGAGCCAAAAAGCTCGACAAGTTCATCCAAGCCCAGTTCCGCCAAACGATGTCCGGCGTAAGGCCCGTCAACAATATCGCCGTCGAGGTCGCCGCTGGCATGGTCGAGCGTCATGTGAATAAAGCGCGTGCGGATGGACGACGTTCGCGCACTCCCGCCCCCGCCGCCGGGTGATCCCAGTCCGCCGCTGCCACTGGCGGATCTCGCCGCGCGCAGCTGCTGCAACGCCCAGGGCACGAGGAACGCGCCGGCGCCGATGGCGAGGCCGAGCCTGCCGGTCACGGCGAGGAAGAACACGACGAGGGCGGCGAGAACGAACCCCAAACGCTTCAGCGCCCGCAGCAGAGTGCGCGTATCCACACTGACGTACCACCTGGACACCATCAGAAACGCGGTAAGGACGCCGAACCCCAGGAGCAGATACCCCACGTCACCGCCCCTTCAACTGATGCGCGATCTGTTTGACCTCGCCGCCGCGCCGCGCGGCAATGCTCTCAAGCGCGCCCGCGCCGCCGGCCGCGAATACGGCGACGGCGCTGAGCAGATCCCTGAGCACGTGCGGGCTGTTCGGGTCGAACCGCAACGCGGCGCCGCCGGTGAGCCGGGCGATTTCCTTGAATGCGAACGCCGCGCGCTCATTGTGGCCCTCGTGAAACAGGAATGCCGGAACGCCGAGCAGGCCGAGCTGGCCGGCGGCCTCGGCCAGGCCGTCGATGTCCTCTTCGACGCAGTCGCCGACAAACACCAAGGCCGCGACCTTCCGCCGCCTCGTTTCGTTGATCGCGTGGTGCAGGACCTTGGCGATCTGGGTCCGCCCGGCGCGGCAGCTCACCGATGTCATCAGGTGGAGAAGATCCGCCGACTTATCGACCCAGCGGCTAACCCTGAACTCGTTGAAGCCGCGGTAAAAGCACAGCTGGATCTCGAGACCGCCGATCGCCGCCGTTTCGACGAACATCTCGCCCTGAATCCGGGCGGCGCGATCCCACGTCGGCTGGCGGCTCGCGGTTGCGTCCATGGCAAACATCAACCGCCCGGTGGCGCCGTCCGACTTGCCCGCCGGCAGCTTGGCAACGGCGTCCAGAAAGGCGTTAACGTCGCCGGCTTGCGCCGGCCGCGTTGGAACGTTTCGATCGCTGGTCATCGTCTCGTTGTAGTTTACTGGGCGCGTTACTCGTATTGAGATAAGAGCGGTCGTGCGGTTATCCAGCCGCTCACAGTAATCGATCCGGTGATCGATCTGGTGAGCGAGGCTGGATCTCCGCTTGGAAGGCGTGAGGCAGCGATTGTGACGCAGGCGGCACAGCCAACGGACAACCCAACAGTGGGCGTGGCGGAATGCGTCGAATGCATTGTTATCGGCGCCGGCGTCGTCGGCCTTGCGGTGGCGCGCCATCTTGCGCGAGGCGGACTGGAGGTTGTCATCGTCGAGGCGGCCGAAACCATCGGCTCCGGGATCAGTTCGCGCAATTCCGAGGTGATCCACGCCGGGATCTACTACCCCGCCGGCAGCCTCAAGGCACAGCTGTGTCGGTCCGGCCGAGACCTGCTCTACGCCTACATCGAAGAACATAGCGTCGCGTTCGAGCGCTGCGGCAAGTTGATCGTCGCCGCCGAGGAGGGCGAACTCGCCGTGCTACGGACCATCGAGGCCAGAGCCCGCGCCAACGGCGTCGACGATATCCGCTTTCTTGACGCGGCGGCGGCACGGCGGCTGGAGCCGGAGATGAGCTGCGTCGGCGCGCTGCTCTCGCCTTCCACCGGCATTCTCGACAGCCACGGCTTTATGCTGAGCCTGAGGGGCGAGGCCGAGGACAGCGGCGCCGTTCTTGCCTTGGCCAGCCCCATTCTCGGTGGCGAGGTAAGTGAGAACGCCCTCACCTTCAGGGTCGGCGGTGCGGAGCCGGTGGAGCTGTCCTGCACGCTCGCGGTGAACGCCGCGGGGCTTGGCGCTCAGGCGGTCGCGGCGGCGATCCAAGGCTTTCCCGCGCGCCACGTCCCGCCCCGCTACTACGCCAAGGGCAGCTATTTTTCGCTCGCCCAGCGCGCGCCGTTCTCGGCCCTGGTCTATCCCCTGCCCGACGCCGCGGGCCTGGGCGTCCATTACACCCGCGATCTGGCCGGCGCCGGACGCTTTGGCCCGGACGTGGAATGGGTCGATCGGCCGGGCTACGACGTCGACCCAAGCCGGGCCGCGGGTTTCTATACCGCCATTCGCCGCTACTGGCCGGGACTGCGCGACGGCTCGCTCCGGCCGGACTATGCCGGGATCCGGCCCAAGATCCAGGCGCCGGGACAACCGGCAGCGGATTTCATGATCCAGGGTCCGGAAACCCATGGCATCCCAGGACTGGTCAACCTGTTCGGCATCGAATCACCGGGCCTGACGGCGTCGCTCGCCATCGCCGAGACGGTGGCGGCCCGGCTTGGGATCAGTCGTCTTGGCGGCAGGTCTTGCGAAATTAGCCTTCTGCGATCCGCGCCAGATCCGTAAGCAGCCGCCGCACCCCCACCAGCCGGTCGAGCGGAAGCTCCCATGATCGGCGCAGGACCAGGCGGTGGTCGGGCCGAAGCTTCATCGTTCCGGCCTGCTGGCTGATCAGGCTGACCAGTCCGCCAAGATTGGCGAAATCGTTTTCGCGAAACGCCACCGTCGCGCCCTTCGGCCCCGCCTCGACCCGTTCTACGCCGGCGCGGCGGCACAGCTGCTTCAGCGCAACGACCCGCAGCAGATTATCGACCTCCTCCGGCAAGGTGCCGAAGCGATCGACGAGTTCGGCTGCGAAGGCATCCAAGTCTTGTTCATCGCGCAGGTCGGCGAGGCGCCTGTAGAGGCCGAGGCGAAGGCCAAGCTGGGGAACGTAGGTCTCGGGGATGAGGACCCCCAGACCTAGGGAGATCTGTGGGCTCCACTCATCGGCCGGTAGCGCTAGATCGCCGCCACGGGCCTCAGCCACGGCGTCCTCGAGCATCTGCTGATAGAGCTCTATGCCCACCTCGCGGATGTGCCCCGATTGCTCGTCGCCGAGTAGGTTGCCGGCGCCGCGAATGTCGAGATCATGACTGGCGAGCGCGAAACCGGCGCCGAGCGAATCGAGCGCCTGCATCACCTGAAGGCGCTTCTCGGCGCTCTTCGTCACCTTGCGGCGAACCGGCAGGGTCAGATAGGCGTAGGCCCTGGATTTGCCGCGGCCGACCCGGCCGCGCAGCTGGTAAAGCTGAGCCAGGCCGAACATGTCGGCGCGATGGATCATGATCGTGTTGACCGCCGGCAGGTCGAGCCCCGATTCAATGATGTTGGTCGACAGCAGCACATTGAACTTCCGCTCGTAGAATGCGCCGATGGCCTGCTCCAGGTCGCGTGCCGCCATTCTCCCGTGCACCATGACGACCGAGACTTCGGGCACCAGTTTCGCGAGCTGCTTGCCGACCTCATCGAGGTCCTCGATGCGCGGACAGACGTAGAACGTCTGGCCGCCGCGATAATGCTCGCGGAGGATGGCCTCGCGAATGACCACCGGGTCGTGTTCCATGACGAACGTGCGTACCGCCAACCGGTCCACCGGCGGGGTCGCGATGAGACTGAGCTCGCGCACCCCGCTCAGGGCCATCTGCAGGGTTCGCGGGATCGGCGTCGCGGTCAGGGTCAGGACATGGACGTCGGCCTTCAACGCCTTCAGCCGCTCCTTGTGGGCGACGCCGAAGTGCTGCTCTTCATCAACGACGAGCAGGCCGAGATCACGAAAACGCACATCCTTGGCGAGAAGGGCGTGGGTTCCGACAACGATATCGACGGTACCGTCGGCGAGGCCCGTCTTTACGCTCCTGATGTCTTTGGCGCCGACGAGCCGCGAGACTTCCGCGATCCGCACCGGATAGCCGCGAAAGCGCTCGCCAAAGGTCAGAAAGTGCTGACGGCAAAGAAGCGTCGTGGGGACCACAATCGCTACCTGGCGACCCTCCATGGCGACGATGAACGCGGCACGCAGCGCGACCTCGGTCTTGCCGAAGCCGACGTCGCCGCAGATCAAGCGGTCGGCCGGCCGGCCGGCCGCGAGATCGGCGAGGACATCGTCGATGGCGCGCGCCTGATCGTCGGTCTCGGCATAGGGAAAGCGCGCGCAGAACTCGTCGAACAGGCCTTCGGGCGCGGGTGCCGGCGGAGCCGAGTGAAGGCTGCGCGCGGCGGCCACCTTGATCAGCTCGTCGGCCATCTCGCGAATGCGGGCCTTGAGCCGGGCCTTACGCCCCTGCCAGGCCGCGCCGCCAAGCCGATCGAGCGTGACCGCCTCGGCGTCGGAGCCGTAACGGCTAATCAGATCGATGTTTTCCACCGGCAGGAACAGGCGGTCGTCCCCGGCGTACACCAGCCGCAGGCAATCGTGCGGCGCGCCGCCGACCTGGATCGTCTCCAGCCCTTCGTAGCGGCCGATCCCGTGGTTGACGTGAACGACCAGGTCTTGCGGGTTGAGCGAGGAAGCCTCGGTCAGGAAGTTGTCCGGCCGGATCCGCCGCGCGCCGCGCCGCGCGATCCGCTCGCCAAGGATGTCGGTCTCTGCGATCACCGCCAACTTCGGCGTGGTAAAGCCGCGCTCAAGGCCGAGGACGATCGCGCCCACCGCCTTACGAGCCAGGACCTTGACCCGCGCCCAGGCCTCGACCTTCTCGAGCCGGCCGGCGTTGTGATCGGCGAACACCGAGGCCAGCCGGTCGCGCGAGCCGGTAGTGACGGCGGCGACCAGCACGCGGCGGCCACTGCGCTGGTGCATCGCGATGCGCTCGGCGACCAGGTCGAAAACGTTGACGTCGGGCCGCTGACGGGCCTCGGCGAAGTCGAGCGCCGGCCGCCCCCCGGAATCGAAAATCTCCGTCATCTCGGGTGGCGGCGCGAACGGTGAAAGCTGGGCGACGCCGACCAGGCCGGCGCGCAGATCCCATTCGGCCTTGGTCATGAACGCCGCCTCGGGCGGGACCGGGTGATACGGCGCGGCCGTAGCTCCAAAGCGGCCCTGATCGGCCTGCCGGCGCGCCTCGTAATAGTCCGCGATCAGGTCAATGCGCGCGTCGCGGGCCTCGTCGACCTGCGGGTCCATGACCACCGCCGCGCCGGGAAGGTAATCGAACAGCGTTTCCAGGCGGTCGTGGAATAGCGCCAGCCAATGCTCCATTCCGGCGTGCCTGCGCCCGGCGCTGACCGCGGCGTAAAGCGGATCGTCGCTATCGACCGGTCCGGCCAGCGCTCGGTACGCCGAGCGAAACCGCTCGATCGCGGCATCGTCGAGGATGACTTCACTGACCGGCTCGAGCCGCGCCATCTCGATTCGCCCGGTGGTCCGCTGGCTGACGGAATTGAAGGTGCGGATGGACTCCAGCTCGTCGCCAAAAAAGTCGAAGCGCAATGGCTCGGCGCGGCCCGGCGGAAAGATATCGACGATGCCGCCGCGCGCGGCGAATTCTCCGGGCATGGTGACGGTTTCGTCGCGGACGTAGCCGGTGCGGATAAGAAAGGCTGCAAGGGCTTCGGGCGCGATCCGCTCCCCACGGGTCACCATCAGGGTCGCGGCGGCGAGCGCGTCGCGCGGCGGGACCCGTTGCAACAGCGCCGAGACCGTGGTTAGGACCACGCGAGGCCGCGCGGGCGCGGGTTCGCCCAGTAGCTGGACGAGGGCGTCCAGCCGGCGGCTGACCAGCTCAGCGTTGGGCGAGACCCGATCGTAGGGCAGGTTGTCCCAGGCGGGAATGCCGAGGCGCTCGATCTGCGGAGCGAAGAAAGCCAGCCCCTCATCCATTTGCGCCATGCGGAGATCGTCGCGGGCGACAAACAGGAGATCGCGGCCGATGGCCTCGGCCATGGTCGCAACGACGTGCGCGTCATATCCCGCCGGCGCCCCGGCGACCACGAAGCGGCCCGGCCGGCCCAACCTGTCGACGATGGATTGCAATGATCTAGACGGTGTTCTTGAAGTCGATGAGGCGGTGCATCAGGGGATGATCGAGGTGCGGTGGAATCGGCTCCTTGCCGAGCATCCAGTTGTAGAGGTCGATATCATTGTTATCGAGCAGCAGCTTTTCCAGCCAAGCGACATCGGCGTTAGTCAGGGTCTCGATATTGCGGTCGGCGAAGCCGCCGATCAGCACATCGTTTTCCTTCATGCCGGTGTGATGAGCACGGAACAAGAGCCGCTTGCGGAGGGCGTCCAGGGGGGCATCTGGTGGGGCGTCCATTGACTCTGGCATTGGTTCTGATCTCCTCCGCGGCCTAGGATATAAGCCTCCGCCGCAGTCCTGTCAGCCGTTCAGTTGGGCCCATGCGTCCCGAAATCCTGTATCCGCTCTTCGCGCCGGTGACGGCTTTGCCCGGCGTCGGCGCCAAGCTCGCCGAAGCGCTCGATCGCCTGACCGGCGCGCGCGTAATCGATCTCCTCTGGCACCCGCCGAACGCGGTCGTCGACCGCCGGCCGACCGCAAGCATTGCCTCCGCTCGGCCCGGCGCGGTGGCGACGCTGGTGATCCGTGTCGACCGCCATCGGCCGCCGGCGACCCCTCGCCAGCCGTACCGGATCCACTGCTCGGATGCGCGCGGCGCGCTGGAGCTCATTTTTTTCCACGCCCGCGAGGACTATCTCGGCCGAATTCTGCCCATCGGCGCGACTCGGATCGTGAGCGGCCTCATCGAGGCCGCCTACGACGGCCTGCAAATGATCCACCCCGACTACATCATCGAGAAAAGCGAGCGCGACCGGCTGCCAGCCTTCGAGCCGGTCTATCCCTTGACGGCGGGATTGACCAACCGAGCGCTCGCGAAGTTGATCGCGGCGTCGCTGGCTCGGCTGCCCGCGCTTGCCGAATGGCATGATCGCGCGTTGATCGAGCGGCGCGGCTGGCCGTCTTTCGCCGCCGCCCTGGACCAGCTCCACCATCCGGCCTCCGCGGCGGCGGTGGCGGCGGACTCGCCCGCGCGGGCCCGGCTCGCTTACGATGAACTGCTCGCCAACCAGCTCGCGCTCGCACTCATTCGCGGCCATGCGCGGCGCCCCGGTGGGCGGTCGATCCGCGCCGAAGGCCGGCTGGCCGGCGCCGCGCTGGGCACCATGGGATTTTGCCTGACCGCCAGCCAGGAGCGCGCGATCGGCGAGATCGCCGCCGACATGGCCGCACCGGCGCGAATGCTGCGGCTGCTCCAGGGCGATGTCGGCAGCGGCAAGACCGCCGTCGCCTTCGTCGCCATGCTCAACGCAGTGGAAAGCGGCGCTCAGGCCGCGCTAATGGCGCCGACCGAGGTCCTCGCCCGGCAACATTTCCAGACCATCGCGCCACTGGCCGCGGCCGCCGGAGTCGAGGCCGCGCTGCTGAGCGGGCGCGAGAAGGGCGCCGGGCGCCGCGCCGTGCTCGCCGGGCTCGCGTCCGGCGCACTGCCCATTGCCATCGGCACCCACGCGTTGTTCCAGCAGGCCATCGTTTTCAAGGATCTGGCGCTCGCGGTGATTGACGAACAGCACCGCTTCGGGGTCCACCAGCGGCTCGATCTGGCCGGCAAGGGTGCCGCGACCGACGTACTGGTGATGACCGCAACGCCCATCCCGCGTACCCTGATGCTCACAGCCTACGGCGACATGGATGCCTCAAGCCTGACCGAGAAGCCGCCCGGCCGGTTCCCGATCGATACCCGGGTCATTCCGGTCGAGCGCCTGGATGAGGTTGTCGCAGCCCTCGGCCGGCGTCTGGCCGAGGGAGCCAAGGCTTTCTGGGTCTGTCCTCTGGTCGAAGAATCGGAGGTTCTCGATGTCGCCGCCGCCGAGGAGCGCTACCGCGCGCTGCGCGCCACGTTCGGCGAAACGATCGGGCTGATCCATGGGCGGATGAAGGGCGAGGACAAGGACGCGGTGATGGAGCGGTTCGCCTCCGGACCCTTGCAAATTCTTGTTGCAACGACGGTCATCGAGGTTGGCGTCGATGTCGCCGACGCCACGGTCATGGTGATCGAGCATGCCGAACGGTTCGGTCTCGCTCAGCTCCACCAGTTGCGCGGCCGCGTCGGTCGCGGCGCCCGGCACTCGGTCTGCGTTCTGCTCTACGCTGCGCCGCTGACGGAGAGCGCCCGCGCGCGGCTTGCGATCATGCGCGAGAGCGAGGACGGCTTTCGCATCGCCGAGGAGGACCTGCGCCTGCGCGGCGCTGGCGAGGTTCTCGGCACCCGCCAAAGCGGCATGCCAGAGTTTCGCCTCGCCGACCTCGCGGTCCATCGCGACCTGTTGGCCATGGCGCGCGACGACGCCCGGCTGATTCTCGCCACCGACCCGATGCTGGAAACCCCGCGCGGCGGGGCCTTGCGCACCCTGCTTTACCTGTTCGAGCGCGATGCGGCGGTCCGTTACCTCCGCTCGGGCTGAGAGCCGCGGCGGTAAGCAGTGTCAGGAAACGGCTATATCCCGTGGCGGCGCGGCCAGAGCTTCGCTGTCGGCGGACGCCAGAACCACACCCGGCGCCTCCGACGCGGACCGGTGGGAGGGCGTAACGATACCGCCGGAAATGACCATTTTCAGCGCTTCCTCGACGCTCATGTCGAGAATAACCAGGTCGCGCCTCGGTACGAACAGCAGAAATCCCGAAGTCGGGTTCGGCGTCGTCGGCAGGAAGACGTTGAGGACTTCCTCGTCGGTCAGCTTCTGGACTTCGCCGCGGGTGACGCCGGTGAGAAAACCGATGCACCAGATGCCGCGCCTGGGATACTCGACCAGGACGGCCTCGCGAAACGCGGTCGACTGGTGCGCGAGCACAGTCTCGATGATCTGCTTGATGGCGCCGTAGATGCTGCGCAAGACGGGCATCCGGCCGAGCAGGCTTTCGTAGAATCGGACCAGCAACCTGCCGAAAAACCCCGCGCTGAAGGCGCCGATCAGGGTCAGCGTAACGATGACGATAACCAGACCGAGCCCGGGTATGGCGAATGGCAGGTAGGTTGTCGGGTTGTAGGCTGCCGGGATCAGCGGCGTGACCTTGGAGTCGACGTAGGTGACAAACAACCACGCGAGGTAGAAGGTGATCGCGATCGGCGCGGTTATGACTATGCCGGCGAACAGGTAGGCGCGCAGCCGACCGCCGACGCCGATTGGCTTGATCTCCATCGGCTTGCCCGCCGGCGCTTCCTTGCCGCTCGGCGGCATCTCGGTGCTATCCTTCATTCCTTAAAAATCGGGCAGTTGGCGTCTAATGGCAATGGGTATCATCACATCCGCCTTTTACAGCCGACGGTGGCCATGACTCGCGAGTACCCACCGACGCCTTTGGTCGGTGTTGCCGCCATCGTCTTCAAGACCGGTCGCGTTCTGCTGGTGCGCCGGGCAAAGGCGCCACGCCGGGGCGAGTGGAGCCTGCCGGGCGGGTTGCAGAAGCTGGGCGAGACCGTGGCTGAAGCCGCGCGCCGCGAGGTCGCCGAGGAAACCGGCATAAGCATCCGTGTTCTCGGCGTCGCCGAGGTCGTAGATCTGATCGAGCGCGACACCGCCGAACCCACTCACGAAAGCGCCGGCGCTGTGGGCCGCGTTCGCTACCATTACACTCTTGTCGACCTGGTCGGTTGTTGGCTTGAGGGTGAGCCGCGCGCCGGCTCGGACGCCGCGGAGGCCATATGGGCGGACCTTGCCAACCTCGACGGCTACCAGCTGTGGTCGGAAACGACCCGGGTCATCACCCTCGCCCACGCTAGGTGGCTTGCGGCGGGCGCTCCATGATGGGCGATCTTGGCGCCGCCTTGGGCTTTGCGCCGGGCGGGCGCGCGAGGTACTTTCCCCGGGTGGCGGCATCGCACTGCGCTTGGCTCGGAATGAACCCGCTGGCACGATCGACTGTCAGAACACGATGAACGTGACGATGAACTGGCGGCCGAGGCTGCGCGCTGTTCTGGTCTGTTGCGCGCTCGCGTGCGCTGCGTCCTCGGCCACGTCCTCGGTCCTCGCCGCCGAGTTGGTGGTCGACTTGGCCCGGCATCTCGTCGCGATCACCACCGGTTTTACCGGCAGCGACGTGCTGGTGTTCGGCGCTACCGATGGCGAGGGCGATGTCGTGGTCGTCATTCGCGGGCCCGAGAATACCGAGGCGGTCCGGCGCAAGGGCCGCGTCTTCGGCATCTGGGTGAATGAACGCGACCTCGCCTTCGACAACGTGCCGGCCTACTACGCGGTGGCGGCCAGCGTGCCGATCGAGGATATCCTGCCGGAGCGGGTGATGAAACGCCACCAGATCGGCGTCAACAACCTGCGGCTGGTGGCGCCGCGCGACGTTGATCCCGGCGAAGCAGAGGAGTTCCGCGCCGCGCTGATCCGCAGTAAACAGCGCGCGGGCCTGTACAGCGCGGAGCCATCGCGGATCCTGCTTCTTGGTAATCGCTTGTTTCGCACCGATGTGTGGTTCCCGGCCAACGCACCGGTCGGCCGTTACGTCGTCCAGGTCTACCTCATCCGCGACGGCGAAGTCGCCAGCGCCGAGATTACGCCTTTGATTGTCAGCAAGATCGGCTTCGAGGCCGGCGTCTACAACTTCGCTCAACGCTATTCCCTTGCCTACGGTGTCCTTGCCATCCTGATCGCGGCGGTGGCAGGATGGGCGGCAAGCGCGATCTTCCGCAAGGGCTAGAGCCGTGAAATCGAGCGATGACGAAGAGGCGCCGGAAGGCGCCGGCCACACGACGCCGCGTACGGCGCGGACTTTCTTGTGTGTGGTCGATGAAGCTTCGGAGCTGCATCAGGCGCTGCGCTTCGCCTGTCATCGCGCCCGCAAGACCGGCGGGCGCGTTGCCCTGCTCTACGTCATCGAACCGGCCGAGCTCCAGCATTGGATGGCGGTGCGCCAGTTGATGGAGGAGGAACGCCGCGAGCAGGCCGAAGAACTGCTCCAGGTCGTCTCGGCGGTCGTCCAGAAGCTGTCGGGGACAACGCCGGTCGTCTACATCCGCGAAGGCAAGCTGACCGATCAACTGATGGGGCTGATCTCGGACGAACCCGACATATCGGTTCTGGTCCTTGGCGCCGCCGAAGAGAGCGACGACCCCGGTCAAGTCATCTCCTACATCATGAAGCAGATCGGCAAGTTGCGGATCCCCGTGACGATCGTCCCCGGCAATCTAACCGACGACCAGGTCGACGCCTTCAGTTAGAGATCGCGGCCCCGGGAGCCAGGAGAACCGGGCTAAGGCGCGGCGGCCTGCGAGCTGTGCACCATCAGCGAACACCAACCCGTTGTTTATGCCGCGGCGCCTTCTCGTGCGCGTGCCATCGGGCCTAATCGATCCCCATGATCCGCCACTGGGCGCGCGGCGCGTGGATGCCGCACTCGGTCTTCGCTTTGCCGCGCCAACGGCCGGCGCGCACGCCCTCGTCCGGCGCGACCCGGTCGGTGCAGGGCATGCACCCGATCGATAGGAACCCGTCGGCCTCGAGCGGATGGTGAGGAAGGTCGTGGGTTTCGAAATACCCGTCGATGTCGGCCTTGTCCCACCCGGCGAGTGGATTGATCTGGATCCGGCCGTCGGCCGGCTCGACCAGTGGCAGCGTCTCGCGGCCATCGCCGTGGAAGCGCTTGCGCCCGGAGATCGAGGCCGCAAACGGCATCAGCGCGTTGTGCAGCGGCTCGACTTTGCGGACGTAACAGCACATGTCGGGATTGCCGTACCACAGCACTTCTTCCGGATCGATCTGGCGCAGGCGATCGGGATCGGGCGCGACGCTGCGCACGTCGCTCAAGCCGAGGCGATCGATCAAGGCGTCGCGGTAGCGCAAGGTTTCGCCGAACAGCTTGCCGGTGTTGAGGAAAATCACCGGGGTAGCCGGGTCGATCGCGGCAACCATATGCAGCAGCGTGGCGGCCTCGGCGCCGAACGAGGAAACGAGCGCGATCTCGTCCGCGAACTCGTCACCAATCATCGCCGCGAGCACCTCTTGCGCCGGTGTATCGGCGTAACGCTTGGCGAGCAGTCTCGCCCGCGCCTCGATCCCCGCCAACGCCTCCACGTCGAGCGCGCCGACGTCCTCCAACGGCCCCCGCCGGGCCAAGGATGCGCCACGCGGGCTCATTCCGCCGCCCTCCGCATCTTGGGCAACGCCGCCGCCGGAACCCGACTGTCGCCGGCCCGCTGGTAGGTTACCGGGAAGCGGGCCAGCTCCGCCCCGAAGGCCTCGGCCTCGGCGGCATCGGCAACCTCGAAGGCGTCAAAGCCGCAGCGGTGCATGAACGCGAACTGATCGCGGAGCACGTTACCGACCGCCCTCAGCTCACCTGCGAACCCGTGGCGTTCGCGCAGCAGTCGCGCGGTCGAAAACCCCCGCCCGTCGCGGAACGTCGGAAAGTCGATAGCGATCAGCATGAAGCGATCGAGATCGGCGGCGATATCGGCGGCCGAATGCTTGCTCTCGAGCCGAACGCCGAGGGCTGCGTTACGCCCCGCAAGCTTGCCATTATCGGCTTGCCAACGCCCGAGCGAGATAATCGCCGGGCGATCGGCCGGAACCGGCGCATCGTCGGCGACAACGGTCCAGTCGTCCACGACAACGGCGCCATTCTTAATGAGCGGCATACAATCTCTCCTTGAACGGCGCGGCGCCGACGCGGCGATAGGTGTCGAGAAAGCGCTCGCCAGGCGAGCGGACATCGACATAGGTGTTGACCAGGGTTTCGACCGCGTCGACGACCTCGTCCGATGAGAACGCCGGGCCGATGATGGAGCCGATCGCGGCGTTCTGCGTCGCGTCGCCGCCGAGCGTGATCTGATAGAATTCCTCGCCCTTCTTGTCGACGCCGAGGATGCCGATGTGGCCGACATGATGGTGGCCGCAGGCGTTGATGCAGCCGGAAATCTTGATCTTCAGCTCGCCCATGTCATGGGCACGGGCGAGATCGTCGAACCGCCGAGTGATCTGCTGGGCCACGGGGATCGATCGGGCATTGGCGAGACTGCAATAGTCAAGGCCCGGGCAGCAGATGATGTCGGTGATCTGACCGATGTTGGCGGTTGCCAGGCCCGCGGCTACCAGACCCTGCCACAGCGCGTAAAGATCGCTCTGCCTGACGTCCGGCAGCACCAGGTTCTGCTCGTGGGTGACGCGGATCTCGGCGAAGCTGAAATCGCTCGGCCAGATCGGCGACGGCGTCGATCTGCTCGGCGGTGGCGTCGCCCGGCGGCTCGCCTTCCGGCTTGAGCGAAATGTTGACGATGGCATAGCCCGGCTGCTTGTGGGCGAACAAGTTACTGCGCGCCCACCGAGCGAATGCCGGATCGCTCCGCTGGCGTTCGGCCAAAGCGGCCGGCGCGTCGGCGAGGCGCTCGTACGACTTCGGCGCGAAATAGGCGAGGATCCGCTCCATCTCGTGCTCGGGCAGTTCGGCCGGGCCGCCCTTGGTGTGCGACCACTCATCCTCGACCATGGCCGTGAAAGCTTCGACGCCAACCTCGTGGACGAGGATTTTGATCCGCGCCTTGAAGAGATTATCGCGGCGGCCGAGCAGATTGTAGACGCGGAGGATGGCCTCCAGATACGACAGCAGGTGCTGCTTCGGCAGGAAGGCCCGGATAGTCTTGGCGATCATCGGCGTGCGGCCCTGGCCGCCGCCGACGAGCACCTCGAAGCCGACCTCGCCGGCCGCGTCGCGGACTAGGCGCAGGCCGATATCGTGGAACGCGATGGCCGCGCGGTCGTCGGCCGCCCCGGTCACCGCGATCTTGAATTTGCGCGGCAGGAACGAGAACTCCGGGTGCAGGCTCGACCATTGACGGATGATCTCGGCGTAAACGCGCGGATCCTCGATTTCGTCGCCGGCGACCCCGGCGTAGTGATCGGCGGTGACGTTGCGAATGCAGTTGCCGCTGGTCTGGATGGAGTGCATCTCGACCTCGGCCAACTCCATCAAGATATCGGGGACATCGCTCAGCGCCGGCCAGTTGTACTGGATGTTCTGGCGCGTGGTGAAGTGGCCGTAGCCCTTGTCGTAGGTCCTTGCGATGTGGGCGAGCTTGCGCATCTGCCGCGACGACAAGGTGCCGTACGGGATGGCGATGCGCAGCATGTAGGCGTGGAGCTGAAGATAGACCCCGTTCATCAGCCGGTGCGGCCTGAATTCTTCTTCGCCGAGCGCGCCCGAGAGTCGCCGCGCGGTCTGATCGCGGAATTGCGCGACCCGATCGGCGACAAACGCATGATCAAACTCGTCATAGCGGTACATGATAATCCTATACCTTCACTTTAGGTGCCGCGGCTCTCGCGAAGTGGGGATGGACCGGCGGCCCAAAGGCCCTGATCCGCTCGCGAAAGCGCAACGGTTGCGGCATCCCGGTACCGGTGTCGACGTCGATCAGGTAGGGCGCGACGACCTCGTTGGCCGTCCGCTCACCCTCGCCGACAAGAGCCTTGGCGTCTGCCTTGTCGGCTGTTCGCGCTTCGGCGATCCACTCGCTCCAGCGCCCTGCGGCCGTAAGGTAGACGACGGCGCCATTGGTCAGCCTGTTGGCGGTTAGCACTTGCAAAATCATTCCTTTCCTCGATTCAAGCCCGCGCGGCGTGAAGGCGCGCGGCCTCGTCGTGGCCCGCCTCGGACCAAGCCGCCGCGTGGCGGACGACATCGCCGATCACGAACAATGCCGGTTCATCGCGGCCCGGTCCTTCATCCGGGTCACGCGCCAGATCGCCCAGCCGCGATAGCGGACCGGTCGCGATCCGCTGGTCGCTTAAGGTGCCGTTGACGATCATCGCCGCCGGCGTCGCCCGGTCCATCCCGGCCTCGATCAGGCGCGCGGCGATCCGCCCGGCGGTGGCCTTGCCCATGTAGACAACGATGGTCTGGCGCCCCACGGCGAGCGACGCCCAATCGAACTCGGGCTCGCCGGCCTTGCCATGACCGGTGACGAACGTCAACGCCTGGACGTGGTCGCGATGGGTCAGCGGAATCCCCGCCGCCGCGGCGCAACCGATCGCCGCCGTAATGCCCGGCACGGCATCGACCCGAATGCCGTGCCGGCGAAGGTATCCGGCCTCCTCGCCGCCACGCCCGAAGATGAACGGATCGCCCCCCTTGAGACGGACGACGCGGCGGCCCGCACGGGCGAGGTGGACCAGCAACGCATTGATCTCGTCCTGGCTTTTCGCCGCCGTTCCCCTGCCCTTGCCGACGTCGATGCGCTCGGCGTCGCGCCGCGCCCGGTCGAGCACCCCCGGCCCGACGAGACGGTCATGAACAATGACGTCGGCGTCTTCGAGGGCGCGCGCCGCGCGGATCGTCAGCAGATCGGGATCGCCGGGGCCGGCGCCGACGAGCGTGACGCAGCCGTCCCGGCCGGCCTCCGGGTCCGAGCGGTTGACCGCGGCGAGCATCGCCTCGCGGGCCCAGCGGTCGTCGCCGTTGAGCACGGCCGCGGCGATCGGTCCGGCGAAGAAGCGCTCCCAGAATCGCCGCCGGCCCGTCTCGTCGGCGTGGGTCGCCTTGACGGCGCCGCGAAAACCGTCGGCGAATCGTGCGAGCCGACCAAGTTTGTCCGGCAGCAGCGCCTCCAGCCGAGCGCGAATGGCGCGGGCGAGGACCGGCGCGGCGCCCCCGGTCGAGACCGCCACCGTCACCGGATCGCGGCGGATTACCGCCGGCATAATGAAGGTTGAAAGGCCGAAGTTGTCGACCACGTTGACCGGCGTTCCGCGCGCTTGTGCCGCGGCCGAGACGGCGGCGTCGATCACCTCCAGGCCGGTGGCGGAAATAATCAGGGTTTGGCCGGCAAGGTCCTCCGCCGCGAAAGGCTTGCGCCGATGTTGCACCGAACCCGCGACAATCATGCCGGCAAGCTCGGTTCCGACCCGGGGCGCCACGACCGTAACGCCGGCGCCCGCTTCGACCAGAAAGCGGGCCTTGCGAAACGCTGCGGACCCGCCGCCGACCACCGTCGCCGACCGTCCCTTGAGGACGAAGAACGCGGGAAAATGTTCCATGACAGCTCCCTGCCGCCGCCGAACCGCGGCAAAATTACTTCACGTACTTGTATATAACGATATGATGATATTATCAAATTGTGAAATAGAAATAAATTACAACATTATACCGTAATTCTTTGCTGAAAAATGAGGCGCGCCTAACAGCGCGCCAACACGGCGCTAAAGTTCAACTGGGCCTACCGCTTCCCCCGCCCGTCCGCTCTCAGCCGCCGGCGGCGCACAGGCGGCGATAGGCCGGCTCGGTCAGGAAGTCAATGAAGTGGGGCGCCGTGGCAACGTCGAGGAATAGCTCGACGGCCTCATCGAAGTGTCCGAAGCCAAACCTATCATCGCCGAGCGCGCCGCGCAGTGCCGCCATCTCGCTCTCCAGCAGCGTTCCGACCAGCGATTTGTCGATCGCCCTGCCGTCGTCGAGAGTGGCCCCATGGCGTATCCACTGCCAGATCTGCGAGCGGCAGATCTCGGCGGTGGCGGCGTCCTCCATCAGGTTGTACAGCGGCACGCAGCCGTTCCCGCCAAGCCAAGCCTCGATGTACTGGACCGCGACCCGAATGTTGTTGCGCAAGCCCTCCTCGGTAATCGCGCCGGCGGGTACCGCTAGCAGGTCGCGCGGCCCGACGTGGACGTCCTCGCGCATCTTGTCGAGCTGGTCGGGTCCCGGCATGTGAATGTCGAACACCTCCCTGGCGATCGCGACCAGCCCCGGATGGGCGACCCAGGTGCCGTCGTGGCCGTCGGAGGCCTCACGCTCTTTGTCGTCGCGGACCTTCGCCATGGCTGTTTCGTTGGCCTCGGCGTCGGCCTTGATCGGAATGAACGCCGCCATCCCGCCCATGGCGTGGGCGCCGCGTTTGTGACACGTCCGGATGAGGTGCTGGCTGTAGGCGCGCAGGAACGGTACCGTCATCGTCACCGCGTTGCGGTCCGGCAAGACGAAGTCCGAGCGGTTGCGGAACTTCTTGATAAAACTGAAGATGTAGTCCCAGCGGCCGCAATTCAGACCCGTGGCGTAATCGCGCAACTCGTAGAGGATTTCATCCATCTCGAACGCGGCGAGGATCGTCTCGATCAGCACCGTCACCCGAATGGTCCCCCGCCGCAGGGCCAGATGCTCCTCGGCGGCGCCGAACACGTTGGCCCATAGCCGCGCCTCCCGATAACTCTCGAGCTTCGGCAGGTAGTAGTATGGCCCGCTGCCCTTGGCCCGCAACGCCCGTACGTTATGAAAGAGATAAAGCGCGAAGTCGAACAGCGAGGCCGAGACCGGCGCGCCATCGACGAGCACGTGGGCCTCGCCGAGGTGCCAGCCGCGCGGACGAACGACCAAGGTCGCCGGCCGCTCGCCAAGCCGGTAGTCCTTGCCGCTGTCGGAGTCGCGGTAGCTGATGGTACCGGCGACGGCGTCGCAAAGGTTGATCTGGCCCTCGACGACGTTGGCCCAGGTCGGCGCGAGCGAGTCCTCCAGATCGGCCATCAGGACGTTGGCGCCGGAGTTGAGGCCGTTGATCATCATCTTGCGCTCGACCGGTCCAGTTATTTCGACCCGGCGGTCGCGCAGGTCGGCCGGCGCCGGCTCGACCCTCCAATTGCCGCGGCGAACCCGGTCGGTTTCCGGCGGAAACATCGGCACTTCGCCACGGTCGAGCCCGTCCTGGCGTTCCTCTCGCGCCGCCAGCAGCTGCTTGCGGTCGAGCGCGAAGCGGCGCTCGAGCAGGGCCACGAACGTGAGCGCCTCGGTGCTGAGAATATCGGCGTAGCCCGGCCGCATCGGCCCAAGCACGGTGACGCCCGGCGCCAATTCCACGCCCTCGCCGGTAATGACAGGATCGTTCATGATCGTAGCCTCCCCTTTCGCGCGCGCGTACCCGCGAAAGCCGCGCGCTTTGAGCTGACGTGGGTCGCCATGTGGGCCGGTACAACACGCAGCATTCGCCAACTCCATCCGCGCCGCCGCGCCATTACCAAATTTTCACGTGCGCGGGCCTTCAGCCCCTTGAAACATATACACGCCTCACCATGTACAAGCGTGCCGGCAGCCGCTGTTGGGGTCGGTGGCGGGAAGGGCGAGCGCCGAGCCCGCCGATGTCGTTTCGCTTCTAAAGGAGGGAAAGATGTTAACCATGCGCGATTTGATCCCGTGGAGCCGTGGCCGCGACGTCGCCGCTGGGCGCGCGGCGGAGCATCCGCTGATGGCGTTTCAGCGCGAAATGAACACCTTGTTCGAGGACCTCTGGCGCGGGTTCGACGCCCCAATGCTGGGACGCGGCGAGACCGCGGCGGCCGCGATGATCTCGCCCCGGATCGAGTTGAAGGAGACCGACAAGGACATCGTCGTGTGCGCCGAACTCCCCGGCCTGAGCGAGAAGGACGTGGAGGTGACCCTGTCCGACAACGTGTTATTCGTCCGCGGCGAGAAGAAGGTGGACAAGACCGAGGAGGAAAAGGGCTATACCTATACCGAACGGTCCTACGGTAGCTTCGAGCGGCGTATTCCGATTGAAGCCGACGTTCTTGGCGACAAGGTCGCCGCACGCTTCGCCGACGGCGTGCTCACGGTGACGCTGCCGAAAAACCCCGAGGCCAAGGAGCAGACCCGCCGCATCCCGATCGGCGGAGAGACGGCCAAGGTCGAGAGCAAGACAAAGTCCAAGGCCGCCTAGGGAAGCAGGGAAAATCATCATAACGGCGTGGGGCCGGCGCCGCCGGCCCCTTTCGCTGTGTGCGGCTAGATTTAACGGGAACGTGCGCAAACGTTGGCGACCCCAACGGGATTCGAACCCGTGTTACCACCTTGAAAGGGTGGTGTCCTAGGCCTCTAGACGATGGGGTCGCGTGCCGTTGACCTACCCGCCGCGCGCGGCAAAATCAAGTCGGCAAAGTTCACTCGCAACTTCGCTCTGCCCGAACTGGTCACCCACCCGGCTGCGGAACGCTCGCTACGTCCGGAGAGATGACACCGGTTCAAGACAACCGGATGGTTCGCAGCCGGAGCGCATTGGCGACCACCGACAACGACGACAGGCTCATCGCCGCCGCCGCGAAGATCGGCGAGATCAGAATGCCGAAGAACGGGTAGAGAACGCCCGCCGCCACCGGCACGCCGGCGGCGTTGTAGACCAGCGCGAAGAACAGGTTCTGCTTGATGTTGCGCATGGTCGCCCGGGACAGGCGCCGGGCCCGGACGATGCCGTTGAGGTCGCCCTTGACCAGGGTGAAGCCGGCGCTCTCGATCGCGACGTCGGCGCCGGTGCCCATGGCGATGCCGACATCGGCCTGGGCCAGGGCCGGTGCGTCGTTGACCCCGTCGCCGGCCATGGCGACCTTGCGGCCCTGCGCCTGCAACTCCTCGATGATCCGGGCCTTGTCCTCGGGCAGAACCTCGGCGCGGATTTCGTCGATGCCAAGTTTGGCGGCCACGGCCTTCGCCGTCCGCTCGTTGTCGCCGGTCGCCATGACAATGCGGAAGCCCTCCTCGTGCAGCGCCTTCAGCGCGTCCACCGTCGTCTCCTTGATCGGGTCGGCGACGGCGACAAGGCCGGCGATCTCGGAACCGACGATGACGAACATCACGGTTTCTCCCTCGTCGCGGCGGGAATTCGCGGCCTTGGCAAAACCGCCGCCGTCGAGCCCCAGATCGGCGAGCAGCTTCGCGTTGCCGAGCGCGACCCGCTTGCCGTCGACGATGCCCTTGACGCCCTTCCCGGTCACCGCCTCGAACGCGTCGGCCTTGGCCAGGGCGACACCGCGCTCCTCGGCCCCGGTCGACGATCGCTTCGGCGAGCGGATGCTCCGAGCCCCGCTCCAGGCTCGCCGCCAGGCGCAGCACCTCGTCCTCGTCATGGCCGGTCTCCGGCAGGACGGCGACAAGCTTCGGCTTGCCGACGGTGAGCGTGCCGGTCTTGTCGACGATCAGCGTGTCGACCTTGGCGAAACGCTCCAGGGCTTCGGCGTTCTTGATCAGCACGCCGGCCTGGGCGCCCCGGCCCGTCGCGGTCATGATCGACATCGGCGTCGCCAGCCCCAGCGCGCAAGGACACGCGATGATCAGGACGGCCACCGCCGATACCAAGCGCATAGGCCAGCGCCGGCGCCGGCCCCCAGATCGCCCAGGCGATGAAGGCAAGGATGGCGACGCCGATCACGGCCGGCACGAACAGGCCCGCAACGGAATCGGCGAACTTCTGGATGGGCGCGCGCGAGCGCTGGGCGTTCGCGACCATCTCGACGATCTGGCTGAGCATGGTGTCGGCGCCAACCCGCTGCGCCTCCATCACCAGGCTGCCGGTGCCGTTGATCGTGGCGCCGGTGACCGTGTCGCCCGAGACCTTCTCGACCGGAACCGGCTCTCCGGAGATCATCAACTCGTCGATCGAGGACCGGCCCTCGACCACCACGCCGTCGACCGGAACCTTGTCGCCCGGCCGCACCCGCAAGCGGTCGCCGACCTTGACATCCTCAAGCGGGATTTCCTCTTCGCGCCCGTCGGGGCGGATCACCCGCGCGGTCTTCGCGGCAAGATCGAGCAGGGCCCGGATCGCCGAGCCGGTGCGCTCGCGCGCGCGAAGCTCCATCACCTGACCAAGCAGAACCAGAACCACGATGACCGCGCCGGCTTCGAAGTAAACGCCGACGTTGCCTTCGGCGTCCCGGAAGCCGGCCGGGAAAATCTCCGGCGCAAGTACGGCGACGACGCTGAAGAGGTACGCCGCGCCGACGCCCATGGCGATCAGCGTGAACATGTTCAGGCTGCGGTTGATCACCGACTTGACGCCGCGCACGAAAAACGGCCAGCCGGACCACAGAATGACCGGCGTTCCCAAAGCGAACTCGATCCAAAGCGTCGCCCGCTCGCCGAAGATGTCGCGGACGAAGCCGAGCCCCACATACGGACCCATCGTCAGCACCAGAAGCGGAACCGTCAGCACGGCCCCGACCCACATCCGGCGCGTGAAATCGACAAGTTCGGGATTCGGTCCCTCGTCGGCGGCCGGAACTCCCATGGGCTCCAGGGCCATGCCGCACTTCGGGCAATCGCCCGGCTCGTCGCGCACGATTTCCGGATGCATCGGGCAGGTGTACTTCGTGCCCTTGGGAAGGCTCGTCGCTCTTCGTTTCGCGAGCACCCGAAGAAAGGCCTCCGGATCGGCCGCGAATTTGTCGTGACACTTCTGAGAGCAGAAATGATAGGTCTCGCCGCCGTGCCTCAGGCTCGGCTTGCCCGCGTCCGGGTTAACCGTCATGCCGCAGACGGGATCGGTGGCCCGCGCGGTGGCGTGGTCGGGATGATGCGGCGCGTGTGCGCTGGTCTTCGTGTTCATGGGAACCTCCTTGGCTTGCGTCGGTTTGCCGTCCGCATGAGTGGTGACCGCCCTTGGCTAATACCAAAGCCGGACGCCGGTGACGAAGCGAAGGCTATCCTTGTCGTCTTCGGCGGCCTCGTTGCGGACGTACTCGAAGCCGACGTAGGGGGCCACCTCGCGGATGATCTCGTAGCGCAGGCGCACCCCGGCCTCGAGGCTGGAGAAGCCTTGGCTGACTTCGCGATCGGCGATGTCGGCGGATGACAGATTGACCTCGACGTCGGGCTCGGCGATCAGCCGCTGGGTCAAGAGCAGTTGGTAGCTCGCCTCGAGCCGCGCCTGCACTGCCTCTGCCTCGATGAACGCCGCGGCGCTGATCTTGAAGAACAACGGCGCCAGGCCCTCCATCCCGATGACCGCGTCCCAGGCCTGGGTCGGCTCGAACGCCGAGCGCACACCGACCTGCGCGTTCCAGTATGGCGAGATCGTGCGGCTGTAGAGGGCCTGCAGCTCGGCGAACTCGGTTTTGTCGTCGTCGATCAGGTACTCGCCCTGGGTCTTCAGCCACAGCCTGTTGTAGTCGCCGCCGATCCAGCCCTCGGCATCCCAGGCGTAGAACTGGTTGTCGTCGTCGATCTGGTATTCGTTCTTGCGCATCTGGAAGAAGGTGAAGGTCTGGGAGTCCATCACCGGCTTCGGCCAGTCGGCCGGCGCGCCGGATGCCTGGCGCTCGATCCGCGCGTCTTGTGCCGCGGCGGCGCCGGCGGTAACCAGGAAAGCGAGGGCGACGGCCGTCGCGAGCCGCGCCGCCATCAGATCTGCTCCTTGTAGGGCGTGACCTCGACGACGCGGAACATCCCCATCTCCATGTGGTAGAGCAGGTGGCAGTGGAACGCCCACCGGCCCGGCGCGTCGGCGGTGATCAGTACCGAAAGCCGCTCGCCCGGCTTGACGCTGATGGTGTGCTTGCGCGGGATCAGCTGCCGTGGCCGTTCTCAAGCTGCATCCACATCCCGTGCAGGTGGATCGGGTGCTCCATCATGGTGTCGTTGACCATGATCAGCCGCAGCCGCTCGCCATAGGTGAAGGGGATCGGCGATTTGACCTCGGAGAACTTCTTGCCGTCGAACGACCACATGTAGCGGTCCATGTTGCCGGTCAGGTGCAGCTCCAGCTCGCGTTCCGGCGGGCGCTGCTCGTAGGGCCTGGCGGCGACCAGATCGGTGTAGACCAGCACCCGGTGGCCGACATCCTCCAGGCCGGTGCCCGGCTCGCCGAGGCGGTTGCGCTCGACCGTCGCGACGGTGGTGTTGCCGGGCCCGTGGTGGTCGGGGCCGTGACGGGCGACGATGGGGCCGGCCTCCTCCATCATGCTGCCGACGCGATCCCGCGGGCGCTTGCCCATTCCGGGCGTCGCCCGTCGCCGCCGTGACCGCCATGCATGTCCAGCATCGCCATGCCGGACATATCCATGTGCCCGGGATGACCGCTCGACATGTCCATGCCGCCGCCGTCGCCGTGCGACATGTCCATGCCCCCCATGTCCATGCCCTTCATGTCCATGCCCATGTCGACCATGGTTCTGAGCGGGCGCGGGCGCAGGGCCGGGATCGCCGCGGTCATGCCCAGGCGCGGCGCCAGGGTGCCGCGGGCGTAGCCGCTGCGGTCGAGTGACTCGGCGAAGATCGTGTAGGCCTGATCGGCTTGCGGCGTGACGAGAAAATCGAACGTCTCGGCCACCGCGATCTGGAACTCGTCGACGCTCACCGGGCGGACCGGCTGGCCGTCGGCCTCGACCACCGTCAGCGGCAGGCCGGGGATGCGGACATTGAAGTAGCTCATGGTCGAGGCGTTGATGAAGCGCAGCCGGACCCGCTCGCCGGGCTTGAACAGGCCGGTCCAGTCGGTCTCCGGGCCCTGGCCGTTCATCAGGTAGGTGTAGATGTGCCCGGTGATGTCGGCGATGTCGGTGGGGTCCATCTTCATGTCGCCCCAGGCCAGCCGGTCCTTGATCGTCGCGCCCAGGCCGGCGGTGGCGACATCGTCGAAGAACGTGCCGACGGTGCGCTTCTGGAAGTTGAGGTAGTCGCTCTTCTCCTTGAGCTTGGCGAAGACCCGGTAGGGGTCCTCGAACATCCAGTCGGAGAGCACGACGATGTGCTCGCGATCGAAGGCGACAGGATCGGGCTTGAGCGGGTCGATGATCAGCGGGCCGTAGTGGCCGAGCTGTTCCTGCAGGCCGTTGTGGCTGTGGTACCAGTAGGTGCCGCTCTGCTTGACCGGGTAGCGGTAGGTGAAGGTCTCGCCGGCGCGGATGCCGGGGAACGACACCCCCGGCACCCCGTCCATCTCGAACGGCAGCAGGATGCCGTGCCAGTGGATCGAGGTGTCCTCGTCGAGCCGGTTGTGCACCCGGATGGTGACCGTCTCGCCCTCCTGGAAGCGCATCACCGGCCCGGGGATGCCGCCGTTCAGCGTGATCGCCGAGCCCTCGCGGCCGTCGATGGTGATGGGCGTCTCGGCGATGGTAAGGTCGAACTCATGCGGCCCGGTGCGCGGCCCTGCTTCAGGCACCGTGCCGGACGACGTTGCGCGCCCACGCCGGCAGGAGGCTCTGGGCGGCGACGAGAGCGCTCGCGGCCGACGTCGTCTGCAGCAGTCGCCGCCGCGTCAGGATGGCTGGGTGTCTCACGATCTCTCCCCTCGCTCGAATGCCTCAGGCAGAGATGATCCGGCACATTGGGCTACCCGCATGGGTCACGGGGTCACGTCGATGGTGCCGACCATGCCCGCCTCGTAGTGCCCGGGCACGTTGCAGGCGAACTCCAGGTTCGCGGCCTTGGTGAACTTGAGCACGACCTCGCCGGTCCGCCCCGGCTCCAGCAGGACGCTGTTGGGATCGTCGTGCATCATCATGCCGCCGCTCATCTGGCCCAGAACGACCGAGGGATAGGGCCGTTCGCACGGCATTTGTACCGCAAAGCTGTCACCATTGGCCTGAACGGACAGCGAGCATCAGAACGAGATGAGGCTAAGCGCGTTTAGTTGCTGAGGATTTACAAAAGCGTTACGAAGTATTGCCGGATCGGCGAAGGCGGTGCGGGGCGACGCTGTTGACGCGACGTCACACGGAGGCCGACGCCTGTTCTATGACACTACGGCGCTGGCCACAGCGCTAAAGCGCGCGCGTGCGATGCTGCCCATGCGCGCCAAGCCTCCACCGCACTCGATCCGACTTTGTGCTCAAATCACATGGTAGGCATTTGACTCGATCACGCAGCAATTATCGCATTATCGATCCAGCTGAGACACCCGAAGTTGAAGACCCCCCTAGGCCCTAAGTTTGGCATAGATGGCCAACGGATGTCACACTATATGTTGTACGCTGTACGACATTAGCTCCAAACCCTCGGTGCTGAGGCAGAAGTCCCCGCCTCTGACATCGCGGTACCTCCGCGCGGTTGGTTGCCGGGCCAATCCGATGTTCATCACGGCATGCCATTCATATCGGATCGAGACGGTGAATTTGATAGGTGAATGCAAGACGCGCGCCTAGCCCGAAAAGCGGCTGTGAGTAAAGCATGGTGGGGAAGTAGCCGGGCGCGGCCGCGGGTAACAGCAAGCCTCGTAGTGAACCTGCATCCTGCATCGCCGGCCGTCGCTGGCGTTTTGCCCGCGTCGAGACGGCTATGGGCGAGCCGTTCCTCTATCGAAGCGGCCTTCCTCTCCGGCCTCGCCCTGGCGAAACACATCCTCGCCCAGTCGGGTCTCGCGCGGCTTTGATTGCTTTGCGCCTCGCGCCGGCAAGGCTGCTGTGCTACGAACTTTTCCCATGCGGACGTTTCTGGACTTCGAAAAGCCGATCGCGGAGCTGGAAGGCAAGATCGCCGAGCTCCGCCACCTGAGCAGCACCGGCGAGATTAACATCGTCGAGGAGATCGGACGCCTTCAGGTCAAGCTCGACACGTCCATCAAGCAGATCTACGGCAAGCTGAGCGCCTGGCAGAAGGTCCAGGTCGCACGCCATGTCGAGCGCCCGCACAGCCTCGATTACATCGCCGGGCTGATCGAGGAGTTCACCGCCATTGCCGGCGACCGCACCTTCGCCGAGGACCCGGCGATGGTCGGCGGCATCGGCCGTTTCCGCGGCCGTAGCGTGGTCGTCATCGGCCAGGAGAAAGGCGCCAACACCGAAGGCCGGATTCGCCACAGCTTCGGCATGGCGCGTCCCGAGGGCTACCGCAAGGCGCAGCGGCTGATGCGGTTGGCCGACCGGTTCACCCTGCCGGTGGTGACCCTGGTCGACACGCCCGGCGCGTACCCCGGCGTCGATGCCGAGGCCCGCGGTCAGGCCGAGGCCATTGCCCGTTCGATCGAGACCTGTTTCAGCCTCCGCGTGCCGCTGGTCAGCGTCGTTATCGGCGAAGGCGGATCGGGCGGGGCCATTGCCCTTGCCACCGCCGACCGGGTACTGATGCTCGAGCACGCGATCTATTCGGTGATTTCGCCGGAGGGCTGCGCCTCGATCCTGTGGCGCGACGGCGAACAGGCCAAAGCAGCGGCGCAGGCGCTGAAGATCACCGCCGAGGATCTCAAGGGGCTTGGCGTCATCGACCGAATCATCACCGAACCGCTCGGCGGCGCCCATCGCGCGCCCGAGTTGGCGATCGCAGCGGTCGGCGATGCCATCGACGAGGCTTTGGTCGAGCTCGACGGATTTGACGGCGAGGCCTTGCGGCTGGCCCGACGCGAGAAGTTCCTGCACATGGGCCAGCAGCAGCTGGCCTAGATAAACAAACCGAGTGGACTAGACAAAGTAGGCGAGAAGGAGTTCCGGGTGAATGAGTGATCGTCAATACGTCCTCGTAACGGGCGGAGCCGGCTATATCGGCAGCCATGTCGTTCTCGCCTTGCGCGACGCCGGCTGGCCGGTCGTCGTCATCGACGATCTCTCGACCGGCCGGCGCGAGCTGGTGCCGGAGGATGTGCGCTTCATCGAAGGCGACATCGCCGATCGCGCCCTGGTCGACGCCGCCCTACACCGCCGTGACCCGGTCGCGGTCATGCATTTCGCCGGCTCGATCGTCGTTCCGGAATTGGTCGCCAATCCGCTGCGCTACTACGAAAACAATACCGCCGCGAGCCTGTCGCTGATCGCGGCATGTGTCGCGGCCGGCGTCGACCGGTTCATTTTCTCGTCGACCGCGGCGGTCTACGGCATTCCGGCCGCCTCGCCGGTCAGCGAAACCGACCCGGTCGAGCCGATCAATCCGTATGGCGCCTCGAAGCTGTGCACCGAGTGGGTGCTGCGCGATACCTCGGCGGCGACGCCGTTGCGCTACGTCGCCTTGCGCTACTTCAATGTCGCCGGCGCCGATCCCGAAGGCCGCTCTGGCCAATCGATGAAAAAAGCCACCCATCTGATCAAGGTCGCCTGCCAGGCCGCGCTCGGCCTGCGCCCCGGTATCGAGATCTTCGGCGAGGACTACCCGACACCCGACGGAACCTGCGTGCGCGACTACATTCACGTCAGCGACCTCGCCGACGCCCACGTCAAGGCGCTTGAGTATCTCGTCGGCGGCGGCAACAGCACGGTGCTGAACTGCGGCTACAGCCATGGCTTCTCGGTCCGCGAAGTCGCCGAGATGGTTCGCGCGGTCGCGGAGGGCGAACTTTCCTGGCGCACCGGCCCGCGCCGCGCCGGCGATCCGCCGGCCTTGGTCGCCGCGACCGGGCGCATCCGCGAGACGCTCGGCTGGCAGCCGCGCTACGACGACCTGCGCTTCATCATCGAGACCGCGATGAACTGGGAACGCCACCTCCTCAAGGAAGCACGATAGACGAGGGCCCGTGGATATGCCGGCGCCGCGCGAAATGTTCATTGGCAAGGACGGGGGCAAGGACGGGGGCAAGGACGGGGACGAGCCGGTCACGCTTGACCTCAAGTTCGCCAACCGCCATGGCCTCATCGCCGGCGCCACCGGGACCGGCAAGACGGTGACGCTCCAGGTCCTGGCCGAGGCCTTCGCCGACAACGGCGTGCCGGTGTTCCTCGCCGACGTCAAGGGTGATCTTTCCGGGCTGTGCGCGCCGGCGGTCCCGTCCGACAAGCTCGCCGCGCGGGCGCGGTTGGTCGGTCTCGACGGCGTCGAGACGAAGGCGGCGCCGGTCATCTTCTGGGACATCTTCGGCGAACAGGGCCATCCGATCCGCGCGACGGTCTCCGAAATGGGACCGCTGTTGCTGGCCCGGCTACTCGATCTCAACAATACCCAGGAAGGCGTCCTGAACGCCGCCTTCGCCGTCGCCGACGATCAGGGGCTATTGCTGTTGGACCTGAAGGACCTGCGCGCGATGCTGACGTTCGTCAGCGACAACGCCAAGGACCTCAAGGGCACCTACGGCAACATCAGCGCATCGTCGGTCGGCGCGATCCAGCGCCAGCTCCTGATCATCGAGCGCCAGGGCGCCGAGGCGTTCTTCGGCGAGCCGGCCATCGACATCCACGACCTGATGCGCCGCGACGCAGCCGGACGCGGCTATGTCAATATCCTCGCCGCCGACAAGCTGGTCCAACGGCCGAGCCTCTATTCGACCTTCCTGCTGTGGCTGCTCTCGGAACTTTTCGAGGACCTGCCGGAGGTCGGCGATCCCGAAAAGCCGCACCTGGTGTTCTTCTTTGACGAGGCGCACCTGCTGTTCGACAACGCGCCCAAGGTCCTCCACGACAAGATCGAGCAGCTGGTCCGTCTGATCCGCTCCAAGGGCGTCGGCGTCTACTTCGTCACCCAGAGCCCGACCGACCTGCCCGACGACGTCCTCGGCCAGCTTGGCAACCGGGTTCAGCACGCGCTTCGCGCGTTCACCGCCAAGGACCAGAAAGCCGTGCGCGCCGCCGCCGAGACCTTCCGCCCCAACCCCGCGTTCAAGACCGAAGACGAAATCACCCAGCTCGGTGTCGGCGAGGCGCTGGTTTCGACGCTGGACGGCAACGGCACGCCGACGATCGTTCGCCGTACCGTCATCCGCCCGCCGGCCTCGCAAATCGGCCCGGCTAGCGCCACGGACCGAGCGGCGGTCAGCGCCGCCAGCCCCTACGCCGGCCGCTACGAGATGGTGATCGACCGGCAATCGGCTTACGAGGAACTGACCGCGCGCGCCGCGCGCGCCGCCAGCGATCAGGCGGCCCAAGCGGCGACCCGGGGAACGGCGCAGCCGACCAGGGCGCGGCGTCAGCCGGACGGCTTCGCCGAAGCCTTCGCGAAGAACGCCATGCGCTCGGCCAGCCGCCAGCTCGGCAGCGCACTGGCCCGCGGCCTCCTAGGTTCTCTGTTTCGCGGACGTTGAAGTTGTCCCGTTGCCGGCGTCAGAGATCCGCGTTGGCATCAGCACGGTGTAGTCGAAGTCGAGGACCACCGCCGGGTCATACTTGCCACTCGCGTCCTGATAGGGGAAGTCGTGGCACGGGCGGTCCTTGGTCGCGACGGTGCGCAAACGCAGCGCCGCGAGATCGCGGCGGCCGGGGAGCTCCATCTTGTCCAGCACTTCGGACCAGGCGTAGATGGTGTCGGCGGCGAAGGTCGGCGCGGTGTGGCGTCCGCCATTGATCGCGGCGATCTTGAAGGCGTTGGCGAGGCCGTTGAACGACAGTGATCGGGCCAAGCTGATGATGTGCCCGCCATAGATGATCCGCCGGCCGAAGCGGCCCTCCTTCTCGGTGTGCTGGTTGAAGTGGACCTTGGCGGTATTTTGGTAGAGCCGGGTCGCCAGCATATGCTCGGCCTCCTCGATGGTCATCCCATCGACGTGATCGATCTTTTCGCCGATCTCGTAATCGTTCCAGAGGAACGAGCTGCCCGCCAGGGCGGTATCGTAGTTGGTGACGTGCAGCTTGTACGGCACCATCAGCTGACCGACATCGACCGCATCGGGGAGTTCGGGAATGACCGGTTCCGGCGCCGGCGAAGCCGGGTCCTTCTTGCGGACCATGACCCAGCGGCAATAATCGAGGAGCATTTCCTGGCGCTGATTGACGCCGATCGAGCGGACATAGACGACGCCGGTCTTGCCGTCCTTGTTCTCGCGCAAGCCGATAACCTCCGAGGTCGTCGACACCGTATCGCCGGGGTAGACCGGCTCGCCGAAGCGGCCCGAGGCGTAGCCGAGATTGGCCACCGCGTTCAGCGAGATATCGGCCACGGTCTTGCCGAACACCATGTGGAACGCGAGCAGGCTGTCGACCGGTACGCGATCGAGCCCGAGCATGCCCGCGAACGCCGCCGAACAGTTCATCGCGAAGCGGGTGCCGTAGAGCGCGATGTAGAGCGCGACATCGCCGTCGGTCACCGTGCGCGGCGTCGCGTGGATGATCTCCTGACCGACCTTGAAGTCTTCGAAGAAGTTGCCTGGATTGGTCTTGGTGCTCATGTCCTGCCCCTGTGCCGTCATCCGCGCGCACCGGCCCCGGCGCTCGCCCATACCCGTTCGCATCGCCGCTTGGCTTCCGCTCTCTCGCCCAAGCGGGGAGAGTGGCGCCCGGAACCAACCAAGAACTGGGCTAGAACTCGTAGGCCTCGGCCAGGTCCGGATCCTTTCTCGCCACCAGTTTGGCGAGATCGACAATGACCTTGGCCTGCTTCCAGGTTGCGTCGTCCTGCATCTTGCCGTCGATCATGGCGACGCCGGTCCCGTCCGGCATCGCCGCCAGGATTTTCTTCGCGAACAGCACCTCGCCGACATCGGGGCTGAACACGCGTTTGGCGATGGCGATCTGGTTCGGCGCCAGCGACCAGGCGCCGGTGCAGCCCATCAGGAAGGCGTTGCGGAACTGGGCCTCGCAGGCGGCCTCGTCCTTGATGTCGCCGAACGGTCCGTAGAACGCCCGCAGCCCATTGGAGACGCAGGCATCGACCATCTTGGCGACGGTGTAATGCCAAAGATCCTGCTGTGAGAACGCGCGCTCGGCCTTGTCGGCGTCGGGATCGGCGAGCACGCCGTAGAACGGATGGCCGCCGCCGACGCGGGTGGTCTTCATGCCGCGCGAGGCGGCCAGATCGGCCGGGCCGAGGCTCATGCCGTGCATCCGCGGGCTGGCGCTGGCGATCTCCTCAACGTTCTTGACGCCCTGGGCCGTTTCCAGCAGGGCATGGATCAGGATCGGCTTGGTCACCTCGAACCGGGCCTCGAGCAGGGCCAGGTACTGATCGACGAAATGGATGTCCCATGGCCCTTCCACCTTCGGGATCATGACAACGTCGAGCTTGTTGCCCGCCGCCTTGACGATGGCAACCATGTCGTCGAGAAACCACGGGCTATTGAGCGCATTGACCCGGGTCCACAGCGCGGTGTCACCGAAATCGTGCGCCGCCGCGACCTCGACGAAGCCGGCGCGCGCGGCCTCCTTGGCCTCGGCGGGAATGGCGTCTTCCAGATTGCCGAGCAGGACGTCGACCTGCTTGGCCATGTCGGGCACGCGCGCGCGGATCTTTTCCAGGTGCGGCGGGAAGAAATGGATCATTCGCTCCGGCCGGACCGGAAGCTCGCGCATCGGCTGCGGCGCGCCAATCGCCAGCGGCTTATAGAACTGGACTGGCAGCTTCATGAGTTTCCCCTCCCCTTGCGTTTGTTCGCAATTGCACAACGTCCCGGAAACCTACGGGTACACCGAAGCGGGACGGAGGTCAAATGGTGACGCGTTCGCCGGTGGTTCGCCGGAAAGGGGCTCGGTAAACGGATTGGCGCCGAGCGGATAGACGCGCGTCACGTGGCCCATCTTGCGGCCGGGTAGGACCGCTCCCTTGCCGTAAATGTGGATCGCCGCGCGCGGATCGCGGGCCAGCGCCTCCCAGTCCTCGACCGCTCCGCCGAGCAGGTTGTCCATGACCGCGTCGGAATGGCGCTCGGTCGAGCCCAGCGGCCAGCCGCAGATGGCGCGAATGTGCTGTTCGAACTGGCTGACGACACAGGCGTCGAGCGTCCAGTGACCGGAATTGTGAACACGCGGCGCCATCTCGTTGACGAGCAGGCGGGGTCCGCCGTTCGTATCGAGAAACATCTCGACGCCCATGACGCCGACATAGTCGAGCCGCTCGACGATCCGCACGGCGATGGCCTGGGCGTCGTCGGCGACATCGCCGGGCAGTCCTGCCGGCACGATGGTGCGCGCCAGGACATGGTTTTCGTGAACATTCCAAACCGGCTCATAAGCCGCCACTCCACCGTCAAGACCACGTGCTACGATCACCGAGACCTCGCGGACAAACGGCACGAACCCTTCGATGATGGCCTTCCCACCGCCCAGGGCCTCTAGGGCTTCGGCCGCGCCGGTCGCATCGGCAACAAACGCCTGGCCCTTGCCGTCATAGCCGAACCGACGGGTCTTGATGACCGCCGGCAGACCGACCGCGGCGATCCCGGCGCGCAGGTCGGCTTCGTCATCAACGGCCGCGAACGGCGCCGTCGCAATCCCGGCATCGTCCAAAAACAGCTTTTCGCGCAATCGATCCTGGGCGACCGACAGCGCCTCGGGCGGCGGCCGGACGGGAACGTGCCGGGCGAGAGACCGCGCGCTCGCTTCAGGAACGTTCTCGAACTCGTAGGTGACGACGTCGACGTTTCGCGCGAACGCGAGCAACGCCGCCTCGTCGTCGTAGGCCGAAGGGCTGCAGGCGGCGGCAACATCCTCAGCCGGCCGGTCCTCGTCGGGGCAGTAGATGTGGGTGTGGAGCCCGAGCCGGGCGGCGGCCAGCGCCAGCATCCGGCCAAGCTGGCCGCCGCCCAGCACCCCGATGGTTCCCCCCGGCGCCAGCGGCCCGCTCATCGCCCGACGCCCGCGCAAGGCCTGGATCGCCACGCTCCGCTCGCGATGACGGACGGGGCAAGCGGCGCAAATCCGCCGCCGTCATCGCGAGCAGCCCCGGAGGGTTGGCGCGGCAATCCACTCCGGACGCCGCAAACGCGAACGTCACTCATCGCTGGGCGCTTCGCCGACCGCGGCGGTTTGGCGCGCGCGCCAGACGTCAAGGCGGGCCGCCAAGGGCGCGTCATTGAGCGCGAGGACGGCGACGGCAAGCAGGGCGGCGTTGATCGCGCCGGCCTTGCCGATGGCGAGCGTCCCGACGGGAATGCCGGCCGGCATCTGCACGATCGACAGCAGGCTGTCCTGCCCCTTGAGCATCGCCGATTCCACCGGCACGCCGAAGACTGGCAGCGGGCTCAGCGCCGCCGTCATTCCCGGCAGGTGCGCGGCGCCGCCGGCGCCGGCGATAATCACCTTCAGGCCGCGGCCCTTGGCGGCGCGGGCATAGGCGAATAATCGCTCGGGCGTGCGGTGCGCGGAGACGATCCGCGCTTCGCAAGGAACCTCAAGTGCCGCCAAGGTTTCGGCGGTATGGCGCATCGTCGCCCAGTCGGACTGACTGCCCATGATGATTCCGACTGGAATTCCCTCGCCCGCCATCCGTTCCCCGCTCCGCTCAACGTCAACGAAGCGCGGACATTACGCCGGCGCGATGGCGGTGAAAACCAGAACCGTCCGGTGGCGATCCTTTGCGCGGGCAACCGGGTCAGATCACCCGCTTCTTGCGTAGCTCCTCGATTTCGCCCGCCGACATGCCGAGCATCTCGCTCAGGATCTCGTCGGTATGCTGGCCGAGACGGGGGCCGAGAGAGTCGATCCGGCCCGGCGTCTCCGATAGCCTGGGAATGACGTTGGGCACAATAATCGTTTCGCCGACATCGGCCTCGTCGATGGAGACCAGGTTGCGTCGGGCATGGAACTGCCGATTGCCGAAGATGTCGGCGATGTTGTTGAGCGGCCCGGCCGGCGCGCCGGTCTTGTTGCACCGCGCGAGGACTTCGTCGCGGGCCAGCGAGCCGCACCAGTCGCGGACGATCTCGTTGACGTCGTGGCGGTTCTCGATGCGGGTCTTCTGGTCGCCATATAGGCTGCTCGATGCCAATTCCGAACGGCCCATGGCCTCGGCGAGCCGGGCGAAAAGCTTGTCGGTGGTGCACGCGATCGCCACCCACTTGCCGTCCTTGGTCGGGAAATGACCGTAGGGGCAGGCACTTTCGATGTGCGGGCCGTGGCGCTCGCGCACCGTGCCATACATGGCGTAGGCCGGGGCGAGTTCGTCGGTACAGCGGAACACCAACTCGTAAAGCGCCGTGTCGATGTACTGGCCGCGCCCGGTCTGGTCGCGGTAGCGCAGCGCCATCAGCACGCCGATGCAGCCGTACAGCCCCGACATGTAGTCGCCGAGCGTGGTCGAGCCGGGCGTGACCGGCGTCCCCTTGGGCATCCCGGCGAGATAGGCAAGCCCGCCGAACGCATGGGCGATGCGGGCGAAGCCGGGCCTGTCCTTGTAGGGACCGGTCTGGCCGTAACCGGTGACCCGCAGCATGATCAGCCGCGGATTGACCTCGCGCAGCACGTCCCAGCCGAGACCCCAGCGTTCCAGCGTCCCGGTGCGGAAGTTTTCGCAGAGGATGTCGGTGTCCTTGATCAGCTTCTTGAACAGCTCGACGCCGTCCGGCCGATGCAGATCGATGGTCACCGACTTCTTGTTGCGGGCCTCGCTCAGCCACGTGAGGGTATCGCCGCGCTTGGTCGGCGTGCCGAACCGGCGACAGGCATCGCCGCCGACCGGATGCTCGACCTTGAGCACTTCGGCGCCGAATTCCCCAAGGATCGCGGCGCAATAGGGCGCCGCGATCACGGTCGCGACATCGATGACCCGGATGCCGCTCAAGGGCAGACTGTTGGCCGTGTCGGTGGCGTCCTTGCTCATGATCCGCCTCCCCCCTCAAATAATCTTGCGCTGGCGCAACGAGGCAATGTCGGCGGCCGACAGATCGAGCAGTTCGCGCATCACCTCGTAGGTGGCGTTGCCGAGCGGCGGGCCGAGATTGCTCACCCGGCCCGGGCTTTCCGACAATGTCGGCACGACGCCGGGAATGGCGACGCTCAAGCCGTCCTCCTCGACTTCGAGAACGTTGCCGCGAGCCTTGAAGTGCTCGTCGTCGAAGATATCGGCGATGGAGTTGAGCTTGCCGACCGGCACCTCTTTTTCCAGGCAGCGCGCCATCATCTCGTCGCGGGTCAGCGACAGGGTCCACTCGATGACGATCTTGTTGACCTCGTCGCGCGCGGCGAGGCGCTTGCGTTGTTCGCCGTAAAGGGTGTGCGAGGCGAGTTCCGGGCGCTCCATCGCCTCGGCCAGGCGCTCGAACATCTTGTCGGTGGTGCAGGCGATGGCGACCCATTTGTCGTCGCCGGTGCGGAAGTGGCCGTGCGGGACGGCGACGAAGCTGCCGGCGCCCTCGCGCTCGCGGATCTTGCCGAACAGCCCGTAAGCCGCCGCCAACTCCTCCATCTGGCGGAACACCGCCTCGTAGATGCCGACATCGATGACCTGGCCGCGCCCGGTCCGCTCCTTGTGGCGCAGCGCCAGCATCACCCCGATGGCGCCATAGAGGCTGGAGATGTAGTCGCCGAGCGGCGCGGTGCCGGGGACCACCGGCGTCTCGCCGGGAAAGCCCGCGAGGTAGGACAGCCCGCCAACGGCGTGGGCGATGTGGGCGAAGCCGGGGCGGCGGCGATAGGGTCCGGTCTGGCCATAGCCGGAGACGCGGAGCATCACCAGGCCGGGATTGGCGGCGCTTAAGCACATCCCAGCCGAGGCCCCATTCCTCCATCGTTCCCGGGCGGAAGTTTTCGACCAGCACATCGGCCTTGCCGACCAGCTTGATGAACAGCTCGACGCCCTCGCGCTGGCGCAGATCGATGGTCACAGATTTCTTGTTGCGGGCCTCGCTCAGCCACGCGAGGGTTGCGTCATGGCGCTTGGTCGGGGTGCCAAACCGGCGCATCGGATCGCCGGCGATCGGGTGTTCGACCTTGAGCACCTCGGCGCCGAACTCGCCCATGATCGACGCCGCGTAGGGTCCGGCGAGAAAGGTGCCGACATCGATGACCCTGATCCCGTTCATCGGCGTTACGGCGGCGAGTGGCGCGGTTTCCGCCGCGTCGGCGCCGATACCGTCCCCAATATCGTCCTCGGATGGCGGCTGATCGGCCGGCGCCTGACCGGGATCGGGGTTGTCATGGTGGGGATGGGGCTGAGCACCCGTCCCGGCGGACTCAAGTTTGGTCTTGCGCCCACGCGCGGGCGCGCTATCGCTATCACTATGCACGTTCTAGCCTCCCTGCCGGACGATCCCGCCGCGCACACGCCATGGCGCGGCTGGGGCAAGGGCTGCCGCGGTCGTGTTGCTTTCGCCGCAGCGTATTTCCCGCCCGTCACTTTTCGAACTCGAAGACCTTATCAGCTATGACGTGGATGATCCATCGCGCCGCTGCCTTGCTCAACCATGCGCATGCACGGAGGTCATTCATACCGGCGACGGCAGGGGCCGTGTTGCGATGGACGCGCGCTTGCTGATACAAGCAAAACACAACGAGAGCATCGCTGGGGAGGTCGCCATGAGCACGGTTCTCAAGGGCTTGCGGATCATCGAGGGCTCCGCCTTCGTTGCCGCACCATTGTGCGGGATGACCATGGCCCAGCAGGGCGCCGAGGTGATCCGGTTCGATCCGCTGGAAGGCGGGCTCGACGCCCTTCGCTGGCCGCTGACCAGTGATGGCAAGAGCCTCTACTGGGTTGGTTTGAACAAGGGCAAGCGCTCCATCGCGGTGAACACGCGCACGCCGGAAGGCCAGGAGTTGATCGTCTCGCTGATTACCGCGTCGGGCGAAGGCAACGGCATTTTCCTCACCAATTTCCCGGCGAGCGGCTGGCTCGGTTACGACAACCTCAAGTCGCGCCGCGCCGACGTCATCATGATGAACCTGTTCGGCAACCCCGACGGCAGCTCGGCGGTCGACTACACCGTCAACTGCGCCATCGGCATCCCGTTCGCGACCGGGCCGACCCACGGCCACAAGCCGATCAACCCGGTCAATCACGTCCTGCCGGCATGGGACTGCATCGCCGGTGTGACCGCGGCGATGGGCATCCTCGCCGCCGAACGCCACCGCCGGCTGACCGGCGAGGGTCAGTTCATCAAGCTGCCGCTGTCGGACGTCGCCATGGCGATGGTCGGCAACCTCGGCCTGATCGGCGAGGCGCAGATCAACCGCGAGGACCACACCTCGTTCGGTAACTATCTTTATGGCGCCTACGGCCGCGAGTTCGAGACCAGCGACGACCGCTACATCTACGTCGTCGCCATCACCAAGCGCCAGTGGCAGGCGCTGTGCAAGGCCACCGGCCTCACCGAAAAGCTGGGCCTGATCGAGCCGCTGTTGGGTGTCGACCTCAGCCGGGAGGGCGACCGCTTCAAGGCCCGCGACGCGATCTCTGCGGTGCTTCAGCCGTGGTTCGCCGAGCGCACGCTTGCGGACGTCACCCGGACCTTCGACGGCACCGGGGTCTGCTGGGGACCCTACCAGACCTTCCTGCAGATGATCGAGCAGGACCCGCGCTGCTCGACCGACAACCCGATGTTCGCCGAGATCGAGCAGCCTGGCATCGGCTCATACCTGGTGCCGGGCTCGCCGTTGTCATTTTCGGCACTGCCCCGGGTGGCGCCGGAGCGCGCGCCGCTCTTGGGCGAGCATACCGACGAGGTCCTGAGCGGCATCCTCGGCCTCAGCGACGGCCAGATCGGCACCCTCCACGACAAACGCATCGTCGGCGGCCCGACCGAACTGTAGGATCGGAGGTGAGGCATGGGCGAGGCTGAATGGGTATTCGCCGAGTGGATCGGCCGCGAGGAAACTCACGAGGACCTGATCGCGCTGGCCCCGGCCCGGGCCGCGGCGGCGACGCTCGACGACGATCCGGCGGCGTTCGCCACCGGCGCCGCGCTGCCATCGCTGTGGCACTGGTTCTACTTCCTCGCACCGTCGCCCCAGGCGAGCCTGGGCGACGACGGCCATCCCCAGCGCGGCGGCTTCATGCCGCCGATCACCCTGCCCCGGCGCATGTTCGCCGGCGCCCGCCTGCGCTTCGTCCGGCCGCTGATCATCGGCGAGCCGGCCCGGCGAACGGCCGTCATTCGCGCCGTGTCGGAGAAATCGGGCCGCAGCGGTCGGCTGGCGTTTGTCAGCGTTGGCTACCGGATCGAGCAGCGGAGCCTGGTTTGTATCGAGGAGCAGCAAGACATCGTCTACCGCGAGCCGGGCGCGCCGGTCCCCGCGCCACAGCCGGTGACGCTGCCCCCGCCGCCCGCGGGCACATGGTCACGCGAAATTACTCCCGATCCGCGGTTGCTGTTCCGGTTCTCGGCGCTGACCTTCAACGCCCATCGCATCCACTACGACCGCGCCTACGCGACCGGCGCCGAGGGCTACCCCGGCCTCGTCGTCCACGGCCCGCTGACCGCCGTCCTGCTAATGGAGCTGGTCCGCAAGAACGCGGCGCGCGCCGCGAAAAGCTTCGAATTCCGCGGCCAGGCGCCGCTGTTCGACCTCGCGCCGTTCCGCGTCGTCGGTCTCCTCGACGGAACCATGGTCTCGCTCGAAGCCCAAGCCCCCAACGGCCGCGCCGCCATGACCGCGACGGCGGAATTGGAAGGACAATGAGAATGCAGTGCAGGATTGAGCTCTCGATTATCAAGTGCGATCTCGTCTACGATCAGCCCTTGTTCGCTCTTGCGGCTCGTCATGCGGATGTCTTGCAGGCCTGCTACAACAAGATCGGGGACAATTATGGTTTGCAGCTAGCGGATCTTCAGTCACTTGGCGGCACAAGCTACGCCGAGAACTTCGCCAGAATTGCCTGCCCAGCTTTGAACGGCAGCGTCGAAATTCGCGTCGATCGCCTAATCGGGCAATTCAATGGCCTAGCATCGCAGCAAACGGATCAAGCAAGGCTTATTGTCAGTCGTTGCGAACAGGCGCTTCGAGATATTTTTCCCAACTTCGCGGTTTCCTCCACGTTAATCAACGTCATGTCATGGTTAACCTGCGAGAGTAGCACGCAATCCGTTCAGGAAGCTCTGGACGCCCGACATGAAATCAACTTCGATCCTCGCTCTGTTGGAGCGGAGGCTGTCAGTTTTGCGGTACGTGGCCAACTGAGAAACGAGGAAGATGCCTGGCGGATTGGTTTCGCGCTTGAGCCTTCGGCCTTGCCGGAGTACGCCCTCTATGCCGCGTGTTTCGCGAACTATTTCGGCCGAGGGAAGCATGATGATTTTCAAGAGCGTAGCGCGCATATATCCCTCATGCTCAGCAGTATCCTTAGCCAGTTCGGCTTCGAGGAGGGACATTCGTGATGCAAAGCGCTCTAGCTGGGAATCTCGCTCCGGCCTACTCGCGGGCAGCTAGCACCAACGGGCAGTTCGAGCGTGGCTCTCAAGAGATGCGCCTCCAAGAGAATGCCTTCGCGCCCGAACAATGCAAGCCGCTCGGCCTTGAGTGCCGGCGCCTCCACCGCCCGCAGCCCTGGCTACCCGCCGCGCTCGCGGAGTTGCGCGAATGCAAGGATGAAGCGCGCGAGGAACGATATCCAGAGCCGGCCGAGAAAGCGCTGAACGTCGCGGAAGCCATTCTGAAGCGGATCGCGAGGCTACCGTTTGCATTGCCCGAGCCAAGTGTTTACCCGTCCGCGGACCATGAGATCGTACTGTTCTTCCGCAGACAGGACGCTCGCGCCGCGGTCTCCTTATCGGTTGACGCAGATGGCGGCGGCGCATGGTTCTCGAACGTCCGTGGCCACCGCCGGGCTCGCTACGACGACGTCAGCGCTTTTCCAGATGATTTCCTCAGCTGCGAATTGGCGAAATTGGCCAGCATGGCCCATGCTGACTGAACGAGCTTTGCCACCACTCGAGCAGGATGACTCGCTGGGCCGGAGCGTTTTCTCGAGTCGGCAGGCGAAGCGATGGCGAAAGCGGAAAGGCGACCGCGACAGCTTCCTTGGAGCCAAGCATGAGCAGTTGCTTTCGGTAGACAGGCTGGGGATCGAGTCCGACGAGAGGATGACGATCATCGCGGATAGAGTTGCAAATGGCCGCGGCCAGGGCCGGGCGTTCTATGGCTGGGCGGTTGTGACGGTGGAGCACGCGTCGAGAATGAGGCGATGCGTTCGCGCCAGCCCGTTGCCCGGGAACCCCTACCATGCGGATGTTGACCTGAATATGCGACATGAGATCGAACAGCGTGACGCCCAGAAGCAGCATGCTGACGATCTAGCGGCGGGCGCTACATGGAAAGAGCGGGCCGCAGCGCCATAGGCGCATTAGGCCCGCAAAATGTTGGTCGCGGGGCGCAAGCCAGACGGTAGTCCGATCCGGTCCTACTGCGCGGCGGCGACTTCGCTTTGCATTTTCTCGATGGCTTCGGCCATCTTGACGAGGCGCTGGGCGCTTTCGACGTGAAGGTTCTCGATCAGTTTGCCGTCGACCACCGCGACGCCCTCGCCCCGTTCGGCCGCCGCGGCGTGGGCGGCGATGATCTTGCGCGACCACTCGACGTCGTCGGCCTTCGGAGTGAAGACCTTGTTGCACGCCGCGACCTGGTTCGGATGGATCAGCGTCTTGCCGTCGAAGCCCAGCTCGGCGCCCTGGCGGCAGGCGAACTCGAAGCCCTCCTCGTCCTTGAGATCGAGATAGACGCCGTCGAGGATCGCCAGTCCCGAGGCGCGCGCGGCGAGCATGCACAGGCTGAGCGAGGTGATGAACGGCAGCCGCTCGTGAGTGTGGGCGCAGTCGAGCTCCTTGGCGAGATCGGAGGTGCCCATGACGAGGCAGGTCATCCGCGCCGAGGACTCGGCGATACGCTGGGATTGGAGCACGCTGCGTGGCGTTTCCATCATCGCCCAGATGGCCATGGTTTCGGGCGCGCCGTTGGCCTTCATGATCGCTTCCATGTGGCGGATGGCGTCGGCGCTCTCGACCTTCGGCAACAAAATGGCGTCGGCCCCGGTGCGCGACGCCGCGGCGATGTCGGCGTAGCCCCACGGCGTCGCCAGCCCGTTGACCCGGACGATGAGCTCGCGCATCCCGTAGCCGCCGCCCTTGACCGCCTGGCAGACTTGCTTGCGGGCTACGTCCTTGGCGTCGGGCGCGACGGCGTCCTCGAGATCGAGGATCAGGCCGTCGGCGGCGAGAGTCTTGGCTTTTTCCAGCGCCCGCACGTTCGATCCCGGCATATAAAGAACACTGCGGCGCGGACGAGCTGTCTTCGGCATCAGGCGATCCCCCTCCGTTAGAGTTTATGTTTTGCAACCGCGAGAAGGTAATCCTGATGTCGGGCCGATGGCAAGGCGGGCCGTTGCCGATGCCCCCGTACCCCTCACGAGCGATGGCCGAGCCCTTCGCGCGGGCGCAGCGCTTCCATCTCGACCGCGACGCGGCGGCGGAGCAAGACCGCGTTGAGAACCGACCAGACCACGGCGATTTTCCAGGCGCCGAACGCCAGCGGCAGGACCGCGATTTCGGCCGCGACGATCCAATAATTGGGATGGCGGACGAAGCGAAACGGGCCGTGCCGCACGATCGGCGCGCCGTCGAGGGTAATCACCCGCGTCGTCCAATAGGCGCCCAACGTCACGATGACCCAGACCCGCAGCAGCTGAAGGACGAAAAAGGCGCCGATCAGAGGCCAGCTCGGCTGCCTGTCGATAGGCGTCGCCGCGGCGATGGCGATGAGCCACGAGCCGTGGAGAAGAATGAACAGGGGATAGTGCCGCTGACCGGCCTCGCGCGCGCCCTGCGCGAGCAGCCTTCGAGTGTTGACCCGCGCGAAGGCTAGCTCGGCCAGACGTTGGGCCACGACCAGCGCCAGAATCCAAACGAGCGGGCTGCTCGCCGCCGCGGTCAAGATCCGCGCCACGCTCAGTCGGCCTCGATGATCATCATGCCGGCGGTAAAGCCCGGCCCAAGCGTCGTCATCAGGCGGCGGCCGCCGCGATGAGCATCGAGGGCCGCGCGCAAAACGAACAGCACGGTGGCGGCGGACATGTTGCCGTAGTCGCGCAGCGTCTCGCGGGCACGCGTCAGTGCGCCGCGCCGCAGTTCGAAGCAGTCCTCGAGCGCATCGAGAACCTTGGCCCCGCCGGGATGAGGGATGAACTCGTCGATATCGGAAAGCGCGATGTTGTGGCGGGCAAAGAACGCATCCAGTACCGGTCGCAGCTCGTCGTGAACCAGGGTCGGGATATCGCGCGAGAACATCACCTTGAGCCCGTCGTCGGCGACATCCCAGCCCATTACGTCCAGGCTGTCGGGCCAGGTGTGCTCGCCCCATGGCCCAAGCCTGGGTGCATCGGCCGCGCCCGGATCGTCGCCGCGGCAGGTGATCACGGCGGCCGCGGCACCATCGCCGAACAGGGCGGTGGCGACAATATTGCTCTTGGCGCGATCCTGACGGCGGAACGTCAGGCTGCACAACTCGACGACGAGGAGGAGAACCCGCGATCGCGGCATCGCCTGAGCCATGGCCGTGGCACGCGATAGCCCTAATACCCCACCGGCGCAGCCGAGCCCGAACACCGGCAGGCGGAGAATATCGGAGCGGAACGCGATCCGGCCCATGACCATCGCATCAAGACCGGGCGTCGCGATGCCCGACGACGACACGGTTACGATCGCATCGATGTCCTCGGGCCGCAGCCGCGCCTCGGCAAGCACCTTGGTCGCGGCCTCGGTGAGCAGTGCGGTCGCGTGCTTGAGAAACAAGGCGTTGCGCTCGGCGAAGCCGTGCCTGACGACGAACCACTCGATCGGCACGCAGGAATGACGGCGCTCGATCAGGGCATTGCGGTAAACCGGCGCCAGGCGGTGGAATCCGGCTTCCACCGGAGCGAAGATCTCGGCGGCATGACGAACCACGTCATCTTGGGCCAGCACATACGGCGGCACGGCGGTCGCGAGCGCACTCAGGCGCGCGACCGGAGCGGCGGTCGAAGGCGAAGACATCTTCTTCTCCAGGGTCACGGCCGCCCGCCCCTCGCGGCCGCATCAAGCGCCACTCGAACGAGCGTTACGCCATGGCGCGAAGGTAGGTGCGGGCCAACTCTTCGGCAATTTGCACGGCGTTGAGCGCCGCGCCCTTGCGCAGGTTATCGGCGACCACCCACAGGCTCAGCGCGTTTGCAACGGTTGGGTCCTTGCGGATCCGGCTGACGTAGACCGCGTCCTCGCCGACGCACTCCACCGGCGTGACGTAGCCCTCGTCGGCGCGATGATCGACCACGACAATGCCCGGCGCGGCGCGCAGCGCCCGGGTCGCCGCGGCCTCGCTGATCGGCGTCTCGAACTCGATATTGATCGCCTCGGCGTGGCCGATGAAAACCGGAACGCGAACGCAGGTCGCGGTGACCCGGATCGACGGATCGAGGATCTTGCGGGTCTCGACCGCCATCTTCCACTCTTCCCTGGTCGAGCCGTCGTCCATGAAGATGTCGATCTGCGGGATCACGTTGAACGCGATCTGCTTGGAAAACGTGCTTTTATGCTGCGCGGCCGGCTCGTTGACGTAGATCCCGCGGGTCTGCTTGAACAGCTCGTCCATCGCCTCCTTGCCGGCGCCGGACACCGACTGGTAGCTGGATACGACCACCCGCTTGATCCGGGCCACGTCGTGGAGCGGCTTGAGCGCGACCACCATTTGGATGGTCGAGCAGTTGGGGTTAGCGATAATCCCGCGCTTCGTGTAGCCGGCGATGGCGCCCGAATTGACCTCGGGCACGACCAGCGGCACGTCCGGCTCCATGCGGAAATGCGAGGTGTTGTCGATGACGACCGCGCCGGCCGCGGCGGCCTTTGGCGCGAATGTCGCCGCGACTTTGGCGCCGGGCGAGGACATGACGATATCGATGCCGCGAAAGTCGAAATTGGCAAGATCATGGACCTTAAGCGTCTCGTCCTCGCCGAACGACACCTCGGCACCGGCCGAGCGCGACGATGCCAGCGCATAAACTTCATCGACCGGGAATTTGCGCTCGGCGAGCGTCTGGAGCATTTCCCGGCCGACATTGCCGGTCGCGCCGATGACGGCGACACGATAACCCATTGCTTACATCTCCTTGCCGATGAACCAGTTAGGCGATCTTCTCAAACTCGCGAACGATCGCCTCTCCCATCACCCGCGTCGATACCCTCGCCTTGCCGTTCTGCATGATATCGGCGGTGCGCAGCCCGCCGTCGAGCACGCTTTTAACCGCTTGTTCGAGCAGGTCGGCGGTGTTAGCCATGTCGAACGAGTAGCGCAGGCACATCGCGAAGCTGAGCAGCACCGCCAGCGGGTTGGCCACCCCCTTGCCGGCAATGTCGGGAGCGCTGCCGTGAACCGGCTCGTAGAGCGCGCGGCGACGGCCATTGCCGTCGAGAGCGCCGAGCGAGGCGGACGGCAGCATCCCAAGCGAACCGGTCAGCATCGCCGCCTCGTCGGACAGCATGTCGCCGAACAGATTATCGGTGACGATGACGTCGAACTGGTTCGGCGCGCGAACCAGCTGCATGGCGCAGTTGTCGGCGTACATGTGGCTGAGTTCGATGTCGGGAAACTCGCGGTCGTGCAGCGCCTGGACTTCCTCGCGCCACAAAACGCCGCTCTCCATGACATTGGCCTTGTCGACCGAGCACACCCGCCGGTTACGCTTCCCGGCAAGCTCGAAGGCGACCCTGGCGATGCGGTGGATCTCCGGCGTGGTGTAGACTTGGGTGTTCACGCCCCGCCTGGTCCCGTCGGGCAGAGTTTCGATACCGCGCGGCTCGCCGAAATAGACCCCGCCGGTGAGTTCGCGCACGATCATGATGTCGAGGTCGCGTACGATTTCGGCGCGCAGCGGCGAAGCCTCGCTGAGCGCGCTGAAAACAACCGCCGGGCGGAGGTTGGCGAACAGCTCCATCTCCTTGCGCAGTCGCAATAACCCGCGTTCGGGCTTGTTCGCGAACGGCAGATTGTCCCACTTCAGCCCACCGACGGCGCCGAGCAAGACCGCATCGGCGTCGAGCGCCGCGGCCATGGTCTTGTCGGCCAGCGCAACGCCGTAGGCATCGATGGCGGCGCCGCCGACCTTGTCCTCGGTCACGTCGATGGCGATATTGCGCTTGCGTTCAAGCCAGTCGATAACACGGCAAACCTCGACCATCACCTCGGGCCCGATGCCGTCCCCCGCCAGAATGAGAAGATTCTTCTTATCGGCCATTATTCAACCTGTCTTGTTGGCTGCCGGGACAGCGCGGTAAGCGCGGGCCGGCAGCAGCGGAGAAGCCAAGATCAGCGGAACAGCCACGGCTGGGTCGCGCGATGATGCTTCTCGAAGGCGTCGATGGCGGCAGCTTTCTTCAGCGTCAAGCCGATCTCGTCGAGGCCGCCGAGCAGGCACTCCTTGCGAAACGGATCTACCGAGAACGCGATCGGCGTTCCGTCGGGCGCGTTGATTTCCTGCCGCTCCAAATCGATCTCGAAAACGGCGTTCGCGCCGCGGTCCGATGCCGCCATTAGGACGTCGACCTGTTCACGCGGCAGCACAATGGGCAGAATGCCGTTCTTGAAGCAGTTGTTGAAAAAGATATCGGCGAAGCTGGGCGCGATGACGCAACGGATGCCAAAATCGAGCAACGCCCAAGGCGCGTGCTCTCTGGACGAGCCGCAGCCGAAGTTGTCGCCGGCGATGAGGATTCGGGCCTGGCGGTACGCCGGCCGGTTGAGGACAAAGTCCGCCAGTTCCTTGCCGTCGTCGTCGTAGCGCATCTCGAAAAACAGGCTCTTGCCGAGGCCGCTGCGCTTGATCGTCTTCAGGAACTGCTTGGGGATGATCATGTCGGTGTCGACGTTGATCATCGGCAAGGGCGCGGCGACGCCGCTAAGCTTGGTGAACTTTTCCATTGCCGGATCGCCTTTTCAGGATGCCGCTTGTTACCGACTTCGGGCTGCTCAACCGGCGTCCAACTCGCGGACGTCGGTTAGCCGGCCGGTCAAGGCCGCCGCCGCGGCCATCGCCGGGCTCATCAGGTGAGTCCGCCCGCCGCGGCCCTGGCGGCCCTCGAAGTTCCGGTTGGACGTGGACGCGCAGCGCTCGCCCGGTTCGAGCCGGTCGGCGTTCATCGCCAGGCACATGGAGCATCCGGGCTCGCGCCACTCGAAGCCGGCGTCGATGAACACGCGGTGAAGCCCTTCGGCTTCGGCCATCTGTTTGACGAGGCCGGAACCAGGCACGACCATGGCGCCGACGCTGGCGGCCACCTTGCGGCCGCGGACCACGGCGGCCGCGTCGCGAAGATCCTCGATCCGGCCGTTGGTACATGAGCCGATGAACACGCGGTCGATCCGCACCTCGCGCATCGGCGTGCCCGCCTCCAGGCCCATGTAGGCGAGCGAACGCAGCATCGCCGCGCGGCGATCGGCGTCGGCGACCTCGCCCGGAACCGGCACCGCGCCGGTGATCGGGACGACGTCCTGCGGACTCGTGCCCCAGGTGACCTGTGGAATGATCGCGGCGGCGTCGAGGTGAACCTCGCTGTCGTAGCGGGCGCCGGGATCGGACGGCAGGGTCCGCCAATAGGCGACGGCGGCGTCCCAAGCCGCGCCGGCCGGCGCCATCGCCCTGCCTTTGAGATAGGCGAAGGTCGTCTCATCGGGGGCGATCAGCCCGGCGCGAGCGCCGGCCTCGATCGTCATGTTGCAGACCGTCATCCGGCCTTCCATGCTCAGCCCCCGAATCGCCGCGCCAGCGTATTCGATAACATAGCCGGTGCCGCCGGCGGTGCCGATCGCGCCGATGACGGCAAGCACCAGATCCTTGGCCGTTATCCCGCGCGGCAAGGCGCCGTCGATGGTGATCCGCATGTTCTTCGCCGGCTTTTGCAGCAGGGTCTGGGTCGCGAGCACGTGCTCGACCTCGGAGGTACCAATGCCGAAAGCCAGCGCGCCAAAAGCGCCGTGGGTGGCGGTGTGCAAATCGCCGCAGACGATGGTCATGCCGGGCTGGGTGAAGCCCTGCTCCGGGCCGATGATGTGAACGATGCCCTGGCGAATGTCGTCCATCGAGAAGTACTCGATACCGAACTCGGCGCAGTTGCGCTCCAGCGTATCGACCTGGACGCGCAACTCCTCGTCAGCGATGCCGGCGGAGCGGTCGGTGGTCGGCACGTTGTGGTCGGCGACGGCGAGGCCGGCGTCGGGGCGACGCACCGTCCGGGCGGTCATCCGCAAGCCTTCAAACGCCTGCGGGCTGGTGACCTCGTGAACCAGATGCCGGTCGATGTAGAGCACGCAGGTGCCGTCTTCCTGGACATCGACGACATGCGCATCCCAGATCTTGTCGAAAAGCGTCTTGGCTTGCGCCATGGCTGAGCCTACTCCCCGGCCACCCCGGGCCGGCCGGGGATCGCCGCGCTGATTTATTCCGACGCCGCGACCGCCGCGGCGGCGGCCTTCTCCTTAGCGGCCGCCACGGTGCGCTGCTTCTCGCGGGTCGCCGTATCGCGCTCATCCTGTGCGACCTTGGCGGCAAAACCGTCGGTCTTTTCGGAGATGCGCGCGCGTTTGCCGCGCAAGGCGCGGAGATAGTAGAGCTTGGCCCGCCGCACATCGCCGCGGCGCACGACCTCGATGTCGGCGACGTTCGGCGAATACAGCGGGAAGACCCGTTCGACCCCCTCTCCATAGGAAATCTTGCGCACGGTGAAGGCCGAGTTCAGGCCGCGATTGCGCCGAGCAATGCATACGCCCTCGAACGCCTGGATCCGCTCGCGCGAGCCCTCGACCACCTTGACCTTGACCCTGACGGTGTCGCCGGGGGCGAAGTATGGCGCCGTCCGCCCGGCGGTCAGCGCCGCGATTTGCTCTTGTTCGAGCGCTTGAATCATGTTCATCGCACGTCGTCCTTGTTGCTCACGGTCACATTCGGGCCAGTGCGGGCGCGCCCCGAGAACGCCGCCGACGCCAGCTCTTATCGATCGATGCCGGCGTGGCGGGCCCATAAATCGGGCCGCCGCTCACGCGTTATCCGCTCGGACTGCTCGTGCCGCCAGTTGGCGACCCGGCCGTGATGTCCCGAAGTCAGCACCTCCGGAACGGCGAGATCGCGCCACACCCGCGGCCGGGTGTAATGCGGATACTCAAGCAACCCGCGTTCAAAACTTTCTTCCCTCAACGAGGCCGGCTCGCCGATCACCCCCGACAATAAACGCACGCACGCATCTATCAGGGCGAGAGCCGCGATCTCCCCTCCCGACAACACAAAGTCGCCGAGGCTGATCTCGATCGGCCTCCGCGTCGCCAATACCCGCTCGTCGATACCCTCGTAGCGGCCGCACAGCAGAACAACGCCCGAACCGGCGGCCAGTGCTTTCACGCACGCCTGGTCGAGCGGTTGGCCGCGCGGCGTCAGGAACACCAACGGCAAGTCGGAGCCCGGCGGCAATGCCGCGGCGATTGCCGCATCGACCACGTCGGGCCGCATGACCATGCCAGGTCCGCCGCCGAACGGCGCATCGTCGACGGTGGCATGTTTATCGCTCGCAAAGGCACGGATGTCCAACGTTTCAAGCAGCCAAAGCCGCCGCGCCAGCGCCTGGCCGGCGAGCGATGCGCCAAGGGGTCCCGGAAACATCTCCGGAAACAGGGTCAACACCCGCGCCAGCCAGCACGTCTGTGCTGTCGCGCCGGGTTGTTCCGGTTGGGTGCTTTCCATGGCTCAGCTGCCCGCGTCGCCGTCCTCGGCTCGGAAATCGTCAAGTAAACCAGGCACGGCGTTGATACCGACGCGCCCTCCATCGAGGTCGATCCACGGCACCACCGCCGCGGTAAACGGCACCATGACCGGCGCCGCGCCGGGAACCGCGATCTCCACAATCGGACCGGCGCCGAAATCGTTCACCGCAATCACCTCGCCCAGCGGCCGAACACCGTTACCCGCATTGTCGCCAACCAACTCGGCGCGCAGGCCGATGAGATCGACGTGGTAGTATTCCCCGGACTCGGGCTCCGGCAGCGCCTCGCGCGGAATGAACAGGCTAAGCCCCTTGAGCCGCTCGGCGGTGGCGCGATCGTCGATGCCTTCAATCCGGGCGATGATCACGCCCTTGGCCATACCGGTGCGGCGGACCCGAAACCGGCGCTCGCCGCTTTCGTCGAAGAGATCGCCGTAGGCGACCACATCCTCCGGCTCCGCGGTGAAGCTGCGAATCCTGACCTCGCCGCGAATGCCGTGAGCGCCGGCGATGGCGCCGACGCGGACCATCCGTGGCCCGCGGCTACCGGCCATCAGCACGCGTGTCTCCGCCGGAACGCCGAGCCTAGGCGCCGGCGGGTGCCTCGGCGGCGGCCTTCAGCCGCTCCTGCGCCTTCGCCTTGGGCACCGGCTTCTTGGTCTGCTCGGCGCGCGCGCGCGGCTCCATCAGCCCGGCGGTAGCGCAAAATCTGGCCACCCGGTCGCTCGGGGTGGCGCCGACGCCGAGCCAATGGCGCAGCCGCTCCTCCTTGAGCATGATCCGGTCGGGATGGTCGCTGGCCAGCATCGGGTTGTAGGTGCCGAGCACCTCGATGAAGCGGCCGTCGCGGGGGCTGCGCGAATCCGCCACCACGATCCTGTAGAACGGCCGCTTCTTGGCGCCGCCTCTGGTTAAACGCAGTCGCAAAGCCATGGTCTCGATTGGTCCTTTCGTGGGTTTGTCGGCTCTCGGTATCGAAACATCAACGGGTCGGTGGCAGCGGCGGCATCATTCCCGGCGGAAGTCCGCCGCCGAGCAGCCCGCGCTTGCCGAGCTTACCGACCTTCTTCATCATCGCGCTCATCTGCTGGTGCTGCTTGAGCAGGCGATTGACATCGGCCACCGTACTTCCGGAACCCGCTGCGATGCGCCGCCGCCGCGAGGCGTTGAGAACCTTCGGATTGCGCCGTTCCTTGGGCGTCATCGAGAGAATGATCGCCTCCTGGCGGGCGATGACCTTATCATCGACCTTAGCGTCGGCCAGCTGTTTTTTGACCTTGGCGATCCCTGGGATCATCCCGAGCAGGCCCTTGACGTCGCCCATCTTGCGCAACTGCTTGAACTGCGCCGCCATGTCCTCGAGGGTGAACTCGCCCTTGGCGATCTTGGCCGCCAACTGTTCGGCGTCCTCGCGTTCGATCACCTCCGAGGCGCGCTCGACCAGGCCGACGACATCACCCATGCCGAGAATGCGGCCGGCGATCCGCTCGGCCTGGAACGCCTCGATGGCGTCGAGCTTTTCGCCGACGCCCATGAGCTTGATCGGCATTCCGGTGACCGCGCGCATTGATAACGCCGCGCCGCCGCGCGCATCGCCATCGACACGGGTCAGCACGATGCCGGTTATGCCGACGCCTTCGTGAAACGCGCGCGCTGCGTTGACTGCGTCCTGGCCGGTCATGGCATCGGCGACCAGCAGCAATTCCAGCGGGCGGACCGCTTCCTTCACCGCCGCCGCCTCGCTCATCATCGTCTCGTCGATCGACAGCCGCCCGGCGGTGTCGAGGATGACGACGTCGAAGCCCTGCTTGCGGCCGGCCTCCATCGCCCGGAGCGCGATATCGACGGGCTGCTGGCCGGCGACGATCGGCAGAACCGCGGTGTCGGTCTGTTCGCCGAGAACGGCGAGCTGTTGCTGAGCGGCCGGGCGGTAGACGTCGAGCGAGGCCATCAGCACCCGTTTCTTGTCCCGCTTGCGCAGTCTCAGCGCGATCTTGCCTGCGGTCGTCGTCTTGCCCGAACCCTGCAGGCCGACGAGCAGGAGGGCCACCGGGGGCGTTCCGGCGAGGTTGAGCTCCGCCGCTTCGACCGCGCCCTTGCCGCCGCCTTGGCCGCCGCCCTTATCGCCATCGGCGGGCGCGCCGCCGAGCATCTCAATCAGGTAGTCGTTGACGATCTTGACGACCATCTGCCCCGGGGTGACGCTGCGCATCACGTCCTGGCCGACGGCGCGGGCGCGGACCGCGGCGACGAAATCCTTGACCACCGGCAGGGCGACATCGGCTTCGAGCAAGGCGACGCGCACCTCGCGCAGCGCCTCGTTGACGTCGGACTCCGTCAACGCCCCACGCTTGTTGAGGCGGTCAAATATTTTCCCCAGGCGATCACTCAGGTTATCGAACACGCGCAAACCTACTCGGTGGTGTTCCCTGCCGCCGCTTCGGCAACGAAAAATGAAAAAAGCCAGCTTCCGCCGGTCGCGGACTGGCTTAGGCCACCACGTGCTCGGTAGCCGAGGATTTTATTAGGCGCGGGCCGGCGCCAAGTCAACCAGCCGCATTACTCCCGCATTACTCCCGACCGTCATTCCGGGCGGCGGCGACCAAGGCGAGACGTTCGTGCCATTCGGCGAGCAACTCATCGGGATATTCATCGAACGCCCTGTCGTTGGGTCCGATCTCGGGAACGACCCAGGACGCCTTGGAGCCGAGCATCATATGGGTGCGCTCGGGCGCTACGGGAAGATCGCTATCGATGGCCGAGGCGAAGGGATGGACAAGATCAGGCCAGCGCGGATCCCAACACCACAGCGCGCTGGCGCACTCACCGCAGAACCGGCGCTCCAGCGGACTGGTGACCGGCTTGCCGTCGACACCCTCGATGCTCGCCTGGTAGACGCGGATATGCTCATCGCCCTCGACCTGGAGCGTGGCCGACCGGCCGCCGAGGTTGATCGCGAACCCGCCGCCCCCGGCCGTCTTCCGACAAATCGAGCAATAACACAGCGCGAACGGATACGGATGGTCCGACTCCAGCGAGAAGTGAACCGCTCCGCAGCGACAGGATCCTTCAAGCCTCATCGGATCAATCTTCCCCCGGTCGTTGCCGGGCAGATGAGTTGCGTAATCCGGGGATTGCATAATCCGACATCTCGCCCGCCGCCTTAACCTCCGGCAACCTTGTCCGGCGCGCGATTGACGCGGCACGGCGCGCAGTCCTATGCAGATGGCTGAACCCAAGATCAAGCCCGCACATCGGAAAGCCCGCATTATGACACTCGCTGCCATTATTCCCGCCGTCGCAGAACCGGATGTCGCGCTCGATCGGATGTTCGCCGGCCGGGCGCTGCTGGCGCACACCATCGAGCAGGCGCGCTTGTGCCCGCGCGTGAACGCCACCGTTGTCGTCACCGACGACGCCGTGCTCGCGCGCATCGCCCGGCAATCCGGCGCCGATGTCGTTACGGCCGCCGGCGAAGGCCACCGCGACGGTGCCGCGGCGCGCGCGGTCGGCGCGAGCGACGCCGACCAGCTTTGCGTGATCCTCGATCCGAGCCGGCCGCTGCGCACCCCCGAGATGATTGCCGTGGCGATCGACCATCTCGCGCGCCGCGCCGGCAACTCGCTGATCTCGGTTCATCCGACGGCGGACGCGCTGTGGCTGAAGGATGCGAGCGGCTTTGGCCGACTGCACGATGACGATCCGAGGCCAAGCGGTCCGCGTCCGCATCTGGCCGAAAACCGCTCGATCATCTTGACCCGCGCGGGCCAGTTACGCGAGTGGGGCCAGCCTCTCGGCGGTCACGTTGTTCTCCACGAGATCGCGCGCTCGTACGCCTTGCGGCTCGGCTCCGAGGAGGACTGGTGCGCCGGCGAGGCGCTTCATCGCCGGTTGTGGTCCGGGCGGGCGATGACGCAGCTGGCGAACATCGCTCTCCTTGTCTTCGATTTCGACGGGGTGATGACCGACAACCGCGTGGTTGTCTTCGAGGACGGCCGCGAGGGCGTGCTGTGCAGCCGGGGGGACGGCATGGGGCTCGACCTGGTGCGCGCCGCCGGGGTCTCGATCGCGGTCATTTCCAAGGAGGGCAACCCGGTCGTCAGCGCGCGCTGCCGCAAGCTGAAGATCCCGTGCGTCCAGGGTGTCGGCGAGAAGCTGTCGGTGCTGCGTGGCCTCGCCGAGGAGCAGGGTGTCGGGTTCGACGCGATCGCCTTCATGGGCAACGACGTCAATGACCTGACCTGCATGCGCGCCGCCGCTCTGGCGATCGCGCCGGCCGACGCCGAGCCGCAGATTCTTCGCGAGGCCGGCCTCGTGACCAACGCCAGGGGCGGGTTCGGCGCGGTCCGCGAGGTCGCCGATATGCTCATCGCCGCGCGGCAAGGCTAGCTGTCCGCGAAGATTCGGGTGGGGTGTTCCGTTCGGCGCCGGTTGGGTATAGTTAGGCGGTCATGCGCACGCTCTACCATCTTTGGCTGTCGCCGACGTGCCGCAAGGTTCGTCTGGTTCTCGGCGAAAAGAAGCTCGATCACGACGATCGAATCGAGCCGGTCTGGGAACGCCGCGATGCGTTTCTGACGATGAACCCGGCAGGCGAGGTCCCGGTCCTGGTCGAAACCGATGGTTTGATCCTGTGCGACGGGACCGCTATCGCCGAATATCTCGACGAGAGCGAACCGACGCCACCGCTCAACGGCGCAACGGCGGTCGAGCGCGCCGAGGTTCGCCGCCTCGTCGGCTGGTTCGACGGGAAGTTCAACGGCGAGGTCACCGCCAATCTGGTCGGCGAGAAGGTGGCCAAGCGCCTGATGCGAACCGGCTATCCGAGTTCGGACGCGATCCGGGCCGGGCTCAGCAACATTCGCTATCATCTCGACTACATCGGCTACCTCAGCGAGCGGCGGAATTGGCTCGCCGGCGACCGCCTGAGCCTTGCCGACATCACCGCGGCGGCGCACCTCTCGTGCGTTGACTATCTCGGTGACGTCCCGTGGGCACACAATGACAGCGCCAAGACGTGGTACGCCCGGATCAAGTCGCGGCCGTCGTTCCGCGGCATCCTGGCCGATACCGTTCCCGGTCTCGCCGCCGTCAAGGAATACGCCATCCTCGATTTTTGAGGCCGATGATGGCTTGGATGACGGACTGAACGAAACCCACTTTTATGGGTCATTCTGACCTATTTTCTAGGTCATTCTGACCTATCCGGCTTCCCGTAACCCATTGATTTTTAACATTTCTCCATTCCGGAGCGAAAAAAAACGCGTTCGGCGCGCGGGAAAATCGAGGCGGGAAAATCGAGGGCGCCCATCGAGGGCGCCCGAGGGCGCCTTGGCCACGCCGGGATCATAGCACATCTCGATGCCGCGAGGCATCATCACCCGCTGGACCCGATGTCCGCCGGCGGACGGGTGGTCTAGCGCGGGCTCGCAAGCGCGTCGAGGTTCACCCGGGCGGCGCCGGCGGCGGCGCTATCGGGCGAGGTCGCGACGATTGTTTCCCAGTCCTCGCGCGCGCCGGCCCGATCGCCACGAAGCTGGCGCAAGATCCCCCGCTCCAGCAGCGCTTCGGGGTGATGTGGCGCAAGGCCGAGCGCGCGCTCGAGATCGGTGGCCGCGGCCTCCGGTTGATCGAGCCGCCGCCGGGCGCTGGCGCGTAACGCATAGGCGTCGCTCAGGCCGGGCTCCAGGGCGATGGCCTGGTCGAGCTCGGCGACCGCCTGGTCATAATGCCCGAGCTCCGCTTCGGCGAGCGACTTGTCGATGCGCAAATTGGCGTCCTTCGGCGCGATCTCGACCGCTTTCGCCAACAGCCTGGCCGCGCGCTCGCTCGACCCGTTGAGCAGCCAGGCGCCGGCGGCCTGGTCGAAGAGCGCGGCGCGCAGGTCGATCCGATCGGCGGTGGCGGCGAGCTCCTCCAAGCGCTGCGCGCCGGCCTCGTACTTCTCCAGGCGAACCAGGGAAACCGCGGCGCAATGCCCAGCGGTCGCGGCATCTCCGCCGGCCTTGCGCTTGGCCTCGGCGCGGTCGAACGCGCGTTGCGGGTCAATGTCGGAAAGTTGCATGCATTCTCGATACCATTTTGCCGCCTCGGCGGCGGTATCGCCGGCACTGGCGATGCGCGGCAGAATGGCGAGTGCGGCCACCCCGAGCAAAACCCGGATGGGCGCCGCGGAGATGAACGGCTTCATTTGCATTGCTTCCAGCTTGACTGGAGCGACACTACACTCCCCGCCTTCAGGCGAACAGCGCCTTGACGAATGACAGCGGATGAAAGCGGCAAGATGGTGACCGATGACGAAAGACGCCGGTTGTTTTGTTTCGGGCTCGGCTTCAGCGCCCGCGCACTGGCGGCGCGGCTCGTCCCGCGCGGCTGGCTGGTAGCGGGAACCTGCCGCGGCGAGGATAAGAAGCGGGCGCTTGCGGCCGACGGCATCGAGGCCTTTGTCTTCGACCGCAACCGCCCCCTGGCGGACCCCGCCCGAGCGCTTGGCGGAGCGAGCGCGTTGTTGATTTCGGCGCCGCCCGGCGCCGGCGGCGATCCGGTGCTCGCCCACCATGGCGCCGACATCGCCGCGCTTCGTCCCGATTGGATCGGCTATCTGTCGACAACCGGGGTCTATGGCGACACCCGTGGCGTGGCCGTGGACGAGAACGCACCGCTCCAGCCAACCTCCGAGCGCAGCCGCCGGCGCGTTGCCGCCGAGGCCGCCTGGCTCGATCTCGGCCGGCGGCACGGCTTAGCGGTCCACATCTTCAGGCTGGCCGGCATCTACGGGCCGGGGCGAAGCGTATTCGACCAGGTCCGCGCCGGCCAGGCGCGACGGATCGATCGGCCGGGCCAGCTGTTTTCGCGCATTCACGTCGACGACATCGCACTCGTGCTCGAGGCGTCTCTCGCTCGCCCCGAGCCCGGATCCATCTACAACGTCTGCGACGACGAGCCGGCGGCGCAAAGCGACGTCGTCGCCTATGCCTGCGCGCTGCTCGGAGTCGCCCCGCCGGCGGCGGTCGCGTTCGCCGACGCCGCCCGGGAGATGTCGGCGATGGCGCTGAGCTTTTGGGCGGACAACAGGCGCGTCGACAATACCCGGCTCAAGTCCCGCCTCGGCGTCGAGCCGCGCTACCCCAACTACCGGGCCGGCTTGCAAGCCATCCTCGCCGCCGAGGGGCGCCGCTGAGAGCTGGAACCAATCAAAGTTCCCCGGCTGGTCACGCAACCCGCTTAATGCTATTTCCGGCCGACGCGGGCGCGGGTAAACTCATCCCAGCGTACCGGCATCGGGTGAGAAAATGCGCGCTGTTCTGTAGCGAGGGAATGAACATGAACGTTCGAGACATCATGATGCGTGACGTCATCCTTGTCGAGCCGCGGACGCCGTTGGTTCAGGCGGCGCAGCAGATGGTCGAGCATGACATCGGTTTTTTGCCGGTCGTCGAGAATGGAGCGTTGGTCGGCGTGGTGACGGACCGCGACATCGTCGCGCGCGGCGTTGCCGAAAGTCGCCATCTCCCACAGGCAACGGTCGGCGACGTCATGTCGGTCGAGATCGTCTGCTGCTTCGGCGATGAGGACGTCGAGGAGGCGCAACGACGGATGGCCGAGCACCAGGTCACGCGGCTGCCGGTCATTGACGAGGGCCGCGGACTGGTCGGCGTGATATCGACCAGCAATTTCGAAGGCGGCGCCGGCGGCATCGGCGCGGGCAAGAAAGCCGCTCGCAAGAAAAGCGTGGGCGTCACGTTCTCCAAGGAGAAGACCGACTCCCACGGTCGGCCGCACAAGGTAGCGGTCAAGACCATCTACATCACCGGCAAGCCATCGAAGGAGGAAGCGGTCGAGGCGGCGGTCCACCGCTTCGAGACCGAGCAGGGCGCGTCGTCGTGGCGCAACGCCGCCAACAGCATCGACGTCGAGGAGGCTCCGGCGACGCAGCCGAAGAAGCCGTAAAGCGCCCGGCCTTCAGGAAGCGCAAGCGGCACGGGATGGACCGAACTGTCTCAACGGGCCGGAGAGACTATACACCCTGCGATTGATATAGGCATGACAGTCGATCCGGATTGGGCTATGCGGGGCCGGACGTTCCTTTCGTTCGCTTACCGAAGCCGAGGTGCCTGGCATGAGCACGCCGGATCCGAGCCGCTTTATTGCCGGCATCGCGCCGTTTGACCGCCTCGCCGAGCCCGAACTGATCAGGGTCGGCGAGGCGCTGACGCCCAGTCATTACCTCGGCGGGCAGACCATTCTCGGCCGCTGGCAAACCCCGCCGTACCTGTTCGTTGTCGCGGAGGGATCGGTCGAGGAGCAGGACGCGAACGGCGCGCTCGCCGTTTATCACGCCGGTCAGGCCTTCGATGCCCGCGGGCTGATGCACGGGCGGACCGAGAACCAATTCGTCGCTCGCGGCGAGGCTACCTGTTTCCTCCTGCCGGCCCAGCTGTTCGCGGCGCTGGCGCGCGGCAACCCGACATTCCGCGCGTTTTTCCAGCACGAGATCAATCGCGCCCTCGATTCACAGGTTGCGGTCCAGCAGCAGCGCGAAGCCGCCTCGCTGCTGACCGGGCGGGTCAATGAGGGCGAGCTCCATCGTCCGGTCTTTGTCGCCCCGGAGACGACGATCCGAGAGGCCATCTCGCGAATGCAGGCGGAAGCCGCGACGGCGGTCCTCGTTCGCGACGGCGCGCGGACCGGTATCTTCACCGAACGCGATGTCCGCGAAAAGCACCTGCTGATGGGCCTGCCGGAGACGACCGCGCTGGGCGACATCGCGCGCTACGAGTTGCAGACCATCGACGGCGACGACTTGCTGTTCAACGCGCTGGTCGTCATGACCAAGTATTCGATCCGCCATCTGGTCGTCACCCGCGGCCGCGATATCGTCGGATTGTTCGAGCAGGCCGACCTGCTGCGGCGGCTGTCCAACTCCTCGCTGGTGATCGCCAGTCACGTCGAGCAGGCCCAGAGCGGCGACGAACTGAAGGACGCCAGTGAAGCCATCCCGCGGATGATCAAGTCGCTGTTCGAGCGCGGCGTCAAACCGCGTTACATCGCTCACTTGGTGACGAACCTGAACCGCAAGCTGTTTCGCCGGGTTTACGATCACATCGCCCCGCCGGAGCTGCGCGGCATCACCTGTCTCATGGTCATGGGCAGCGAGGGGCGCGGCGAGCAACTGCTGCGGACCGATCAGGACAACGGGCTAATCTATCGCGAGCCGCCGCCGGCCGAGGCCGCCGAAGCCATGGCCCACCAGTTCTCCGAGGCACTGCTGAACCTGGGCTATCCTCGCTGTCCGGGCGGCGTCATGGTGTCGAACCCGCAATGGGCCAAGCCGCTCGCCCACTACGAAAAAGATCTGCGCCAGTGGTTCGACCACCCCAGCGGCGAGGCCTTTCTCAATCTCGCCATTCTCGTCGACGCCAGCACGGTCGCCGGCGACGAGATGCTGCTCGGCGAACTCAGGTCAAGGCTGTTCGCGCACTTTCAGGCGCGCCAAACGCTGCTCAGCCACTTCGCCAAGGCAATTCAATCGTTCCCGACCCCGCTCGGCTGGTTCAACCGCCTTCGCACCGAACGCGGTCCGGATGGTGGGCGTCTCGATATCAAGAAGGGCGGCATTTTCCCAATCGTCCACGGGGTGCGCAGCCTGGCCGTCGAGTACAGGATCGAGGAGACCAACACCATTGGCCGCATTCAGGCGCTGAGCGGCCGCGGCCCGTTCGACGAGCAGACGACTGCGGATATCATCGAGGCGCTGGACTTTATGTCGATGCTGCGTTTGCGGACGCAAATTGAAGCGTGGGATCGCGGCGAAGCCGCGGACACCTACATCGTACCTTCGCGGCTAACCCGCCTAGATCGAAATTTGCTCAAGGATTCTTTAAGGATCGTCAAGCAGTTCAAGCAAGACATCAGCTATCATTTCAAACTCAACATGGTATCCTAAGCTGAAGAGTGTCGCCGCGGGCAAGATAAAGGCGCTTAAGCCTCCCCGCCCAAATCACGCCGGCGAACGGCGGATTTGTCGTGCGGCACTTGTCGGGGAGGTCTCACGTTCGGAGCCATGAGGGATGAAAGCCGTCTTCTGGATCGCCTGCGCGGCGCTCATGGTCTTTGCCGCCGGCGTGATCGCGGGGGCCGGGTGGTTGACCTGGACGGCGCTGACCGCCGATCAGCAAGTCGCCTTGTCGGGAGCCCTGGCGCCGCACGGCGGCGCGTTGCTCATTGCCGCGGCGGTGCTGATCGTCTTGCCGGCGGTGGTCGTCGTGGCGATGGCCGGTCTCTATCTTCCATCGCTCCGGGCGATGGCCGAGGAGATCCAGGTCATCGCGGTGTCAAACTCCAAGCACCGCCTCAAGGTCGAGGGGCAGTCGGAGATCCGCGCGCTCGCCGGCAACGTGAATCTGCTGGGCGAGCGCTACCAGGCGCTGCAGGACGATGTCGCCCAGCGCATCCGCGAGGCCAACGCCGCGGTCGAAGTCGAGCGCAACACGTTCGCCACTCTGGTCTCCAAGCTCACCCAGGGGGTTCTCGTCTGCAATCGCGACGGGCGGATTCTGCTCTACAACCAGCGCGCCCAGCATCTTCTCGAAGGCGCCGAGCGCAAAACCGGGGTCGGCGATTGGATCGGTCTCGGCCGGTCGGTCTACAGTGTCCTCGACCAGAACGTGATCAGCCATGCCCTGACGACCATGGAGCACCTCGGCCAGCAGGGCAAGTCGCGGCAAATGGTGCCGTTCGTCATCACCCTTGTCTCCGGCAAGTTGCTGAACGTCCATCTGGTCATGGTTCCCGCTCCCGATGGCGAGTCCAGCGGCTACATTCTCTCGATCGAGGATGTCACCCAGCGGATTAACAAGGAAACCCGCCGCGCATCGCTGCTGCTGGCGTTAACGGAGGGCCACCGCTCCGGAATCGCCAGCATTCGCGGGGCGATCGAGGCGATGATCGCGTTTCCCGAAATGGATGACGAGGAGCGCGCGCAGTTCCAGGGCGTGATTCACGAAGAGTCGGTCCGGTTGAGCGAGAACCTGGCCGAGCTGGAAGAACGATATGCCGGCGACCTCGACGCCCAGGGTCCCGTTCATGACGTTTTGGGCAGCGATCTGCTCGCCTCCGTCGAGCGCCATGTCGAGGATGCGCTCGGCATTGTCGTCGACGTCAGCGCGCCGCTCGAACCGGTCTGGCTGCGCGCCGACAGCTACGCCATCGCGCGCTGCTTGATCTTTCTGATCGATCGGCTTAGCCGCGTCTGCCGCGCCGAGAAGCCGGCCATCACCCTGCACCATGGGCGCAAGCTGGTGACGTTGATGCTTGAATGGACCGGCGCCGCGCTCGACACCGAGGCCCTGCGTTCGTGGGGCCAGCGCAAGGTCTCGCCCGACAGCAGAGGTGGCGCGCAGACGTTGTTCGGCGTGATCGAGCGACACAGCGGCGCGATCTGGGCCCATCCGATATCGCCGTCCGGACGGCCTTGCCTGCGTCTGGTTCTGCCGGCCGGCGGCGACGAGGCGATCGCGGCGGTGTGGGACGACGACGACGAAGCGCACGATTTCGACTTTCACCTGTTCCAGTCGGCCACCGCGTCCGCGGACGTGCTGCACGCGCCGCTCGGCAAGCTCAGCTTCACCGTGTTCGACACCGAGACCACCGGGCTCGATCCCAGCGGCGGCGACGAGATCATCGCCATCGCCGCCGTGCGCATCGTCAACGGTCGGATCCTCCGCCGCGAGACTTTCGATTCCCTGGTCAATCCAAGGCGGTCCATCGCGGCCGCGTCACGGGCGGTCCACGGCATCACGATCGAAATGCTGCGCGGCATGCCGCCGATCGAGGACGTGCTGCCGCGCTTTCATCGCTACCTGGAAGATACCGTGATCGTCGGTCACAACGTCAACTTCGACATGTGCTTCCTTAAGCTCAAGGAGGCCAGTACCGGGCTGAAATTCGACAACTGGGTGCTCGACACGCTGCTGCTCGAGTGCATCCTTCATCCCAATCAGGAAGACAAGAGCCTCGAGGCCATCGCCGCGCGCCTCGGCGTGACGGTGTCGGGGCGGCACACGGCCTTGGGCGACGCGCTGACCACCGCCGAGGTCTTCCTGGCGCTGATACCGTTACTCGCCGAGCACGGTATCGACACCGTCGCCGAGGCCAAGGCGATCTGCGACACCCACGCAATGGCTCAGGTCAAATATTAACCTCCGTCACCTTATGCCCGCCCCGTCTGACGACCGCCCGGCGACGATGGAATGCCGCGAGTTGCCGCGCGACCGTCGATGGAATGCCGCGGGTTGCCGCGCGACCGTCGGGACAGGCTTGTTGACGCGCGCGCCGAACGGTATAACGCACTCGTCGTAACGCGTTGAACAACAACAAGGTCTGGGATGACGGATGACGATCGCGTCGATGACCGGTTTCGGCCGCGCCGAGGGACAGGCCGAGGCCTTCGCCTGGGTTTGGGAACTGCGCAGCGTCAATGGCAAGGGCCTTGATGTCCGTTGCCGCTTGCCCAGCGGCTTCGAAAGTCTCGAGCAAGCAAGCCGGGAGAAGGCCGCGAGCGCGCTCAAGCGCGGCAACGTCTCGCTTACCCTGAGCGTCGAGCGTTCGGCCGGCGCGGGCACCGTGCGGCTTAACACCGCCGTTCTCGACCAGATCCTGGCGCTGCTGCCGGAAATCCAGCGGAGGCTGCCGGAGACGGCGCCGCCGAGCATCGAGCGTTTACTCGCTCTGCGCGGGGTGATCGATCTGGTCGAAGACGAGCCCGACGCCGAGGGCCGCGCGCGGCTGGACGCGGTGCTGCTTGACGGCCTGGGCCGGGCGCTCGAGGCGCTGTGCGAGATGCGCGCCCAGGAGGGCGCCCGGCTGGTAGCGGTGCTGAATGGCCAATTGCGGCGGATTAGCGAACTGTGCGCGCGCGCCGAGGCGGCGGCGGCGACCCAGCCGGCGGCAATCGCCCTTCGCCTACGCCAGCAACTGGCTGATTTGGGCGATGCCGTGCCGGCGCTCTCCGAAGAGCGGCTCGCCCAGGAGGTCGCCCTGCTTGCCGCCAAGGCCGATGCGCGCGAGGAGATCGACCGGCTGAAGGCTCATGAAAAAGCGGCCGAGGCCTTGCTCGCCGGGAACGGCGCGGTCGGCCGCCGGCTCGATTTCCTGTGCCAGGAGTTCAATCGCGAGGCCAACACGCTGTGCTCGAAGTCGAGCGATGTCGAGTTGACCGCCTTCGGCGTCGAGCTCAAGGCCGCGATCGAGCAGTTCCGCGAGCAGATCCAGAACATCGAGTAGAGCAGAGCCGTTGATCAGCGCGCCCCGTCCGCCCGCGGAGCAGCCCTCCCCGTCCTCCACCCCGCCGCCGGTCGCCCGCCGGGGCCTGATGCTGGTCTTGTCGTCGCCATCGGGGGCCGGAAAATCGACCATTGCCCGAGCCCTGCTCGCGCGCGACACCAACCTGCGGATGTCGGTGTCGGTGACGACCCGGCCGCCGCGTCGGGGCGAGGTCGCCGGCGAGGACTACATCTTTGCCACCGCCGAGGCGTTCCGTGAGATGATCGCGGCCGACGGGTTGCTCGAGCACGCGCGGGTGTTCGACCATCACTACGGCACGCCGCGCGCGCCGGTGGAAGCGGCGATGCGGGCCGGACGTGATGTCCTGTTCGATGTCGACTGGCAGGGCACCCAGCAGCTTCGCCAGAACGCCCGCGCCGATCTGGTCAGCGTGTTCATCCTGCCGCCGTCGCGCGGCGAGCTCGAACGCAGGCTGCACGCCCGCGCGCAGGATTCAGACGAGGTCGTCCGCCGGCGGATGACCAAGGCCGCGGACGAAATGAGCCACTGGCCCGAGTACGACTACGTCATCGTCAACCGCGACGTCGACGAAGCGGTGGCCGGCGTTACCGCCATCCTCGCCGCCGAGCGCCTGCGCCGCGACCGCCAGATCGGCCTCGCCGCCTTCGTCACCGCCATCGGCGACAGCTAGTGCGACTCCGGTTCGACGGCGTTGTCGGCCAAGCCCTACGCGGGCGTCACTCCGCGACCTCCAGCAGGGCGAAGCGCACCGGCAAGATCTCGCGGACGGCAATCTTCCCGGCGGCGCTCTTTTCGACCAGCGTAAGGCTCTGCAACTCGGGCGTTCCCGTCGGCGCCACCAACTTGCCGCCCGGCTTGAGCTGCATGAGCAGCATGGCCGGAATGAGCTCGGGGGCCGCGCAGACGAGAATGCGGTCGAACGGCCCGTGTTCCGGCCAGCCGTTCTCGCCGTGTCCGCCGCGCAGTTCGACATTGTTCAGGCCGAGCCCGCTCAGCCGGCGGCGCGCCTGTTTCGCCAACTCCTCGACCAGTTCGATGGAGTAGACTTGCTCCGCGAGCGCGGCGAGGATCGCCGTGTGATAGCCGAGGCCGGCGCCGATCTCGAGAACGCGATGGCCGGGTTCAATGTTCAAAAGGTCGGTCATCAGCGCGACGATGAACGGCTGCGAGATGGTCTTGTCGAAGCCGATCGGCAGCGGCTGATCGGCGTAGGCGTAGGGCGTCAGTTCGACCGGGACGAACTCGTGGCGAGGAACCTGACTCATGGCGGCCATGACCCGCGGATCCAGCGTCTTTTTGCCGATATGCTCGCTGACGAGTTGAGCGTGTGCCGCAATGACTTCCATCATCTGCCGTTGCAGCTGCGACAACAGGCGCTCGCTCATCGTCCGCCCCCTTTCCTGGCCGTGCGCGGGGAGCGAGCTTAATCGATCTGTCCGATGAATTACACATTGTCCGGCGCGACGGGGATCGGGCGGGGATCGCCGCGGCTATGACATCGGTCTTAAAGCGGATAGAATGAACAACGAGCCGACGGAGGAACCGCGATGCTGAGGGTTGTGGTCACTACCGCGATAGCCATCGGGATTTTTTCCGCGGGCGTTACGGCGGCGGATTTCAAGTGCCAGGACAACGTTCCTGATGTCTCTATTGGCCAAGGAGCAAAAACTCGTCGATCAGTTCTGGCAAGAGACCTTGCTTTATTTAGAAGCCTATGTTGATGATTAAAGGCGCCGATGGAAAGTGCAAGGACTCGGCCGAAGCCACCGTTCAAACAGTCGACGCATCGACTGGCGAAAAGCAGTCGCGCTGTATCCTTAAGTACCGCGATATGGAACTTCTTGCCAAGCACCTGCAGGAAGTCTCGCCGAGCCGGCGAAAGCAAAGATCTGTTTTGACCCACAGAAGAATTACACCGAGTTTCAGCTCTATACGCCGAACGAGAAACTCCGGTCGATGTCGCCGGTAAGCCAATGGCTCGATCGGCCATTGCTGACGGACTACTATACGAAAATGGGCGGTCCCATTGGCAAGGCCGGGCTCGAGCTGAACGACAACTTCGTCCAGGTCGCCGCCAAGACCGACACGAAAGCTCACTGGACGCATGATGTCAGCATCAACGGCTTGCCGAACCTGTGGGCGTCGGTTGGCTGGATCCCTTTCTATGCGGAGAACGAGAACGCGCGAAATGACAGGTTCCGCGGTGGGTATCTTTACGCCGAGGTCATGGGCCCGTGGGGAAATTTGCGGATCGCGGAAATCGACGGCGAACCGGTAGGGGCCGAAATCGGAATGACGGTGCAGTTGTTCAACACGTCCTATCCTTACCACTACCACCATCCCCAGGAAGCTTACATTACCCTATCCAAGCCGCAATGCGTCGATCAGAACAGGTACATGGTCATGGATTGGGACAACGACGCGCTCCATCAGGAACGTGTCGAGGGTGGCTGGTCGGTGACCGTCGATGGCTCCGCCGATACTTGGAAAACTTGGTTCAAGGACCAGGACCCGACGAAGGAATGGCTTGCCTATTTCGAGCGCAACGCCATTCATTCCTTCTACCTGAAGGAGGGGTGCAACGCGACCATCGAGAACTCCGGGTTGGTGACCGTGTGGGCCCGCTCCACCGCGCGCGACAACCAACAGTCGACCCGGCTATGCCGGCCGGCTGATGGCAAGCCTCATGTCAACGATATGATGCCGTGGACGAAATCCGTATGCGATCTCACCGACTGGAAGCCGTAAGTCAAGCGGCCACCCTCGCTTGAGGCGACCTTGGGCAAGCGTCGCGAGCACCCGCTTGGCCGGGGTGGTAGATCCAGGGAGATATTGACGTCCGCCATTTCGCTTCGCTGGCCCGAGTTGGCTATCCGGATACACAATACCCAGCGCACCGCGACTTGCGCGTCATCCGCGCTGCGCTGTAGCGTGGGGCAACCGCGACACTTGCCGGCGCCGCGGCGTCTCGGCGATCAATCTCCACAGCGGACATGGTCACAATGACGTTCAGCCGAAGTCTTTTTGTCTCCATCGGCGCCGGCGCGCTTTTTACCGCCACCCTCGCCGGGATCATCTTGACGCAGCGGGTGGTAAACGACCTGGCCGTGTTCCTGCTGTTGCTGAGCGTCTGGATGTGCGTGACGATGCTGGTACAAAGCGCGATCAGCCGGCTCGCGGCCCTGCCGACGATGATGGTGCTTATCTACTTCCTTCTCTTTAATATAGTTCCGGCGCTTTTTCAGGTCTCGTTCAACAACTACTTCTGGAAGCTATTAACTTACAGCGAGGGCATGGCCACGACGTGTGCCCTGCTGACGTTGTTGTTTCTCACTTTTTTCGCCATCGGCCAGGCGCTTGCGCCCGAAGCGGCTTACGCGGCGGCCTTGAAGAGAATCCGCGCCGCCGAGGAGTATAACCGGACGGTCTATATCGCGGCGGTCGCGGCGGCCGCTTTTCTTGTTGGCCTGATCCCAATCAAGCTGTTCGGCATCGGCGCATTGTTGCAGTCGCGCGGAACCATCAAGGATTCCGTGTTCAACAATCTCGACCAGACCGCCATGGGTTTGTTCGTGTATCTGCCTCGCGCGGTCCTGTTCACCGGATTCATCTTGCTGCTTTACGGCGTAACGAGGCATTACGCCCGTGGCGGCGTCCAGAAGTTCACCGTCTACCTGCCGTTACTTTTGCTGGTCCTGCCGCTGCAAATGGTGGTCAATTTCCCCGGTTCTCAGTCTCGCTTTTGGCTGTTCGGGATGATGATCACCCTGGGCCTGATGTACGTTGATTTCCGCAGTGTCCGCCGCCGCTTACTGCTTGTCATGGTCTTCGTGATCGGCACCTTCACGGTGTTTCCGATTTCGCAACAGATCAACCGGCGAGAGGGGTTCAACTTCGACATCCAGATTCCCGCCATAAGCGAATACATGGTCCACGGCGACTTCGATGGCTTCCAGACCACGATGAACGCCATGACCTACGTCGAGCATTTCGGCCACACCTACGGCAACCAGATCCTGTCGGCGGTCCTCTTCTTCATCCCGCGCAGCATCTGGCCGGACAAGGGCTACGCCACCGGCAGGTTTACGAGTACCGCGCTCGGTTTCGATTTCAATAACCTGTCCGCGCCGATCATTTCCGAACTCTACATTGACGGATCGTTCTTTCTGGTCATTCTTGGCGCGCTGGCGCTGGGGTATGCCTACAAACGCTTCGATGTCCTTATGGCCGCGGCCTTCGAGGTCGGCGGGGTCACGCTCTATCGGCTCCTAATGGCGCTCATTTGCGGCTTCACGATCATTCTGATGCGCGGGGCGCTGCTCGCCGTCATGTCCCCGATCGCGACCTCGGTCGGCGGGGTGTTTCTGGTCATCAAGGCGCCGCAACTGGCCGGTTGGCTGATGCGCGATCCGTTACCGACCCAACTCGACGGCGGTTCGTGATGTCACCGCCCCCGGGCGCGGCGCCACGGCCACACTGCCGACCACGTCACGCCTTGGGGCGGAGATAGGCTAGCGGGTCGACCGGCGTCGAGCCCTTGCGCAGCTCGAAGTGCAGCTGGGGGCTGTCGGCGCGCCCGGTGCTGCCGACCTTGGCAATGACTTGACCCTTGCGGACGTTGGCGCCGCGCCGGACAAGCAAAACGTCATTATGGGCATAGGTGCTGATCCAGCCGCCGGCGTGCTTGATCAAGATCATGTTACCGAAGCCGCGCAGCTCGTTACCGGCGTAGGCGACGACGCCGTTCTCGACCGCCTTGACCGCCGTTCCGCGCGCGGCGGCGATATTGATCCCGTCGTTGCGCAGACCCCGGCTCTTCGGCCCGAAGGTCGATAGGATCTTTCCCCGCAGCGGCCAAATGAATCCGCTCTTACTGTTCGCCGGCGGCGACGGCAGGGGTTGCGCCACCGCCGGCAGGCTGGCGACGAGAGGCGCGTTCTCACCCTCGGCTTCGGGCGGCGCGGGCACCAGGCTGGCGCCGAGCGGGGGAATTTTCAACCGCTGCCCGTCGAAGATGGAAAACGGCGCGGACAGCTCGTTGTAGTCGGCCAGGGCGAAGACGTCGACGCCATAGGCCTGGGAAATGGCGAACAAGGTCTCGCCGCGCTGGACCGTGTGCGTGCCCACACCGCGTCCGCCGGTTTGCGCGGTGGGGATAGCGCTCGCCAGCGGTTCGCGCTCAACGTCGCGCGGCGGCGCCGCATCCGCCGTCGCCGTCGGCGGTTGTTGCGGCACGGCCGCCGGCGAAGACAATGTCGGACCGCCGGGGCGCGGCGGATTAGGTTTGATCGCGCGCGCGGCCACTTTCACACTCGGGCGCGGCGCCGGAGAATATTCAATGTACGCGCAGGCCGTGGAAGCAAGGACGAGCATTATGACGCAGACGCCAGAGAGGCCGCGTATGCCCCGAAAACGTGAAATCATGATCCGAGTATGCGCGAACGCTCCGTCGGCTTCAATCGGATCGCCCGCCGGCCCGCTCGTACCGGGTCCCCGGCGGCCTAGGCGTTGCCGCGCGCGGCGATCAAGGGAACGAACCGGATCTCGCCAAGATCCTCGGTTTCAAGACCATCCGTGGTCCGGCGGACGCGGAGCAGCCGCGATTCGCCGCGGCCATAATCGACGGGCACGACCATCACCCCGTCCGGCGCCAGCTGTTCGGCCAGCACCGGCGGCACGTCGGCGGCCGCGGCGGTGACGATGATCCGTTCGAACGGCGCCTGCTCTGGCCAGCCAAGGGTGCCGTCGCCGCTCTTGGTGACGATGTTGGTCAGACGCAGCCGCTTGAACGCGGCCTCGGCGTCGGCGAGCAATTCCCGGTGGCGTTCGATGGTATAGACCCGGCGGCAAAGCCGGGCCAGGACCGCCGCCTGGTAGCCCGAGCCGGTGCCGACCTCGAGCACCTTCATCCCCTCCGCCAATTCGAGCGCCTGGGTCATCCGGCCGACGACGATCGGCGCGCTCATGGTCTGATGATGGCCGATCGCCAGGGCGATATTTTCGTAGGCCTGGTCGCGCAGGGCCTCCGGGGTAAACTCCTCGCGGGGGACCCGTTCGATCGCGGCGCAGACCCGGGTGTCGCTGATGCCACTGCGGCGCAATTCGATGATCAGGCGGATCTTGCGCGAATCCGGGCTCATGAAAAGGCGGACCTGAGCGCCGTAACACTGGGCATATGGGTCAATTCGAGCGACAGCGGCGAGACCGCGATGATGCCGCGGTGAACCGCCTCCAGATCGGTGCCTTCGAGGCCGCGATCCTCGCGCCGGCCGCCGCCGATCCAGAAGAAGGGCTCGCCGCGCGGATCGACGCCCTCGACCATGGATCCGCCGATCTTGCGCCGACCGGCCAGGGTGACCTCGATGCCGCGCACCTCTGTCGCCGGCACCGCTGGGAAGTTGACGTTGATCAGCACGCCCGCCGGCCAGCTCGCGCCAACGAGCCGGCGCAGAACATCGGGGGTCCAGCGCTCGGCGGTCTCCCATGGTACCGGGCGGGTGTCGTCGTAAAGCTGACTAAGGGCAACGGCCGGAAACCCGAGCATGGTCCCCTCGCGCGCCGCGGCGACGGTGCCGGAATAGGTCGCGTCCTCGCCGAGATTGCCGCCGCGGTTGATGCCCGAGACGATCAGATCGGGAGGGTTGTCCTTCATCACCTGATGAACCGCAAGCAGAATGCAGTCGGTCGGTGTTCCATCGACGCTATAGCGGCGGCGGCCGGCCTTGCGGATGTACAGAGGCCGGCGCATGGTCAGCGAGTGGCTGGCGGCGCTTTGCTCGGTCTCCGGCGCGACCACCCAGACCTCCCCGGCAAGGCCGCGCATGACCCGTTCAAGCAGCTGTAAACCCGGCGCCTGGATGCCGTCGTCGTTGGCAAGCAGCACCCTCGCCCGGGCGAGATCAATCGGAGGATGAAACATCGGCGCGGATGGCTTCGAGGCCACCCATGTATGGCCGCAGCGCCGCGGGCACGATGATCGAGCCGTCGGCCTGCTGGTAGTTTTCAAGCACCGCGACCAGTGTCCTGCCGACGGCAAGGCCCGAGCCGTTAAGAGTATGCACGAAGCGGGTCGCCTTCTCGCCGCGCGCCCGGGTGCGCGCCTTCATCCGCCGGGCCTGGAAGTCGCCGCAGTTGGAGCAGCTCGAAATCTCGCGGTAGCGATCCTGGCCCGGCAGCCAAACCTCGATGTCGTAGGTCTTGCGCGCCGAAAACCCCATGTCGCCGGTACTGAGGACGACCACCCGGTAGGGCAGCTCCAGCCGGCGCAGGACGGCTTCGGCGCAACCGGTCATGCGCTCGTGCTCGGCTTCGGACTCCTCGGGGCAGACGATGGAGACCATCTCGACCTTGGTGAACTGGTGCTGGCGGATCATGCCGCGGGTATCGCGTCCGGCCGAACCGGCCTCGGCGCGGAAGCACCAGGTCATCGCGGCAAAGCGCAGCGGCAGCCGCCGGTCGTCGATAATCTCGTCGGCGACCAGGTTGGTCAGCGGCACCTCCGCGGTCGGGATCAGCCAGCGGCCGTCGGTGGTGCGGAACAGATCCTCGCCGAACTTGGGCAGCTGGCCGGTCCCGAACAGCGCCTCGTCGCGGACCATCGCCGGCGGGTTGATCTCGGTGTAGCCGAAGTCCTCGGTATGCATGTCGAGCATCAATGCCGCCAGCGCCCGTTCCATCCGCGCCAGCGCGCCGGACAGCACGACGAAGCGGGCGCCGGCGATCTTCGCCGCCCGCTCGAAGTCCATCAGTTTCAGCCGCTCGCCGAGCTCGAAGTGCTCCAGCGGGTTGAAGTCGAACCGGCGCGGTTCGCCCCAGCGGCGGAGTTCGACGTTGGCGCTTTCGTCCGGACCTTCGGGGACATCGTCGGCCGGCAGGTTGGGCAGCGCCGCGAGCGCGCGATCGAGTTCGGCGTCGGCGGCGCGGGCCCGTTCCTCGGCGTCGATTTGCTCGCTTTTGCTGCTCGCGACGCGCTCGAGCAGGTCGGTCGCGTCCTCGCCGCGCGCCTTGCTTTGGCCGACCGCGCGCGAAATTTCCTTGCGCTCGGTCTGGACCGCCTGCGCCGTGGCCAGGGCCTCGCGCCGGCGCGCATCAAGCTCGAACAGCATCGGCGTTGCCGCCGCTGAACCTCGCCGCCGCAGGCCTTCGTCGAAGGCTTGCGCGTTGTCGCGGATCCACTTGATGTCGTGCATGCCAGCGCCAGTACAGGGAACGTCGATAGTTGTTTGGGGTATATGAAGCGGATCAACGGGTCAAGGACGCCGCCAAAGGCCATTCAACCGCCATACGCTCAGCCTGCGCCGCCGTTCTCCGCCGCCCGCCGCGCCTTCTCCGCCTGGCGTTCGACGAAGCGGACGGACAGAATCGAAATCTCATAGAGCAGGATAATGGGCACCGCGAGGCCGATCTGGCTGATCACGTCGGGCGGGGTCAGCACCGCGGCGGCGACAAAGGCAAGCACGATCGCGTACTTCCGCTTGTCCCGCATGCCGTCCGAGGTGATCAGGTTGGCGCGCCCGAGCAGGGTCATCACCACCGGCATTTCGAAGGCCAGGCCGAAGGCAAAGATGAGCTGCATGACGAGCGAAAGATATTCCTCGACCTTGGCCTCGAGCTGGATCGGCAGGCCGCCAGCGTGCCCTGTCATCTCAAAGCTGAGAAAGAAGCGCCAAGCCAACGGAAAGACGACATAATACGCCATCGCTCCGCCCAGGAAAAAGAGCACCGGCGTGGCCACCAGGAACGGCACGAAGGCCTGGCGCTCATGCCGGTAGAGGCCCGGCGCCATGAACTTGTAGACCTGGGTCGCGACCAGCGGGAAGCCGAGGAACATCGCCGCGAAGAACGCGACCTTGACGTAGGTGAAGAACGCCTCTTGCAGCGCGGTGTAGATCATCCGCCGTTCGCCACCGCCCTTGGCGGCGAGGATGTCGGCCAGCGGCTGGACGAGAAACGCATAGATCCGCGGCGCGAAGGCGTAGCAGATGAAGAACAGCACGAGCAGACCGACCAGGGAATAGATCAGCCGCCGCCGCAGCTCGATCAGGTGATCGAGCAACGGCATGGATGCGTTCTCCACCTCCTCGTCCGTTACCGGCGCCAACCCGCGTCTCCGTTCCTTGCGGCCTCACCGGCCCTTCTTCTCGGCATCGTCGTTCTCGGCATCGTCCGCGTCGGTGGCTCCGGGCAATGGCTTCGGCGCCGCTGGCGGGACCACCACGCCGCCATCTTCGCCTTCAACCGCCGGCGCCGGAGATTGCCGGTGGCGCGCCTGTTCGCCTTCGATCTTCGCCATCAGGTCACGGTTGAACTCGGCCGGGTCGAACTCGGCGCTCAGCGACCCGGTGGGATCGACCGCATCCTTGATCGTCTTGCCGACATCGACCTCGCCCGCCTTCTTGAGCTTGTCGCGCAGTTCATCGAGTTCGGCCTCGCGCATCATCTCGGCGACGCCGTTGTGGAATTCCCGGCTGAGCGCGCGGGCCTTGCGGATGATCCCGGCAAAGGCGCGCATGACCCGCGGCATGTCCTTCGGGCCGATCACGATGAGCGCGATGATGCCGATGAGGAAAAGCTCTTGCCAGCCGATGTCCAACATCGCGCGCGGCTCGTCCGAACCCTGGAACGGTATTACGCGGCGAACTTAAGCGCCCGCGCTAGGGCCGCGTCGTCCGGTCGCGGTCCTTCGCCGGCTCGGCGACGCGAGCGTGATCGTCGCGCAACACCTTGGGCTCGGGCCGCGGCTCGTCCGCGTCGGCCATCGGCTCTTCATCGTCGCGCACGCTTTTCTTGAAGGCCTTCAGGCCCTTGCCGAAGTCGCCCATGATCTGAGACACCCTCCCCTTGCCGCCGAACAGGATCAGAACGACGGCGAGGACGATCAGCCAATGCCAGATGCTGAAAGATCCCATGAGCTTATTCTCGCTTTCGCTTGCGCCGAATTGACAAACTGACGTGGGACGTCACGATCGATGATGCCGTCCGCGCCTCGCGGCTTCCTACCCTTCGGGGTCGAGGCGATCGTCGTCGGCGTCGGACCCGACGTCGCCCTCATTATACGTCTGAACCCACGGGCTGTTGTCAAGGAGGCCGGCGGCCTTGAGGTCTTCGTTGCCGGGGAGATCGTCGAGGCTCGCCAGCCCGAAGTGACGCAGGAAATTATCCGTGGTCGCCCACAGCATCGGCCGGCCCGGCGTCTGCCGCCGGCCGGCGGGCCTGATCCAGCCTTGTGCGAAGAGCGGATCGAGCGTGCCGCGGCTAAGCTGGACGCCGCGAATGTCCTCGATTTCGGCGCGGGTCACCGGCTGATGATAGGCGATGATGGCGAGCGTCTCGACCGCCGCGCGCGACAGCTTCTTTTCGACCTGCACGTCGCGGCGCAGCCACGCGGCGAGATCGGGCGCGGTCGTAAACGCCCAGGTCGCGCCGGCGCGAACCAGATTGACGCCGCGCCCGGCGTAGCCGACGCGCAGCGCCGCGAGCAGCGCCGGAACATCGGCGCCGTCCGGCATCCGCTCGGCGAGGGCGCTTTCGCTCAGCGGCTCGGCGCTGGCGAACAAGATCGCCTCGAGCAGCCGCAGATGGTGCGGATCGACGTCGATCGTGCCCGTCAAGAAAGCCACGCTCATCACCGTCCCCGATGTTCCAGGGCGCGCAGATAGATGGGTCCGAACGGCTCGGACTGCCTCAACGTCAATCCGCCCTGGCGGGCCAGCTCGAGCATGGCGGCGAAGGTCGAGGCCATGGTCGAACGGGCGCCGAGGCCGCCCCGGCGAAGCCCTTCCAAAGTGCCCGGCGGGAGATATCGGCTCAGGCTTTCCCAGCCCGGAGTCTGGCCGAGAGCGCGGCGCAGGCGGGCCAGCGCGTCTTCGACACTGTCGAGCTGCGATACCTCCACGTGAAGAACCGGCGGCGCCTGACGGCGGCGCAGCGTCCGCCCATAGGCCTGCAACAGATCGAACAGCGTCGCCTGAACGACGGTTTCGGCATTGACCTCCACCGCCTCGGGTCGGCCTCGGGCGAACACATCGCGGCCCAGCCGGAGGCCGCGCATGAGCGCCTCGCCGGCTTCTCGCATCGCCTCCAGCCGGCGGAGCTGCAACGCAAGCGCGGCGGCCATGTCCTCCGGTGACGGCTCCTCCCCCTGCCCCGGCGCCGGCAGCAGCAGGCGCGATTTCAGGTAGGCGAGCCAGGCCGCCATGACCAGGTATTCGGCGGCAAGTTCCAGATCGGCGTGACGGACCTTAGCGACGAACGCGAGATACTGCTCGGCCAGCCGGACGATCGAGATCTGCGTCAGGTCGACCTTCTGGTCGCGGGCGAGCGACAAGAGCAGGTCGAGAGGGCCTTCGTAACCGTCGACATCGACAAGAAAACCCTGTCGTTCCGGCGCGGCGCGCGGCGCGAAAGCCTGTTCATTGGGCCGGCTCAACGCGGAACCCTCACTGAACCCCCGCCATGCCGAGAAAGGCGCCGGTGATCGCCATGGCCGGGGCAACGACGATCGTGCCGAAAACGTCGAGGTTGACGCCCATCTTGGCGCCCAGCCACGGGAGCAGAAAGACCGCGCCGAGGACGATGAACAAGCCGTAGCGCTCGAGCCGCTGCAGCGGGATCGCCAGCGTGTTGGGCAGGACCCCGACCGCGATCCGCCCGCCGTCGAGCGGCGGCAACGGAAGAAGGTTGAACACCGCGAGCAGAATGTTGATCCACACCGCATTGAACAGGTTGAGGCCCATCCATTCGCTGAGCGCGCTCGGCAACCCGCTCACGGGCATGATCAGAAACGCCGCGACCAGAGCCATGAGAAAGTTCATCCCGGGTCCGGCGGCGGCAACAAGGACCATGTCGCGCCGCGGCTGGTTGAGACGGCCGAAATTGACCGGCACCGGCTTGGCGAAGCCGAACATGATTCGCCCGCCGGAAAGCAGCAGCAACATCGCCGGCAGCACCACGGTGCCGAACGGGTCGATGTGGCGCAGCGGGTTGAAGCTGACACGGCCGAGACTGTGGGCGGTGTCGTCGCCAAGCTTCCAGGCGACCCAACCGTGAGCCGCTTCGTGGAATGTCACGGCGAACAGCACCGGCAGCACCCACACCGAAAGCTGCATCAAAATCTCGGAAACGTTCAAGCGCTCACACTTTCCAGTAACGCGGCGAGCCGGGCGTCCGCCGCGGCGACATCGAAGGTTGCGGCCTCTCGGCCGAGGCGCGGGGCTTGGCGCAGCGCTTCGCCTCGCGCCAGCCGCGTCATCGCCGCGTCGTTCAGGCGCGGACAGAGCTCCGCGATGGCCTCCATCTCGGCCAGTCCGCCGTTGCAGTGCAAGATGACGTCAACTCCGGCGGCCAGAGCCGCGGCGGCGCGCTCGGCCGGCGAGCCGGCCAGCGCGCCCATGCATAAATCATCGGAGATGAGCAGGCCATCGAAGCCGATCCAGCCGCGAATGACCTCTTCAACGACCATCGTAGACGTGGTCGCCGGCGCGCCGGGATCAAGGGCAGTGTAGACCACGTGCGCGGTCATCGCCCAGGGCATCGCGTTCAGCGCCCGGAACGGCGCGAAATCGACCTGTTCGAGATCGCCGCGCGAAGCCTCGACCACCGGCAGGGCCTGGTGGCTGTCGACGCCGGCGCGGCCGTGGCCGGGGATGTGCTTGACGACCGGTAGCACCCCGCCGGCCAGCAGTCCGTCGCAGACCGCGCGGCCCAGCATCGCCACACGGTCCGGCGTGTCGCCGAGCGCGCGGTCGCCGATGATCGCATGCGCGCCGGGCGCGGGCACGTCGAGCAACGGCAGGCAATCGACGCTGATGCCGAGCGCCGCCAGTTCGTCGGCCAGCAGGCGCGCGTTGAGCCACGCCGCCTCGAGCGCATCGATCTCGTTGTGCGCGGCCAGCGCCGCGAAGCGCGCCGCCGCCGGCGCCGCGCGCCAATGCGGCGGTTTCAGTCGCTGAACACGGCCGCCCTCCTGGTCGATGAGGACGGGCGCGTCATCGCGGCCGACAAAGTCCCGCAGCGCCGCGACCAGGTCGCGCACCTGGTCCGGCGCGTCGCAATTGCGCGCGAAAAGAATGAAGCCGAGCGGGTCGGCGGCGCGAAAAAGCGCCTCCTCGCGCTCGAGAAGGCGGAGCCCCGAGAGCCCGAAGATCGCCGCTCGCGGCGGTTGGCGTCCGCCCGCGGAGCGTTCGCCGCCCGCCATGGCCGCGCCCGATCTAGCCATCCGGGCGGACGATGATGCACTCGACATTCCGCTTGGCGAGCTCGGCGCATACTGCCCGGGCCTGCGTCTCGCTCGCGATCGGTCCGGCGCGCAGGCGGTAGATCGAGCCCTTGGCGCCGAGATCGGCGCGGGCGAAGGTCGGGCTCAGGCCGCCGAGAAGATCGGAGTTGCGGTTGCGCAAGGATGTCCAGACGCCCTGCGCCTGGCCGGCACTGCTGACGGCGACGAGCTGAACCATGTAACCGCCCTTGCCGCCGCCCGAAAAGGTCCGAGACGGTGTCGCGGGCGGCGTCACCAGCGCGGTTGTTGGCGCCGACGGCTGAGCCGGCGACGGCTGTGGGCTCAACGGCCGCGGCCCCTCGGCTTGCTGTTTCGATGGTTGCGGATTCGCCGGCTGGGCCAAATGCGGCGGCGCCAGCGATTTTGGCGCTTGCGGCGAGGCGTCGCGCGGCGCCGACAGCGCGCTTCCCGGCGTCGCGGGAGCGGCTGGACGCGGCGCCGGTTGATCTGGACCTTGGTTAAAGATGGAACTTGTTTTCTGCCCGCCATCGTCTCCGTCATCGCTCAGCGTCTCGCGCCGCGCGGAGCCCGAGAACGTTGAAGGCGCGGCTGCATCGGGCTGGGTGGCCGGCTGGGCGGCGGGCTCGGGAACGGGCGGCGGCAGCGGCTCTTCCGGCGGCGGCAACAACCGCTCCAGCTTGCCGGGCTCGCTGCCGGGCAGCCGCTGGTAAACCAGCTTGTCGCGGTGCGGAACCTCCATTCCGCCGGGGCTTTCGGGCGGAATCTTGATCGGCGTCTCGTCCGCCCGGATCATCGGTGTCTCGCCCGCAAGCTCGTGTTCGGCGCGGTCGCGACCCGACCAGATGAACGCGCCGACGATCGCCAATGCGACGATAGCGGTGATAAGGCCAAAACGGCCTCGCCGCCCGCGTGGCCAGCCGAACCGGCGTCGCGTTCGCCGCGGCTCCCAATTGATTTCCGGCTCTCGCTCCCGCCCCCGTTCAAGCTCGGGCCGGTCGCGAAAACCGCTGACATCCCAATCCGCACCCATTAGCGTAACTCCTCTATCGGCTCGACGCCGATCACCTCGAGACCCGAGGCCAGCACCAGCTGGGTCGCGCGGACGAGACCGAGACGGGCCATGGTGAGCGGCGGATCCTTGACCGTCACAAAGCGCAGTTCGGCATCGTCCTTGCCCTTGGTCCAGAGCAAATGAAAAAGCCCCGCAAGCTCTTGCAGATAAAAGGCCACGCGATGGGGCTCATGGGCCGCCGCCGCGCCCTCGACCAGCCGCGGCCATGCCGCCATTGCCCGAATCAGATCAAGCTCGGCCGGGTCGATCAAGCGCGCCAGCTCGGCCGCGGCCAGAGCGCCATCGGCGACCGCTTCCGGCCCAAAGGTTTCGCCGGCATGGCAAATCACCGAATGGCAGCGGGCGTGGGCATACTGGACGTAGAACACCGGGTTGTCGCGCGACTGGTCCATCACCTTCTGGAAGTCGAAATCGAGTGCTGCGTCATTACGCCGCGTCAGCATGATGAACCGGAAGACGCCGCTTCCGACCCGCTCGACGACATCGCGCAAGGTGACGAAATTGCCCGCCCGCTTCGACATCCGCACCGGTTGGCCGGCGTCGAGCAGGTTGACCAGCTGGCACAGCTTCACGTCCAGCACCGCCTCGCCGCCGGTCACCGCCTTGACCGCGGCCTGCATACGTTTGACGTAGCCGCCGTGGTCGGCGCCCCAGACGTCGATGAGGGTGTTGAAGCCGCGCCGATGCTTATCGAGGTGGTAGGCGACGTCGCCGGCGAAATACGTCCACGACCCGTCCGACTTGCGCATCGGCCGATCGACGTCGTCGCCGAACAGGGTCGAGCGGAACAGGGTCTGGGGGCGCGGCTCCCAATCGTCGGGCAGCTTGCCCTTCGGCGGCTCGAGCACGCCGGTATAGATCAGTCCGCGCTCATCCAGCAGCCGCAAGGCCGCGTCGACGCCGCCGGCTTCGACCAGGGCGCGTTCCGAGCTGACGACATCGAAGACGATGCCGATCGTTCTCAGGTCCGCCTCGATCAGCGCCAGCATCATTGATGTCGCGCAATCGCGGACGGGATCGAGCCAGGCGTCCTCGGCCATTCCCGCCAATCCCTCGCCGTGGCGCTGGACCAGAGCCTCGCCGACGGCGACCAGATACTCGCCGCGGTACTCAGGCATGGTCTCGGCGGCGTATCGCGCGGCGACATCGGCGGCGATCCGATCGCCCAAGGACTGGAGGTAACGCCAGTAGGCGGCCCGCGCGAGCTTGTCGACCTGGGCGCCGGCGTCGTTGACGTAGTACTCGCGGGTGAGCGCGTATCCGGCCTTCTCGAGCAGGGAACAAAGTGCGTCGCCGACCACCGCGCCGCGGCCATGGCCGACGTGAAGTGGACCCGTCGGGTTGGCCGAAACATACTCGACATTAACCGCGGCGCCGGCGCCGATGGCCGAATCGCCGTACGCCGTGCCGGCTTCGAGAATGTCGACCAGACGAGCGTACCAGAACGCCGGCGTCAGCCGCAGATTGATGAAGCCGGGCCCGGCGACCTCGGCGGTCGCGACACCGTCGACCGCGAGCAGCCGCTCGGCGAGCATCATTGCCAGCACTCGCGGTTTGGTATGCGCCGGCCCGGCGAGCACCATCGCCGCGTTGGTTGAGACGTCGCCGTGGGCGCTCTCGCGTGGCGGCTCGACCGCGACCCGGCCGCGATCAAGCTCAGCCGGCATCCTGCCCTCGACGACCAGAGCGTCGCAGATCGTCTCGATGCACTCCTGGATGTAGCGATAAACGTTCACGATGTCCTCGATTGCACGTCAAACAGGCGACGGTGCTCGTCGCCGGCAAATCGGTCGGTCATGCCGGCGATATAGTCGGCGACAACCCGCGCGGTGTCGACGGCGCCGGGCGCGCCGGCGCGGCGGCGCCATTCGGTCGGCAGGCAGCCGGGCTCGCCCACGAACAGGCGAAAGAGGTCTCTGACCAGCCGCCTCGCCTTGCTGGTCATCCGGTTGAGCTTGTAGTGGCGATACATGTTTTCGAACAAGAAGTCCTTCAGCGCCCGGTCGTTGCGCTGCATCTCGAAAGAAAACGCGGCGACGGCGGCGTTGTGGCGGCGGATGTCGGTGGCGCCGGCGGGCGCGAGTGCGGCGATACGCCGCCCAGTCTCGCCGACCAAGTCTTCGACCATGTGGCCAATCAGCCGGCGCACGGCCTCGTGGATCAGTCGCGATGGGGCGAGCCCGGGATAGCGACGCGCGACCTCGGCGAACATGTCGCCGACAAGAGGAACCTCGCCGAGGTCGCCGATCGCGAACAACCCGGCGCGCAGGCCGTCGTCGATGTCGTGGTTGTCGTAGGCGATGTCGTCGGCGAGCGCGGTGACCTGGGCCTCGGCCGAGGCGAACGTATCGAGTTCGAGATCGTGGCCGGCGACATATTGAACGATCGACTCGGGGATCGATTCGGGGATCGATTCGGGCGGCGGCGCGGTGTTTTTCGTCAGACGCCCGGCCAAGGGACCGTTATGTTTGACGATGCCTTCCAGCGTCTCCCAGGTCAAATTGAGCCCGTCGAATTCGGCGTAGCGTTGCTCCAGCCGGGTAACGACCCGCAGGCTTTGCGCGTTGTGGTCGAAGCCGCCGTAGGGCGCCATCATATCCCGGAGCGCGTCCTCGCCGGCGTGGCCGAACGGCGGGTGGCCGAGGTCGTGGGCCAGCGCCAGGGCTTCGGCAAGATCCTCGTTCAGCCGCAGCGTCCGACAGATCGACCGCGCGATCTGCGCGACCTCGAGGCTATGGGTCAGGCGCGTGCGAAAAAAGTCGCCCTCGTGATTGACGAACACTTGCGTCTTGTATTCGAGGCGGCGAAAGGCCGCCGAGTGAATGATGCGGTCGCGGTCGCGCTGAAAACAGCTCCGGCTGGCGCTTTCGCGCTCGGCGTGGACCCGCCCCCGGCTTTCACCGCTGCGGCACGCCCACGGCGCCAACCCGCGCGCCAAGCTATCGCTTTCCACCATGGATTCCACCATGGTCGAAAGGTACAGTTCGCCCGCCGCGGACGCAATTGGACGAAACTTCTGCCAAGCACCGAGGCCAAACGCGATGACGAAATTCAGTCGCGCGGCCGCCTCGTGACGGTCTCGTGACGCTCTCGTGACGGGCCTTGTCCTTGCGCGGCGGGCCCGAGCCGGGCCATATAATTCGTGGTTGCGACCGCCAAGCCTTTTCCGTCAGCGAGGTCACCATGCCTGATCATTCCGCCGTAGCCGATAAAGCTGAAATCCGTATCTCCGACGCCGCCGCGCGGCGAATCGCCGTCTTGATCAAGGAGGACGGCAATCCCGCGGCGTTGTTCCGGGTCGCGGTCTCGGGCGGCGGCTGTTCCGGATTCCAGTACGGCTTCAGCCTCGACGACCAGAAAACCGACGAGGACCGCTTGTTTCATAGTGGCGACGTGGCGGTCGTGATCGACGAAACTTCGCTCGACCTTCTTAACGGCGCGGAGGTCGATTTCGTCGAGGATCTGATCGGCTCGTATTTCGCCATCAAAAACCCCCAGGCGGCGTCAACCTGCGGCTGCGGTTCATCGTTCTCCCTATGAACCCGGATCCACGGTGAGCACGATCACGGAGCGCCCGCTCAAGGTCGCGACCTGGAACGTCAATTCGATCAAGGCCCGGCTGCCGGTGGTGCTAGACTGGCTGCGCCGTGCCGAACCCGACATAGTGTTGTTTCAGGAAACCAAGGTCGTCGACGCCGAATTCCCGACCCTCGAGATCGGCGATCTCGGCTACAACCTCGCCGTTGTCGGTCAGCGAACCTACAACGGTGTCGCCGTGCTGTCGAAGCAGCCGATCGAGCTGATGGCGAGCGCTCTTCCGGGCGATCAGAACGATGTCGAGGCGCGCTACCTTGAGGTGTTCACCGCGGGTCTGCGCGTTGCCTCGGTGTATGTGCCGAACGGCAATCCCGTGGATGGCCCGCGTTTTCCTTTCAAGCTGGCTTGGCTCGAACGGCTGCGTGCCCGCATGGCCGAACTCTTGAAGAGCGAGGACGCCTGCGTCATTGCCGGCGACTACAATGTCGCGCCCACGGATGGGGATGTCTACAATCCGGTGTCATGGCGCGATGACGCGCTCTGTCAGCCGGCCTCGCGCGCGGCCTTCCGCCGGATATTGTACCTGGGCTTCACCGACGCAGTTCGCGCTCTCCGCGACGAGGATCATCAATACACCTGGTGGGATTACCGCCGCCGCGCCTGGCCCGCCGACCGGGGGCTCAGAATCGATCACATCTTGCTGTCTCCGCAGGCCGCCGACCGCTTGGTTCGGCCGGGAATCGATCGCGAGCCGCGCGGGTGGGACAAGACCTCCGACCACACACCGGTCTGGTGCGCCCTCGCGCGGCGCTCTGACGGCCACTCAAGCGCGCGGCATAAGCGCCTGTTTCGGCGGCATATCGCGTATCCGTCAGTTCCGCGGCAGCGGCAGCCTTGTTCGTGCATCGATACGCGCGGCGACGATCTGGGCCGGCGTCAGCCCGCGCGCACCGCGAAGGTCGGCACCGCGAAGGTCAGCCTCGGTGAGATCGGCCTCGGTGAGATCGGCGCCATGGCAATCGGCATCGCGCAGGTCGGCGTCATGGAGGCTGCCGCCACTCAAGTCGGCGCCGTGAAGATCGGCTTCCCGCAAGTCGGCCCAGCCCAGCTCGGCACCGTGGAGATCCGCGCCGTGAAGGTCGGCGCGATGGAGATCGGCCCCTTCCAGATCGGCGTTGCCCAACAAGGCCCGGTGCAGATCTGCGCCATGCAGGTCGGCATTTTCCAGAATGGCGCCGCTCAAGCCGACGCGATGAAGGTCAAGACCGTGAAGGTCCGCGCGCGCGCCGAGCTCCCATCCAGAGCCGAGCCACATCTCATGACACTGAACCGCGCGAGACAAAATCTCTGCCGGCACCCTCGCCGAGGCTAGGCCCTTTAACTCATAAACGCAGCCAGCATCGGCTTCGAACTCGCTGTTAATAATATATGATTCTGTCATGAGTTCGATCCCTCCAAAGGCGGTTCAACGCCGACCGCTCCGCAGGATTGATCATAGGCCAAAGCAGTGCGCCTGAAAAGCGATGATCACGCAAAAGCGCGGCCAAACCCTTTGGGCCGGCGCTCAGGTTGACTGCCAATAATTAGCGCTAATAACATCAGAAGATGAGGAATACCGGCGTAACGCCACGGCTCGAAAGATCACCGCCGTTTGTGGATAATAAAACCCATCTTCGGCGAAAGCGAGAAGCCCCCGCGCAAATGGCCGGTATTGGGCGGCCGGGGCGGACTTGGTCCTATAAACCGCGCCGCATCGGCGAGACGGCCTCGTTCATCGTCATTACCGCGTATACATTTTGCCGGATGGGGATTTTGTGCTATGCAGCGCAAATTGTCTGATCACGGATCAGCTTGGGTCAGCGAAGCAAAAACGAACACATCGGCGCGGTCGACTCGCCAACTCGCTCTTTAGGCCGCTGGCGCCGGAAGACCGGTGCCCGAAACCGATAAGGTCGCGTGGCTGGCGATCGTCGCCCGAAAACGACGGCCGAAATAGAGATGATAGAGATAAAGGAGCAGGTGAAACATGGATATGAACAAGCTGTTGCACAGGTTGCCGATGCTTGCCGCCGGTGCCTTGCTCGCGGTTGCCGTAGCAGCCTGCGACGAGGCTCCCAAGTCGGGAACTCCGGCTGTGTCCAAAACCAGCGAGAACACGGAGACCAGTAAGACCACCGGCGCCGCCACCGCCGACGAGACAAAACGAGACGCGAATTCGGCGGCGCAAAAGACTCGAAGCGCCGGGGACAAGGCCGCCGAGGCGACCAAGGACGCCGCCGACGCCACGGCTGATACCGCCGAGACGGCCGGTGATAAGGCCGGCGACATGACAGACGACGCCGTCGATGCGACCAAGGATACCGCCGACGAGGCCTCCGATGCCGCGTCGGATGCCGCCGACGCGACCGAGGATACGAGCGAGGATGTCCTCGACGAGGCCGGTGACACTGCGTCCGATGTCGGCGACGCGGTCATGGATGCGGGCAAGGACGCCGTTGATGCGACCAAGGACGCCGCGCGCGCGATCGGCGATAAGGCGAAAGAGCTGACGAAGTAGGGCTGCGTGCCAGAGCCGGCCTCGATTGTCTGAGACGAACGCGAGAGCCGCGCACGCGCCGATGCGCATATCGGTTGCTGATGCGCATGTCGGTTAATGAACATCAAGCGGCGCTGTAGTGGCGCCGCTTTTCGTTTCGTCGCCCTCTCGTTTGCGTCGCGCCGGCCACCGAGACGATAAAAATCGCGCGCGGATTTGCTTGTGCGGCTGGTCATCAGCGGGCATTTCAGGCCAAGATGCAACCGATGCTTACTTTATCGGGCGGATAGGGCAAGCTGGCCGGCGCGCGCGCCGTAGTCGGGATGGCCTTTGGAGGATTTCAATGAAAAACGCACTGAGTTTAGCGGTCGCCGGGTTGTCGCTGCTTGCGATGGTCGGCTGCGGCGGAACGCGGCTGGCCGACGCTCGGAAGGCGACGCCAACCGGTGACCCCTTCACGGTTGCGCTGGCAAAGGGTTATCTCGAACAATCCCGCCGATCGTACAACGGGGGCGGCTACGCCACCTCCGATACCTGGGCGGATATGTCGATGGCCGCGGCCGCCGGCGATACTCCAGCGCCGACCGCGGTTTCGGAGTGGGATCTGCCCGGCGACAAGGTCGGCGAGCTGACCGATGCCCGCGCCCGCTTGATGCAGGCCTATGATGAAGGCGCGCGGACCGAGGCGCCGGTTGCCGCCGCCACCGCGCAAGTAATGCTCGATTGCTGGATGCAAAAGCAGGCGGCCAATACCATACCGGCCGATATCACCAGTTGTCGCAGCGGCTTTCTCAATGCCATGGACGATGTCGACAGGGCCCTCGCCGGTCCGGGCACGCCAAACAGCTATATGCTGTTCTTCGACTGGAACCGCGCCGATCTGACGCCGGAAGCGCGCGCCATTGTTGAAGATGCCGCCGCCAGCGCCAAAGCCATGAAGGCCGACCGGATCTCGGTGACCGGCTTTACCGACACCACCGGCAAGCCCGCCTACAACGTCAAGCTCTCGGAGCGGCGAGCGGCGGCTGTCATCGAAGTCTTGGAGGCGAACGGGATTCCGGTCGAGATGATCTCGGCAACCGGCCGCGGCGAGGAGTTCGCCGATCGTTCCGACCGGAAACAGCGCGCGCGAGCCGCAGAACCGCAGGGTCATCATCGAGCTCGGCAAGTCCACGAAGTAGCAAAAGGTCAACGGGAGCGTCCCGACGAGTGGGCGCTCCCGCCACGACATGGCTTTCCACGTCCTCTTGCCATGGAACCCCTGCGGATATTCATCACAACAAGCGGAGAATAGCGATGGGCGAAAGCCTTCTCCATCTGGTGTTTGGCGGCGAAGTCAAGGATCCGCGAGGCCTGGACTACAAGGATGATAAGACACTCGATGTCGTCGGGATCTTCCCGAACTACGCCAAGGCGCTGGAGGCGTGGCGCGCGGTCAGTATGAAGCATGTCGACGAAGCCAACGTTAAGTATGTGATCGTGCATCTCCACCGCCTGCTCGAGCCTCGGGATGAGGGCGGCGGCTAGGTCGCGCCGTCATCGGGTAGTTTACGCGCGGTAGTTGCGTTGATGCTTAAGGTTGCAATATTGTGGCGGCGAAATCCTGGCGACGGGCAGGCATTGTCGCCAGCAATGCGGCGGCGGCTCGAAGCATTGGCGAGCCGTTGTTAAAACCATAACGCGGGACTCTATAGCATGAACAACAGACGGCGGCGGATCGGACGGTTGTCCGCTCGCTTCACCATGCCGGTCATCGGCCTTTCTCTGGCTGGAATGACAACGGCGGCACTCGGCGACGAGCGAACGGCGACGGAAACGGTTTTCGATACGCCGCCGGCGGAAGCTTGGCAGGCGAAACAGGTCGGCGAAACTCAGTGGTTCGTCGTCGACACCGCCGGAAGCGCCGTCCAAATGTCGAGCGCAAAAGCCAAGCCGCGCTCGCTGCGGCGCGGCGAAGTCATCAGTGCCGGCAGCACATTGCGAACCGGCGCTGACGGATGGATCAAGCTGGCCAGCGGGCCGAACAGTTTGGTGGTCGCGGCGAACACGGAGATCGCCCTGCCGGCGCAGACCCCGCGCGGCGTCACCAGGATCAATCAGCAGCGCGGCACGGTGCTGATGGACGTGAGCGGCAAGGGCGATCGCCCGGTTCAGGTCACAACCTCCTATCTTACGGCGACGACAATCGGCTCGGGCTTTGGCGTTGTCGTCGACGAGGATTCCGCTGCCGTGCGCGTCGGCTGGGGCAAGGCGGCAGTGAGCCCGGCACACTCCGAGGAAAGTTCAATCGTTCCGGCCGGGCAAACGGCGAGCGTGACCGCGGCGACGGCGGCCATGGTTGGCCCGCTGGCGCTGACCCAGACGCGGACGGCAACGACGATCGCCTCGGCAAAACCGGCGCGGCGTCCTGCGGTGCCTGGTCAAGTTGGTGACATCGGCCCAGGCGAGCAGGCCCAGTACACGTTCGCCGACAGCGGTGGCGGTGACGGGAGCGGCGGCGGGGGCGGCGGCGGAGCTGGAGCCGGTGATGGCTCGGGCGGCGGGGGTGCCGGGTCCGGAGCGGGCGCTGGAGCCGGAGCCGGAGCCGGAGCTGGGGCGGGTGCCGGGGCTGGGGCGGGTGCCGGAGCGGGGTCTGGGGGTAGCGGATCTGGAGGTGCCGGCGCTGGTGGCGGTTCCGGCGGCGGATCCGGCGGCGCCGGCGCTGGTGGCGGATCCGGTGGTGCCGGCGGGGGATCTGGCGCAGGCGGCGGCGGTTCCGGTGGTGGCGCTGGCGGTGGTGCCGGAGGCGGTTCTGGCGGCGGCGCGGGTGGCGGTGCTGGTGGTGGTGCCGGAGGCGGTTCTGGCGGCGGTTCTGGCGGCGGCGCGGGTGGAGGTGACGGCGGTGGAGCCGGTGGCGGTTCCGGTGGTGGTGCCGGAGGCGGTTCTGGCGGCGGTTCCGGTGGTGGTGCCGGTGGCGGTGCTGGCGGCGGTTCTGGCGGCGGTGCCGGTGGCGGTGCCGGTGGTGGAGCCGGTGGCGGTTCCGGTGGTGGCGCCGGAGGTGCTGGCGGCGGTTCCGGTGGTGGAGCCGGCGGCGGTTCCGGTGGTGGCGCCGGTGGTGGTGCCGGTGGCGGTTCCGGTGGTGGCGCCGGAGGCGGTTGCCGGTGGCGGTTCCGGTGGTGGTGCTGGTGGTGGCGGTTCCGGTGGCGGCGCCGGAGGTGCTGGCGGCGGTTCTGGTGGTGGCGCCGGTGGTGGTTCTGGCGGCGGCTCCGGTGGTGGTTCTGGCGGCGGTGCCGGAGGCGGTTCCGGCGGTGGAGCCGGAGGCGGTTCCGGTGGTGGAGCCGGAGGCGGTGCTGGTGGTGGCGCCGGTGGTGGCGCCGGTGGTGGTGGTGCTGGCGGTGCCGGTGGAGCCGGTGGCGGCGGACGGTGATCGGAACTCGGTCGATGGCGTTTACGCAAACAATGAGGAACACAATGGTTGGCTGGTGTAGAGCCTGCAGGCGGTTCGTCCATGCTATTGGTTTTGTTGCCCTCGCGATGCTTGCGGGATGCGCGTCCAGCCAAAGCAATTTCCGTGACGGACTGCGTGCCTACGATGTCGCCGACTATGAGGCCGCCGCCAAACAGTGGGAAAGCGCGGCCCAGGCGGGCAATGCCGAGGCGCAACAGGCGCTGGGCTGGGCCTACGCAAACGGCCTTGGCGTTGAGCGGAACTATGACGCCGCGCGCGAGTGGTACGGCCGGGCCGCCGAGCAGGGTCATGCCGGGGCGAAGGTCAACCTCGCCATTCTATACTTTGAAGGCCTGGGCGTCGGGCGTGATGACGCACGTGCCGCGGCGCTGTTCGAAGAGGCGGCGACGGCGGGCTACGCCGAGGCGCAGAACAGCCTCGGGCGGATGTACAAGGCGGGCCGAGGCGTGCCCGCCGATCCGCAAAAGGCCGCCTACTGGTTGGGACAAGCGGCCGAACAGAACTACGCGCCGGCGCAAAACAGCCTCGGGCTCATGTATCTCAATGGCGAGGGCGTCTCTCGCGATCCAGAGCACGCCTACATGCTGTTCGAGGAGGCCGTGCGCCAGGGTCAGCCCGGCGCGGAGCTGAACCGCGATTTCGCCGCCTCGTTCCTTAATGAAGAAGAGCTGGACGCGGCCGGCGCGAGCCTCGCCGAGCGCCGGGAAGCGGGCAGTTAAGCGGCTCTAGGTATTGACCGCGCGGCGACGTCAGGGAACCAGGCGGCCGATGAGACGCTCGCTGCGATCGCCGGCCGTCGGGGGAGTATCGGCGGCGGCCGCGGCCGGTGGCGAAGCGCTCGCAGCGATCGGCGGTGAACCGACACTGAATCCGGCCGCCGTGTCGGGCTCGATAAGCGTCTGGACGATCCGTGCGCGGCGGCCGAGGTCGCTGTAAACGATGAAACTATCGGGCAGACCATCGACCAGTTCACGACCGGTCGCGTCGTTGCCAAAAGCCGAAGCAAGGCCAGAAACCGTGACGTAGCGCTTGGCCGCGATGAGGACCCGGCTGATCTCATCGAGCCAGAACCGCCGTTGGACCAACAATTGCTCTCCGAAAACCCGGCAATATACACCGCACGCGGGCCGCGATTGCGTCAGTGAAAACCGCTCGGCTTCGCGCATCAGGGTGTATGTCGCAAGGTCGCTCCGGCGGTCTCGCTGATCAAGCCTGGCCATCACCGCGTCACGCAGCCCCTCGAGCGCCGGCCCGGCGATGAAGACCTGGGCAAGGCCGTCGACGGTAAACAGCAAGCAGGCCACCCGGCGGGCATCGGCGGGATCGAACCGGTAGAGCCCGCCGGCGCGCCGTGCGCCGAGTTTGCTCGCCAGTTCGGCGGAGTCCCGATAGGTCCCGTCGCGGGCCCGCTCGGCGATAATATCAGCGAAGTCGGTCCCCTCGCCGCCGCCGACGTGCGCCATTCGCCAGGCCCGCCAGCCCTCGGAGCGATCGCCGAGATTTGACATGGAGTCGAAAGCGGCTTCGCAGGCATGGATATAGGTCTCCGCCCAGCCCTGCCGTTGCGCTCGCGGCGCGGGTACCGGAGTTTCGCCAATGGGCCGATTGAATTGCGCATCCGGCCGTCGCGCCGGGACCGGCGTCTTGCCCGGCGCGAACAGAGCCAAGGGTTTCGCGCCCGGGACCGCGCCGGGAACTGGCACTCGACGCGGTCCGCTCGCCGCGGCCGGATCCGCCGGCGTCGCCGCCACCGGCGCGGCCCGTGCTCGTGGAACCGCCCACGGTGTTTGCGGCGCGACGACGACCGGCAGGCTCACTTGGTCCGGCGTCATCCCGAAGCGGAGCCCGAGCGGCGCCGCTGCTCGCGGCAGCGCCGCCAGCGTCTCGGCGGACGCGGGCAGCGCCGGCACGAGCGCCGCGCCGAGGCTCAGCGCAACGACCAAAAAGCCAAGAAAGCGTATTTCAGGCGTCTTTCCATCCTCCCCACGTCGAGCATCGTTGTAAACCATTTCGCCGGAACGCGTCGCCCCCGTTGCCTGCCTTGTTGTTGCGGGCGAGCGCCGACGGTAAACAGGGCGAACCGTTCATGGAGATCCGCATGCCCGTTTCCTCCCCGCCCCCCTCCTCGTTGACATCGAGCGTCGCCGGGCGACCGCCGCTGGGCGTCGATCCCCTCGCCGCGAGGCTGTTGCTGAAGATCGGCGCCGTCGGGGTCCGCCCCGAGGAGCCGTTCATCTTCACGTCGGGCTGGGCGAGCCCGGTTTACATCGATTGCCGCCGGCTGATTTCATTCGTCGACGAACGCCGACGGATCATGGCCGCCGCCGCCAAGCTGCTCGAAGAGCGAATCGGCGCCGCCGCCATCGACGCCGTCGCCGGCGGCGAGACCGCGGGCATCCCCTACGCCGCCTGGCTCGCCGAGGCACTGGCCAAGCCCATGCTCTACGTCCGCAAGAAAGCCAAGGGCTTCGGCCGCAACGCTCAGATCGAGGGCGAGTTCGTGAGCGGCCAGCGCGTGCTTCTGGTCGAGGATCTGGCCAGCGACGGCGCCAGCAAGCTCGCGTTCGCCGAAGCCCTGCGCGGCGCCGAGCTGGTGATCGAGGACGCCTTCGTCATTTTCTATTACGGCATCTTCGAAGGCGCGCTGGAAAGTCTGGCCGATCAGGGCTTGCGCCTGCACTACCTGGCGACTTGGTGGGACATTCTTCGCGAGGCCGAAGCCGCCGGCGCGTGGGATCCCGAGACCCTTGATGCCGTCCGCGCGTTCCTGAATGATCCGCTCGGCTGGTCGGCGGCCCACGGCGGCCGCGCCAGCCCGTAGATCGCGGCGCGCGCTTAGACGTGAAGCAGGTCGCGCTGGGCCTCGGTGTCGGCGGCAAAGGCCGCCATCGGGCCAAGCCAGCGGACTTTGCCGGTTTCCATCACCGCGGCGCGGTCGGCCAGACGTTCGGCGAAGCGCACATTCTGTTCGGATAGAAGCACCGTCAAGCCTTGCGTCTTCAGCCCTTCCAGGGCGCTGGCCAAGCTCTCGACGACGCGCGGCGCGAGGCCCTGCGACGGCTCGTCGAGAAGGATCATCCTCGGGTTGCCCATCAATGCGCGCGCGATCGCCAGCATCTGCTGTTCGCCGCCGCTCATCTCCCGACCGAGCCGCCGGCGCATGGCGGCGAGAGGGGGAAATAGCGCGAATACCCTCTCCGCGGTCCATGAAGCGAGGCCGTCGCGCGGCGGCCCGCGGCCGACCTCGAGGTTCTCGGCGACCGTCAGCCCGGTAAAGATCCGCCGCTCCTCGGGGACGTAGCCGAGCCCGCGCCGAGCGATCCGATGCGGCCGCTTGCCGGTGATGTCATGACCGGCGAAGACGATCGTCCCCGCGGCGGGCCGAACCAGACCGATGACGCTCTTGAGCAGGGTCGACTTGCCGGCGCCGTTGCGACCCAGCAGCGCCAGGACTTCGCCTTGCGCCACATCCAGGTCGATACCGAACAGGACTTGCGCCGAGCCGTAGAGGGTCTCCAGCCCGCGCACCCTCACCATTGCCGGGCCTCGGCTCGAGCGGGCGCTTCGCTTCCCAGATAAATCTCCCGGACCCGAAGGTTGGCGCGGATTTCTTGCGGCGGTCCTGCGGCGGCGACCCGGCCCTCGTGCAGGACGATAACCCGCTCGGCGTGGCCGAAGACCACGTCCATGTCGTGCTCGGTGAACAGCACCCCGATCCCGCGCGTCCGGACGATGCCGCTGACCAGGTCCATCAACGCCCGGCGTTCGGCGGCGGCGACGCCGGCGGTCGGCTCATCCAGCAACAGCAATCGCGGCGCGTTGGCCAAGGTCATGGCCAATTCGAGGCGCTTCAAGTCGGCGTAGGCCAGCGCCGCGACCGGCCGCTCGGCGAGCCCGGCCATGCCGACCTGGTCGAGCAGGCCCTCGGCTTCGGCCGCGAACAGCCTCCTCGCCGGGCGCCAGAGCGCCAGCGTGCGGCGATGGTACGACAACAAGGCGACCTGGACATTCTCGCGCACGCCCATGGAGCGGAAGGTCGCGGCGACCTGAAATGTCCGCGCGATCCCCCGGCGCCAGATGGCGTGCGGGGCAAGCCCGGCGATATCCGCGCCATCGAGGATGATGCGGCCCGCGTCCGGCTTGAGCTGGCCGCCGAGAAGATTGAAGCAGGTGGTCTTGCCCGCGCCATTGGCGCCGATCAGCGCCACCGCCTCGCCGGCCTGGAGCGAGAAGTCGACTCCGTCGACGGCGTGAACGCCGCCGAACGCCTTGCGCAGGCCTTGAACCGCGAGCAGGCTCATCGCGAGGCTTCTCTCCCTATGCTTGCTCTTCGCGTGCTTGCTCTCCGCCTGCACTGGGCCCACCAATGCGCTGCGGTGCCGATGATGCCGCGTGGAAAGATGACGACGACGGCGATAATAATCCCGCCCAGGATCGCCCGCCAAAGGTCGGTGGCGCTGGAGATCGTGACCTTCAGCCCGGTGAAGGTCGCGGCCCCGAGCAAGGGTCCGAGCGCCGCGTCGATCCCGCCGAGCAGGACCATCACCAGGCCCTCGACGGAGACCGGAATCGACAGGATATCGGGAAAAACGCTGCCCTTGAGAAAGGCGTAAAGCCCGCCGCCGAGGGCCGCCGCCGTGCCGGCCAGGGCGAAGGCGAACCATCGCTGGCGGCGGACGTCGATGCCCAAAGCTTCTGCGCGGGGGCGCGCGTCACGGCCCGCGCGCAGGGCAAAGCCGAAGGGTGCGTCGCTCACGCGGACCAACGCCCAGATGGCCGCCGCGACGAGCCCGAGGGAAAGATAATAAAAGGCGATCGGGCCGGAAGCCCAGGCCGCCGGCCAGACGCCGAGGATGCCGTTATCGCCGCCGGTGACGTCGTACCACTGGAACGCCGCCGACCAGGTGATCTGGGCGAACGCCAGCGTCAGCATCGCCATGTAGACCCCCGACAGCCGGACGCAGAACCAGCCGTAGACGAGCGCGCCCAAAGCCCCGGCGGCGGGCGCGGCGAGCAACGCCAAGGCCATCGGCGCGCGCAAGTGGTGGACGGCGAGCGCTGCTCCGTACGCGCCGAGGCCGAGGTAGGCGGCGTGGCCGAACGAGATCATCCCGCCGACGCCGAGGATGAAGCGCAGGCTGGCGGCAAAGAGCGCGAAGATGAAGATCTCGCTCATGACCTGGAGCGTAAAGCCGCCGGCCGCGAGCGGCAGCGCGACGAGGCCCAGGGCCAGCGTGACCGCCACGGCCAGGCGCAGCGCCGGTGGAAACAGCGCCGAGGCGCTCGGCTCGTGTGCCGGCGGGATCGCCGCCTCCCCGCCCGCGCGGCCAAGAAGCCCCCGTGGGCGCACGATCAGGATCACCGCCATCACCGCGAACAGCAACACCAGCGTGATTTGCGGGAACAGAACGATGCCGAACGCGCCCAGTTCGGCGATCAGCACGGCGGCGAGATAGGCGCCGGTGATGCTGCCCATGCCGCCGACGACCACGACGACGAACGCCTCTGCAATGATGCCGAGATCCATGCCAAGGTTGGCCGGATCGCGCGGCAGGTGGATTGCCCCGCCAAGGCCGGCGAGCGCCGCCCCCAGGCAGAACACCGAGGTGAACAGCCAGCGCTGATCGACACCAAGAGCCGCGACCATCTCGCGATCCTCGGTCGCCGCGCGGATCAAGATCCCCCAGCGGCTTCGCGTCAAGACCAGCCACAGCCCGGCCAATACGATCGGGCCGAGGGCGATGAGAATGAAGTCGTAAATCGGCATCCGGTGGCCGAGAACCTCAAGCGTGCCCGACAGCAGCTCGACCCGTGGCGCGAGCAGGTCTTCCGGCCCCCACAGAGCGAGCGTCATGTCCTGGATCAAAAGGACCACGGCGAAGGTCGCGACCAGCTGGAGTAGCTCGGGCGCGGCATAGAGCCTTCGCAACAGGCCGATCTCGACGATCAGCCCGAGCGCCGCGAGGCCGGCTGCCGCCGCGACGGCCCCGCCGATGAAGCCCGCCAGCCCGCCGCCCGAAGCGGCGGCGACAGTATAGGCGAGATAGGCGCCGAGCATATAGAACGAGCCGTGGGCGAAATTGACGATTCGGGTGACGCCGAACACCAGCGACAGGCCGACCGCGACCAGGAACAGCGACGCCGCGCTGGCGAGCCCGGTCAGGGCCTGGACGACGACAAAACTCAACGTGACGTCCCTTAAGCTGGCGACGAGGCGGCCGGCTCGCCTACTCTGCGGCGCGGAGCTTGGCGGTAGCTTCGCCGTCCGGGAGATAGTCGGCGCCGTCGCCGAACCGCCAGTCGACCATCCGCGGCTTCTGGTCCTGGACCGTCAGGATGCCGACGAACGTGCCCATGGTGCTCTGCTGGTCCGACGCCCGAAACTCGATTGGGCCAAGCGGGCTTTCAACCTTGAGACCGCGAAGCGCGTCGACAATGGCCTCGGCGTTGGTCGATCCGGCCTTGGCGATGGCCGCGGCAATGGCCTTCATCGAGGTGTAGCCGACCACCGAGCCGAGCCTCGGATAGTCCTGGAAGGTGTCCATATAGGCCGCGCGGAAGGCGACATGCTCGGGCGTTTCCAGGGCGTACCAGGGATAGCCGGTGACGATCCAGCCCCGGGGCGCCTCGCCGTCGAGCGGGTCGATCCAGTCGGGCTCGCCGGACAGCATGCTCGCGACGGCGCGGTTTTCGAACAGGCCACGACTCTCGCCCTCGCGGGCGAACTTGGCGAGATCGGTGCCGAAGGTGACGTTGAAGATGGCGTCCGGCTCCATCGCCGCGATGGCCTGAGCGGTCGCGCCGGCATCGATCTTGTTCAGCGCCGGCCATTGCTCGCCGACCCAGACGACATCGGGGCGTTTTTGCGCCAGCAGTTCCTTGAACGCGGCCACGGCGGCCTTGCCGTATTCATAGTTGGGCGCGACGCTGGCCCACTTCTTCGCCGGCAATTTGGCTGCTTCTTCCGCGAGCAGCGCCGCCTGGACATAGGTGCCCGGGCGGAGCCGGAAGGTATAGCGGTTGCCCTTCTCCCAGACGATGGCGTCGCTCAACGGTTCGGCCGCGATGAACGGGATCTTCTTTTGCGCCGCAAAGTCGGCGACCGCGAGGCCGACGTTGGACAGAAGCGTGCCGAACAGCACGACCGCGCCCTCGCGCGAGACCAACTCGTTGGCGACGGTGACGGCGTCGCCGGGCTTGCCGCCGTCGTCTTTGGAAACGACGACGAGCGGCCGTCCGAGCACCCCGCCGGCGGCGTTGATCTCGTCCAGGGCCATCCGCCAGCCGTTGCGATAAGGCGCGGTGAACGCGGGAAAGGTCGTGTAGCTGTTCAGCTCGCCGATCCTGATGGGCTCGGCCGAACTGACGGGCTCGGCGGCGCCCGAGGCGGCCGGCGCCAGCACTCCGGCCGCGGCCAAGCCAGCGCATAAAGCAAGGCCGAAAACCGCTCGCCGCGCGATCATTGCCATGTCCCTCCCGTCACTCATTTTCAGGCCGCGCCCGACCCACGGCAAGCGGCCAACTCCACGGCGGAGCCGCCTCATGGATGTGGTGCTCACCGACCGACGGATACACGCCCCATGCCCGCGAGACAAAGACTTTCCCGCGCGTCCAGCGCGCTACGATACGCAAGAGCGGCAATCCGGGCGTCGGCGCGCCTATATCAGTGCATGCGCAGGTGCAGATTGAACAGGATCCAAATCGTCCCGCCGGCCATCAGAATGAAAAGGAGCACGGAAAACAGGATCAGCCACAAATCCTCGCGCTTCTGCCGGCCGAGGTCGATATGCAGGAAGAAGCGGAAGTGAACGACGATCTGGACCAGTCCGAACGCGGCGATCAACCACAGCGTCGTCGCCGCCGACAAGCCGCCCCAGCCGACCGCCGCGAACGGCACGGCGCTCAGGACCAAAGCCAAGCCGAACCCGATGAAATAGGACCGCAATTCTCGAGCGTGGTCCCGCGCCCGCTCGTATGCCTCACTCATTGCGCAAGCCCCGCCAGATAAACGACCGAAAAGATGCCCACCCAGACGATGTCGAGAAAGTGCCAGAACAGGCCCAGGCGCAGGAGTCGCGTCTTGACCGGCGTCGTGACCCCGAAAACAATGACCTGGATCATCATGATGACGATCCAGATGGCGCCCGCGCTCACGTGCAGACCGTGGGTCGGCACCAGGGCGAAGAATGCCGATAGGAACCCGCTCCGGCTCGGCACGCCGCCCTTGTCGAACATCGTGATGAAATCGTGCACCTCGAGGCCGAGGAAGATGGCGCCGAGGATAAGGGTCACCAGCAGCCAGAGCAGCAGGCGCGCCTTGCCGTGCCCGTACTTCATCGCCAGCGACGCCATGCCGAAGGTGAAGCTGCTGGTCAGCAGCACGAACGTCTCGGCCCCGGCGCTCCTAAGATCGAACAGCTCCTTCGGCCCCGGACCGCCGGCGGTCGCGCCGAGCATCACCACGTAGGTAGCGAACAGCAGCCCGAACAGGACCAGGTCGCTCATCAGGAACACCCAGAAGCCGAACACCGCGACCTCGGCGGCGGCGTGCGCTTCGCGGTGAGCCGAGCCGAGGTTGAGGCCCGGATGCCTTACGACCTCGGCGTTCATGCCGCTTCCTCCGCTAGCCCGTGGTTGGCGGGGACAAGCTCGTCATCACGCGACGCGGGGCGGGTCGCGGTGATGGCTCGCCGCCACCGCCGGTCCGTTTCCTCGACCTCGCGCGCGGGGATGATTTTGTGCGTTTCGCGCACGAAACTGCGCGCGATCACCGCGCCCCAGGTGACGGCGAAGCCGAGAATTGCCAACCACCACATGTACCAGACGAGCCCGAAAGCGGCGAGCGCGGTCGCGACACAGATGATCATCCCGAGCGCGCTGTTACGCGGCACCGCGATATCGACGTATTCCGCCGGAGGGTCGTAGGCATGGCCATGCTCCTTGGCGACGGTGAATGCATCGCGCTCGCTCACCTCGGGCAGGACCGGGAAATTGTACTCGGGCGGCGGCGCCGATATCGACCATTCCAGGCTGCGCCCGTCCCAGGGATCGCCCGCGTAAACGCGATAGGCCTCGCGCCTGCGGATGCTGATCCACAATTGCACGACCAGGCTGGCAAGAGCGCACAAGACCAGTGCGGCACCGACGAGGGCGACCAGCGTGAACGGCAGATAGGCCGGCTCCAGGTAAGCCACGCTCCGGCGCGGCATACCGAGCAGGCCAAGGCCGTAGAGCGGAAAGAAGGCCAGGATGAAGCCCAGCACCCAGCAGGCGCAGGAGATACGCCCCCACGTCTCGTCAAGGCGAAAGCCGAAGGCCTTGGGGAACCAGAAGTGATAGCCGGCGAGCATGCCAAACAGCGTTCCCGGGATCAGCACGTTGTGGAAATGGGCCACCAGGAACAGCGTGTTGTGAACCTGATAGTCGATAGTGGGGTTGGCCAGGATCATCCCGGTCAGCCCGCCGATCGCGAACAGCAAGACGAAGGCGAGCCCGTAAAGCAGCGGCACGGTGAAACGCACGCGGCCGCGAAACATCGTCAAGAGCCAGTTGTAGATCTTCACGCCCGTCGGAATCCCGATCAACATCGTCGCAATGCCGAAGACCGCGTTGATATTCGCGCTTTGGCCCATGGTGAAGAAATGGTGCAGCCAGACGGTGAAGGAGATGACCGCGATCGCCATCGTCGCGTAGACGAGCGATGCGTATCCATAAAGGCGCTTTGCCGAAAACGTCGAGAAGACTTCCGAATAGACCCCGAAGGCGGGAAGAACCACCAGGTAGACCTCGGGGTGACCGAACAGCCAAAACAGGTTGATGAAGTTCATCAGGTTGCCGCCGAGATCATTCGTAAAAAAGTGAAAGTCCAGGTAGCGATCGAGGGCGAGCATGACGGTCGCCACGGTCAGCGGCGGCATCGCGAAGATCATCACGATGGCGGTGCACAAAGCGGTCCAGCAAAACAGCGGCATCCGGAACAAGGTGCATGCCGGGCGCCCGTTCCTTGTAGATCGTGACCGCGAAGTTGATCCCCGTCAGCGTCGTTCCGATGGATGACAGCGTCACCGCCCAGATCCAGTAGTCCGGCCCGACACCGGGGTTGAACGCCATCTCGGTATAGGGTGGATAGCCGCTCCAGCCGCCGGTCGAGAATTTTCCAATGACAAGGGACACCATCAGCAGACCGGCGCCGGCAACGGTGAGGCCGAGGCTGATCGAGTTCATGACCGGAAAGGACATGTCGCGCGCGCCGATTTGCAACGGCATGACGTAATTGATGAGGCCGGTCAGAAACGGCATGGCCATGAAGAAGATCATGATCGAGCCGTGGGTGCTGAACAGCTGCGCGAAGTGTTCGGGCGAAAGAAAGCCGCCGCCCAGCCCGAACGCCTGCTGAGAGCGCATCAGCACCGCCTCGATCACCGCGCGCGCCAGCATGACCAAAGCCAGGACGACATACATGATGCCGATGCGCTTGTGATCGACGCTGGTAAGCCATTCCGACCACAGCACACGCCACTTGCCGTAGCGGGTGATTAGCGCGACCACGACGATCGCGCCGAGAACCACAAGCCCTGCGGCGCCGGTCGCGATGACGGCGTTGACAATATTCCCACGCGTCGGGTTCTGGATCGCGTCCCAAAACGGCAAAGCGTCCCAGGACAGCCTGCCGAGCAGGACATGCAACAGATCGATTGCCGTCATTTGCCTGCCTCCGGGCGAGTGAGGTGATCGGCGGCTAGCGAAGTCATCGACGGCTCCGCGCGCGCTTCGCCCGCGTTCACCGGCCCGGGCGCCTGCTTCGCTTGGCCATAGCGGTATTTATCGACAATCTTCGCGAAGAGGTCGGGCGAGGCCTCGCTAAAGTACAGAACGCCCTTCGGCATGGAGCCGGCGCCGAGAGCCTCTTGCGCGGTCTCAATGGTGCTCCTGCGCGCGAGCTTGGCGTAGCTCGCTTCATCGAGCGCGATCCCCCGGGCCTTGAGCGTGTTCACCCAGGCATCGAACTCGTCCGCCGTCATTGCGATTGCGGTAAACTTCTGCTCATGAAAGCCCTTCCCGTTGTACTGCGCGTTCTCGCCCTGGAAGCGGCCGGGGCCGGACGCTTTCAAATGCAGCTTGGTTACCCCGCTGGGCATCGCGTAGATCTGGCCGCCGAGCGCCGGGATGAAAAAGGACTGCATCACCGTATCGGTCGTCAGTTCAAGGGCGATGGGCCGGTCCGCGGGAAAGGCAAGCTCGCCGACGCTCGCAATACGCTGATCGGGGTAGATGAACAGCCACTTCCAGTCGAGCCCGACGACTTGGACATGCAAAGGCGGCTTGTCCGCCCGCAAAGGCGCGTAGGGGTCGAGCGCCTGGGTGCTGTGCCACAAGAGCACGCCGAGAATCGCGACGATGCAGATCGGCACGCCCCAGATCGCGACCTCCAGCGGCCAGAAGAAGACCCACTTGGGCGTGTAGCGCGAGCGCTCGTTGCGGCGGCGGTAGCGCCAGGCGATCACCGGCGTCAGGATAAGAACCGGCAGGACGGGAGCCATCATCAGCGCGACGATCTTGACCAGATGCCAACACTGCGCGGCGGCAATCGGCCCTTGCGGATCAAGGAAGGTAATGTGGTCCGGGGTACAGCCCGCCAGTAGCGCGAGCAGACCCGCCAAAAGCCACGTCGTCATCACCGAGCCCCCTCGTCTCCTGTGTCTCGGCCTTCTTTCGCATTAACTTGGCAAGGCGCGGGCGGTTCCCGCGGAGCCCGCGCCCGTTTTCGCGGCGGTTCTCGGCCGGCCTCGCGGCGCTTGAGCGACGCTCGTTTAGGGGGTAGTTATCGTCGCGAAACGTCCGGTTTTCGGTTTGTTTGCTTGTTCCGCCGGACGTTTGGAGAGTGCTCGGGGAGTGGCGCAGCCTGGTAGCGCATCTGCTTTGGGAGCAGAGGGTCGCTGGTTCGAATCCAGTCTCCCCGACCAACCATGAAGGGAAGCGCGCGCATCGCCACGCGGCCGTCAAGCTATGACGAGTTCTGGGCCTTCTACCTGCGCGCCCATGCCGATCCGCGCAATCGGCTGGTGCATTACGCGGGCTCCATCCTGGCGCTGGGCGCGTTGGCGTTGGCGGTGATCGAGCTTCAGCCGTTGTGGCTGATCGCCATGCCGCTCGCGGGCTACGGCTTTGCCTGGTTCGGACACTATTTCATCGAGGGGAACAAACCGGCGACGTTCGGCCACCCGTTATGGTCGCTGGTGAGCGATTACCGGATGGTGTTCCTGTGGCTCACCGGCTCCCTCGGCCCGCATCTGGAGCGCGCGCAGGCGAGGCCCGGCCAGCCGGGAACCCGGTAAGCGTGGGTCAAAAACCGCCGCCGGTGTGAAAATCGCCGCCCGCCCCCTCCTCCACCGCCGCCCCAGCCGCCGCCAAGCCGCCGCCCCAACCGCCGCCGCGCGGCATCCGCGGCTGATGCCGGCGGCCGACCTCGCCCCAGAAGACATCGCGGCTGATCGCGCCGCCGAGCACCTGCCCGAGGAGGGATCCGAGCAACGCGCCGCCGGCCCCGCCGAAGCCCGCCTCGTCGAACATCCCGCGATTGTAGCCGCGGCGACGGTAATCGCGGCGCAGCGACTCGATCTCGGCCATTTCCTTGCGGTGTTTGTCCTGATCGATCTTGGTCTGCTTGAGCGCCGCGATGATTCGCTGCTCTTCGCTCTCCAGTTGTTCAAGTCGCGCGACGGCGGCGTCGTCCTCGGGCGTCCGGGTTCGCTCAGCCTGGTCGCGCAACGTCCGCAGGTCCTGCTGGCGGAGCGCGTCCTCGATGACCTTGGTCGCTGTCCGAATGGTGGGATCGTCGCCGGCGATCATTTTCGCGCGGCGGTCGTGCGCATCGATGAGCTTCTTCGCATTGGCCTCGATCCGATCGTCGATCGCGTCGATCTTGGCCTCGGCTTCGTCAAGCTCGGCGCGGCGCGCGCCGGCATCGCCCTCCTTCAGCGCGGCGTCCTGCAACTCGCTCAACCGCACCTTTTCCGCGTTGGCCAGTTCGCGCTGGCGCTCGGCATGCTCGGCGAGGCGGCGGGGAATCTCGTTGAGCATCGCGAAGCTGGCTCTCGCCTTGTCGTAGCCGGCCAACCGCGCGACCCAGCCGTCCATCATCCGGGTGAAGATCCCGGCGCGGTAGGCGGACGTGGCGTAGCCGCGCTTCCACAGGTACTGGAAAAGCTCGTCCGCCTCGTAGGGTTCGCCCTTCTCGGCGCGGTCGGCTTCGGCCTGCTGGGTCTTGCTTTCGGCCGCGGCGGCGACCTGGTCTGCGCGTTGCGCCGCCTCAACCTGTTGCTGATAGGGTCGTGTCTGTTCAAGCCGCGCGCGCGTCGCGTCCGCGGCGGCATCGAACGCATGTTGGCGATCCTCGACGGCGGCCGCGGCCATCGTGCGGTTGGCCTGGAGGGCTTGCGACTCGGTCGACAGCGCCGAAATCTCGGAATCGATTTCGGCGGTGACCGTCGAACGGCGTTGCAGCGCCGTACGAACGCTCGCGTCGATTGATTTCAGCCGCTCGATGAGCGGATCGCCCTCGGCCAGGCCAAGCCGGATCTCGGCCAATGAGCGGTAGGCCTCGCTCTCCTCGTTGCGGACCTGCAACAACCGGTTGCTCAGATCGTTCATCCGGGTGCTGACGGCGCCGGTTTGCTGTTGGGCTCGCGCGAACGCCTCGTCGATCGAGCCGATCACCTGCAATCCGCTATGCATCATCATCTACCATTCGAGGATGGTGCCGCCCAACGTCGGGAAGTTGTAACGCGGCACGAGGGCGCCGACCTCCTTTACGGCGAACCGGTTGTTCTGGATGATGCCGTCATCCAGCTTGTCGGCGCGAACCCGATTGAACGTCTGTTCGTCGACGCGGATGCCGAACACGCTGGTCCGCGCCGTCTTGTTGTCTTCTTCGCTGCTGATGTTCAGCGTCACCGGGCGGCCCTTGTCATCCAAGGCCTCGACCAGGATGTAGTAGTTCCGCCCCGAGGGATTGACCTTCGGGACCCTCCAGACGCCACTCGGTTGACCCGATTTCGAGACGATCCGCAGCACATAGGATTCCTCGAGCTGGGTCCGCAGATCCGTAAGCTGGGCCAGCTTCTCGCGCGCCGTCGGGGCGTCGCCGGCCTTGAGCGCCGCGTCGGCGGCGGCGGCCAAGGCGCGGGCCTGATCTTTCGCGGTGTCGACCTTGCTGACCTGGAGGATGCGGTTCAGTTCGGTTTGGACCTGACGGGGAAGTGTCTCGGAGATTTCTCGCGCCTGCTCGGCGACCTGACGCTCGGCCGGAAGCTTGATTGCGAAATACCAACCGCCGGCGAGGGCGGCGAGAATGCCCGCGCAGATCGCGAAAACCTTGAAAATCTTGCCGCGCCGGACCCAGACGAGCGCAAGCGATCTGGCAAGGCCGGGATGGCGCGGGCTGTAGGCGAACCGATCCTCGCGCAGCGCCGCCACACCCTCGTCGAGAATGTGTTCGGGAACGTCGATCCCTTGCGCGGCATAGAGCTTGCGCAGGCGCTCCTTCATTTGGGCGTCGCGCTCGTCGGCGCCCAGCTCGCGCTCGACGAGCCGGTCGGCGTGACGCAGGTTGTCGACCACGTCCATCGCCAGCATGACGTCGTCGAGCGGCGCGCCCGTCGGTTGCCCACCGAGGCTTCCTGGGAGTGTTGCCCCCGCTTGCGCGGACCCGGCCATGCGACCGCTCAGTTCCGAGCCGCGACCAGCTGGGCGCTGTGTTTCGCGAGCTGCGCCATGCGGCGTTTGCCGTCCTCGACGGCGTCATGGATATCGTGGGCGTTCTTGGTGCTGAGCTGGCGCATCTCCTCGATCGTGCCGCGCGACCGCTCCTGGAAATTGACCACCGACTGGACCAGCATCTTCACCAATTCGGCCCTGATGGTCGGCCCATAGCCGGCGCGAATCGCCTCGTCCTGGATCTTGCCGCCGATCTCCGATAGCGTCTCCAGGCTCTGGTTGATCCCCTCCTTCATCTTGTTGAGGGTCTGGGTGCTCTCGTTCAGGCCATGCATGCCGGTGAACGATGCGCTGAGCGCGGTCAGGACGAACTCGTTGGTCGAAAAGAAGCTGACCGACTGCTGATAGACGCGCTCCTTGGCGCTCGTCGTCTGCATCAGGCGCGCCATGATCACTTCGGAGGTGTTGTAGCCGACCGTCAGGTTGTCGCTGAGATCCTTGGCGACCTGGTAGCGCTGCTCCTCGTTTTGCAACACCCGCAGCTTCTCGTCGCGGGCCAGTTCGAGCCTGGCCCGCTCGGCCGGCTCGACATTGACCGCGGCTTCGACGTCCCTGGACGCGGCTTCAACGCCGGCCTTGGCCTCGTCGAGCTTGCCTTCCGCCTTCTTCAGCACCTCCAGGGCCATGACCTCGGCCTCTTTCATGGCGCCACGAAAATCGCGATAGGATTCGAGGATCAGGCGCTCGCGCTCGATCTGGTCGTTGGTCGCCTTGGCGACGTCGAGGTAGGTCGCCTTGATCTTGTTGAAGCGGGTGGCGATGTCGCCGCGGGTGGCCTTCTGCCAGATATTGGACAACCGCTCGAAGGTATCGATCTTTCCGTCCTCGATCTGATCGACCATCTGCTTGGCATCGTCGCGGATCGAGTTGAAGGCCTCGGCGATGTCGTTATAGCGCTCGCCGATGCTCATGGCGGTGATCTGCTCGCGCACCACCTCGTTGAACAGCGACATCTGATCGAGCGTGCGCGCAATCAGGGTGATGCGCTGCTCGTCGAGCCCCGCGATCTGGTTCAGCAGCGCGGTCATCGGCGCGACCGCGTCTCTCTTTTCGGGGACCAAGCCAAGATCGCGCAGCGTGCTCAGCGCCTTGTCGAGATATTGCATCGGTTGGCTAATCGCGACTTCGCCCATGGTTAAGACCTTCCGCGCCCGTGTTCTTGATGTTTCCTCAATTCAGCAGCGAACGATACCCGTACGCAATCGCGCAAGCCATAGATAAGGTTCAGACCGCCGCCGGGTCGCTGAGCAGCCGGGCGGGGAAGCCGCCCGCGCCAAGCTGGTCGAGAATGTCGCGGACATGTTCGCGATCGCGCGTTTCGACGACCACGTCCAGCTCGACCATGCGGATTGGCACGTCGTGAAAGAGCCGCTGGTGACTGAGCTCGACGATGTTGGCCTCGGCGGCGCCGAGGATGTTCGTGACCCGCGCCAGGGCACCGGGAGCGTCGCCGACGACAACGCGGATTTGCACCAGCCGGCCGTCGCGAACCAGACCGCGCATGAGAATGGACGCGAGCAGCCTTGAATCGATGTTTCCGCCGCAGATGATTACGCCGACGCGACGGCCGGCGAACGCCTTGGCGTGCGCCAAAACCGCGGCGAGCCCGGCCGCTCCGGCGCCTTCGGCCACGGTCTTTTCGATTTCGATCAAGGCGAGGATCGCGCGTTCGATATCGCTTTCGCTGACCGTAAGGATGTCGTCGACGAACTGGTCGACGAGCCGCCGGGTGATCAGGCCGGCGGTCTTGACGGCGATCCCTTCGGCGATGGTCTGGCCGCCGACGCACGTGCCGCCGCCGCGCGTCGCTTCCAGCATTGACGGGTAGAGCGCGCTTTGGACGCCGATCACCTTTAGTCGCGGCGCGACGGCTTTGGCCGCGATGGCGCAACCGGCGATCAGACCGCCGCCCCCGATCGGCGCCACCAGCATCTCCAGATCGGGAACATCATCGAGCATCTCCAAGGCGATGGTTCCCTGGCCGGCGATAATCGCCTCGTCGTCGAACGGATGAACGAAGGTCAGCCCCTCGGCCTTGGACAACCTCCGGGCCTCCTCGGCGGCATCGTCGAAGCCGTCACCGTGGAGGATGACCCGGGCGCCGAAGTTGCGGGTATGGGCGACCTTCACGAACGGCGTGCCGCGCGGCATGACGATGGTCGCTGGAATACCCAATCGCTCCGCATGGTAGGCGACGCCGAGAGCATGGTTGCCGGCCGACATCGCTATGACGCCGCACCTGCGCTCCGCCGCGCCGAGCGACGACAGCTTGACCAGGGCGCCGCGTTCCTTGAATGACGCGGTGTACTGAAGGTTCTCCATCTTGAGAGACAGCGTCGCGCCGCTAAGCGCCGAAAGAACCCGGCTGGAGACGGACGGCGTGCGGACGACCGCGCCGTTCATGGTCCGCGCGGCGGCGCGAATATCATCGATCGTAACCGTCACGTCGTTCATCCTTGCCGACCGGCCTCGACTGGCATCCTTGCCGACCAGCGTCCTTGTACCGGCGCTCCGACATAAGGCGTGGCCGCATCCTGTCGAGTGGGTAGAGTAGCCGGGTGTTCACCGGAGACGAAACTTTAAGGGAGATGAACAGGATGCATAGCTACGCAGCAGCCGCGTTGGCCATCGTTTTCGCCGCCGCGCCGGCCTTCGCCGAGGCGCCGGATAAAGCCGAGGCTAAACTTGCCGCGCCCGATGGCAAATCCGTTGGCGCCGCGACGCTCGAGAGCACGCCGCACGGCGTCCTTATCCATGTCAAGGTCGAGGGGTTGCCGCCCGGCGCGCACGGCATTCACCTCCACGCGGTCGGCGCGTGCAGCCCCGACTTCAAGGCGGCGGCCGGACACATCAAGTCATCGGACAATCAGCACGGCCTGCGCAACCCGCAAGGACCCGAAGCCGGCGACCTTCCCAACCTCTATGTCGGCACCGATGGCCGGGGCGAGGCGGAGTTCTTCACTAGCTTGGTCACCATGGACAGTCTGTTCGACGCCGACGGATCGGCCGTGGTCATTCACGCCAACGCCGATGACCAGATGACTCAACCGATCGGCGGATCCGGCGACCGCATCGCCTGCGGCGTCATCAAGTAATCCCGACCGGGCGACGAGACGCCGGGTCGCAGACGATAGCGCCGACCCGGCGCCTCGCGTGCACGACTCGCCTGCGCCTTCCGCACGCGGCACGGCCACGCGCAGCGCTCCGACCGCCATCGACTTCATGCTCCCGCCCCGGACATCCGCCGGCATCCGACGGGGTCGCGCGATAGGCCTCATCCCCGCGAGTATTCTTCACTGCTCACGCTGACTGCGCGGGAGTCGAAAGCGGCACCCCGGCTGGGGCTGCTGCATAAGCGCCACAAGGTGCGGACCGTGACAGTCCTTAAGACATTATTTAACTTGATTGGAGCACATAGAAGGCAGACGGTCTTCTAAAGAATTGCGCTGACTGAATCTTTGCTGACTACGCTTTTTGTACGTCGTGCCTCCGGCATCCGGAGCCGACCATTTTGCAGGGGCATGGGGCCGAACAGATGGGCATCCGAGAGCGAGTCCGGCAAAAAGCGGCGTCCATATCGCACGAATACTACGGCCGGCCGCCGCGCTCGGCCGGCGAGACACTGTGCGTGGCCCGCGAACTCCTCGGCCATTACGGCGTCATGGCTCTCCACCTGGTCAAGGGCAGGTATGCCTTGCGCAAGTGCCAGCGGGGCCGCTGGCCGAGGGTCCAAGGCAGGGTGATCGTGAACGCCAAAGGGCCGATCCGTATCGGCGATTTTTGTGACATCAAGGGCCACCGGGCGCCGACACAGTTTTCGGTGTCGCGCAACGCGCGGTTGGACATCGGCGACGAGACGTTCATTAACACCGGCACGCTCCTCTCGGCGACCCGGTCCATCACGATCGGCCGCGAGTGCCGGATCGGCAATGACGTCCTGATCATGGACAGCGATTTCCACAACGTCGACGTCCGCGACGCCGAGCCCAAGGGCGGCGACATCGTCATTGGCGACGGCGTCTGGCTGGCTGCCCGCGTCATCGTTCTCAAGGGGGTGCGCATTGGCGAAGGCGCGGTCGTTGCCGCCGGCGCGGTCGTGACGAAAAACGTCCCGGCCTACACCCTCGCCGCCGGCGCTCCCGCCCGCGTCATCCGCCAACTCGACACCTGCCCGGTTCGCCTTGTCAGCACAACCGGAGAGGATACGGAAGGGGGCGAAGCTGTTGCGCCACCGCCCGCCCTATCGGACGTCGCATAGCCGGTGGATCGCCGATAGCCGGCACTGGCGCCGCTTGCGCGTGAATGCGAAACTGCGCGCGAGCAGCATCAACCTGCGAGCGCTTGCATGCCCGAACGTGTTTCCAGCCGCGACGTTTTCAAACCCAACGCCCAGGTCAGCCACGCCTTCGCCGGCACGATCGTCGGCGGGTTCCACCGCTGCGGACCCGACCCCTGGGACGACTACGAATATCGGGCGGAGATCGGCGAAACCATCACGATCGTGCGGGATCTGCGCGTCCAAGTGGAAGACGAAGGCCCATGCGTCCGCCTGCGCCATCACGGCCAGGTCGTCGTCGTCGAATGGCGTCCACACGAGGACGATGGCCGGACCATTGATGAGCGCCGCGCGGACTTCCTCGCGCACTATCTGGGCGGCTATGCAGCCAAGCCCGGCATAGGCCCCGCCGCCGCCATCGCCCGCCTGCTCGGAAGTTAGCGAGCCACAGACAGACCTCCGCACCGGTCTCAAATCAATTCTTCGTTCGCGAAGCCAAGGAGCGGCGCACCGAACGGAGGCGAGCGTTATCTGGCCCGCCAATCGGTCGTAAAGTCGAGCATCTTAATCATTTCAAATAGCGTCACGCAGGTAACATCGCAGTCTCTGCACACGTCTGGAATCTTTCGATTGGCCCCCCGCTTCGCGGGCGCCGAGACTTCGAACGTTACGACTATGCGTTCCTTGTGGGCCGCGAAGCCGTAGGCGATGAGGAAAGGGTCTCGGCCAATTTTTTCCACATCGGTCTCATCGAGATCGGCACCATATCCAATCTGCGTCACGCGCGCGACCAGGATCGGGTCGGCATCCTCTTCAAAAAGAAGAGCGACCTTAATTTCTTCATCCTTGAGCCAATCTACGAGTTCGCCCTTCCCGGCGACGACCTCGTCGTACTGCTCAAAGGGAATTTTGATGCTTCCGGCTGCTCCGTGATAGCGAAGCCATTCCCAAAAGACAGGAAAACGCCGTAGTGGATAATACGTGCTATCTGCGCGAATTAACGTGTCGGCGTCGAGAAGATAGATCACGCGTTGTCACGCCGCACGGTTGACTTCTATGAGACGGTACACCGCGGTTGGCTTAACTCCGAGTACCGCTCCGGCCTTTGTTGTGGACAAGGCGCCATTTGCAACCATCCGTGTGACGACGTTGACAAGGCTGGGCCCGAGGCGATGGCGCCTCACCTTATAGTAGTCGGGCCCTCCACTACCGGTCCGGCCAGCTTTGGAAGAAGCCAAGCGCTCAGCGTCGAAGGCGGCGCTTAAATCTTCGTAATCGACCGGCGCTATTCGACCAGACCGCAAGAGATTATACGCAACCATCTTCCGGCTGAGAAACTTGCTTTCTGCAAATTTGCCGATCCGATAGCTAAGATCCTCAAAGCCTTTAGCATGTTCCGCGCCCACTTCGGCCAACTCGACCGGATCCAGGAGGAAACGTCCAGCAACGGCATCGCAAAATCTTTCCACTTTCGCTTCACCGTCATAACCGCTGATCCCGGTTTCACCTAAAAAGACGTGCGCAAGCTCATGCAAGAGGGTGAAGGACCAGGCCGCACGAGAGTCCTTCTCATTAATAACGATAAAGGGCGCAACAGTGTCGGCCAGAGCGAAGCCGCGAAAGAGTTCGTGCGTCGAGGTCAGTGTGGTGGGTCCCAAGATTGCCCATGAGAAGCACGAAAACTCCAGCCTTCTCTGTTGCGGCTCGCAAAGCGGAAAACGCTTCGTCCAAACTCTTTCGCGCCCGGAACGCTTCGGCGGTGAAGCCCAGAACGTCCTGCATGGAGCCGACGAGCGTGTCCACCCCCTGGCTCATGCATGAGGAATCGACGAATAACAGGGGTTCGTCCTCTTCGGCCTCTTCAAGCGCCGCGCGCACCAACCCTTGCCGCGCTTGCACATTGCGCAGCAGCGCATTGAGGAGGGCCTCGCTTCCAACGCTTCGTCCCGCGGGCAACGTTCGGAAGTCTCGGCCTTTGTCGCTCTCCCGAGGCGGTGCCGGCAGATAAAATGTCAGTAGCGGCCGGCGATATATGCCGGCCATGGTGACAAGTTGCCGCCGGCTCGGTTCTCGCTCACCCGCCTCAAACGTCTTCAGCGCATCGGCTCCGCTCAGATTTAACCTCTTGGCGGCCTCCTCTTCGGAGAGCCCCGCGGTCTCACGAGCCCAAACCAGTACTTTTGTCGGCACCTTTGGCATGAACGCATTGTGCAGCAATTTGCCAACGCGTCAAAGATCTATACATAAAGACAGGCCGGTTTTTCGCCAGCGTGGCAGCCTACGGAGGCGGGTCGTCGGATCCGCCGCGCGGGGCGGACGGCGCGGCCGGCGGATCATCGGGCATATCTCCCTCCGCCTCGCCGACCTGGAGTACGTCGATGCGGCCGGCGCGGGCGGCGGTTTTGCCGCTGAGCAGGCGGAGCTGGCGGACGTCCTCGCAGGCCTGATCGAAGTGGCGCTGGAGCTTGGCGGCATGGGCGTCGAGGCGGGCGGCGTCTTCGCCGAGCGCGCGCAGCTCGGCCTGGATGACACCGGCCTGTTCGCGTAGGCGAACATCGCGCAGCACCGCGCGGAGCGTGCTTAAGGTCGCCCACAGGGTCGTCGGCGAGACGATCCAGACCTTGCGCCGGAACAACTCCTCGACCGTCTCGCGGAAGTTGGCGTGGAGCTCGGCGTAGACCAATTCCGAGGGCAGAAACATCATCGCCGCGTCCGCCGTCTCGCCCGGAACGATGTACCTGGCCTCGATATCGCGGATGTGGCGCAGGATATCTGCGGCGAACGAACGCGCCGCGCGGGCGGCGTCGGCCGGCTGCTTGGTCTCGCGCAAGGCCCTGAAGCTCTCGAGCGGGAACTTGGCGTCGACCGCGATCGGCCCCGGCGGATCGGGCAGCTTGAGCAGACAGTCGGCGCGGCAGCCATTGCCCAGCGTGACCTGAAACGCGAAGGCGCCCGGCGGCAGCACGCCGATGACCAGATCGTGCAGCTGGATCTCGCCGAAGGCGCCGCGGGCCTGCTTGTCGCCGAGGAGGTCGTGGACACGGAGCACCTGGCCCGACAGCTCGGCGATGCGGCGCTGGGCGGTGTCGATCACCGCGAGGCGCTCGTTGACGGCACGCAGGGTCTGGCCGGTCCGTTCGCCCTGCTCGAACAGCGAATCGCCCAGCCGGCGCGACAGCGCCTCGAGCCGCTGGTTCATCCCGCCGTGGGCCTGTTCGAGCCGGCCGACGAGGCGGGCCTGGCTCGCCTGCAGCCGCTCGGTCATTTCGGCGACGCGCGCGAGGTGCGCCGCCGCCTCGCCGCGGCCACGCTCGGCGCGCAGCAGCGCAATCGCGGCAACGACACCGGCGAGAACGGCGGTCACCGCGAAAGCCGCGATCGCGGCGAGCGCGGGGCCGCTTTGGCCGGCGAAGCTCAGGTCCATGCCAAGGCGAAATCCATGCAGTCTCAAGGGCTAACGACGAGGACTTCAGCGACCTTGCACGAGCGGGCCGGCAAACGCAAACTCCCGGGCGAACATCGCGCTCGGGCGCGGCCGTCGCCGCCGGGCGAACATTGCGCCAGCATCGGGCGGCGACCAACGGAGTTTAGGGGGAGGAGGACAGACCACATGCGTGCACTCATCGCGGCCGCTCTTGTCGCATCAATGGGGGCGGCGGCGGCCGGCGGCGCCGAAACGGCGGGCGATGGCCAGCACCTCGACATGACGATCTACGCCAACGGTCTGGCGCTCGTTCACGATACGCGGCCGGCGGCACTGGCGGCCGGTGTCAACCGGCTCGCCTTTCCCGGCGTCAGCCCGAAAATGATCGCCGACAGCGCCGTCATCGCCGGCGGCGAGGGGCTGACAGTCACGGCCGTCGATTACGATTTCGACCTGCTGACGCCCGACGCCCTTCTCCGCCACGCGCTCGGCCGGGAGGTCGGCGTGGTCCGGACCAATCCGAAGACCGGCGAGGAGACGACCGAGCGCGCCACCGTCCTCGGCGTCGACGGCGGCGTCGTGCTTCGCTATCGCGACCGGATCGAGACCGGCGTGCCCGGCCGCGTGGTGTTCGACGCGGTGCCCGACGGGCTTCACAGCCAGCCGGCGCTGGTCGCGAGCGTTCACGCCGAGGCCGCGCGCGAGGAGCGGATCGATCTGAGCTACCTGACCACGGGGCTGTCGTGGCGGGCCGATTATGTCGTCGTTGCCGACGATGGCGCCGACGAGTGGCGCCGGCGGCGGCGATGACACCGGCGGACGGATCGAGCTGAGCGGCCGCGCCATTGTTGCCAACACCTCCGGGACCGACTTCGCCAATGCGACGATCGGATTGATCGCCGGCGAGGTCCGCCGGGTCTCGCCGCCAAGCCAGCCGAAGATGCGCGCCGGGATGCGCGGCGGGATGATGCCGATGGCGGCGGACGCGCCGCGCCGCCGGCGCCGCCAGAGTCGCTCGGCCATCTCCACCTCTACGCCCTGCCCGCGCCCACCACTCTGGCCGACCGCCAGACCCGCCAGTTCGCCTTGATGGACACGCGCGACCTGCCGGTCGAACGCGCCTATGTCAGCGAGCAGCCGGTCGCGGTTTTCGGCCGCGTCGCGGGCGAGACGAGGCCGAGCCACCCCGCCGTCACCCTGAGCTTCGTCAATCCGGGCGCGGACGCCGGCGGCCTGCCGTTGCCCGCCGGGATCGCCCGGATCTACGCCAGGGACTTCGCCACGACGTCGCCAGGAACGTCGCCAACGACGTAGGAGGCCCCCTTCGCCTGCTCGGCGAGGACACCATCGCCGACACGCCGGCCGGCGGCAGGGTGACGCTCGATGCCGGCACCGCCTTCGATGTCACCGTCGAGCGTCGCCAGAGCGACTTCAAGCGCGCCGACCTGCCCGAGGGGGTGTTCGAGAGTGCGTGGACCATCAAGGCCACCAACGCCAAGAGCCATCCGCTCACCGTCCGGCTGGTCGAGGCGATTTCCGGGGATTGGGAGATCCTCTCGGAAAGCGCCGCGCACGAGAAAACTCGCGCCGATCAGGCGGTGTGGCGGCTGGAGGTGCCGGCGCGGGGCGAAGCGAACCTCGACTACCGGGTCCGCGTCCGCCAGTAGGGTAACATGCGCGAGGTCTCGGGCGTATTGACCGGAGAGGCCCCTTGCCCATATCGAAAAGGTCGTAAAAGGCCCGAGCCTGCAAAAACGACGACAAACGACGACAAAACGACGATGGAAAGACGATGGCGAGCCTGCCGATCCTGATTGCCCCAGACCCCCGGTTGAAGCGCCGCGCCGCCGCGGTCGAGCGGGTCGATGACGAGGTCCGCCGCCTGATGGACGACCTCCTCGAAACCATGTACGGCGCCAATGGCATCGGCCTCGCCGCGCCGCAGGTCGGCGCCCTCAGCCGCGTCATTGTCCTCGACATCGCGCCGCCCGACGCGCCGGCCGAGCCGATGCGGCTGGCCAACCCGGAGGTCGTCTGGCGCTCCGCCGACGAGGTGTCCGGCGACGAAGGTTGCCTGTCCCTGCCCGATCAGTATTCCGAGGTCAAGCGGCCGGCGCGGGTGCGCGTGCGCTACCTCGACCACGAAAACGAAATCCGCGAGATCGAGGCCGACGGCCTGCTTGCCAAATGCATCCAGCATGAGATCGACCACCTCGAGGGCGTGCTGTTCGTCGATCATGTCTCGGCGGTCAAGCGCAACATCATCCTGCGCAAGCTGACGAAAGCGAAGAAACATGGCGCGCTCGCCCCGGCGTGAGCGATGAGGTGAGGGCGTGAGTCGGGACACCTTGCGGCTGGTCTTCATGGGCAGCCCGGCGTTCGCGCTGCCGAGCCTGCGCGCGCTTCTCGACGCCGGCCATGAGATTGTCCGCGTCTACACCCAGCCGCCGCGGCCCTCGGGCCGTGGCCACGCGACCAGGCCGTGCCCGGTTCACGCCTTCGCCGAGGCGCGGGGCCTCCGCGTCCGCTCGCCGAAGAGCCTGAAGCCGGCCGAGGAGCAGCAACGCTTCGCGGCGCTTGCCTGCGATGGCGCGGTGGTCGCGGCCTACGGCCTGATCCTGCCGGCGGGCGTGATTTCGGCGCCCCGGCTCGGCTGCTTCAACGTCCATGCCTCGTTGTTGCCGCGCTGGCGCGGTGCCGCGCCCATTCAGCGCGCCATTCTCTCGGGCGACGCCGAGACCGGGATCAGCATCATGCGCGTCGAGGCCGGGCTCGATACCGGCCCGGTCCTGCTGCGCGAAGCCGTGCCGATTACCGCGACGACTACCGCCGGCGCGCTACACGACACCCTGGCCGAACTCGGCGCCCGGCTGGTGGTCGAGGCCCTCGACGGCGTCGCCGCCGGCACGCTGGAACCTCGGGCGCAGCCCGAGGATGGCGTGACCTACGCCGCCAAAATGAGCCGCGACGACGAACGGCTCGACTGGACGAGGCCGGCGATCGAGCTTGAGCGCGCGGTTCGGGCGCTGTCACCGGCCCCCGGCGTCTGGTTCGAGCACGGCGCCGAACGGATCAAGGTGCTCCAAGCGGGCGTCCGCGAACACGATGGTGCGCCCGGCACCGTTCTCGAAGGCCCGTTCGCCGTCGCTTGCGGCGAGGGCGCCCTGGTTCCGCTACGGCTTCAGCGGCCGGGCGGAAGGCCGCTCGACGCGGCGGAGTTTCTGCGCGGCTATCCGCTGGCGGCCGGCACGCGGCTCGGCTGAACGCGGGACGGTTGGATGGCGCGTTACAAGATCGTCGTCGAGTACGACGGCGGGCCGTTTGTCGGCTGGCAACGCCAGGACAATGGCCCCTCGATCCAGGCCGCGCTCGAAGACGCCGTCTTCGCCTTCTGCGGCGAGCGCGTCGCCCTGTACGGCGCCGGGCGCACCGATGCCGGCGTCCATGCCCTGGGCCAGGTCGCCCACTTCGACCTCGCCCGCGACGCCGAGGCCAGGACCGTGCGCGACGCGGTCAACCACCACCTGCGGCCCGCGCCCATCGTCATTCTCGTCGCCGAGCGCGCCGAGCCGGCCTTCCACGCCAGATTTTCGGCGATTGAACGGCGCTATCTTTACCGCATCCTCAATCGCCCGGCCCCGCCGGCGCTGCTGCGCGGCCACCTCTGGTGGGTGCCCGCCCCGCTTGACGCCGCGCGCATGGCCGCCGCGGCGGACGTCCTCGTCGGCCACCACGACTTTTCGACCTTCCGCGCCGCCATCTGCCAGGCCCGCTCGCCGCTCAAGACCATCGACGCGCTTAGCGTCGAGCGCCACGGCGAGGAAATCCGTCTGGAGCTCCGGGCGCGTTCGTTTCTTCACCACCAGGTCCGTAACATCGCCGGAACCCTCGCCCTGGTCGGCCGGGGCAAGTGGTCGCGCGCCGACCTCGCCGCCGCTCTCGCCGCGCGCGACCGCACCCGCGGCGGCCCCACCGCCCCCGCCCGCGGCCTGTATCTGGTTGCCGTGCGTTACCCGGAGGCCGCGACCTCCAGTCAATGAGATGAAAAACTCACAATCGGAATCGAGCCGGCGACGGCGTTGACCGGCGATCCATCGGTCCCCGTGTGCATTGTCCGGAACCCTGCCTACTTCTTGCCTTCGAAGAAACGCTCGGCTGCCGGGTGCCAGGGGATGGTGACGCCGGTCTTGGCGTTGGCGCGGCTGATCTGCGAGCCGGCGGCGCTGCCGGCGGCGAAGAAGTCGATGCCGTCGAAAACCTGGCGCAGGATCGTTATCACCTCGTCGTCGGACAAAGGCGCGCGGGTCACCAGCAAGGCCGCGGCGGCGACTGTGCGCACCGGCTGGTCTTGTCCGGAATAGGTGCCCGCGGGCATGGTTACCGCCACGTAACCGGACGCAGCGCCCGATCCCGCGGCGGTTAGGCGGGCCTGCTCGGCCTCGCTCAAGGACAGAAATGTGAGCCCGCTGCCCTCGGTGAGCGCCTGTATGCTGCGCGCCGGCGCGCCGATCGTTGCGATCACGACGTCGAGTTCGTTGCGCTTCAGCGCCTTGAGCCCCTCGGCGAGACCGCGTTCACTGGCCTCGGCAAGATCGGCGATGCTCAGGCCGCCGGCCGCCAGCAGCGCTTCCGCGTCGATGTGGGTACCGGAGGCGGGTTGACCGATGTCGACGCGTTTTCCTTTCAGATCGGCGAGGTTCGAGATGTTGGCGCCGGGGCTGACGATCACGTGCACTTCCTCGGGAAAGAGGCTGGCCAGCGCCCGCAGGTCCGCAACGGCAGCGTCGCCGGCAAACGGCGAACGGCCGTTGACGGCGGCAAGCGCGACATTGTTTTGCGCCAGCGCGACATCGCCCTGCCCGACGCCGAGCAGGCGCAGGTTTTCGACGCTGCCGTCGGTGATGACCGCGCGGCCCTGCATTCCGACCTGCTGCAAGGCCACGGCGATCAGGCCAGCCACTTGGTTGTACTCCCCGGCCTCGGGACCGCCGAGGATCGCGACCGCGCCCTCCACGCGATCGAGGCGCAGGCGCATGTGGAAGTAGGCATTCTCAAGTTCGTCGGTGATGATATTGCGCCGCTGGGGGATGCCCCTGTCCTTTTCGAACAGGCTGCGAATGTTCTCGACGATTCGCAAGGCGTCGGCCGGCGGACCGGTGTTGTCTTCCGGAGGCGGCGCGGCCACCGGGATCTGCACCGTGCGGACCGGCCGCCATTGCCCGTTGTCGTTGACGTAGGTCACCGTGCCGTGAACGCGGAGCACGTCGCCCTTCTTGTTGCCGCCCGGCGTAAGCCCCGAGATCCCCCTCTCGGTCGCGCCGAGGATGCCGGCCACCGCGCCGAGGTTCAGGCCTTGCCAGGACGACAGATCGATGTCGCGCTCCACCGCCAGCGTCGCGTTGTAGTAGACGATCCGGCGCTCGCCCTCCGCGCTGGCGGGAAGCGGACCGCCGCCGGCCCGGCGAAAGCCGTCCAGGCGCACCGCTCCGTCGAAGGCTTGCGCGATCCTGGCGCGGACGTCGCCCTCGACGTTCGTCGCCTTTGGACCGTTCCCGCAGCCGGCGAGGAGGACAAGCGCGGCCACGAGAAAGACAATCATGCCGAGGCAATGGAATGCGCGGTGAGTCAGCATGATCCGTCTCTCAGAAGCCGAACCAGGGCAGCGTCATAAAGCCCTGGAGGATGAGTGCGTTGGCGATGTCGATGAGGAAGGCGCCGGTGACCGGCACCAGCAAGAAGGCGAGCGGGGAATGGCCGTAGCGGCTGGTAATGGCCTGCATGCTGGCGATGGCGGTCGAGGTGGCGCCAAGGGCGAAGCCGATGTGCCCGGCCGTCAGCACGGCGGCGTCATAGGTGCGGCCCATGACCACAAAGGTAACGAAGACAGCGTAGACGATGATCGCGATCAGCTGCAGGAAGAGGATGACGAGCATCGGCCCGGCCAGGCCGACGAGCTCCCACAGCCGCAAGGCCATCAGGGCCATGGCGAGGAACAGCGACAGGCTCACCGTGCCGAGCAGTTCCAAGGTGTTTGCGTCGACGGTGTAGACACCGGAAAAACTGAAGACGTTGCGGATGATGATGCCGACGAACAGGCACCAGACGAACGCCGGCAAGGTTATGGCGGGAATTTTCACGACCGACGCAAGTATGCTGCCGACGGCGACGCAAACCATGATCAGCAGAACGGTTTCGATAAACGATTCCGGGCTCAGCGGGCGGCGTTCCTCCGGCGCGATCTCGCCGGGGACCGACATCTCCTCGGTATCGGGGTCACCGCGCAACTTGAACCGCGAGATCAAGCCATGGGCGACGGGCCCGGCGAGGATACCGCCCAGAACGAGCCCGAAGGTGGCCGCCGCCATCGACACCTCCATGGCGCCTTGCAGGTTGTTGACCTCGCCGAAAAGCCTGCCGTAGGCGACGCCGGTGCCGTGGCCGCCCGACAGCGTCACCGAGCCGGCGAGCAGCCCGAGCGTCGGGTTGAGGTCGAAGCTCAGCGCGGCGGCGACCCCTACCGCGTTCTGAATGACCAGAAAGATCGACACGAGGACGGCGAAGATGACCAGCTTGCGGCCACCCACCGCCAGCATCCGAACGTCGGCGCTCAGCCCGATGGTGGAAAAAAACGCCAGCTGAAAGGGTGTCTGCAACGCCATGTCGAAGGTGACGCGAGCATCGAAGACGGCCCGCGCCGCGGTCAGCACCAAGGCAACGATCAGGCCGCCGATCACGGGTTCTGGGATGCTGTAGGTGCGCAAGAAGCGGACGTGGGAGATGAGCAGGCGGCCAATGAGCAGGACGACGATGGCAATGACCAGCGTGAGCGCGACGTTGACGTCGATTTGCATGCCGATTGTCCCGCGCTGCGATATTGCTTCTTAGTGGCGCATCATGGCATCGGACGTTCTCCAATGAAACACAAAGATTTGTGGACGAAGCGCGGCTGAGGGCACCGTCAAGTTGGCGAGGTTGGGGAGTTGCCATGGTGCGTCCAGCCGGCTATCAGGCCGGCATGACGACGCCCTGCTCCCCCTCCTATGCCGGCTACCGCTTTCCCGCTGAGGTCATCGGCTACGCGGTCTGGCTGTACTTCCGCTTTCCGCTGAGCCTGCGCATGGTGGAAGAGATGCTGGCCGTCCGCGGCATCGTCGTCAGCCACGAGACGGTGCGGCAGTGGGGTCTCAAGTTCGGCCGCGAGATCGCCAACGCCGCCCGGTCGCGGGCCCCGCGGCGCGGCGACAAATGGCATCTTGACGAGGTGGTGATCACCATTGCCGGCCGGAAGCACTGGCTGTGGCGGGCGGTCGACCAAGCGGGCTATGTGCTCGATGTTCTGGTCCAGAGCCGGCGCGACAAGAAGGCGGCCAAGCGCTTGCTGCGCAAGCTGCTCAAAAAGCAAGGCCGGGCACCGCGCGTCATGATCACCGACAAGCTGAGGTCGTACGGCGCGGCCAAGAAGGACTTGAAGCTCGTCTTCGAGCATCGCCAGCACAAGGGGCTGAACAACCGAGCCGAGAACTCGCATCAACCGACCCGACGACGAGAGCGGCAAATGAAACGTTTCAAATCGGTTGGCCAGGTTCAGCGCTTTCTGTCCATCCACGACCCGATTGCCAATCTCTTTCACTCCCCCCGCAACCACCTCTCCGCAGCTGAATATCGCGCCGCCCGCGCCCAGGCCTTCGCGACCTGGGCCGAGGTCGCCGGGGCCCTCTTGGCGGCGTGACACCCGACCGTCACGGAACCAGGGGTCTCCTTCACCCAACTGCCGTTCCGCGTTCGTCAACTTGACGGTGCCCCGGAGAGACGTTGCCGGTTGCCGCGACTGGCGGAGGGAGTGGGATTCGAACCCACGACACCTGTTGGTGAACACGCTTTCCAGGCGTGCGCCTTAAACCGCTCGGCCATCCCTCCGTCGGGCGCACGGGCGCGAACCTCGCCGGCGGAGCCTAGCCGAGCGGCCGTTCCGTCGCAACGAGCTTCCTGATTACGCATCTTTCTCAGCCTGCCGGGGCGTGGTACAAATCGGGAACATATAAGGAGACAGGCGGGGTTGAGGCATGGCGCGGGCACCGTCAAGTTGACGAACGCGGAACGGCAGTTGGGTGAAGGAGACCCCTGGTTCCGTGACGGTCGGGTGTCACGCCGCCAAGAGGGCCCCGGCGACCTCGGCCCAGGTCGCGAAGGCCTGGGCGCGGGCGGCGCGATATTCAGCTGCGGAGAGGTGGTTGCGGGGGAAGTGAAAGAGATTGGCAATCGGGTCGTGGATGGACAGAAAGCGCTGAACCTGGCCAACCGATTTGAAACGTTTCATTTGCCGCTCTCGTCGTCGGGTCGGTTGATGCGAGTTCTCGGCTCGGTTGTTCAGCCCCTTGTGCTGGCGATGCTCGAAGACGAGCTTCAAGTCCTTCTTGGCCGCGCCGTACGACCTCAGCTTGTCGGTGATCATGACGCGCGGTGCCCGGCCTTGCTTTTTGAGCAGCTTGCGCAGCAAGCGCTTGGCCGCCTTCTTGTCGCGCCGGCTCCGGACCAGAACATCGAGCACATAGCCCGCTTGGTCGACCGCCCGCCACAGCCAGTGCTTCCGGCCGGCAATGGTGATCACCACCTCGTCAAGATGCCATTTGTCGCCGCGCCGCGGGGCCCGCGACCGGGCGGCGTTGGCGATCTCGCGGCCGAACTTGAGACCCCACTGCCGCACCGTCTCGTGGCTGACGACGATGCCGCGGACGGCCAGCATCTCTTCCACCATGCGCAGGCTCAGCGGAAAGCGGAAGTACAGCCAGACCGCGTAGCCGATGACCTCAGCGGGAAAGCGGTAGCCGGCATAGGAGGGGGAGCAGGGCGTCGTCATGCCGGCCTGATAGCCGGCTGGACGCACCATGGCAACTCCCCAACCTCGCCAACTTGACGGTGCCGCCGAGCGAGATATCCCGGCGCTTTGCAACCGATCCGGAAGCGCTGCGGCCGATGCTCGATCTCTGGATCCACAAGGGCAAGGTCCGGCGCAGCGGCGGCGCCGCATGCGGCGGCTGCGTCAGCTGCGCCCCGGCCGACATCGAGTTCTACGAATGGGTCGAACCGGGCACGTCCGAGGTACCCGAAACGCCGCCGCGGATCGTGCCGCGCTGCCGGTCATAGTCCGGAGCCGGACGCGGGTTTGGCGGCAAGCCCGCCCTTCGCCAGAATGAACGCTTCCACCGCGCCGAGACCGGTACCGGTCTTGAGGTTGGTGAAGACGAAGGGCCGCTGCCCGCGCATGCGCGCCGCGTCGCGGTCCATGATTTCGAGATCGGCGCCGACGTGGGGCGCGAGGTCGGTCTTGTTGATGATCAACAGGTCCGAGCGGGTGATCCCCGGCCCGCCTTTGCGCGGGATTTTGTCTCCGGCCGAAACATCGATGACGTAGAGGGTGAGGTCGGCCAGCTCCGGCGAAAAGGTCGCGGCTAGGTTGTCGCCGCCGGACTCGATAAACAGCAGATCCAGGTCCGGAAACCGCCGCGACATCTCCTCGACCGCGGCGAGGTTGATCGACGCGTCCTCGCGGATGGCGGTGTGGGGGCAGCCGCCGGTCTCGACGCCGATGATGCGCTCGGCCGCCAGGGCCCCAGAGCGGGTCAGGAACTCTGCATCCTCGCGGGTGTAGATGTCGTTGGTGATCGCGGCGAGGTTCAGCCGGTCGCGCAGGCGCTTGCACAGGGCGTCGACCAGCGCGGTCTTGCCCGAGCCGACCGGCCCGCCGACCCCGACGCGCAGCGCGCTCATGAGCGGAACAGCCGCGTGTACTGGTCTTCGTGACGCATCGAGGTCCACTCCGTCATCCACGCCGAGGTGCCAAGGTCGGCGAGCGGGCCGGTCTGCGCAAGGGTTGCGGAGTCGGCGACCGCCGCTTCCAGCCGCGGCGGTGAGGCGCACGCCCTCGCTCTGGCCCAGGGGCACGAGGCGAACGCCGGCTGAAACCAGCGACGCCGCGAACGCCTGGAGGTAGGCGCGCACGACCGCGCCCAGCGGGATGCCCGCGCAGGCCGCGGCAAGTCCGACGGCGACACAGTAGGCTAGTGCGATCCCGGCGGCGGCGAGGCGCGCAAGTGCTGCGTCGCGGCGCGGATCCGGCCAGCCGGCGGCGACCGCGTTGACGAAGGCGCGGCCCTGATCGAGGCTCTCGGCGGCCGTCTCCGCCGTCGCCCGCCAGGCGCAGGCCCGCGCGGCAACGTCGCAAAGCGCGGCATTGTCGCCATCGCGGACCGCTTCCCAGGTCGCGCCCAGCAACCCGGCGTCAACAATTCCGGCGCCATGGCGGAGGATCGCCTCGATCCAGCCTTCGAGAGACAGGCCGTCGTGCACGAGGCCCGCCTCGACGGCGTACTCCAATCCGTGGGAATAGGTGTAGCCGCCGACCGGAAAGCCCGGCGAAAGCCAGGCCATCAGCCGGTAGAGGGCGGCTGGATCCAGCTGTTCAGCCGGTGTCATGGTCGAGTTCGCCGTGCCGCGTGCCAATGTAGGCGCCGGCTTCCGGGCTGAAGGGTGCGAGGCGGCGGCGGATCGCCGCGCCCAGGCCTTCCAGCATCGCCGCCAGGACATGATCGTCGCGCAGGCGCAGCGCTTCCGTCCGCCAGCACCTGCACCGGCGTGTGCCGGTTGCCAAGGTGCCACGCGAGCCGCGCGACCGTCGCCGGATCGCCGCCCCGAACCTCGATCACCGGCTCGGGTGCGGCGTGCACCGCGATCCAGCCGCCGCCTTCCAGAGCCAGTCCGTCGCCATCGGCAAGCACCTGTGCCCGGGCCAGATCGAGCAGCACCGGCCGGCCGTCGGCGGCGTCGAGCACGATGCGGCGACGGTGGCGGTCGTCGAAGGCGAGCGTCACGCTGGTCGCAGCCGCGTCCGCCGGCCAGGTTCCCGCGGCCGCCACGGCAATGGCTCTACGCATCTCTACGCATCTGCATGGGAAGGGGGAACCTCGTCATGGCGAGGCGGCGAAGCGGAGCGCAGCGAGGCGAACGCCGACGAAGCCATCCACTGCCGGCCCTATTGGATTGCCGCGCGCCTGCGGCGCTCGCAATGACGCTGCCATGAAAGGAGATCAACGGATAGATCGACCCACTGCGGATTGCTGTTCTCGATCAACTGTATCGTTCTTGATCGCGAGCCGGCCTTGAATTCTTTCTCGCGGACGCTTTTGTGGATTGCCGCGCGCCTGCGGCGCTCGCAATGACAGTCGTGTTCGCCCCGGTCGCATCGCGCTGTTCGTCAGAACAGGAAGTAGCGCTGCGCCATTGCCAGCTCGCTGGCCGGTTCGCAGGTCAGGTGCTCGCCGTCGGCGCGGACCTCGTAGGTCTCCGGATCGATCTCCATGACCGGGGTCGCGTTGTTGTGGATCATGTCCTTCTTGCCGATCGTCCGGGTGCCCTGGACAGCGACAAGCGCTTTCGCCAGGCCGAGGCTCTCCGCGATCCCGGCGTCGATCCCCGCCTGGGAGACGAAGGTCACCGCGCCGGCCGCCAGCGCGCCGCCGAAGCCGGCGAACATCGGCCGGTAGTGCACCGGCTGCGGCGTCGGGATCGAGGCATTGGGATCGCCCATGGCCGCCAGGGCGATGCTGCCCGCCTTCAGCACCAGGTCGGGCTTGACGCCGAAGAACATCGGCTGCCACAGCACCAGATCGGCGAGCTTGCCGACCTCGACGGAGCCGACGTGCCGGGCAAGGCCATGGGTGATCGCCGGGTTGATCGTGTACTTGGCGATGTAGCGCTTGATCCGGCCGTTGTCGTTGTCGGCGGGATCGCCCGGAAGCGCGCCGCGCTGCCGTTTCATTTTGTCGGCGGTCTGCCAGGTGCGGACGATCACTTCGCCGACCCGGCCCATGGCCTGACTGTCGGACGAGATCATTGAGAACGCCCCGAGGTCGTGGAGGATGTCCTCGGCGGCGATCGTCTCGCGACGGATCCGGCTTTCGGCGAAAGCCACGTCCTCGGCGATGCGCGGATCGAGGTGATGGCAGACCATCAGCATGTCGAGGTGCTCGTCGAGGGTGTTGACCGTGAACGGCCGCGTCGGGTTCGTCGACGACGGCAAGACGTTGGCCAGCCCGCAGACCCGCATGATGTCCGGCGCATGGCCGCCGCCGGCGCCCTCGGTGTGGAAGGTGTGGATCGTGCGCCCGGCGAAGGCGGCGATGGTGTCCTCGACGAAGCCGGACTCGTTGAGGGTGTCGGTGTGGATCGCGACCTGAACGTCGGTGGTGTCGGCGACGCGCAGGCACGCCTCGATGGCGGACGGCGTCGTACCCCAGTCCTCGTGCAGCTTCAGCCCGCAGGCCCCGGCGACGATCTGCTCGAGCAGCGGTTCCGGGCGCGATGCATTGCCCTTGGCGAAGAAGCCGAGGTTGACGGGCAGCCCGTCCGCCGCCTGCAGCATCCGGCCGATGTGCCAGGCGCCGGGGGTGCAGGTGGTCGCGTTGGTGCCCTCGGCCGGACCGGTGCCGCCGCCGAGCATGGTGGTGATCCCGGAGGCCAGCGCGTCCTCGACCTGCTGCGGGCAGATGAAGTGGATGTGGGCGTCGATCCCGCCGGCGGTGAGAATCCGGCCTTCGCCGGCGATGGCCTCGGTGCCGGGGCCGATGACGATGTCGACGCCGGGCTGGATGTCGGGGTTGCCGGCCTTGCCGATAGCGGCGATGCGGCCGCCCCGGAGGCCGACGTCGGCCTTGACGATGCCCCAGTGGTCGATGATCAGGGCGTTGGTGATCACGGTATCGACGGCGCCGTCGGCGCGGCTCGTCTGCGACTGGCCCATGCCGTCGCGGATAACCTTGCCGCCGCCGAACTTCACCTCCTCGCCGTAGACGGTGCTGTCGGCCTCGACCTCGGCGATGAGGCCGGTGTCGGCCAGCCGGACCCGGTCGCCGGTGGTCGGGCCGAACATCTGGGCGTAGTCGGCCCGGTCGATGGAAAAGGCCACGTTTCAGTCTCCCAGCGGGCCGTCGACGACGGCGTTGAAGCCGATGACGACCCGCCCGCCGGCGTACGCCACCAGCGTCACCTCGCGGCTCTGCCCCGGCTCGAACCGGACGGCGGTGCCCGCGGGGATGTCGAGCCGGCAGCCGCGGGCGCGCTCGCGATCGAAGACCAGCGCCCGGTTGGTTTCGAAGAAGTGGTAGTGGGAGCCGACCTGGATCGGCCTGTCGCCGGTATTGGCGACGCTCAGCGTCACGGTCGCGCGGCCGGCGTTAAGGAGCAGGCTGCCGGCCCTTGTGAGGATCTCGCCCGGGATCATGGTCGCACCTTCTGTCCGCAGCGGTTGTTTAGACGCGCGGCCCCTCTCCTTTGCCCGTCATCGCGAGCCCCGCGAGGGGCGTGGCGATCCAGTGCCGGCCGCCGGTGGATTGCTTCGTCAGCTGCGCTTCCTCGCCATGACAACACGTTTGGGTAAACAGGCAGCAGTGGACCCTTCAACGTATGGGCTGGTGAACGGTGACGAGCTTGGTCCCGTCGGGAAAGGTGGCCTCGACCTGGATGTCGTGGATCATCTCGGCGATGCCGTCCATAACCTGGTCGCGGCCGATGACGCCGGCGCCGTCGCGCATCAGCGACGCCACCGAGCGGCCGTCGCGGGCGCCCTCGACGACGAAGTCGGTGATCAGCGCGATCGCCTCGGGGTAATTGAGCTTGACCCCGCGGGCGAGGCGCTTGCGCGCAACCTCGGCGGCCATGGCGGCGAGCAGCTTGTCCTTTTCGCGTGGCGTCAGATGCATGGATCTCCCGTCCCCTCCGGTCTCCGTCCGCTAGATGCTCCACAGCCGCGGCAGCCGTGGCGCGAGACCGCCCGCCTCCCGCCGCAGCATCGCCCAGACTTCGGCAAACGCACCGCGCAAGGCCCGCACGTCGCGACCGAGCAGGCGGACGAGCAGCGTAACACCGATCTCGGTCACACCGATGCGCAGATCCGGACCGCCCAGCCCGGCGGCGATCGTGCGCACCTGCGCGGCAGCGCGATCCGGTCTCGGTCCGCAGCAGACGATGGTGCCGACCGCAGCGGCGCCGTCGAGGCCGGCGGGCGATGCCTGGATGGCGGCAACGTTCTCGGCCAAGCGGAACGCGTCCATCCAGATCAGCCGGCCGTCGCGGCGGATCTCCCAGGCGTCGTGGATCAGCCCGGCCGAGAACCGCTCACCCCGCGCCCGCCGACCGAAGACGAGGATCTCGCCGGCGAGCAGCCGGGCCGACGCTGCGAGCGAAACGGTCGTCTTTCGCCGCAGCCGGGCGCGATCGAAGACGATCGTCTCGTTCGGCAGCCACTCCAGCCAGCTCTCCGGACCCGCATTCAGATCGAGGCGAATGTCGCAGGTCGCGCCTTCCGAGCGGTAGACCTTCTCGGCGGCCTGGGTCGTCACCAGCGCCGCCGCTCCCCCGCCGACGGAGACCTGAATATCCAGGACATCACCGCCGACCAGCCCGCCGCTGGTCGAGACAACGACCGCCAGCGGCATGCCGCGATCGTGGGGGCGCGGAAACAGCACGCGGAGCGGCGCGCGCTGGTCGAGCGTATCGAGCCGGCTGACCCCCGCACTGCCCTCGCTGTCGCGGATGAACGAGAGCCGCAGCCGGCCCCGGGTCGGCGCGGCGATACGCGGCTCAGACGGTGAGGTGACGACGGACATCCTCTTCGACCATGTCGGCGTTGGCGCCTTCGGCGACGATTTCGCCGCGGTCCATGACCGCGTAGGTATCGGCCAGTGCGCGGGCGAAATCGAAGTACTGCTCGACCAGCACGATCGCCATGTTGCCGCGGCCGACGAGCCGGCGGATGACCCGCTCGATGTCCTTGATGATCGACGGCTGGATCCCCTCGGTCGGCTCGTCGAGAAGCAGCAGCCGCGGGCGGGTGACCAGCGCCCGGGCGATGGCGAGCTGCTGCTGCTGGCCGCCGGAAAGATCGCCGCCGCGGCGGGCGAGCATGTCGCGGAGCACGGGAAAGAGATCGAAAATCTCGTCGGGGATGTGACGGAGGCCGCGCGGCAGGGCGGCGAAGCCGGTCTGCAGGTTCTCCTCGACGCTGAGCAGCGGAAAGATCTCCCGGCCCTGCGGGACGATGGCGATGCCGCGCGCGGCGCGGGCATGCGCCGGCAGCGTCGTGATGTCCTCGTCCTCCCACCGGATCCTTCCGGCGCGCACCGGCTGCTGGCCGGCGATGCAGCGCAAGAGGCTGGTCTTGCCGACGCCGTTGCGCCCCAGGATGCAGGTGACCTGATCCTTCGCCGCGCTCAGGCTGACCCGCCGCAACGCCTGGCTGGCTCCGTAGAAGAGATCGATGGAGTCCACTCTCAGCATGGATTTATCGCCCGTTTCACGCCCGGATCTCGGCCCGGCCCGTCTTCTCCACCCTCACCGTCATCGCGCGCCCCGCGAGGGGGCGTGGCGTTCCAGTACCTGAACCAATTTGGCCCGTTTGCCGCACCGGGATCAGCGTCCCAGATACACCTCGACCACCTGCTTGTTGCGCTGCACGTCGGCGAGCGTGCCTTCCGCCAGAACCCGGCCCTCGTGCAGCACCGTCACGGGACAGTCGAGCGAGCGGACGAAGGTCATGTCGTGCTCGACGACGACGACCGTGTGGCTCTTGTTGATTTCCTTGAGCAGAACGGCGGTCTGCTCGGTTTCGCCGTCGGTCATGCCGGCCACCGGCTCGTCGACGAGGAGCAGTTGCGGATCCTGCGCGAGCAGCATGCCGATTTCCAGCCACTGCCGCTGGCCGTGCGACAGCGAACCGGCGAGGCGGTCGCGGGCCGCCGTCAAGGCGATCGTCTCCAGGACGGCGTCGATCCGCGCGCACTGAGCGCGCGAAAGGCGGAAGAACAGCGAGGCGAAGACGTTGCGGCCGCCGGCCAGGGCCAGCTCGAGGTTGGCATAGACGCTGTGGCCGTCGAACACCGTCGGCTTCTGGAACTTCCGGCCGATGCCGAGGTTGGCGATCCGGGCCTCGTCGAGCGCGGTCAGGTCGACCCCGCCGTTGAAGACGACGTCGCCGCTGTCCGGCCGGGTCTTGCCGGTGACGACGTCCATCATCGTCGTCTTGCCGGCGCCGTTCGGCCCGATGATGGCCCTCAGCTCGCCGACGATGACGTAGAAGCTGAGGCTGTTCAGCGCCTTGAAGCCGTCGAACGAGACGCTGACGCCGTTCAGATAAAGCAGGGTGTCGCGCGCTTCCGCCCGCGCGTGAATGTGCGTGCTCATTCGGCGGGGACCTCGCCTGGTCGTTCGCCGCGCACCGCCGGAGACCGCGGGCCGGCCGAGCCGCCGGCGCAGGCCTGAGGCGGCGGCGCCGATGACGCCCTTGGGCAGGAACAGGGTTACGGCCACGAACAGGGCGCCCAGCGCGAACAGCCAGACCTCGGGCATGGCGCCGGTGAGGTAGCTTTTCGCGTAGTTGACGAGCAGCGCGCCGAGGATCGCGCCGTGCAGCGTGCCGCGACCGCCGACCGCGACCCAGATGACGATCTCGATGGAATTGGCCGGGGCGAACTCGCCCGGATTGATGATCCCGACCTGCGGGACGTAGAGCGCGCCGGCGATCCCGGCCATCACCGCCGAGATGACGAAGACGAACAGCTTGTAGTACTCGACCGGGTAGCCGAGGAAGCGGGTCCGACTTTCGGCGTCGCGGATGGCGACCAGAACCTTGCCGAGCCGGGAGGTGACAATGAACCGGCAGAGCAGGTAGCCAAGAGCCAGCGCGGCCGCGGAGGCCGCGAACAGCCCGACGCGGGTTCCGTCCGCCTGGAGATTGAAGCCGAGGATGTCCTTGAAATCGGTCAGACCGTTGTTGCCGCCGAAGCCCATGTCATTGCGGAAGAAGGCGAGCATCAGCGCGAACGTCAGCGCCTGGCTGATGATCGAAAGATAGACACCGGTCACCCGCGAGCGGAAGGCAAACCAGCCGAAGAGAAAGGCGAGCAGCCCCGGCACCGCCACCACCATCGCCGCCGTGAAGGCGAAGCTGTCGAAGCCGTGCCAGTACCACGGCAGCTCCTTCCAGTTGAGAAAGACCATGAAGTCCGGCAGCTCGGCGTTGCCGTAGACGCCCCGCTCGCCGATCCGGCGCATCAAGTGCATGCCCATGGCGTAGCCGCCGAGCGCGAAGAACGCGCCGTGGCCGAGGCTGAGAATGCCGCAGTAGCCCCAGATCAGATCGACGCTCAGCGCAAGAAGGGCATAGCAGAGGTACTTGCCGATCAGGCTGACCATGTAGGTCGGCACGTGCAGGGCCGAGCCGGCCGGCGCTAGGAGGTTGAGCAGCGGCACGCCGATGCCGACCGCCGCGATGAGCGCAAGCGTAATCGTGGCCGGCAAATTCGAAACCCAGGGGCGGGGTGCGGATATCGCCATTTCAGCTCTCCGCCGCCCGACCCCGGGGCGCGAAGATCCCCTGCGGCCGCTTCTGGATGAACAGGATGATGGCGACGAGCACGAAGATCTTGCCAAGCACCGCGCCGGAATAGGGCTCGAGGAACTTGTTGACCAGGCCGAGGCTGAACGAGCCGACCAGCGTTCCCATCAGGTTGCCGACGCCGCCGAAGACGACGACCATGAAGCTGTCGATGATGTAGCCCTGACCGAGGTTGGGGCTGACGTTGTCGATCTGGCTCAGCACCACCCCGGCCATGCCGGCGATGCCGGAGCCGAGGCCGAAGGTCATGGCGTCGACGCGGCCGGTGCGGATGCCCATCGCACCCGCCATCCGCCGGTTCTGGGTGACGGCGCGGATGCGCAAACCGAACCCGCTGCGCCGCATCAGCACGATCAGCAGGGTGAAGACGATCAGGCTGAAGACGATGATCCAGATCCGGTTGTAGGTCAGAGTCAGACCGCCTGTGATCTCGATCGCGCCGCTCATCCACGTCGGGCTGACGACTTCGCGGTTGGACGGCCCGAAGATCGTCCGCACCGCCTGCTGCAGGATCAGGCTCAGTCCCCAGGTCGCGAGCAGGGTCTCCAGCGGCCGGCCGTAGAGATAGCGGATGATGCTCTGCTCGATGACGATGCCGATGGCGCCGGCGACGATGAAGGCCGCGGGGATGGCGATGAGGACCGACCAGTCGAGCCACCCGGGCGCGTAGGCGAGGACGAGCTGCTGGATGACGAAGGTGGTGTATGCGCCGAGCATCACCATTTCGCCGTGGGCCATGTTGATGACGCCCATCACCCCGAAGGTGATGGCGAGGCCGACGGCGGCGAGCAGCAGGACAGAGCCGAGGCTGATCCCCTGGAAGACGTTGGCGAGGACGCCCCACAGGGCGAGGCGCGTTTCGACCCGCCCGAGGGCGGCGGCAATGGCCTCTCGGGCCGCTGCATCCGTCTCGCTCTGGGCGCTGCCGGTGAGCAGCGAGCGAACATCCTGGTCGGCGTAATGCGCGAGGGCTTGCGCCGCGGCAATCCGCGCCGCCGGATCCTCGGCCGCGACGAGCCGGGTGGCGACGGCCGCGCGCTCCAGCCGGTCGCGGACCCAGCCTTCACTCTCGCGGGCAATGGCCTTGTCGAGCACCGGCAACAGCTCGGCGTCGCGGGTGACGAAAACGGCGTCGGCGGCTGCGGCGCGTCGTCCGGGATCCGGGCTGAGCAGGGTCAGCGCCCCGATCGCGCCGCGAAGCTGGCCGCGCAGGCGGTTGTTGATGGTGACCGGACGCAGCTCCGCCCGACCGGCTTCGCCGATCTCCGCCCCGCTCAGCGGATCGCGCAGGATGTAGACCCCGCCCCTGAGCTCCGTGATGACCGTCCGGCCGTCGTCGCGCCGGGTCTGCAGATCGCCCTCGACCAGGGCTTCGAGGATCGGCGCGGCGCGTTCGTCGCCGGACGCGGCGATGGCCTCGATCGCCCGGGCCTTCTCGGCGAAGCTGCTGCTGCCGAGCCCGGCGACAAGGGCTTCGAGCTCGTCGGCCGCCGCCGGCCCGGCCGCGGTCAGCAGTGGAGCGATGACGAGCAGGCAGAGCAGGGCGCGAGCGGTCGCGGCAATCATAGGGCCTCGGCTTCGGCGATTACGTTGCGTGTGAGCGAAGAGGACGGCCGCGCAGCCCTGACCGTCCGTTTCGTCCCCAACCCGATTACAGCCCGGCCGGCTGCTTCTCGCCGAAGCGCGGCTTCTCGCAGTTGCCGCAGACCCAGGGGAAGGTCCAGTCGGCCGTCAGCTTGGCGCTTTCGGGGATGAAATCGCTCCAGGCATCGCCGGCCACCACGTCGTCCGTCTGCCACACGGTCTGGAACTGGCCGTCCGGCTGGATTTCGCCGATGAGCACCGGCTTCGACAGGTGGTGGTTGACGTTCATCACCGCGGTGCCGCCGGTCAGATTGGGCACCGTCTGGCCGTACATGGCCTGGCGCACTGCATCGACGTCGGTGGTGCCGGCCTGCTCGACCGCATGGACCCACATGTTGAAGCCGATGTAGTGGGCCTCCATGGGATCATTGGTCACGCGCTTCGGGTTCTTGATGAACTTGTGCCAGTTGGCGATGAAGTCCTTGTTCTCCGGCGTATCGACGCTCATGAAGTAGTTCCAGGCGGCGAGATGACCGACCAGCGGCGCGGTGTCGAGACCGGCCAGTTCTTCTTCGCCGACGGAGAAGGCGACCACGGGGATGGTCTCGGCGTTGACGCCCTGGTTGCCGAGCTCCTTGTAGAACGGCACGTTCGCGTCCCCGTTTATGGTCGAGACCACGGCGGTCTTCTTGCCGGCCGAAGCGAACGACTTCACGTCGGCGACGATGGTCTGCCAGTCGGAGTGGCCGAACGGCGTGTAGGTCTCCATGATGTCGGCGTCGGCGACCCCCTTCGAGTGCAGGAAGGCGCGAAGGATCTTGTTCGTCGTACGCGGGTAGACGTAGTCGGTGCCGAGCAGGACCCAGCGCTCGGCGCCGCCGCCCTCCTCGCTCATCAGGTACTCGACCGCGGGTATCGCCTGCTGGTTCGGCGCCGCGCCGGTGTAGAAGACGTTGCGCGAGCTCTCCTCGCCCTCGTACTGCACGGGGTAGAACAGCAGGCCGTTCAGCTCCTCGAAGACCGGCAGGACCGACTTGCGCGAGACCGAGGTCCAGCAGCCGAAGACCACGTCGACCTTGTCCTTCTGCAGCAGCTCGCGCGCCTTTTCGGCGAACAGCGGCCAGTTGGAGGCGGGATCGACGACGACCGGTTCGAGCTTCCTGCCGAGAAGGCCACCCTTGGCGTTCTGGTCCGCGATCAGCATCAGCATCGCGTCCTTCAGGGTCGTTTCGCTGATGGCCATGGTGCCGGACAGCGAGTGCAGGATCCCGACCTTGATCGTGTCGGCGGCCCTGACTTGGCTGGGCAGCAGGGCCAGGACAGCGAGTGCCGCGGCGCTGACCAAGGTGAGCAATCGTTTTTTCATCAAGGGTCCCTCTCGACGGGTTCGTTGAACTCGGGATGGGAGAGCAAGATGGAGGCCAATTGCCGACGGGAGCGGCCGGAATGAAGCCGGCCGGTGGGCGTATCGCCGCAGGAGCCGCGTTTCCGATGGGAGGCGTCATCAGGAGGCGATCGGTTGCGCCTGTTTCTTAGGCACTGACGCAATCATGATTAAGAGATAGGCATTGGCTTGTATGGGGCCTTTCGCTGTCAATGGGCTTTTCGCCGGTTTCCTCGACTCGATGGTCTGGGATGGGCGCTCCAGTGCCGGGCGGTGTTTCTCTCGCGTCATCGGAGAACCATCTCGTAGCTTGCGGAGTGGCAGACGAACCGAGGGGAGCCCGCCATAGGGCGCGAGAGATCGCGCCGCAACCTTGTATTCGGTTGGTCCCCCATGGGGTCCGGACCATGAAGCAGTCATTCGCTTCAGCGGCGAGGCTCCGAGGCGGCGGGCCCATTCTCACGGCGGCATGACAGCCATGCAGTTACTCGGGTTGCCGCCACCTCGGATCGTCATTGGCGGCCCACCATTCCAGCATGGCGGGCACCGAAATCCATTGTTGCGCTTCTTGTTTTCGTATTGGTCAGGCTGGCTGTCGCAGCATGACGCCCTGCGGGACTTCGCCAGCGGTAACCATGCGCCAGAGCGCGATGAGCGGCACCGGGTCGGTTGATGCGAGTTCTCGGCTCGGTTGTTCAGCCCCTTGTGCTGGCGATGCTCGAAGACGAGCTTCAAGTCCTTCTTGGCCGCGCCGTACGACCTCAGCTTGTCGGTGATCATGACGCGCGGTGCCCGGCCTTGCTTTTTGAGCAGCTTGCGCAGCAAGCGCTTGGCCGCCTTCTTGTCGCGCCGGCTCTGGACCAGAACATCGAGCACATAGCCCGCTTGGTCGACCGCCCGCCACAGCCAGTGCTTCCGGCCGGCAATGGTGATCACCACCTCGTCAAGATGCCATTTGTCGCCGCGCCGCGGGGCCCGCGACCGGGCGGCGTTGGCGATCTCGCGGCCGAACTTGAGACCCCACTGCCGTACCGTCTCGTGGCTGTCGACGATGCCGCGGACGGCCAGCATCTCTTCCACCATGCGCAGGCTTAGGATCTGACGCGAAACAACTGCTTCAGTATGGCTTTTCGGTTGGTCTGATGGTGTAGTTCCAGTCGCCGTGGAATGGGTCGAACTCCAGGTTGATCGCGGCCACTTCGGCGTCGGTGACGACGACTCCCTTTGGGTATGCCCTCGGCGATGTTCCGCTGGCTGCGGCTGACCCAGCGCAGCGGCGTCTCCGGATCGCCGCGGATGGCGGCCTCGATCAGCGCTTCAAGCGCCGGCAGCAGGCCCGGCTGGTGGTCGACCGCGCGCTTGCGGCCCCCGCCGGGGCGTCGGATCCGGCCCACAGGCTCGATGCAAGCCGCCTTCAGTTCCGCAACGCCGCGATTGATCGTGCTCCGCGCAATCCCGGTCGCCGTCGAAACCGCCGTCACGCCGCCCCGCCCCGCCGACACAGCCTCGCTCGCAGCAAGCAACCGCCGGCCCCGTTCGTTCAGGAGCCCAGCCAGCTGCTCGTATCGAGCCCGAATGCCATCGACATCGACCACAACCACAAAATAGAGGGGGCCGGACCGTCACGCTCGCGATACGTGATTTTATTCATGCTATTATACCCGCCGTGCGATTCGTTTGTTTCGCATCGAGTCCTTAGCGGAAAGCGGACGTACAGCCAGACCGCGTAGCCGATGACCTCAGCGGGAAAGCGGTAGCCGGCATAGGAGGGGGAGCAGGGCGTCGTCATGCCGGCCTGATAGCCGGCTGGACGCACCATGGCAACTCCCCAACCTCGCCAACTTGACGGTGCCCCGCCGGATGTTCCGAGCCATCTCAAGCACCGCCACGCCACTGCCGAAAAACGCCGTCGGCGCGTGACGCGCGCGCCGCGTCAGCTCGACGCTCGATCTTACCAGCACTGCTGGCTCGTCTGTCCGGCATGTCGATCCTGATGGCGGCGCTGGGTGCTGGCCGGGGCGCTATGGGTATAGGTGTCGGTGACCGTCCTCGGGGCCGGCTCTTGCATCCGAGGACGGAAGTCACCGGAGACGTGCGGAAAAGCAGGGTCTCGCTTGAATTGGCGAAGGCGGAATTTCGACCGTTCGTGTTAAGATTTACTATCACAAAATCAGAAGCTGAGGGGAGGATCGTTATGACAGCTGTTCAGCTTGCGACGCCAACCGGCGAGAGCGTTGAGATCGCGACGGACGTCGTGGATCGTCTGCGAACGGGCTTGCGAGGCTCGGTCCTGCTTCCTGGCGAACCTGGCTACAACGAAGTGCGAACGGTTTGGAATGCCATGATCGACAAGCGGCCGGGGCTGATTGTCCGGTGTGCTGGCGCTGCCGACGTTCTTCAAGCAATCCGTTTCGGTCGAAATCATGGTCTGCTGATCGCCGTCAAGGGCGCGGGCCACAACATCGCCGGCAGTGCCGTCTGCAACAACGGCTTGATGCTGGATCTGTCACCAATGAAGTCGGTTCACGTGGACCCGTGGAACCGCACGGCCCAGGTTGAACCAGGGGTCACCCTCGGCGAATTCGATCGCGAAGCGCAGGCCTTCGGCCTCGCCACGCCGCTCGGTATCAACTCGACGACAGGCGTCGCCGGGCTCACCCTCGGCGGCGGCTTTGGCTGGCTCAGCCGCAGCTTCGGCCATTCCATCGACAACCTGATCTCGGCCGATGTGGTGACCGCCCAAGGCGAACTGGTCCGCGCCAGCAACGACGAGAACGCAGATCTGTTCTGGGGGCTTCGCGGCGGCGGCGGCAATCTCGGCGTCGTGACCTCGTTCACCTTCCGTCTTCACCCCGTCGGTCCGGAGGTGCTGGCCGGCCTGATCGTTTATCCGTTCGAGCGGGCGAGCGATCTGTTGAAAGCCTATCGTTCGTTTGTCGCGAGCGCCCCGGATGCATTGACCGTGTGGAGCGTGCTTCGAAAGGCGCCTCCCTTGCCGTTCCTGCCGGCGGAGGTCCATGGCAAGGAGGTCGTGGTCTTTCCGATTTTGCATGCGGGCGACATCGAGGAGGGACGTCGGGCCATCGAACCGCTGAGACGCTTCGGTGTTCCCGTCGGCGAACATATTGATGCCCAGCCTTACACCGCGTGGCAGAGCGCGTTCGACCCCTTGCTCACGCCAGGCGCGCGGAACTATTGGAAGTCCCATGACTTCTCGGAATTGAGCGATCCCGCCATCGACATCATTGTCCAATACGCGGGCGCGCTGCCGACGCCGGAATGCGAGATCTTCGTCGCCCACCTGGATGGCGCCGCCGGGAGGATCGCCACGGACGCGATGGCCTATCCGCACCGCGGCGCAAAATTCGTTCTCAACGTGCACACACGCTGGCACGACACCAGCGGGGATGGGGTATGCATGTCTTGGGCCCGCCAGTTCTTTGAGGCAACGGCTCCACACGCGACGGGCGGCGTCTACGTCAATTTTCTGGGCGCCGACGAGCAGGATCGCGTCCGCGCGGCTTATGGAAGCAACTACGACCGTCTAGCCGCCCTCAAGGCGAAGTACGATCCAAGCAACGTGTTTCAGATCAATCTGAACGTCAAACCGGCAGCGTGAGGCTGCGTCGCGCCTTGGGATTATGCACGGGAGCTTTTGGCGATAGCCTTCACTTCCGCCGCGCGCGCGATGGCGAAGCAAACGCGATCAGGGCGCTTCTTCAGGCTGCTTACGCAGTGTATGTCCCGCGCATGGGGCGCTTGCCGCTCACCATGGAGACCGACTTCGCGGCAGTGGTACGTGACCACCTTGTTTGGGTCTTGCTGGAGGAAGACCGCTTGATCGCCGTTCTCCATCTGCTTTCGCGGCCCGACCACCTGTTCATCGACGACATCGCTGTACGCACCGACCGGCAGCGCCAGGGGATGGGTAAACGCCTACTCGCCTTCGCCGAAGAGGAGGCACGACGATGTGGCCACCACGAGATCCGGCTTTTCACGAACGAGACGATGATCGAAAACGTTGCGCTCTACGAAGGCATTGGCTACCGAGAGTACCACCGGGAGTGGCATCGGGGGACCGCCATCATCTACATGCGCAAGGCGCTATAGGGTCCGAGGTGGGTAGCTACTCCGGTAGCCACCAAGAGAGGCTCGGCAGACAGCACCAGCTCGACCCCTCCCCCACTCGCGTAGCAGCGCGGCGCCTCCGCCCTTCAACGCATTGAAAGCAAAGCAGAAAAACAGAGACGGTTCGAACCCGGTTCCGCTCCCTCCGCCAGTCGCACCAATCGAACCGCTCTCCCCGTCTATCCGCCAGCCGGAAAAACACGTTGTTTCAAAGAGGTTTGGCGACTCGGCTGGGAACCACACCAGTTGGTCGGGGCGCCAAATGTTCTCTCTTCAGCCCCCCTTCTCCGGAACCTCGGAACTACGCCAGTTTAGTACTCAGCTGACGATCACAGCGTTCTCAATGGGTTGCAGGGCGGGCGGCCGAGTACTGTTTCGAACAAGCGATTGATATGCGAAGCGTTCTGTAAATGTTCTGACGGCATGCGATCCGACCGCTTGGTCGACGAGGAACTCGGCGCGCGGCGGTCTGTTTGGGCCCCGAGGCGCAGCCAGCCGGGGTGGTCGCTGTCGACCTCGATCACGGCGAGACAATTGGGTCGAAGTGGCAAGAAACCTCGCGAAGCTTGCCCCTGGACCGTTCGATTGACGTCGAAGGGTCGATGACCTTTCCGCGCCTGTCGAGCGCGCTCTCGTGCTACTCTCAAGACGCCATGGAGATCGACGACAACCGCATCGACGACGCCGTGTTGGCGCTGCTGCTGTTGGGCCTGCACGACGGGCGGCGGGCCTGGAAGTCGTTCGACCGGGACGCCCTCGACCGGCTGCATGCCAAAGGCTTGATCTCCGATCCGGTCGGCAAGGCGAACTCGGTGATGTTCACCGTCGGGGGCCTGGAGCGTGCCCACTCGCAGTTTCGAGAGATGGCGTATCAAGCAGGAACTGTCCGCTTCTGCTTTTCGACGGACTAATTGACCAAGGTATCGATGCTCGATCCCATTTGCCGACTTTCTCAGCCTGCCGGGGCGTGGTACAAATCGGGAACATATAAGGAGAAACCCCGCCAATGCCATATCGCCTCCTCAAACTGGCTGAGGTTCATGCGTAATCAGGATTCCCTTTACCTGCGGGCTACGTCACCCTGCCAGCTGACGACAGGTCACCGCCGCTTGGGCTCATGCCCCCTCACAGCAGGGGAGCAAGGCATTCCTCAAATCCTCCTTTCTCCATGCATTCCAGACATATGCACCCCGGACCATCCGGGACGAGGCGCACCGTAGGTGAAGTCGGACACCCACAGGGCGTCCGGGCGCGCTGCCCGAAACTGCCGGTTCACACGATCGGCCGGGCATGGCGTGGATCGGTCGCTGATCGTCGTCTTGACGGTTTTTCCGCGCACCGCTCCCCGCAAGCCCATCTGGCGCATCAGCCGGGCCACGGTGCAACGGGCCACGTCGATCGCCTCGCGCTTGAGTTGCCGCCAGACCTTGCGCACCCCGTAAACCTGGAAGTTCTCCTCCCAGACCCGCCTGATCTCGACGCACAGGGCCGCGTCGCGCCGTTGCCGGGCCGATGCTCGGCTCGGATCGGTCCGTCGGGCGGCGTGGGCGTGGTACGTCGACGGGGCGATCGGCAACACCTGGCAGATCGGCTCGACCCCGTGCACGTCACGATGATCGTCGATGAACGCTTTCATGGCTTGAACCGGCGGTCGAGCTCCGCCATCGCAAAATACGCGGACGCTTTGCGCAGGATCTCGTTCGCCTGACGCAGCTCGCGGACTTCCCGCTCCAGCGCCTTGATACGATCGCGCTCCTCGCTCGTCGTCCCGGCACGAACGCCCTGGTCGCGTTCGGCTTGCCGGACCCAACTGCGCAGGGTCTCCGCCGCACAGCCAATCTTTGCCGCAATCGAACCGATCGCAACCCACTGCGAGGCATGCTCGCCCTGGTGCTCAAAAACCATCCGCACGGCACGCGCACGCACTTCAGGTGAATACCTTGTTGATTTCGTCATGGCTCCAGTCTCTCAAGAGTTGGAGCCTCCGGCAAACCCGGTACGGTTCATCCCCTTGGGCGTGTAAGGAAGTAACTCACATGATGGAGCTTGCCTTCGTCAGCGTTGCGGATCACCGTACTGGCGTACGGGACGAAGCGTCCATTGGAGATCAAGATGACAGTTGAGCCAAAAACAAAGACGGCATTAGCAGCGAACGCGAGCGGCCTTGAGGTGCCCAGCGAGCCACGCAGCGCCACATCATCGTCGGGCGATTTGATGACGGCCTGGCCGGAATACATGGTCGATGCGTTCCAGCGCAGCGTTCTCTTTTTCGATCTGCTGCGCCAGCGTGGCAACGATGAGATCGAGATCACATCACGGCCGATGGCGACGGTGCTGAGCTTCGGCCATGACGTGCTGATGGACGGCCGGTCGCTGCCACGGCCGATCAACTATTATCTCTCGCGCATCGTGCCGCCGCCAGGGGTCGCGCTCGACCCGCGCAAGCGGCCGGTCGTGGTGGTAGACCCGCGGGCCGGCCAAGGGCCGGGCGTCGGCGGTTTCAAGGCGGACAGCGAGATCGGCGATGCCCTGAATGCGGGCCATCCGGTCTACTTCATCGGGTTCGGGGCGACGCCTGAGCCCGGCCAGCAGTTCCTGGACATCGTCGAGGGACAAGTGAAGTTCTTCGAGCGGGTAGTCGAGCTCCATCCGGACTCACCGCGTCCGTTTGCCATCGGCAACTGCCAGGCGGGCTACCAGACGCTGATGGTCGCCATCCTGCGGCCGGACCTGTTCGGGCCCTGCCTGGTCGCGGGCTCGCCGATGTCGTACTGGCAGGGCGTGCACGGGAAGAACCCGATGCGCTATTCCGGCGGCCTGCTCGGTGGCAGCTGGCTGACCGCGATGACCAGCGACCTCGGCAAGGGAAAGTTCGACGGGACCTGGCTGATCCTGAACTTCGACAGCCTGAACCCGGCGAACTCGCTGTGGGGCAAGCAGTACGAGGTCATTACCAACATCGACGCCGGGGCGGAGCGCTTCTTAAAGTTCGAGAAGTGGTGGGGTGATTTCATCCAGCTCAACGGCGACGAGCTGCAGTTCCTGGTGGACAACCTCTTCATCGGCGACAAGCTGACCCGGAACCAACTGCGGTCGAGCGGTGGCGTGACCTTCGATCTGCGCACCGTCACCTCGCCGGTCATCGTGTTCACCTCGACGGGCGATAACATCAGCCCGCCGCCGCAGACGCTCGGCTGGATCCTCGATCTATATCGTGATGTCGACGACATCCGCGCCAACGGCCAGACGATCATATACTGCCTGAGCCAAACGATCGGGCATCTCGCCATCTTCGTCTCCAGCAAGGTGGGTGCAAAGGAGGACGAGGAGTTCGTTCAGCTCATGGACGTCATCGACTGCATGCCGCCCGGCCTGTACGAGATGGTCATTTCGCCACGGCCGGCCGACGTGCCGGCGGGCGGCTTCATCACCGGCGACTGGGTTTCCCGCTTCGAGACCCGCTCGCTCGACGACATCCGCGCGCTCGGGCGCAACAGCCCCGAAGACGACCGCGCCTTCGCCGCCGCGGCTCGGCTGTCGGAAATCAACCTCTCGATGTACCGTACTTTCATGCAGCCCTTGGTGCGCGCTCTCGCGAACCAGCCGGCGGCGGACCTCGCGCAGGCCCTGAACCCGCTCAGGCTCAGCTATACGATGTTCGCCGACTGCAACCCCTGGATGAAGGGCATGCAAAATCTGGCCGCCGAAGTGACGGCGACACGCAAGCCGGCGGCGGTCGACAACCCGCTTCTCGGGCTGCAGACACAGGTCTCGGACCAGATCACTGCCGCACTGGATGCCTATCGCGCGGCGCGTGACCAAATGGCCGAGCAGATGTTCTTCGGCTTCTATGGCTCTCCGGTCGTGCAGGCGCTTCTCGGCCTCAACGACGGCAGCGACGTGCGGCCGTTGCCAGGCACCTCGCCCGAGAAGCTGGCGGCGCGACAGGCCCGGGTGGACGCGTACGCGGCGAAGCTGCGGACCGGTGGGTTCGACGAGGCGCTGACGCGGGCGATGCTGTACGTCATCGCGGCCGAACAGATGCTCGACGAACGCTGTGCGCTCGCGCTGAACGTCGCGCGCCAGAACGTCATGCATCTATCGCTTGCCGAGTTCAAGGTCCTGGTGCGGGACCAGTTCTTCGTCCTTCAGCTCGACCCCGAGCGCGCCGTCGAGGTGCTTCCGTCCCTTGTGCCGGAGGCGGACGCGCGCAGGGAACTGCTGAAGCAGGTGCACGCGATCGCCAGCGCGGGCGATCCCCCGACCGTCGCCGAGCTCGACCGCCTGGCCCGAGTGTCGCAGGTGCTGGCCGTGCCGATTGACAATCCGGCGGCGCCTGCGACGTCCGGCCGACCCTCCGGCGCCGCGGCGTCTACCAAGCCGGACGCTGTCGTGCACTGAGGCGGAGCCGGCTTGCCGAGGATGGTGCCGATGCCATCAAGGTCCAGAAGGGAAGGCGCTCGGCAGCAGGGGCTGGTTACGATTGAGGTGAATGTCGTGATAACGCTGAGCGGCAAACAGGGCCTCATTATCGGAATCGCCAACGAGCACAGTCTTGCCCATGGCTGCGCCCGACACTTCCGCGCCGCGGGCGCCGAACTGGCGATCACCTATCTCAACGCCAAGTCGGAGCCCTACGTGCGTCCGCTGGCGGAAGCCCTGCAGAGCGATATCGCGTGAAGCAGGCGACGATCATGCCCTGATCGTGAACCGCACCTGTGACGAGATGCGGATCGCGGAACAGCTCGCCGATCCACCGCGAGGGAGGCGCATATCGTGCGCCGTCGCCGCGCGAGCCTGACCCCCTCGGAGTTGCAGCAATGCAGACCATCGTGAACAAGACATTCGATGAGATCGCTCCCGGGGATGCCGCATCGATCGAGCGCACGCTGCAGGCTGGCGATGTGCGGGCCTGGGCCGCCGCCTTCGGGGAAGGGGACATGCTCGCCGACCGGGGGAGCGACAGCCAGGCGGCTGCCGGCATCGTTACCGCCTTGCTAACCGCGTTGGCGGGTTCAACCCTTCCAGGACCCGGAAGTTCGATCCGCGCAGCCTCGGTACAGATCAAGGGTGCGCTGCCGATCGCTGCGGCGATGACGGCACGGCTCGTCGTACGGGAGAAGCGGTCGGATCAGGGGGGGATCGTGGTGCTGGACGGCCAATGCACGGACCCGGCGGGTCAGGTCGTGGCGACGGCGATCCTGGAAGTTCTGGCGCCGACGACGCGCCAGCGACGCCAAGTCGCGGAGCATCGGCTCGAAGGGCTGATGGACCGTTGTCGAAATCTCAAGCCGGTGCTGACCGGCGTCGTGCACCCGTGCAGCGCCGATGCGCTGGCCGGCGCGGTTGAGGCCGCCGAGGCCGGGCTGATCGTGCCCGTGCTGTTCGGCCCCGAGACCGAGATCCGGCAAATCGCGGATCATGCGCACCTGGATATCGCCAAATGCCGCATCGTGGCAGCCTTCAGCCCCGAGGACTCGGCGCTGAAGGCTGCCACGGCCGCCGGCGCTGGCGAGGTCGCGGCGCTGATGAAGGGTAGCCTGCACACCGATGTGCTCTTGCATGCAGTCATGGAGAAGGAAGCGAAACTGCGCACCGGACGAACGATCAGTCACTGTGCCATGATGTCGGTGCCGTCATACGCACGCCGCTTCATCGTCACTGACGTGGCGCTGAACATCGCACCTGACACTGACGAGAAGCGCCACATTTGCCAGAACGCGATCGGCTTCGCCCGCGCCCTCGGCATCGAGACGCCGAAGGTGGCCGTGCTCGCGGCGGTCGAAATGGTGCACACCAGAATGCAGGCCACGCTCGACGGAGCGATCCTCGCCAAGATGGCCGATCGCGGCCAGATCGTCGGCGGGATCGTCGACGGGCCGCTCGACCTCGACGCCGCGGTGGACGCTGAGGCTGCACGGGTCAAGAAGATATCTTCACCCGTGGCAGGTCTCGCCGACGTGCTGCTCGTGCCGAACATCGAGGCGGGCAACATGGTCTACAAGAACCTCACCTTCATGGCCGACGCGCAGATGGCCGGCCTCGTGGTGGGCGCGCGCGTGCCGGTAATCCTGACCAGCCGGGCCGACACCGCCGCCGCGCGCCGCTTCTCGGCCGCGGCCGCCGTGCTCTACGCCGACGCGCTGGCGCGCGATCCCGCGATCCTGCTTCCCGAAATCGCGGAGTGATCGGCCATGAGCGAGGCCATCGTCGTCTTCAACGCGGGCTCCACCAGCCTGAAGTTCGGTGCCTATGCCGCAGACGCGACTGGATCGCTACCGCTCCTTTGCGTGGGCCGGATCGACAGCATGCAGGGCGACCCGCATTTCGTCGTCAAGAACGCGGCCAGCAAACCGTTGGACACGCATGAATGGGGCGAGGGCCACGCGCTCGACCACCGGACTGCGCTGCATTTCGTCATCACGTGGCTGGAAGCCAACCTTTCCGATACGAAGGTCGTCGCGGCCGGCCACCGCGTGGTGCTTGGCGGAACGCGATTCGAGGCGCCGGTCCGGATCGACAGCGACGTGCTGGATTACCTCGATTCGCTGGCGGCGATGGAGCCGTCGCACCAGCCCTTCAATGTGCGTGGCGCTCGGGCTTTTGCCGAGGCATTTCCCGGGGCTGACCGCAGGTCGCCTGCTTCGATAGTCCTTCCATCGTACGATGCCGGAAGTCGCGCAGACCTATGCGTTGCCCGAGGACGTACGCGATACCGGCGTGCGCCACTGGGGCTACCACGGCATCTCCTACGACTATATCAGCCGGCAAGTGCCGAAATTCGCTCCCGCGGCGCGGCGCGTGATCGTCGCGCATCTCGGTGGTGGCGCCAGCCTGTGCGCCATGCTGGACGGGCGCAGCATCGAGACGACAATGGGCTTCGCCGGCGTGTCCGGCCTGCCGATGGCGACACGCTCGGGCGACGTACCGCCAGGCGCGCTGCTCTACCTGCTGCGCCGCAAGCTCTTCGACGACGCGTCGCTGGAGAAGATGCTGTACGAGCGCGGGGGGCTGCTCGGTCTGTCCGGCATCAGCGGTGACATGCGGGTGCTGCAGGAGAGCGCGGATCCGCGGGCGGTCGCGGCGGTGGAGTCTTTCGTCTACGCGATGACGAAATACGCTGGCGCCTACGCGGCCGTGCTCGGCGGATTGGATGCCTTCGTGTTCACCGCCGGTATCGGCGAGAATTCCGCCCTGGTGCGCGCTGCGCTGTGCGGCAAGCTGGCTTGGCTCGGCGTGACGCTGGACGAGCACGCAAACGCTTCGGGCGGCCCGCGCATTTCCACCCCGAACAGCGACGTGTCGGTCTGGGTTATCCCGACGAACGAGGAACTCATGATCGCGCAGCATACGCTGGCGCTCATCCGGGCTTAGAGGAGAGAACAATGTTCACGTTCATCGAGGGCCTGCCGTCGGACGTACTGGCGATCGAAGCCAGCGGCAAGGTAACCCACGAAGATTATCGCAACACGCTTATCCCCAAGGCCATACCAATGATGGCCAAGGGTCCAATCAAGATGCTTTATGTCATCGGCAAGGATTTTAAAGGTTTTGAGCTTGAGGCGCTGTGGGACGATAGCGCGTTCGGGATCAAGCACTGGCACGATTTCAGCTACATCGCCGTTGTTACTGATCACGCGTGGCTGGGTGCAATGGTCAATATGTTCAAACCGTTCTTTCACGGGGAAGTCCGGCTGTTCAAACTCGCCGAATTGCCTGCCGCGAAAGACTGGATCACAGGCACGCCGGAGAGGGCTTGGCCATGACGAAAAGTATCCCGCAGATCACGAAACCTGGGGACGCAGCAGAGAAAAACGAAGTCCCCGCTGACGCACCCGACGACGCCCCGTCCCAGGCTGCGGACGCCAAGCCGAGATCGAAGCCTGATCCGAACGAAGCCCTGAAATCTCTTTCCATGCCGGAGCTGCAGGCAAAACTGGGGTCGTCGCCGAATGGGCTTACTCAAGCCGAGGCGAAGAAGCGGCTGACCGAGTACGGTCCCAACGAAATTGAAGAGAAAAAAACCAACGAACTCCTGAAATTCCTCAGCTATTTCTGGGGTCCGATCCCATGGATGATCGAAGTGGCGGTGGTGCTCTCGGCGGTAGCGCGGCACTGGCCAGATTTTGGGATCATCCTGCTTCTGCTGTTGGCCAACGCCGCTGTCGGATTCTGGGAAGAACACGAGGCCGGCAACGCGATTGCTGCCCTGAAGGCCAAGCTCGCGGTCAAGGCGAGGGTGAAACGGGATGGGAAGTGGATTAACCCGGCGGCGCGTGATCTGGTGCCGGGCGACGTCATCCGCGTGCGCCTGGGCGACATTGTGCCAGCCGATGCGCGCTTGCTGGCAGGCGACCCTGTCGAGGTGGATCAGTCAGCACTGACGGGAGAGTCGCTGCCCGCCACGCGCAAACCGGGCGAGGCCGTGTTCTCCGGATCGATCATCCGCCAGGGTGAAATCGGCGCCATGGTCTATGCCACCGGTGCGAAGACCTATTTCGGCAAGACGGCGGAACTGGTGCAGCAGGCCCACACCGTCAGCCACTTCCAACGCGCCGTGCTGAAGATCGGCAACTACCTGATCATCCTTGCGGTGGCTCTGGTGGCGGTGATCATTGCCGTCGCGATCTTCCGCGGCGATCCGATCCTCACGACCTTGCAGTTCGCCTTGGTACTGACCGTGGCCGCGATCCCCGTGGCGATGCCCACGGTGCTCTCGGTGACCATGGCGGTCGGCGCGCGCCTCCTGGCCAAGAAACAGGCGATCGTCACGCGGTTGTCGGCCATCGAGGAACTGGCTGGCGTGGACATATTGTGCTCGGACAAGACCGGCACGCTGACCCAGAACAAGTTGACGCTGGGCGATCCGTTCAGTGTCAACGACATTCCCGCTGATCAAGTCATCCTGAACGCCGCGCTGGCGTCGCGCGCGGACGATAAGGACACAATCGACCTGGCCGTGCTGGGCGGCCTGAAGAGCGATCAGGCATTGAAGGGCTACCAGGTGGTCCATTTCCAGCCGTTCGATCCGGTGCACAAGCGCACGGAAGCGACGGTCAAGGGCACGGACGGAAAAGAATTCAAGGTCGCCAAGGGCGCACCGCAGGTGATCCTGGAGCTATCGGCAAATACCGGGGAGGTGAAGTCTGCCGTCGACAAGGCGGTCAATGAATTCGCGGCGCGGGGGTTTCGGTCTCTGGGCGTGGCGCGGGCCGGGGGGGACGGCGAATGGCAGTTTCTCGGTGTGCTGCCGCTGTTCGATCCGCCGCGGGAAGATGCCAAGGCAACCATCGCGACCGCCCGGCAGATGGGTGTCAGCCTCAAGATGGTTACGGGTGACGCACTGGCGATCGGCCGGGAAACAGCCAAGAAACTGGGGATGGGCACAAATATCCTCGATGCCAGCGGCTTCGGCGACACGAAGCGTCACGAAACGGCGGCGCTTGTAGAGTCGATCGAGAAGGCGGACGGCTTCGCCCAGGTGTTCCCCGAACACAAATTCCACATTGTCGATGTCCTGCAGCAAGGTGGCCACATCGTCGGCATGACCGGCGACGGGGTAAACGACGCCCCGGCGCTGAAGAAGGCCGATTGCGGCATCGCCGTTTCGGGCGCGACGGATGCGGCGCGCGCGGCGGCGGCCATCGTGCTGATGACACCCGGCCTGTCGGTGATTATCGACGCGATCAAGGAAAGCCGGAAGATTTTCCAGCGGATGAACAGCTACGCGATCTACCGTATCACCGAGACGCTGCGCGTGCTGTTGTTCATGACGCTGGCGATCCTGGTCTTTAACTTCTATCCATTGACGGCGGTGATGATCGTGATGCTGGCGTTACTCAACGACGGCGCCATCCTGTCCATCGCCTATGACAACGTCCATTACAAGGACCAGCCCGAGGCGTGGAACATGCGCCTGGTGCTGGGGATCGCCACGGTGCTGGGCGTCGTCGGTCCCGTGGCCGCGTTTGGCCTTTTTTATCTTGGCGAACGGGTTTTCCACCTCGACCGTCCGCATCTCCAGACGCTGATGTATCTGATGCTGTCCGTGGCCGGACATCTGACGATTTTCCTGACCCGCACGCGCGGCCCGTTCTGGTCCATACGCCCCGCTCGAATTCTATTGGTCGCGGTGCTCGGCACGCAAACTCTGGCGACTTTGATTGCGGTCTATGGGGTGTTTATGACACCCCTCGGCTGGAGTTGGGCACTATTTGTTTGGGGCTATGCTCTGGTCTGGTTCCTCGTGAATGACGGCGTGAAACTGCTAGCGTATCGGATTTTCGATCCTGTTAAAGCCAAGACCGAGCCTCAGCCTGAAACCAAGGCCAAGACACTGTCTGGGAGGGTGACTTAGGATCTGACGCGAAACAACTGCTTCAGTGTGGCTTTTCGGTTGGTCTGATGGTGTAGTTCCAGTCGCCGTGGAATGGGTCGAACTCCAGGTTGATCGCGGCCATTTCGGCGTCGGTGACGACGACTTCCTTTGGGTATGCGTTGGCGTCGATGTCGCAGGTGACAGTGAGGCCAGCGTCTGTGGTGGTCGCGGCGATGAGTTGGATGATGACTTGGTGGCTGACGAGCGGCTTGCCGCGCCAGTTCTGGGAGATATAGGCGAAGAGGCGATGCTCGATCTTGTTCCATTTGCTGGTGCCGGGCGGCAGGTGGGCCACGGTGACGGCGAGGCCGGTCTCGTTGGCGAAGCGCTGGATCTCGCGCTTCCACAGGCGGACCCGAACGCCATTGCTGCCGCCGCAATCGGCGGTGATGACGAGGGTCTTGGCCTCGAGATAGCGCGCTCGGCCCAGGCGCTGCCACCAGCGCCGGATGCTCTCGACCGCGAAGGCGGCCGTGTCAGCATCGATGCCGATATTGACCCAGCCCTGGTTGGCGGCAATGTCGTAGACGCCATAGGGTGCGACCTTGCCTAGTTCCGGGATCCTGAAGTCATGGACCCGAACGGGCTCTGGGTCGCCCTTGGGACGCAGTTCCCGGCCATTGTTCTTGAAGTCGCCGACCAGCTCCTTCTTCTTGGTATCGACCGAGATGGCCGGCTCGCCCGCCGCGATGGCCGCCTTGACCGTGGCATTGATGTGCTCGAACTGGGCGTCGCGGTCCGGGTGGCTGGTGCCTTCGCGGGTCTTGCGATTGGCTTGGCAGCTGTACTCGAGTTGGCGCAACAGCACGCCGACCAGCTTCTGGCTCACCTCGAAGCCCTGACGGCGCAAGGCCTCGGCGATGTTCCGCTGGCTGCGGCTGACCCAGCGCAGCGGCGTCTCCGGATCGCCGCGGATGGCGGCCTCGATCAGCGCTTCAAGCGCCGGCAGCAGGCCCGGCTGGTGGTCGACCGCGCGCTTGCGGCCCCCGCCGGGGCGTCGGATCCGGCCCACAGGCTCGATGCAAGCCGCCTTCAGTTCCGCAACGCCGCGATTGATCGTGCTCCGCGCAATCCCGGTCGCCGTCGAAACCGCCGTCACGCCGCCCCGCCCCGCCGACACAGCCTCGCTCGCAGCAAGCAACCGCCGGCCCCGTTCGTTCAGGAGCCCAGCCAGCTGCTCGTATCGAGCCCGAATGCCATCGACATCGACCACAACCACAAAATAGAGGGGGCCGGACCGTCACGCTCGCGATATCGTGATTTTATTCATGCTATTATACCCGCCGTGCGATTCGTTTGTTTCGCATTCGCATCGAGTCCTTAGTTCGACGGTGTTCATCCGACGTCCCGGGTCCACAACGAACACATCGACGGCCCGCCGCCGACGCACAGTGATGCCCCGCCAAGCGTTGCGCCGGTGCGTTCCATTTCGTGATAGAGGCTCACGACGATGCGCAGGCCGGTCGAGCCGACCGGATGGCCGAGTGCGATGCCCGAGCCGTTGTGGTTGACCTTTTCCAGATCGAGGCGGATCCCGAAATCCTGTTCCAGCATCCGGCCGACGCCGAGCCACTGGGCGGCGAACGCCTCGTTGATCTCCCAATAGTCGATGTCCGCGAAGGCCATGCCGGCCTGTTTCAGGCACTTCGTTATGCTGAGGGCGGGCCCCAGACCCATCACCTTCGGATCAACGCCCTCGGTACAGATGTTGATCAGCTTCATCAAAGGCTGAAGTCCCCTCTCGCGGGCCGTGTCGGCGGCAATGACGACGACCGCCGATGCGCCGTCGTTGATGCCAGAAGCGTTGGCCGCCGTGACCACGCCGTCCTTCTTAAAGGCTGGACGCAGCTCGCGCATGGACTCGAGGCTGGCGTTCCGGATCGGGTGCTCGTCGGTGTCGAACTGGGCGTTCTGCCCCTTCCTTGCCTTCAGCGGCACCGGGACAATCTCCCGGCTGAAGCGACCCCCTTCGATCGCTTTGGTCGCTCGCGTGTGACTGATGAGCGCCAGCTCGTCGCATTCCTCGCGGCTGATGCCGTATTTTTCCGCCACGTTCTCGGCCGTTAGCGCCATGTGACCGGGCACCAATTCGTCGTACAGACCGTCGTGAATCATGTTGTCTTCGATGGTTCCGGCGTTCATGCGGTAGCCCATCCGGGCCTGCGGTAGCAGGTAGGGCGCATTCGTCATGCTCTCGACGCCGATGACGAGTGCGGCGTCGGTCTGGCCGAGCATGATGTTGTGCGCCGCGACCTCGAGCGCGCGCATGCCAGACGCGCAGTTCTGGTTGACGGAGAGGGCGCCGCTCCGCTCGGGAAGGCCGAGGCGCATGCCAACCTGTCGCGCCGGCAACGAGCCCTGCATGGCCGTGTAGAGCTCGCCCATGACGATTTCGTCGATCTCCGCGGCAGGAATACCCGACCGAGCGATTGCCTCCCGCCCGGCGGCGAGGGCGAGATCTCTCGCCTGGACGTCCTTGAGACCGCCCATAAACTTGCCGATCGCCGTGCGTACGGCGCTAACCACAACGACCTCGCGGATTTGCATGACGGCTCCTTCCTTTGCCTGCCTTCACCCCGTTCTCCAGCGTATTTCGCCGAATTAACGTATTGGACACGGTAAGGCCTGGTTGCAAAATGGCAAAGCTAAATCGCAGCTCAGCGACAGCTATTTCCTAGTCGGCAGACCGGCTTGACCAATCCGTCGCCGGCGCTGTAAGAGGGGCAAAACCCCGGGCGGATAGCACGAAAATGGGCTGTGCGCCAAAGTGAGAAGTGAGCGTTTCTGCGGCTTTTCGGCGGCCAAGACGCCACCGTACTGCACCTTCGCCCCAGGTTTTGCCCCTGTTACCCGGCGCTGCACCAACCTATTGATAATAATGGTTAAAAAGAGAGAAGGTTCGTTTCGGGGATCGTTCGCTCCGCCAGTACTACCCCAACAAAACTTCTCTCTGCCCAGCAGGTAGACAGAAAAACGCGTTATTTCAAAGGGGTTTGCCGGGGCGGCTGGGAACCGCCAAGCCCCGCTGAAGCGGCCGGGGGTTCTCTCTTTGGGCTGCTTCTCTGAAAGCTGGTGACCGCTCCTGAAAAGTCACCAGCTTGAGTTTTGTTTCAGATCAATGCCCTGGCGACGACGGACGCGGTGACGGTTTTGGGCCTGCGAGTGGCAGGCGCAAGCGGCCGGATTTGGAAAAGGTTCACGGTCGCAGATGCCGGAAGATGCGAGCAAGCGCACCTCGGTTCGCTGCCAAGTCTTCGACCGAAGCCACCTCCTCGGGGTCGGGGAAGACGGGGCTGCCCGGCGACCATAGTTCGACGCTCTCCGGATGTTCGTCGAAGAACGCCGGATCGGTAGTCACCCTGATCGGCTTGGGCACACCCGGCGCCGCATACTTGAATTGGTGATTGCTGCCTTCGAGCGGACTGGCGTCGAGACCGGGCGGCAAGAGGTCCGTGCTCGCGAGTAATTTTTCTAGATCAGCCAGATCGTACAGCGCGGACGGACGAACCGGCTGTTCCAGATCGGCAGGCACGATCGCGTCCAGATCGAAGCTATCGGCTTCGGCGGCCGTCGCCGCGACCTCGATCTCCGAGACCATGCTACTGCGCCCGAGTTCGCGATCGCCCGCCCGAAGCGTCGCTTCGGCAATCATCGCGGGCAGCTTCGACAAAATCGGCTGAAGCTTGCCGACAAAGGTGCGGAACAGATTAATGCGCTTGCCGAGCGCGGTGTAGACATCGGCCTCGACGGTATTGCTGTAGTGCAGATTGACGATCCTGATGGTCTCGTGGCGCTGGCCGAGACGATCGATCCGGCCAATCCGTTGCTCGACCTTCATCGGGTTCCACGGCATGTCGTAATTCACCAGCGCCCCGCAGAACTGGAAATTGAGACCTTCCGCGGCCGCGTCGGTGCAGATCAGACATTCGGCGGCGCCATCGCGGAAGCGCTGCTTGATCGTTTCTCGCGAGACGGTCGACCACGTGCCGTCGGCAGCCAGAATTTCGCCGCCACGGCCGGAGAAACACATCATCCTGCCGCCGAATTCGGCGCCAAGCTGTTGGCGTAGAAAGTCCATCGTGTCGGTGTACTGGGTGAAGATCATGACCTGGTCGTAGCCGTCCAGCCGCAGCGAACGCAGAATCCTCTTCAGCCGCTCGGCCTTGCTGTCGGGAGGCAATCGGCGAATGCGCTGAAGCAGCGAACTCGATCTCGGGCGTTTCCTCGGCCGTGCGCGCATCGTTCTTCGCCGCCGCGGCATCGTCCGCGTCCATCAGCTCGTCAGCCGCCTCGTCGTCGCCAGCGTCCTCGTCATCGGCGTGGCTGAGCCCGCGCAAGCGATCTTCCAGTGTCCGCGCCAGGGCATGGAAGCTGGAGGCCAGGCGGCGGCGATAGATCGTCATGACGAAACCGACCGCGTTCTTGCGTTGCGGATCGGCGCGGTTGTAGACGGTCGAAATATAATCTTCGACCGCATCGTAAATCGGCCGTTCGCCGTCGACGCTCAGGTCGATGAATTCGTCCAGCACCGCCCGATCAGCAATGCGCAGGTCGATCTTCCCTTCCTTGTGGTAGGCGCGCAGTAGCTCGCGGGTATGGCGCGAAATGAGCCGGGCGACCGGCGTGTTGGCGCGGATCATCGTCAGCGCGGCGCGGCGCTCGTCGGTTTCCAGGCGCTTTCGCAAGATCGCCGACGGATCGCGCAACGCCTTGAGGATCCGCTTCGCCTTGAACGTGCTCGCGCCGGCGACGTAGCGCACGGCCTGTTCCGGTTCGACCGGCCCGAAGGTGCGCTCCGTGGCTCGGAACAGCTCGGCCAGGCGCTCGAAGTCGCCATGCGAAGGATTGCTCTCGGCCGCCATCTGAAAGAATTGCCGGAATGTCGCCGCGCTCCACTCGGGCGGAAGGCCGAAAAGGCAGAGCAGATCCCAAACCTCGACCGGGTCGACCTGCATCGGGGTGGCCGTTAGCAGGATCAGGCCCTGGGTCCGCTGACACAGGTGCTGCATCAGCCGGAGAAGTTGGTTCGGCCCCTTGTCGTTGGCCGAGCCGGCGCCTCGCCGGCGCGCATGGTGCGCCTCGTCGAGGACGATCAGATCCCATGGCTCGGCGTCCTCGAGAAGTTCGCGTGAGCGGTCGGCCCGCCGCATGAGTTGGCTCGACGCGATCACCACCGGTTCCTTGTGCCAACTCTCGCCGGCTTACCGCCCGCGAGGCCGCCGAACCGAGCGCCGTCGACGGGTACCAGTTAAGGCTCCGGCCGTCGTAGATCGGCCAATTGAGATTGAACTTTTCGCGCAGCTCGATCTGCCACTGGATAAGCACCGCCTTCGGCGCCAGGATCAGGATCCGCTTCGACCGGCCGGCCAGCCACGCCTGGCGCAACACCAGGCCCGCCTCGATAGTCTTACCGAGGCCGACTTCGTCGGCGATCAGCAGCTCTCGGCGGCCAGTTGCCGTACATCCGCTGGAAGGCGCGGATCTGGTGCGGCCAAGGCGTCACCGCCGCTGTCGCTTCGCCGACCCGCTCGCCGCCGGACGGCATCGCCGGCGCATGGCGAATAAATCCCCATACAAGCCGGCGTCGATCGACGGGCGGCGGTTCGACAATCGCGCTTTCCGCCCCTGCGGTCGTCCCGCCCACAGTTTCCCGTGGTCTTTCGGCGATCGGAGGCGCAGGAACATTGTCCTGCTCCAGCCGCTGCGGCAGACGCTCGTCAGCGGGCAGAAATTCGAGCAGGCGCTCCTTAGCCGCCGTCGGCACATCGAGGACGATGGCGGTGGCGGCCTTGTCCGCCCACAGCCGGGCGAAGGTCGTCTCCTCCGCCTCGACGTGCGCCCCAGTCCCGCCCCAGTCGGTAAAGACGTGGAAGCTGTCCCAGTTGTAGCGCCAGCCTTGCAGGGTCTCGTTGGTGCTGCCCGCGAAGGCGAGGCGGGCGCCGGTTTTGTCCTCGATAACGCCGCACTTTTCGTGGAACACGGCCGTACCGGCGACCGGACGCCGGTCGCGATCGCAGGGCACCGCGACCTTCACCTCGAGGATGCCACGCGCCACCATCCAGGCCAACACCTCCAGCGCGGCTTCCGTGCGGGTGTCGAGATCATCGAACGGCGCGCGCAGCATCGCCGCCTCGACCGTCGCCGCCAGCAGCCGTTCCGCGTTCGATGGCCGCCACCTCCGGGGCGTCGAGGGTGCAGCCGACGATCAGCCGCATCCGACCGTCGTTGCGGATCAGCCCCTCGATGCCGCGCGCCGCGACCGCCAGGGCGGACGCCGAGAAGTAACCGGTCGTCCGCTCGTAGCGGACCGCGCAGTCCAGCGCCGGAACGTAAAACAGCGCGACGAGATCGCCGTCCTCGGGCGTGTACTTCGTCTTCCATTCCCGGTCGGTGAGCAAGCTCACCGCCGCTTCCTCCTTCCAAAGCTCCAACTGCGCCGGTTCGTCGACCTGGTCGGGGAAGGCGAGGCGGCGGAGCATTTCCAGGGCTTCGAAGTCGCCGGCGGCTTCGGCGATGAGGCCGGCGGGCTCGTCGATGCCGGTGAAGGTTTCGAGACCGGCAGCACCTCCAGCACCGCTTCCAGCGCGCTCAGGAAGTGCGGATCGCCGGCGATGCCTGCGCTTGTCGAGGAGCTCGCGGGCGGCTTGCAGGGTCCGGCCGCGGGCGACGTGGGCGGCGTGGTGCAGGGCGTCGATCATCGCGCGCGAGCCATCGGCGGCGCCAAGGCCGCCCTTGGCGGCGCGCGTGGCGCGAGTCCCACAGGATCAGGTTACTGGCCTTCTTCTCCGCCAGGGTGCCGACCACGTCGGCATCGAGGTCGACGCCGACAGACGCGGGCCAGCCGCAACGCCTCGTCGTAGGCGAATTGCGGAGCCTTGAAGGCATCCCAGGCGAGCACGAACCACGCGGTCAGCGGATCGAGGTCGGCGCGGGCCTTGCGGTGGGTCAGTTGCTCGAGCCGCCACTGCTTCACCTCCCGCCGGGCGGCCTCCAGGGCGTCTTCGGGGGTAGCGGCGTAGGGGTCGTACGTCTTCCTCGAACAACGCCTTTTGCTTGCGCCGCTTGCTTGCGGCCATCGCCGGGCGCGGGCGTGCCGCGTTTCAGCGGCCAGTGGCGGGAGAACTCCTCCAGCGCCGGGCCGAAGCTCGCCAGATAGAGATCGACGCCCTTGATGCCGGCCTGCTCGAAGTCGGCGACGCGGCGGCGGACGGCCTTGGCGACGCGCGGTTCGATGTCCTCCCAGAACACGCCGTCGCCGTCCGTGCCCGCTATCTCGCGGGGCCGGCAGACGAGGAAGATCGTGGAGTTGGCGGCGGCCTTGTCCTTGATGTGCAGCGAGCCTTCGGCCTCGGTGTTGATCGGCCAGGACGCGGTGATGACGAAGCCCGCCTCCATCATCGCCTTGGTCAGCGCGTCCCAGGCGGCTGGTCTCCTTGTGGGTGAACATCACCGTCATGATGCCGTCAGGCTTCAGCACCCGTCGGCATTCGGCGAAGATCGCGGCCATCCGGCTCTGATAGTCGCGCTCGGCGAGCTTGCGGCGCCCTTTGGTCCTTGAACTTGGCGACGTTGGCGACCGCCTCGTTGTCCTTGTCGGTGAGCGGGCGGCGAAACCATTCGGGATAGACATAACCGGCGGTGCGCTTCAGCCAGACGTAGAAGAAGTCCGATAGCTCGGCATACATCACATTGGCGTACGTATAGGGCGGGTCCATGACCACCGCGTCGACGCTGCTGTCGGCGAGATGATCGAGGGCGTCGCCCGACTTGCAGGTGATCTCCACCTTCGGCGGCGAGAAGCTGGTCAGTGACAAGCTGGACTGCCGCGCGCTCTTCGCGCCGCTATTTACCAGATCCGGCCGAGTAAGCTGGATCAGTTCTTGGATGCATTTGCCCGTCTGCCTGATCGCCCAGTCGTAGCCGAGGCCGACGATGAGCGGCGCCATCTCGGCGTAGGACCACCTCGATGGAAATGCGTGCTGTCGAAAAGTGTGGTCCATGACCTCCCGATTGGCATGCCACGAGACCTGTCGGGAATTGTAATCGCGGAGCTTGTCGAGGCTCAGGCTCAAATAGCAAAACGCTGCCCGGCAAGGCTCAATCAACGCTCCATTGGCTTGCTCTTCCTCAAGCATTTCCCGGAATACCTCGACGCTCGTGCCGTGGCCCAGAAGCTGGCGCGGTGAGAAAAGGCCCGTAAAGGTAACTTCTCCGTACTGTGCGGGGGTGTTGCCGTGGGACCAGGACTTGGTATCTAGCGGCAGTTTCTCATTCGGCACGATGTCGAGGGCTTCCCACTCGGGGAGCTTTTCGGCGAGTCGCGCGGCGACGATGTCTGATACCGGCGAGTGCTTGATCCAACTCTGAGGGGCTATGCACAGAGCCCGGAGTGTGATTCCGTGTCATTCCACCATATGCGGGGGATCGGATGGGCACGGCACTCAAGATCAAGGTCGATCTCTCCTCGGCGGCGCTTCGCCAAGCGGCGCTGCGGGAGAGGGATGGACGGGCGGCGGCTCGGATGTTCGCCATCGCCAACGCGCTCGATGGGCTGAGCCGGGCGGAGTCTTCGCGGCTGGCGGGGATGGAACGTCAAGCGCTGCGCGACGCGGTGGTGCGCTATAACGCCGAGGGCTTGGCCGGGCTGCACGACCGGCCGAAAGGACGACCGCCGCGTCGGTTGGCGGGCGAGGAGGAGGCCGCCCTGGTCGAGGCGATCTTGCGCGGGCCGGACCCTGCGGAGGACGGCTGCTGCGCCTGGACGCGGGCCGATCTTTGCCGGTGGCTCGAGACGCATCACGGCAAGACCTACCACCCCTCGAGCATGACGCGGGTGTTGCGGCGGCTGGACTTTTCGCGCCAGAAGGCGCGGCCCTACCATCCCAAGCGCGACGCCGAGGCGCAGGACGCGTTTAAAAAGGGGGGGCTTGCCGAGGCAATAGCCGAGGCCACCTCCCGCCATCGCGACAAACGCATCGAACTGTGGTTCGAAGACGAGGCGCGGGTCGGCAACAAGGGCCGGGTCTGCCACCGCTGGTGGCGGCGCGGCGAACGTCCGCCGGGCGTTCAGCAACTCGGCTACCAGTGGGCGTACATCTTCGCCGCGATCCGTCCCGCCACCGGCGAGGACGTCACCCTCGTGCTGCCGACGGTCAATGCGACGGCCATGCAGGTGTTCTTCGACCACGTCGCCGCCTCGCGGCCACCCGACGCCCATGTCTTGATGGTGCTCGACGGCGCCGGCTGGCATCAGAGCCTATCCCTCGCCGTGCCCGATACGATCACCCTCGTGGTCCTGCCGCCCTACAGCCCCGAGCTCAATCCGGTCGAGCGTGTCTGGCTCTACCTGCGCGAGCGGTTCCTCTCACTGCGCGTGTTCGAGACAACCGACGCCATCATCGACGCCTGCTGCGAAGCCTGGAACCGCCTCATCGCCGAAACGGGTCGCCTCAGATCGCTCTGCGCCTACCCATGGATAGAGAAGGTCGCTTCATAGACTCGCTGGTATGAGACATCGTCCTCGGGGCGGGGGGCGCGGTAGCCACGCTGCCACTTCTCGCGGGTTCGCCCGGTCTTGGTCTTGCTTAACACCCGGCGCTTGAAGACGACGGCGTAGAGCTGCTCGCCCATGCCGCCGGCCTGCGCCTGGCGCTTAATCTCGTCTCCGTCGATCACCCGGCCGCAATCGGAATACGGGCACTGCCCGTCGCCGCCGGAGACCGTGCCCCCTGACTGCTCCTTCACCGCGCCGACAATTTCGAACCGGCAGATCCGGCCCTCGCTGCCCGGCCCCTTCGCCACATCGGGAGAAAGCCGCACCCCGGTCCCGTCCGGCGCCAGACGCCAGTTCGGCGACAGCGGCACCAGCCCCTCGCAGTAAGGACACCGCACCGTCCGTGCCCAAAGGTAGCCGTCGGGCCGCAGATCGGGTCCACCTTCGTCCGGATAGGCCCATACCAGCCGCTCTCGGACCCGGCAGCTAAATTCCTCGCCAATGCGCTTGAATTCGTGGAGCACGTCCCAGCCGTAGCGCATCGGCCAATC
>CAWDWD010000008.1:0-31664 GCA_963805915.1 uncultured Alphaproteobacteria bacterium
CCCTTCACCGCGATCGCCATCGCCTTCCTCTGGCCGACGACGACGACAAGCCGCTTGCCGCGGGTGACGGCGGTGTAGAGCAGGTTCCGCCGCAGCATCGGATAGTGCTGGGTGGTGAGCGGGATGACGACGGCCGGGTACTCCGAGCCCTGGCTCTTGTGGATGGTCGTGGCGTAGGCGAGCACGATTTCGTCCAGTTCGCCGAAACCATACGTCACCGGCCGGCCGTCGAACTCGATCACCATTTCCGACGCCTCGGGATCGATGCTGCGAACGACGCCGAGGTCGCCGTTGTAGACTTCCTTGTCGTAGTCGTTCTCGACCTGCATCACCTTGTCGCCAATGCCGTAGGTCGAGCCGAAGCGCTCGACGCGCAGCTCGCCGGGAGGGTTGAGCGCCTGCTGCAAATCGATGTTGAGCGAGCGGGCGCCGAGGCCGCCGCGGTTCATCGGGCACAGCACCTGGATATCGCGGATCGGATCGAGGCCGTAGCGCGCCGGGATGCGCTCGCGGACGATCTGCAGGATCTTGCCGACGCCGTCCTCGGCGTCAGCGCATTCGATGAAGTGGAAGTCGCTGGCCGGATCCTGCACCCATTCCGGCATCAAACCCTGGTTGATGCGGTGCGCGTTGACGATGATGCGGCTTTCGGCCGCCTGGCGGAAAACCTCCGTCAGTCGCACCACCGGCACCGCGCCCGAGGTGATGATATCGGCGAGCACCTGTCCGGGGCCGACCGACGGCAGCTGATCGACATCGCCGACGAGGATCAACGCCGCATGGTCCGGCACCGCCTTCAACAGCGCGTGCATCAGCGGCACGTCGATCATCGAGGTCTCGTCGACGACGAGAAGGTCGCAGTCAAGTGCGTGCTGCTCGTTGCGGCGGAAGCCGCCGTGCATCGGATCGACTTCGAGTAGCCGGTGGATAGTCTTTGCTTCAAGCCCGGTGCTCTCCGACAGCCGCTTTGCGGCGCGCCCGGTGGGTGCGGCCAGGGCAATCCGCACGCTCTTGACGCTCAGGATCTTCAGGATCGAGTTGACCAGCGTCGTCTTGCCGACGCCGGGCCCGCCCGTGATGACGAGCACCTTGGTTGCCAGCGCCAATCGGACCGCTTCCCGTTGGCTGGCCGCGAGATTGATGCCGGCCTTGGTCTCGACCCATGGGATGGCCTTCGCGGCATCGATGGCTGGCCAGGGCAGGGGACCGCTGCTCAGCGCCTTAATGCGGGTCCCGATCGCCCGTTCGGCCCGGTGCAGTCCGGCGAGGAAGATGCAGCGTTGGTCGTCGACGCTGTCGGCGACGACCTCGCCATCTTGCAGCTCCAGATCGAGCGCGGTCTCGATGATCCCGGCCGGCACCTCCAGCAGCGTTACCGCCATCGCCACCAACTCCGCCAGCGGCAGCCCGCAGTGGCCATCGTCCATTGCTTCGGTGAGCGCGTAGCCGATCCCGGCTCGGGCCCGGATCATCGCCGTCTTCTCGATGCCAAGCTTCGCCGCGATCTGATCGGCGCTCTTGAAGCCGATGCCGCGGATGTCGCGCGCCAGCCGGTAGGGGTTCTCCGAGATCAGCCGGATGGCGTCGGCGCCGTAGGTCTTGAAGATGCGCACCGCCCGCGAGGTGCCGACGCCGTGGCTGTGCAGGAAGATCATGATCTCGCGGATCGCCTTCTGGTCGGCCCAGGCGGCGACGATGCTGTCGGCGCGCTTCGGCCCGATGCCGTCGATCTCTTTCAGCCGTGCCGGCGTTTGCTCGATGACGTCGAAGACCTGCTCGCGGAACGCCTTGACCAGCTTCTTGGCGTAGATCGGGCCGATGCCTTTGATCATGCCGGAAGCGAGGTACTTCTCGATCCCTTCGGCCGTCGTGGGCGGTGCGGCGCGCAGGAAATCGGCGCGGAACTGCACGCCATGTGTCCGATCGTTGACCCAGCGGCCGCTCGCCTGGACGAACTCGCCGGCGCCGATCGTCGCGGCATGGCCGATGACCGTGATCAGATCGCGCTGGCCGCACGCCTTCACCCGCAGGACACAGAAGCCGCTGTCCTCGTTGTGGAAGGTGACCCGTTCGACGAGGCCGGCGAGGTTCTCACGCTCGGGCGAGGGCGGCGGCCTCGCCACCGGGGCCTACCTTCCCTCTTTCAAGATCGCCGGGCTCTGGTTCTTCAAGCGGCGCGCCGCGTCTCCCAGAGCCTTATTGAACAGCCCTCGTGGCACGTTCAGCAGCGCAAAGCGCTGTTTGCCCGAAGGCGTCGGATCTTGGGGCGCCTCGACGGCGATCTCGACAGCGTCCTTGCCGAAAAAGATCTCAACCGTGATGGCGGCATTTTCGAAGTCAACCTCGTGCCGAAGGCCGTTGTTCCCGCGAATGATTGCATGCGCCATGGACTTTGCTCCCTTCGTCATCCATAGCAGGCTTTCTCACCGACGCGCCAACGAGAGACGAGGATGAACGACGAAGCCGCGCTCCGCGACAAGCTGCGCAAAATCGAGGCGTTGTTCGCTGGTGCTGCCACGCATCCGCGCTCGGTTGCAGCACAGACCATAGCGTTCTCCTACGCGGGCCGGCGCGACACCAGCAGATTGCCGACCTGGATCTGAACGGCCTCGCCGTTCTGGTTCAGCGTTGTCGTCCGTACTTTGATCAGTCCCTGATTCGGACGCGAGCTGGATGGCCGGACCTCGATCACTTCGCTCTCGACGCGCAACTCATCTCCGGGTCGCACAGGCACCGGCCAGCGGAACTCGTCGAAGCCCATGCCGATGATACCGTCGGCGGGCTTCAAGTCACTCTCGACCAGGAGCCGCATGGTGAGGGCGGCGGTATGCCAACCGCTCGCCGCCAATCCGCGGAATATCGTTTGGCGGGCGAACGCCTCGTCAAGATGGAAGGGCTGCGGATCAAACTCGCGGGCGAAGGTTTTGATGCGCTCCTCCTCGACACGCAGCCGCCCGGAGCCGTAGATTTGCCCTACGGCGAAGTCCTCGAGATATTGCTCGGTCATCAGACCTACATCCTGTTCAATCGTGCGAGCTGCGGCAGCGAGCCGCCGACCCCGCCCAAGAAAGCGCCGCCCGCGACCGCTGCGGCGCTCGTGAGGACTCGGTAACGATACGAGAGCGGAAGTCGGATGCCCAACGACCGTCGGTATCGCACGGTCGGTAGATGTTACTTCGTAACGGTCGATCTTCTGGAGCAACTCGGCAAAACGTTGTTGCCCGATCTCCTGCGCAAAGCGGAAGCCTGGAGCGTGCATCACTCTCGGCCTACTGCCGCCCCCTGGGGTGCGTCAGGGTTTTTTGAGACATTCGGGAGCCTGTTGCTGAATGGCTCGATATTGCTGGCATGACGCGGTCTGCTGATGGTTTTAGGGCTTCGGGGCGGTTTGTTCCGGCCTATTGCCTCAATTTCGGAGCCATTTTCCCCCTTTGTTTCCACTGCGCACGGACTCCGAGTGCAGTTTTCTGAGGTTGTGGGCGGCGCAGTGCAGGCTCCATTCGCCCCGGGTCTCCTGCTCGCCCCGCATCATGAAGCGGTCGGCGCCCTGGTTTTCCTTCATCTGGCCGAACACCGGTTCCACGGTCTGGCCGCGCAGGCGGTAGAGAGTCCGGCCCCGCTTGGTCAACAGCCTGCGTTCCATTCGCTCACGGGCACTCATGCCCTTGGGCATCCGGCCCCGTGGCGGCGGGGCGTCGCGCATCGCCTTGCGCTGTTTCCAGTCCTTGGTGGTCGCGATCAGGTATTCGCATTCCGCCGTCTCGGTGGCGGCGTTGTCCTCGGACCAGTACCCGGCGTCGAACAGCCCGGCGCCGAGCCCGACCTCCTCGCCGCTCACCGCCTCCATCATGGCCAGGGTCTTGGCGATCATCGGCACCAACTGGTGGACGTCGTTGGCCTGGTTCGTCACGTCGGCGGCGAGGATGATCTGGCCGGCGGTCACCACAGCCTGGGCATTGTAGCCCTGGAGGTAGCCCTTGCGCCCCTTCATGATGCGGCTCGCCGGGTCGGTCACGTTGGCCTTGGCGTCCTCGTCGATCGCCGCCTCGGCCGGCTTCGGCTTGCGGCCGCGCTTGGCCTTGCCGGTCGCCTTCTCCGCCGCCGCGCGGGCATGGATTTTCTCCTGCTGGGCATCCGCCTTCTCCGCGGCGTCGGCACGAAGACGATCCAGGCACGAGCGCAGCCGGGCAAGACGGCCGCAGGGCTCCCGCAGACCGGCGGGCATCTCGTCACCCCGTTGGTCCCCGAACATCGCGTCTTCGGTGGCGTCGGTTTCCTCCGCCTCCGACACCATCGCCGCCACTTCCGCTTCCAGAGACTTGGTCGTCCGGTTCGCCGCCAGAGATGCGTTCGCCTTGACCTTGGTCCCGTCCAGGGCCACCACGCCGAGGCGAACCACTCCCGCCGCGATGCACAGCTTCAGGACCTCCGCGAACAGGGCCTCGAATGCGCAGCGATGGCGCTTGCGAAACCGCGCGATCACGCTGTGGTCCGGAACCTCGTGGCCGACAATCAGCCGGAACCCCGCGTCGCGTTCGCACAGGCGCTCGATCTTCCGGCTCGAGCGATGGCCGTTCGCATAGGCATAGATCAGCACGCAGACCATCATCCACGGCGCAAAAGGCGGGGCACCCGTGCCGCGTTTCGTATAGCGCGCCTCGAACGCCGAAAGGTCCATGAGGCCGACAATGTCCAGGAGAAGATGGACCATGTCCGTTTCCGGAACCCAGTCCTTCATGTCGACTGGCAGAAGAAACCTCTGCCGCCGGTCCGGCTCCCGGAAAAAATTCGCCATGCCTGCCTCCTCTCACATTGGCCGTTCCGAGAGAATCAGGACACCATCAGCCGGTCAAGCCGGGATCAGGGCCGGCGGGGCAATTCTGCAACAGGCTCCTAATGAGCTGCGGCTAAATGAACCGCAAAAGGAAGGAGAGCTGAATGGACGGAATGGTTGAGACTGCGACGACGCAGCCGGCGGACTTGGCGGAGCGCTCCCGAACAGCTGGCGGAGACAAGTCCGCCGGCGGGCCGCCGCCGCGACGCTTCTCGGCGAAGCGGAAGCTGAATGCGGTAAACCGGCTGATGCGGGGCGAGCCTTTGGAGCTGGTGTCTCGCGAGCTCAACGTCACGGCGGCGCGGCTGTCGTCCTGGCGCGACCAGGCGCTCCTGGCCGCCGAAACGGCGCTGAAGGACCGGGATCGCGACGACCGCGACGACGAGATCGCCCGGCTGAAAGGCAAAGTCGGCGCGATGACGATGGAGATCGAGCTTTTGTCCGACAAGATCGCGCGCCTGGAGGGTGGCGCCCCTTTGGCACGGCGGAGGCCGAGGCGATGAGCCGGGCGGTCTCGCCCTCCGCTGGTCGGGTTTATGGCCTGGCGCGGGTCACCCGCTGCTGGAAGGTCTCGCGGGCGAGCCTCTATCGCCATCGCCAGGCCGCCTTGGCGTCGAGGCACCGCCCCGGCCCCATGGGCCCTTGCGACGACGCGACGCTGGTGGAGCACATCAAGCAGGTGATCGCCGAGAGCCGGTTCACCGGCGAGGGCTACCGCAAGATCTGGGCACGGCTGCGCGTCTCCGGGATCCGGAGTTCACCCGGACGCATCCGCCGGCTGATGCGGGAGAATGGGCTGTTGGCGCCGCACCGGGTCCGCAAGCGGCCGGAGAAGACGCACGACGGCACCATCATCACCGACGCCGTGGACGTCCTGTGGGGCACCGACATGACCCAGACCATCACCGTGGCAGACGGCGTGGCCCATGTCTTCGTCGCCGTCGATCACTGCAACAGCGAATGCGTCGGCATCCACGCCGACAAAAGCGCCAACCGCTTCCAGGCCTTGGAACCGGTGCGCCAAGGCATGCGCCAGCACTTCGCCGCCATCGGCAAGGACGTGGCCGCCGGCCTCAAGCTCCGCCACGACCATGGCTCGAACTACATGTCCCATGACTTCCAGAGCGAGATCGCCTTCCTCGGCATCGAGGCCTCGCCGTCCTTCGTGCGCGAGCCGGAGGGCAACGGCGTCGCCGAGCGCTTCATCCGGACGCTGAAGGAGAACCTGCTCTGGGTGCGCCACTTCGAGACCATCGAGGAGCTGCGCCTGGCGTTGCTCGACTTCGCCGCCTGGTACAACACCCACTGGCTGGTCGCCCGCCATGGCCACCGGACACCCGCCCAGGTCAGGGCCGACCAGCAACTAGCCATGGATCAGGCCGCATGACCGTCGCAGACGCTTGTCTCATAACCGTGGCGCAGTACAATGGTCTTGGCGCCGAACGAAATCAAATCGTTCAGGAACAACGCATTGAAGCACGAAGCCATGTCGATACGCTGCTGGGAGACACCGTATTTGAGATCAAGACGGATCTTCGTCGTGAAACCGAAGATGCTGAAAGCCAACTCCTTCGTTACCTGCAGAATCGGGAATTGGAGACCAAACGCCGGTTCGTGGGTGTGGCGACTGACGGGCTCGATTATCGGGCCTACGAGATGCGGGACCGGGCTCTCGTTCGGATCGACACGTTTCGCGCACGACCGGAGGTGCCTCGCGAATTGCTCGTTTGGCTTGAAAGCGTGGTCTCCGTCTCACCAGATCTGCCTACTGACGCCTTAACCGTCACGCAAGAGCTTGGCCGTGACAGCACGGCCTACGCGCGCGCCTCGGGAATCCTGTCGAGGATCTGGCAGGATCTGGCCGATGACCCGGAAGCGCTACTAAAGCGTCAACTTTGGACCGACCTACTCGGCATCGTCTACGGCAAGAGGCAGGACACAGATGCTCTTTGGTTTCAGCATAGTTATCTGACGATTGTTTCAAAGGCATTTGGATTTTCGGTCTTGGGAATTACACCTAGAGGACCAGATGATGTTCTTTCCGGTTCATCTCTCGCTGAGGCAGAAATACAAGGTGCGATAGAAGGCGATTTTTTTGGTTGGATTTTGAAGAGGGAAGCTGGCCGTACTTTGATTGCCTCATTGCAACAGCGTGTCACAAGATTTCGCATTGGCGAGGTTGACCTCGACGTGCTGAAGGTACTTTATGAATCGCTTATCGATCCGGATCAGCGTCATGATCTGGGAGAATATTACACGCCGGACTGGCTCGCATCGCGGGTGTGCGCCGTTGCGATTAATGATCCCTTGCATGAGCGCGTACTTGACCCAGCGTGCGGCTCCGGAAGCTTTTTGTTCCATGCAGTGCGGCGGTTAGTCAGCGCAGCGGTCGCAGCCGGGGTCGACACACAGGAAATAGCGAGTTCAGGCGGTGCACCGCGTAGTCGGCATGGATATTCATCCCGTAGCAGTGATTATCGCACGGGTTACTTATTTGCTGGCGCTTGGAAGCGACCTGCTGCGCGCAAGGCGAGGTGAGCTCTCCATCCCTGTTTATCTGGGTGACGCCCTTCAATGGAGTGTTCGAAGCACCCTCGGGCACGAAGAGCTTGAACTGTACGTGCCACCCTCCGCGAACAACGAAAACCCTTCCGTTCTGAAGTTCCCGGTTGCACTCGCTGTGGACCCAAGTTTGTTCGACTCAATCATCGCCACATTGTTGCAAGCAAGTGAACGCAATGCTGGCGCCTCAGATGTAAAAGCTACATTGCGACGCCGCAAAGATATCTCGGAAATCGACTTGCACACCTTAGTACAAACTTACGCTGAGTTGCGTAAACTTCGCGCGGCGGGGCGGAACCACGTTTGGGGTTACGTCGCACGCAACGTCACCCGGCCGGTTTGGCTGTCCCGCAATTCCAGCCGGTTCGACTGCGTGATTGGAAATCCGCCGTGGCTTTCCTTTCGGTACATGTCCGACGAACTGCAAACGCAGGTGCGTTCTGGCATGAACACCTATGGCATTTGGGTTGGCGGCAAGATGGCCACGCATCAGGACTTGTCCGGCTATTTCTTTGCCCGTTGCGCGGACCTGTACCTCAACCAAGGGGGCCGTATTGCATTCCTGATGCCGCTGGCCGCGTTGACGCGCGGTCAGTTCGAAAAGTTCCGAACTGGTTCGTTCCGCGAAGCCCCGGTCACGTTCACTGCAGCCTGGACCTTCGACGAGCGCGTATTTCCCTTGTTTCCCGTTCCATCGTGCGCGCTGTTCGCCGAGCGCGCATCGCTCCCTGGCCGCACACCCGACCGTGTGCTCGGTTTCGCGGGAATTCTTGCACACCGCAACGCTTCGCCCGGTGAAGCGGAAAAGCGGCTGCTTTGGGCAGAAGAGGACGCACCTTCCGAGGCGAATTTTCAGGCGGCAACACCGTATCGCGTGGCATTTCGTCAGGGCGCGACTCTTGTGCCGCGAATGCTCTGTTACGTGGAGCGGCGCCAGACCGGCCGCATAGGCATGGGGAACCGTGTTCCCATCGAAAGCCGCCGGAGCGCGCAAGAGAAACCACCCTGGAAAGACCTTCCCGGCCTAGCCGGAGCCGTTGAGCAGCAGTTCTTGCGCCCGGCGCTGCTGGGCGAAAGCATCGCGCCTTATAGAATTCTCGACTGGCCTGAAGCCGTTATTCCATTTCATGAGAAGATCATGGACGCGGATATAGCGGCTGGACACGGTTTTCCGGGCTTATCCACTCGGTTGTCCGATGCCGCAAAGCTGTGGGATGCCAACTCGCGTCAGGGTATGACTTTAACTGATCGAATAAATTACTGGGGAGCACTTGCAGCGCAGTTACCGATACGACAGCTCCGCGTTGTCTATACGAAATCCGGGACGAACCCTGCGGCGACATTATTGTCCAGCGCAATCGCCGTGGTCGATCACATGCTATACTGGTGCCCGGTCGAAGAGCGTGCAGAAGGCCTTTATCTCTGCGCCATCATAAACAGCGAGACAGCGCGCGAGGCTGTCTCGCATCTCCAAGCGAGGGGGCAATGGGGCGCGCGGCACTTCGATAAGGTGATGTTCACGTTGCCGATTCCGAAATTTCAAGGCCGCCGATGCGCTTCATGCTGAACTCGCGAGCGCTGCTCAGATCGCAGAGAAAATCGCGGAGGGCGTCGCGATCCCGGAAAGCTTTAGCTTCGTCCGCGGTCGGCAAGCGATCCGGGCCGCTCTCCAGGACGACGGTGTTGCGGAGCGAATAGACCGTCTCGTTAGACGCCTGTTGTTCCGCGAGTAGTTACCTGTAGCGTGTACGATCACGCCGTACGCAATTTTTTCAAGATCCCACTGCGGGCTGGCTGGGGCGGGAGGATTTCGAACCTCCGATGCCGGAACCAAAATCCGGTGCCTTACCACTTGGCTACGCCCCAATGCGGCCGCGACCTTAACCGCTCCGTAAACCTCTCGCAACCGGCGCCGCGACCACCCACCATCGCGGCTGAAGCGCCGCCAGCATCGCCGCCGCCGCTTCGGCCCGCGCTCCGTCGGCGAACAGCGCAAAGCAGGTTGCGCCGCTGCCGCTCATCCGCGCCAGCAGGGCGTCCGGGAGAGCCGCCAGCGCCGCCAGCACGCTGCCGATCTCGGGCGCGAGCGCTTGCGCCGAAGGGCATAGATCGTTGTCGCGAGCGGCGAGCAGGCGGGCCAGCGCGGCCGCGTCCGCCGGCGCTTCGGCGAAACGGCTTGGCGCGGAAAAGGCCCCCCGCCGCCCGGCGAACACCGCCGGCGTCGACACCGCGACGCCGGGGTTGGCCAGAACCAGCCAGAACGCCGGCAGTGGCGGCGCCGGTGTACCTTGCTCGCCGATGCCGCCGATGAACGCGGATCGTGCGTCCAGGCACATCGGCACGTCGGCGCCCAGCGTCAGCGCAACGGCGTGAAGATCGACCGAGTCGCGCGGGAGCCGCCACAGCCGGTTAAGCGCGCGCAAGGCCGCGGCCGCGTCGGCCGAACCGCCGCCGATCCCCGAGGCCACCGGCAGGCATTTGACTAACGTCATCCGCGCCCGGGACGGACGCGCGGCGGCCGCCCCCAGCGCCCGCGCGGCCCGCATGACGAGATTGTCGCCGCTCGCGGGTAGAGCTTCGGCGAAGGGACCGGCGAGCGTCAGGCTCAAACCGTCATCCGGCGCGACCTCGATCGTGTCGCCGACCTCGGGAAAGACGACCAGGCTGTCAAGCAGATGATAGCCGTCGGCGCGCCGGCCGACGACGTGGAGATAAAGATTGATCTTCGCCGGCGCCTCTTCCCGGATCGGCGGCGCGGGCGCGCTCATCGCGACCCGGCGTTCGCTTCCTTGACCACGCCGTCGAGCTTGCGCTCAAGCTCGACTTTGAGATTGGCATCCGGCTTCAGGTCCAGCGCGGTGCGCCATTGGAATTTGGCTTCTCGTCGGCGGCCGACCGCCCAGTAGGCGTCGCCCAGATGGGCGTTGATGACCGGATCTTCGGACCGCAGTTCGACCGCGCGCTCGAGCTGGACCACCGCCTCCGGGTACTTGCCGAGCCGGTAATAGACCCAGCCGAGACTGTCGACGATGAAGCCGTCGTTGGGCCGCAACTCCACCGCGCGGCGGATCATGTCCTGGGCCCGGTCAAGGTTCTCGCTCCGCTCGACCCAGGAATAGCCGAGATAGTTCAAGACCAGCGGCTGATCGGGATCGAAGTCGAGCGCGCGGAGGAAGTCGGCCTCCGCCCGGGGCCACTGCTTCGAGCGCTCCAGCGCGATACCGCGGGCATAGATCAGCCGCCAGTACCGCGGCGGCAGCGGCTCGCTGCGCTTCACCGCCTCGTCATAGGCGGTGACGGCGTCGGCGAACTGCTCGCGCTGGCGAAAGATGTCGCCCAGCACGATCAGCGGCTCGGCGTTGTCCGGCCGGTCGGCCGCCATCGCTTGCAATTCCTTCTCCGCCTTGGCGGACTGGCCCATCGCATCGAGCACCGCGGCACGGTTCAGCCGCGCCTGCCACGACAGCGGCGACGCCGGGTCGACCGCGGCATAAGCGGCAGCCGCGTCCGCAAGCCGACCGGCCTGCTCCAGCAGATCGCCAAGCTGCATTTGCAACAGCGGATAGTTTGGTCTGGCGTAAAGCCCGAGTTCGGCGAGCATCAAGGCCACATCACGCGCGTTCTGGTGCGCGAGCGTGCTGGCCGCATAGTACAACGCGTCGACGACGCCATCGGCCGGTGAGGCGATTAGCGCGGCCGGCCGTGTCCCGCTCTCCAGCCGCGCCCAAGCCTGGGAGAGCGGACTGCCTGCGGGTCGTCGCTGGTCGAGTTCGGTATAAACGGCCCTGGCCTCGTCCGGCTTGCCGGCGCGCTCGTAGAGCCCACCGACGATCTCGGCCAGCCGGATCTGGGCAATGTCGTTGGCGTCCGCCAAGGCGCGAGCGTGAACAAGGGCCGCGGCCGAGCGATTCGCGGCGTCGTTCAACAATCCCGCATGAAGGTGGTACAGGCTCGAAAACCGCTCGTCCTTCTTCAGCGGCTCTAGAACCGCCAGCGCCTCGTTGGTCCGCCCCTCGCCCTGCAGCGCCCAGGCGCGGAAAATCGGCGTCAAAAACGATCCCAACGGCCCGCCCGGCGCCGCCTTCAGGGTCCTCTCGGCGTCTCGATAGCGCCCGTTCTTGATGTCATCGACGGCCACCGTGAACGACGCAAGCTCGCCGCCGCCTTTCTTGCCGACGATCCGCCTGGCGATCGCGACCGCCTGCTGCGTTCGTCCGTCCATCAGCAAGGCCCGATGCGCGCGCTCCAGCAACATCAAGTCGTTGGGCGCTTTGTCGAGGGCGGCGAGAAGGAAATCGGCGGCGGCCGAATCGCTGTTGATGCTTTGTGCGTGGCGGGCGGCGAGATAGTTTCCGGTCAACGTCGTGCCGATCGCGAGGGGCCGATCGGCGAGCGCGCCGCCGCCGGTCGCGTGATCGGTCGCGCAGGCGGCGGAGATAAGGACGAGCAAGGCGGCGCCGGCCGGCCGCCCCAACCACGAGGCGCGGCCGGGGCGATGCGGGAACGTCATCTACGGACTACTCACATGTTGGGATAATTGGGACCGCCGCCACCCTCGGGGACGACCCAGTTAATGTTCTGGGTCGGATCCTTGATATCGCACGTCTTGCAGTGGACGCAGTTCTGCGCGTTGATCTGCAGGCGCTTGGCGCCGTTGTCCTCGACAAATTCGTAAACTCCAGCCGGGCAATAGCGCGCCTCCGGCCCGTCATAGAGCGCGAGGTTGGTCGCTACCGGGATCGAGGCGTCCTTCAGGGTCAGGTGAACCGGCTGATCTTCTTCGTGGTTGGTGTTGGATATGTACACCGAAGACAGCTTGTCGAAGGTGATCACCCCGTCCGGCTTGGGATAGGCGATCTTGGCGCACGCGGCCGCCGGCTTGAGCTGGCTGTGATCGGGGTGATTGCGGAACGTCCACGGCGCCCTGCCGCGGAGCACGTAGGTATCGAGCGCCGAGTAGCCAAGGCCGACCCACATGCCGCGGTGGAACGACGGGCGAATGTTGCGGACCTTGTAGAGCTCGTCCCACACCCACGACGCCTTCAACGCATCCGGATAACCGTCGACCACCGCCGCCGGGCGCTCCGAGCCCAGCACCGCGTAGAGCGCCTCGGCGCAGACCATGGCCGACTTCATCGCGGTGTGGGTGCCCTTGATCTTGGGCACGTTGAGGAAGCCCGCGGTGTCGCCGATCAGCGCGCCGCCGGGGAACACCAGCTTTGGAATCGACTGGTAGCCGCCCTCGGCCAGCGCGCGCGCGCCATAGGCGATGCGCCGGCCGCCTTCGAACGTGGGGCGGATCGCAGGATGGGTCTTGAACCGCTGCATCTCGTCGAACGGGTTGAGGTACGGATTGCGGTAATCGAGACCGATGACGAAGCCGACGGCGACCTGGTTGTCCTCGAGATGATAGATGAACGAACCGCCGTAGGTGTCGCGATCGACCGGCCAGCCAATGGTGTGGACGATCTTGCCCGGCACGTGCTTCGCCGGCTCGACCTCCCAGAGCTCCTTGACGCCGATGCCGTAGGTTTGCGGATCGACGCCCTCGCGCAAATTGAACCGCTCGAACAGGGTCTTCGTCAACGATCCGCGGCAGCCCTCGGCGAAGATGGTGTAGGTCGCGTGCAGCTCGACGCCGGGCTGATAGTTCGCGGTGTGCTCGCCGTCGCGCCCGACGCCCATGGCGCCGGTAGCGACGCCCTTGACCCGCCCGTCTTCGTGGTAGAGCACCTCGGCGGCGGCGAAACCGGGGTAAATCTCGACTTCCAGGTCCTCGGCCTGCGCGCTGAGCCAGCGGCACACATTGCCGAGGCTGACCACGTAGTTGCCGTGGTTGTTCATCTGCGGCGGCGTCGGCAGCCTGTAGGATTTGGTCTCGGTCAGAAGCAGGAAGTGGTCCTCGCTCGCCGGCGTCAGCAGCGGCGCGCCCTTGTCCTTCCAGTCGGCAATCAGCTCGTTCAGCGCAATCGGATCGACCACCGCGCCCGATAGGATATGCGCGCCGATCTCCGAGCCCTTCTCGACGACGCAGACCGAAACCTCGCGCCCGCCCGCGGCCGCCAACTGCTTCAACTTGATCGCCGCGCTCAGCCCGGCTGGTCCGCCGCCGACGATGACGACGTCAAACTCCATTGAGTCCCGTTCCATGGAATGCCCCAGATTCACGTTCGCTCCATTCGTTGCTTTCGCCTTATAACATATGCACAAAAGCAGTGCGGGCAAATTGATCGTGCGCGAGAGCGTTCGCGCGGATTACGGGCCCTGGCCGAAACTCGCCCGCCGGCGCGGGCAAACGAACGCGAGAAGTGCATGACGTCGGCCGGTTTACCCGGTTTACCCTCTGCCGATGCGCCAATGTCCGCACCACGAAAAGAAGCCAAGGCAGACCAAGCCGAGAGGAACGCCGAACGTCGCGATGTAGAACAAGGGTAAGGCCCCAATTAATCCTGGTAGAAGCGCGGGTTGCGTGTTTTTACAACCTCAGACGGTATTTAACAATTGCGGAAAGCCGACCTACGATCTATGTTTAGTCTTTGCCTAGGCGACACGCTACAACATACATACTTGGAAGGGGGGCATCATGGCACTTGAAGACCAAGCCAAACCGAAGACACTCTTTGAACTCGCGGGAGTGCCTGATCAAACCGTGGATTGGGACGATGCCGTACTGGTTCTGGTCGATGTTCAGCTGGAGTATGTTCAAGGCGCGCTGTCGCTTGGACCCGTCGGGGCGTCGGCCATCGGCCGTTCTGCGCGTCTTCTCGAGCTCGCCCGCGCCAACGGCATTCCCGTGGTGCACATCGTCCACCACGGCCGGCCGGGCGACGCGGCATTTGACCCCGAGACCGACAATGTACGGATCGTGCCCCAGCTCACGCCGCGGGCGGAGGAAACGGTCCTCACCAAGGGCTTGCCGAACGTGTTCGCCGGCACGAACCTGGTCGACGTCTTGAGGACCTTGGGCCGCGGCCAACTCATCGTTGCCGGCTTCATGAGTTCATATGTGCGTGAGCTCGACGGTGCGCGCGGCACTTGACCTCGGCTTCCGCTCGGTTGTCTGCGAAGACGCCTGCGCCACCCGGACGCTGGCGGCGCAAATCAAGCTCGTCCCGGCGGAAGTGCTCCATGACGCGGCGATGGCGGCGCTGAGCGACCGCTTCGCCACGATCTTGACGCTGGACGATTTTATCCGCTCGGCGGCCTGAACCGCGGGTCAATTTGCCGGGCAAGCGGCTGGCCCCGACATGGTGAAGAACGCGGCGAATGATCCGGCGCTCGCGGCGCTGATGGCCTGGTACCTCGAAGCCGGGGTCGACGAGACCATCGGCGAGCGGCCGATCGAGCGCTACGGCACGACCGCCGAGCCGGCCATGGCGCCCCCGGCTCGCGCCCCTGCGCGCGCGCCGTCCGCCGCGCCGTTCTCGCCGCCACCGATGACGAACGAGCCGGCGACGATGATGAACGAGCCGGGGGCGGCCGCCCCGCCGCGTCGCGCCCCGGTGGCCGCGGCCGTTGCCGCCGCCGGCGACGCGGCCTCGCTCGACGAGCTGCGCGAGATCCTCGAGGCGTTCGACGGCTGCGGCCTGAGCAAAACGGCGACCAACACCGTGTTCGGCCAGGGTGACGCCAACGCCCGGGTGGTGCTCATCGGCGAGGCCCCCGGCAGCGAGGAGGACCGCCGCGGCCTGCCGTTCATAGGCCCGAGCGGCCAGCTGCTCGACAGGATGCTCGCCTCCATCGGACTCGCGCGCGAGCGCGTGTTCATCTCCAACACCGTCTTCTGGCGCCCGCCCGGCAACCGCAGCCCGACCAGCGGCGAGGTCGCCGTCTGCATGCCGTTCGTCGAGCGCATGATCGAGCTGATCGACCCCCAGATCGTGGTGACCCTCGGCGGCCCGGCGGCCAACGCCCTGCTCGGCCGCGGCGAGAGCATCGGCCGGCTACGCGGCCGCTGGTTCACCTTCCAGACCCCGCGGCTGGCCCGCCCGGCGGCGGCGGCGGCGCTGTTTCACCCGGCCTATCTGCTCCGCACCCCGGGACAGAAACGGCTGGCATGGCGCGACCTGCTCGCCCTTCGCGCCAAACTCGACGCCCTCGATCACGCCGGATAGGAGCGCGGGCGAGAAATCAGCCCGCCGCGAACACCTTCATCACCTCGTCGCCGAGGTGGTTGATGACCTTGACCGCGATGCGGCCCGACGAGGGTTTGGGGAAGGGCCGCGAGACGGCGCGGTTCAGGCTGGCCCAGGCATCGGCGTCGATCTCGGCCTTCAGCGTCGTCTTCAGCGCCTTGTAGGGGTCGTTGGCGCCGAGGAAGTAGTCGTGGCGGGCGAAGCCGTGTCTTCGTTATCGATATCCGCCGAAGATCACGAACAGGTTGCCCTTTCCGGTGTTCTTGAGCGCATCGGGCATGTGCAGGTCGGCGTTCATCCGGGCTTTGAGCACCGGAATGCGGCCCAACTTGTCGAAGTCCGCCGAATGGGCGTCGTAGTTGAAGGCGCAGCCGATCAGCACGTCGAATCCGGCATCCCCGGCCTCGCGGGCCGCTGCGACCAGGTCGGGCCGGGCGACGGTGCCGAACTCGGGGCCGATGAAGATGCCGGCCCGTCTTTCACAACGCGAAAACCTTCAAAAACGAACATAACTAAGGCTAGATCCGCGTGCCTCAACCCTTCTTGCGGCCACTAAACGGCTCATACCTGTTTCGTTAGTCTTCCATCTTGCCCACGGCGGCGGCAAACGCGATCGCCTCGCCGGGCGGGACGGTTTCGCGCTGGATGCGGAGATCGAAGATCGAGGTCAGCGCGACCTGACCGGCGAGCGCGAGGCCGGCGAGATCGATCGGCCCGCCGCCATCGAGCCAGGATGCGCGCGCCTCGCCTTCGCCATCGCTCGCCGCTCGCGCCGCCAGCAGCAGCGCGCCGACGCAGCCGACGGCGGGTCGGTCGGCGTCGCGACCCCGGCGAGGATCGAGCCAGTACCCCAGAATCAACCCCATACCGTCACTCCAGCAACACGCCCATGAACACGAAGAGCGGAACGGCGACGAGCACCTCGTTGACCATGATGCCGAAGGTGCGCGACGGCAGGCCGCCGAGCAGGCGCAAATCGAAGCTGTCGAGGCTGAAACCGGCGAGCGCGAAGGCGAACGCGGTGCCGGCAGGCTGAACGCGACCGGAAGGCCGAGCATCAACACGGCATGCGCTTGCCGACAAACTGTTTGGACAGCCCCAGCCCGACCGGCAGCGGCGGTAAAGCTTTGTGCATCCACCGTCTCGGCAAAGATCCGCATGTCTTCGAGCTGGCTCATTGTCCCTCTCAAGTTGGCAGTATTAAGGTGTAGGACGCCAATGGCTTTGCACTGGATGTTCTGCATCCGCGCCTCCCCTCCAGGCCACCTGATCGCTTCGATTTCGGGGGAGCATGGCTCCTCCTCCTCCCATCAACGAGGAGAAACATCATGATGCAAGTGCGCAAGGCTTCTGACCGCGGCGTGGCCGAACACGGCTGGCTGAGCTCGCGCCACACCTTCTCGTTTGCCGGCTATAGGGACCCCAGCCAGATCGGCTTCTCCGACCTGCGCGTGATCAACGAAGATCGCGTGACGCCGGGCCAGGGTTTTGGCACCCACCCGCACCGCGACATGGAGATTTTTTCCTACGTGTTGGAAGGCGCCCTGGCGCACAGCGACAGCATGGGCACCGGCTCGCAGATCAAGCCCGGCGACGTGCAGCTGATGAGTGCCGGCAGCGGCGTTACCCACAGCGAGTTCAACGGCTCCAAGGAGGCGCCGGTGCATTTCCTGCAGATCTGGATCGTGCCGGACCACACCGGTGGCGCGCCGGTCTACCAGCAGCAGCACTTCAATGAAGCGGATAAGCGTGGACGCCTGCGCCTGATCATTTCGCCGGATGGCCGTGATGGCTCGCTGCGCATTCAGCAGGATACCCACGTCTACGCTGGTCTGTTTGACGGCGATGAAAGTGCCACGTTGACGCTGGACAGAAACCGCCATGCCTATGTGCATGTCGCCCGCGGCAGCGTCGAACTCAACGGCGTGAAGCTGGTGGCCGGTGACGGCGCGCGCCTGCGCAACCCGCAGACGCTGCAGCTAACCGCCGGTAAGGATGCCGAGGTGCTGGTGTTCGACCTGCGTCCGCAGGAATTGCCGCAAATGCCGTGAGGTTTCGCGGGTCGTCGGAAGCGCCGATGGCACGGCCGACAACTGTCCACCACAAGGAGCATCCGTCATGAGCAAGATGAAAGTTTGGTCTTTCGAGCAATATGGGCCGCCCTCGGCGCTGAAGCTGCAGGAGCGCGAGATGCCCCAGCCAGGCCCCGGCGAGGTACTGGTCAAGGTGGCGGCCACCGCGATCAATCCCAGCGACGTGAAAAATGTCTCGGGGCACTTCAAAGCCAGCGCGCCGCGGGTGCCGGGACGCGACTATGCCGGCACGATCGTTGCCGGCGACGGGCGGCAAGGTGAGGAAGTCTGGGGAAGCGGCCCCTTGATGAAGGCTGCGCTCATGTCGATGAGACTTCGCTGACGTTTTCCGCTGCGCCGTCGTGATCCGTGAGGTCGGCGGCGAACGTCTGGACGGTGGTGGCGTCCTTGCCATCGTCAAACCGTCGGCAACGACCTTGCGTTTAGCGAAACAACACCTGCGGCAGCCACGTCGCCAGCGAAGGGAAGGCCGCGACCAGGCCAAGCGCGATGAGCTGGATGACGACGAAGGGAATGATACCCCGGTAGATGTCGAGCGTGCGGACCTCCGGCGGGGCGACGCCGCGCAGGTAGAACAGGGCGAAGCCGAACGGCGGGGTCAGAAAGCTCGTCTGCAGGTTGATCGCGATCATGACCCCGAACCAGACCGGGCTCACGTCCATTTGCAGGATAACCGGCCCGACGATCGGCACGACGACGAAGATGATCTCGATGAAGTCGAGGAAAAAGCCGAGCACGAACATCACCCCCATGACGACCACCATCGCGCCGAAGCGCCCGCCCGGCATGCCCGACAAGACGTCCGCGATCAGCCGGTCGCCGCCGAACCCGCGAAAGACCAGCGAAAAGACCGAGGCGCCGAGCAGGATGACGAAGACCATGCTGCTGATTTGAAGCGTCGCGCGCATCACCTCGACGAGGATGCCGCTGGCGTAAAGACGCCTAATGGCGACGGCGAGGCCCCAGATCAGGACGAGGCCTAGGCCCACGGCGGCGGCAAACGCGATCGCCTCGCCGGGCGGGACGGTTTCGCGCTGGATGCGGAGATCGAAGATCGAGGTCAGCGCGACCTGACCGGCGAGCGCGAGGCCGGCGAGATCGATCGGCCCGCCGCCATCGAGCCAGGATGCGCGCGCCTCGCCTTCGCCATCGCTCACCGCTCGCGCCGCCAGCAGCAGCGCGCCGACGCAGCCGACGGCGGCGGCCTCACCGTCACTCCAGCATCACGCCCATGAACACGAAGAGCGGAACGGCGACGAGCACCTCGTTGACCATGATGCCGAAGGTGCGCGACGGCAGGCCGCCGAGCAGGCGCAAATCGAAGCTGTCGAGGCTGAAACCTACGAGCGCGAAGGCGAACGCGGTGCCGGCAGGCTGAACGCGACCGGAAGGCCGAGCATCAACACGGCATGCGCTTGCCGACAAACTGTTTGGACAGCCCCAGCCGACCGGCAGCGGCGGTAAAGCTTTGTGCATCCACCGTCTCGGCAAAGATCCGCATGTCTTCGAGCTGGCTCATTGTCCCTCTCAAGTTGGCAGTATTAAGGTGTAGGACGCCAATGGCTTTGCACTGGATGTTCTGCATCCGCGCCTCCCCTCCAGGCCACCTGATCGCTTCGATTTCGGGGGAGCATGGCTCCTCCTCCTCCCATCAACGAGGAGAAACATCATGATGCAAGTACGCAAGGCTTCTGACCGCGGCGTGGCCGAACACGGCTGGCTGAGCTCGCGCCACACCTTCTCGTTTGCCGGCTATAGGGACCCCAGCCAGATCGGCTTCTCCGACCTGCGCGTGATCAACGAAGATCGCGTGACGCCGGGCCAGGGTTTTGGCACCCACCCGCACCGCGACATGGAGATTTTTTCCTACGTGTTGGAAGGCGCCCTGGCGCACAGCGACAGCATGGGCACCGGCTCGCAGATCAAGCCCGGCGACGTGCAGCTGATGAGTGCCGGCAGCGGCGTTACCCACAGCGAGTTCAACGGCTCCAAGGAGGCGCCGGTGCATTTCCTGCAGATCTGGATCGTGCCGGACCACACCGGTGGCGCGCCGGTCTACCAGCAGCAGCACTTCAATGAAGCGGATAAGCGTGGACGCCTGCGCCTGATCATTTCGCCGGATGGCCGTGATGGCTCGCTGCGCATTCAGCAGGATACCCACGTCTACGCTGGTCTGTTCGACGGCGATGAAAGTGCCACGTTGACGCTGGACAGAAACCGCCATGCCTATGTGCATGTCGCCCGCGGCAGCGTCGAACTCAACGGCGTGAAGCTGGTGGCCGGTGACGGCGCGCGCCTGCGCAACCCGCAGACGCTGCAGCTAACCGCCGGTAAGGATGCCGAGGTGCTGGTGTTCGACCTGCGTCCGCAGGAATTGCCGCAAATGCCGTGAGGTTTCGCGGGTCGTCGGAAGCGCCGATGGCACGGCCGACAACTGTCCACCACAAGGAGCATCCGTCATGAGCAAGATGAAAGTTTGGTCTTTCGAGCAATATGGGCCGCCCTCGGTGCTGAAGCTGCAGGAGCGCGAGATGCCCCAGCCAGGCCCCGGCGAGGTACTGGTCAAGGTGGCGGCCACCGCGATCAATCCCAGCGACGTGAAAAATGTCTCGGGGCACTTCAAAGCCAGCGCGCCGCGGGTGCCGGGACGCGACTATGCCGGCACGATCGTTGCCGGCGACGGGCGGCAAGGTGAGGAAGTCTGGGGCAGCGGCCCCGGCTTCGGCGTCGCGCGCGATGGTGCGCATACCGAGTATTTCGTCATGCCCTCGGCATGGGTCAGCCGCAAGCCGCCGCATCTGAGCATGGAGCAGGCGGCGGCGATCGGCGTGCCCTATCTGGCCGCCTGGTCCGCGCTGGTCACCGACGGGGAAATCCAGGCCGGCGAGACCGTCCTCGTCACCGGCGTTTCCGGCGCGGTGGGTGGCGCCGCAACGCAAATTGCACACTGGAAGAATGCGCGGGTCATCGGTGCGTCGAGATCGTCGGATAACCCTTCCGGCGCCGACGCCATTATCGACACCACCAAACAGGACCTCGCCACCGAGGTTCAAGCCCTGACCGATGGCAAGGGCGCGGATCTCGCGCTGGACGTCATCGGTGGCGGACTGTTTGAGCCTTGCCTGAACGCGCTGCGCCGTGGCGGACGTCAGGTGGCTATCTCCAGCAACCCGCAGGTGGTCAGCTTCAACCTGGTCGAGTTTTACCACGGGCTCAAACGCCTGGCCGGCGTTGACACCATGGGTCTGAGCGGCGCGGACATCGTCGCACTGATGGATCAGCTGCGTGCAGGTTTCGAGGAAGGCGTGCTGCAACCACCGGCCATTCAGACGTGGTCATTCCATCAAGCGGTCGAGGCCTATGAGACGGTCGCCAAGGGCGGTGCACCGGTTAAACACGTGTTGATGACATAAGGAGAAACACTCATGACTACCTTTGTCCGCGAACGCCTGAAGGGGCATAGCCACGACCTCGGCGATGGCTTCATGATCCGCCGCGTGCTGCCGTCACCGAGCGGGCACGCGATCGGCCCGTTCGTCTTCATGGACCATTTCGGTCCGCTGCAATTGCCGGCGACGCAAGCGATGGACGTGCGCCCGCACCCGCACATCGGCCTGGCCACCGTGACCTACCTGTGGGAAGGTCGCATCGAGCACAAGGATGCACTCGGCAACACGCAGATCATCGAACCCGGCGCGGTCAACTGGATGACTGCCGGACGCGGCATCGTGCATTCCGAACGCACCGCCGCCGAAGACCGCGGCCACGCACAACCCCTGCACGGCCTGCAATTGTGGGTGGCCCTGCCGCTCGAACACGAACGTAGCGCGCCGTCGTTCGAGCACACCGACGCCGCGGCGTTGACGGAATTGAGCGTCGACGGCGCCAGCGTGCGGGTGGTCGCTGGTACCGCCTACGGCGCGCGCTCGCCGGTATCGACGCTGAGCAAATTGTTCTACGTGGACGCGCACGTGCCGCAGGGCAAAACCCTGCGCGCGCCGGACGAACATGTGCAACGCGCGGCGTACCTGGTCGAGGGTGACATGCACGCCGATGACGAACCGCTGCATCTCGGCGAACTGATGGTGCTCGAACCTGGTGCGACGATCGCGCTGAGCGCCAGCGCCGACAGCCACGTGGTGTTACTCGGTGGCGCGCCACTGGATGCACCGCGCTATCTGTGGTGGAACTATGTCGGCAGTTCCGAAGCAGTGCTGGAGGAGGCCCGGCAGGCATGGCGCGAGCAACGCTACGCCATGGTTGAGGGCGACCCGGAGTTCATCCCGCTGCCCGACGATGACCGCCAGACGCTACGGCTCGAAGCGCGATGAGCACAAATGCATGCGCGTGGTGCCGGCTTCTGCCATCACGCCGAACGGGTGCGCGGTGAACAACGGACTCGCATTCAGGCGGTCACGCCCCCCGAGCAACACTGCGCTGGTGCCAACGAGAGCCCACTGCAGAAAGCGGCGCTTGGCCAGCGCCCCGGGGGACACTTTCAGCCTGTTTCGGGTCATGACCTTTGCTCCAGTGAAGACGAACGTGAGGCGCGTGGCGTGCCGGGGTTGCCGCTCAATTCCGGCTAGGGGTTGATGCGGTAGCGGCCCGTCACCATCGAGCGCAAATGGTTCCACACACCGCTCACCAGCACCTCGAACACTGAATCGCAACGAGGGCGACCAGCCAGCCAGGCGACGATGAAGTGCACCGCACGCGCCGCCTGCCGGCCTCCAAACATCCGCCCAGGTCAGGGCCGACCAGCAGCAGCCCATGGATCGGGCCGCATGACCGTCGCAGACGCTTGTCTCATAACCATGGCACAGTACAGTTAAACGCCACACTTTCAGCTGTAAAGAGCTGTCTATCTTACGACCAGAGCTTCGCGCCGCTCCTGTGTGCGAAAATGCGTTTTTCGCGAGCCGGATCAGCGGGACATTGCAAATCAACGGGTTGCAGGACCCAGATAGGTCAGTATGACCTAATAGGCGGCTACTCGGAGCCGGTCGCAGTCGCGCCGGCCGTGGATGCGACCTTCGGGGTACTCTCATCGCCGCCCAGCGTCTCTTCGAGCCACGCATCGATGCGCTCGGCGACGGCGCGCCAGTCCGGCTCGATCATCATTGCGTGCGCCATGTTGGGGAAGACCTCCGCGGTCGTGCGATAGGTCTCTGCGGTGGCGTCGAGGCCGCCGCGGAAGATAAACGCGTCACGCTCGGCGCCGAGGACCAGAACCGGCGTCGTCAGGCTCGGCGACGGCAGCGACGGCGGCAGGTCGAGGCCGAGGAGATCGAGGATGACCATCGAGGATTCCGCCTGAAGCCGCGGCAGAATGGCGTAGATCACCTCATCGGGGCAGTTGTCGCTGAACAGCGCGCGGCGGACGTTATCGACGTTGGCGACCCACGGGCCCATCGACTGGATCATGTTGAGATCACGAAACAGCTCCGGGTTGGTGAAGGCGACGCCGCACATCGTGCCGAGCAGCCCGTGCGGCGGAACCGACGCCATCAGAACGGCCGCCGGGATCGGGTGGGCGAGCATGTACTTCTGCACCACCATGCCGCCCATCGAGTGGCCGATCAGAACCGGCGGCGCCGCCATTGCGTGCGCCACCTGCTCGACGTCGGCGACGTAGTCGCGCAACCGGGCGAACGACAACTGGTCCCAGCCGTCGCTCTCGCCATGACCGCGCAGCGAGATCGCGTGCGCCGCGTAGCCGCGCTCGGCGAAAAAGGGCAGGAAATGCTGCTCCCAGGTCCAGGCGCCGCCAAAAGCGCCATGAACGAACAAAAGCGGCGGGCGATTTGACGGCCGCGCCGGTTCGCGGCTGATGACTTCAAGCTTCATGGCCGAGCCTCTGTGGTCGGAATTGAATGACCCCGGAGCCTAGCCGACTTTTGCACCGCACCCAAGCGCGGCGTCATCTCGGCGATCATCTCAACTCGCGGGCGCGCCGCTCGGTTCCGCGGCGGGCCGGCCTTCGTCGGCACCCTCCTCCGCCGCCAACCGCCGGCTCATGTAAGTCAGAATGACGGCCGCGAACGGCGGCAAACGCAGGCTCAGCGAGAACGGCCGGCCGTGGATCGCCCACTCGTCGGCGTTGACGCCGCCGAAATTGCCGGCATTGCTGCCGCCGTATTTCTCGGCGTCGGTATTGAGGCTTTCCGCGTAGAAGCCGGCTTCGGGCACACCGACGCGGTAGCCGTCGCGGACGACGGGAGTGAAGTTGTAGACGACGACGGTGAAGCCGCCGCCGGCGTCCTTGCGCATGAACGAAACGATGCTCTGCTCGGTATCGTTGGCATCGATCCACTCGAAGCCGGCGGGCTCGCAGTCGAGCTGGTGCAGCGCCGGGACCCCGCGATAGAGCGCGTTGAGATCGCGCACGAGGTTTTGGATGCCCCGATGCATCGGATCGTCGAGGAGGTGCCAATCGAGGCTGATCTCCGGGTTCCATTCCCGATCAGGCGCGAACTCGTTGCCCATGAACAGCAGCTTCTTGCCCGGATGGGAGTACAGCACGGCGTAGAGCAGGCGGAGGTTGGCGAAGCGCTGCCAGCGATCGCCGGGCATCCGCCGCAACAAAGACCCGCGCCCGGGCGAGACCTCTTCGTGCGACAGCGGCAGAATGTGGTTCTCATCGAACGCCGTCTGCGGCCCGCGGATCAGTTCTTCGTGGTAATACTTGCGGTGAACCGGGTTGCGCGAGACGTAGCGCAGGATGTCGCGCACCCAGTTGGAGTTCCACTTGTAGCCGAAGCCGAGGCCGCCGAGCGGCGTCGGCTGGGAGACCGCCGGCCAGGCCGAGGTCGCCTCGGCGATGGTGAAGGCGCCCGGCTGGTTGGCGCGCGTCGCGTCGTTGATCCGCCTGAGCACGTCGATGGCGTCGAGGTTTTCGTGGCCGCCGTGGCGATTGGGCGTCCACTCCCCGCGCGCCCGGCCGTAGTCGAGATAGAGCATCGAGGAGACGGCCGGGACGCGGAGCGCGTCGAGGTGATAGCGATCGAGCCAGAACAGCGCGTTGCTGACCAGAAACGTGCTCACCTCGCGGCGGCCGTAGTCGTAGATCAGCGTGTTCCAGCCGGGATGGCGCCGCTGGCGCGGGTCGGGATGTTCGTACAGGTGGGTGCCGTCGAACAGCCGCAGGCCGTGCGGATCGTCGGAAAAATGGAACGGGACCCAGTCTGCGATGACGCCGATGCCGGCCCGATGGCAGTGATCGACCAGCAGCTTGAAGTCGTCCGGATCGCCCCACCGGCTGGTCGGCGCGAACAGGGCAAACGGCTGGTAGCCGAGCGAGCCGTCGAAATCGAACTCGGCGATCGGCAACAGTTCGATATGGGTAAAGCCTAAGTCGCTGACGTAATCGACCAACTCGCGGGCGAGCTCGCGGTAGTTAAGGCAGCGGTGGCCCTCCTCGGGCTTGCGCCGCCACGACGGCAGATGGACCTCGTAAATGGAGATCGGCGCCTGGTCGACGTCGAGCCGTTCACGCGCCCGGGTCCATGCGGCGTCACCCCACCGGTACTGGTCGGGATCGTGGACGATGGAGGCCGAGCCGGGGGACTTCTCGACGTGGAAGGCGAACGGATCGCATTTGTCGGTCAGTCGCGCGCCGCTCGGCGACTTGATCTCGTACTTGTAGAGCTGGCCCGGCCGGATGCCGGGCAGAAAGATCTCCCAGACGCCGCATTCGTGGCGCAGGCGCATGGCGTGGCGGCGGCCGTCCCAGTTGTTGAATTCGCCGATGACCGCGACCCGCGCCGCGTGCGGCGCCCAGACCGCGAAGGCGACGCCTTTGACGCCGTCGACGGTGGCCGGATGGGCGCCGAGCCAGGCGTAGGCGCGCAGGTGGCTGCCCTCGGCGAGCAGGTGCGCATCGGCCTCCGGCAGCACCGGCGGAAACCGGTAGGGATCCTCGATGTCGCTCTCGCCCGCCTCGAATGTCGCGCGCAAGCGATAGGCGAAGCGGGCCTTGCGGCCGGCAACGACGCCGGCGAACAGGCCGTCGCCGTGAATCTTCTCGAGGCTGGCGGTGGCCTTGCCGGTGGCCGCGTCGACGACCGCGACCGCCGCGGCACCCGGCAGGAAGGCGCGCACGACCACCGGCCCGCCGACGCCGATCTGGTGCATGCCAAAGAAGGCGAAGGGATCGCGATGGCTGCGCCCGAGGACGGCGGCGACGTCGTGATCGGCGGCGAGAACCTCGCGCGGGAGCGTGGGCTCGGGCGCCGGTGTGGGCGAGGGTGCGGATGCGGATGCGGGCGCAGGTGCGGGTGTGGATGCGGGCGCCGGTGTGGGCTCGGGTGCGGATGCGGGCGCCGATGTGAGCGCAGGTGCGGGCGCTGGGGCCTGCTCGGCCGGGGGAGCCGCCGGCTTGGCGCTTTGCGCCCGAGGAGCTTGCGGTGCGGCCGGCGCGGCGGCCCGCTTTTCGGGCGGCGCGGCCTGGGTCCGCTTCTCCTCGCTCACCTCCTCGCTCACCTCATCGCTCACCTCATCACGCACCGGCGCGGCGGCTTTTACGCTCGATCCAGCGGCGGTGTCGTGCACCGCTTTCGCCCGCGGCTTCGCGTCCGGCGACTTCGGCTCCGGTTGCGCATCCGATCGCCGGCGGGAATTCGGTGGCCTGCTCATGATTTGTCGTTCCCCTCGTGGCCGCCGCGCGAGCCGACCGGAACAACTCCGCGGTCAGACACGGTCGGCGAGGAGCCCGGCGTGTTTTACCCGAAAGGCCGGTTGTCCGGCTTGTTTACACTTCGACAAATCCTGCCAAGCCCCTACCCCGGTTGTAGCCCGGAACCGCTCCGCTTGTGAAGATGGCGCGCGAAGAAGTGCGTCCCCTGTACGCTTGCGCCCGGCGCCATGGAAATGCGTTATCGGGCGGGCTATCCGGTGGCTATCCGACGGCGTTCGTGGCCCGTGTGCGCCACATGGCCCGGAGCGCGGCTGCGAAGGTGCGGGCGAAGCCGGATGCGTCGCATAGCGGCGACGAGCTCATGCGCCGGCGTTGATCGCGCCGATGAGCGGCCCGCGTTGCCGGATCGGCGGCAAGGTACACGGCCAGACCCAGATAAACTCTGGCAGCCAGTCTTCTCGCGGCGCTCGGCCGCGGCGAGTGGATCGCCCAAGATCACGGGCACTATCTTAGCCGAAGAAGTCACCTATTCGATCGAGCGGCGGCGAAGAACGGAATCGGGGATCCCGGCTAACCGAGATCCAATGCCGGCTCGCCGATCGCGATGACCGATGCGCAGCTCGATGGCGTGACGGCGGGGACGGCGGTCTCTACATTAACGTCAATAAGAACTTTTCCACGCGCGCAAGCTACCTGATCTTCTCCGCCCCTTACGTGCGTGAAGCCACTGCCGAAGCCGATGCCCACCCGACCCTTTACGAACGCGCCCGCTGGCATCAGCGACCCAGCAATGCGTTGACCGACGGCGGCAATGACACGGCCACCGCGTAAGGCACCGCGACGCCGACCGAGGCCCGGCCGGCGTTGACCGGAACGACGACCACGCCACTGATCGCCAGGAACGATCCCGCCCCACCGGCGGTGCCGGCCGCGGTCGCGCCGGTCCGCTCGCCGACGCCGACCGAAACGCTGGTTCCATAGCCAAAGCTGACAACGGCGCCGCCGCTGCCCGTGGTGCGGCCGAGGCCGCGCGCCGACCCGAGGGTCGCGAACGCGCCGGTTTGCGCGCCGACCAACACCGCGCCACCCGCGCCGGCCACGCCCAATTCATTGGCGACGCCGGCGACGGCCAGTCGGTCACCAACGGCGAAAGCGACGGCGTCGCCGCGAGTGACGCGCCTGGAGAACTGCTCGAACGTGCGCGTATTGGCGCCGCCCAGGGTGAACCTGTTCGCTGCCCAGTCGCCGTAGCAAAGGCGCTACCCAGCGAAAAAGCGCTGCCCGCCGTGACGCTGTCCAGTTGGCCATCGCCGAGCACGACGGGGCCGCCGGCGCCGGCGGGCTCCGCCAGCATCACGGTAGCCGCGGCCAAAACGGCGGCGGAGAGACCGATCGTCTTCATAACATGTCCTCCCTCGCGTTGTTTATCCCGTGCGTTCCGCGCACGCTTCCGCTGGCCCGCGCTACGGCCCGCGCCGACTGCGCTTGACCAAACCGCGCCACCGCCGGCCCGCTCGCTCCACCATGTCACGCCCTCGTGTCACTTCCTCGTCTTACGAGGAGCCGTCGCGACCCGCGCAACCCATCTTTAACGAGTTTTGCTTAAATGCACTTCTCTTTCTAGTTGTCAAAACGATGCCTGAAGACCCAATTTTGAAGGGGGGATCTACCGCTTTAGGAGGAGAGCGTGAGCCGCTACTGCCCGGCCGACGCGAAGATAATGCCCCGGCGGCCCGCTCTGATCGCTGTTCTCCGCCGGCAACGAAATCGGCCGTAAGCCGGCGAACACCGCGATTGATCCGTCGCGGCCGAGGTAAAGTGGGGCGGGCGACCCGGAGCGTGATAATGGCGTATACCGCCCGATGGGCAAGACGGCGAAAGAGTCCGGCGATGCCATGACCGTGGAAATGAGCACAGTTCATGACGCCGATCGTTCCGTACCAATGCGGGGTTTGCATGGAAGTCCTCTGTGGTTGAAGAAGGCTGGCGCGGACGTGTCGAGCCCTGGACGCTATTGTGCGAGAGCGAAGAGGATTTGACTGTGGCGGGGATCACACCATCTCTGGTCTTTTAAGCAACAAGTGATGGGCGGATGAGCGCATACTCCCTTATGCCTTCGAGTTCGGTTATGCCTTCGGGCCACGTTTTCATGATCCGCGCGGCTCGAGCGCGTGCGGCGCTGGGCCGGGTGGCCGCCTTCGCGCTGGTGGTTGCGACCCTCGCCGCCGCCGGCGGGCAGCCGACCGTGCTGCTCCCGGCGGAAATGGCGGCGCCGGCGGCCACCACCGCACCGGCCGCCGCCGCGCCGGCCGAGCCGGCCGCGCCGATTGAGGAGGGAACAGTCGTCGACGACGCCGCGGGCGGCGCCGATGGCCGGGACACCGCCACGGCGGATAACGTCGAGGACGAGGCCCCTCGCCCGCCGGTCCTCAATGGTGATGTCCTTGGCGAGATGTCGGAATACTACACCTGGACGCCGGACACGCTGCTCGACATCGCCCGCGGCGAGGAGCTTGGGCTGGTCAACCTGATGTCGGCGAACCCCGGCGTCGATCCGTGGCTTCCCGGCAAGGGCACCCACCTCGTCCTGCCGACCGCGCACATCCTGCCGGACGCGCCGCGCCGTGGCGTGGTCATCAACGTCGCCGAATTACGGCTGTACCTTTTTAAGAGCGACGGCGAGGTCTGGTCGTTCCCGATCGGCGTCGGCCGCGAGGGCTTTTCCACCCCGCTCGGCCAGACCAAGATCGTGCGCAAGAAGGAGGGTCCGACCTGGTACCCGACGGCGGCCAAGCGCGCCGAGGATCCCGAGGTTCCCGCCGTTGTCCCGCCGGGACCGGAAAACCCGATGGGCGAGTTCGCGCTCTATCTCGGCTGGCCGACCTACGCGGTCCATGGCACCAACCAGCCCTGGGCGGTGGGCCGGCGGGTCACCCGCGGCTGCATTCGGCTTTATCCCGAAGACATCGCCTGGGTCTTCGAGCAGGTTCCGGTGGGCACGCCGGTCACCGTCGTCGACCAGCCGATCAAGCTCGGTCGGAGGAACGCGGAGATCTTCGTCGAAGTCCACCCGTCGCTGAAGCAGATCGACGAGATCGAGGAAACCGGCCGCGCCGAGCCGGATCCGCTCCCCGACCAAACGGACAAGATCCTGGCCTACGCCGGCGAGGACATCGCTCGGCTCGATTGGCCGGCCATCAACCAGGCGCTGGCGGAACGCAAGGGCTACCCGATTCAGATCACCAAACCGGCGGCCGCGCCGCCGAGCGGCCAAGAGGCCAGAGCGACACCCGGCGATCAGGCGCCACATCTTGAAGCCGAGACCGCGGCCGCGCCGACGCAATAGGCGAAGCCTATGGCCATGCGCAGATGCCGCTCGGACATCCCGGCCGGAAGCTGTCCATCATCGCACTGCTTTCGACCGCGTGAGGCGCGCCGCGATGGTCGCACCGGCGATGGTCGGGCCGAATTGGAATGTTCCTCTTTTGTGCGAGCCATGGCATAGTGAGCGCAAAAGAGGATCGGGCATGGGGCAGGCATCGGAAATCGAATGGACGGACGCGACGTGGAACCCGGTGACGGGCTGCACGAAGATCGGTCCCGGCTGTGACAACTGTTATGCTGAGCGGTTCGCGGAGCGCTGGCGCGGAATCGCGGGCCATCCCTACGAGCAGGGTTTTGACCTGCGCGTCTGGCCGTCGCGGCTTGGAGCAGCCGGCGCTCGTGGAAGAAGCCGCGCATGATCTTCGTCAACTCCATGAGCGACCTGTTCCACAAGGACATTGACCGCGACATTCATCGACAAGGTCTTCGATGCCATGGAGGCGGCGGACTGGCACGTCTACCAGGTGCTGACCAAGCGCAGTTCGCTTATGCGCAACTATGTCCGCAAGCGGTACAGCGATGGCGGGTCGGTCCCGCGCGCACATCTGGCTCGGCGTTTCGGTCGAGGACGCGGCGCACAAGCAGCCGGATCGAGCATCTGAAGCAGATCAACTCCGAGGCACGTTTCATCTCGTTCGAGCCACTGCTCGGCCCGATCGGGAACGTTGATCTGACAGGGAATCGCGTGGGCCATCGTCGGCGGGGAGAGCGGGCCGCGCGCGCGGCCCAATGGACGCCAGCATGGGCGACTGAACTTCGTGACCGCTGCGACGCGGACGAGCGTGGCGTTCTTCTTCAAGCAATGGGGCGGCGCCCGGCCGAAGTCCGGCGGCCGGCTGCTCGATGGTGAAGAGTGGAACGGATTTCCGTGGCGGATTGTCCCCACAAGCATAGGCGAGAATGTGACCTCTGAAATTGAAAGATATAATGGGCGTGAACAGTCTTACATTAAACACGTATTTTTGACGCAATACCTGCGGTCAGCCGCCTACAAGATCCTTCAAGGCCGCTCAGCAACATTCAATTTCGTCGATGCCTTTGCCGGGCCGTGGCGCGTTTCAGACGAAACCTACTCCGACGCCTCATTCGATCAGGCGTTGCGCACTTTGGAAGCGGTACGCTCCGATCTCGAAAACAAGGGGATCGCTGGGCTGAAAATCCAATTCTGTTTCTGCGAACGGCGGCCGGAGGCAGTCGCCCGCCTTCGTCGGTACGCCGAGCAGCACGCGCAATTCGAGATACATGTATTTCATGGCTCGTTTGAGGACCAACTGGACGCAATAGCTCGTGTCTGCCACGATGGATTCACGTTCACTTTCATCGACCCAACGGGCTGGGACATCCGCTCCGAACCGGTATTTGAATTTCTGCGCGCGCGGAATGGCGAGTTCCTGCTCAATTTTATGGCGGAGCACGTAAATCGTCATGCTGGATATTCTCAGGTGTCCGCCTCATTCGGACGCTTCCTTGCTGATCCTGGTTGGACCGAGGAGTTTAAAGCTCTGCCTGTTGAGTGGAGCAACGAGCGACGCGTGCTGCATTTGCTGAGAAACAAAATAAAGGCAATGCGTGCGGCCACGTTCCTGCCCGATTTCCCAATTCTGAAACCCCGAGAAGACCGTGTGAAAATGCGGCTAATTCTTGGCACGCACTCGCCCGAAGGGCTCAATGTCTTCCGCAACGTTCAGCAGAAAGTCGAGCGCCGCGAGATTGAGACCCGAAACCAGATACGCGCCACGGGAGACCCGCAGGTCAGCCTGTTTACTGATGATTTGTTAGCGGCAATGCAGCAAGGCGCGGCTGGTATCGGCTGTCCGTCATTTCAACGGGACGCGGAGGCACGAGTCGTTGATCTCTTAAACAACTCTGGGCCAATGATGTTCAGCGCAATTGCCACCAATGTTCTCGAAAACGTCCCCATGCGGCTCACGCAGATCAAAACGCTTGTAAAGTCGCTGAAAGAACGTGGCGTGGTCAGTTTCGTCCTTCCGCCACGGAAGCGAGTTCCACAAGAAGATACT
>CAWDWD010000009.1:0-112397 GCA_963805915.1 uncultured Alphaproteobacteria bacterium
CTGGTGCTCCGCGCAGGCGCGGTATTTCTTGGCAAGCTCGCGCTCTCCCTCGCCGCCTCTGCCGCTGTAAACCCCGCGCGAGTTATAAACGCCAATACAGAAACCTTCGCCTAGTTCTGGGGAGGCTATCTCTTCCATCGCCTCGCAGACCGCCTCAGTAGGCCATATGCCGTTTTCACCCTCGGGCGACTTGGCCAGCAGTTGACCAAGGCAGTATTCACCATTGTCGGCGCGGGCGTACTTTCGGCACAGGCGCCGAACCTCGGCGAGCCACGCCGCGAGCGCCGTCGCGTCGATCATTCCGTTTTCGTCCGTGCCGGGAATTTACGAATCCGGCCGAGAAGGCTGTGGGCTGCCGATGCGACGGACGCCCGCTGCTCGGGATTTTCGATCCTCCATTCCGGCGGGTCCTCTCCCCCATCGCATCGCCAGTAAGCAAGCGCCACCGCCTGGACGAATACCGCCGGCGATTGCGCGATCTGGCTTTCGAGATTTGGGATGCCGTGCTTGCTGTGGTCTAGGGCATCGATGAACAGAAATTCGAGATGGGCCATTTCATCAGGGGTGACGCCCGCGCGGCCATCAAGTGAATCGAGTGCCTCAGAAATACAGTAGCGGTCGAGCATGAAATGATCTGCCGGTTCGGCATTGACCATGGCGACGTCGTGTAGCAGCCGCTTGAGGCGGGACGTCTCGATATCATCTAAATCCATGTGAACAGCGCGGAAAGCCGCGCGCGGTCGCCGGGCTTCAAGCAGCCGGTCGATTATTTCGGTCAGCTCGGCAGGCGCGTGTCGGTTCAGCAACGGGGGCACGTCCCTCCAGTATCCGGCGCGGATGATCTCGCCATAATCGTCCAGAAGACGCCAAGTGGATGCCTCGAACGGCGCGCAGACGAATAGCCGCGTACGCTCGTCGGGGGGCAGCCTTTCAGCCGTGGCCTGCAGCAGTTCTGCGCGCGTGTCGTTCTCGAACCCCAGAAGGAAGCACCGCAGGCACCACTCGGCTTTGCTCCGGAGGTCTCCATCGAGGGAAAGGCAGCGCCGGATGAAATCGACTCGTGACCTGACGTCGGTAACGCACGACGCCGCGCAACTGCCGACGGCGCCGGCGGCGCCGCTACCGATAAGCAATTCCTTGAAACCCTCGAAACCGCGCTCCTTCCATATCTCCATCAGCGCTTCGCGGCGCAGCCTGTCGACCCGCTCGTCTCGCTTCTGTACTGCGCCACGGTTATGAGACAAGCGTCTGCGACGGTCATGCGGCCCGATCCATGGGCTGCTGCTGGTCGGTCCTGACCTGGGCGGGTGTCCGGTGGCCATGGCGGGCGACCAGCCAGTGGGTATTGTACCAGGTGGCGAAATCGAGCAGCGCCAGGCGCAGCTCCTCGATGGTCTCGAAGTGGCGCACCCAGAGCAGGTTTTCCTTCAGCGTCCGGATGAAACGCTCGGCGACGCCGTTGCCCTCCGGCTCGCGCACGAAGGACGGCGAGGCCTCGATGCCGAGGAAGGCGATCTCGCTCTGGAAGTCATTGGACATGTAGTTCGAGCCATGGTCGTGGCGGAGCTTGAGGCCGGCGGCCACGTCCTTGCCGATGGCGGCGAAGTGCTGGCGCATGCCTTGGCGCACCGGTTCCAAGGCCTGGAAGCGGTTGGCGCTTTTGTCGGCGTGGATGCCGACGCATTCGCTGTTGCAGTGATCGACGGCGACGAAGATATGGGCCACGCCGTCTGCCACGGTGATGGTCTGGGTCATGTCGGTGCCCCACAGGACGTCCACGGCGTCGGTGATGATGGTGCCGTCGTGCGTCTTCTCCGGCCGCTTGCGGACCCGGTGCGGCGCCAACAGCCCATTCTCCCGCATCAGCCGCCGGATGCGTCCGGGTGAACTCCGGATCCCGGAGACGCGCAGCCGTGCCCAGATCTTGCGGTAGCCCTCGCCGGTGAACCGGCTCTCGGCGATCACCTGCTTGATGTGCTCCACCAGCGTCGCGTCGTCGCAAGGGCCCATGGGGCCGGGGCGGTGCCTCGACGCCAAGGCGGCCTGGCGATGGCGATAGAGGCTCGCCCGCGAGACCTTCCAGCAGCGGGTGACCCGCGCCAGGCCATAAACCCGACCAGCGGAGGGCGAGACCGCCCGGCTCATCGCCTCGGCCTCCGACGTGCCAAAGGGGCGCCACCCTCCAGGCGCGCGATCTTGTCGTACAAAAGCTCGATCTCCATCGTCATCGCGCCGACTTTGCCCGTCAGCCGGGCGATCTCGCCGTCGCGGTCGTCGCGATCCCGGTCCTTCAGCGCCGTCTCGGCGGCCAGGAGCGCTTGGTCGCGCCAGGACGACAGCCGCGCCGCCGTGACGTTGAGCTCTCGAGCCACCAGCTCCAAAGGCTCGCCCCGCATCAGCCGGTTCACCGCATTCAGCTTCCGCTTCGCCGAGAAGCGTCGCGGTGGTGGCCCGCCGGCGGACTTGTCTCCGCCAGCTGTTCGGGAGCGCTCCGCCAAGTCCGCCGGCTGCGTCGTCGCAGTCTCAACCATTCCGTCCATTCAGCTCTCCTTCCTTTTGCGGGTGATTTAGCCGCAGCCGAATGTCTCAAAAAACCCTGACGCACCCCACGCTCGTCTCGCTTCCGATGGTCAAGATCCTCTTCCTCGAGCTCGTCAGCTGATTCCTCCACCCACTGATTGGCGAACAACCAGCCGTGCCGGATGACCGGATCATTGGGCCGGAGGCCTTCGTAAGCTTCCCGGGCACGGTCGCGAGTTGCTTGGCAAAGCTTCCGGTGGGTGCGCCGCGTAAAGGCGAACCGCCGAATCCGCTCGCGCAGCTCCGCCCTAGCGGTTTCGCCGCCCTTCTGGGACCATTCATCGATCAGGTCCCAGACTTTGGTTTGATCTTCTTCGGGCATGCCCTGCAGGGACTCGACAAGATCGCCTAGGGTCTTTTCGTCGTGGGACGGCCAGGCGATCAGCAAGTCGAGCGCCTTGCGATTGAACTCGTACATCTCCGTGCGCGTCACGACTTGTCCGGCCCCAGAAGCGTCACTACGCCAGCGGGGCCTGTAACTGCCATGCCCGAACTTGCAGCCAGGCGTTACTTGCTCTTTGCAGATCTCCCAGCCAACATCCCGGAAACGCTTGGTGAGCATCTCCAGCGCCTTACCCCTCCGCTTCACCGATGCCGCCGTTTGCGGCATCGGTGATCTGAAGATGGCCTTAAGGCTGGCCTCCGGTTTGTTCGTCCAATTATCTTCAATCTTCGTCTGGGAGAGTTGGGCGAGGATCGCGGATACGCGCGGGAGGTTTTGCGGTTTCCAGGCAAGGCATTCCAGCGCCCAGAGCAGGCCACTGCGCAAGGGCCATGCCCCGAACAAGCCGCTATCGACCGGCTTGAGAAGGCCGAAGACGATGGGATCGTCGCGCCGCAGGTCCTGTTCGAGGATCTTCAGGAACTCATCGGGCGCGGCTTCGGCAAAGCTTGGCAGATCGTGGTCGTGAGAGAGGAGCTTTTCCAGCGTTAGGGGCGTTAGGAGCTGCGGATCAAAACCGCGATCCGGCCTTCGACATCGATGCCGAGGCGGCTTTGGAACAGGTTGTTGCCGTGGATAGAAAGGATGACAAGAGTCTCGCAGATGCCTTTGTGCAACGCGCCGGAGTGTTCGCGTTTCTTGCCGTACACCGCCGCGGCCCACCGGTCTTCTTCCGGCAGTTCGAGAGCGGGGTCGGACGCGGAAAGAACGCCTCTCGCAACCTTAAAGAACCGGTTGAGGTCCGTCGGCGTGACTATCCAAGCAATGGCAAATAGTGCGTCGATCTTCGAGGCGACACCTTGGCAACCTCCGGCAGACCACACCGGGCTGTCATCAGGGCTGTTCAGTTCTCCTGCTGTGAGGGGTGCGTTCTCGTAATACGAGTCTGCGCGGGATTGCCGGTTGGAAAACGAGTCTACCCCGGCGGCGAAAAGTCTGAATCCATGGTGGGCACCTTAGATGGAGGGTGCCATGGCTCCGTTTCCCAACCTTCTGGCGGCTTTAGGGGACGTTCCGGACCCCCGGCGGGCGCAAGGCAAGCGATATCCGCTGCCGTATCTGCTGATGTTCACGGTGTTGGCGCTGCTAAGCGGGGCCAGGTCCTACCGCGGCGTCATCACCTTCCTGGAGCAGCGGCGAGAGCACCTCAATCACCACTTCGGGGTGGATCTGCAGCGGGCGCCGGTGGTGAACACGCTGCGGACGATCCTGCAGTCGCTGTCGACCGAGGCCCTCGAAGACGCGTTCCGCCGCCATGCCAAAGCCCTGCTGCCCGCGGGTTGCTCCCCGGGGGGCGAGGCGGGCGAACAGCCGGTGATCGCCCTCGATGGCAAGACGCTGCGCGGCAGCTTCGATCACTTCAACGACCGCAAGGCAGCCCAGACCTTGACAGCATTCGCCTCGGCTTCGGCCATCGTCCTGGCGCATATCGAGATCGAAGACAAGTCGAACGAGATCCCCGCCGCCCAGCAGATGATCCGTGACCTCGGGCTGACCGGCGTCGTGTTCACCGCCGATGCCATGCACTGTCAAAAAAACATTCCTGATTACGCATCATCCTCAGCCATGGTCACGATCCCAAGTGCTTGTGAATCGGCAATTCAGGTCCGGCACGCATGCTCTTTGAGAGCGTCGGCCACTCGGGCATCCGACTTGGAGAGGGACTGCGGGCGAAGTGATCCTCCCGCAAGAATCTCAACACACTGATTTCAAACAGTTGTTCGACGTCAGGAATTGGCTGAGGATGGTGCGTAATCAGGAAAACATTTGAAACCGCCAGGGAGACCGGAAACTTTCTGGTCGCCCAGGTCAAAGCCAATCAGCAGACCCTGCACGACACGATCGAAGCGATCTGTGCCGCCGAGAAGCCCGTCGACAGCGCCGCGAGCGTCGACCGCAACCGCCACGCTCGCCAGGAGCATCGTCTGGTCGAAACGTTCGACGTCACCGGCCGTCTCGGCTCCGACTGGGACGGCCTGATTGTCGCCGCCGCCCGCGTCACCCGGCTCACCTGGCGCAAGGACACCGCCTCCGGCCGCTGGCACACCACCGACGAGATATCCTTCTTCGCCTGTCAGATCAGGCTGTCCGCCAGCGCAACCGCCGCGGCGATCCGCCAGCATTGGGGCATCGAAAACCGCAGCCATTACGTCCGTGATGTCAGCTTCTTCGAAGACCACAGCCGCATTCGAACCAAACCCGGCCACTTCGCAAGGTTCCGCAGCTTCGCCCTCAACATCCTGCGCGCCAACGCCACCACCAACGTCAGCAGAGAACTCTACCTCAATGCCCTCAACCCAAATCACGCCCTGGGTTACCGCTCAGCGTAAAGGAGAACTGAACAGCCCTGGGGCTGTCATCAAGCCGAAGCAGGCGCGCAACATCGGCCTCGATCGCGTCGTATTCTCGATCCGCTAGAGACGAGACCGTCTCGCGATCCCCTTTCGTTTCGCCGTACCAAGCGCCGATCAATGCCATGGGCACGAGGATTCTTGCCATGCTGTCATCGCCGGCCCACGCCGGTTTTCTAATAGCGTCATTCTTAGAGAGGCGACGGCGCAGGATTGTCGGGGAACGCCCCAACTCCCTTGCGAGACGGCGCACGTCGCTTTGTTCGATTCCCATGCTGGTGAGCGCCTTCTCGAAGGCGTCATAGTCGAGCGGGTCAAGCGCGATGTTGGGTTTCGTATCGACCGCGTTGCGTGGACGGAAAACAATGCAATGCTGCGAGCGATGGTCGCCGGCCAATTCGCGTTCAGCGTCTGCGGAGTGGACGATTGGGATACCTGATTACGCATGAACCTCAGCCAGTTTGAGGAGGCGATATGGCATTGGCGGGGTTCGGACGGCGGCCCAGCCGAGGCGGGGCATCATGGCGGCGAGATCGTAGCGCCGATTGAAGCGGTATTCGAACTCGGCCAGGTAGCGGGGGATGTGCTTTTGGCGGATGGCGCGGTATGTGCCGGTGATGGCGGTCTTGATGTTGCCGAGCGCCGTGTTGACCCACTTGAAAGCGGGTGTCAGCACCGCCTTGCGGCCGGATCCTGTGCAGATCGGCTGATGCGTGCATCCCGCATCCGCGACACCGCGGAAGCAGCTGAGGCCGTCGCTGACGACGGTGCTGGTGGGATCGAGGCTGCGTCGGGCCAGTTTTTCGACCTCCTTGCGCCGAAAGCCGATGACCCGGCGCAGCTTCAGGCGCACCGGCTTGCCCTCGGGCGTGGTTTCGACGGCGACGATGATCGGCGTCTTGCCGGGCGCGCCGCGACCGCGCTTGCCACCGGAGCGTTCGCCACCGAGATAGGCGTCGTCCATTTCGACCCGACCGGTCAGGCGCTTGCCGGCATCCCGCTCCATCATCACCTGCATCAGCTTGTGTTTGAGCTTCCAGGCGGTGTTCTGGGTCACACCGAGGCGACGGCCGAGTTCGAGGCTGGAGATCCCGCCCTTGCTCTGCGTCAGGTGGTACATGGTGCGAAACCAAGTGCGCAGCGGCACCTTGGTCGAGGCGAAGATCGTGCCGGCCATCAGCGAGGTCTGCCGGCGGCAGGACGCGCACTGGTAGAGGGCACGGGTCTTGATGATGCAGTGATTCCGCCCGCCGCAGCCGGGGCAGACAAAGCCTTGCGGCCAACGCCAGCCGAGCACGACCTCCCGACACCGATCCTCGCTCCCGTAAAGCTCATCGAACCGCGCCTCGCTGAGCCCCTTCTGAAACTGAACACGATTGCGCGCCATGCCTAAACCCCGCCTGTCTCCTTATATGTTCCCGATTTGTACCACGCCCCGGCAGGCTGAGAAAGAAGCGTAATCAGGTTGGGATAAACGCGACGGAAGACGCGACGAGCGTCCTGAGCGTCACCGGATCTGTGAAGACGGCCGCGAGATCCTTGAATAGCCGGAACTCAGGGTCGTCGAATAAGCAGGCGAGAAAGGCGAGGGCCTCGCCTTGAGAGTCAGCCGCGACAACGAACGGCCTCTTGTTCGGTTTGTCGAGCCATTCCTTGAAGCAATTGCTGTATGCGGCGATCGACGGCACGAAGATTTCAGGCGTTAAGGGGGGCTCGCTGGCATCTGCCCAGCGGTACCACGCCTGATCAAGCGCCTCGTAGCCGCTGATCGGCAAGGCGATTTGTTCGGCGAACCAGATTTGGGCTGGCACCGATTGCTCCAGCCACTGCTCGATATCGCTCGCATCGAAAGCCCGAACAGCCTTCCAGTCGTGGGCTGCGTTCTTCTGCTTCTCCCACACGGTCTTGGCGGGCCAGTTGCGCGGTGTCACAAATACGAAAGTGCTGCTTGCCCGTATAGAGGCATCAACGGAGAGTAGCCGCGCATCGTAGTCTTTGTTTGCTTTGACCGCCGGGCTCTGGTCGGTGCCGAACTCCCAGTACGATTCTCCCTCGGGAATCCAGGGCGTGGCGGTGCCCGCTTCGACGAAGCCGTCGTTCCCCTTGCGCTGCGCGTTGTCGTAACCGGGGAAGTCGACTTGGCGGAGGTTGTTGCCCGTTGAGTGCACCAGTTTTCGCAAAAGGACAGGCAGGTGAGTGCGGGCGTCGATCTGGCTGTCGGCCCAGCCCTCAATCTGCCTTGCCTTGATGGTCAAAAAATTCGGAACGAAGGCACGAACCACGATATGCTTTTCACCATCACGCTGTTCATGCCGGTCATGTGCCGCCTGCATGTCGAGCAGCCCTTTCCGGTCGGCGCCGAATGTCTTTTCTAGCCTAACCGCCATTTCCGGGGACAAGGCTGATTTCCCGTTAAGAAAGTTCGACAGGGCGGGTCTGCCGATACCAAGATGCTTAGCAGCGTCTGTCACGGACATGCCTGCGGGGATGATGGTCTCGCGAACGAAGGGGCCGGGGTGCCGCGCAGCGCGAGATAATAAGATTCCTTGCTCGATGCTCTCCAGGGAGCTATAGGGCACGTAAGCATAGCCCGCGCGCAGCAGCAGGAGCGTGGTGAGAACCCGGCTCAGCCGTCCGTTGCCGTCCTGGAAAGGGTGTATCTCCAGGAACACCACGACAAAGATGCCGATGGCGAGCAGCGGATGCAGTGCGTTGTCCTGGATCGTGGCATTAAACCACGCCAGGAGTTCGGCCATCAGGCGCGGCGTATCGAAGGGGGTGGCCGTCTCGAACACGATGCCGACCTGGTTGCCCTCCGCATCGAAAGCCGCGACGCTGTTGGAGGCGGTCTTGTAATGGCCGCGATGCGGTTCGTCCTTTTCGCTGTAGCGCAGCAGGTCGCGGTGAAGCTGGCGAAGGTGGTTCTCCGTGATGGCGATTTCCGGCCACGATGCGAACACCGTTTCCATGACCTCCGCGTAGCCTGCCACTTCTTGCTCGTCGCGGTTTGTGAACGCCTTGATCTCCAGGTTGGACAAGAGCCGTTCGACTTCCCGGTCGGAAAGTTTGCTGCCCTCGATCCGCGTCGAGGAGCCGATGCTCTCAATCGTCGCCACGCGCCGCAGCGCCGACAGGCGTTCGGGCGCGAGCGTGCCGAGGGCGCGCCAAGCTCCCTTGAATTCATCGATCTCGGAAATGAGCGAAAGCATCTCCGGGGTGATACGGAGTGAGGATGTAACCAGCATTCCCCATTAATACATCCATTTACACCCGTTTCGGAACCGAAAGCGCACCCATTTTTTGGACCGCTAGTACCGGTAGGCGTCGCCCTTGAATGGGCCTTCGAGCGGCACGCCGATGTAGTCGGCCTGCTTGCGGCTCAGCTTGGATAGATTGACGCCCAGGTGGCCGAGGTGCAGCGCCGCAACCTTCTCGTCGAGGTGCTTCGGCAGGACGTAGACCTTGTTGGCGTAGCGGCCGCCGGCGTTGTTGGCGAACAGCTCGATCTGGGCCAGGACCTGGTTGGTGAAGCTCGTCGACATGACGAAGCTGGGATGCCCGGTGGCGCAGCCGAGGTTCACCAGACGCCCCTCGGCGAGAAGAATGATCCTGTGGCCGTCGGGAAAGGTGATCTCGTCGACCTGCGGCTTGATGTTGGTCCAGCGGTAGTTCTTCAGGCCACCGACCTGGATCTCGTTGTCGAAGTGGCCGATGTTGCAAACGATGGCGCGATCCTTCATCGCCGCCATGTGCTCGGTGGTGATGACGTCCACATTGCCGGTGGCGGTGACGAAGATGTCCGCGCGCGGCGCCGCCTCCTCCATGGTGACGACCTCGTAGCCGTCCATGGCGGCTTGCAACGCGCAAATGGGGTCAACCTCGGTCACCATGACGCGGCAGCCGGCGTTGCGCAGCGACTCGGCCGAGCCCTTGCCGACGTCGCCGTAGCCGGCGATACAGGCCTGCTTGCCGGCCATCATCACGTCGGTGGCGCGGCGGATGCCGTCGACCAGCAATTCGCGGCAGCCGTATTTGTTGTCGAATTTTGATTTGGTCACCGAATCGTTGACGTTGAACGCGGGGAACGGCAGCGAGCCGTTGCGCTCCATCTCGTAAAGCCGATGCACGCCGGTCGTCGTCTCCTCGGTCACGCCGCGGATGCCGGCGAGGTTGCGCGAGTACCAGCCCGGCTCCTCGGCGATCTTCTTCTTGATCGCGGCGAACAGGATTTCGGCCTCGGTGCTGTCCGGGTGGGCGAGCACGGACGGGTTCGTCTCGGCCCGCGCGCCCAGGTGGATCAACATCGTCGCGTCCCCGCCATCATCGAGGATCATGTTCGCAGTGCCGCCGTCGCTCCATTCAAAGATCCTGTGGGTGTAATCCCAGTAGGTCTCCAGCGTTTCGCCCTTGATCGCGAACACCGGCGTGCCGGCGGCGGCGATGGCGGCGGCGGCGTGGTCTTGGGTCGAATAGATGTTGCACGAGGCCCAGCGGACGTCGGCGCCCAAAGCTTTCAGGGTCTCGATCAGCACCGCCGTCTGGATGGTCATGTGCAGCGAGCCGGCGACGCGCGCGCCCTTCAACGGCTGGCGGGCGGCGAACTGTTCGCGCACCGCCATCAGACCGGGCATTTCGGTCTGGGCCAAGTCGATTTCCTTGCGTCCCCAATCGGCGAGAGCGATATCGGCGACGCTGTAATCGGCATGTGATGTCATTATGAATTCCATTTTCGGGTCGGAAAGGCTCGCCGGGTGTCGGTCGAGGCCGCATAAGGCCAGCGCCGGGATGCTTCGTTTAAACGCCGGGATGCTTCGTTTAAACGATGAACGGGGATTGTGAAAGTGCGTGATGCCGAATCCCCGCGCGGAGCGAGGTGTGCGCGCCCGCGACGGCCACGAGCGCGGTGGAGCGCCCCGGCGAGGGCGCCTCGGTAAGGGCCTGCCCAGCGGAAATGCTTAAGGTTGAGTGATGTTTCGGTCACACCCGGGAAGAACCCTTGGGGTTTTTCGCCGGCGCGCGCGTGAATGTTGACGCGGCCCATGGACTCTGACATTCATTGCGAAATTAGGGTAGTTTGCGCAACTAACTACCGAACACAAAGGGAGGGAAGGTATGGCACACGCTGACGCGCGGTTGCATGCCATAGCCGCGAAGCGATGGCGGATCGCCATCTGGCTTAGCGTGCTAATGCTGCTTGTTTATTACGCCTTTATTCTACTCGTCGCTTTCGACAAGCCCTTGCTCGGCACGGTGCTGACCACCGGGTTGACGCTGGGCATCTTGCTGGGAGCCTTGGTGATCGTGTTCGCCTGGGTGCTGACGTTGATCTACGTCGCTTGGGCCAACGGCAAGTACGATAGCGAACTTGCCGAGCTGAGGAGGTAGACGATGGGCAGCGGCACGAATATCGAAGCAATCATTTTCTTCTTCCTCTTCGTCTCCTTTACGCTCGGCGTGACGTACTGGGCCGCGCGCCGGACCAAGACGGCGGAGCACTTCTATGCCGCCGGCCGGTCGATAACCGGGTTCCAGAACGGCCTGGCGCTGGCCGGCGACTACATGAGCGCGGCGAGCTTCCTCGGTATCGCCGGGCTCGTGGCACTGAACGGGTTCGACGGACTGATCTATTCGACCGGCTGGCTGGTTGGCTGGCCGATCATCCTGTTCCTCATCGCCGAGCCCTTGCGTAACCTCGGCAAGTACACGTTCACCGACGTTGTCGCGTACCGCTTGAAGCAAAAGCCGGTGCGTCTCGCCTCGTCGATCGGCACCCTGGCGGTCGTTCTAACCTACCTGATCGCCCAGATGGTCGGCTCGGGAACGCTCATCCAACTGCTGTTCGGCCTCAACTATACTGTCGCCGTCATCATCGTCGGCGTGGTCATGATGACCTACGTGCTGTTCGGCGGCATGATCGCGACCACCTGGGTGCAGGTCATCAAGGCGTGCCTGCTGCTCGGCGGCGCGACCATCATGGCGGTAATCGTGCTGTCCAAGTTCGGCTTCAATCCGGTTAACCTGTTTGCCAAGGCGGCGGAGGTCGAGGGTCAGAGGGTTCTCGAACCGGGAACCAAGGTCGTTACGGGCGCATGGGATGCGGTCTCGCTCGGTCTCGCCTTGATGTTCGGCACCGCCGGACTGCCTCACGTTCTGATGCGGTTCTACACCGTGCCGGACGCCAAGCAGGCGCGGATCTCGGTCATGTGGGCGACCATCTGGATTGGTGCGTTCTATCTGATCACCTTCATCCTCGGCTTCGGCTCGATGGTGCTGGTCGGTAAGGCGAATATCCTCGCGGCCGGCGGCGGCGGCAACATGGCCGCTCCGTTGCTCGCCCAGGCGATCGCCGGCAACATCTTCTTCGGCTTCATCTGCGCCGTGGCTTTCGCGACCATTCTCGCGGTTGTCGCCGGCCTAACCCTGGCCGGCGCCGGGGCGCTGTCCCACGATCTGTGGGTCAACGTCATTCGCGGCGGCCATGCTCCCGAGCGCGAACAGCTGGTCGTCGCCCGGCTGTCGTCAGTCATTCTGGGCGTGGGCGCGGTGCTTCTCGGCATCGTCTTCCAGGGCCAAAATGTCGCCTACATGGTCGGTTTGACCTTCTCGATCGCGGCTTCGGCCAACTTCCCGGCGTTGATCATGTCGGTGTTCTGGCGGAAGTTCACGACCGCGGGCGCGGTCTGCAGCATCCTGTTCGGGACCTTCGGCACGCTGCTGCTGATCTACCTCGGGCCGACTATTCAGCTCGACATGCTCGGTCCGAAGGCGGCCGCGGCCGGCTCGGCGCCGGACGTCGTCGCGGCGGCCAACGCGGCGATCGCGGCCCACAAGGCCGATATTACCAGCCAGTGGTGGTACTTCCCGCTCAAGAACCCCTGTCTGTTCACCATGACCGGATCGTTCCTGCTCGGAATCGTCGTTTCGTTGCTGGCTCCGGAACGCTCGGCGAACGAAGGCTTCGACGAAGTCGAGCGGCGCGCCCTTCTCGGCGAACCGACGGTCTCGGCCGCCGAATAGGACGCCGAATAGGACAACGACAAGCGTGGCGGCGGCTTAGGCCGTCGCCGGAAGAACTGGGGCCGGAGGGCGTTTCCTCCGGCCTTTTTTGTCTGTCGAGGCCACAGTTTCGCCGCCTTGATTGGCTCAACTGACGGCAAGGACACGGATAGGAAGGAGCTCTGATGAGCAGGACGCTATTGAAGTTACTCACCGTTTTCAGCCTGACGCTGTTTCTTGGTGCCGGCGTCGGTGGCTCGGCGCTGGCCCAAGCGGCGCCGAGCTTCAGCGACGCCAAGCTTGGCTCGTTCATCGACGCGGCCAAGAAAGTGGACGGCGTGATCACGGCGTGGAACCCGAAGATCGAGGGGGCGAAGACTCCAGAGGAGAAGCAAGAGGTCCTTGGCCAGGCCGAAAACGAAGCCGTCAAGGAGATCGAGAAGACCAAAGGGATCAACGTCGAGGAGTACCGCCAGATCAGTCAGGCGGCGCGCAGCGACCCCAAATTGGCCGCAAGGCTCGACCAGCTTTACCAGACCCGGTAACAGCCGGCCCGCTACCCATTCACCTCATCGCGCGCGACCATGACGTAGCCGGGATCCGCCCGCTTAGGCGGCCCGGCGGAACGCCGTTATCGCGTGCTCGCCGTCTCGTCGATCTCTTGGCCGCGGATAAGGTGAAGCGGATAATGGGCCGAGACCTTTAGCGTCGGCCGATCGGGCTCAATCTCGCCCAAGGCCTCGACCTCGCGCATCGTCGCCCTGCTACGCTGGGCGATACGCTGATATTCCTCGGTGCCGACGCGCTTCCAGGCGATCTCCTCGTCGCTCAGGCTACGCCGGACCTTGGCCGGGATCCCGGCGGCGAGGGACCGGGGCGGTACGCGGCTGCCCGCCGGCACAAACGACATGGCGGCGATGAAACTCTGCTCGCCGATGACGCAACCGTCCATCAGCACGGCATTCATTCCGACAAGGGCGTGAGCTTCGACGACCGCGCCATGGAGAACGGCGCCGTGGCCGATATGTCCCCACGAGCCCACGCGGCATTCCGCTTTCGGGAAGCAATGCAAAACGCATTGGTCCTGCACGTTGGCGCCTTCCTCAACGATGATCCTGCCGATATCGCCGCGCAACGCCGCGCAGGCTCCGACGTAACAACCGGCGCCGACGATCACGTCGCCGATCAGCACCGCCGACGGGTGGATGAACGCGCTCGGGTGCACCACCGGGATCACGCCGTCAATGGCGTAGACCTTGACCACCACCGCTTGCTCCGTCTCCAGGCGAGCTTTGTGCCGCCGATACGACATCCTATAGCGCGCCGGCGAAAGATGATCCGCACAAGAATGACACTCGACCTAACCGCCCTCGCGGACCAGGCGCCCCCGACCCCACTCTGTACTTGCTTTGTTCCATTTATAGGTCTAGAAACCTAATACCTTTCATGGCCGAGGCGCCATCTTCGGCGTCCGGCTCGCCATTCGGCCTTTCGCGGCGGATCCGCGGCGGTTCCCGCCGTGGCGGGGAGATGCCGTCGCCTGACAGGAGCTTTCATGCAAGAACACATCAAAATCACTAACACTCCACCGCGGGTGCAGTACCTCGGCGACGGCGCGCAGACGGAGTTCGGCTACGCCTTCGCGATCTTCAAGCCGGAGCATGTCGAGGTCTTTATTGACGATCAGCGCTTGATCGACGGTTTCAGCGTCATCGGCGCCGGCGCAAGCGTCGGCGGAGCGGTTGTGCTTGACGTTCCGCCGGGCGAAGGCGCGCTCGTCACCTTGCGCCGCCATATCGCGATCGAGCGGACAACGGATTTTCAGCCCTCGGGCGCGTTTCGCGCGCAGGTCATCAACGACGAACTCGATTATCTGACGGCGTGCCTGCAACAGGTGGCGGCTGGTGTTTCGAGCTGCCTCCATATCGGCCCCACGGAGCCTCCCGCCGATCTCGCCCTTCCGGCGGCCGCGACGCGGGCCGGACGGCTTCTCGCTTTCGACGGCGAAGGCCTGCCCACGGTCGAGAGCAAGGCCGCCCTGGCCAGCGAGGTCCGGCACCGCACGCTGCGCGGCCTCGACGACGATGACCATCTTCAATATTTGACCGGGTATCGCGCCGAAGCATGGCTTGCAACGAAGTCGCTCGACGACCTCGGCGAGGGGCGGTCGGTCAAGCGCTTCACGAGTGTGCAACAGGCGAAGCTGAACACCGTCGAGGCCGGCGCCGAGGCCAATCCGCCGCGAGTTTCGGCGGGCGAGAAAGTGGCGGGCGAAGAAGCCGCGTCCCGCACCTTTTCGCCAAGAGACGTCGTCGATATTGTTGCGATCCACGGCGGCGGTTCGGCGGGAGGTTCGGGCGGCGTTGCCGTGCATGCCTATCTCATCGGCCTGGATGGCGACGACCACCCGCATTACCTGACCGCCGGCCGCGCCAATGGCTGGCTCGCGTCCAAGTCAAGCGATGATGTGGCCGAGGGCAGCACCCATCGCTACATGGCCGTATCGGGCACCGGTTCGGCCGAGACCGCGGCGCGCTCGGATCACGACCATGACGGTGTCTACGAACCCGCGTTCGCCAAGGGCACCGCGTTCAACCGCAATATCGGCGCGGCGCCGGGAGATGTCGCCGCGGGTGAGCATGGCCACGATGCCGGCGCCGTCACCGGTGGCGTCCTCGCCGCCGCCCGACTCCCGCTGCTCGGCGGAGACAACGGCGCCGGCGGCAGCGCCGGCGCGGCGCCGGCGCCGGCGGCCGGCGACGCGGCGGCCGGAAAGTTCCTGTGCGCCGATGGCACTTGGCGCGCGCCGACCGGCACGGGCGCGACATTTCCGCCGGCGCCCGCACCCGGGGATGCATGCTATCGAACCGACCTTGGCTGCCTATTCCACTATGACGATACACGCGGAAAATGGCTGGGTGAACTGGAAGCCGGCGGCGCCGGCTACAACGGCGACTCCGGCAGCGTTTATCTCCGCCGTTTTAATGGCGCCGACATGAGCGCGACGGTTGGGATCCACCTGCCCTACGACGTCACCATCGTCGGATTGACCATGGCCTGGAACAACGCGCGGACCGGCAATATCCACGTTGTTCGCAATGGCGTCGATGTCGTTACAGTGCCGATCGCGCAGCCGACCACGCAAGTAGCCGACATGGCGCTGAATGCCGACTTCGCGGCCGGCGGGATCATGGCGTTTCGCACCAGCGGTCATGCCAGCCCGATGACCTCGCCGCAATTGCGCTGCTGGTGGCGTCGGCGGGCGTCGTAACGACAACCGCGCCCTGGCCGTGGGGCTACGCAACCGAGAGCTACAAAAGTGGCTCCCACGTCCCGTTTTCGGTTTTGGGGTCAAAGAAACTTTTTTCATTCCAATGCTGTACAAGGACCGGGTCCAAGCAGTGCCAGATTCCCGTTTTAGCTGTAACGCGCGATAGTTGCTCTAAAAAATGTCAAGCTATTTTTTTTGGTCGTTCTGCATTCGAGCACATTGCATGCGCCCGTTTGGAACAGTACAGTCATTTGATGCTGAGCCAATGCAGGACATAAGTCTTAATGCGGGTCAAGTAAATGCAGCCCGCTGAAAGGATTTTGGCTAGTATCCGGTAAGAGCGCCGATTAAATCGGCCAAACCGTTTTTTCTACTACAAACTTAAGCGTTTCGACGCCAACAAGGATGAATATCTACGGGATGTGGCTGGAGGGTTCTGCCCCAAGGACAGGGCGAGATTGGCGCGAAGGTCGTGTTAATTCGTTAGGCTGCACCTCGCCGCGCTGGTCAACCTTGAGTAATGGTGACGGTGCTTAGTGCGCTCTCGCCAAGGCGGAATCGAACACGAGGCTTCTCTCCCGCGCGGACAATTGCGGCGTGTAAGACCGTCGCCAAAGTCCGTTCGGGTTGCGCATCTCGTAACGCGTTCTTGTCGGGTGCTCGCAACGCAACAGCTGGATGATGGTGCGTGGCTGAAGACGGGTCTTTTCTAGATACTCAGTGGCAGCGTGTAAGTGGTCTGCTGCGCGCGGAAATCGGTGAGGCGGCGTATCGCAGCTGGCTCAGGCCGATGACGGTCTGTGGCGAGCGCGATGGCCAGATCACCATGAAGGTGCCGACGCGATTCATGCGCGACTGGGTGGTGGCGCATTACGCCGACAGGATGAGGGCGCTTTGGGGCGGCGAAAACCCCGCGGTTCACGATATCGACGTGGTGGTCGAAGCCGAGCGGGTCGCGATCACCGAGGGTCGGTGGATACGCTCGGGCTCGGACACCCCAAGAGGCTCGTTGCCACTTAGCGGCAAGCCATGCGAGCGCTCGCTCAGCCGAGAACAGCCGGATTTCCACGACATCAGCGCGCCGCTGGACGCCCGCTTTACCTTCGAGAACTTTGTCGTCGGCAAGCCCAACGAGTTCGCGTACGCCGCCGCGCGCCGCATCGCCGACGCGGCCCGGGTCTCCTTCAATCCTTTGTTTCTCTACGGCGGTGTCGGCCTCGGCAAGACGCACCTGATGCATGCCATCGCCTGGCACATTCGCAAACGCGAGCCGGCCCGAACGGTCGTCTATCTTTCCGCCGAAAAATTCATGTACCGGTTCATCCGCGCGCTGCGCGAGCAGAACACCGTCGACTTCAAGGCGCAATTTCGTTCGGTCGATGTTCTCATGATCGACGACGTGCAGTTCATCAGCGGCAAGGACTCCACCCAGGAAGAGTTTTTCCACACCTTCAACACCCTGGTCGATCAAGGCCGGCAGATTGTGCTGTCCGCCGACAAATCGCCGTCCGATCTTGAGGGGATGCAGGAGCGTCTCAAATCGCGGCTCAATTGCGGTCTGGTCGCCGATATTCACGCGACGAACTATGAGCTGCGGTTGGGCATTCTGCACGCGAAGGCCGATCTGCTCGGTGTCGACATCCCACGCAAGGTCCTCGAGTTTCTCGCCCACCGCATCTCGTCGAACGTCCGCGAACTCGAAGGCGCCTTGAACCGGGTCGTCGCCCACGCCCAACTCGTCGGTCGCGAGATCTCGCTCGAGACCACGCAAGAGGTTCTCCACGACCTTCTGCGCTCCAACGACCGCCGGGTGTCGATCGAGGACATCCAGAAGCGCGTGGCCGAGCATTTCAATATCCGGGTGTCCGACATGCACTCGGCGAGGCGCGCCCGCTCGGTTGCCCGGCCGAGGCAAGTGGCGATGTACCTCGCCAAGCAATTGACCTCTCGCTCGCTGCCCGAAATCGGCCGCAAGTTCGGCGGTCGCGATCATACGACGGTGATGCATGCCGTGCGCAAGGTCGAGGAGTTGTGCGCTCAGGACGCGGGTTTCGCCGAGGACCTCGAACTGCTTCGCCGGATGCTGCAAAGCTGAACCGAGTTCGCCGCCGGCCGCGCCACAGCGAATTCTCTGCGGACCCGGTACGCTACTGCTATAGTACGCGTCGTGGCGCGGCAATCCAAAAGCTCGCGCCGGGTCAGCCGGCCTTCATGATTAGGCTTCCGGCCAGAGAATTTTTGCTCGGATCGTAGCTCGGATCGTACATTGCTATGAAATTTACACTTGATCGCGCGGCCTTGCTCAAGGCTCTCGCGCATGTCCAAAGCGTCGTTGAGCGGCGCAACACCATCCCCATTCTCTCCAACATCAAGCTGGAGGCCGGCGGCGATCTGCTTCGATTGACCGCAACCGACATGGATCTCGATGTCGCCGAAGCGACCGCCGCGGAGATCGCGCGCGACGGCGCCACGACGGTACCGGCCCACACGCTCTACGATATCGTGCGCAAGCTGCCCGACGGTTCGCAGGTCGAGGTCGAGGCAACCGACGGCGGCCAGCGCATGATCTTGCGCTGCGGCCGGTCCCGCTTCACGCTGGCATGCTTGCCGATCGAGGATTTCCCGGTGATGACGGCGGAGGACCTGCCGTTTCGCTTCCGTTTGTCAACCAAGGACTTGCGCGGACTGATCGACCGGACGCGCTTCGCGATCTCGACCGAGGAAACCCGCTACTACCTCAACGGGATCTATCTGCACGTGCTGAGCCATGGCGGCGCGGAGGTGTTGCGCGCGGTCGCCACCGACGGCCACCGGCTCGCCAGCGTCGAGGTGGCGCTGCCCGAAGGTGCTTCGGGAATGCCCGGCGTCATCATTCCGCGCAAGACGGTCATGGAGCTTCGCAAGCTCATCGACGAGGGCGACGGCGAGATCGAAGTCGGCTTGTCGTCGACCAAGATCCGTTTCGCGGTCAACCAGGCCGTCCTCACCTCCAAGCTGATCGATGGTACGTTTCCCGACTACGAACGGGTGATCCCGGCCAGCAACGACAAAACCCTCGACGTGGAATGCAAGCTGTTCGCCGCCGCCGTCGACCGCGTGTCGGCCATCTCGAGCGATCGCTCCCGCGCCGTGAAGCTGGCGATGGCCAACGGCAGCCTCGTTTTGTCGGCAAATAGTCCCGATAGCGGCAGCGCGACCGAGGAGCTTGAGGTCAAATACCACGGCGAAGCCCTGGAAATCGGCTTCAACTCTCGCTATCTTCTTGACATAACGCAACAAATCGAGGGCGAGCAGGCGCAATTCTCGATCGCCGACGCGGCCTCGCCGACGATCTTGCGAGAGCTGGGTGACTCCCGGGCGATCTACGTGCTGATGCCGATGCGCGTGTGATCGGGTGGGTAAGGGGTTGATCGCGGAGTTGGTCGCACTGGACGGATTGACGCACGAACGCACGCCTTGGACCGAACCCCGCGCCCATACCTCGGTGGCCCGGCTGACGCTGAGCGCGTTTCGCTGCTACGAGTACCGCCGGATCGAGGTCGGGCCGGAAACGGTGATCCTGACCGGGCCGAATGGGGCCGGCAAGACGACGGTCCTCGAAGCGCTGTCCTTGCTTGCTCCGGGAACCGGGTTGCGCCGGGCGCGGCTTGATGAGTTGAGACGCGTGCCGGGCGACGGTTCGTTCGTGGGGTCGAGTACGCCGGGCGTTGCCGGCGCATGGACCGTTGCGGCCCGGCTGCGCACGCCCGGCGGCGAACTCGATGTCGGCACCGGCTTGAGCGCGGGCGCCGGCGTCACCGGGCGCGAACGGCGCCATGTGCGTATTGACGCCCAGCCGGCGCGGGCCCAGTCGGCGTTGGCGGCGGTCCTCGGCGTTGTCTGGCTGACGCCGGAGATGGATAGGCTGTTCGCCGAGGGCGCCTCGGCGCGGCGGCGGTTTCTCGACCGACTCGTGTTCGGTGTCGATCCGCGCCACGTTCGTCGGGTCAACGCCTATGAGGCGGCCATGCAGGAGCGCGCCCGACTGCTGCGCGGCGGCGGCGCGGACCCCGGATGGCTGGCGGCGCTAGAGCAGACCATGGCCGCGCACGGCGTCGCCGTCGCGGCGGCCAGGCGTGAACTGGCCGATCTCCTCACCGGTGAAGCCATGCGCGGCGGCGCATTCCCGGGGGCGCGGCTGGATGTTGCCGGAAACGTCGAAAGTTGGCTGAGGGACGGTGAGGCGGCACTCGACGTCGAATGTCGTTTGCGCGAGGCGTTGGAGCAGTCCCGGCCGGCCGACGCCGAGGCCGGCGGCGCCATGGTCGGACCGCACAAGAGCGATCTGGTCGTGCGTCATGCCCGGACCGGCCGGCTTGCCCGGTCCTGTTCGACGGGCGAGCAGAAAGCGTTGCTGATCGCGATCGTGTTGGCAAGCGCCCGGCTTCAGGATGCCGAGCGCGGCATGGCGCCTTTGCTGTTGCTGGATGAGGTGGCGGCGCATCTCGACTCCGGCCGCCGCGCCGAGTTGTTCGCGGAGGTCGCCGGGCTCCGTGGGCAGGCGTGGTATGCCGGCACCGACCGCGCGGTCTTCGCGCCGCTCGAAGGCGCCGGCCAATTCGTCACCCTCGGCACGGCTTCATCCATAAGCGGCGGGCGCGCCGGGCACTGAATGGGATAGAGGAAAAACTGTCTCGATGACCAAGGCAACGGTGAACACCGCCGCGGAGCGGGCTTACGACGCCAACTCTATCAAGGTCCTGCGCGGTCTCGAGGCGGTGCGGCGACGTCCGGGAATGTATATCGGCGATACCGACGACGGGACCGGCCTGCATCACCTGGTCTACGAGGCGGTCGACAATGCGATCGACGAGGCCCTGGGCGGGTACTGCGATCTGGTCAGCGTTCAGCTCAATGCCGACGGTTCGGTGACGGTCGCGGACAACGGCCGCGGTATCCCCGTCGACATCCACAAGGAAGAAGGGGTATCGGCCGCCGAAGTCATCATGACCCGGCTTCATGCCGGCGGAAAGTTCGATCAAAACTCCTACAAGGTCTCCGGCGGTCTGCACGGCGTCGGCATCTCGGTGGTCAACGCGCTGTCGGAGTGGATGGAACTCCGCATCTGGCGCGACGGCAAGGAGCATGCGATGCGCTTTCGCAACGGCGACGCGGAGATACCGCTGGCCGTGATCGGCGATGCCCCGATCGTGAACCGCAAAGCCAAGACCGGCACGGAGCTGACGTTCTTTCCGTCGAGCGCGACGTTCACGATGACGGAGTTCGACTTTCCGACCCTGGAGCATCGTCTTCGCGAACTGGCGTTCCTGAACTCCGGTGTCCGTCTTTCGCTGAGCGACGTCCGCTCGGTGCCGCCACGCTCGGCCGAGCTGCACTACGAGGGCGGGCTGGCTGCTTTCGTGCGCTATCTCGACCGCTCGAAAACGGTACTGATCGACAAGCCGGTCACGATCAAGGTTAATCGCGATCTCATGGTCGTGGAAGCGGCCTTGCACTGGAACGACAGCTATCACGAAACAATGCTGTGCTTTACCAATAACATTCCCCAGCGCGATGGCGGAACCCACCTCGCCGGATTTCGCGCGGCGCTCACCAGGACCATCCAGGCCTATGTGACGTCGGCCGTCGCCAAGAAGGAGAAGGCGACGATTACCGGCGACGACGCCCGCGAGGGGCTGACCTGCGTGCTGTCGGTGAAGGTGCCGGATCCGAAGTTTTCGTCACAGACCAAGGACAAGCTGGTTTCGTCCGAGGTTCGCCCGGTGGTCGAAACCGTGGTCGCAGAGCAGCTTGGCCGCTGGCTGGAGGAGCAGCCGGCGGAGGCGAAGAAGGTCGTCGCCAAGATTGTCGAAGCCGCGGTCGCCCGCGAAGCAGCGCGCAAGGCGCGCGAATTCACCCGACGCAAGGGCGTGCTCGATATTACCTCGCTGCCGGGGAAGCTGGCCGACTGCCAGGAGCGCGATCCGGCGAACAGCGAACTGTTCATCGTCGAGGGCGACTCGGCCGGCGGTTCGGCGAAGCAGGCGCGCAACCGCGCCAACCAGGCGATCCTGCCGTTGCGCGGCAAGATCCTCAACGTCGAGCGCGCCCGCTTCGACAAGATGCTGGGATCGGCGGAGATCGGCACGCTGATCGCGGCGCTCGGCACCGGGATCGGCCCGGACGATTTCGACATCGGAAAATGTCGCTACCACAAGATCGTCATCATGACCGACGCCGATGTCGACGGCAGCCACATCCGCACGCTGCTGCTGACGTTTTTCTACCGGCAGATGGCCGAGATCATCGAGCGCGGTTACCTCTACATCGCCCAGCCGCCGCTCTACCGCGCCAAGCGCGGCTCGTCTGAGGTCTACCTGAAGGACGAAGCGGCGATGGAGGATTTCCTCTTCGGCGCGGCCATTGACGAAGGCGCGGTGCTGGAGACGGCGGAAGGCGAGCAGATCGCGGCGAGCGATCTTCGGGCTCTCGTCGAAGAGGCCCAGTTGGTGCGCACTCGCTTGCGCCGGATCGCCCAGAACATCCCATTGCCCATCGTCGAACAGGCCGCCATCGCGGCCGCGTTCGACGCGGCCGTCATCGGCGACGCCGCGGCGGCGAATGCGCTGTGCGAACGGCTCGCGAGCCGGCTCAGCGCCTTGCGCATTCTCGGAGAAGGCGCGTGGAGCGTTGTCCTTGGCGACGACGGCCTCGAGTTCCGCCGCACGGTTCGCGGCGTCAGCGAGCGCTACGTCATGGAACTGTCATGGCTGGACAGCGGCGAGGCGCGCCATCTCAACGCCAAGGCCGACGCGCTGCAAAGCAGCTACGCAGGCCTCGGGCGGCTTGCGATCAAGGACAAGGTTTATCCCATCACCGGCCCGGTTTCGCTTGTCGAAGCAATCATGGAGGCGGGCCGAAGGGGGATGGCCTTTCAGCGATACAAGGGCCTCGGAGAAATGAATCCGGATCAGCTCTGGCAGACCACGCTCGATCCGGAAGCGCGGACCCTGCTTCAGGTCAAAGTCGGTCATGCCGACGACGCCGAGGAAGTTTTCTCGACGTTGATGGGTGAAACCGTGGAAACGCGCCGCGAGTTCATCGAGGAAAACGCCCTGAAGGTCGCGAACCTCGACGTTTAGCTTCCCTCGTTTAGAACGGTCCCCGGCCGGCGGCGGGGCCGGCTAGGGAACCGTAATCGGCATCAGTCGGTGCCGGGCAGGTAGTGAAGATACATCGAGAAGTCGAACGGCTTTTCCTCGGCGTCGCGCGGGCCCGGCGTATGGGCCTCGGAGCCGATCGCCGCGCCGGCGGCGCGTTTGGTCGTAGGGAAATCGGTCTGCTTCGGATCGTCGGATCGTGGGGTCATGATAGCCTCCCGGTAAGGGGGTTGTTCGCGAAGAGGTCGAAAATCCCGCCCTAGTTTAATATCGCTTGTTAAGCGGAGCATGTTCCATGATGGCTCGCACAAATCAACACGAGAAATGTCGTCGCGGTTCACATGGCCGCGACCGCGTTGCATTTCCGTGACACCATTAACCACCCGGCGGCTTAACGGATCCTTAGCGGCGGATCGGCTACCAAGGATGAAGCGCGTTTCCGCGCGGCGGAGGGCTTGCGGCTGTCTCAAGGTCCCGACAACGGCTCGCGACACCGGCATATCAACGATCGCGAGCGGATCGACCGGCTGCGCCTGATCCGGAGCGAACACGTCGGGCCGGTGACCTATCGCCGGCTGGTCGCGCGCTTCGGCTCGGCGGCGGCGGCGCTTCGCGCGCTGCCGGAACTGGCCCGGCGCGGCGGCGCACGCGCCTGCTCCAGGGTGTTCAGCGTCGCCGAAGCCGAAGCCGAACTGGCTGCACTCGCCTCGCTTGGCGGCCGGCTGGTCGCTCTTGACGAGGCTGGCTATCCGCCGCTCCTGGCCCACATTGACGATGCCCCGCCGTTGCTCGCCGCCCTCGGCGAGACGGCCCTGACACAAAGGCCCATGGTCGCCATTGTCGGGGCGCGCAACGCATCGATCAACGGCCGGCGGCTGGCGGGCATCCTCGCGCGCGACCTCGGCGCCGCTGGGATCACGGTCGTCTCGGGCCTCGCCCGCGGTATCGACGCCGCCGCCCACGCCGCGGCGCTGGCGACGGGCACGGTGGCGATGGTCGCGGGCGGAGTCGATGTGGTCTATCCGGAAGAAAACCGGGATCTGCATGGCGCCATCGCCGAACGCGGCCTCGTCATGTCCGAGTTTCCTCCCGCGCTTCGTCCGCAGGCGCGCCACTTCCCGCGGCGCAACCGGCTGATCTCCGGAGCCAGCGGGGCCGTCGTGGTGGTCGAGGCCAGCCTGCGCTCGGGCTCGCTGATCACCGCGCGGACGGCTCTCGAACAGGGCCGCGAGGTTCTTGCCGTGCCCGGCTCGCCGCTTGATCCGCGCTCGCGCGGCGCGAACGCGCTGATCCGGCAAGGCGCCGCGCTCGTCGAGTCGGCCGACGACGTGTTGCGGGCGATCGCGGAACCGCTGATCGCCAGGACCGCGACCAGGAGTGACGAACCCGTGCAAGCGGTGCTCGAACTTTTCGATGACGATGCGGTCCTGTCCGACGCGCGCGGACTAATCGGCCAAGCGCTGTCGGCGACACCGGTGGCGGTTGACGAAATCGTTCGCAGCTGCCAATTGTCGGCTTCCCTGGTCAATACCATTTTGCTCGAATGGGAGTTGGCGGGCCGTCTCGAACGGCTTCCCGGAAACAAGATCGCTATGATCGCTTTCGCAAAGTCCTGAAGCCCATGGATGTGGTTGTCGTCGAATCGCCGGCGAAAGCGAAGACCATCAATAAGTATCTCGGCCCCGGCTACACGGTGCTGGCGAGCTACGGCCACGTCCGCGACCTGCCCGCGAAGGACGGCTCGGTCCGCCCGGACGCCGATTTTTCGATGGACTGGGAAGTCGATGCCAAGGCCCAGCGTCACATCAAGGAAATCGCCGAAGCCCTGCGCGGCGCCGAGCACCTTTACCTCGCGACCGACCCCGATCGCGAGGGCGAGGCGATCTCCTGGCACGTCTGCGAAGTCCTCGGCGGACGCAAGGCACTGAAGGGCGTCGGCGTCAAGCGCGTCGTCTTCAACGCGATCACCAAGAGCGCCATTCTCGACGCGTTCGCCAATCCGCGCGACCTCGATCGCGAGCTGATCGACGCCTACCTCGCGCGCCGGGCGCTGGATTATCTCGTCGGCTTCACCCTGTCGCCGGTGCTGTGGCGAAAGCTCCCCGGAAGCCGCTCGGCTGGACGAGTCCAGTCGGTCGCGCTCCGGTTGATCTGCGAGCGCGAGACCGAAATCGAGGATTTCGTCTCGCGGGAATACTGGAGCGTCAAGGGTGTATTCAGAACCGAGCGCGGCGAGACGTTCGAGGCCTCGCTGACCCACCTCGACGGCAGCAAGCTCGACAAGATGGCGATCGCCAATCAGGCGGTCGCCGACGCCGCGGTCGCCGCCGTCGAAGCCCGCTCGTTCGCGGTTGACAAGGTCGAGCGCAAGCAGACCAGGCGCAATCCCGCTCCGCCCTTCATCACGTCCACGTTGCAGCAGGAGGCGTCGCGCAAGCTGGGCCTGAGCGCTTCGCAGACGATGCGCACCGCGCAGCGGCTCTACGAGGGCATCGCCATCAACGGCGAGACCGTCGGCCTGATCACCTACATGCGGACCGACGGCGTGCAAATGGCCGGCGAAGCGATTGCCAACTGCCGCGAGCTCATCCGGAGCGACTATGGCGCGCCGTATCTCCCCGAGAAGCCGCGCATGTACAAGACCAAGGCGAAGAACGCGCAGGAAGCCCACGAGGCGATCCGTCCGACCGACCTGCACCGCCGCCCCGCCGATGTCGCGGGCTTCCTCGATCGCGACCAGCTGCGGCTCTACACCCTGATCTGGAAGCGGGCGGTCGCCAGCCAGATGGAGTCCGCCGTCCTCGACCAGGTCGCCGTCGATATCGCCGCGCCCGACCGCCAGGTCATGCTGCGCGCGACCGGTTCGGTCATTGCCTTCGACGGGTTCCTCAAGCTGTACCGCGAGGACCGCGACGATCCCGACCCCAACAGCGAGATCCAGGGCGAGGGCCGCGTTCTGCCGGACATGAAGGCGGCGGACCCGCTGGAGCGGCTTCGCGTCATCGCCGAGCAGCACTTCACCCAGCCGCCGCCGCGCTTTACCGAAGCGAGCCTGGTCAAACGCCTCGAGGAGCTCGGCATCGGCCGGCCATCGACCTACGCCAGCATCATCTCGGTCCTGCAGGACCGCAACTATGTCCGCTTCGAAGCCAAACGCTTCATTCCCGAAGATCGCGGCCGGCTGGTCACTGCCTTTCTGACCAGTTTTTTCGAGCGCTACTTCGACTACGGCTTTACCGCCGACTTGGAAGAGAAGCTCGACGATGTCTCCGGCGGGCGGATCGACTGGCGCTCGGTGCTCAACGAGTTCTGGCGCGATTTCAGCGCCAGCGTCGACGAAACCAAGGACCTCCGGGTCAAGGAGGTGCTCGATGCGCTCGATGCGATCTTGGGCCCGCATTTCTTCCGCGAAACCGGCGACGGCCACGATCCGCGCCGCTGCACGGCCTGCGCGGACGGCCGCCTCAACCTGAAGCTCGGCAAGTTCGGCGCCTTCATCGGCTGCTCGAACTATCCCGAATGCCGCCACACCCGGCCTTTGGTGCCGATCCGCGGCGACGAAAGCGAGACGGCGACGCAAATCGAGACCAACGGCCGGGAGCTCGGCAGCGATCCCAAGACAGGCCTGCCCGCCGTCGTCAAGAAGGGGCCATACGGCTACTACATCCAGCTCGGCGCGGCCGGCGACAACGGCGACGCCAAGCCAAAGCGCATTTCGGTCCCGCGCGGCATGGATCCCGAGAGCGTCGAACTCGAGACCGCGCTCGCGCTATTGTCCTTACCGCGCCCGATCGGCGTCTATCCGGAGACCGGCGAGGAAATTACCGCCGGGATCGGCCGGTTCGGCCCCTATATTCGGCTGGCCGATCTCTATGTCTCGCTCAAGGGCGACGACGACGTGCTTCACATCGGGCTGAACCGGGCGATCGATCTGCTGGCCAATTCCGCCAAGCGCCGGACGCCGGCCAAGTCGATCGGCGAGCATCCGGCCGACGGCAAGCCCATTCAGCTCAAGAGTGGGCGTTACGGCGCCTACATCGAGCACAACAAGATTCGCGCCAGCTTGCCGAAGGACGTCTCGGCCGAGACGCTTGGCGTCGAGCGCGCGGTCGAACTGCTCGCCGCCAAGGCCGCCGCATCGGGCAAGGCACCCGCCAAGACCAAGTCCGCCGCGGCCAAATCCAGCACGGGCAAATCAAGCGCGGGCAAGTCCGCCGCGAAGAAGGTACCGGCCAAGAAAGCCGCCGCGAAGACAAGCACAGCCAAACCCGCCGCCAAAAAGTCTCCGGCGAAAAAGACCGGCGCGGCAAAGCCAAGAACCTCCCGGGCCAGCGGCAAGAAATCCGGCGCCGGAGCCGAATGACCGAAGTCCCGGCATCCTCGCCGGGCTCTGGCCATTTGCTACTTGCCACTGTGGCTCCTACCTCTAGGCTGGGCCTGGAAAGCATCAGCCGCGCGCGGATACGATTCCCGGCTTCGCGCAATAAACCATCATTTCATCCCAGCCTTTGGCCGACGTGACTAAGCCAGCCGTAAAAACAGCTTCAGCACCGTTTCCGACGCGCGATCAGATCCTTGAGTACATCAAGGGAAGTTCGGGCCGGGTCGGCAAGCGCGAACTCGCCCGCGCGTTCCGGCTCGATACCGCCCAAAAGCCGGAGTTGCTCAGGGTCCTCAGGGAGCTTGAGGATGCAGGGGCGCTCGGCCGAAGCCAAGGCCGGCGTTATCGCCAGGGAGGCAGCCTGCCCAGCGTCGCGGTACTCGAAATTCTCGATGTCGACGTCGACGGCGAGCTTTCGGCGCGGCCGGCAAGCTGGGCCGAGGCGACGCCGCCGCCAAAGATCGTCATGATCCTCGACCGCGGCAGCCGCGCCGCTGTCAGCCGCGGCGATCGCGTGCTGGCGCGCCTTACCCCGCTCGCCGCGGGCGCGTACGAGGCGCGGATCATTCGCCGACTGCACGCCGGCCCGGCGAGGGCGCTCGGCATCTACAAACTTGTCGACGGCAAAGGGAGGCTCCTGCCGGTGGATCGCCGGGCGAAGGAAGAGTTCGAGGTCGCCGCCGCCGATTCCGCTGGCGCCGAGCCGGGAGACCTGGTCTGGGCCGATGTCGACCAGGGCCGCGCGGTGGGACTGCGCCGGGCGCGGGTGGTCGAGAGGTGCGGGCCCGCTCTTGGGCCGCGCTCGATCAGCCTGATCACCATTCATGACCACGATATTCCGGTCCGCTTCACGCAGGAGGCGCTCGATCTGGCCGAGGCCGCCGGGCCGGTCACGCTCGCCGGACGGACCGATCTGCGCTCCACCCCGCTCGTTACGATCGACGGCGAGGACGCCCGCGATTACGACGACGCGGTCTGGGCCGAACCCGACGACGATCCGGCCAATACCGGAGGCTGGCACCTCCTGGTCGCGATCGCCGATGTCGCCTGGTACGTCCGGCCGGGCGGCGCGCTCGATCGCGCGGCGTATGAGCGCGGCAACTCGGTTTATTTCCCCGACCGGGTCGTGCCGATGCTGCCCGAGGCGTTGTCCAATGGCTGGTGTTCGCTCATTCCCGGCGAGGATCGCTCCTGCCTCGCGGTCCACCTGTGGATCGACGCGAACGGCAACCTCCGGCGCCATCGCTTCATTCGTGGCTTGATGCGCTCGGCGGCGCGGCTGACCTACCGCCAGGTCCAGGCCGCCCGGGACGGCCAACCAGACGCCGCGACCGAGCCTCTCGCCGACGGCGTGATCGCGCCGCTGTTCGGCGCCTACCTAGCATTGAACGAGGCGCGCATGAAGCGCGGCGTCCTTGAGCTTGATCTGCCGGAACGCCGGGTCATTATCGATCCGGCCAGCGGCGGTATCGAGCGGGTTGAGTTCCGCGAGCGCCTCGACAGCCATAAGCTCATCGAGGAGTTCATGATCTGCGCCAACGTCGCCGCGGCGGAAGCGCTCGAGGCGGCGAAGCGGCCGTGCATGTACCGGATCCACGACCAGCCGCCCGAGGACAAGCTGGAGTCGCTGCGCGAGTTCCTCGAGACGCTGGCGATCAGCCTGCCGCGCGGCCAGGTCGTGCGCGCCGTCGATTTGAACCGGATCCTGGAGAAGGCGGCGGGGCGGCCCGAGGCGCGGCTGGTCAGCGACGTTGTCCTGCGGACGCAATCGCAAGCCGTCTACTCACCGGTCAACATTGGTCATTTCGGCTTGGCGCTCAGGCGCTATTGCCATTTCACCTCGCCGATCCGTCGCTACGCCGATCTCATGGTTCATCGCGCGCTGATCGACGGCGCGCGTCTCGGTGATGGCGGAGGCGATGGCGGCGGCTTGGGCGATGTCGATTTCGCCAAGGCCGGCGAGCATATCTCGGCGACCGAACGGCGCGCCGCGACCGCCGAACGCGATGCCCTCGACCGCTTCACCGCGGCCTATCTCGCCGATCGGATCGGCGCCGAGTTCGCCGCGCGGATCAATGGCGTGACCCGCTTCGGGTTGTTCGTCACGCTGAACGAGAACGGCGCCGACGGCCTTGTACCGATCAGCACCCTGCCCGACGACTTCTATGTTCACGAGGAAAAAACTCATCGCCTGGTCGGCCGGCGGAGCAAGCTCGAATTCCGCCTCGGCGATCGGCTCGACGTCCGCCTGGTCGAGGCCAATCCGATTACCGGCGGCATGATTTTCCAGTTCTCGAGTGATGGCGGCGGTGGGCGGGTCCGCCGCCCTCGCCCGTCCGGCGCAAGCAAGGGTTCCGGCGGCAAGAAAACAAAGCCGCGCAAGCGCCGCTAAAAGTCCTGGTTGGGGAGGAAGAGCTGGACCGCGACTTCGTCTTCAATATTGCTCCGACGGCCGCGGTCCATGCCTCAAGCATCGCCGAAACGCCGCGCGGTCTCATCGTCACCTGGTTTGGCGGTTCCCACGAAGGCCATGACGACGTCGGGATCTGGATCGCCGAGCGGCCCGCCAACGGCCGGCGATGGTCGGAACCTCGGCTCGTCGCCGAAGGCAAGCAGGATGGGGCGCACGCCGACGGCAAGCGGTTCTCATGCTGGAATCCGGTCCTCTACCGGCCTGCCGGCGGCCCGCTGCTGCTGTTCTACAAGGTCGGGCCGAGCCCGAAGCGGTGGTGGGGCATGCTCACCCGCTCGGCCGATGACGGCCGGAGCTGGGAGCCACCGCGGCGGTTGCCCAGGGGCATCCTCGGGCCAATCAAAAACAAGCCGATCGAAACGGCTGACGGCCTGCTGATCTGCCCGTCGAGCAGCGAACACCGCCGTTGGCGGGTCCACCTGGAGTGCAGCCGCGATCTCGGCCTGACATGGCAAAGCGTCGGCCCGCTCAACAGCGGGCACGACTTCGCGGCGATCCAGCCCTGCATCCTCGCTTACCGTGATGGCTATCAGCTGCTCTGTCGCAGTCGTCAGGGCGTCATCACCGAGTGCTGGTCGAAGGATGGCCTGGAGGACTGGTCGGCGATGCGCGCCACGAGCCTGCCCAATCCGGACAGCGGTATCGACGGCGTGATTTTGCGCGATGGTCGCGGCGTGGTCGTCTACAACCATTCGAAGCGCAAGCGGACGCCGCTCAACGTCGCGGTGTCGGCGGACGGCGCGGCTTGGTCGCCGATGCTCGTTCTCGAGCGCGACGCGGGCGAGTTCTCCTACCCGGCCGTCATCGTCGACGCGCGCGGGCAAATCCACATCACCTACACCTGGAACCGCCTGACGATCAGGCACGCGAGCGTCGATCCGCGCGAGCTTTGCCGCTTGGCGTAGGGCCGGGTAATCCGATAGAGTAAGCTTCGACTGACTGAACCCGTGGCGCGCTGGGGTGCTGGTGTTGACTCGCGTGCGCGGGCCGTTATCTTCCGTCGTGCAATCACCCAACTTTAAGCTCTTTACCTTAGGAACGGCGCTCCCATGGCCAAGCCCGCAACCATTTTGATCAGACTCGTCAGCTCGGCCGGGACGGGCTTCTTCTACGTCGCCAAGAAGAACCCGCGCACGGCAACCGGCAAGCTGGAATTCCGCAAGTACGACCCGGTCGTGCGCAAGCACGTTGCGTTCAAGGAAGCGAAGATCAAGTAGCGGCGGCCCTCCTCCGTACGAGAGGCCGGGGCGGCGATATGTGCTATAGTGGGGCGTTCATGGTGGAGCGTCCATGGCTCGTCGCGCCGCGTCAGCGTGCTGCGGCTTGGCGAGAAGCGTTGTTCGTGGTCCGAAATGGTGAGTTAATAAAATCAACGTGTTAGGCGAAATCACATAGGCCATTCTGACCTATAACATAGGTCAGACTGACCCATGACGCGGGCCACATGACGTCTCATGCTTGGCCTATGTTTCGCCAACGCCCCGTCCTTTGCCGGCGTTGCGCGCGGTATGGGACGGCGGTAGATGCCTAGCCGCGAACCTCGTCGACGATCGTCTCGAGGCTGGTGATATCATGGATGACAAGCGCCTGCTTGGTGCGTTCGACGATGCCGCGCCGGGCAAGATCGTTGAGCACCCGCGCGACGGTTTCGCGGGTGGTGCTGACCCGGCTGGCGATGTCGCTGTGCACCGGGATCGGCGAGATCCGGCCGCGGTTGGAATCTCGGCCATGACCGCGGACTTGGCGGAGCAGTTCGGCCTGAACCCGGTTGTGCGCGGCAAGCGTGCTGAGGTCCATGATCCGCTCGTCGGCCGCCCGGACGATGTTGGCGAGCCGGGTCATGACCTCCAGCGCGATCGCCGGATGGCGCTCGATCACCTGGCGGAACGTCCGCTGCGGCAGGGCGAGAATGAGGGATTCGACCAGAGCCATGACATTGGCCGAGCGCGGCCGGTTATCGAGCGCCGAGAGCTCGCCGAAATAGTCGCCATCGGTCAGGTCGTCGAAGGCGATTTCGCGTCCCGTCACCGAATAGTTGACGATCCTGGCGCGGCCGCGGACGATAAAGAAAACGTCGGTCGAGGAGCTGTCGCGATCGATGATCTGCTCGCATGGCGAGAATTGCTTATAGACGCTGGACTTCTCGATCGCCGCCAGCGCGTCATGATCGAGCGAGCGCAACAGGCGCATCCGTGACAGAAGATGGCCGTCGCGGCCCTGGCGATCGACCGGTGGCGCGGGGGAGCTCGGAAACCTGCGGATTGAGCATTGGCGCCAACATGCGTGTATTTGTGTGATATCCAACAACTAACAGTATATATCATTGGCACACGCATTGCGAGCGCGAATTGCTCGTCGCTGAACCGGTGGTCAACACGCGATGATGGCGCCATCGCGCCTCGCATCGGCCGCCGCCGTGAATCCGCCCTTCGCGTCGCGGCGTACGGCATGGACCCCGCCGAAGAACATGTTCTTCTCGCTCCAAGGGTCGATCTCGAACCCCGAGCCGAGAGCCCGCACGACGGCTTCGGAGAAGCCCGGCTCCATGCTGAGCTTATCGCCCTCGAGGTGGAGCCGGGGCGCGTCGACGGCCCGGTCGAGATCGGCCTTAAAGCCGAAGGTGTCGAGCAGGACCTGGAGAATGGCTGTGCGGATCCGATTGGAGCCGCCCGAGCCCATCGCGGTGACGCCGCCGTCGCGACCGACGCCAAGCACCGGCGTCATCATCGAGCATAGCCGGCGATCGGTCGGCCATCGCTGGTGCCCATGCGGGTTGATGTCGTCCTCGCCGAGCATGTTGTTGAGCATGATGTCGGTGCCGGGAATGACGTAGCCGGATCCCTCGCCGTTTGAGATCGACAGGCTGGCCGCGTTCCCTGCGGCATCGATGGCGCTGATGTGCGTCGTTGCTCCGCGCCCGGCGGGCTCGGCGAAGACGTCTCGGCGATAGCGCGCGAGCAAGGCGGGATCGAGGGCGAGATCCGCGACCGCCTCGTCGGGCGCCTCATGGAACTTGGCCTCGATGCGCGCACGATTGGTTGCAGCCATCGCGCGGGTGAGGGTTCGCGCATAGTCGGCCGAGCCGCGATGTTCGCTCCGGAACGGAAAGTTGCGTATCAACTCAAGCGCGAAGGCGATCAATATGCCGCCCGAGGAAGGCGGTGGATTGAGAGAGAGCCGTGAGGCGAAGATCTCGACCTCGATGGGCTTGCGGACATCAACCCGATAATCTTTCAGGTCGGCCATCCGTAAGTGGCCGCCGCCGCTCGCGCACGCCGCCACGAGATCGCGCGCGATCTCGCCGTGGTAGAACAGGTCTTCGCCTTCGATCGCCAGCACCTCGAGGACGTCGGCAAAAGCCGGCATGGTATAGGTTTCGCCGGCGCCGACCAGATCGTCCGGCCGTTCGCGGCTGGCGAGCAGCGCGAACGCGGCGGGGCTGTGCCGCAGGATGGCGCCGACGACCCGCGCCATGTAGGCCTGGATCGCGGTTGTCCGCACGCCGGTGCGAGCCAGTTCGACCGCCGGCGCGACGACCTCGCGCAGCGGCATCCGGCCGAGCGCGCGGTGCGCGGCGAACAGGCCCTTGACCACCCCCGGAGTCGCGATCGAGGCCATGCCGACATGGAACTCCTGTTGTGTCGCGCCGAAGTCGGCGAGGACTGGGATGAAGTCCGCCTCATCTTCGTTGACGCGCGCCTTCGGCGTCTGGCCGAAGAAATCGAACACCATCGGCTGATCAGCAAGCCGGGCACGCACCGGCCGCGCCAGCAGAAAGCCGCCGCCGCCGAGCGAGGCCAGGATCGGCTCGGCCACGCATGCCGCGCACATCGCGGCGAGGACGGCGTCGAAGGCATTGCCGCCAAGCTCAAGCATCGCGGCGGCGGCGCGGCCCGTTTCAATGTGCCCGCAGGCGACCATTCCCTTATTTTTCATCTGACTCCATGAGGCTCTCTCGCCCGCCGTGCTCCTTCGGCGCGGGGCCGAACGCAATCTATCGGTAGCGTCGGGACCATTGGTATGCGATTACACCCTCTGAGTGCAAAGACCCTGAAATCCTGCTTGGCTTGGCTTGGCGAATTCGTCGAGCCATGCCGTCTTTCTCCATGAGCATCCCACGTTGCGGCCCGCATGACCGACCTTACCGAAAAAGCGCTGTTGCCCGCCGGCATGACCGACGTTCTGCCGCCGCACGCGGCTTTCGAGGCCGATACGGTCGAGCGACTACTGGCGACTTTTGCTGGTTATGGCTACGAGCGGGTTAAGCCGCCGCTGGCCGAGTTCGAAGAGACACTGCTCTCGGGCAGCGGCGCTGCGCTCGCCGAGCAGACCTTCCGGCTGATGGATCCGCTGTCGCAGCGGATGCTCGCGTTGCGCCCGGACATGACGATGCAGATCGCCCGGATCGCCACGACCCGCCTCGCCAGCCGGCCGCGCCCATTGCGGCTGAGTTACGCGGGCCAGGTCGTCCGCGTTCTCGGCTCGGAACTCAGGCCGGGGCGACAGCTCGGTCAGATCGGCGTCGAGCTGGTGGGGGTGGATTGCGCGCGCGCCGATGTCGAGGTCATCGTCATGGCCGCGGACGCGCTGGCTGAGCTTGGCGCATCGGGCCTGTCGGTCGATCTCGGCCTGCCGACCCTGGTCTCGTTCATCGTGCCGGATGGCTCGTGCGGGGAGGACGCTCGGGCGCGGCTGCGGACCGCTCTCGATCGTAAGGACTCCGCGGCGGTCGCGGCGTTGGCGCCGGATCTCGGGCCGGAGCGGGCGAATCTGCTCGCCCGAGTCATCGCCGCGGCCGGATCGCCCGATGACACCATCGCGGTGCTACGCGCGGCGGACCTGCCGCCCCAGGCCGCCGCCGGACGTGCCGCCGTCATCGAAGTATTCGAGCGGGTCCGAACCGCTGCGCCGTGGCTTGACGTGAGCATCGACGTGGTCGAATACCGCGGCCTCGAGTATCACTCCGGGGTGACCTTCTCGCTCTACGCGCGGCATGTGCGCGGCGAGCTCGCGCGCGGCGGGCGATACCTTGCGGGCGAAACGGAGCCCGCGACCGGCGTGACGCTGCTGCTCGACACCGTGCTCGAAAGCCTGCCCAGCCGGCCGGCGCGCCGGCGTGTGTTCATCCCGGGCGACCAGTCGCGCGAACAGGCCTTGCGCCTGCGCGCGGAGGGCTGGATAACAATTTTCGCTCTGGACGAAAACGCCGATGCCGACAAAGAGGCGGCCCGTCTCAAGTGCGCGCACGTGCTCGAAGATGAGATCGTGCGCGAGGCGCGCGCGGTGCCAACGAAAAGCAGGACCTAGGCGCGTATGGCAAACGTTGTTGTGATCGGCTCCCAATGGGGCGATGAAGGCAAGGGCAAGATCGTCGACTGGCTATCGGAGCGCGCCGATGTTGTCGTCCGCTTCCAGGGCGGCCACAACGCCGGACACACGCTGGTCATTGATGGGGTGACCTACAAGCTGAGCTTGCTGCCGTCGGGCGTCGTCCGCCGGGGCAAGCTCGCTGTCATCGGCAATGGCGTCGTGCTCGACCCATGGGCGCTGCTCGCCGAGATCGATGGCCTGCGCGGCCAGGGCATCGAGGTCGGCCCGGCGAACCTCAAGATCGCCGAAAACGTCCCGTTGATTTTGCCGCTCCACCGCAACCTGGACAAGGCGCGCGAGCTGGCGCTGGGTGCTTCGCGCATCGGCACCACCGGGCGCGGCATCGGCCCGGCGTACGAGGACAAGGTCGCGCGGCGGGCGATCCGTCTCGGCGATCTTGCCAGCGCCAAGATTGTCGCCGGCAAGATCGACATTCTTCTCGTCCATCACAACGCGCTGCTGCGCGGCCTTGGCATGAGCGAGGTGGCACGCGACCCTCTGCTCGACGAGCTCATGGCCGTCGCGCCGGCGGTTCTACCCTACGCCGATATCGTCTGGAAGACGCTCGACGAGGTCCGCAAGGCCGGAAAGCGCATCCTGTTCGAAGGCGCGCAAGGCACCATGCTCGACATCGATCACGGCACCTATCCGTTCGTGACGTCGTCCAACACGGTCGCCGGTACAGCCGCCGCCGGTTCCGGGCTCGGCCCGGGTGCGCTGGGCTATGTGCTGGGGATCACCAAAGCCTACACGACGCGGGTCGGCAGCGGCCCGTTCCCGACCGAGCTCACCGACGAGGTCGGCCGGACCCTCGGCGAGCGCGGCAGGGAGTTCGGGACGGTGACGGGACGAGCGCGGCGGTGCGGCTGGTTCGATGCCGTCCTTGTCCGCCACGCCGTGCGGGTCAACGGGATCACCGGATTGGCGCTGACCAAGCTCGACGTTCTCGACGGTTTCAGCGAAGTGAAAGTCTGCACCGGCTATCGCCTCAACGGCGAGAGCGTCGATCATCTGCCGGCGTCGTCCCTGCGCCAGGCGGAGCTCGAGCCGCAATATGAGGTCATGGCCGGCTGGTCGGAAAGCACGCGGGGCGCGCGGTCGTGGGTGGAGTTGCCGGCGACGACGGTCAAGTACATCCGCCGCATCGAGGAGCTGATCGGCGCACCGGTTCACCTGCTATCAACCAGCCCGGAGCGCGAGGACACCGTCATGGTGCGCGATCCGTTCGTGAGCTGATCGCCGACGTAGCGCCGCATCAGCAGGCGACGCGCTGGTCCATCACCGCGTTTCGCACCGATTTCTGCAATTTCTCGAAGGCCTTAACTTCGATCTGGCGGACCCGTTCGCGCGAAATCCCATAGCGATGGCTGAGGCTTTCGAGCGTCGTCGGCGTATCCTTGAGGCGCCGCTCGGAAAGGATTTGCCGCTCGCGCTCCGAGAGCGATTTCAGCGCGCCGGCGAGAAGCTTGCGCCGATTGCTGAATTCCTCGCTGTTGGCCAGATAAACTTCCTGACTTTCTTCGCCGTCGACGAGCCAATCCTGCCATTCGCCGTCCCCATCCTCGCGCAAGGGCGCGTTCAGGGACGCGTCCGGACTGCTGATCCGCCGGTTCATCTGAATGACGTCGGTTTCGGAGACGTTCAGCCGTTCTGCGATATGCGCCACCCGCTCCGGCGACAAGTCGCCGTCGTCGATCGCCTGCATCTGACCCTTCAGTTTGCGCAGGTTGAAGAACAGCTTTTTCTGAGCCGCGGTCGTTCCCATCTTAACAAGGGACCAGGAGTGCAGGATGTATTCCTGCATCGCCGCGCGGATCCACCACATGGCGTAGGTCGCGAGGCGGAAGCCGCGTTCCGGATCGAAACGGACGACCGCCTGCATCATGCCGACGTTGCCCTCGGAGATGAGTTCGCCGACGGGCAAGCCATAGCCGCGGTACCCCATGGCAATTTTCGCGACCAGACGCAGGTGGCTGGTGACAAGGATGTCGGCGGCGTCCTCGTCATGATGGTCCACCCAGCGCTTGGCGAGGCGGTACTCCTCTTCCGGGCTCAGCATCGGGTACTTGCGGATATGCTGGAGATAGCGTGACAGATTGCGATCCGGCGTGATCTCCAAAGTCGATCTGATGCCCGACATGACCCTTGCCCTCGCTTTCGTCCCGGCCCAGGCTGCTATTCTAGTAAGCTTCTTCAGCCTAGGCCGTATCCCGTGATACCTCAACAAAATATCTTAGCGTAGCGCTCGGGTATAGGAGAAATTTATAACTTCTCTAATTTATCAAGCAATCGCTTGAGATCGTAGGGTATATCTGATTTCAGGCGAACGGTTTCGCCGGTCGTGGGGTGGCTAAAACCAATCAAGAACGCATGAAGCGCCTGCCGCGACGAAGCACCGCCGCCCTCGCCGGCAACGCCGCCCGTTCTCGCGCTGTTGCGGCCGTAAAGCGGATCGCCAATCAACGGATGGCCGATCGACGCCAGGTGAACCCGGATCTGATGAGTCCGCCCGGTCAACGGCCGGCACTCGACCAGGCTCGCCGCTAATCCGAAACGGCGAATGACGCGGTAGTCGGTCGCCGCCGGTTTGCCGCCGGGCACGATCGCCATCTTCTTGCGGTTGGCGGGGCTGCGTCCCACGGGACCGTCGATCCGCCCGCGCGCCCGGCGCGGGACGCCGTAAACGATGGCGTAGTAGCCGCGCTCGATGGTGTGGGCGCTGAACTGCTGGACCAGCGAGGCGAACGCCCCGTCGCTCTTGGCGCTGACAATCAGGCCGCTGGTGTCCTTGTCGAGGCGGTGGACGATCCCCGGCCGGACGGGCCCGCCGGCGCGCGCGAGGCCGCCGGCGCAGTGGCGCAGCAGCGCGTTGACGAGAGTGCCGCTGGGATTGCCGGCGCCGGGATGAACGACCAGGCCGGCGGGCTTATCCACCACGATGAGATCTTCGTCCTCGAAGACCACCTCGAGCGGGATCTCCTCGGCGTGCGCCACCGGCGAGGGCAGCGGCGGCACCGCGATGCTCCACGCCCCGCCGGCCTCGACCCGGTGCGCCGGATCGACAACGGGTTCGCCGCCAGGCGCCGCGACCACCCGGCCGCCGCGGATCAACGATTGCAGGCGGGTGCGCGAAAGGTCGGGCAGCGCGTCGGCGAGGATTCGGTCGAGCCGTGCTCCGCCCTTGTTCTGTGGCACCGTAACCGTGTAAGTCGTCACCATCGTCAACTTTACGGCGCACAATCCATGCAGGCCATCAAAAGCTTGGTCATCGGCCTTGGCGTTCTGATCGTTGCCGGCATCGTTCTGCTCGGCTACGCGTTCTATTCCAGGATGAACGATCCGGATTTCAAGCTGACGAAATCGCAAACGGAGCAGTCATCGTCGGCGTCGTCATCGCCGGCGGCGGCGGCAAAAAGGGACGGCTTTGGCGAAGCCAGCCTGGGTCTTCCCGAAGGCTGCGGTGTCCTCGAAATGAGGCCGGACGGGAAACTGCTTTACCTGCGCATCGGCCCGGCCGGGCCATGCGAGCGGGTGCTGGTTATCGAGCTCCTCATCCGGGCGCGTCAGGGGCACGATCGTCAACCGGCCTTGATCCTGATCGGCGCCGAAACGCTCGCGACCATCGCCGAGGCCGCCGAACGGGCCTATCCGGAAGAATGCTGCGGCCTGCTGATCGGCCGGCGGTCCGACGGCGCCGTCACCATCACCCGGGCGCGGGCCAGTCCCAACGTGGCAGGGAGTGCCAAAACCCGCCGCTTCGAGATCGATCCCGCGCTGCGCTTCGACCTGACGCGAGCCCTGCGCGGCGGCCCCGACGCCATCGTCGGCCACTACCACTCCCATCCCGATCACCCCGCCGAGCCGTCGCCAACCGATGTGGCGGCGGCCTTCGAGCCGGACCTGGTCTGGCTCATCACCGCTGTTCCCGCCGGCCGGGCGGGCCAAACGGCTGCGTTCCGGATCGACGCCGAGCGGGTGATCCGCCTCGATCTCGTCATCACCTGAGTCGTCGTCCGAGCCGGCATGAAGGCGCTGACCTCCGGGAGAGCCATGGGTCATTCGCCCTAACTGGATAGGTCATTCTGACCCATAAAATAGGCCATTCTGACCTATTGAATTTTCCGTAACATATTGATTTCTAACGGTACTCCATTTCGGATCGCGAAAACGAAAAAGCATTTCGGCTCGATCGAGCGCTCGCGGTCCCAACGCCAATCAACATAGCACATATCGACGCCGCCGCGAAGCTGACGTCTCGCTCCGGGCCCCGATCGGGTAGTGCCTCAGGAACGGCCGCGCCCAAGGAGGTCTTATCTCGCCCCCGCTGCGCCGGCAACCGGCGCGCGCCATTCGGCAGCGACGGCGGATTTCACGTCGAGACACTACCCGCGATCAAGACAGATGCGCGCACGCCAGCGGCAAGGCTTGATCGCGCGAGGGAATATCCTGTACACGTACGCGTCAGAAGGTCCCCTTCGTCTAGAGGCCTAGGACACCGCCCTCTCACGGCGGCAACAGGGGTTCGAATCCCCTAGGGGACGCCATTTCAGCGACATCAATGGGTTACGTTCAGCTTCCGTGGCTTGTCCAATTCGGGCTACCATGGAGCATAACCATGCGCGGGGCTTCTCACCTTCACAGGCAAGGAGGTCGGTACTACCTGCGCCTCCTTCCCGAGATGTTGGCACTGCGTGGGGACGGCTCAACCGCGCCCCTATGGAGCCACCCCAACCCCCTTGCCGCCAGCAAGCGGATGAACCGGGCCATCCGCGCCTCCGGCATCTCTGACAAGCGCGTGACCTTCCACAGCCTACGTCACCTTCACGCCGACGCCTGCCGAGCGACGGGTGCGCCTCCCGAGGTCTCCGACGCTATCCACGGGCATTCCTCGGGGAACGTCAGCGCGAGGTACGGGTCGGGGTATCCGGTGGTAGTTCTGGCGGAGGCGGTTGAGAAGGCAGCGGAGTGGCTCGTCTGAATTGCCTCCAACACATCTAGCGAGACAGCTAACGCTTCTTCTTGGCTTCTCGGAACGACGTAACAACTACTTCGTAGAGGCCGTCCGTGTCAGCCGATACTACTACGCAATAATCATCATAATCAGATCTATACTTCGCGCGCCCATCGCCTTGTATTATGATGTCTGTCGGATTAACAAGAATGTCGTGGACAACCCACGTAGGCGGGCTGTGTCCGCCTGTGCCCTCGTTCTCCAAGAAGTGGGGCGAGTATTTTAACTTCACACCCTCACAAGAGGTATATATCTGGATACTGTCAAGAGGACGGGAGTTGTAGAAGTAAGCCATATCCGGGCCGGGGCTTTCTGATGACGGCTGCACTGAGATGCCGTCAGCAGTTTTAGCACCAGCGGAGGAGTTCTTCCAGCGCGGGGATCAACGACCAGCGCATGGGCGTTCGTTTGGTACTTGTGGTGGTTTCGTCTCCTTCCGCCGCGTTTATTCTCTGTTGTGAGAGGTTCGTTTCCAAGAGGTAAGCGCCTTCGAATGCCGCCAAGGAGCTGAGCCACCCTGTTCGCCAGTTTGTCAAGACGGTGCAACTCGGCGGCGATTTGATAACGGTTATAGTGCACCGCGAAGGTCCGTGGAAAGGCAAGCGGCCGGAATGTGGGACGGCTCCCAGCGGCAAGTGGAGCCGGAACACGATCTTCTCAGACGCCGTAGCCTCTCACGGCGGTAAGTCCTGTGACCAGCTACAGAAACTGATCCTGGCCCACGAGGGCGAACTGGCAGCGCTGGACCTTCCAATCGAGGTCACCGAAGACATCGTGACCAAGGCCGGCCAGCGAGTGCACCTGAGCATTTATATCGGCCGCACCAACTCCTCCGACCGTGGAAGCTCGGGTACTCCGCACTGGAAGGACGGCATCGACGACGAACGGTAGCCTTGTCCTCCGCGTATGTCCGTGCTATTCCTGGCAATCTCGGAAGCTGTTGAACTCATTGGCCAAGTTGGTCATCCCCTAGGGGACGCCACCGCGCCGGCGGTGGTTTCGCTACATCCTCGGAAAGCTGGTCTGAAACGCTGATCGTGAAGAAAGCGGTCGCCGTGCCGACAAGGCGCTGGCGGGGAGCCTACCGTGCGGATCGTAATCGTTCACAACGAGTACATCAACCGCGGCGGAGAAGACGTCGTCCTCGATAACGAGGCGGCCCTGCTCCGCGAAAACGGTCACGACGTCGTGGTCGCCAAGGTTTCGAACCGCGACATTCATGGAGTGCGGGCGCGGATCAAGACGGCGCTCTACACCGCGTCGTCGCCGTTCGGCGCCGAATGGATGCGCAAGGTCCTCGCCGAGAATCGGCCGGACATCGTTCACGTGCACAATTTCTTCCCGCTGCTCAGCCCCGCGATTTATCGCGTGTGCGGCGAGAACGGGGTGCCGGTCGTTCAGACCCTGCACAACTACCGGACGATCTGCGCCAACGCGATGCTGATGCGCGACGCCAAGCCGTGCGAGCTGTGCGTCACCGGCAGCCCGTATCACGGCGTCATCCACCGCTGCTATCGCAACTCGGCGATCGCCTCGCTCCCGCTCGCGCACATGATCGCCAAGCACCGCGCGGCGGACACATGGCGGCGGGACGTGAACCGGATCATCACGCTGACCGCGTTCGCCCGCTCACGCTTTCTCGCCGCGGGCTTTCCCGAAGACAAGGTCGTGGTCAAGCCGAATTTCGTCGCCGATCCCGGCAAGCCGGTGCCCGATCGCCGGGCGATGAAGGATGTGCTGTTCGTCGGCCGGTTGACGATGGAGAAGGGGATCGAGAACCTGATGCGCGCCTGGGAGCGCCTGGAGGTGCCGCTGAGCGTCGCCGGCGACGGTCCGATGCGCGGTGTCGTTGACGCGTCCCGGTCGCCCTACGTCACGGCGCTCGGGTGGAAAACGTCGGCCGAGGTCGCGGCGCGGATGAGCGAGGCGCGGTTCCTGGTGATGCCGTCGGAGTGGTACGAGGGCTTCCCGATGACGCTGGTCGAGGCGTTTTCGCTCGGCCTTCCGGTGCTGGTGTCGCGGCTGGGCTCGATGGCCGAGGTCGTCGAGGACGGGGTCACCGGCATCCACGTCAATCCGGGCGACCCGGCCGACTGGGCGGCCAAGGTTCGCTGGGCCTACGATCATCCGGACGCGATGCAGGCAATGGGACAGCGCGCCCGCGTGCTTTACGAGGAGCGCTACACCGCCGAGCGCAACTATCCCATGCTCATGGAGATCTACGCCGCCGCCGCCGGCGACCGCGTGGCGACCGCGCGCCGCCGCGGCTGAGCAATCCGCGCTAATCGCCGTCCGCGATGGCGAGATGACTCTCGCGCAGGCCGTTGCGATCGAGCAGCCGGTACAGAGTGACCCGCGATACGCCGAGCCGTTCGGCGGCGAGCGTCACGTTGTTCCTGGCCGCGCGGAGCGTCGCCGACAGCAGCCAGGCCTCCAGCTCCCGCTTCGCTGCGGCCAGCGTCGGATGGGGCGCGCCGGGCACGAACGAGAGCGCGAGGCTCCCGCCGGGAGGCTCTTGCTCCGCCGCGCTGTCGGCCTCGGTCTCCGGCCGCCCCACGGCGGTCGCGTCGGCGGCGCCGGCGAGGTGCAGCGCGACTGTCCCCGCGCCGCGAAGCTCAACGCGGCCGCGCTCACGCTGGCGCCGCTCGATCCTGGCGAAACCAAGATCGCTCGGCTGTATCAACGGGCCGTCGCTGGTGACGGCGGCTCGGCGGACCCGGCCCATCAGTTCGCGGACGTTGCCGGGCCAAGGATGGGCGCGGAGGGCGCGGATCGCCTCGGCGGAAAATCGCACCGACCGGCCCGGCCCGACGGAGCGGAATTCGCGCAAGTAGTGCTCGCTGAGCAGTTCGATGTCGTCTTCGCGATCGCGAAGGGGAGGCAGGTGCAGGCGAAGCACGTGCAGGCGGTAGAACAGATCCTCGCGGAAGCGCCCGTCGCGGACCTCGCTCGCCAGGTCCTTGTTGGTCGCGGCGATGACCCGCACGTCGACCTCGACCGGTCGGCACGCGCCCACCCGTTCGATGGTTTTCTCCTGCAGAAACCGCAGCAGGTGGGCCTGAAGCTCGAACGGGAAATCGCCGATCTCGTCGAGGAAGACTGTTCCGCCTTGCGCCGCCTCGATCCGCCCGACCTTGCGCTGATGCGCGCCGGTGAACGCGCCCTTCTCGTGGCCGAACAGCTCCGAGGAGACCAGGCTCGCCGGCAATCCGGCGCAGTTGACCGCGACGAACGGCCCTTTGGCGCAAAGTGACCGCCGATGCACGGCGGCGGCCGCCAGTTCCTTGCCCGTGCCCGTCTCGCCGGTGATGAGCACGGCGGCGTCGGTCGTCGCGTACTGCTGGATTTCCTTGTTGACCCGGCGCATGGCCGCGCTGTCGCCGAGGAGAAGCGGTCCGTCGGGTTCGGCCGTTTTCGCGCGGGACGCCGCGGACGCCGCGGACGCCAATGGCAGCGCCTCCAGTCGCCGGCTCAATTGGTTCGCGAGCAACGGGTTGCTGTGGGCAAGATCGACCAGCAGCCGCGCCATCGCCTCGGCGCTCAGGCCGATCAGGTCATGCTCGCTCGGAACGCTCGCTGGCGATACGACAGCGGTGTGGCCGTGGCCTTCGTGATAGGAGTGCACGGAACCTGCTCAGGTTGTGGCAATGACAACATATACTACCATGTCGATAGCGGCGCCATAACCCCCAATTGGATAAGCAGATGCGGTCACAGGTGATGGCGGCGATGGCGGCTCCGGCGGCTCGGCGGAAACGTTGGCGCAGAGTGCGCTGGGCGAGTGTCGTCGGGGCGTTCAAGCCCACTTGTGGAGGGGACCGCCCTGTTTCACAATACACCATCTTGGGGCATGGAGGGGCACCCGTGGACGCCGATGCGTTCTCGCGCTGGTTTCTGGCTGCGTTTTTCGTCACGGTCGGCGTGTTCTATACGGTGTCGATTGTCACCAAGGGCCGGCGGAGCGGTGTATCGCCGGTTCAATTCGGCCGGCGCGGTTCGCGTCACTGGCTCATCCACTCGACATTCCGGGTGTTCCGCGCGGCGATCCTGCTGGTGTGCTTGGCGCGGCTCGCCTATCCGCGGCTCGATACCTATCTCGTGCCCATCGAGCCGCTGTGGTCGCCGGCCGTCATGATTCCCGGCAACCTGATGATGCTCGCCAGCTTCGTCGGATTGGTGTGGATGCACAACCTCATGGGCGAGCACTGGCGGTCGGGCATTCCTGAAAGTGACGTCCGGCCGCTTATCACCACCGGGCCGTTCGCGCGCTCACGCAATCCGATGTTCCTGTTGATTCAGGCGGCGCAGGTCGGATTTTTCCTGTCGTTGCCGTCGGCCTTTTCACTCGTCTGCCTGATCGTCGGAGTAGCCGCCGTGCGCGGGCAGGCGCGCCTCGAGGAAGCCTATCTCGAGGCGCGTCATGGTGACGAGTACGCCTACTACAAGAGCCGCACGCCGCGTTGGCTGTAGCGTAGCCGAGACGGGAGCGCCGGATGCGTCGGAGATGCGTCGGCGTCCTTCGTTGACAGAACTTCGGCCGCGCCATTAAATGGCCAAACGATAAATGGCCGGACGACATATGGCCGCCATCTCGGGGCGCGTAGCTCAGCGGGAGAGCACTGCCTTCACACGGCAGGGGTCGCTGGTTCAATCCCAGCCGCGCCCACCAAATATCAAAGACTTACGGGAAGTACGGCAAAATAAATTGTAGATCAGGGTAACGCCAGGGGTAACAAATCCGGGCCGGCTGCGCCGGGCAGCCGGCGGCGGGTCGCCCACCGTTAGCTCGGACGTGCCGCTCGGAGCGGGCCTTAGTCGCGTTGATGCCGGCGAGGTTGCGGTAGGCCCGGTTCGCATTTGGAAACGGCAGTCATCGTGGCCTGTAATGAACCGCCGCACTTAGCCAGGAGCCGCCTTCGACCATCTTCGGCTCATCGGCATCTGCGTCGGTCCGCGGTCATCGAAAGCGGACGCTGGTTGTGTCCCTTCACGAAGGATGAGCGGAACCGAGGGGCACGTCGAGATTGCTTCAACAGTACTGTTTGAAACCCTCCGAGACGATCAACCGGTGCATCAGGGGTTTTGCTCGCACCCGGTTCATCAAGTCCCAGTACATGGCTCGTGCAACTGGCTCGGTGACTTCGGCCGGAACGTCGTAGGCATACCACCGGAAGGACCCCGTCTCCTTCTCAGTCAGATGCCACGACCGCTTAAACTCCGACTGGAGATAATCAAATATCGCCCAGCGGATGTTGTTCAGGAATTCCGCGATCTGGCTGGAATGATAGTTGAATAAATCGTCATGGAACCACTCGAAGAAGTTCTCGACGGCAAGATAGGTCTCTTGCTCGCTCACCGAATGGCCAGCTTCGTCCAATAGCTTGCGAAGGTGTCTGACGTTGGTTTCTAGACGCGCCAGATTATGCTTTGCAATGTCGCCGCACATCTTGATGTATCGGCAGCGTCCGACGCGCAAGTTTGCGACGACACCGATCGCAGGCAGGTTGACGCCAAGCGCGACGAAATCGCCTTCGAGCCAGTTGGCGAAGGCTTCGATGCGCGCGCTGAGGCCGGTGGCGTCCGCGCCCAGCTTTGGGTCGGCGCAAACCTGCCTGAGGTGGAAGATGAAGGTGAGATCGGACGGCCGAGCATCCGACGGCGCGGTCTTGAGACCGAGCGGCGGGGGACCTTTGAATGCGCGGACTTGAGACAGAAAGTCGCCGAGCAAGATGATGAAAAGCCGCTGATGCCGTTGCGTCTCGAACCTCAGGTCCGTCGGCGCGGTGCGATCGTTCTTCACGAACATCGCCCAATTCACCATGTCATCGATCATGTCCCATGCGCAATTGAGGATGATCGACTTGCGCTCGGTTTTATTCATCACCGATCCAGCGTATTATTTCGCTTGCGCGTAGAATGTGCTAAGCGCAGCGAATTCCTTCTTGCCGGCACGACGAGCGGTTGATCGCGGTGATGGTTCGCTTGTCTCAACGCCACCCTACGGCCTCCCATATCGACGTCTTACAATTTATAGCGGACTTCGCTGGCCAAGTTTGGTCATTGCTCATCATGGGATAAAGCTTCCGATCGCTGACGCCAGCAACGGGTCAGAAGCGGCGGTCGCTGATCGCCGTCAGAAATCTCCGAAATGACCCCGACAGCGAACGTCTCGCTCCGATGCCCTAAAAGCTGCTTGGCGAGTTGCAGTCGAACCGCAACTTGTGGTTCCGGCTAACTTCTGTCCTCACACGAACAGGAAGCCGTCTGCGCGCTCGTCGCTGTCATAGATCGAGCGCGCCTGCGCGGCAATCGTGATTACGTGCCCAGGCCCTTGCTGGTCGCGAAGCGGACGGTCGGCCGCGCCGATGCAGCGGCAATAGCTAAACGGCGGCGAGCGTTTCGAGCGCGCCGGGGGCGGGGAGGTCGACGAGTTGATAGCCGTCGCCGAAGTCGCGGTTGAGGCGGACGTTGTCCACGAGGAGGCGGGAATTGTCGTCGTCGGCGGAGTATCCGCCCAAGCGGTCGTTGATGACGGCGAAGCCAAGCGTCAGCTCGCCGGACTCGGCGGCCGTGTAGACCGATGTTTGCCAACCGCTGGCGCCGGCCGCGCCGGTCTGGCGGACGTCGGACAGCTTGAAGAGCTGCGAGCCTCCATCGTCGGCAACGCTAAAGATCGCGTAGTCGTTGTCCGGGAGCTGGTCGCCGGCGTCGAACATCCAGTCAAACGAGATGTGATCGCCGGCCGCGACCGATAGCGACAATCGGGTGGCGGCGCCGGTGTTGCTGGCGCTGCCGTCGACATCCATGGGGAGCGCGGAAACGCTGCCCGAGTTCGGATGGAGGTTCAAGAACGCCTCCAGCGCCGGTCTGCTGGCGCCGTAGGCACGGAGCACCGCCATCGACTCCCCGTCGGTGGGGGTGTAGAGGCCGCGCGCGCCGTCCGGCTCGTGAAACGCATTAGCGGTGCTTACCTGACCGATCCTATCATTCAAGCCAAAGCCGGCCTCGAAGCTTGCGAGAACCTGCTCGCCGCCGGTGGGCGAGGCGGGCGCGAAAAGTTCGAACCGGCCACCGAAGGGGCCATCGCGCCCCGCCGCCAACTCGTAGGTATCGCCGCCGCCGCCAGCAGCCTCGCCGGCGCGCCAGCCGTCGATGTACAAATGCGACAGGCCGTGGATCGTGTCGTCGTTGATGATCACAAAACCTATGGTGACAGGCCCGGAATGGCCGGCGGTGTAGCGGATCGACTGCCAAGGCGTGGCTCCGAGGCTGCCGGTGGCGGCGACGCTGGAGATGACGAACGCTTCGCCGTGGCCGCCGTCGGCGACGGTGAACGCCGCGAAATCGTTCTTCGGCAACGTGTCCACGGCATCGAACAGGACACCGAAGCTCAGCGTCTGTCCCGCTTGCAGGTTGAATTGCGTCCGGATCGCCGATCCGTCGAAAACGTGTGCTCCTTCGACGAGCGTATTCAGCGCGGAGTCGGGCAAGCCGAGAAACTGCTCCAGCTCACTTCGCATGGCGTGCCTCGGCTCGAGAGCCGCCATGGTTATACCTTCCAGCGGCGTGATAAGTTCAAGCGGATGCTGAGGATCCGCCGGCAATTCACGCGCGCCACTCGATGTGCCGGCCGCGCCAAGGAAAGCCCAGGAATGGCCGCTCGGTTCCCACCCGGTCAGGCTGGGCGGCGGCGGCTCGGATGGCGAAGCCGGCGGCGCCAAGTGGGGAGGGGCGACATAGAGAAAAAGGGCGTCGGGAGCATGGCCGCTTGCGGCGAACGCGGCCTCGTGAGGTGACGGCGGCGCGGGCGCGATAGACGCCTGCGGCATTGGCGACGCGAGCATGTCGGTCATGGCTGGATGATCGGCCAGACCTTGCGAAAACGGCTGTGGGAAGATGAACGAAACGTCGCCGGGAGACGCGGTTCCCGCGCCGGTCTCGAACGAGATATCGCCATCGACCGCGTCCGCCGGCGCCGCCTCGGCGAAACCGGGGTTCACGGGAGCGGAGAGCGCCTTTTCCGCAAAATCGCCCCAATCGGGCGCGCCGACGAGCCGAGGCGCGCCAATCCAGGTGTCGACTGCGACCGCCCAATGCAGGTGATCAAGGATGAAGTCGCCGCTGTCATTGACGATCGTTACGCCGCCGTCGGCGCTCGCGCCATTGCTGAGCAGGATGGCCTCGAGGCCGGTCGGACGGGCGTAGGATAGAGCGACCGCGGCGTCGTCGATGTGCAGCGTCGCCGCGGCCGTTTCGACCGCAAATGACGAATGCGTATCGCCGAGGTCGCCGCCGGCGGCGGTCGCGTCGACGACGAGCGACCCCAAGCGAACCACGATCCGGCCGTGCATTCCGCCAAGCCCCTGATCGGCGTGAATTTCGGCCTGCGCGATCCCGTCAATCGTCACCGTCGCGCCGTCTTCGAAAACGATAAGCGCGCGCGTATCGGCGCCGGCAATGAGAACATCGCCCTCGCCGACGGCGTCGCCGGCGGCAAGCTCTACGCCGATGTCGGACGTGCCGATCGCGATCAGCCTGCCGTCAAGCGAGCCGACGTGAGCGATCGCGCTCGACCATGTCGGCGATACGCTCGGCGAGGTCAGGGCCGGCGGGGGTATCGGCTGCGAGGTGGACTGCGCGGAGCCGGGGTGAAAACCGGTTGAGGGATCGGCCGATAAGTCCGGAGAGGCGGTCAGCTGCTCGATATGCATCGGCACCATCAATCCTGCGGGAAGCGCAACAACCTCCGCGAGAGTAGCACATTAACGATTGATTAAAAAGGGTGGCGGCAGGATCGGAAAAACAACCTTATCGCGACCGGAATGAAAAACCCCGCATCACGGCCCGCGCCCCGCCGTCCCCTCGCGATGTTGACGCCTAGCCGCCGGTTTCGAAGCCGGGATAAAGCGTCATGCCGCCGTCGACGTAGAGGCTAAGCCCGGTGATATAGTCGGCGTCATCGGAGGCGAGCCAGATGGCGGCGCGCGCGATATCGTCCGGCTCGCCGATGCGCTTGTACGGCACCAGCTCCATCAGTTTCTTGTAAGCCTCGCGCGTGCTCCACGCGTCCGTGTTGATGGGTGTGCGTATCGCGCCGGGGCAGATCGCGTTGACCCGGATCCGGTGCGGCGCGACCTCCTGGGCGATGCTCTTCATCATCAGCGAAACGCCGCCCTTGCTGGCGGCGTAGTTGACGTGGCCGGCCCACGGAATGACGTCGTGGACCGAACTCATGCAGATGATCTTGCCGGCGGCGCATGAGACCTCGGGCACGACCCCGCGCCGTTTGAACGCGCGGACCGCGGCGCGGGCGCAGAGGAACTGCCCGGTCAGGTTGACGCCGATCACCTTGTTCCATTGCGCGAGCGTCATCTCGTCGAATGGCGCGTCCTGCTGCAGGCCGGCGTTGGCGACGAGAATGTCGATGCCGCCGAACTCCTCCATCATCTTCGCGAACATCGCCTCGACCTCATCTTCCTTGGAGACGTCGCACGAATGGGCGAATGCCCTCGTTCCGCCTTTCCTGATTGCCTCGGCGACGACCTCGCCCTCGGTGTCGCCGGCGTGGTAGTTGACGACGACATCGGCGCCGGCCATGCCGAAGCCCAGTGCGATGCCCATGCCGAGGCCGGAACTCGCGCCGGTGACCAACGCCTTCTGGCCCTTCAGTTTCTGGTCGATCGAACGCTTGGGCAAGACGACCTTGGGCAGGTTGGGATCATGAAACGCCGAGAAGTCGATATCCATGTGCCGCGTCTCCCTTGCGAGGCGAAGTGCGCCGCCCGATCGCCGCGCGTAACTTGAAAATGACAAAAGAGCCAACACTTCTCATTACAGCAAAGCATGGTGTGGGCAAGAGGTGACGGATCCGATGGCGGATAGCGCGACAAGGATGGACGTGAAAACGGACGACGACTGGCGGGCCCTGCTGACGCCCGAGCAATATGCCGTGTGCCGGCAAAAGGGGACCGAGCGGCCGTTCACCGGGGCCTATTGGGATACCAAAGAGCCCGGCGTCTACCTGTGCGCGTGCTGCGGCGAAGAGCTGTTCGCCTCCGACACCAAGTTCGAGTCCGGAACCGGCTGGCCGAGCTTCTACCAGCCGGTCGACGCGGCCAAGGTGACCGCCGAGACGGACAGTTCCCACGGCATGGTTCGCACGGAGGTCATGTGCGGACGCTGCGGCGCCCACCTCGGCCACGTCTTTCCCGACGGCCCCCAGCCTTCCGGCCAGCGCTACTGCATCAACTCGGCGTCGCTCAATCTGCGCAAGGCGGGCGAACAGGGCGAGTAGTCGACGCCGAAGGCGGAATTCGGGCGGGCTACCTCACCTTGAGCGCGAGATCGCGGCGATCGAGACGGCCAATGCCGGCCAACAGGCGGTAGGTCGCGAGGCGCAGGTCGGCCTCGGCGATGGTCAATGATATGCGCGCGCGGGTGAGTTCGTTCTCGGCGTCGAGCACGTTGATGACCGTCTCGCGCCCGGCGGCCCGAAGCTTGCGCCGCATCTGGTAGACCTGTTCGGCGATGAGGACGCCGTTTTCGAGCAGGCCCGCGCGCTCGCGCGCCGTTTCCAGGGCGTGCCAGGCGAGTCGCACGGCCTCGACGGTCCTCCGCTCAAGCGCGGCGTAATCGCTCCGGCTGCCGCGATAGGCGGCCGCGGCCCGCGCGGCGGCGGCGTCGGTGGCAAAGCCGTCGAACAGATTCCACTTGGCGCGGACCAGGATCGACAGATCGGTCCGCACCCCCTCGACAAGGTCGGAATCCTTCTCGTAATTGGCGCCGGCGACGACATCGAAGGTCGGATAGTAGCCCGAGCGGGCGAGACGGCGTCCTTCCTCGGCCTCCGCCACGGCCGCGAGGCTCGCGGCCACCGCCGGGTTCTCGTTGGTGGCGATCGTAACCGCCTGGTCGAGCGTGCGTGGCAGCAGGTGGCCCACCGGCGGCGGCTCGGCCATCGCATCGATGTCCGGCGGCCGGCCGAACAGCTGGAGATAGCGGCTGACCGCCTCGCGCAGCGCGCCCTCGAAGGCGACCCGTTGCTCCTTGCCGACCTGAAGGCGCGACTTGGCCTGAAGCACGTCGACGGCGATCCCGGCGCCGCGGCGGACGCGCTCGTCCTCGAGACGGAGCTGGCGCTTGATGTTCTGCTCGCTCGCGCGCGCCAGTTCGACCAGTCGGCGCTGACGGAGAATGTCGAGATAGGCGCTGATACCGGCGAACAGCACCTGCTGGCGGGTCGAAGAGAGCGAGAACTCCGCCGCTTCGAGCTGGAGTTCGGCGCCGTGAAGTGCGGCCGGCGTTGCAAAACCGTCGAACAACGTCTGCGACAGCTGGACCCCGGCAAGCTGCGCCACCGATACCCACTCACCGCCGCCGGCCTGTTTGGTGACGGGACTGTCGATATATTGCGGGCCGCCGGCGGTGGTGACATCGAGCTTCGGCAGATAGTTTGCCGCGGCATTGTCCACCCCGGCGCGCGCGGCCTCGACGGCGTGGCGGCGGCCGGCAATCTCCGGATGGGTATCGACCAGCACTTGCAGCTCATCAGTGAAAGTCTGGGCTGCCGCGGCGGCGGAAAAGCCGAGGATCACCGCCGCCAGCGCTGAAGCGGCGTATCTGAACTTACCGGGCAAGGACCCCCCTTCGTGTCACCCGATCGGGTGGAACACGAGGAGCACCATACACCGATTTTCACAATATTTTAACCTATGTGGGGTAGCTCAGCCATAGCCGCCGCCGCCCGGCGTTTCGATGACAAAGACGTCGCCCGGCGCCATCCGCGTCTGGTCGGTCGCGGCGAGGCCTTGCGCCGTTCCGTCGGCCCGCTCGACCGCATTGCGACCGCAGGCCCCCGCTTCGCCGCCGGCCATGCCGAAGGGCTGGACGCGGCGGTGGCCGGAGAGGATCGCCGCGGTCATCGCCTCGCGGAAGGCGATCCGCCGGATGACGCCGTCGCCGCCGCGATAGGCGCCCGCGCCGCCCGACCCGCGGCGGATGGAAAAATCCTCGACCAGCACCGGAAAGCGCCATTCGAGGACCTCCGGATCGGTCAGCCGCGAATTGGTCATATGGGTATGCACCGCGTCGGTTCCGGCGAAGCCCGGACCGGCGCCGGAGCCGCCGCAGATCGTTTCGTAGTACTGGTGGCGGTCGTTGCCGAAGGTGAAGTTGTTCATGGTCCCTTGCGAGGCCGCCATCGTCCCGAGCGCGCCGTAGAGCGCGTCGGTCACGCATTGCGACGTCTCGACGTTACCGGCGACCACCGCCGCGGGGTAACGCGGGTTCAGCATCGAGCCTTCGGGCAGGACGATGTCGAGCGGCTTGAGGCAGCCGGCGTTGAGCGGAATATCGTCGTCGACCAGCGTGCGAAAGACGTAGAGCACCGCCGCCTTGGCCACCGCCGACGGCGCGTTGAAGTTGGTCGGCCGTTGCGCCGACGTTCCGGTGAAGTCGATCCGCGCCCGGCGTTCCGCCCGCTCGATGGTGATCGCGACGCGGATGGTCGCGCCGTCGTCCATCTCGTAGGCGAACGCGCCGTCGCCGAGCACGTCGAGGACCCGGCGGACCTGCTCCTCGGCGTTGTCCTGGACATGGCCCATGTAGGCCTGGACGACGTCGAGGCCGAAATGGTCGACCATCTTGCGGAGTTCGCGCACGCCGGTCTCGTTGGCGGCAATCTGCGCCCTCAGGTCGGCCAGGTTCTGCTCCGGATTGCGCGCCGGCCACGGGCCCGAGGTCAGCAGCGCGCGCATTTCGTCTTCGCAAAAGCGGCCGCGATCGACCAGCACCACGTTGTCGATGAGGATGCCCTCGTCCTCGACCGAGCGGCTGTCCGGCGGCATCGATCCCGGCGTGGTTCCGCCGATGTCGGCGTGATGGCCGCGCGAGCCGACGAAGAACATGATCTCACCTTCTTCGCCGCCTGCCCGCCTCGCCGCCAGCCTCGCCGTGCGCGGCGTTGAACACCGGGGTGATCACGGTGATGTCGGGCAGGTGGGTGCCGCCGTTGTAGGGCGCATTGAGGGCGTAGACGTCGCCCGGGCGCATGGCGCCCTCGCGCTCGCGGATGACCGTGCGGATGCTTTCGCCCATCGAGCCCAGATGGACCGGCATGTGCGGCGCGTTGGCGACGAGCGCGCCATCGGCATCGAATACGGCGCAGGAGAAGTCGAGCCGCTCCTTGATGTTGACCGACTGGGCGGTATTGGCGAGCGACGCGCCCATCTGCTCGGCGATCGACATGAACAGGTTGTTGAACACCTCGAGCATGATCGGATCGGCTCGGGTGCCGATCGCCTGACGCGCCGGGCGGGGCACGACCCGGCTGAGCACCAGATCATCGCGCGGTGTAACCTCGGCCCGCCAGCCGGGTTCGATGACGGTCGTCGCCGTCGCCTCGGCGATGATCGCCGGGCCCGCGACCAGATGGCCAGGGCGCAGGTCGGCGCGCCGGTGCACCGGCGCACGTATGCTCTCGCCCGCGAACACCGCATCGACTTCCGCGACCGGGGCGGATGGCGCGCGCGCCTCGACCGGCCGCGCCGCGCCGTCCCCCACCCGCGCCGTCGCGGCGATCGCCTCGACCGAGACCGCCTCGACAATCAATGGACGCCCGGCCATGACAAAGCCGAAGCGCTGGCGGTGCAGCTCGGCGAAGGCCGCGGCCATGTCGGCCAGACCGGCGAAAGCGACCATCAGCGCGGTATCGGTCCCCTGGTAGCGCAGGTGCAGCCGGCGCACGATTTCGATGGCTTCGGCGGGGATGCCTTGCGTCTCGATCTCGCCGCGCGCGGCCGCGGCCAGGCCATCGAGCGTCGCCGCGAACCCGTCCAGCGCCGCCGCGTCGAGCGGCCGCTCGACCGCGCGTTCGCGCAAGGCACGGATGTCGGCGAGGCCCATGCCGTAGGCGGACAGCACGCCGGCGAACGGGTGAACGAGGACGCGGGTCATCCCCAGCGCGTCGGCGACCAGGCAGGCGTGCTGGCCGCCCGCGCCGCCGAAGCAGTTGAGCACGTATTCGGTGACGTCGTAGCCGCGCTGGACCGAGATCTGCTTGATCGCGTTGGCCATGTTCTCGACGGCGATGCGCAGGAACCCTTCGGCAACCTCGGCGGGCGTGCGCGCCACCCCGGTGGCGGCGGCGATGTCTCCGGCCAAAGCAGCGAAGCCGGCATGAACGGCCTCGGCATCGAGCGGGCTGTCGGCGTGGGGGCCGAAGACGCGGGGGAAGAACGCGGGCTGGATCCGGCCCAGCGCGACGTTGCAGTCGGTCACCGTCAGCGGCCCGCCACGGCGGTAGCACGCCGGTCCCGGTGATGCCCCGGCCGAATCCGGGCCGACCCGAAAGCGCGCTCCGTCGAAATGCAGGATCGAGCCGCCGCCGGCGGCGACGGTATGGATCCGCATCATCGGCGCGCGCATCCGCACCCCGGCGACCTGGGTGTCGAAGGCGCGTTCGTATTCGCCGTCGTAGTGCGACACGTCGGTCGAGGTGCCACCCATGTCGAAGCCGATGACCCGGTCGAAGCCGGCCAGCTCTGCCGTCCGGACCATGCCGACGACCCCGCCGGCCGGGCCGGACAGGATCGAGTCCTTGCCCTGAAACAGCCGCGCATCGGTCAGTCCGCCGTTCGACTGCATGAACATCAGCCGAACGCCCCCATGCTCGCCCCCCAGCTCGCCCGCGACCGCGTCGACGTAGCGGCGCAGGATCGGCGAGAGGTAGGCGTCGACGACGGTGGTGTCGCCGCGCGAGACCAGCTTCATCAGCGGGCTGACCTCGTGCGAGGTCGAGATTTGTGTAAAGCCGACCGCGCGGGCAAGCGCCGCCAGCCGTTGTTCGTGGGCGGGATAGCGGTAGCCGTGCATGAGCACGATGGCGATCGGCGCGAATGCCCTCGGCGTAGGCGTCCGAAAGTGCTCCGAAGGCCGCGTCCTCGTCGAGGGCGGCGAGCACCGCCCCGCCGGCGTCGACCCGCTCGTCGATCTCGCTGACCCGCTCGTAGAGCAGCTCGGGCAGGACAATGTGGCGGTCGAACAGCTTCGGGCGGTTCTGATAGCCGATCCGCAAGGCATCGCGAAAGCCGCGCGTAATGGCGAGCAGCACCCGGTCGCCCTTGCGCTCGAGCAGGGCGTTGGTCGCGACCGTCGTGCCCATCTTCACCGCGTCCATATCACCGGCCGGGATCGGTGTTTGCGGCGCCAGCCCGAGGACGTCGCGGATGCCCTGGATCGCCGCGTCGGCGTAGCGTTCGGGATTCTCCGACAACAGCTTCGCCGTCACCACCCGCCCGTCCGGCCCGCGCGCGACCACGTCGGTAAAGGTTCCGCCGCGATCGATCCAGAATTCCCAGCCCGTGTGGCTATCGCCTTGCATCCGCCAAACACCGCTTGAGGAGAGAAGATTTCGCTGCGGGGGCGATCTTAACGCGATGTTGGCGCGCCGTCTCCCGCGGCGGATGACTTTGACAGAGCGACCGGCATCGAGCTCGATCGAACGCTTGGCAATATCCCCTTGCCGGCGTGCGGGCGCGGGACTATGAGCGTGCGTCCGCCGGCGCGGTGACCTCGCGGTGACCGGGCGGCGGCGTGAACACGAAGGGGCGGGAGACGAAGGCGATGACTTGTGAAGCGATCATGACCGTCGATCCTCCGGTCCTGCATCCCGACGAGACCGTCGGCGCCGCCGTCGATCGTCTGCTCGCCAAGCGCGTGCTGGCGTTGCCGGTCGTCGATGACAGCGGCCGCTATCTCGGCATGTTCGCCAAGAGCCGGCTGTTCGGCCTGCTCCTGCCCGCCGTCATCGCGACTGAGAGCACGATGCCGAACATGGGCAAGATCCCCGATCTCGACTTCCTGCGCGACTATCTGCCCGAGATGCAGCGCCGGTTGCAGGCGATCGCCGAGCATCCGGTCGGCCGCTACATCGACAGCACGGTCGCGGTGCTTCACCCGGACTCGCCGGTTGTCGCGGCGGTGCTTCAGGTTTTCCGCACGCGCAATTTCGTCCCCGTGGTCGACCAAAGCACCGGCAAGCTCGCCGGGGTCATCTCGACCTGGGATACGATCGCCAAGATCCGCGAAGCGCCATAAACAAGATCCGATCCAACCCTACGCGAATCGGCGGATCAAACGCCGGCGGCTGACCTTCGGAGGCGAGCTTGGAACCCAACGCGGCGGCGGCACCCATCCATATACTGTTCGGCCTCAACGCGATGTGGACGGCGACCGCGGTGCTGATCGCCACCTACGCGATGATCATGACCGAGAAGGTCAACCGCGCGGTGGTCGCGCTGCTCGGCGCGGGCCTGCTGGTCATTCTCGGCATCATGACGCAGGAGCAGGCCGTTCGCGGCGTCGATTTCAATACCATCGGCTTGCTCATCGGTATGATGGTGATCGTCGCCGTCACCAAACGCTGCGGCATCTTCCAGTACCTGGCGATCTGGGCAGCCAAGCGGGCCCGGGCCAATCCGGCCGGCATCATGATCATGCTGCAGATCGTTACCGCCGTCGTCTCTGCGCTGCTCGACAACGTGACGACGGTACTGCTGGTCGTTCCGGTTACGATGGTCATCACCGAGGAACTCGGTGTGTCGCCCTATCCGTTTCTGGTCTCGCAGATCTTCGCCTCCAACATCGGCGGCACGGCAACACTGATCGGCGATCCGCCGAACATCCTGATCGGCTCCCTGGTCGGCCTGACCTTCAACCAGTTCATCACCAACCTTGCGCCGATTATCGTCGTCGTCCTGGCTCTGTCGTGCCTGGTTTTTCATTTGATCTGGGGCCGCCGGCTGCACGCCACCAACCGGGCGCGGGCGAGGATCATGCGGTTCGACGAGCGCGCCGCCATCTCCGACCGTAGGCTTCTGGCCCAGGCGCTCTGCGTGATCGCCCTGGTCATCGCCGGTTTCGTTTTCGCCCATTCGCTGGGCGTTCAACCGGCGACCACCGCACTGTTCGGCGCGGCGCTGCTCATGCTTCTCTACTGCTTCGGCCACTCCGCCGAGGAACAGAGCGAACGGGTGCAAGGCATCTTCAACGAGGTCGAATGGATCACGATATTCTTCTTCGTTGGCCTATTTATTGTTGTCAGCGGCGTCGAACGGACCGGCCTGCTTAAGCTCGCGGCCGAGAACCTGGTCGCGGCGACCGGCGGCGATCTGACGACGACCGCGATCGCCATCCTCTGGGCCTCGGCCATCCTGTCGGCGATCATCGACAACATCCCCTTCGTCGCCACCATGATCCCGCTGATCCACAACCTGGCGCCGTCGTTCGGCGGCCCCGATGGGTTGATGCCGCTGTGGTGGGCGCTGTCGCTCGGCGCGTGCCTAGGTGGCAACGGCACCCTCGTCGGTGCCTCGGCCAACCTCACTGTCGCCGGGCTCGCCGAGCGCGCCGGCCAGCCCATCCGCTTTCTCGCCTACACCAAGGTCGCGTTCCCGGTGATGCTGATCACCGTCGCCATCGCTACCGTCTATTTATACTTCCGCTATCTTTCCTAGGGCATGCGACGCCTCAGCCCGGCTTGCCGTCGGGTCGCGGCCGCGCCAGCATCGGCCCGTAGACAATGACAAAGCCGCCGAATGCCGCGATCCAGAAGACGCCGGCGCTCATCACCAGCGGATGGTATAGCGCCGGGAGCAGCGAGCCGGCCACCCGCAGCACCGCCGCAACGCTGACCAGCACGTAGAGCACGCTCGTCGCGCGATCGGCGCGCAGCTCCCGCCCGGTGTGACCGCGGGTCGCCCGGGTCATGAGCGCCATGATCATGGTGGCGAGCCCGCCCGCGCTCAAGGCGTGCACCGCGGCGATCGGCGGGACGGCGCTCACCCCGCTCGCCGCCACCAAAGCGAGACCGATCCAGATCCAGGAGTAGCCGACGTGGAGAATGAACACCAACGGCTCGGCCCAGGTCGTATGTCCCTGCCAGCGCGCCAGGCGGACCAGGATCATGATCGCGGCGATGCCGGCCAACGCGGCGGTCACCAGCGCTTCCGGCGCCATGGTCCAGGCCGCCAGCGCAACCAGCGCGGCGATCATCGCCGCCCGGTCGATGCCGCCGAATGGTGCCGGCAGAACCTTGGCTCTGCGCTTGGCCAGCCAGTTGCGGGTAAAGCTGGGGATGATCCGCCCGCCGATCAGAACGACCAGCATGACCGCGACGGCGATGCCAAGCCGCCAGCCGACCCGCGCCGTCGGCGCCAAGCCGATCGCTTCGGCGTGCATCAACGCATTGGCCGCGAGGAATGTCGCCACCGCCACCGCCATCGGCAGATTGCGCCAGTTCTTGCCGGCGATGACCTCGCGCAGGACGACGCCGAGAACCGCGGCGTAGAACGCAAGATCCACGGCGGCGGCGGGCCATGCGCCGATGACCGCCGAGGTCGCGACCGCGAGCCGGCCGGCCAGCCACAGCCCAATCAGCCCCAACAGCGGCGCGCCTTGCAGCGGCATCCGCCCGGTCCAGTTGGGAATGGCCGTCAGCAAAAAGCCGGCAATCGCCGCGCCGACGAAACCGAACAACATCTCATGGGCATGCCAAGTCAGCGGATCAAACACGCTGGCCAGCACCGGCGCGCCTTCGAAGGCCGAAAGCCACAGCGCCAGCGCGAGCGTCGCCCACAGCCCGGCGGCCAGGAAGAAGGGTCGATATCCGTACCCCAGAATTGCCGGTCCGGCATGAGCCTTGATCCGAGGTATAGCGACGCGCGCCTCATTCATCTTGCATCCTCCACGAATTCCGACCGTTCACGGCCGTCTGATGCCATGGCCGCAGATTGGCCCACCTCATTCGCTCGGCACCTTGATGTAGCGCAAGCTGGTTCGCTTGCGAAGCTGTGAGACGAATGTGCTTGCACCAAATGGCCCTTATGGGTAATTTCATGATTACCCAATCGGGTTGGCCTCTTGAAGCGCCGACGGACCGCCGGGGGGTCGGTTCGTCTGGCGCTGAACGCCAGAGGTCGGGGGCGTAAAGGAAGGGCGGCTTCGGCCGCCCTTCTTGCGCTTACCGCTTCGGCCGAAAGAAACCGGCCACCCTGGCGGCCGGGCCCGCGTCGTTTGCCAAGCCCTCGTTAGCCCAGCCCGGTTAGCTAAGCCCAGGTTAGCTAAGCTAACCTCAGCCGCTCGCAGATCTTGTCGTAGGCTTCGAGCTTGCCGATTGGCCCGAGCCCGGCCACCGTCGGCTTGGAGGCGAGGAGGCGGCGGGCAGCTCTGACGACCGCATCGCCGTCGACGGCGTCGATCCTGCCGACCGCCTCGGCGATGGGGATCGGCCGGCCAAAAACCATGAGCTGGCGGGCCAGCTGCTCGCAGCGCGCCGAGGTGCTTTCCAGCGACATCAGCAAGCTCGACTTGAGCTGCGCCCGGGCGCGGGCGACCTCGGCGTCGGTGACATTGACCGCGACCTTGAGCAGTTCCTCGCAGACCAGCGGGACCAACTCTTCGATCTCTTGCTCGCCGGTGCCGGCGTAGATGCCGAAAATGCCGGTGTCGGAGTACGAGGCCGGAAAGGTGTAGATGCTATAGACGAGGCCGCGCTTTTCGCGGATTTCCTGGAACAGCCGCGACGACATTCCGCCACCGAGCAAGGTCGACAGCACCGACAGGGGGTAGAAGTCCGGATCCTGGTAGCCGCTGCCGGCGAAACCGAGAACGAAATTGACCTGCTCGAGCTGGCGGTCGTCGCGCCAGTCGCCGCCGCGATAGTTCGCCTTCTTGCGGGTCTTGCCGCCGTGCGCAGGCAGAGAGGCGAATGCGGCCTCGGCGAGAGCGACCAGCGCGTCATGATCGACCCGGCCCGAGGCGGCCAGAATCATCCGCGGCGCGGCGTAGTGATCCTCGCGATAGCGGCTCATCAACGTGCGCGGCATGCCCCGGATCAGCCGCGGCGAGCCCAGCACCGGGCGACCCAAAGCCTGGGAGGGAAACGCGGTCTCCTGGAAGCGGTCGAAAATAATGTCGTCGGGGGTGTCGAGCGACTGCATGATCTCCTGCAGGACGACCGAGCGCTCGCGGTCGAACTCCGTCTCGTCGAGGGTAGGGTATTGCAGGATGTCGGCGATGATATCGACGGCGAGGGCGACGTCTTCCTTCAGGACCTTGGCGAAAAACGCGGTGTACTCGCGCGAGGTGTGGGCGTTGAGATGGCCGCCGACGGCTTCGATCTCCTCGGCGATGGCGCGCGCGTCACGCCGGCGCGTGCCCTTGAACACCATGTGCTCGAGGAAGTGGGAAATGCCGTTCATCCGCGCCGTTTCGAAGCAACTCCCGGCCTCGACCCAGACGCCGACCGAAACGGTTTCCACCGTCGCCACGGGGTCGGTCGCGACCCTGAGCCCATTCGCCAGGGTTGTCACCTTGACCCCAGTCATCGCGTCATCCCCTCCGTCTTTCGTCCAGCTATCTGGTGGCAATATAGGCCTCGACCGCGGCCAAATCAGCCGGCAATGTTGTGTACTTTTCCGGCTTGTCCATGAGCTCGGCAAGGCGCGGCGGTAGCGGCGGGCGGATCCCGGTCGCCGCCTCGACCGCGTCGGGAAACTTGGCCGGATGCGCGGTGGCGACGGCGACGACCGGAACGCCGTCCACGCGGCGGATCGATCGCGCGGCGGCGACGCCGATGGCCGAATGCGGATCGAGCAGCTCGCCGGTCTCTTCGTACACCGCGCGGATGGTCGCCGCCGTCGCCTCGTCATCAACACGATAGCCGGAGAACAGCCTGGCCGCGCGCCGCCAGTGGGCCGGCTCGATACAATAAGCGCGATCGTCGCGGAACGCGTTCATCAATCCGGCGACCCTCGCGCCGTCGCGCTCGTAGAGCTCGAACAGCAGGCGCTCGAAATTGCTGGAGACCTGGATGTCCATGCTCGGGCTGAGGGTCGGGAAGACCTCGCCCATTTCCATCCGGCCGCTCTCGAAAAAGCGGGTCAGGATGTCGTTGCGATTGGAGCCGATGACCAGGTGCTCAATCGGCGCGCCAAGACACCGCGCCGCGTAGGCGGCGAAGACATTGCCGAAGTTGCCGGTCGGCACCGCGAAGGCGATCGGCTGCCCCGGCCCGCCAAGGGTCAGCACGGCATGGATATAGTAGGTGATCTGGGCCAGGATTCTGGCCCAGTTGATTGAGTTCACCGCCGCCAGCGACACCTTGTCGCGAAACGGCTGGTCATTGAACATCGCCTTGACGAGGTCCTGGCAATCGTCGAACGTTCCCTCAATGGCGATGTTATGGACGTTGGCGGCGTCAACCGTCGTCATTTGCCGGCGCTGGACCTCCGAGACCCGGCCCTTGGGATGGAGGATGAAGATCTCGATCGAGGCCCGGTCGCGGCAGGCCTCGATGGCGGCCGACCCGGTGTCGCCCGAGGTGGCGCCGACGATCGTCACCCGCTCGCCCCGGCGCGTCAAGATGAGGTCGAACAACCGGCCGAGGATCTGCATGGCGAAGTCCTTGAACGCCAGCGTCGGCCCGTGGAAAAGCTCGAGCAGCCATAGCCGCGGACCAAGCCGTTTCAGCGGCGCGACCAGCGGGTGGTCAAAGTCGGCGTAGGCCGCCAAAGCGATCTCGCGCAGGTCGGTTTCCTGGATCGCCGGCGCCGCGAAGGGCGCCATGATGCGCGCGGCCAAGGCCGGGTAGTTGAGCTGGGCCATGGCCCGCAGGTTCTCGTCCGACAACCGGGGCCAGAACTGCGGAACGTAAAGCCCGCCGTCGCGGGCGAGCCCGGCGAGGACAACGTCGTCGAAGCCGAGAATCGGCGCCGAGCCGCGGGTGCTGACGTACTTCACTCCGTTTCGCTCACGATCATGTGTGGCGGGGATCGAAACACTATAGCCGCCCCCCGCGCCGCCGCAAGCAAACCCGAGCGCGATCCAAGCCTTCTCTTACCCAGCCACTCCGACCATGGCGTTGCGACAGGACCTGCATAAAAATTGTCGCAAATGTCGTATAAGAAGATGCGCCACGCACTTATAAACCTCATTGGGCAATTTTGGATGCGGCTATGATCCACCGTATAGAAATCGAGAATTATGGATCGGTTCGAGACGCCGTGGTTATCGATCTGTCGGTCCCTGCGACGGCACCTCAAATTGAGCGGTTCGCGCCATCGCGTGGTGATCCGAACGTTCGATTACCAACGGTCGTCGCGTTTTTCGGGCCGAACGCGGCCGGCAAGACAACTGTGCTTCGAGCCCTTGCCAGCACGATAGATTTTGCGCTTCACACTTTTCAACTCGCTCCGAATGCACCGATACCGCATTTTCAGCCCTTTCGCTCGTCGGACTGGAAAGACCGTCCGACTCGGATCATGATCGATTTCGATGCATCCTGGATCGGCACGGCGGCACACATTTACCGCTATAAGATTGCGATCGCGCATGGCAAGCGTGGCGCTGGAGAACGGGTGCTTGCCGAGTCGCTTTCGATCCGCGACGGTCGTCGGTTTCGTGCGCTCTTTAAGCGAGAGGGCCAAACAATCCATTGTGCCTCCGAGCTTCACCTTCCTTCCGGGGATAGCCGACTGAAAGTAGTGCGCCCCAATGCGAGCCTTATATCCACCCTCGCGTCCTTAAATCACGAGTTTTTCCGCTCTGTCTGGGAGTATATCTGGTTAACACAAAGAAACGTCATAGGTTTCGAAATTATTAATCTTGATGTTAAAGACGCGCTTATCTTTCTTCATGAACACAATGATGCATTGCATGATTTGAGATTTGAACTGTCCAGAATGGACCTTGGATTGCGCGACGTTTCAATAGAAAGCAGCCCTTACGGTCTTTACGCAACGTTCACCCATGATGGATTGGATGATCCTGTTACATTACCTGAAGAGTCTCACGGGACAACGAGATTTGTAAGTATATTTCCAGTCCTGTGGTTCGTATTGAAAACTGGCCATCTCGCCATCATTGACGAGTTTGATGTTAATCTCCACCCCATGCTGGTACCAGAGCTCCTAGGCTGGTTTCAAGATATGGCGAAAAACCCGCATGGGGCGCAGCTCTTTTTTGCCGCCCATAATGTGGCCGTCATGGAACTCTTTGGAAAAGGAAGAGATATTCCTTGTCGAGAAGTCGCGCGCTGGCGCGAGTTCCGTCATTCCGCTAAAGGACATCAAGGGTCTGAGACGCGAGCCGAGCCTGCAACGAAAATATTTAGGCGGCGTATTTGGCGCCGTTCCCAATATCGGCTAGTAATGCCGAGATCTCGCCGTCCTCTTCGTAGCAGGATCTTTATGGCATTCGAGGGCGAGTCGGAAAACGCGTTCTGTGCTTGGCTGCAAGATCTATGTGATGACAACGGGCTGTTTGTGCATCTCGACAGGCCGCGGCGCATGAAGGGCGGTGGCGATCCGCTCGCTTTGGTCGAGTGTGCGTTGAAGCTACGTGCCGAGAGCCTGAGGAAGGCCGGTGTGGGTCATGGTCACAGTTTTCTGTTGATCGATAGCGACCGCCTAGACGACGGCAGCCAGCGAAGCACGAAGGCGTCGGAAATAGCCGCCGCTGAGCGGTTGGGCCTGATAGTGCAAGTGCCGTGTTTCGAGGCTGTCCTGCTCCGCCTGCACGAACATCACGAAAAAGACTGTCCCCCGGATGCGGAAACAGCGGTGCGCCGACTTGGCCGAGTTTGGGGTGGATACCGCAAGCCCATGACGAGACAGCAACTGGCGGCGCATTTCAAGCTCTCGGATCTTCAACGGCTCGCGCGGACCGACACGCAGGTCCGTCACCTGATGGATGTCCTCGGTCTACCTTAGCCGAGGTAACGGGCGCGGAGGTGGGACTTGAAGATTTCCGGGTCGAGCCCGCGCCCGGTGGCGGCTTCGAGCAGCGGCTGGGAGTCGAGCAGCGAGCCCTTGCCATGGACGTTGGCGCGCAGCCAGGCGAGCAGCGCGGTGAAATCGCCTTCGCCGATGCCGCTCTCGATGGCGGGATCGGCGGCGCGCGCCGCGGCGAACAGCTGCGCCGCGGTCATCGCGCCGAGGGTGTAGGTCGGGAAGTAACCCCAGGCGCCGTCATACCAGTGGATATCCTGGAGACAGCCACGGCGATCGTCGGGCGGGCTGACGCCGAGCAGCCGGCGCATACCCTCGTTCCATGCGCCGGGCAGGTCACGGACCCGAAGATCGTCGGCGATCATCGCGCGCTCGAGCCGGTAGCGCAAGATCACGTGGCCGGAATAGGTCACTTCGTCGGCATCGACCCGGATGAAGCTTGGCTCGACGCGGGTGTAGATCCGGTAGAGCCGCTCGGCCTCCCAGGCGGACCCTTCCCCGCCGAACGCGTCCTTGAGCAGCGGCGCGGCAAATCCCAGGAACGCCCGTGACCGGCACACCTGCATTTCGACCAGCAGCGACTGGCTTTCGTGGAACGCCATGCCGCGGGCCTGGCCGACCGGTTGGCCACGCCACGGCTTGGGCAGACCGCGCTCGTAAAGGGCGTGGCCGGTCTCGTGCAACACGCCCATCAGCGCCGAGGCGAAGTCGGCCTCGTCGTAGCGGGTGGTGATGCGCACATCATCCGGCGTGCCGCCGCAGAACGGATGCAGGCTGACGTCAAGTCGGCCGTGGTGGAAGTCGAACCCCAATCGCTCCATCAGCCGGATCGCGAGCGCGCGCTGGCGCTCGATCGGAAATGGACCTTCGGGTTTGGCGACGGCGCCGAGCCGGCCCTGATGGTCGAGAACCTGGCCGAGGAAGTCGGGCAGGAAGCCTTCGAGATCGGCGAACACCCGATCGATATCGACGGATCGCCCTCCCGGCTCGTACTCGTCGAGCAGGGCGTCGTAGGGCGAAAGGCCGAGAACCTCGGCCTTGGCCATGGCGGTCTCGCGGACCAGGCCGACAACGGTTTCGAGCTTGCCGGCCACCGCGGCGAAATCGCTGTCGGCGCGGGCGTCGCGCCACGCCGCCTCGCAGGCCGAAACCGCGCGCGAAAGAGCCTCGACCTGGGCCTCGCCGAGCGCGGCCGCGTGGCTCCAGATCCGCCGCATTTCGCGCAGATTGGCGCGCCGCCAAACGGCGTCTTCCGCGTTGCCGCCGCTCTCGTTCAATTCGCCGGCGGCGGCGGCAAGGAGATCGCCGACCTCCGGCGCGCTCAGCAACCCGTGGCGGATGGCCTTCAGCACGGCGAGCTGGTCGCCGCGCGCCTCGGCCCCGCCCTTGGGCATCATCGTCGCCAAGTCCCAATGCAGCATGCCCTCGGCCTCGGCGAGCGCGTTGATGCGGGCGAAGCGGGCTTGCAACCGGTCGTAGGCGGCGACGGGACGCTCGATCATGGCCGCCGATGTTCCTAAACCAGGCCGGCCAGCGCCCGGTCCGCGAGCAGGGCGACAAAGATCAAGAACAGATAGAGGATGGTAAAAAAGAACATCGTCCGCGCGACCGCGGGCCGCTCGTCGCGCCAGACCCTGATCGCGTGACGCAACAGCAATGCGCCCAGGACGACCGCGGCGACGGCGTAAGGAATGCCCGAAAGGCCGATCGCCACCGGCAGCAGCGTCGCCGGGAGGAGGATGCAGGTGTAGACGAGGATGTAGCGCCGGGTCAAGGCCTCGCCGGCGACGACGGGGAGCATCGGCACGCCGGCGCGGTCGTAGTCGCTCTTGCGGAACAGCGCCAGCGCCCAGGAGTGCGGCGGCGTCCACAGGAAGATGATGGTGAATAGGGCGAGAGCGCCGAGGCCGATGTCGCCGGACGACGCGGCCCAACCGATCATCGGAGGAAAGGCGCCGGCGGCGCCGCCGATGACGATGTTCTGCGGCGTCCGCCGTTTCAACCACACGGTGTAGATGAGAACGTAGTAGACGATCGTCAGCGCCAGCATCGCGGCGGCCACGGTATTGACCAAGATCGCCATCACCGCAACCGACGCCAGCGCCAGCCCGACGCCCAACGCGAGCGCCTCCACCGGGCGAAGCCGGCCCGCCGGCAGCGGCCGGTTCATGGTTCGCGTCATCACCAGGTCGATATCGCGATCATACCACATGTTGATCGCGCCCGCCGCGCCGGCACCGAAAGCGATGCACGAAACGGCGACGACGGCGACCAAAGGCGACGGCTCGCCGGGCGCGAGAATCAGGCCGACCATGGCGGTGAACACCACCAGCGACATCACCCGCGGCTTCAGCAGCAACGCGTAGTCGCGCAGGCGGAAGCGAGGCTCCAGCCGCGCGGGCGGCGTGGTCAACGATGCCACCGGTGGAGTCTGCGCGCTCTGCACGTCCGGTCTCCTTGCCGCGAGGTTGCTATCACCAAAACCGGGTATCGACGGCCCGGGGCTCCAAGATATCGGGTCTTAACAGCGCCTTTGCGACCAGCCAAACGAAAAGGATGCCGCCGATGATCGCGACCAGACCGCCCGCGCCGTTCAGCCCCATGCCGATAACCGCGCCTATGTCGTGCAAGCCCTGGGCGTCGCCGGCCACCTTGCGCGGCGCGCCATGGCCGCCGGCGAGGAATAAGCCGATGCAGGCGGCGAGTTGACCCCAGGCGAACAGGTGCAGTTGGATCCGGATCGCCCGCGGCGACGGGACCGGGCGTCCCAAGGCCGGCAGAAAGACCGTGTAGAACAAGCCCATGAAGGCCAGCGTCACGCCGGCGATGACGCCATGATAATGGGCCGGGGTTCTGGTGTCGGCGCCATCGACGAACAGGCCGAGGCCGCCGCCGACCGAAAATACGAGGATCGACAGCGCGAGGCACAGGCCCTCGATACGCCGCCAAGGCAGCGGCCGGGTCGCTCCGGTCGCCAGTCCTAGAGCGACGATCAGCGCTGCCGGGCCGAGCCCGTACTGAAGCGCGGTGAAGGCGCCGGTCTGCTCGGCCGAGAACGGGGTGAAGACGACATAGAAAGCGGGCGCCGCCAGGGCGAGCGCTGCCAGCAGGCCGGCGGCGGCAAGGAAAGCGGCGCGCGGAACCACCGGGCGCTCGAAGGCTTGCGCCGCGAGCCAACACCAGGCGACGAGGAGAAGCAGCGTGTTGAGGACCTGCAACACATGGCCGCCGCCCCAGAAGAGCTGCTCGTTGAAGGAGAAGCTCAGCGGATCGGCCCGTTGGAGCGCCCAGGCGGCGGCGAAGCAAGCCACCGCCGAGAAATAGATCACCGCCGCGACCGCCAACGCGAACGGCAATGGCCGGCCGAGCGTGCCCCGCCCGCCCGCGGCGAGCGCGCCGACGACGCGGACGGCGGGTACGGCGACGGCGGCGGCAAGAAGCGCGAGACCGGTGTAGTACAACGGGTCGATGATCGCCGGAACATAGTTGTTCAAGGTCGCCTCGCCGCGATCGAGAAAGGCGGGGACGAACAAAAACGGCAGGGCGAGAACAGCGGCGCCGACGGCGAGGCGCGCGCCGCGCCCGGGCGGCCGAGGGGTGTCGGCCGCGCGGGCGCGGGCCAACGCCGCCAACGCCGCGAAAACCGCGAGGAACCAGATCACGAACGAGAACGTGACATGGATGACGAGGCCTTTCTGGAAGAATCCCAGCGGCCACGGCACCACGCCCTCGATGCCCGGAATGCGCGAGACCGCGAGAAGAAGCGCGAATACTCCGGCGACCGCAAGGGCGCCGACGCCAAGAGCGGCCCAGCCGAACAGCTCGCGGCTCGCAGTACGCCGCCGCCGGCGCGCGCGCGGCGGTGCGCGGCGCGTCGGCGGCTCCGGCGATGTTACCCGCCGCCATGATTACCCACCGCCATGGCTGGCCGCGTCGATTGGGTGGAGCCGGCCGCGTCGAATGGGTAGAGATGGACGGCCATGACGTAGACGACCACCCCCGACAGGGCGACGTACATCCACAACGGCCACGTCCAGCGCGCGATCCGTTTGTGCCGGTCGAACCGCCCGGCGAGGGCGCGAACGGCCGTGATCGGGACCATCACGGTGAGGGCCGCGGCGGCGAGAACGTGAACGATGAGGATGGTGAAGTAGACCGGCCGGATCGGGCCTTCGCCGCCGAACCGGGCGAGGCCGGAGTTGAAGTGATAGGTCAGGTAGCTGACCAGGAACGCCGCGGATACGGCGATTGCCGCGAGCATGCAGGCCTTGTGCTTTTCCCGCTCACCGCGGCGGATGAAATAAAAGCCCGCCGAAAGGAACATGATGGTGACGACATTCAGCGTCGCGTTGACGTGGGGCAGATCAGAGATGGCGATCATTCAGAGGCCTTCAACCGTGACTTACTTTCAAAAACACGCTGACGTACATCGCGATGGAGGCCGCCGCGAGCACAACCGCCAGGATCACCTTGTTGCGCACGTTCACAGGAGAATGTCCTTATCCCTAATATGCCAATAGCGCGCCGCGGCGGTCTTCACCGCGACCGCGCAACAAGCCTTGTATTCGCCGCGACTGGATGGAAAATCAGCCGGCGCAACCGTCAGCGAGCCATTGGTATCGCAAAAGAAAATGCTTTGCATTCGGATTTTCGCATGTTAGCTACCCGACACAATAAACACCATGTAAGATGTCCGGTGCCGGATTTGAAATCCGGCGTCAAAGCCGGCGCGAAGCCGATTAAAGTCGCAGGGACGCAATCGTCCCGGTGCGCGCAACGAAGGTGGGGTCGGGACATGCTGAACAGACTGCTCACGTTTGCCCTTCTGGCGACCGCCGGCATCGCTTCGGGGATCGGCCCGGCCTTTGCCCAGACCGGCGAGCCGCGGCCCTGGGAGTGGAATTTCCAGCCGGCCGCGTCTCCGGTGATGGAGCGGGTTCACGAGTTTCACCAATTTTTGATGATCATCATCACCGCGATCGTGGTGCTCGTTGTCGCCATCATCGGTTATGTCATCGTCCGCTTCAACGCGAAGCGAAACCCGGTGCCGTCGAGGACCTCCCACAATACCTTGCTCGAGGTCGTATGGACGGCGGTGCCGATTATGATCCTGGTCATTATCGCCATCCCGTCGCTGAAGCTCTTGTACTACTCGGCGAAGCCGCAGGATCCCGAGATGACCCTGAAGGTCACCGGGCATCAATGGTACTGGACCTACGCCTATCCCGACCACGGCGACATGACCTTTGACAGCATTCCGGTCGCGGCCGAGGATCTCCAGCCGGGCCAGCCGCGCCTGTTGACCGTGGATAATCCCGTTGTCTTGCCGGTCGACACGACGATCCAGGTTCTAGTGACCGCCGACGACGTGATCCACGATTGGGCGGTACCCGCGCTCGGATTGAAAAAGGATGCGGCACCCGGACGGGTGAACGAAACCTGGGTGCGCATCAATGAGCCGGGAACGTATTACGGCATGTGCTCGGAGCTGTGCGGCGTGAACCATTACTTCATGCCGATCCAGGTCGAGGCGCTGTCGAAGGAGGATTTCGCCGCCTGGACCGAAAAGGCGAAAGAGCAATTCGCGTCGAAAGAGCAGTCGACGGCGCGGCTGGGCGAGGCGGCCAAAGCAAACTGAGCGGCAGAGACGTTCGGATCGAGGAGTTCATAGGCCATGGCACACAGTGCAGTTGCGGGACACGGCGAACATGAGCATCACCCGACCGGGTGGCGCCGCTGGATCTATTCGACCAATCACAAAGACATCGGCACGATGTACATCATCCTGTCGCTGGTCGCCGCCCTCATCGGTGGGATCATGTCGTGGATGATCCGTCTCGAATTGGCGGAACCGGGCTTGCAGTTCTTCCAGGATACGCAGTTCTACAACGTGTTGGTGACCGCGCACGGCTTCCTGATGGTCTTCTTCGTCGTCATGCCGGCGATGATCGGCGGCTTCGGCAACTGGTTCGTGCCGCTGATGATCGGCGCTCCGGACATGGCCTTCCCGCGGATGAACAACATCAGCTTTTGGCTGACCGCCGCCGGGCTGAGTCTGCTGGTATCGTCGGCCTTTGTCGGCGAGGGGCCGGGAACGGGGTGGACCGTATATCCGCCGCTGTCGTCGATCGCCTATCATCCCGGAGCGGCGGTCGACTTCGGCATTCTTGCCCTGCATCTGGCCGGCGCCGGCTCGATCCTCGGCGCCATCAACCTGATCGTCACCATCTTCAACATGCGCGCGCCGGGCATGACGATGCACCGGATGCCGTTGTTCGTGTGGGCGATTCTGGTCACCGCGTTTCTGCTACTGCTGGCGCTGCCGGTGCTCGCCGGCGCGCTGACCATGCTGCTGACCGACCGCAACTTCGGCACTACGTTCTACAGCGTCGCCGGCGGCGGCGATCCGGTGCTGTGGCAGCATCTGTTCTGGTTCTTCGGCCACCCGGAAGTCTACATCATCATCCTTCCGGCCTTCGGCATCATCAGCCAGATCATTTCGACCTTCTCGAAAAAGCCGGTGTTCGGTTACCTCGGCATGGCCTACGCCATGTGCGCGATCGGGTTTGTCGGCTTCATCGTCTGGGCCCACCACATGTACACATCGGGCATCGGCGTCAACGCGCGTGCGTACTTCACGGTCGCGACCCTGATCATCGCGGTGCCCACCGGCATCAAGATCTTCAGCTGGCTGGCGACCATGTGGGGCGGCTCAATCGAGTTCAAGGCGCCGATGATGTTCGCGCTCGGTTTCCTGTGGCTGTTCGTCCTCGGCGGCGTGACCGGCGTGGTGCTCGCCAACGCCGGCATCGACTTCGCGCTGCACGACACCTACTACGTCGTCGCTCACTTCCACTACGTTATGGCGATCGCCGCGATATTCGCGATGTTCGGCGCATACTACTACTGGATCGGCAAGATGAGCGGACGCCAGTACTCGGAGCGTTTGGCCAAGATCCAGTTCTGGGTGTTCTTCATCGGCGTCAATGTGCTGTTCTTCCCGCAGCACTTCCTGGGACTTGCCGGCATGCCGCGGCGCATCCCCGACTACCCCGATGCCTTTGTCGGATGGAACATGGTCAGCTCGGTCGGCGCGGCAATCACGATGGTCGGGACGCTGATGTTCTACTACATCATCTGGCACACCTTCCGCTACGGCAAGACCGCCGAGGCCAACCCCTGGGGCGAGGGCGCCACCACCCTGGAGTGGACCGTACCGTCGCCGGCGCCGTTCCACACCCATGAGGAGCTCCCGGTCATCGGCGGTGGTCGCAGCCATGGCCACGGCGGCCTGAGCCCGGCCGAATAGGGCTGGGACGGGCGGTGTGATTGCGCGGCTGTGATGGAGCGAAAGGACGCATCGAGATGAACGACAAGGTCAGGGGGACCAGGAAAACGGCTAGCGCGGTCGCGCTGTTCGCCGTCGTGGCTGGGATGACCGGCCTGTCGTTCGCCTCGGTTCCGCTCTACCGGATGTTCTGCCAGGCAACCGGCTTCGCCGGCACGCCGAAAACGGAGAACGTCGCGGCGCCCGGCGCGGTCGCCGATCAGCAGGTCGCGGTCCGCTTCGACGCCAACGTCAACCCGGACCTGCCGTGGCGGTTCATGCCGGCGCAGCGGCAGGTGGAGGTTCACCTTGGCCAGGAGACACTGGTTCACTACACAGCGGCCAATCTATCCGACCATCCGGTGACCGGCACGGCCGCGTTCAACGTCTCGCCGGACGCCGCCGCGCAATATTTCAACAAGATCGAATGCTTCTGCTTTACCGAGCAGACGCTGGAGCCCGGCCAGGAGGTTGCCATGCCGGTGGTCTTCTATGTCGATCCGGCGATCGCCGACGATCCGGACGCACGGGACGTCCGCAAGATCACCCTGTCCTATACCTTCTATCGGATCGACGGGGGTGATAAGAACGCGACCAAGACCCCCAAGGTCGCCGGCCGCGACGCTCGCGGCGGCGGCAGGGGATAAGGTCGAATTTTCAGGAGGGATAGCGGGGAATGGCAACGACGCAAGCGACGAAGACGCATCCGTTCCACATGGTCGAGCCGAGCCCGTGGCCGATCGTCGCGACGATCGCGGCGCTGACCATGGCCGTCGGCGGCATCTGGTTCATGCACGGCGGCCCGCCATGGATCTTTCTCGCCGGGCTCGGCATTCTTTTCCTCTCCTTCTTCGGCTGGTGGCGCGATATCATCAAGGAAGCGCAGACCGGAGGCAACCATACCTCGACCGTTCAGCACGGCCTTCGCATCGGCATGTTGCTGTTCATCATTTCGGAAGTGATGTTCTTCGCCGCCTTCTTCTGGGCCTACTTCAACGCCAGCGCGCCGCTGATTAACAGCGTCGCCCATACCACGTGGCCGCCCGAGGGCATCACCCCATTCCACACCTGGGGCCTGCCGTTCCTCAACACCCTGATCCTGCTCACCTCCGGGGCAACGGTCACGATGGCCCACCATGCCGTGCGGCTCGGCGACCGCGAGAAGATAATCTTCTGGACCGGCGCAACCTGCGTGCTCGGCTTCGCCTTTCTCGCCTGTCAGATGTTCGAATATGGCAAATCCGCGTTTGCGTTCACCGACGGGATCTATCCCTCGGCGTTCTTCATGGCCACCGGCTTCCACGGCTTTCACGTGTTCATCGGCGCGACGTTCCTGACCGTCTGTTTCTTCCGCGCTCGGGCCGGTCATTTCACTCCCGATCAGCATGTCGGCTTCGAGGCGGCGGCCTGGTACTGGCACTTCGTCGACGTGGTTTGGCTGTTCCTGTTCGTCTGCATCTACTGGTGGGGCAGCTCCGGCTACACCGGCCCCGCCGGCCACTAGCGGACGAACGGCGGTCGAGCAGCCCATGGACAATGCCGCGGAAGGTGGCGCCAAGGCCTTCGCCGAACGGCCGACCGGGACCGTCCTCGCTTCGGGCATCGGCGGACGCTGTCCGCGGTGCGGGCGCGGCAAGTTGTTTACCGGCTTTCTCAAGATTGCCGAGCGCTGCCCGGCCTGCGGCCTTGACTTCAGCGGACACGACGCCGGGGACGGACCGGCGGTCGCGGTGATCTTCATTCTCGGGTTCGCCATTACCGGGCTCGCCGGGCTCGTCGAGTACGTCTTCGCGCCGCCGATGTGGGTCCATGTGATGCTCTGGCTGCCGTTGATCGCGCTGACGACCGTGGCCCTGCTCCAGCCGCTGAAGGGGCTCACGGTGGCGCTGCAGTACCGCTATCGCGCGGTCGACGAACCGGGCCGCCTGGGCGGTACCTGATCGGCGAGACGAAGGAGGGAAGGGGAAGGGCCATGCCGACAACAACGCCACGAGGCACGTACCGGCTTCCGGTCACCATCCAGGAACTCGACGCCGTCGACCGTTCGGGGCGGTGGCTTTCCGCCGGATGGCGCGATTTCCGCAAAACCCCCGGCGTCAGCCTGGCCTACGGCGGCGCCTTCGTCGCAATCAGCGCAGTCCTGGTTTATGGGCTTATCTCCGCCGGTCTCGGCTCCCTGGTTCTGCCGCTCGCCGGCGGTTTCATTATCCTGGCGCCGCTCCTGGTGGTGGGCCTTTACGATGTCAGCCGGCGGCTGGAGAAGAACGAGCCCGCCGGCATCGCCGACGTCTTCAATGCCTTCAAGGAGAGCATCGGCCAACTTTCAGCCATGGGCGTGGTCCTGCTGTTGGCCTACCTGGTCTGGGTCGAGGTCGCGCTGTTCCTGTTCATGCTGTTTTTCAGCACCACGCCGCCGCCGCTCGACCGCTTCCTCAGTGACATTGTCTTTTCAATGAACGGCGCGCCCTTGCTCATCATCGGCTCACTGGTCGGCGCGGTGTTCGGCATGGTCGTGTTCTCCATTAGCGCCGTCTCGGTGCCATTGATCTACGACCGGCCAATCGATGTCATCACCGCGGTCAGCGCCAGCCTGCTGGCCGTGCGCGAGAACTGGCGGGTGATGTTCGGCTGGGCGGCGGTGATCCTGCTGATCACCCTGTGCGGAGTGGCGACTTTCTTCGTCGGCCTCGCCGTCGCCCTGCCCGTGCTCGCCTACGCCAGCTGGCACGCCTACCGCGACATCATCGCCATCGAGGACGCGCTGGAGCGCGAACCCTCGGCGGCGCAGTCGTATTAGTTTAGGCGTCCTACAGCTTAGGTTAAGCGTCCTACAGCGGGAATCGCGGCCAGCCCGCTCGTTTTGTGCTGTCTCGCCCCAGCGACGCACGAGCGCTGCCCGCATGCGCTTACGAGACTTGCTATTCCTTCTGCACGGTCTCCCGCACTAAGGATCTGACGCGAAACAACTGCTTCAGTGTGGCTTTTCGGTTGGTCTGATGGTGTAGTTCCAGTCGCCGTGGAATGGGTCGAACTCCAGGTTGATCGCGGCCATTTCGGCGTCGGTGACGACGACTCCCTTTGGGTATGCGTTGGCGTCGATGTCGCAGGTGACAGTGAGGCCAGCGTCTGTGGTGGTCGCGGCGATGAGTTGGATGATGACTTGGTGGCTGACGAGCGGCTTGCCGCGCCAGTTCTGGGAGATATAGGCGAAGAGGCGATGCTCGATCTTGTTCCATTTGCTGGTGCCGGGCGGCAGGTGGGCCACGGTGACGGCGAGGCCGGTCTCGTTGGCGAAGCGCTGGATCTCGCGCTTCCACAGGCGGACCCGAACGCCATTGCTGCCGCCGCAATCGGCGGTGATGACGAGGGTCTTGGCCTCGAGATAGCGCGCTCGGCCCAGGCGCTGCCACCAGCGCCGGATGCTCTCGACCGCGAAGGCGGCCGTGTCAGCATCGATGCCGATATTGACCCAGCCCTGGTTGGCGGCAATGTCGTAGACGCCATAGGGTGCGACCTTGCCTAGTTCCGGGATCCTGAAGTCATGGACCCGAACGGGCTCTGGGTCGCCCTTGGGACGCCGTTCCCGGCCATTGTTCTTGAAGTCGCCGACCAGCTCCTTCTTCTTGGTATCGACCGAGATGGCCGGCTCGCCCGCTGCGATGGCCGCCTTGACCGTGGCATTGATGTGCTCGAACTGGGCGTCGCGGTCCGGGTGGCTGGTGCCTTCGCGGGTCTTGCGATTGGCTTGGCAGCTGTACTCGAGTTGGCGCAACAGCACGCCGACCAGCTTCTGGCTCACCTCGAAGCCCTGACGGCGCAAGGCCTCGGCGATGTTCCGCTGGCTGCGGCTGACCCAGCGCAGCGGCGTCTCCGGATCGCCGCGGATGGCGGCCTCGATCAGCGCTTCAAGCGCCGGCAGCAGGCCCGGCTGGTGGTCGACCGCGCGCTTGCGGCCCCCGCCGGGGCGTCGGATCCGGCCCACAGGCTCGATGCAAGCCGCCTTCAGTTCCGCAACGCCGCGATTGATCGTGCTCCGCGCAATCCCGGTCGCCGTCGAAACCGCCGTCACGCCGCCCCGCCCCGCCGACACAGCCTCGCTCGCAGCAAGCAACCGCCGGCCCCGTTCGTTCAGGAGCCCAGCCAGCTGCTCGTATCGAGCCCGAATGCCATCGACATCGACCACAACCACAAAATAGAGGGGGCCGGACCGTCACGCTCGCGATATCGTGATTCTATTCATGCTATGATACCCGCCGTGCAATTCGTTTGTTTCGCATCGAGTCCTAAGGTCGGATTTTCCGGCCCGCGAGGGGTATCATTTTATATTTCACAGTTTATACTCCATAGTGGCTCGAACCCAGCAATCGGATTGATCGGCAGTAGGCCAAGGCGCTTAAACGGAACAAAGCTCAGACGAAAAGGTCGACGGCGGGTCACATGCCGGGCCGAGGTCAACAAAAGGCTTCTTTGTGCGGATAGGGGGCGGAGTCGCTTTGAAGTGATGCGACGGTTCATGATGTTCTCGATCGCGTCGATGTTTTCAACGTTGCTCGCGTTGACGGCGGGTCCAGCGCGCGCCTTGACCAGCGCCGCTGAATGGCTTGAAGCCCTTCGCCCGGTGCCACTCCGCGGCCGGAACTGGTCGGCGTCGCGCGAAGCATTACCGGTGGCCGTTCTTGCTTTCGCCCCAGGCTCAACCCGGCTGCAGCAAGGTTCGGTCGATATCCTTGATCAACTCGCGGCTGCGCTTACATCCCCGGAACTTGCCAAAGATTCCTTCCAGATTGGCTGGTGGGTTGAGCCGAACGCGCAATCCCCGCTCAGTGTCCAGCGAGCCGGGGCAGTGGTAACTTATCTGGAAGCAAATCCTGGAATTGGCCCACGACGCCTGGACGCGCGCCGCCTCGCGGAGATACCGCCAGGGATTGCCGAACAGATGACGACCGACAATCTGACGATCCGGGTGCTCAACCTGGGTCTGACCGAGGACTAGACCAAGGTGGTCGAAACCAGGCGGCACGTTGAGGGCGGCTGGCCAAGCGACAACTCGGCCGTGGCTCAAGGCCGGCGGAGGGATGGCGAGCGGGTGCGCTTGGCGATGGTCCGGGCGGCGGCGGTTCTCATGATCCTTTCGGGCTGTTCTTCGGCTGACCCAGCGGCACCGGTTTCATCCTCTTCCTCTTCCAAATCCGGGACGGGTTCGCCGGTGGCGAATGTAGAGGATCTCCAGGTTGTTGATTGCCTTCTGCCCGGGCAAATCCGCAGACTAGGCGCAAGCGCCACCTACGTCACACGCGGGCGCCCGATCCGAACGGCTGCGAGAGACTGCCGCATCCGCGGCGGCGAGTACGTTGCCTACGATCGCGCCGATTACGCCACAGCATTGAAAGTTTGGCTGGAGCCCGCCAAGGCGGGGAATGCCGAAGCCCAGGCCTACGTCGGCGAAATATACGAAAAAGGCCTTGGTACGGCACCCGATTTCGCCGCCGCGGCTAAGTGGTACCGACTTGCCGCTGATCAGGACTACGCACCGGCGCAAATCAGCCTCGGCATGATGTACGAGCGGGGTGCGGGTGTCCCGAAGGACGTCAACGAGGCGTTGCGCTGGTATCGGCGCGCCTCGGGTCTGAGCAAGGACCAGATCCGACTGGCCAGCACTGGTGGGGAGACGGCAAGCCCAGAGGACGAGAGGCTCAAACGCGAACTCACCGCCTCGCAAGAGAAACTCGCGCAGCTTAAGCGCACGCTTAACCGGCTTCAGGAGGAGGCCGCGACACAGCAGGCGGCCGCGGCGGCCGGCGCCTCCACCAGCCCGCGTCAAAACTTCGACGCCGAACGTCAGGATTTCCGAATTGAGATAGCGTCGCTACGGAGCGAGATCGAAGCGAAAAATGCGCAAATCGCCGGTCCGCGGACGCAGAGCTTACGTAGCGACAGCGCCGGCGGGTCGGGAGGAGCGGCATCATCGACGCCCACGGCCGAAATACCGCGGCAGCGTTTCGGAAGCTACTATGCCCTCGTGATAGGCAACAATGACTACCAACATCTAAAAAAGCTGGAGACCGCCGTCGCGGATGCGCAGAGCGTCAGCGACATACTGGCAAAGAAATACGGCTTCAAGGTTACAACTCTAATAAACGTTAAGAAAGATCAGATTCTTGACGCCTTTTATAAAATAAACAAGGAAACAGGAGAGGGCGACAACCTGTTGGTTTACTACGCGGGTCACGGTCAATTGGAAGACGTGCCTGAGCGTGGTTTCCGTAAGGGCTACTGGATACCGGTGGACGGCGAGCCGGACAATCCCGCGAAATGGGTCTCCAATACCGATGTTACCGACTTCATCTGGACGGCTAACGCTCGTCACGTTCTGGTCGTCGCCAATTCGTGCTATTCCGGCGCGCTGTTGCGCAGCATTCAGACCCGTCTGCGGGCGGGTTCAACAGAGAAGGCGAAGACGGCGTGGATCGAGGCCCTTCTCGGGCGCGCATCGAGGACTGTGCTGAGCTCCGGAGGATTGGCGCCTGTCCTCGATACGAGCGGCGGCGGACACTCGGTGTTCGCGCAGGCCCTCCTCGACATTCTGCGGGAAAACACCGGCATCCTCGATGGCGGCAGCCTGGGGCAGCAGGTCGCCTCCCGCGTCACCTATGCTGCCGCCGCTGTCGGCGTAACCCAGACGCCGGAGTACGCGCCGATCGAGTTTGCCCACCATGCCGGCGGCGAGTTCTTTCTCGTCCCGGCTCAGGCCATTGCGCAGAACATCCCGGCGCCCTGGTCGCTCGCCTCAAATGCCGGTATTCGACGCCAATGAGCGACCGACCGCCGAAAGTGCTGATCAGCTACAGCCACAATTCGATCGAGCATGCCGATCGTGTGCTGGGTTTGGCCGACTGGTTGCGCGAGCGCGGGATTGATGCGGACATCGACCAGTACGAGGTTTCTCCGCCCGAAGGCTGGCCGCGGTGGATGGACCGTCAGATCGAGAACAGCGATTTCGTTCTCCTGATCTGCACCGAGACCTACTATCGCCGGGTAATGGACACCGAGGCGCCGGGAAAGGGACTTGGCGTCCGTTGGGAAGGCAACCTTATCTATCAGCATATCTACGACGGGTCGGCCAGCAACACGAAGTTCATTCCCGTCCTGTTCGACGGCGCCGATGTCACGCATATCCCCCGCCCCGTCCGTGGCGCCGTCTTCTACGTCCTCGCTGCGGAGCAGGGTTACGAGGACCTCTATCGCCGTTTGACCGGCCAGCACCGGACGACAAAGCCGCAACTCGGCACTGTTCAGCAGCTGGAGACACGGCGCCGCCAATGGCGGGAAAGTCCGGAGCAGGCGTCCATCGTCACAAACGAGAACACCCAGGTCGAAGACCGGCGCACCGTCATTGTTCAGGCCGAGGGTGACGGGATCCGTGTCACCCTCGGCCAACCGCGCCTGGCTCTAAGTCGGCTTCAATCTCGCCGACGGCCGATCGGGACCGACCTCGACATGCTGAATCCCTTGAACCAGGCGGTTCCCTTGATCGGGCGCGAAGAGGAGATGGAGGCGCTCAAGCGCTGGCTGGCGAGCCCACGGACTTTGGCGGCCCGCTGTCTCATCGGGCGGGCGGGGAGCGGCAAAACTCGGCTCGGCCTCGAGCTCTGCGCCATTGCGGAAGGGTTTGGCTGGCACGCAGGCTTTGTGAAGTCTACCGAGATTACCCGCTTTTGCGCGCAGGAAAATGTCAGCGAGTGGGGTTGGGTTTCGCCGACCCTGATTGTCATCGATAACGCCTTCCTCTCCGCGCGCATCTTGCGCAAATTTCTCATCGAGCTGGTCTCTAATCCGGCTGGAGATGGCAATCCCCTGAGGCTGCTACTGCTCGCGCGGAACGCAGACAAGAACCGGGGGTGGTGGCCGGACCTAGTGAGGCCGCGCGGCTGGACCGACGACGGCCTGATCGACCTGTTCGACCCTGGCGAGCCATGCCAGCTGCCTGACCTTCTGTCCGGCGAGATCCGCCGCGAGATTCTGACGGCGGTGATGTCGATGGCCTCGGAACGCAAGGGCCGAGCCGAGAGGCTGCGCCCGCCGCGCCGGGGAGAGAATACCGAGTTCGATCGCGCCCTCGACGGCGTGGCGCTGGAGTCGGAGCCACTCTACCTGCTGATGGCGGGGATGGCCGCCGTCGACCTTGGCCTGCCGAGCCTGCTGACTTTAAGCCGTCGCGACATGGCTGAGCAACTCGCTGTCAACGAGATTGGCCGTCTCCGCGGGCTTGCCGAGGACCGCGGGCTGGACGATAATTTCCTCGTTCATATGGCCGCAGTCGTGACTTTGATGCGGGGCTGCTCGTCGGAGATCTTGGACGACGTTGTGGCCGCCGAGCGGTTAGCCCTGCGGGGAAGCCACCCAGATGCGTCCAGCGATGTTGCTCAGGCACTGCTCAACTCCCTGCCGGACGGCGCTTCCGAAGCGGTTTCGCCCATCCTGCCTTACCTGATCGGCGAAGCCGCCGCGATCGCGGCGCTTTCCGCGCATAGCGCAAGCCGACAGGCCGCGGTCATTGTCCGTGCGTGGCGACGTGCCCCTCGAGACACGCTGACGTCCGTTCTTCGCACCGCCCAGGATTTCGCGACATCGGATGACCACCCGGCCTTGGCCTGGTTTGACCGCATTGTCGAAGAAGCTGCCCGGAGCGGTGGGTCGGAGGAGCTGGTAGCGATCTGCACGCAGCTCCCCGAGCGGACGGTCAACCTCATGCAAAGGGCTGCTGCGGTTCAGTCGCGAACGGTGGGCGCGTTGCGCGCGCAGATTGAGCGTCAACCTGATGACGAAGCGAGGATGCTGCTCGCCGGCTGCCTGACCCAGCTGGGTGAACGGCTGGGGAACATCGGCCGGTTCGAAGATGCGCTGCAAGCGGCTGAGGAAGCCGTCATGCTGCGCCGCGATCTTGCTCAACGCGGTGCCGTTGACAGCCTGAATGCGGATTTGGCGCTCGGTCTCGACACTTTGGCGAGCAGGCTCAATGATGTGGGTCGGCGCGAGGAAGCGCTGGCGGTAGCGATGGAGGCGGCGAGCATGTTGCGTTCCCTCGCCGGCGCGCAGCCACATGTCTTTGGTCGCGGGTTTGCTTCGTCGCTTGCGGATCTCGCGGTCTACCTGAGCAATATGGGTCGAGTTGACGAAGCGCTCGGCGCCGCCGAAGAAGCCGTCGCCTTGCACCGCTCCCTGGCAGTGGCGGAAGCCGAGGCCAACCGGCCCTACTTGGCCCTTTCACTATCCAACTTGGCATTTTACCTAGGCGACGCCGGTCGTTATGATGAGGCCGCCCGGGTGGCCGAGGAGTCGACGGTCATGCTGCGCGAGTTCGCCGCCGTGCATCCCGACGCTTTTCGGCCCGGACTCGCCCATTCGCTACACGCGCTTGCCGTGCATCTTGGCCGGCTCGGCAGGACGGCCGACGCTCTCAGTGCAGCCCGGGAAGCGGTGGGCCTGCAGCGCGTTCTCGCCGCGGCACGCGCAGACGCCTATCGGTTCGATCTTGCGCTGATGCTCAACACGCTTGCCGGGAGACTGCACCAACTCGGCCAAAAGCAGGAGGCCTGCGCCGCCGTCACCGAGGCAGTCGCTATCCTGCGCGAAGACGCCAATAAAACGGCGATGCGCCAACTCCCCTATCTGGCCAACTCGCTCAACAACGTCGCCTTTACCCTGCTGTCCTGCAATAAGTCGGAGCTAGCCCTTGCGGCGACGACGGAAGCGGTTGCAATCCAACGGCAGCTTGTCGCTTCACTGCCCGATCGGTTCCGGCAAAATCTCGCCGCATCGCTAATGACCTTGTGCGCGGTGTGTCACGTTGCCGGGCAGCGCGAACGGGCGGTGGAAGCGAGTGGCGAAGCGGTCACGATCCGCCGCCAACTCGCGGAGCGCCGGCCTGAAGTATTCCGCGAGCCTCTGGCCCGATCGCTGACGGCGCTTGCCGCGGAGCTTGCGGATCTTGGGCAAAACGAAGAGGCCGCGGCGGCGGCGGAGGAAGCCGCTTCGTCCTATGATCGTCTTGCTGCCTTGCCGGGACCGGAGCCTCAACCGGCGACGCTCCGCGCCGTTGCGGCCCTCGCCGATTTGCTCGAGAAGACCGGCCGGCTTGAGCGTGCGCTCGTCTTTGACGAGCGCCTGCTTGCGCTACTCGCAGCCGCCTTGCCGCAACCAGCCGAGGCGTTGGCGGGCTTGGCGGTCGAAGTCGTTGGGAGTTATGAGCGCCGCTGTGCGCAATCCGGCCGATCGCCCGATAGAGCATTGCTGGCGGAGGTTGCAAGAGTGTTGCCGGCGGACGGTCAGCGGCCCGCCGGTTCGAACTCGGTCATGGCGAACGCGCAAACGTCTACGCTTGCGGTCCGCTCGGTCGCGGCGGTTGTCGATTTTCTGTCGGAAGCCGGCGCTCCAGCGGCCACGACAGGTGACCCAGGCGACGGCAGTGCGGTACTGGCCTTGTTGCGAACGCATATGGCGAGCGGGGAGCAACTGGCCTCTCTCGCCGATCTTGAGCGTGAGCCCGCCGATCCTGACAACCAGGCGGACTTGCGCAAGAAGCTCAAGCATGCGCTCGCCGCCAATGCTACGCTTCGCGATGAGATCGCAATCACGCTCGCCAACACATCACAACCAGTAGTTCGAACCGTGGCTATGGAACGTGCTGGCCCTGGCGCAATGTAACCTCATGCGCATGCATCGAACGCCAAGTAACGAGACGTTCGAGCCTCGTCAACAGAAACCGCGCGCCACCTACAACGCCACTCGCATTCCCAGCGTCCCGCCATAGCTCACGAAGTTCTCGTTCCCCTGCACGGTGGAAAAATTGACGAATGGCTGGATCCCGTTGGGCAATGCGGCGGAGACGCCGAGGCCGATGACCGCCCAGTTCCTGGCCGGAGACTCGCGCTCGAAGCTGAACGACGAACTTGCCGGCGCGGCGATATATTTGGCGTCGATGTTGCGCGAATCACCGAGGAACTCGTGCACCCAAGCCACGTTCAACTGTGGCAAGATAACGCCGAATGAGGTGCCGATCGCGACCGAGGCGGCGGCACCGAAGCTGCTCTGCAGCGACTCCTGATTCTGGCCGCTGTACCTGAGTTCGAGTCCGCTATTGCCGTCTTCCTTGTAGTTATCGATCTGCCGGTACGTGTAGTTGAGGCCGACCCTCGGACCGATGGTGACGTTCTCGATGGGGTAGTCGTAACCGGTAAGAAGCCCGGCACTGTACTCGTTGCCGCTGTAATCTCCCGAGACATGCTGCTTTGCTAACGGATCAGAGCCTCCCACGATCTTCGCGCGACGGCTGCGGTAATTGTCCTGGCGGGCGTAGCTTAAGACGACGTCGGCGAAGGCGTTATCGAATGGCACGACCGTCGCGTAGATCAGTGGACCGTAGGAGTTGTTGTTGAAGTTGCCGCCGTTATCGTAGTCGCCGATCGAATGCGTATAGTTAAGGGCGAGCCCGGCGGTCAACCAGCCGGTGAGCGCGTAGTCGGCGCCGACGGTCACCGTCGGCATGACGGAATCGTAACCGTCCTCATAGGAATTCTTGTCGTGCGTAAGGCTTTCGGCGCCGGCCGAAAAAAAGACGTTGAGCCCCCCGCCCAGGGGCATATCCACTGCATCGGCGCCGGCTCCGCCGCCCGGCGTTTCTTTGGCCGCCTCGCGCGCCGTCTTCAGCCGGTCTTCGATGACAAGCGACGCGTTCGGCTGAGTCACCGCCCCCAAGCCACCGACGGTGCCGCCGGCGTCGACGGCGCCACAAACTGCATCAAACGATGCTGCTGTACCCGCAGTATCACATGCCGTTCCAGCGGCAGGAGTTGCAGCCGCCCTGAAATTCTCCGCCAAGGCGCCCTGGGGCATGAACGGAAGGGAAAGCAACGAGGCCGTTGCCAAAGGAGCAAAGCGGCCGATGACCAGGAACGGCCTCCGCGCGCTCGTTGCACCCGCACGAACGCGCATGCCAGCGAAGCACGTAAAGTCAAACATGATGTCCCCCGTCTGCGTTCCCTTCTCTCACGGTCCGAGTTGACCCATCGAGCAGGATTTCTACCCGTCTTACATTGAATAAAAGAGTAGCACGATTGATCATTTGTTGCAATCGAGAATGAATAGCGCTTTAACCCGGCAACGATGATGCGCGCCTCTGCCGCAGCAACGGATGTCGGAGAACCCTTGCGATGCCCCGTCAAGAACGAATGGCAACTGGCACTTCCGAGGCCGCCGCCGACAGCCGGACGAACTGCCCAGGCGGGATAAATCGCCACCACAATGTTACCATCGTATATCGAGGCAGCGCCTTGGCATGCGAGGATCCGCGTGAAGGATTTCCAGGATGGCCCTCAAATTCGCTAAGGATCTGACGCGAAACAACTGCTTCAGTGTGGCTTTTCGGTTGGTCTGATGGTGTAGTTCCAGTCGCCGTGGAATGGGTCGAACTCCAGGTTGATCGCGGCCATTTCGGCGTCGGTGACGACAACTCCCTTTGGGTATGCGTTGGCGTCGATGTCGCAGGTGACAGTGAGGCCAGCGTCTGTGGTGGTCGCGGCGATGAGTTGGATGATGACTTGGTGGCTGACGAGCGGCTTGCCGCGCCAGTTCTGGGAGATATAGGCGAAGAGGCGATGCTCGATCTTGTTCCATTTGCTGGTGCCGGGCGGCAGGTGGGCCACGGTGACGGCGAGGCCGGTCTCGTTGGCGAAGCGCTGGATCTCGCGCTTCCACAGGCGGACCCGAACGCCATTGCTGCCGCCGCAATCGGCGGTGATGACGAGGGTCTTGGCCTCGAGATAGCGCGCTCGGCCCAGGCGCTGCCACCAGCGCCGGATGCTCTCGACCGCGAAGGCGGCCGTGTCAGCATCGATGCCGATATTGACCCAGCCCTGGTTGGCGGCAATGTCGTAGACGCCATAGGGTGCGACCTTGCCTAGTTCCGGGATCCTGAAGTCATGGACCCGAACGGGCTCTGGGTCGCCCTTGGGACGCCGTTCCCGGCCATTGTTCTTGAAGTCGCCGACCAGCTCCTTCTTCTTGGTATCGACCGAGATGGCCGGCTCGCCCGCCGCGATGGCCGCCTTGACCGTGGCATTGATGTGCTCGAACTGGGCGTCGCGGTCCGGGTGGCTGGTGCCTTCGCGGGTCTTGCGATTGGCTTGGCAGCTGTACTCGAGTTGGCGCAACAGCACGCCGACCAGCTTCTGGCTCACCTCGAAGCCCTGACGGCGCAAGGCCTCGGCGATGTTCCGCTGGCTGCGGCTGACCCAGCGCAGCGGCGTCTCCGGATCGCCGCGGATGGCGGCCTCGATCAGCGCTTCAAGCGCCGGCAGCAGGCCCGGCTGGTGGTCGACCGCGCGCTTGCGGCCCCCGCCGGGGCGTCGGATCCGGCCCACAGGCTCGATGCAAGCCGCCTTCAGTTCCGCAACGCCGCGATTGATCGTGCTCCGCGCAATCCCGGTCGCCGTCGAAACCGCCGTCACGCCGCCCCGCCCCGCCGACACAGCCTCGCTCGCAGCAAGCAACCGCCGGCCCCGTTCGTTCAGGAGCCCAGCCAGCTGCTCGTATCGAGCCCGAATGCCATCGACATCGACCATAACCACAAAATAGAGGGGGCCGGACCGTCACGCTCGCGATATCGTGATTCTATTCATGCTATTATACCCGCCGTGCAATTCGTTTGTTTCGCATCGAGTCCTAAGGTCGGCTGATCGCCATGAAGACATGGCGGGTGCCCGAAAGCGGCAGCCAAGCGTCGGGAACGGGAGGAGCAAACCGAGCCGTACACGGCGCACCAACTAAACCTGGGCTACTCCTAAACGCCGGAGTTAAGCTGCCGCGCGTAGCGCGGTCAGCCTGAACGACTTGTGTTAAGCTTACAGCTACCAAGACAATGTACCTGCCATATCGCCAACAACAATTTTTAATTTTGATCCATCACTCATTTTACCAACCCCCGCGCCGTAGGCATTGCCATCACCGCGCATTGTTATTTTTAGTATAGCTTGCCCTGTAGCCCCGTTATCACACGTCATGTTGAAAATGTGAGTAACTATGTTTTTACGCATATCTGTCTTGAATTTCCCGCTATTAGAGCGACCCAAACAACTAAATTCTCCGTTCGTAGCATGAATTGTCGCATTTTTCGGGCTACCATGAATCAAAGCTAACGAGCCGTCAAATTGCCCTATAAGTATCTTAAAATCACTAGGTGAGTTCTCTAGCTTCATTGCAACATCAGGGTTTACAGCGCATGACGCAGACAGAATAGCTAGCCTAAAATTAATAATATTTTAATTTTTTTCACTCTCTTTACTCGTTCGAAGAGACGCAACCCGCAACCATCTTATTTGTTGTGAGGTGCCTACAGAATTCCTACATTGGGTAAAGAAAGTATTCCAATGCTAGAAAATTATTGCCTACATAGTGCCTGCGCGGCTAAGTGATGATTGAAGAAAAAGACGATAAATGGCAATTCTGGATCGATCAGGGCGGGACGTTCACCGATGTCGTCGCCCAGCGGCCGGACGGCGATATCGTCACCGTCAAGCTGCTGTTGGGGAACCCGGAACGCTATTCCGACGCGGCCATCGGGGGCATCCGCGATCAATAGCTTTTCCGCATTGGCAGCGGCCGCCCGGTCGGCTCGGCTACGGCTCGCCCCATGCGCACGGTGGTGAAGGAGCGCCGAATGCCGTTCGTGTTCGAGGATTGCATGCTCAAGCCTGACCGGCGGGAGCTCACCCGCGGGTCCAAGGTCATTGCAATTGAGCCGCAAGTCTTCGACCTACTGCTCTACCTTGTGGAGAACCACGAGCGCGTCGTCAGCAGGGACCTGTTCGACCCGGTGTGGGGCGGGCGGATCGTCTCAGAATCAACCTTGGCCAGCCACATCAACGCGGTGCGCAAGGCGATCGGCGACAGCGGCGGGGAACAGCGGTTAATCCGACATTAGATCACGGTCAATCCCGGCTCGGCTGCGGCTGGACGCAGCGGATCGGCGGTCAGCAAAAATTCCTTTGAGCCTTCCTCCGGCGACCGCTCACGAGCCTACGCCGCTGGCGCGCGGCACGCATCAGCGTTACATTAATTCTTCCATGGCGGCCAAGGCCCCGCGCGCAACGATGGGGCGGTTGCGAGGGAGGAGATCATGGCGGACCATACGGTTGATACGACCGATCCGGTAGACGCGGCCGACCCGACGGTCAGGGAATGGCAGGCGCTGATGGAGCGCAGCCGGACGGTCACCGAGGCGTACCAGCAGCGGCTCAAGCAGGAAGAAGTCTTCAGCGTTATCAACCCGACACTGATCGGCAATCTCTTCGTACAGGTCGCCGAACAGGTCCTGGCCAAGCCGGAGACGCTGAAACAGGCGCAGGAGAGCCTGGCCGCGGACTACGCCAAGCTGTGGCAGGCGACTGCGGCGTCGCTGCGGGGCGAGAGCGCCCCCGCGGTCATAGCGCCGCAACCGGGCGACCGCCGGTTCAAGGACGAGGATTGGTCCGCCAATCCGACCTTCAGCGCCATCAAGCAGTTCTATCTGCTGGCGGCGCGTTGGCTGGAGGCGATGGTCGACGGTGCCGAGGGCATCGAGCCTAGGACCCGCCAGAAGGCCCTGTTCTATCTCCGCCAGTTCCTCAGCGCCGCGGCGCCGACCAACTTCATCGCCACCAACCCCAAGGTCATCCGGGCAACGACGGAGACGAACGCGGAGAACCTGCGCAAGGGCTTCGCCAACCTGCTCGACGACATGGAGCGCAGCCGCGGGCCGCTGCAGATCGCGCTGACGGATACCAGCGCTTTCACGCTCGGTGAAAATCTCGCCTCGACCCCCGGCAAGGTCGTCTACCAGAACGATCTGATGCAGCTCCTTCAGTATGCGCCCACGACCGAGACCGCCTATCGCCGGCCACTGCTGATCGTGCCGCCGTGGATCAACAAGTATTACGTCCTCGACATGCAGCCGAAAAACTCGTTCATCCGCTGGGCCGTCGGCGAGGGTCACACGGTGTTCGTGATTTCGTGGGTCAATCCGTCCGGCCCGCTCGCGGCCAAGACCTTCGACGATTACCTGCTCGAAGGCCCAATGGCGGCGCTCGACGCCATCGGCGAGGCCACCGGCGCGGACAAAATCAACGCGCTCGGCTATTGCATCGGCGGCACCTTGCTCGCCTGCGCGTTGGCGCGGATGGCGGCTCTGGGCGACGAGCGGGTCGCCTCGGCGACATTCTTCACAACCATGGTGGACTTCAACGATCCGGGCGAGCTTGGCGTCTTCATCGACGAAGAGCAGATCGGCCGCATCGAGACCTACATGGAAAAGAAGGGCTTCCTCGACGGCTCGCAGATGTCGCAGGTATTCTCGATGCTGCGCGAAAACGACCTGATCTGGTCCGCGTTCATCAGCAACTATCTTCTCGGCAAGGACCCGCCGCCGTTCGACCTGCTCTACTGGAATTCCGACTCGACGCGGATGCCGGCGAAGATGCACGGCTTCTACCTGCGCGAGATGTATTTGAACAACCGGCTGGTCGAGCCGGATGCGCTGACCATCGCCGGCCAGCCCATCGATCTGCGCCGGATCAGGGTCCCGGCCTACATTCTCTCGGCGCGCGAGGACCACATCGCGCCGTGGATGTCGAGCTTCGCGGCAACAAGGCTTTACGCCGGGCCGGTCCGTTTCGTCCTTGCTGCGTCTGGCCATATCGCCGGGGTCATCAACCCGCCGGCCGCCGGCAAGTACAACTACTGGACCAATAGGCGCAGGGTGAAGTCGCCGGATACTTGGCTGAAAGGCGCGGAGCGTCACGATGGGTCTTGGTGGCCGGACTGGAGCGCCTGGGTCAAACGCAGGGCCGCCGGCATGGTCCGCGCCCGCGTGCCCGGCGCCGGCGCCCTGCCCGCTCTCGAGGAGGCGCCCGGTTCGTACGTCAAGATGCGACTGTAGCCGCTTCGGTTCTAGAACCGAAGCCGTGACGGCGCGTCAATTACCGTGCCGGTGGCCGCGATGGTTCGCCTGAGGTTCGCCTGACTTTGCCAGACGCCGGCGTCCATCACGTCTACTCGTAGATCATGGCGTCTCGTTCGGGGTGCATGCCGGCAAGCTGACCACAGGTGCGGACATAGTCGATCGCGCGCGCCGATCCCTTCAGGTTGAACCGGCCCATGGCGCGGCCGCCGGCGCCGATGACGTCAACCACATCGGCGTGGCGAAAGGCGTCCTCGACGTCGGCGTCGAGTTGCATGGCGATCGCCGAGGGATCCGTGGCGGTGAAGCGGACGTCGAGCGGCTGGCCGCCGTCGAAGCGCAGCGTGACCTTGTAGTCCTGCCACTCGCCCAGCCGCCAGGCGTCGTTGACCATGCCGATGCCAAGCTGGACGCCGTCGGAAACGAAACCCATGACCACGCCCGAGCGAGGGAAGAAAGCATGCGCGAGGCAGAAGCGCTCTCCGGTCTCGTAGGTCAGTGCCCAGGTCGTTGTTCCCGGCACCAGCGCCTCGCCCGCGCGCGCGCCCGAGCCAAGGCTCAGCAGCACCAACGCGGCCGCGGCAATGGTTCCGCCTCGTGGCGCCGAGCGACGCCCCCACCGGCCAAGCCTGCTGATCGCGTTTGGCCCGCTGATCGCGTATGGAAAGAATGTCATCACAAATCTCCGCGAGATCCAGTAGAAACTCTTTCTACTTTCGATACACTTTTGTACTGCTCGGGCGGGGCCGCGGGATGTGACGGCTGTCACCGGGTGGCGGTGCGATCGGTTACGGAGCAGCGAAGGCCACGATGCGGCGAATCGCCGGCTTGATCGCGCACCGCCTTTCGGCCGGCGTCGACGCGGCGTAAACTCTGCACGCAACCGAAACGCGCCCGCCGGGGAGCGGGCGAAGCAAAAAGGATCGGACGATGGAAAGCCGGTGGTCCGACGCCGACGCCGAGGCCGCGATCGAGCACTACACAAAGCGCGGCGTCGGCCTTGATGTTGCCTTGCGGACGTACACGACGCGCCTACTCGGCGGCGAGCCCAAGCTCGTTATCCACGGCGGCGGCAATACCTCGGTCAAGACCAGGATGCGGACCGTGACCGGCGCCGAGGTCGATGTGCTCTGCGTCAAGGGCTCCGGCTGGGACATGGCCAGCATCGAGCCCGCGGGCCTGCCGGCGGTTCGCCTCGATGCGCTGCGTCCGCTCGCCGCGTTGGATGCACTCGGCGATGAGGACATGGTCAACGTCCAGCGCGGCGCCCTGCTCGACGCGAACGCGCCCAATCCGTCGGTGGAAACGCTCCTCCACGCCTTCCTGCCGCATAAGTATATCGACCACACTCACGCCAATGCCGTTCTCGCGCTCACCGACCAGCCGGATTGCGAAGCGCTATGCCGCGAGGTGTTCGGCGAGACGATGGCGCTCGTGCCCTACGTGATGCCGGGCTTCGCGCTCGCGCGCCGGGCGATGGCGGTGTATGACGAACAGCCTGGCGTCGACGGCCTGATCTTGCTTCGTCACGGCATCTTCACGTTCGGCGAGAGTGCGCGCGAGGCCTACGAGCGGATGATCGAGAAGGTCACCCTCGCCGAGCAACGGCTTGCACGCGCCGGCGTCACCAGGGTGGCCGGCGTCGCGGTCCACAAGCGCAAGGCAAGAGCCTTCACGCCGATCCGCTTGCCGCAGCACATCGCCACGGCGGCGAGCATAGCGCCGATCCTTCGCGGTTTGGCCGCGCTGTCCGAGGGCGACGGGCGGTATCGCCGCTGGATCCTGGACTTCCGCGCCTCGCCGCAAATCCTCGATTTCGTCAACGGGAGCGAGCTGGGGCGCTATGGTCAGCAGGGCACGGCGACGCCGGACCACGTCATCCGAACCAAGCGGCTGCCGCTGATCACGCCGCCGGCCGATGCCGACGAGCCGCGCGGTTTCGCCGCCGGCGCGCGAGCGGCGATGGAGGCCTATCAGACCGCCTACCGCGCCTATTTCGCGGCCAACAACGCCCGCGACACGACGCCACGAACCGAACTCGATCCGGTACCGAGAGTCATTCTGGTCCCCGGCCTCGGCCTGTTCGGCCTCGGCGCCTCGGCCAGGGTCGCGAAGATCGCCGCCGATCTCGCCGAAACCAACGTCGAGGTGATCAGCGCGGCCGAGGCCGTTGGCACCTTCACCGCGGTTTCCGAAGCCGAGGCTTTCGATATCGAGTACTGGTCGCTGGAACAAGCGAAGCTCGGCGCGGCCGCCGAAAAGCCGCTTGCGCGGCACGTCGTCGTGGTGACCGGCGGCGGCTCGGGGATCGGCGCGGCCTGCGCCGCCGCGTTCGACGCCGCCGGCGCCGAGGTCTGCGTCACCGATATCGACGGCGCCCGCGCCGAGGCCGTCGCCGGCGGGATCGGAGGCTTCGGTCTGGCTTGCGACGTCACCAGAGCGGACGCGATCGCGTCCGCCTTCGCGCGGATCGCCGAGCGTCATGGCGGCATCGATATCGTGGTCTCCAACGCGGGCCGCGCTTGGCAGGGCCGGATCGGCGAGGTCGAGGACCGGGTCCTGCGCGACAGCTTCGAGCTGAACTTCTTTGCTCACCAGTCCGTCGCCAAGGCGGCGGCCCGGATCATGACCACGCAGGGCACCGGCGGCTGCCTGCTCTTCAACGTCTCCAAGCAGGCGATCAACCCCGGCCCCGACTTTGGACCCTACGGCCTGCCCAAGGCCGCGACCCTGGCGCTGATGCGGCAGTACGCCATCGATTACGGCCGCGAAGGCATCCGCGCGTGCGCCGTCAATGCCGATCGTGTCCGCACCGGACTGCTCGGCGAGGACATGATCGCGGCGCGGGCGAAAGCGCGCGGCGTCAGCCGCGAGGCATACATGGCGGGCAATCTGCTCGGGCTCGAGGTCCGCGCCGAGGACGTCGCCGCCGCGTTCGTCCAACTCGCCCTTCAGCGCAAGACCACCGCGGCGGTCCTCCCGGTCGACGGCGGCAACATCGCCGCCGGCCCGCGCTAAGCTTTCATAAGCCGCGGCGGCGGGTCTCGCCGCGGCCTGTAAGGGTCCGCCGCGGACGCGAGATCAACCTGCTTTTGGTTGAAACCATCCGTAGGCGCGGGATGTTCTAGTCGCGGCGGTCCGTGGACACGCCTTCGCTATGGGTCCGCCGCTCGGCGTCGAGCGCGGCGAGGAGGTGATTGATCGCGTCCTTGGTGCGTTGTTCCCTGGATCCGTCGTGGCGATCTCGTTCGTGCATGATCCAGCTCGCCAGCATGGAGCGGAGCTTCGCTTTGCCTTCCGCGGTCTGCGCGAGCGTGTTCAGCTCGCCGAGAGCGGGCGTCGCGGTGACATGATCTTTGTTGACGAGCGCATCGACGGCGGCGTCGACATCCTCGGCGGTCACATCGCCGCCCAGGATTTCACAAAGCTCGTCTTGCAGGTCCTTGTAGCCCTCGATCATTTTTTTCCTCCGGATCCGAAGTTAAGCGCTGACGCGAGCAATCCCCTCGCCCCAAGACAACCACTCAAAATAACCCCCGAAACAACCCTAGCGGATGCGCCGGCCGTGGCGCAAATCAATCCGAGCGGGGGGGGGCATATTCGCCGGCGACCGCCGAACGAAGCGACACGTTTCGCCAAAGCGGGCCTATATTGAGAGTTCAAATCTTCGAAGGGGTTGAAGGACCATGAGGGTGGGGCAGCGGCATTACCGCACGATCTGGCTTGCGGACGACGGCTGGTCGGTTGAGGTCATCGATCAGAGGCGACTGCCGCATGCGTTCTCGACGATGCGGCTGACCACGCTGGAGGACGCCGCCCGGGCCATTCGGACAATGGCCGTGCGCGGCGCGCCCCTGATCGGGGCCGCCGCGGCCTATGGAATCTCACTGGGCATGCGCCGCGACCCCTCCGACGAAGGCGTCTCCGCCGCCCGCGCCGCGTTGATCGCGACCCGGCCGACCGCGGTCAACCTGCGCTGGGCGCTCGATGAGGTGACGTCGCTGATATGCCGGCTGCCGCCCGAGCGCCGCGCCGAAGCGGCCTACCGCCGCGCCGCCGCCCTTTGCGACGAGGATGTCGCCATGAACGCCGCCATCGGCGATCACGGGCTTGAGCTTATCGAGGCGAGGTGGGCCGCCAAGGACGGCCGCGGGCGGGTCAACGTTCTGACTCACTGCAATGCCGGCTGGCTCGCCACCGTCGATTGGGGTACGGCATTGGCGCCGATCTACAAGGCGCACGACGCCGGGATCCCCGTTCATGTGTGGGTCGACGAGACGCGACCGCGCAATCAGGGCGCGAGCCTGACGGCGTGGGAACTGGGCCAGCACGGGGTGCCGCACACCGTCATCGTCGACAACGCGGGCGGGCACGTGATGCAACGCGGGCTGGTCGATCTTTGCCTCGTTGGTACCGATCGGACCAGCCGCGCCGGCGATGTCTGCAATAAGATCGGCACCTACCTCAAGGCACTTGCCGCAAGCGATACCGGCGTTCCCTTTTACGTTGCCTTGCCGGGTCCGACCATCGATTGGACGATCCGCGACGGCCTGCGCTCGATCCCGATCGAGGAGCGGGGCGCCGAGGAAGTCACGACGATCAGCGGGCTGGGCAGCGATGGCCGCATGGTTTCGGTTGCGTTGACGCCGGCCGCGAGCCTCGCCGCCAACTATGCCTTCGACGTGACACCAGCGCGGCTCGTCACCGGGCTGGTCACCGAGCGCGGCGTCTGCCCGGCCTCCGAGCATGGGTTAAGCGCGCTTTATCCCGATCGCGCCGCCGCGGCGTAATCCGCGCGGGCCCTTAACGGGCGAGCACCCGCTCGGGCACAGAGGCCATGGCGGGCGCGGGACCGTCTTCGATCAAACACCAATTGGCGTCATCCGTCATCGTTGTCGCCTCGCCGCCCTTGTCGCCGGACTCCGGCGAGCATCCAGGCCAGTAGCCTTTCTGACAGCGGCTGTTGCGGTCTGTCCGCCATTGCCGCGCCGCGGTGCACAGCTTCCAGTTGGCGGCGGAGGACAAAACGGTGTCGCGATAGATTTCGCCGAGCCACAGCCTGCCCACGACCTCCGCGGTCGGCAGCAGATCCAATACCCAAGGCCATTTCTCCGGCTCGGCCGGACGAGCGACAGCCAGCGCGCCGCGCTCGACCGCGCGGGCGTAGCCGTTAAGAAAGTGCAATTCCAGCGTTATTCCGAGATTGCCGGCGCGCGTTGCGAACATCAGCTCGGAGACGAGCGCCTCGCAGCCGTCCGGCATGACAAACAGCGTCGGAAAGACCAAGGAGGTGCCGAGAAAGGCGCCGGCGCGGGCGAACGGATCGATCGCAAAAAAGTAGCCGACGACGCGCATCTCCTTGGCGACGGTGCCGATGCGCGCGTCAACCGCCGCCGCGTCAAGCGCCCGCCAGCCAGCCGCGACGCGCTCCCACACCGCCATCGCGCCGGCATAATCAGGATCGGTGGATGCCATGTGACGTTCAAAGGGCGCGGGGATGTCGCGCCCGTCGCCAGCTCTCGCTTTATGGATCATCGTGGCGATGGCCTGCTTGGCGCCGGCCGCGCCCCACGAGACGACGTGAACAAGGTGATGCGGCGCTGGCGATGCATCGAGATAGTCCTGAAGGATGAAGCCCACGCCCTGGGCCGTCAGCGCGCCCTGGCTCTGCCCGGTGATCAGCACTTCGCCGCCGTTGCGGGTATCGCCGGCGTAGGCCGCCGCGTCGGCGATCATCTTCAGCGTTCCCGTCGCGACCATTTGCGCGCGCGCCATCGTCAGTCCGGCGGCCCAATCACGAAAATCGGTATCGGTAAAAACCTGCGTTCCGGCAATCGCATAGATCCGGTGTGCGTAGCCTGGAGACGGCTTCCGCCACTCGAAAACCGCCGCCTTGAAGCCGCTATATTCATCGAGATAAATGGCTACGACGTCGTAGCCGGGAAGCCTTTCGCGAACGAGTTTGGGATCGAGCCGGACCACCAAGCCCACCTCGCCCAGGTCCGGCGCGCGGATCTCCTTGACTTCGTAGGCGAGGTCGGCGGCGGCGACGGTAGCTTCGTCAACCCGCCACAGCGCACGCATGGCGGATCGCGGATCGGCGACGACCGCGGCCGCGCGGTTGTCGTCGTAGGTCACCGAATTGGACAGGGACTGGGGAATATTGAGCTCGCGGATGTCATCGAGACGAATGTCGACTTCGGCGTGCCCCTCCCGGTCCGCTGGACTGACCGCAAACGCCAATCTCGTGCCTTCGCGCGCCCTCGCGGAGCGGAGAATATCGCGTGCCGCCGCAACGCCGCTTTCGACCGCGATCCACACGCTCTCGATCGGCGCGGCGACGGCGGTCGCGGCGACGCCGGTACACGCCCCATCGCGATCGCGATAGTCGCCCGCTCGGGCGTGCGCCGGCGCCATGATCGCGATTGCAATGCATAGGACCAATGCGCTCAAGAATGTTCGGGCAACGCGATCGAGCATCAAACCGTTCCACGGGCGGAACCTTTCACCGCAAGGCTCGGCCCCCACCCGACCAGAGCATTCCTTTGCCCGGCCGGGCGCGTTGGAAATGCTTGATCGCGTCGTCTTCAATTGAGGGTACCGACGGACGGTCTCGCCCGCAGGTAGGCTGATCCCGGAAATTCACCAGGGTGTCGGCCGCCGTTCAGAAAACGAGCGGCGCGCCGTCAGCGGTCGCGGTGAACGTTCGGGTCAAATTCTTTCGCCCGGTCGCGACCCGCCTTTTCAGCGGCCTCGAGGTCCGCTTTTTCGGACCCTTCCACGGCCTGCTTGGCGTCGGCCGCGCTCTCTTCGACCTTACCCGACTCTACGAACTTCTTGGTTTTCTCGTTGTAAGTCTCGGCCGCTTCGCGATTACCCTCGCCCTGGTTGCCGCCGAGCGGCTTTTCGTGCTCATTGCTCATCAGTGTGTCTCCGCGTCCATGGTGTTTTGAGCAGACACGGTGAAGGCTTTGCGGCTCGGTCGCATTAACGTAAGAGACCAAGGGATGTGTTCGCCGCGTGATGGACGGTGCATGCCGGTATTTGCCGCCGCGATATGAACGGCGCTGAAGCGGGCGGATGGCGACGCGGGTCAGCGGTGAGTCCCGGTAGGGTCGGTTTTTGCGACATCCGACGCGAACCGGGTCCTGGTTCAGGCGCCGCGCCCGTGCAAAGGAGTGAAGATGAAATCCAAAGCCACACGGCGCACCCCGAAAGCGAACGCGGACTCGGCAAACGCCGAGCGGCTACGGCTTGTCCAGGATACAAGAGGCGAAGGCGCTTGGAAGCGCTGGGGCCCGTATCTGAGCGAGCGCCAATGGGGCACGGTGCGCGAAGATTACAGCCGGGACGGCAACGCCTGGGAGTACTTTACGCACGACGCTGCGCGTAGCCGCGCGTACCGCTGGGGCGAAGATGGTTTCGCCGGCATGAGCGATGATCTTCAGCAGCTGTGCCTGGCGCTTGCCTTGTGGAACGGCCGTGACCCGATCCTGAAGGAGCGACTGTTCGGCCTTACGAACAACGAAGGCAACCACGGCGAAGATGTGAAGGAGCTCTATTACTACCTCGACGCCACGCCGACTCATTCATACATGAAGATGCTCTACAAGTATCCGCAGCGCGAGTTCCCCTATACTCGCCTGGTCGAGGAGAACCGGCGCCGCGGCAAGGACCAGCCTGAGTTCGAACTCGTCGACACCGGGGTCTTCGATGACGATCGCTACTTCGATGTCTCGGTGGAATATGCCAAGGCCGGGCCGAGCGACATCCTCATGCGGATTACCGTTCAGAATCGCGCCCCCGAAGAGGCATCGGTCGAGGTCTTGCCGCAGCTCTGGTTTCGCAATACCTGGTCGTGGCGCAGCCTGTCCGGGAAGCCCGAGTTGCGCGCCATCGGGCACGCCGCGATCAGCGCTCGTCATCTCGATCTTGGCAGCTATGTCCTGCACTGCGACGAAAACCCCACGCTCCTGTTTTGCGAGAACGAGACCAACGCCGGACGCGTGTTGGAACCGGCCACGCTGGCGGTTACTTCAAAGATGCCTTTCATGAATATGTGGTTGGCGGCCACCATGAGGCGGTGAATCCCGAGCGATCCGGCACCAAGGCGGCCGCGCGCTATCAGCTTCTCGTGCCCGCCGGTGGCGCCTCGCAAGTGCGGCTGCGCCCGGTGCACGGTGCCCAGCCGCTACAGCCCTTTGCCGACTTCGACGCAATCGTCGCGACACGACTTCGCGAAGCCGACGCCTTCTATGCCGCGCAGCAATCCGGCCTGCCGGATCCTGATCGGTGCCGCGTGCAGCGCCAGGCCTTCGCCGGCATGCTGTGGAGCAAGCAGTTCTACTACTGGGATGTGCCGCAATGGCTGAATGGCGATCCCGCGCAACCGCCGCCCCCACCCGAGCGGCGCTACGGCCGCAACCGCGACTGGCAACATCTGAACAATGCCGAGCATCCTCTCGATGCTCGACAAGTGGGAGTATCCCTGGTACGCCTCGTGGGATCTCGCTTTTCACTGCATCCCGCTGTCGCTCATTGACGCCGAGTTCGCCAAGTCGCAGCTCGTGCTGCTGGGGCGGGAGTGGTACATGCATCCGAACGGGCAACTGCCGGCATACGAATGGAGCCTGGAAGACGTCAATCCCCCGGTGCACGCATGGGCGGCGTGGCGGGTCTTCGAGATCGATCGCAAGCAGCGCGGCGACAGCGGCGACCTCGCGTTCCTGGAGCGAATTCTCCATAAGCTGATGCTTAACTTCACGTGGTGGGTCAACCGCAAGGACATCGACGGCAGCAACATTTTCCAGGGCGGCTTCCTGGGGATGGACAACGTCGGGGTGTTCGACCGAGACGCGCCGCTGCCGACCGGCGGCCATATCAACCAGTCCGATGGCACGAGCTGGATGGCGACAGCCTGAACCTCATGCGCATCGCCCTCGAGCTGGCGCGGCACAACTCCGTATATGAAGACATTGCCACCAAGTTCTTCGAACACTTCATGGAGATCGCGAGCGCGATGAGCAACATGTCGGGCCGTGAGTCGGGCCTATGGGACGAGGACGACGAGTTCTTCTACGATGTGCTGCAATTGCCCGGCGGCGCCCGCATTCCGCTGCGGCGGCGTTCGATGGTCGGTCTTGTTCCCTTGTTCGCCGTGAAAACGCTTGACGCCGAACTCCTCGACAAGTTGCCGGGATTTCATGAGCGGCTGAAATGGTTCCTCAATTATCGACCGGACCTCGCATGCCTGGTTTCGCGCTGGTCCGAGCCCGGGCGTGGCGAGTGTCGGCTGATCTCGCTGCTGCGCCGCCACCGGATGAAATGCCTGCTGCGGTGTATGCTCGACGAAACGGAATTCCTCTCCGACTACGGAGTGCGTTCGCTGTCGCGACACTACCGCGATGCCCCGTACGTCTTTTCAAACGATCGTCAATCCTTCAGCGTGAGCTACTAGGCCGCGGAGTCGACATCGGGCCTGTTCGGCGGCAATTCCAACTGGCGCGGACCGATCTGGTTCCCGGTCAACTTCCTGCTCATCGAATCCCTGCAGAAGTTTCACCATTACTACGGCGGCGACTTCCGAATCGAGTGCCCCACGGGCTCCGGTAAGTTCCTGACTCTCGACGGCGTGGCCGACGAGCTGACGCGGCGTCTAACGCGAATATTCCTCCTCGACGCGCAAGGGCAGCTCCCGGGCCCACCGCAGCATGGAAAGTTGTCAAGCAATTCCGGGACTACGTGCTGTTCCACGAATACTTCGACGGTGACAACGGCCGTGGCATCGGCGCCTCGCATCAGACCGGCTGGACCGGCCTTGTGGCCAAGCTGCTGCACCCCGCAGACCGCTTCATTGAAGGTTGCGTTCCTGCTGATTTGTGTTGCCCGGCGGTAGCGCCGCCGCCCGACCGTGGGCGCATCGACGGCGCCGAAGCGCGCGGGTGGCGACGCGGGTCAGCGGTAAATTCCCGGTAGGGTCGGTTTGCGACATCCAACGCGAACCCGCGACCGTGGCTTCTTTTGGAGCTGGCGGCGGGCGATGCACCGACCCGCCGTGGGGCGCGGCGGGCCGGGCTCGCAGGATCAGGGATCGAGCATTCTGTCCGCGCTCATCCGGACGCGCGATGCACTACCGCGCGCCGGCGAAGTGCTTGGCCAAATCCTGAAGAAGGTTCGCCCAGTTTGCCCTGTACGCCGCCGCGACCGAGGGATTGGAGACACCTTCGTGGGTCACGACGCCGCGCGTCGTCCCGTCCTTGAGGTCGACGAACTCGAGCGTGACGTTGGTTGCACCGGCGTCCCCGCCGCCGCCGCCTCCCTGGTCCGTCGCCCAGGTAAAGATCATGCGATGCGGCGGGCTGACCTCGATATGCTCGCCGGTGGCGACCACCGGCGTTTCGCTTTTCGGCACGCGCATCTCGTAGCGAAAACGCCCGCCGACCCGGGCATCCATCTCGCACGATATCAAGTCCGCCCGGGCAGTCTTACCCCACCACGCGGCCTTGGTCGCCGGATCGGTCCACGCCTTATAGAGATCGGCTTGAGCCGCGCCGATGACACGGGCGACCCGAATGACCTTGGAGTTGTCCATTTCGCTCCCCTTCGTTTCAGGATTCTTTAAACCGCCGGCCGTCGGCGCCGCAAGTCCCGCCGCCGACCAGCTCGGGCCTACTTTTTCGGCGGCTCCTTGATCACACACTTGGGCCGGCCGTTGGACTCGCTGCAGCAAATGTATTTACCGTCGCACGGGTTCCTGATGCAACCTCTGGTCGGCAGCGGCGGCGGCTTGCAGGCCGCGAGCCAAATTCCCGCGTCAGCCGTCCTGCCCGCACCGGCGGGGTTATCCACCTGACCGGCGGACGCTAAATTGGAAGCCATGGTCGCTGTAAAGAGGATCGTTAGAACAACGACCATGAGCTTGAACGTGTCTAGGATCGAGTTGGTGTAGCGCTTGCGTGTCATAAAACTACCTCCCACTGGTAGCGGTTAAAAGTTCAACGTCACCCGCCCTATTATTGTCCGATCCGGAATGAACGGGCTCAGTGCCGGCTCGTTGCCGGCTTTCCGGTAGTTGTCGTCCTGGTATTTGAAGTTGTGGTCTAGGAGGTTTTGCACCCCGAGGCTGATCAAGCCGCGACGGTGGGGAAAGCGATACCCGATCGCCGCATCGACGACGTAAAAATTGTCGCTGCCCTCCGGCAGCTCCGAATCACGCCGCCTGCTGACATCCTGGTGGACGAAGCTGACGCCCGCGCCAGCGAAAATACCGGTGGGACTGAAGTATCGGACGCCCAACGGCAACGCCAGGGTCTTGACATCGTTCGGCCGATCGAACGCGCTGTCGTTGCGATCATAGAGGTCATAAAGAATCTCGCCGGTGAGCGCCCATTGGCGACCCGCCGCCCAGTAGAGATAAGCGCGGGCGGCCGTTTCATGGACGTTTTCGCTCACCACGCGATCGGGGGGGGGAACCACGATTTCGTCGAGATCACGACGGGTTGCTTCGATCCCGCCATAAACGGACTCGCTCAATCGCGCGTCGAGGCCGACGCCGTAAAGCCATGACTTGGTGCCATTAACGTCGTCGAAAAACTGGTTGAACCCGGCCACCTGTGTCGGCTGGATCGTCTGGTTGGCAAGAAGCGCCGGCTTCAACGAGCGCACGACCGCCGCGCGCAACCGCACGGACTCGGTGACGGTCCATTGCACGCCGAGCTTGGGGCTGAACAGGTCAAAATTCGCGCTTTCGTCTTCATAGGTATCGTAACCGAGGCCGAGGGTCCAGGTGATGTCGGCCGGAAGGTTGATGTTGGCGTACACATACCCGGTGTACTGTTCGGTGCTGCCGTGGACGGTTCCTCTGTCGGCGGGAAAGCCCTCGAACGCGAGCGTTGTCTTATTTCTATCATCGATCGTGTAGGCGCCAAATCCGGCTTGCGCGTTGAACCGCTCCCGCCTGTAGATCCATTGAGTTTCGCCTTGCAGACCGCCTTGTCTTAATGAGTTTTCGTCGCTGGAAAAGCCGAAGAACGCATCTTCGAACGCATCCGAGACCTTGTCGTTCCGTTCGGTATAGATCAGCGAGGCGATGACATCGGAGTTCGGCGACGGTGAGTAGCGCGCGCCGAGCCGAAAGGTGTCCTGATCGAGATCGCGATCGAGCTTGGGCGAGAAAAAGTCCGGATCGAAATTCAGGTCTAGATCGCCCGACTCCGTGCGCCGCGCGCGCACTTCGGCCTGGACGTTGAACGTCGGGCTGATCGCGGCTTGCGCGAAGATATTGTAGATATTGTGCTCCAGATCGTTGTTCTTGCGGAATCCGTTCGTCTGGTAGTGGAACTGACCGGCGCTGATCGACAGGCCGTCGTAGATGGCGGAAACGACGGCCTCGTTGGCGTAGGTCTGATTGCTGCCGACCTCCCCGGTCAGGTCGAGCCGGACCTGGTTGCGCTCGAATATGGGCGAAAACTCGTTCAACCCCGACCGCGCGACCCCGCCGCCGCTGGCGATATTCAGCCGCGTCTCGCTGAGGCTCGGCTGCACCGGATTGATGTTGATGTCCTGCAGCAGCTGGGCCTGGAGGAGTTCGCTGACACGGGCGATGTCGGTGCGCGGCTGGGGCGCGTAGACATCGGCGAGAAAACGGTGAGCCGACGCGTTGCCCGGATCGAGGCTCAGCGACTTGGTCGCTTCGTTGAACCCCAGGCGCTGAAAGCCAAGGTCGTCGTAGATCCGCCCGATGCTGGCCTGGCGCGACGCCAGATCCTGGTCGAGCAGCATTCGCGATCGGTAGACGGCCCGGTTGTCGTTGAGTGCGATCGATCGCTCCAGGTCATCGAGCGCCTCGACCGGCCGATTTTCGCTCTGCTTGAGAATGGCGTCGTAGAACCACGGCGTCGGGTCGCGCGCATCGAGGGCTCCCTTGGCGATGGTGTACTGCTCTCCGGCCAGCGTCTCGCGCCGCTCGGCGAAGTAGGCCTTGCCAAGGTAGGAGCGCAGGAGCGAGCGATTGGGATCGAGGCCGGTGGCGACCTCGATGTCGTTGCGGCCTCGGGCGAGGTCGCCGGTGCGGATCACCGTCAGGCCAAGGCCGAAGCGGGCAAGCGGGCTGGCGCTGTCGAGGGTGACGGCGCGGCGAAACGCCTTGTCGGCGGCGCGATAGCGAAAATTGGCGAGATCGACGAAGCCGCGGACGGATTGGACGCGCTCGAGATCCGGGCCGAACATCACCGCCTGATCGATGGCCTCGCGCGCCTTTCGGGGATCGCCAAGCCCGAGCCACAGCTCGGCAAGCCGTGCCCAGGCGAGCGCGTTCGCCGGTTCATCGCCAACGGCGCGAAGCAGGGTGTTGCGCGCCGCGGGAAGCTCAAGATTGGCCTGAAGCGCGTAGGACAACGCGATCGCCGCCGCCGCCGAACGCGGCTCGAGCTGTACCGCGCGCTCGGCGTCTTCGAGCGCGGCGGTGACATCGTTTTCGACCACCCCGATCACCGCCCTCAGCGCGTAGGCCCCTCCGGCGTCCGGATTGACGCCAAGAGCGCGCGCGATCTCCTCTCGCGCGGCGTCGACGCGCCCGACCGAAAGCAGCAGCGCCGCCGCGAAGTTATGGTACTCGGCCCCGCGCTCGTCCGCCGGCACCCTTGCCAAAGCGTCGAACGCGCCGGCGCTGTCGCCGTTCGCGGCCGCCTTGGCGGCGTCGCGCAAGGGCGCGGGCCAGGTATCCGTCCTGCCCGGCTGTCCGCCCGGTGGGGCGAACAGGATTGGCGGGTAGTAGACCGCCCACTGCACGGCGTCGCGCGGTTGGACGAGAATGACCCCGGCCGGCGCTTCGTCGGCCATCGCCACCGCCGACTGGCCCGCCGTCAGGGACAGTTGGCCACGCTCGTTGCTCGTCGTCACCTTGCCTTCGTAGACCGTCACCTCCGAGCGGTCGGCCTTCGCGCTGATGAGAAACTCGGTCCCCTCGACGGCGGCGTTGACGAACGGTGTGGTGACGTCAAGCGCCCGCGGCCGGCGGCTGAAGAAGTAGACACTGCCGATGATGACCTCGAGCAGGGACGGCGCGTCGGCTTCGACGCGGGCAAGGCGCAGCGTCGTATTCTGGTCGATCCGGATGACGCCGTCGCCGAGCAGAACAATGGCCGCGCGGCCACGGTCGGCGACGTGGATCAGGTCTCCGGCGCATAGCTCTTCCTCAAGGATGGCGGCGCGCCATGCCCGCGTTGGCTCGCGCTGCAGTTCAACGCCACCCTGGATCGAAACGACCCGGCCGACCGGTGACACGCACGGCTCCCCCGCTCGCCCGATTTCCGTCAAAAGGGTGGTCAAAAGCATCAGCGTGGTGAAGCCGGCGACAGCCGACCGAAGCACGCGCATGGCCCCCTCGCAGCAACTGGGACCCCCGGTTATCGTCCGGTACGGGCTCCCCCATCCCAAAGGCGCGCCGGTCATTCTTCTCGACGCGAACTCAATACGAGCGCGACACGTTGATAGTATAGGACCCGACCGCCGCGCCTGACAACGCGGCTCCCCGGCTGCGCCATGAGCACGATGTGGGCGAGGGGAATGAGCGGCGCGGCACGAGGGGTGCGCCGGCGAGCGCTGTCTATTTCGCATCAGGGCGGATGACGGCCGGATCCGCCTCGCCGGGCGCCGCGCGGCCCGCCATCCGGCAGCGCTCCGCATAGAACGCCGTCGGGCCGTCGGCGGGAAACTCGGACCGCAGAGCCTCGAACAGCATCGCCGCCTCGCCCCATCGTCGAGCCTGGAACGCACCAAGCGCCGCGGCAAAACCCTCGCACATGGCCAACTGCGCCGGCGCCGCCTCGCCCCTGCGCGCGAGAACCTCGACGATGCCGACGGCTTCGAGTTTGCCGCGCAACCGAAATCGGCCGAGCGGCCTGAGGACAAAGTCCGCGAGCGCGCCGGCGACCGTCTCCGAGGCAAGAACCGAGGTTCCGATGATCCGGTTGAGGCCCTCGATCCGCGACGCGGTATTGGCGATGTCGCCGACGATGCTGTAGGCATACCGCCCGCCGCCGCCGGCATGGCCGACAAAAATCCATCCGGCATGGACACCGAGCCGGGTCGGCCGGCGAAGCGTTCGGCGAGCGTCGTTAAACCTGGCCACCGCGCTGACCACGTCGAGCGCCGCGCCACAGGCCCGTGCGTGAGCGCTGCCGTCGGCGCGGTTCGCGGTCCAGGCGCACATGATACCGTCGGCGCGAAACTCGACCACGTCGGCGCCGTGACGCCTGATCGGCTCGGAGATGGCCTCGAAATAGGCATTAAGGAACTCGATGCGAAACAAACGAATTGCACGGCGGGTATCATAGCATGAATAGAATCACGATATCGCGAGCGTGACGGTCCGGCCCCCTCTATTTTGTGGTTATGGTCGATGTCGATGGCATTCGGGCTCGATACGAGCAGCTGGCTGGGCTCCTGAACGAACGGGGCCGGCGGTTGCTTGCTGCGAGCGAGGCTGTGTCGGCGGGGCGGGGCGGCGTGACGGCGGTTTCGACGGCGACCGGGATTGCGCGGAGCACGATCAATCGCGGCGTTGCGGAACTGAAGGCGGCTTGCATCGAGCCTGTGGGCCGGATCCGACGCCCCGGCGGGGGCCGCAAGCGCGCGGTCGACCACCAGCCGGGCCTGCTGCCGGCGCTTGAAGCGCTGATCGAGGCCGCCATCCGCGGCGATCCGGAGACGCCGCTGCGCTGGGTCAGCCGCAGCCAGCGGAACATCGCCGAGGCCTTGCGCCGTCAGGGCTTCGAGGTGAGCCAGAAGCTGGTCGGCGTGCTGTTGCGGCAACTCGAGTACAGCTGCCAAGCCAATCGCAAGACCCGCGAAGGCACCAGCCACCCGGACCGCGACGCCCAGTTCGAGCACATCAATGCCACGGTCAAGGCGGCCATCGCGGCGGGCGAGCCGGCCATCTCGGTCGATACCAAGAAGAAGGAACTGGTCGGCGACTTCAAGAACAATGGCCGGGAACTGCGTCCCAAGGGCGACCCAGAGCCCGTTCGGGTCCATGACTTCAGGATCCCGGAACTAGGCAAGGTCGCACCCTATGGCGTCTACGACATTGCCGCCAACCAGGGCTGGGTCAATATCGGCATCGATGCTGACACGGCCGCCTTCGCGGTCGAGAGCATCAGGCGCTGGTGGCAGCGCCTGGGCCGAGCGCGCTATCTCGAGGCCAAGACCCTCGTCATCACCGCCGATTGCGGCGGCAGCAATGGCGTTCGGGTCCGCCTGTGGAAGCGCGAGATCCAGCGCTTTAAGGTACTTGGCCACCGCGTCCGGCGTCATCGTCTCGGCGATGGCGGTAAAGTCTTCCAGATCGGAGGCGAGGCAGGTCGCATACACCGTTTCGTCGAGAGCGTTCGGCGCGATCGTTCCGCCGTCGCGCAGGCCCTCGGCGATCTTCGCCGGCAGATAGTAGCCGATCGCCCGGCTGATCGACTGGCGCTGGCGGTGAACCAGCACATACTGGCCAAGCAGGCCGACAAGCAGGGCCAGCGGCATTTGCAACAGCACCGGCGTCGCCAGCGGCAGCCACAGATCGTCGCGATTGAACAAAGTCTGCGCCGCCAGGGCGTAGAGCGCCGCCACCGCGATCGCCGAGGGTATGACGATCGTCGCCGGCATGAGCAGGGCGCCTATTCCCAAAGCGAGGCCGAACGCGAGGAGAATGCCGCCGCCGATCACCGGTGAAGCGGGATCGATCGTTTGTCCGCCGAGCATGTTGGCAAAGGCGGTCGCGGCAATCTCGACGCCGCTCAGGTCGACCCCATCGGGGCGCGAAAACACGCTGTAGAAACCGTCCGGCTGACCCGGATCGTCAAGCTCGGCGACGCCGACGAACACGCTCTTGCCGGCGATGTCGATCAAAGGGCCGGCGCTCTCGGGCCCGGCGTCGGGCGCGAGCAGTCTGGCGAACGGGATGATCGGGATCGTCCCGGGCGGCCCATAGAAATTGAGATAGTGATTGTCCGCGCCGGCGTAGAGCCCGGCGATGGCGTCGACCGCGCGCCGGTCCCAGCGGTCGCCGCGCGTCGCCTTGGCCCGCGCCCCGCCGGACCATGCCGGTCGCGCGCGCGCCGCCGTCATCTTGTCCAGCCCGCCCTGCGCGCGGTAGGCGCTTCGGCTGGCCCGCATTGCCTCGGCCATGCCGCCCGCGCCGATGCCGCCGGCAATGAAGGGGAGCTGGCCGACTTCGAGAACGCCGTCGCCCTCGAGCGCATTGATCCACCGCTGATAGGCATCGAGCTCATGGAGCTGCAGCACGACCGCGGGCAACGTCGGCGCATCGCCGGCGCCGCGCTTGAAGCTCCAGAACTGCTTGACGCTGGCGCCGACCTTGGGCAGCGGGAATGGCGCCACGGCGGCCGCGGCGGCGGCGAGCTCGGGGATCGGCGGGTGCGTTTGTTCGATCCACAGGCCGCCGGAAGCCCTGGCCTCGCCGATCGTCATCGGCTGGCGGCGGCGTTCGAGGTGTTCGAACAAAACGACATTGCCGGCCTCGGCGATGGCGGTGGCGAACGCGGCATCGTCCGCGCGCCGGCCGTACTCGCTCAAGATCAGGTCAATCCCGATCGCGCTCGCGCCCCGGCGGGCGAGGGCTTCGACAAGCCGGGCCTCGACCGTCCTTGGCCAGCGCCGCGGCTGCGCCGGCAGGCCGAGTATTTTCGCCGAGTGTTTATCGAGGGAGACGACGACAACGTCCGGCGGCGGCGCGATCGGGCCGCGGACCGTGAACAGCCACGTCAGCCCCAGCTGTTCTTCGAAGGCGACCCCTGTAGGCGAGGCCGCGAACAGCGCCCCGCCGGCACCGATGCACAGACCCAGGGCCAGCGCCCGCGACAAGCGCCGCGGTCGCCCCCGGCTCCGTCTCCGCGGCGCCAGCAGCATGCCCGCTCAGCCTCCCTTCAGATCCACCCGACTTCACCATCCTGGATAACTTCCCCCGGCCGGGCAAGCCTTCGCGCGTTGTTTTGGAAGCGACCCGTGCCGTCCAGAGGGGGGCGTACTCCGTGTTCCACCGCTCGCGCTTTTCCTCGCGGTACCTTCTTGATGCAGCAACGGACATTTTGATATCGCTGTCATAGTCATGGAGCGAGGCCGTCATCTAATCAATCCCTCCGTTGCCCCGTTGGCGGCCCCTTGGGCGGCGCGTCCGCCCTTGCACTAACCCGCACGACACGCTGGGGCAGCGGCACCTCGACGCCGTGCTCCCGAAAAAGGTCCCAGATCTCCAACAGCACGTCGCTCGAGATGTTGTGGATGCCGTTCTGAACGTCGGCGATCCAGAAGCGCAGTTCGAGTTCGACACCGTTCTCGCCGAAGGCAATGACGAGCGGGTTTGGCGCCGGTGTCTTCAGCACCCGAGGCGGCCGGTCGGCCGCTTCGCGCATCAGCCGGATAGCCAGCCTCAGGTCGGTGTCGTAGGCGACCCGAACCTGCAGCTTGAGGCGCACCTGCTCGTGCTGGTGCGTCCAGTTGAACACCCGTTGCGTGATGATGTCCTCGTTGGGGATGAGGAACTGAGTGCCGTCTCGTGTCTCCACCTCAACGTAGCGGGCGCCGAGCGCCGAGACCCAGCCATAGGTTCCGCCGACCTCGATGATGTCCCCCGGCTTGATGGACTTGTCCAGCAACAGAACGATCCCGGCGAACAGGTTGGCCACGCTCTTCTGCAGGCCGAAGCCGATGCCGACGCCAACCGCGCCGGTGAAGACGGCGAGCGCGGTCAGATCGATGCCAACGACGCCCAGCGAGAGCACGAAGGCAACGCTGATCAAGGCGATTGTCGAGACCTTCCCGAACAGCACCCGCGCACTCGGCGTCAGGTCGGCGACGGCCTCGATGCGGCGGGCGGCGAACCGGCTGGTGACGATGGAGAGCCACATCAGGACGACCATCGTCAGCAACCCTTCGAGGATAGTCAGCACCGAGACGCGCTGGCCGCCGAGGTTGAATCGGATGTTGTCGAACTCGGCGAGCAGCGGTTCCAGCACGCCCAGGATGCTCAGCGCCGCGACCGTCCAGATGATCACGGCGACGGTCCGGCCGACGACGATGCTGGTCAGCATCGCCGAGGCAAAGCGGATGATCAGCCAAGCGGCGGCAAGCTTGATCGCGATGACGATGAGGCCGCCGGGCCAGCCGAACCGGTCGGCGGCGACGCCGGCGAGCCACAGACCAACGATCCAGATCGTCGGCAGGCTCAGCGGTAGAATGCGGTTGAGGTAGAATTCCTCTTGCTCGCGGTCGACGGCAACCTCGGTGAGCAGGCGCCTTAGCCCTGGCTCCGCCAGGCGGGCGACGATCGACGCCGCAAGCAGAGTGAGCATGATGGCCGGCGCCTGGACGAGATGGTCGGGGGTGAGGATCTCGCCGGAGACGATCCGGTCGATCTGGATCAACCAGGCGCCCACCTTCTCGGACGTCGACTCCGACCCCATCACGCGATCCCCATCGGCTGCCGTTCACGCATTGTCGGTCCACGCGACCGCCGCGCGGGCAGAAGTGTATGCCAATACGGGGGGATTTTGCGAACGGCGAGGCAGCAGGCGGGACGGCGAGGCGTGCCAATCAAGACCGAGCACGAACTCCCCGACGGACGCCGCCCCGCGCCCGTTCGCGGGCCCGCCCGCCGCCCGTGCGTGCGCGTCGTTCGGCCGGCGGCAGTCGTAACAGCTGCTACAACCACAGTCCGAGCATGCCGGGCGACCATCGCTGTCGGCCAGCGGATCGCCGCGAACCCCGTTTTGGCTTCCCTGTCCGTCATGGCCAGCACCGCCGCCAACGACAGCGTCCGCGCGGCGGCGGAGAGGAGGAAATGCTGGCCTTTCGTTCAACGGGGCATGGCGATCTCCGACAGTGGATCGCCCGAATCTAGCCTTCCCGAGGTCGCCCGTGAATCACTGTGTTCGGCGTATGTCCCCCCCACCCGCTCCGAAAGCTCCAATCGGATCGCCGGTGGCAGCTGCTATATAAGTCTTCCAAATCTGCCACTTTTTGGGTTGGGATCTGACGCTGGGAATGAATCAGCGCTTTGGCCAGCGACCCGCCGACAGCCACGCCGCGCACGCGGCCTCATCCGAAAACTGCCGCTGAAACGCCAAGATGGAACGAGGAAAGTCGAGGGATAAGCAACTTTGCCGAATCGAGATGGACTTACCTTCGAATGTCGAGCAGACTCCTGCTGTCGAGTGAGAGTTGCGTAAGTCAGGAAACATAATCTGACATAAGACAATTCGGGCTGGGCTCAGCGCCGAGCGGTTACGGGGAGGTTAGGGATGGTGGACGTCATCTGCGTGGGGGAGATGCTCGTCGACTTTGTCGCGACGGTGAGTGGTACAACCCTGGAGGATGCGCCCGCCTTCGAGAAAGCGCCCGGCGGCGCTCCGGCCAATGTTGCCGTCGGCCTGTCGCGTCTCGGTATGAAGGCCGCCTTCATGGGCAAGGTCGGCGACGATCCATTCGGGCACTTCCTTGCCGACACGCTGGCCGCGGCCGGGGTCGACGTGGGCTCGGTGCGGTTCGCCAAGGAGGCCCGTACGGCGCTGGCGTTCGTGTCGCTGGGCGCGGACGGCGAACGGGAGTTCACGTTCTACCGCCATCCCAGCGCCGACATGCTGTGGGCGCCGGACGAGGTGGACGCCGACCTTATCCGCGGCGCCAAGCTGGTGCACTTCGGCTCCATCAGCCTGATCGGCGAGCCGTCCCGGAGCGCCACCTTGCATGCGGTGGAGTTGGCCAAAGAGGCGGGCATCCTCGTCTCCTACGATCCCAACTTGCGACAGGCGCTATGGAGTAGTGCCGCCGAGGCGAAAGCGGGCATGCTCCTGGGCTGGCCTCGCGCCAATATCGTCAAGATCAGTGAGGAAGAGGCTCGTGTACCTCACCGGCGAACGCGACCTCGTCCGCGCCGGCCGGAGCCTATGGCATGACAGGTTGCGGCTGATGGCCATAACGCTGGGCTGCCGCGGCTGCATCTATCTCACGCCGCGCTTCGATGGATTGATGGATGGGCTCGCCGTCGATCCGCTCGACACCACGGGCGCGGGCGACGGGTTTCTCGCCGGGCTTCTGCGCGGAGTGCTGACGGACCCCGGCGCCATCGACGACGAGCCCCGCCTGCGCGGGATTTGCCGTTTTGCCAACGTCGTCGGTGCGCTGGCGACGACAGCGCGGGGCGCGATGACGGCGCTGCCTGATCTCGCCCGCGTCCAGGGCTTCCTCGGCGAGACAGCGGCATGACGGCGGGAGCGAAAGGGGCTGCGCGATGACGGGGACGAATGCAAAGGACAGTGCGACTGTCATCAAGCTCGGCAATTCATCTCTGGAGCGGCTGCCCTCGCGCGTGGCGGCACCGGGATACGACCGGGCCCGGTTGACACCGGGCATCGTTCATATCGGCGTGGGGGGTTTCCACCGAGCCCACCAGGCCGTCTACCTCGATGATGTGCTGGCGGCGTCCGACGCAAAGAATTGGGGTATCTGCGGGGTCGGGCTGCTGCCTCACGATCGGCGTATGTCCGAAGCGCTGATCCCCCAGGACTGCCTGTACACGGTGGTCGAACGGGGCGCCGGCGGCCAGTCGTCGGCGCGGGTGATCGGCGCGATGACCGAGTTCTTGTTCGCGCCCGACAATCCGGACGCCGTCATCGAGCGCATGGCGGCGGCCGATATTCGTATCGTGTCGCTGACCATCACGGAGGGCGGATACTGCTTCGATCAGGAGACCGGCGAGTTGATGCGCGATCATCCGGACATCGCCCACGACTTGGGCGAGCCGCACCGACCAAGCGGGACATTCGGCACCCTTGCCGAGGCCCTCGACCGCCGGCGGACCAGAGGAGTTTCTCCGTTCACGGTGCTCTCTTGCGATAACGTCCAGGGCAACGGCGACGTCTGCCGCCGGATGATGCTCGCCTTCGCCGAACTGCGCGATCCTGCCTTGCGCGAGTGGATCGAGCGGAACGTCACGTTTCCGAACAGCATGGTCGACCGGATCACGCCCGCGACCACCGAGGACGACCGCGCCTTCGTGCAAAGCGCCTTCGGGATCGATGACGCATGGCCGGTGATGACCGAGCCTTTCAAGCAGTGGGTCATCGAGGACCGCTTCTGCAACGGCCGGCCGGCATGGGAACGTGCGGGCGCGCAGATGACGACGGACGTCCATCCCTACGAGATGATGAAGATCCGCCTGCTCAACGCGAGCCACTCGGCGATGGGCTACCTCGGCGCTCTGGCCGGCTACGAGTACATCTTTGAGATCATGTCGGATGATCTGTTTCGCCGTTTCATCGCCGCGTTCATGGACGAGGAGGTAACGCCGGTCCTGCGGCCCGTGGCGGGCATCGACCTGGAGACCTACAAGCGAACACTGATCGAGCGGTTCTCCAATCCCAACATCAAGGACAAGACGGCGCGGATCTGCATGGATGGCTCCGCCAAGCTCCCCAAGTTCGTGCTGCCAACGGTGCGTGAGCAGCTGGCGCGTGGCGGTCCGACCCGGCGCCTCGCCCTGATCGTCGCCAGCTGGTGTCGCTACCTCGAAGGCACCGACGAGCGCGGCGCAGCCATCGTCATCGATGACCCCATGGAGGACGTGCTCTCTGCCCGGGCCCGGGCCGCCGGGCGCGACGGATCCGTCTTCCTCGGCCTGCACGAGATCTTCGGTGATCTTGGCCAATCATCCCTGTTCGCGGACCAGATCGGCGAGGCCCTTGCCAGCCTTCACGACCAAGGCGTCATGGCGACCTTGAAGATGTACATCTGATCACGCTGTCGCGTTTCAATGGTGGATATGTTCTAGCCTGGAAGACGGCAATCACTCCTCGCTCCATTGGGGAACGGCCATGAAAAGAATGTGGAAGACCGCGTTGGCGACAGCGATCGTGGCGTGGAGCATCTCGTCCGGCGCCGGAGCCGAAACGATCCGGATCGCCACCGTGAACAACGGCGACATGATCCGAATGCAGAAGCTCTCGGAGGAGTTCGAGAAAGCCAACCCCGACATTAAACTCGACTGGGTGGTCCTGGAAGAGAATGTCTTGCGCCAGCGCGTCACGACCGACATCGCAACCAAGGGCGGTCAGTTCGACGTCCTGACAATCGGTACCTACGAAGTCCCCATATGGGCCCAGCGCGGTTGGCTTGTGGCGCTCGACAATTCGCCGGAGGACTACGACGTCGATGATATCCTGCCGCCGATCCGCGAGGCCCTGTCGTTCGACGGCACCATGTACGCCGTTCCGTTCTACGGCGAGTCTTCATTCACCATGTACCGCACCGATCTGTTTGAGAAAGCCGGGCTGGAGATGCCCGAAAAGCCCACGTGGGATTTAATCAAGGACGCCGCCCGCAAGCTGGCCGACAAGAGCAACGAGGTCTATGGTATTTGTCTGCGCGGCAAGCCGGGCTGGGGCGAGAACATGGCGTTCCTGACCGCCATGGCCAACTCCTACGGCGCCCGCTGGTTCGACATGGACTGGAAACCCCAGTTCGACGGTGCAGCCTGGAAGGCGACGATCACCGACTACGTGGAACTGCTGAAGGCAGCCGGCCCGCCAGACGCTTCGGCCAATGGCTTCAAGGAAAACCTTGCCCTGTTCCAGTCGGGCAAGTGCGCGATCTGGATCGACGCGACTTCGGCCGGACAGTTCGTGACCAACGCGGACTCTGACGTGGCCGATCATGTCGGCTTCGCGTTCGCCCCGGACAAGGGTCTGGGCAAGAGCGCGAATTGGCTCTGGGCCTGGGCGCTGGCGATTCCGGAGGGTTCCGACAACGAGGACGCGGCGAAGAAGTTCGTGGCCTGGGCCACCTCGACGCAGTACCTGGAGCTGGTCGCCGCGAAGGAAGGCTGGTCCAACGTGCCTCCGGGCACCCGCACGTCGCTCTATGAGAACCAGGCGTATCTCGACGCGGCGCCCTTCGCCAAGATTACGCTCGCCTCGATTCAGGCAGCCGATCCGAACCATCCGACCGTCGAAGAAGTTCCTTACACCGGAATTCAGTTCGTCGCGATCCCGGCATTCCAAAGCATCGGCACCGCGGTCGGCCAGCGGTTCGCGGAGGCGCTGGCGGGAACGATCCCGATCGATGAGGCGCTTGGCAACGCCCAGTGGGTGACCGGGAAGGTCATCGAGCGCGCCCGCTTCCTCGAATAGAGGCTCGCGCGGCGTGCCCGGATGCGGAGGGCGGGCGATAGTTGACCGTCTTTTGCTTCTGCGGAGAAGCAGTCCTGTAGTTTGGAATG
>CAWDWD010000010.1:0-246527 GCA_963805915.1 uncultured Alphaproteobacteria bacterium
CTGTCCAACAGCCGTCCGCCGCTCGCTGGCGAAAGTCCTTCGGATCCGTGCGGCAAACCTGGAACAGCAACTCGCCGTTCTCATCCACATAATCATACCTGATTACGCATGAACCTCAGCCAGTTTGAGGAGGCGATATGGCATTGGCGGGGTTCGGACGGCGACACCGAGCCGGGGCATCATGGCGGCGAGATCGTAGCGCCGATTGAAGCGGTATTCGAACTCGGCCAGGTAGCGGGGGACGTGCTTTTGGCGGATGGCGCGGTATGTGCCGGTGATGGCGGTCTTGATGTTGCCGAGCGCCGTGTTGACCCACTTGAAAGCGGGTGTCAGCACCGCCTTGCGGCCGGATCCTGTGCGGATCGGCTGATGCGTGCATCCCGCATCCGCGACACCGCGGAAGCAGCTGAGGCCGTCGCTGACGACGGTGCTGGTGGGATCGAGGCTGCGTCGGGCCAGTTTTTCGACCTCCTTGCGCCGAAAGCCGATGACCCGGCGCAGCTTCAGGCGCACCGGCTTGCCCTCGGGCGTGGTTTCGACGGCGACGATGATCGGCGTCTTGCCGGGCGCGCCGCGACCGCGCTTGCCACCGGAGCGTTCGCCACCGAGATAGGCGTCGTCCATTTCGACCCGACCGGTCAGGCGCTTGCCGGCATCCCGCTCCATCATCACCTGCATCAGCTTGTGTTTGAGCTTCCAGGCGGTGTTCTGGGTCACACCGAGGCGACGGCCGAGTTCGAGGCTGGAGATCCCGCCCTTGCTCTGCGTCAGGTGGTACATGGTGCGAAACCAAGTGCGCAGCGGCACCTTGGTCGAGGCGAAGATCGTGCCGGCCATCAGCGAGGTCTGCCGGCGGCAGGACGTGCACTGGTAGAGGGCACGGGTCTTGACGACGAGTGATTCCGCCCGCCGCAGCCGGGGCAGACAAAGCCTTGCGGCCAACGCCAGCCGAGCACGACCTCCCGACACCGATCCTCGCTCCCGTAAAGCTCATCGAACCGCGCCTCGCTGAGCCCCTTCTGAAACTGAACACGATTGCGCGCCATGCCTCAACCCCGCCTGTCTCCTTATATGTTCCCGATTTGTACCACGCCCCGGCAGGCTGAGAAAGAAGCGTAATCAGGTAATCATATGTCGCAATGATCCGTGATTGTTCTCGCGGCTTCTCGGTCGGCTTTTCGGTCGATAGTTTGTTTGGCCTCGGCTTGCCATCGGCCAGGCCCTCGGCCCGAAGCCAGTCAACCGCGTCGGCGTGGTTGCCGCCCTTCTCGCGCGCGATCAGGTCTAGCGTGCCGCCGCCGTCGCCGAACTCATGGTCGTGCCACACGCCTTTCGCGACATCGACGGCCAGCGATCCGCGCTTGCCATACCGCCATTCGTCGCGGGACTTTTTCTCCGGCTTGCCGAACAGCCGCTCGGCGACATCGGGCATAATCGCCGCATAATCGATCCGCTCTTGCGGCCGCGGCGACGGATCGATCGCGAGTGCGGTGAATGCAACTATGTTTGCCCGCGCGGGCGCCTCGTGGTCGTCGAGGATTTCGGGCGCCGGCGGGCGCAGTGCGGCCAGCTCGGCCAGATTCACCGCCTCGTGATCGATGCCGCTCGGCTCGCGCCGCCACGGAGTTTTTGCTTGACGCGACGCGGCATTATCGTTATTTTCTGAATTATCAATGCTTTCGTGAGTTTTTGTCCCGCCGCCGGCCCCCAACCGGTTGGCGGGATTTTCTTTATCAGCATTTCGCATGGCGGCCTCCCAACCCGAGAACGGCCACGGAACAGACTGTGCGAGATTTGTGCGCATCGGCGCGCGACTTCGCGCTTCGTTCTGCACTTGTGCGCAGGTTTGCGCCGCCGGCAAAATCAACCGCGCGGGCGCAAGTGTCTGATTTCTTTAGTGGAAAAGTGGTGCCGCCGGAGTGAATTGAACACTCGACCCCACCCTTACCAAGGGTGTGCTCTACCCCTGAGCTACGGCGGCTTCCTATGAGGGTGGCGCACGATGCCATAGCGGCGGCGGCCGTGGCAAGCTTCGCTTGGCCAGTGGCTTGGCCAGTGGCGTTTGATATGCTGTGAGGCCGACAAGGGTGGAGGCGATGACGGAACGGGCGAACGACAAAAGCGAAGCCAAGCGGCCCGGAAAATCCGCGCGGTCCAAGCGACTGGCCGACGCCCTGCGCGACAACTTGCGCAAGCGCAAAGAACAGGCGCGCGCGCGTTCCGCCGGCGTGAGCAGGCCTGAGCGCGCCGGCGATTGAAGCGCTTCAGCATGCGCGATGGCGAACTCGCTTCGCAGAGGTTTCGCCCGAAGGAGGGCCGGCACCGCCGCAAGCTCGGTTAGCGGCAATAGGCTGCGGCTTGAGGGCGCGCACACGATCGCGTACAACCGGCGGTCACGGCTCTGTCATGTCATGCAGGGCCACGGCCGCGCGTCGCCAGCCGTGCCGCGGCCGTAGCACACCTGGATCCGAAAGCCGAGCATGGACCGTATCCGTATACGCGGCGGCACGCCGCTCCGAGGCGTCATCCCCGTCAGTGGATCGAAAAACGCCGCGCTGCCGCTGATGGCGGCAAGCCTGCTCAGCGACGAGGTGCTGTACCTGAGCAACGTGCCGCGGGTCATGGACATCGCGACCATGGCCAATCTGTTGGCTGACCTTGGGGTCACGGTCGAGGCCCGTGCCGACGATCCCATCGGCCAGACCCTGAGCCTTCGCGCCACCTCGATCCGCAACACCACCGCCGCCTACGACCTTGTCCGCAAGATGCGCGCCTCGGTCGTCGTCCTCGGCCCGCTGGTCGCCCGCCATGGTCATGCCCGAGTCTCGCTGCCCGGCGGCTGCGCCATCGGCACGCGTCCGGTCGATCTCCATCTCAAGGCGCTGGCCCAGCTCGGCGCCGAAATCGAGCTGAGCGAGGGCTACATCGAGGCGCGCGCGCCCAAGGGCCTGCGCGGCTGCCACCTGACCTTCCCCTCGGTGACTGTCGGCGGAACCGAGAACCTGCTGATGGCGGCTACGCTGGCACAGGGCGAGAGCGTCCTCGCCAATGCCGCGCGCGAGCCGGAGGTCAGCGATCTCGCCCGTTGCCTCGTCGCCATGGGCGCCGACATCACCGGGATCGGCACCGACACCTTGCGGATTCGCGGCCGCGATCGGCTCGGCGGGGCGGCCTACTCGGTCATCCCCGACCGGATCGAGACGGCCACCTACGCGGTCGCCGTGGCGATCACCGGCGGCGACGCGGAACTGACCGGCGCGCGGCTCGATCTCATCGAGTCCGTCGCCGAAACGCTTGGCGAGGCCGGCGTCGAGCTCACCGCCACGGCCACCGGTTTCCGGGTGGCGCGGCGCAACGGCCCGCTCAAGGGCGTCGATGTCATGACCGAGCCCTATCCCGGCTTTCCGACCGACATGCAGGCCCAGACCATGGCGCTGATGACGGTATCGACCGGTGCCGCGATGATCACCGAAACGGTGTTTGAAAACCGCTTCATGCACGTCCCCGAGCTTTGCCGGATGGGCGCCAACATCAATGTCCACGGCTCCTCGGCCATCGTCCGCGGCGTTGCCGGGCTCTCCGGCGCGCCGGTGATGGCGACGGACCTGCGGGCCTCAGTGTCGCTGGTCCTGGCCGGATTGGCGGCGCGCGGCGATACCGTGATCAACCGCGTCTACCACCTCGATCGCGGCTACGAAAAACTCGAAGCCAAGCTGGCCGCCTGCGGCGCCGAGATCGAGCGCGTGGCCGGTCAAGGGTGATGCCGCGCCGCGCCCTTGCGAGGCTGGGCGAATCCGACTAGCAACTAGCAAAAGGGCGCAATTGCCGCGACCTATCTATTAGCGCATCGATTAGCGCGGGCAGCCGAAGGAACCACCTCATTGCCGGCCTCGGAAAAACTGGTCATCGCCCTGCCGAAGGGACGGATCCTCAAGGAGGTGATGCCGGTCATCCGCCGCGCCGGGATCGAGCCCGAGTCCGCGTTCGACGACGACGACAGCCGGCTTTTGCGCTTTACCACCAATGTTCCCGAGATCGATCTGATCCGGGTGCGCAGCTTCGATGTCGCGACTTTTATTGCGTTCGGCGCGGCCCATTTCGGCGTCTGCGGCAATGATGTGCTGAGCGAGTTCGACTATTCGGAGATCTACGCCCCGCTCGACCTGCATGTCGGCTACTGCCGCATGGCCGTCGCCGAGCTGGCCGAGATGGTCAACGAGGACGATCCGGAGACCTGGAGTCACATTCGCATCGCGACAAAGTACCCGGCGACCACCCGGCGGCACTTCGCCGCCCGTGGCGTCCAGGCCGAGTGCATTCACCTCAACGGCGCCATGGAATTGGCGCCGACGCTGGGGCTGTGCCGCTATATTGTCGACTTGGTCTCGAGTGGGGCGACCTTGCGCGCTAACGGCCTCGTCGAAGTCGAGACCATTGCCGAGATCACCTCGCGGCTGGCGGTCAATCGGACCGCGTGGAAGACCCGCCAGCGCGAGGTCAGCGGCTGGATCAACCGCTTCCGGGAGGCGATGCATGCCGTGGCGGCTTGACCGCGCATCGGCCGGCTTCGCCGAGCAATTCGCGGCGCTGCTCGCGGCCAAGCGCGAACATGCGCCCGATGTCAACGCCGCCGTCGCCGCCATCATCGCCGATGTTCGCGCCCGTGGCGATGCGGCGCTGATCGAATATACCCGGCGTTTCGACGGCACGGCGCTGACGGCCGAGACCTTGCGAGTTTCCGAAGAGGAGATCGATCGCATGGTCGCCGGGTGTGATCCCGAGGCGCTGGCGGCCCTTGAGCTGGCGGCGCGGCGGATCGGTGATTTTCATGCCCGCCAGGTCCCGCCCGATCTAGACGACATCGACGCCGAGGGCCTCCGCCTAGGCTACCGCTGGACCCCCATCGCCGCCGCCGGCCTTTATGTCCCGGGCGGCACGGCCGCGTACCCGTCGTCGGTGCTGATGAACGCGCTGCCGGCCCGTGTCGCCGGCGTCGAGCGGCTGGTCATCACCGTACCGGCGCCGGGCGGCCGGCTCAACCCGCTGGTGCTTGCCGCGGCACGGCTGGCCAGAGTCGATGAAATCTACCGCGTCGGCGGCGCTCAGGCGGTCGCGGCTCTGGCTTACGGCACGGAGAGCCATCGCGCCGGTCGACAAGATCGTCGGCCCCGGCAATGCCTATGTCGCCGCGGCCAAACGCCAGGTTTTCGGCCAAGTCGGCATCGACATGATCGCGGGCCCGTCGGAGGTTTTGATCGTCGCCGACGCCGACAACGACCCGTCATGGATCGCGATCGATCTTCTCGCCCAGGCGGAGCATGATATCGCCGCCCAGTCAATCCTGATCACCGACGACGCCGCGTTCGCGGAAGCCGTCTGTGCTTCCGTCGACGATCATCTGGCGACCTTGTCGCGGCGTGACATCGCCGCGAAAAGCTGGGCCGAGAACGGCTGCGTCATCCTTGTCGATAGCCTCGATCAGGCGCCGGCGCTGGTCGACCGGGTCGCGCCGGAACATCTCCAGCTGGCCGTCGCCGATCCCGATGCGATGGCCCGCCGCGTCCGCAACGCGGGGGCGATCTTCCTCGGACGGCTGACGCCGGAAGCCCTCGGCGATTACGTCGCCGGTCCCAACCATGTGCTTCCGACCGGTCGCAGCGCGCGCTTTTCGTCCGGCCTCGGCGTGGTCGATTTTCTCAAGCGCAGCACCTTCATCGGCACCGGCGTCGAGGGCCTGACCGCCGTGGGGCCCGCCGCCATCACGCTTGCCGAACGCGAAGGGCTCGATGCCCACGCCCGCTCGATCGCCGTACGCCTCAATCGCTGGCGCGGCTCCTGAGCCGCCGTGGCCGCGCCGCCGAGCGGTGGAGACGAACGCGGCGCCGACCAGCGGATCGCCAAGCTGCTGCTCGACGAGGCAAGTCGCGTCCGGCTGAGCCCGCAGGTCGAAAATGAGCGCCGAACCGCTCTTTACGATCTCATCGAGGAAAACCACTTCGCCCCGGAGGGGGATTTCCGGGGGCCGTTCGTGGTCCGGTTGGGCATCAGCGGCGAGCGGCTTACGTTCAGGGTCTTCAACGAGGCTGACATCCTGCTCACTCGCTTCACGCTGGCGATCGGCTCGTTACGGCGGATCGTCAAGGACTACTTCCTGATCTGCGACAGCTATTTCAACGCCATCAAGACGCTACCCCCGAGCCGGATCGAAGCCATCGACATGGGCCGGCGCGGGCTTCACAACGAAGGCGCCCAGGTTCTGCGCGAACGGCTGGCCGGCAAGGTCGATATCGACGAGGCAACGGCGCGCCGGCTGTTCACCTTGATTTGCGTTCTTCACATCCGGGCTTGAGGCGGTCGTGATCGAGGTCCCGTCGGCCGTGCTGTTCGCCTGCACCTTCAATGCCGTCCGTTCGCCGATGGCCGAAGGCTTGCTCAGGCAGCTTCTCGGCCACCGGATCTATGTTGAGTCGATCGGCGTGCGCGAGGGCGAACTCGATCCGTTCGCGGTTCAGGTCATGGACGAGATCGGCATCGACATCGCCGGCCACAGGCCGCGCACGTTCGACGACCTCGAGGACGGATCCTTCGACACGATCATCTCGCTCTCGCCGGAAGCCCAGCACCGGGCGGTCGAGTTGACGCGGATGATGTCATGCGAAGTGGTGTTCTGGAACACCTTCGATCCAACCATGGTCGAAGGCAACCGCGAGGTGCGTCTCGATGCCTACCGCCGGGTGCGCGATCAATTGATGATGCGGATAAAAACGCGCTTTCCGCCTGCAACCATCGGCAGTCTGTGACGTTGACAAGACGACCCGTAGGTTCCAAATCGGCAATATCCGACGGCAAGACAAATTCGGCAGAAATCGTCAAGATCTGGAACCTGATCGGGGCAGAACACACCAGAACGCACCGAATGTGCCGCCGCGGACGGGGATGAACTCGATGCCAGAGACGAGCGAGCCAGCGCAAGCCGCGGCAGCGCAAGCCGAGGCCCAGCCACCGGCGCCCCAGTGGCGCAAGGCCAAGACGCCAAAGATCGCGGCCACGGCGGCGGCCGAGGAGGCCTTGACAAAGATCATCGTCGGCGCGACGGATCATTTGCGCGGCAACGAGGCCTGCGTACTGGCCCGCGCTCACGAAGAGGGCATCCACCAGATGCGGGTTGCCGCGCGCCGCCTGCGCTCGGCCCTAACTCTTTACCGCCCATACATTCCGAACGAACAGTACGGCTATCTCGACGCCGAACTGAAGTGGTTGATCCGCGAGTTGGGCGGCGCTCGTGATTGGGATGTCTTCGTCGACGGCATTCTGCAACCCGTCCTCGATGCCATGCCGGGCGAGGCGACGCTGCGGCGACTGACGAAGGCGGTTGATGAAATGCGCGCGGAGGCCTACACGCGCGCTTCGGCGGCAATCACATCGCGGCGATACGCCGGGCTGATCCTGCTGTTGAAGGCTTGGGCGGTAGGCCGCCGCTGGCACGACGGCGCGACCGCCGAGCAGATCGTCGAAATGCGCAGGCCGGCGGTCGAACTCGCCCGCGAGCTGTTCGAGCAGCGCTATGACGAGACCCTGCGCCTCGCCGGCGACTTTGCCGCGCTGGCCGCCGAGGATCGCCACACGGTTCGGATTCAGATCAAGAAATTGCGCTACGCGACCGATTTTTTCGGCATGCTGTTCGCCCGCAATCGGGTCACGCCCATGCTCGCCGCGATGAAGGCGCTGCAAGACCAGCTTGGCCTCAACAACGATGTCGAGGTCGCCCGCCAACTACTTAAGAAAGTGCCGAAGCGCGCCCATGGGAGGGAGCGTCGCCAGCTGGTGTTCGCCGCCGGCCTCGTTGTCGGCTGGCACAGCCATGTGTCCGGACACCGCGAGCAAGGCGCTATTTACGCCTGGGATCGTTTTATCGCCAAGCGCCCGTTCTGGCGCCCGGCGGAGGCAGCCCCGGCGGCGGAGCCGTCCTCTCCCGCGACCGGAAGCCACTCAGGCGACGCGGACGTTTAACGGAAGCGAAAGGCCTCGGCCTAGCGGACTGTCAGCCGATTAACCGCGACCGCGGTACGGCGGCACGCCGGTATCGGGGAGCCATAGCCCGGCCGGCGGGTCGCCGGTTTGATGGAAGATGTCGATCGGGATGCCGCCGCGCGGATACCAGTAGCCGGCGATGCGGAGCCATCGCGGCTCCGCCGCCGCCAGCAATTTTGCCGCCACGTCCAGGGTGCAAGCTTCGTGGAAGCCGTGATGGTTACGAAAGGCCGATAGGTAAAGCTTGAACGACTTGCTCTCGATGAGCCTGCCAGCCGGCACATAGTCGATAACGAGGTGGGCGAAGTCGGGTTGACCGGTGACCGGGCACAGCGTCGTAAATTCGGGCGCGGACAGGCGGACCAGGTAGGTCTCTCCCGGGTGCGGGTTCGCCACCGTTTCGAGCACCGCGGACTCGGGCGAGGCCGGCACTGGAGAGCGCCGGCCAAGCTGGGTCAGATGCGGCTCTTGCCGGGTCTCCCGGTCCTCGTTCATCACGCGCCTCGCTTGGATTACTGCCGCTTTCGGTTGCTCTTCAATTACGGGTCGATTACAGGCGTTCGACGTCGCCGCGCTCCTGGTCGACGGCGAACGCGGCAGCGAACGCCGCGAACGCGCCTTCGCCGATCGCCGCGCGCATCTCCGCCATCAGCGCCTGATAGTAGGCAAGATTGTGCCACGTCAGCAGCATCGCACCGAGAATTTCGCCCAAGCGGACCAGGTGATGCAGATAGGCGCGGCTGTACTCCCGGCTCGCCGGGCAGTCGTTGCTCTCGTCGAGCGGCCGGGGATCGTCGGCGTGTCGCGCGTTGCGCAGGTTGACGGCGCCGAAGCGGGTGAACGCCTGGCCGGTCCGCCCCGAGCGGGTCGGCAGGACGCAGTCGAACATGTCAATCCCGCGCGCGACCGCGCCGACCAGGTCGGCGGGCTTGCCGACGCCCATCAGATAGCGCGGCCGCTCTTCGGGGAGCCGCGGCGCGGCCCTTTCGATGACCTCGAACATGCGTTGGCGACCTTCGCCGACGGCCAGCCCGCCCAGGGCGTAGCCGTCGAAGCCGATGTCGATCAGCCCGGCGGCGGACTCCGCGCGCAAATCCTCCGAAACCCCGCCCTGGACGATGCCGAACAGGCCGTAGCCGTCGCGGGCGACGAAGGCTTCGCGGCACCGCTCCGCCCAACGCAGTGAACGCCGCGTGGCTTCGACCACGGCGGCCTCCTCGGCGCCGAAGCGCGGGCACTCGTCGAGGACCATGGTGATATCGGCGTCGAGGCGGTGCTGGATGGCGATGGCGCGCTCGGGCGTCAGCAGGTGGCGGCTGCCGTCGAGGTGGGAGCGGAAGGCGACGCCGGTTTCGTCGATCGTCCGCAGTTCGGCCAGCGACATCACCTGAAAGCCGCCGGAATCCGTCAGGATCGGCCCCGGCCAGTTCATGAACCAGTGCAAGCCGCCAAGCCGTTCGACCCGCTCCGCGCCCGGGCGCAGCATCAGGTGGTAGGTGTTGGCGAGAATAATGGCGGCGCCGGTGGCCGCGACCATATCCGGCAGCATCGCCTTAACGGACCCCGCGGTGCCCACCGGCATGAACGCGGGCGTCTCCACGCGGCCGTGCGCGGTCGTCAGGAGCCCGCGTCTGGCGGCCCCATCGCGCGCGAGGATCGCGAAGCCGGCGCCGCTCATCGGTCGTCGCTCCGCCGCAACAAACCGCAGTCGCCGTAGGAATAGAACCGATAGCCGGCTTCGATGGCGTGGCGGTAGGCCGCCTTCATCCGTTCGCTCCCGGCGAACGCGCACACCAGCATGAACAGGGTCGAACGCGGCAGGTGGAAGTTGGTCAGCAGCATGTCGGCGACCTGGCAGCGGAAACCCGGCGTAATGAACAGATCGGTGGCGCCGGAAAAGGGGCGAACGCGCCCGTCCCCACCCACGGCCGTTTCCAGCAGCCGCAGCGAGGTGGTCCCGACGGCGACGATCCGCCCGCTCGCCGCGCGCGCGCCATTGACGGCCTCGGCGGCCGAGGCGCTGATCTCGCCGCGCTCGGCATGCATGACATGCTCGGCGACGGCATCGGTCTTCACCGGAAGGAATGTCCCAGCGCCCACATGCAGCGTCAGCGTTGTGCGCTTGATCCCTTGCCGGTCGAGTGCTTCGAGAAGCTCGGCGGTGAAGTGCAGCCCGGCCGTCGGCGCGGCGACCGCGCCGGGATGCGTCGCGTAGATGGTCTGGTAGTCGGTGCGGTCGCTCGCCTCGGCGCCGGCCGGCCGTTTGATATAGGGCGGAAGCGGCATCCGGCCGTGCTCCTCGAGGGCGGCGAGGAGGGCAGCGCGGTCGCGGCCGAAGGCGAGGGTGATGTCGCCGGCCTCGCCCTTGCCTTCAACTTCGGCGCCAAACCCGGGGGCGAAGTCGATGCGCTGGCCGATCCGCAGGCGGCGAGCGGGGCGCGCGAGCGCGCTCCAGCGGCGCCCACCCAGGTCCTCGACCAAGGTGACCTCGACACGAGCCTCGCCGCGCCGGCCGAAAAGGCGGGCCGCGATCACCCGGGTGTCGTTGAACACGAGCAGATCGCCGGGCCGGAGCAGGCTCGGCAGGTCGCGGACCAGCCGGTCGGCGAGGCCGTCGTCGACATCGAGCAGGCGCGCGGCATCGCGCGGCGCGGCCGGGCTTTGGGCGATGGCGTTCGCGGGCAGGTCGAAGTCGAAGTCGCTCAGCTTCATGATTTGGCGGTTGGCGGCGGGGTGATATCCAAATGAACAGGCCACGACGACTTGACGGCGCGGCGGCGAGACCCGCAATATCGCTGAAAACAGGTTCGCAAGAGGAGCCGACCATGCACGTGACCCTGGTCAAGATAGCGGTCAAGCCGGAGTGCGTCGACGCTTTCATCGCCGCGACGCGCGCCAACCATGAAGGATCAATTCGCGAGGCCGGTTGCCGCCGGTTTGACGTCCTGCGGAACCCGGAAAATCCGAGCGAGTTCGCGCTCTACGAGGCCTATGCCGGCGCCGCCGAGGCGGCCGCCCACAAACAGACCGCCCACTACGCCGCCTGGCGCGACGCCGTCGCGGACATGATGGCCTCGCCGCGCCGGGGAATCCCGTACGTCGCGCTGTTCCCAGCGGGCTGATGACTATGCAGCCGATCGCCCCGTTCACCATCGCCCGGCTGCCGCGCATCGTCTTTGGCGCCGGGGCGATTGCCTCGCTCGCCGCCGAGGCGGGCCGTTTTGGCCGGCGGGCTCTGGTCGTCACCGGCAAGCGCTCGTTCCGCCAGACGGCGCACTGGCCGGCGCTGCGGGCCGCTTTTGCCGCCCGCGACACGGAGTGGTGTCATCTCGCGGTTGACGGCGAACCGTCGCCGGAGATGGTTGACGATGCGCTCGCGGCCTACCGCGACGCGGCCATCGATGTCGTGGCGGGGATCGGCGGCGGCAGCGCGCTGGACGCGGCCAAGGCCATCGCCGGCCTGTTGCGCCACCACCACTCGGTCATGGAGCACCTTGAGGGTGTTGGTCCCGAGCGACCCTACGCGGGACCGGCGGTCCCCTTTATCGCCGTGCCGACCACGGCTGGAACCGGCAGCGAGGCGACCAAGAACGCGGTGTTGAGCCGGCGCGGGCCGGGAGGGTTCAAAAAGTCGTTCCGCGATGAGGCCTTGATCGCCAAGGTCGCCATCGTCGATCCCGAGCTTCTCTCCGCTTGTCCGCCCGAGATCATCGCCGCCAACGGGATGGACGCGCTCACCCAGCTACTGGAATCGTTCGTCTCGCTCAAAGCCAACCCGTTGACCGATGCGCTCGCCTGGTCGGGCATGGCAGCGTTTCGCGATGGTTTTTTTGCCGCTTGGCGCGGCGGCGACGGGCCGGAGGCGGTGGCCGGGCGTTCGGCTATCGCCTACGCGTCACTGCTTTCAGGTGTCTGCCTGGCGCAGACGGGCCTTGGCTCGGTCCACGGCTTGGCCTCGCCGCTGGGCGCGTTTTATCCGATTCCGCACGGGCTGTGCTGCGGCACGCTGGTGGCCGCGGCGAGCGCCGTCAACATCGCGGCACTTGGCCGGCGCGACCCGGAGAGCGCGGTTCTTGACAAGTACGCCCGCGTCGGCGGCCTGCTCGCCGGATGCGAGGGCGAGCCGCGCGAGGCCCGGCTGGCGGCGCTGGTGACGGTGCTGGGAAAGTGGACCGAGGCGCTGGCTCTGCCTCGGCTTTCGGCCTTCGGGATGAAAGCGGAGGATATCGCCGGCGTCGTCGCCGAGAGCCGGGGGAGTTCGATGAAAACCAACCCCATCGTCCTCACCGACGACGAGATCGCAAGCATCCTCCGCCGGCGTTCCTGAGCTTCAGGATTTCTCAGCTGGTCAGGCTGTCCAGGTCCGTACGTCGCCGACGTCGACGTGGACGAAGCTCAGTCGCGGATAATAGCCGACGCCGCCGGCTCGCATTTCGCGCGCCGCACGCGCCACCTCAATAGTGCGGACCTTGGGGACGATGATATCGATGGCCTTGGCCTCGATGTGCAGGCTGTGCTTGGCCACGGCCCGGTTCCCTCTGCTCAGCATGGCGTTGGTTTGCGGCGTGCGATAGCCGGAGAGGACCTCGAACGGCTCACTGACACCGAGGCGTTGCCTCAGCGCGTACAAAAGATCGAGCAGCGCCGGTGCGATCGCCTTGACCTCGTCGAGCCGATAGTCACGGAGAATGTAGTTGATCTGCTTGAGTGCGCTCGGGATGTAGCGGCCATTGGCGAAATAGACGGTGTCCAACCGCTCGCCGGTATGGGCCTGGTAGAAGGCCAGCGAGCGCTCGGTCTTCCTGACCGGCTTCGCCCAGCTCAGCGTCGGCGTCATGACCGTCGCCGCGGCAAGCCCCATGCCAAGGAAACGCCGACGGTTGAGGCGTGGACCACCATGATCTCGTTGCACGATCGTTCCTTTTCTGTCCCGATAGAGCATCTGATCCGCCCCCTTAGGGCGCGGATCAGATGCTCTATCCCTTCGTTATCGATCAGCTTTCCGCCTTCGGACGAGTCCATTCGCAGGCAGGCTGATCTTGCGTCGCAAGCACATGCTGGGCCGAGTTATTGCCCTTATTGCCCTTGCGAGCCTGACGCCGTCAAGTTTTTAGCGCGGGCAGATTATTACCACAGTGTGGCATATTGCCGGCTTAGCCGAGGCTAACGTGTCGCCGATTGGTTGCCGCCCGCTTGCGCGACGTTAATTCTCCGCGCGAAAAGCGCCGTCTCTAGCGGTTTGTCGCGGCTGTAAATGTCGTCTCGGAAATTGACCGTGCCGTCGGCGTCGCGCCAGGCCGTCAGATAGGTGAGGTGAACCGGCACCGGTCGGCGCAGCCCGACGGTCTGCGATCCGCCGCCGGCAATCACCCCAAGCAGCCGCTCGCGGCTCCACGAGCCGTTCGCCTCGAGCAGCTTCAGTGCCAGGTCGAGCGGTTTTTCGACCCGGATACAGCCGGAGCTGTAAGCGCGCTGGTCGCGGGCGAACAGGCCCCGGCTCGGCGTGTCGTGAAGATAAACGTCGAAATGGTTCGGAAACATGAACTTGATCCGGCCGAGCGCATTGCGTCGGCCGGCGGCTTGGCGCAACCGGTAGGGGAATGCGCTCGCGTTGACGCGCGCCCAATCCACGCTCAGCGGATCGACGATACCGCCGGTGGCGGCGGCGGTGAGGGTAAACCCGTTGGCTGCGAGAAAGTGCGGATCCTTGCGGATCTTGGGCAGGAGATCCTCGACCGCGATAATACGCGGAACGCTCCACGTGGGATTGATCTCAAGGTAGGTGATGGTGCTGCTGAACACCGGCGAACTGCGGGCCGGTTTACCGACGATGGCGCGCATGTCGAACGTGCTGACGCCGGCCTCGACGTACTCGACGTCAAATCCCGCCAGGTTGACCAGAACATGCGGATCGCCGAGATCATCGGGCAACCACCGGACGCGCTCCATATTGACCAGGATCTGACGCATCCGCGCGTCAACTGGGATGTTCATCGCCGATCGCGTTCCCGCGCCGACGACACCGTCGGTGGTCAGCCCATGACGGGCCTGGAAGCTCTTGACGGCAAGCTCCATGGCGGCGTCGAAGGTGCCCTCCGCTACACGCGCGGACCACTCGCTCGCGGGCAGATCGCCGGTCATGACCATGACGTCGCGCAAGCGGCCGACCTGGTCGCCGAAGTCGCCGAATTGCAGCCGCTCGCCATCTCCTAGCGCGGGCCAGCCGCCGGCGGCGGCATGGCGCCGGTACTCGGCAAGGGATCGGCGCAGGCCGGTGTAAATTGGATTGGCCGGGATCAAGCCGTGGAGATAATCCCCCAGATCCGCGCTCGCCGCCGCGCCGGCGAGAATGCCGGCGACGTCGAGTTCGTCCGGCGGCACGAACTGTCTCGGGTCCCATTGGTCGCGCTCAAGCCGGCCGCCGCGAAGATCGCTCACGAAGCGGACCAGCGCCGCGCTCAGCATAATGTCGGAACGGGCAAGATCGCGCGGCGAAGACGCAAGCGCCTCCGGAGCCGGCGGCGAGGCATAGTCAAAGGCGACGAGGTAGTCGGCCGGTTGCAGGCCGTCTTCGCCGGCTCCGAGGAAAGCGGCGCGCAAGGTCGCGGCGCGAACGCCAAGTCCGCCTTCTTCGAGCCACGCCGGCTGGAATCCGCGCTCGGCATAGAACCGCGCCACCGGCTTGAGCGCGACCGAGCGTTCGCCCAGGCCGATCGCACCGTCGGCCTGGGCGAGAAGATCCTCGATTTCGCTTTGAACCGGCCCGACGTCGACGACGGGCCGGGGAAGGGATCGGCGATTGCGGGTCGCGCCACCGCGAGCCCGCCGCAAAGCGCGCCGATCAGCAACAGCCGTACTGCCGCGAGGTGTTGTCCGCGCATGTCCGTTCCCGCGCCGCTTCTCATTGCGCTTCATCCACCGGTCGAAAGACCCGGCCGGAAGCACAACCGAACTCACCCCCACCAAACCTAAGGTAGTATTTTTCGCCGCGCGTTACAAGGCCGACGGTTGAGGGCGCGACGCGAAAGCGTTTTGCCCGTGCCCATTCTGGGCAGGGCCGCCCGGAGCGGGGACGTTCAGTGCGTGGCTTGCACCCCAACCGGCTCGCCGGCGACGATGAAGGCGAGGTTGTCGGGCGACAGCAAATCGCGCGCAATCCGGTTGACCTCTGCCAGCGTGACGGCTTCGATCAGGGCGTTGCGGCGATCGAGATAGTCGATGCCGAGATTTTCGAGCTGCATCGAGACGAGGATGCTGGCGATCTGCCCGTTGGCGGTAAAGCGCAAGGGGAAGGAGCCGGTGAGATAGGTCTTGGTGTCGGCGAGTTCGCGTTCGCTGATCCCGTCGTCCGCGGCGGCGCGCCACACCGCGCGGATCGTCTCCACGGTTTGGCCGGCGCGTTCGTTGGCGGTGCCGGCGTTGCCGAGGATCAAGGACGAATGGTCAAGCGGCGTCAGCCGGGCGTAGACGGAATAGACCAACCCCCGTTTCTCGCGGACTTCCGCGTAAAGACGCGAGGTGAAGGGGCTGGCGCCAAGCACCTGCGATAGCACCGTGGCGGCGTAATAGTCCGGATCGTCGCGGCTGACGCCGCGTTGGCCGAAGACAATGGCGCTCTGCGGCGCGCCGGTCGGCACGATCTTGACCTGACCGTCGGTGGCCGGGGCGACGTCGGCGATGGCGAGCGGCTTGCCCGTGGCCGGCAGGCCGGCGAAGGTCGTCTCGAGCAACGCCGACAGCTGCCCGGCGGTGATGTCGCCAACGACGCCGATCACGAGTTTGTCCCTGGTCAGGCGCGAGGCGACGAACGTGCGCAAGTCTCCCGCCGTGATGGCCGCCAGGCTCTCGGGCGTCCCGTCGACCGGGCGGGCGTAGGGATGACCCGGATAGGCCATGGCGAAAAATGCCCGCATCGCGATGGTGTCGGGATCCTCGAGCGCGCCGCGCAGCCTCGCCTCCAGCTGGCTGCGGATGCGCGCCACCGGCTCGGCGTCGAATCTTGGCCGCGTCAGCGCGTCGCGGAGCAGGGCGAAGGCTGTGTCGCGGTTCTGCGAAAGCGTTTCAAGCTGGCCCCTGAGGGTGTCGAGATCGGCATCGAAGCGCAACGTGATCGCCATATCCTCCAGCCGGCTCTGGAACGCGGCGGAGTCAAGCGCACCGGCGCCCTCGTCGAGCAGCGCGGAGACCATTTCGGCCAGCCCCTCCTTGCCGTCGGGATCGAGCGCGCTGCCACCGCGAAACGCAAGGCGGGCGGTGACGATCGGATTGGTGTGGTCCTCGACCAGCCACGCCTCGACGCCGCCGCCGCTCACCCGTTGGACGTTGACGGCATGGGCCGGTGAGGCGAGGCCGGCCGCGGCAAGCACGATCACCGAGGCCAGAGCGATGACAGCGAGGATGGAGCGCGCCCCTGAAGTTATGCTCGCTGCTCTCGCGGCGGGGCTCATCGCGCCGACGCCTGCTGGTCGGCTGGCGCGGCGCGGAGCTCCGATGTCACCGAGCCGCGAAGATCGAGCACGGCGCGCGCCGCGGCATTGACCTGATCGTGCGAGACAGCGCCAATCCGCGCCGGCCACGTTTCGACATACTCGACCGGCAGCCCGATGGCCAACGCGCGGCCGAGCACCTGGGCGCCGCCACTCAAGGAATCTCGGGCGTATACGGCTTCGGCCTGAAGCCGCCGGCCGGCACGCTCGACCTCGTCGGAGCTAACGCCCCGGGCAAGGATGTCGCCTAGCATGGCATCGACGGTTTGCTCGATCGTCGTTAGCGAGACACCTGCGCGTGGCTGCACCGCGAGGACAAACTGGGCCGGGCCACGCATGTCCGCCGCGTACCAGACCGAGACCTGATCGGCGAGGCCGTCTTCGACCACCAGCTTGCGATAGAGCCGGCTGGTCGAACCGCCACCCATGATGTGAGCCAGAACCTCAAGCGGTTGGGCCTCCTCGCTGTCGCCGTAGCGGACGCTCGGCGCGATGTATGCGCGTTTCCAGACATCCTGACGGACCCTCGGGTCGCTGAACGCGGCGCGGCGCGGCGTCTCCGCCGGTGGCTCCATCAGTGTCGTATGCTCCGGCGTTTCGGCGCGCGGAATCGAGCCGTAATATTTCTCGGCGAGCGGGCGGACCTCCGCCGCGCTCACGTCGCCCGCGACCACCAGAATGGCGTTGTTCGGCGCGTACCACCGGCGATAGAAGGCCAGCACCTCCTCGGCGCTCAAGCCCTCGATTTCATGCTCCCAGCCGATGACCGGGCGGCGGTAGGGATAGTTGAGAAACATGACGGCGTCGGCGTATTCGTCGAGGATGGCGCCGGGGTCATTGGCGATGCGCTGGCGGCGTTCCTCGAGGACGACCTGTTTTTCGGGCGCGACCTGCGCCTCGGTCAGGATCAGGTTGGTCATCCTGTCGGCTTCCAACTCCATGACCAGGGCCAGCCGGTCCTTGGCGACATTCTGGTAGTAGGCGGTGTAGTCCGACGTGGTGAAGGCGTTCTCCTGGCCGCCGTTGCGCGCGACGATGGCCGAGAATTCTCCGGGCGCGCGGGTCAAGGTGCCCTTGAACATCAGATGCTCGAGCAGGTGGGCGATCCCGGAGTGACCCGGCTGCTCGTCGGCGGCGCCGACCTTATACCACATCATGTGGGTAACGACCGGAGCGCGGTGATTGGGGATGACGACCACTTGAAGGCCGTTGTCGAGCGTGAACGTCTCGGGATTGAAAACCGCCGCCCGCGCCGCGCCACCAGCGGCCAGACCACCCGCCAAAACGCCCGCGATCAGCGCCGCCATGAACAACAGCCAGCCCGATGAGCGCGGCAGACCCCGATTATGCATTCGATTTGCAATCCTTCAGCTAAGGGGCGATCCACCCGATTATCGCGAAACGCCCGACCGGCGTTCGCGGGCGGCATGACGCGGTCAGCAGCCCATATAGGATGTTGCCGCCATGCAAGATAGGCCAGTCGCGCCGGCTTGCGCGAAAGCGGAGAGAACCCCGCTCCGTCACAGCCGGATAGGTCAGAATGACCTTTTTAATCGGTCATTCTGACCTATCCGATTCCCTGCAACCGATTGATTTATATGTATTCACCATTTCGGATGCACAAAAAAAATCCGCTGCAGCACCAATGGCCGGCCGCTTCCATTGACACCGCCGAAGACGATCATCCCGCCCTAGAAAATCCCCTCCAGGATGGCGCGGCGCTTGCGTTCGATGGTCGGCGTGGCGCCGGCGACGATCGGCTTGCCGAGCGCCTGGTTATCCTGGATACGCTTGGCCTCCTGAACCGGATCGACGACGGCGCCATAATCCGTTGGCGTCGACCAGAACATCAGCCGTTCGGTGAAGGTCGAGTTCAGCATCGGCGAGAATTGTCGTTTCGCGGTTGACGATGTCGCGAATGTTCGGCTCGGCGCCGCTCGCGCCGGTCTTGGTCAGAAGTTCGGCGATACCCGGCGAGGGCGCCGCCGCCACGGCTGCGGTGTCGGCGGAGCCGGCGCCTCCGAGGGGCGTTTCCCGGCCGCCGAGCAGGGCCTGTCTGGCCTCGGCCTGCGCCGCGGCGTTGGGCGTGGTCGCCCCGATCCCCGGCGGCTTAAGGGCAAAATCGGGTGGAACGCTCAGCGGCGAACGCGAGTAGACCGTGAACTCGTCCGGCGGACGTTTGCCCTGACCGGCGAGATCCTTGATCGACTGACAACCGCTGACCACCAGCGCCAGCGCCGCAACCGCCACCGGCCAGCGAACGTGCCTCATCATTCGTTTTCGCTTCCTCGTCGTGAATCCGGCGGAAGTTTACGGACTTCCGGGCGAACAAACAAGGAATCGACCACGAGGATGATCGCGCCGACGCTGATGGCCGAATCCGCGACGTTGAAAGCGGGCCAGTGGAAGCCGAAGGCGTGAAAATCGAGGAAGTCAAACACCGCGCCGAAGCGAATCCGGTCAATCACGTTGCCGATCGCGCCGCCGATGATCAGGCCGAGGCCGAGCGCGACCGTCGTTCGGTCCGTTCTCGCCAGCCAGACCGCGAGCACGATGACCACCGCCAAGGCAATAATCGGCAGCACCCAGGCGTTGAGCGGCGAATCATTGTTGAACAGGCCAAAGCTGACGCCGCGGTTCCAGCCGACGACCAGGTTGAAGAACGAGGTGATCTCGATGACGCGCGGCGGGCGCATCACCGCCATCATCGCCCACTTGCCGAGCTGATCGGCGACGATAATGCCGATCGCCAGCGCCAGGCCGAGCATCGGCGGTCTCGATCGGGTCATCGCCAAGCGTATCCGCTTTATTCGGCCGCGGCCAGATCGTCACCCAGGGCGTCGGCGCAGCGTGCGCAGATGTCGGGATGATCGGCGAGCGTGCCGACGTCCTCGAGCACCTGCCAGCAGCGCTGGCACTTGCGGCCCTCGGCCAGCTCGACGACGACCGCGACGCCGGGAACCTCGGCCAGGCGGAACGCGCTTTCCGGCGCCGGCGCCGGCGCGAAGGTGGCCGCCGAGGTGATAAAGAGCTCGCTCAGGTCCGCGCCGCGCGCCGCCTCGACGTAGTCCGGCTCGGCATGGACCACGGGGCGCGCCTGGAGGCTGGAGCCGATGCGCTTGCTCGCGCGCTCGACCTCGATCGCGCCGGTAACGACCCGGCGCAGGCGCCGCAGCACCGTCCATTTCGCGGCCAGCGCTTCGTCGCGCCAGGCCGCCGGCAGGGTCGGGAACAGCCGGGTATGGACGCTTTCGTTCTCGCTCGGATAGCGCGCCTGCCAGGCCTCCTCGGCGGTGAAGCAGATGAACGGGGCGAGCCAGGCGGTGAGGCAGTCGAACACGGTGTCGAGCACCGTTCGCGCCGCCCGGCGCCGCGGCGCATCGAGCCGGTCGCAGTAAAGGCTGTCCTTGCGGATGTCGAAATAGAAAGCCGACAGCTCGACCGCGCAAAAGGTGTGCAGCTCGGCGAACAGCGCATGGAATTCGAAGTCGTCGCAGGCCTTGCGGACCGCCGCGTCAAGCTCGACCAGGCGATGGAGAACCCAGCGCTCCAGCTCCGGCATGTCACGGGCCGCGCGGTCGGGCGCGATTTTTTCGCCGTCGCTGAATCCGGCCAGGTTGCCGAGCAGGAAGCGCAAGGTGTTGCGCAAGCGGCGGTAGATATCGGCGTGCTGCTTGAGGATGGCGCTACCGATGCGCAGGTCCTCGGCGTAGTCGGAGCCGACCACCCACAGACGAAGCACGTCGGCGCCCTGGCTTTCGACCACGTCTTGCGGCGAAATCACGTTGCCGCGCGACTTCGACATCTTCTCGCCGTCCTCGCCCATGACAAAGCCGTGGGTGAGCACGGCGTCGAACGGCGCGCGCCCGCGCGTGCCGCACGACTCCAGCAAAGAAGATTGAAACCAGCCCCGATGCTGATCGGAGCCTTCGAGATAGAGCGAGGCCGGCCAGCGTAGGTCGGGGCGGGCCTCGAGCACGAAGCTGTGGGTTGAGCCGGAGTCGAACCAGACGTCGAGGATGTCGGTGACCTGCTCGAAGTCCGCAGAATCATACTCGGGCGCGAGGAAGCGCGCGGGATCCGAGGTAAACCAAGCGTCGGCGCCCTCGGCCGCGACCGCCTCGACGATGCGATCGAGCACGCGCCGATCGCGCAGCGGCTCGCCGGTTTTGCGATCGACGAACACCGTGATCGGCACGCCCCAGGCACGCTGGCGCGAGACGCACCAGTCGGGCCGGGTCTCGATCATGCCCCGCAGCCGGCGTTGCCCCGACGCCGGAACGAACCGGGTTGTGTCGATGGCGCCGAGCGCGACGGCGCGCAGCCCGGTCTTCTCCATCGAGATGAACCACTGCGGTGTGTTGCGGAAGATGAGCGGCGCCTTTGAGCGCCACGAGTGCGGGTAGCTGTGGACCAGGGTGCCGGAGGCGAGCAGCGCGCCGGCCTCTTGCAGCGCCGCGAGCACGCAGGCGTTGGCGTCGCCCTCTCGGCCGTCGGCGCGCAGCACGCAGCGTCCAGCGAACAGCGGAACCTCGGCAAGAAAGACGCCGTCCGGCCCGACCGTATCGGGCACCGTGATCGCGTGCTCCATGCCGAGCTCCCAGTCGTCGGCGCCGTGGCCGGGAGCGATATGAACGAACCCGCTGCCGGTCTCGGTATCGACGAAATCCGCCGGCAACAGCGGCACGTCGAAGTCGTAGCCCTGGCCGCGAAAGGGGTGGCGGCACACGGTGCCCGCGAGATCCGCGCCGCTCAGGCTATCGATCTCCTCGTGCGCACTGATCTTCGCCGCGAGACAGACCGCGCCGATGAGCTCGCGCAGCACCACAAGGCGCTCGCCGGGCACGGCGAGGCTGCCGTCGCCCGCCGCCTCGACCTCGATCACGGCGTACTCGCAGCCGGGGCCGTAGGCGACGGCGCGGTTGCCGGGGATGGTCCACGGCGTCGTCGTCCAGATCACCACCGCGGCACCAGAGAGGATTGCCCGCGACGCGCGCTCGATCGGGAAGCGGACGAAGATCGTTGTCGAGGTATGGTCGTGGTACTCGACCTCGGCCTCGGCCAAGGCCGTGCCCTCGACGATCGACCACATGACCGGCTTGGCGCCCTTGTAGAGCGCCCCGTTCATCAGAAAAGCGCCGAACTCGCGGACGATCTGCGCCTCGGCGGCGTGGGCCATGGTCGAATACGGATGCTCCCAGTCGCCGATCACGCCAAGGCGGCGGAACTCCTCGCGCTGGATGTCGATCCATTTGCCGGCGAACTCGCGGCATTCCTGGCGGAAGCGGACGATCGGAACCTCGTCTTTGTCCTTGCCGGCGGCGCGGTAGCGCTCCTCGATCTTCCATTCGATCGGCAGGCCGTGGCAGTCCCAGCCGGGCACGTAGTTGGCGTCCTTGCCGAGCATCTGCTGCGAACGGTTGATCACGTCCTTGAGAATCTTGTTGAGCGCGGTGCCGATGTGGATGTTGCCGTTGGCGTAGGGCGGCCCGTCATGGAGGATGAACTTCTCGCGGCCCGCGGACTGCTCGCGCAGGCGCTCATAAAGGCCGATCTTTTGCCAAAGCGCGAGGATCTCGGGCTCTCGCCGCGGCAGCCCGGCCTTCATCGGAAAGTTGGTGCGCGGCAGAAAAACGCTCGCCTTGTAGTCCAATTCCTAAAACCCCGATCCCTTGCCGAGCGTCCGCGTCAGCGGCAGCGGTCTGGTCCCGTCGCTCAGCGCCAGCCGGGCGCGGGCGACGTCCACGGCGATTTGTGTCTTCAACGCCTCGATGCCGTCGAACTTCATCTCGGGGCGCAGGTACGAGTTCAAGGCGACGCGGATGGTCTTGCCGTAGAGCTCGCCCGCGAAGTCGAAGAGATGGGTTTCAAGCAGCACCTTCTCGCCCGCGAAGGTCGGCCGCCGGCCCAGATTGGCGATGCCGTCGTACCAACTGGGCGCGCCATTCTCGAAGACCCCGGCGCGGACCACGTAAACCCCGTGCGCCGGCTGGAGATAATCGCCGGGACGGACATTGGCGGTGGGAAAGCCGATGGTCCGCCCGCGCCGGTCGCCCTCGATGACCTCGCCTTCGAGCTCGAACGGCCGGCCGAGCAGCCGGGCCGCCGCCGCCGGCTCGGCGTGGCGGAGGTATTCACGAATGCGGGTCGACGAGTAGCCCTCGCCGTTGCGATCGCGGACTTCGCGAACGCAGGTAAAGCCGAAGCCGAACTCGTCGCCGAGCCACAAAAGCAGCTCGGGCGTGCCCTTGCGCGCGTGGCCGAAGGCGAAATCATGGCCGCAGACGATGTGTTTGGCGCCGAGCCCGCCGACCAGCACCTCCTCGACAAATCCGCGGGCCGAAACCTTCGCCATCGCGGCGTCGAAGGTCACCACCACCAATAACTTCGGGCCGAGGCCTTCGATCAAGCGGGCCTTGGCCGGAAACGGGGTCAGGCGAAATGGCGCGATACCCGGCTCGAACACCGTGCGCGGGTGCGGCTCGAAGGTCAAGACCGCCCACGGCATGTCCGAGGCGTGGGCGATGCGCCCGGCCTCGCCGATCACGGCCTGATGACCGAGGTGCACGCCATCGAAATTGCCGACGGCCACCACGGCGCCGCGAACGTCGGCCGGCAGGTTCTGGTGGGTTCGAAACAGACGCATCCGCCGTTAACTGCCCGCCTAATCGCCCGCGGTCAAGAGCGACCGTCGCCCAAGCTTCCTGGATGTTCTGGCGACGGCCGATCCGGCCCGCGCCGCAAGCGAAGTTCGCAAGAGGCGGTTGTTATGCCTTGCTCGGGACCATGACGACGGCCTCGCCCTCGATGACGTTCTTGCCGTTGACCGTGCAGACCGTGTCGAACTCGACGAATTTCTTGCTCGGGATCAACTTGCGCACGGTGACGCGCGCCATCAGCGTATCGCCGACGCGCACCGGCGCCTTGAATTTGAGCGTCTGGCTGACGTAGATGCAGCCCGGCCCAGGCAGCTTGGTCCCGAACACGGCCGAAATGAACGCCGCGCCGATCATCCCGTGGGCGATCCGCGACTTGAACATCGAGGCCTTGGCGAACTCGTCGTTCAGGTGGACCGGGTTGGTGTCGCCCGAAACGCCCGCGAAAATGCAGATATCGGCGTCGGTGATTGTCTTGCCGAAGGTGTCGGTCATGCCTTCCGAGAGATCCTCGAAGCTGAATCCCAGCAGTTCGTCCATCGCTTTTCCCCTCTAAGCCGGTTGCCTTGCGGCAATTAAGTTTATTGCAGTGCAATCCTAACCCCTGGTGGATAAGCCCGCAACAGACCACACGCGGTTCGCTCCTCCGATCGCCAATGCCGGCATTATTGGCGGGCTGGGCGCTTCGCGACCAACGCCGGTGCGTGGCGCATCGTCATGGCATTGCGCGGGGTCTTGCTTTTGCCAGCGGTTCTGGCGGGGCGGCCGGCTTGCCGGCTCCGTACGCCCGCGCGTCCGCCGCTTTCGTCGGCGCCGGTTCGGCGTCGGGAGCGAACAGCGCGGCGCGGGTCGGGCGGGCCTGCTCGCGCGCTTCGATGAGTTTCATGGTGCCGACCACGGTCGGGTGGCGGTCGGGAACGCTCGCGCATTTCAGCAGATGGACCCGAGCGATCGCCTTGATCCGCGCGACGATGGTGGGATAGCGGTGGCGCGTCTCGCACCACCGGGCGTAGGCCGCCACCGTCCACGGATGCGCCGGCAACGGGCGAAGGCCGCGCGCGCGGCACCACGCCACGAAATGCGGCCACGGTTGGCTGGGGGCTCGGGTAACGGATCGACGACTCAAGGCTGCGGCCCGGCTGCACGCATAAGTGGACGAAGATACGCTTTGGCGTCCGAAATGTGAAGGCGATCTCGGCCGAGGACGATCTCAGCCGGCCGGAGCGGAGGCCAGCCGGATGTCGCGCCGGCCGAGCCAGGCGAAGCGGGCCGACAGCAGGCTGACCGAGACGATGCTGGCGACCAGGATCGCCTCGAACAGGCCGGCCGCGCCGCGGCCCAGGGCGAAGGCGAGGATCCAGGCGAGCGGGATCATGATGCCGAGGTAGCTGGTCGTGTGCAGCGCCGTCGGCGCCCAGATCTCGCCGCGCCCGCGCAAGGCGTTGGCCATGACGCCCTGACCGCCGTCAACAACCAGGATCCAGGCCGACAACGCGATCAGCGGCGCGGCCACGGCGCGCAAGGCTTCGTCGGTGGTGTAGGCCGCGGCGAGAGCGCCGGGGGCGGCGGCGAACACCGTGGCGAAGCCGGCCATCACCGTCGCCGTAACCGCGAGGCCGGTCCATCCGGCCATGGCGATCTCGCCCGCCTCGCCGCGGCCATGGGCCATGCCGACGCGCACCGCCGTCGCGGCGCCGATGCCGATCGCCGCCATGAACGCGATCGAGATCAGATTGAGGCCGATGGAGAAGGCGGCCAGAGGCAGGACGCCGAGCCAGCCCGCGAACCCATTGAGCGTGGCGAACCCGGCGCCCTCAACCCCGATGCTGGCGGCGGCGGCGTAGCCGATCCGGCGCTGGTGGCGCCAGTCCCGCCAGGCCGAGCGCGCGCCGCCGCGAACGCCGAAGCGCTGGGCGTCGGCCATCATCCAGACGTAGGCGCAAAGGCCCGCGGCGAGAAAAACCCTGACACCGGTGGTCGCCCACGCCGAGCCGACGGCGCCCAGGGCCGGCGCGCCCCAGTGACCGTAGACGAGCATCCAATTGATCGCCGCGTTGACGATGTTGCCGGCGATCATCATCGCCATGCCCGGCAGGGGCTTGCGGATGCCTTCGAGAAAGAATGTCGTGGTCAGGAAGACTGCCGTTGCCGGCAGTCCGAGGCCAATGACGCCGATGACCCGCCCGCCGTGGCGGGCGAGGTCCGCGCTCTGGCCGAACACGCGTAGCATCGGCTCGCCGAACGCGCACATCGCGGTGCCGACGCCGCCGAGAACCAGCGCGTACCACAGCGAGCGGCGCCAGACTTCGCCGCAGTCGCCCGCCCGCCCGGTACCGAAGGTGGCGGCGGCGACCACCAGCGTGCCCATTTGCAATCCGGTCAGCACCAGCAAGATAACGGTGATCGGCGCGAGGCCGATGCCAAGGTAGGCCAGCTCGTCGACCGAGTAGTGACCGACCATGACCGTGTCGACCAGCGCCATCGTCATCACCCCCGAACGGGCGACAACCACCGGCGTCGCAAGCGCGAGAAGATCGCGGACATGGCGAATCACGCGGCGCGCGAAAAGCCGTTCGCCGGCGCCATTACCGGTATTCGTCATTCGCGCTCACGCGCGGTGCCGGCCGCGGCGGCGTTCTTGTTTTCGTTGATGCATTTCGTTGACGCTTGGGGCCATTCGCCTATATCCACGATCATATCCACCGGGCAGGGATAATCTCCAGTACGCCACACCGGTGTGCTGGCTTTAAATCCTGATGTCGATATACTCGAAAAAACGCCCAGGGGGAGGTAACGGGAGCACTCAATGAAGGTCGTAAACGCTGATATCATCATCGTCGGTGCCGGCGGTGCGGGACTGCGCGCCGCCATCGCCGTCGCCGACGCCGATCCGACGCTAAACATCGCGCTGCTCTCCAAGGTCTACCCGATGCGCAGCCATACCTGCGCCGCCGAGGGTGGCGCGGCCGGAGTGGTCAAGGACACCGATACCCTCGATTATCACTTCGACGATACCGTGGCGGGCGGCGACTGGCTGACCGATCAGGACGCGGTCGAGCTGTTTGTCAACGAAATCCCCAAGGAGCTCACCCAGCTCGAGCACTGGGGCTGCCCGTGGAGCCGCGAGGAAAGCGGCAAGGTCGCGGTCAGGCCGTTCGGCGGCATGAAGATCATGCGGACGTGGTTCGCCGCCGACAAGACCGGCTTCCACATGCTCCACACCCTGTTTCAGACCTCGCTCAAGTACACCTCGATCAAACGCTTCGATGAGTACTACACGACCGACCTGATGGTCGACGACGGCGTCTGCCGCGGCTGCACCGCAATCGAGATGCGCTCCGGCGAAATGACCCTGTTCCGCGGCAAGTCGGTCATCATCTGCTCGGGCGGGGCGGGGCGGATCTTCCCGTTCACCACCAACGGCGCGATCAAGACCGGCGACGGGATGGCGATGGCCTATCGCGCCGGGGTCCCGCTCAAGGACATGGAATTCGTCCAGTACCACCCGACCGGCTTGCCCGGCAGCGGCATTCTGCTGACCGAGGGTTGCCGCGGCGAGGGCGGCGTTCTCCTCAACAAGGACGGCTACCGCTATCTTCAGGACTATGACCTCGGCCCGCCCGACCCGTGGCCGCGGCTGAAGGCGATGGAACTGGGCCCGCGCGACCGGCTCAGCCAGGCCTTCTACCATGAGCAGAAGAAGGGCCGGACCATCCCATCCAAGTGGGGCGATGTGGTCCACCTCGACATGCGCCACCTCGGCGAAAAGAAGATCAACGAAAGGCTGCCGCTGGTCCGCGACCTTTCGCGCAGCTATGTCGGCGCCGACCCGGTGACCGACCTCGTCCCGGTTCGCCCGGTCGTGCACTACATGATGGGCGGCATTCACACCGACATCAACGCAGCCACCCCGGTGTCCGGGCTTTATGCCGCCGGCGAATGCGCCTGCGTCAGCATCAACGGCGCCAACCGCCTGGGCTCGAACTCGCTTGGCGAGCTGCTGGTGTTCGGCGCGCGCGCCGGGCTTCACGCGGTCGAATACATCAAGACGGCCGGCGCGCTTGCGCGCGACAACCTGGTCGAAAAGCAGGCCGCCGACGCCGAGGGCCGGATCAAGGGCCTATACAAGCGGACCGGCGGCAAGCAGAGAGTGTCCGCGCTGCGCCGCGACATGAACATGACCCTGGAAGAAGGTTGCGGCATCTACCGCGACGAGCCGAGCCTGATCGATACCGTGACCAAGATGGCCGATGTTCGCGCGCGCTATCGTGACGTCCGGCTCGAGGACAAGAGCCACGTCTACAACACCGACCTGTTCCAGACCCTGGAGCTGGGCGCGATGATCGAGGTCGCGCAAACGGTGGCGGTCTCGGCGTTGCAGCGCAAGGAGTTGCGCGGCGCCCACCAGCGGCTCGATCATGTCGCGCGCGATGACGAGAACTACCTCAAGCACACGATGGCCTTCTACAATCCGAACGGCGATCCACGGATCGACTACGCCAACGTAACCATCACCAAGTCACAGCCCGCTGCGCGGGTCTATGGAGGAGCCGCGGCATGAGTGAGCGACAGATCGAACTGGAGGTCATGCGCTACCGTCCGGAGATGGACGACAAGCCGTTCTTCCAGACCTACTCGGTGCCTTGCGAGGAGGAATGGGTCGTTCTCGATGCCTTGAATTACGTCAAGGACGAGATGGACCGGACCCTGAGCTACCGCTGGTCATGCCACATGTTCGTCTGCGGCAGCTGCGGCATGGCCATCAACGGCGAGCCGAAGCTGGCGTGCAAGGCGTTTCTGCGTGACTACCAGGGCAAGATCCGGGTCGAGCCGATGCACAACTTCCCGATCGAGCGCGACCTTGTCGTCGTCATGGACGATTTCATGGAGAAGCTCGAAAGCGTCAAGCCCTACCTCGTGCCGAAGGTCGAAAAGCCGGTCGCGGAAGGCGAGTACATCCAGACGCCGGCCCAGCTCAAGGCGTTCAAGCAGTACTCCATGTGCATTAACTGCGCACTGTGCTACTCGGTTTGCCCGCAGTACGGCCTCGATAATAACTTCGTCGGCCCCGCGGCGTTGGCGTTGGCCCACCGCTACAACATGGACTCCCGCGATGTCGGGCGCAGCGTCCGCGAACACGTGGTCGCCAGCCATGACGGCATCTGGACGTGCAGTTTCGTCGGCGCCTGCACCCAGGTCTGCCCCAAGGATGTCGACCCCGCCGGGGCGATCCAGCAGACCAAGTTGACCAGCGCGGTCGATTATGTGACCGGGCTCCTTCCGGGAGGCAAGCGATGAGCCGGAAACCCTACGTTCGCGAGATGTCGAAAACGACGTGGTTCCTCACGCAGAATCGCTACAAGGTCTACATGCTGCACGAGATCACCTCGATCTTCGTCGCCATTTATACCGCGATCTTGATCGTCGGCCTTTTCCGCCTGGCCCAGGGGCCGGAGGCCTGGCAGGGCTGGCTCGCCGCGGTGACCAGCCCGATCGGCGTGATCTTCCATGTCTTGGCGTTCATCTTCGCGCTGATCCACACCACCTCGTGGTTCAAGGCGGTGCCGCAGGCGATGCGGATCCAGCGCGGCGAGGACTTCGTTCCCGGAAAGCTGATCATCGGCGCCCACTACGGCGTCTGGACGGCGGTCTCGGTGGTGGTTCTCCTTCTGGCGGGAGTGGCTTAAGAAAATGGCACGTTCGGCAAAAGCGGTTCCGTGGTTCCTGTTCGCCGCCGGCGGCACGGTCATCGCGTTCATTCTTCCGGTGATGATCTTCGTCACCGGCTTGGCCCCGGCGCTGGGACTGTTCGACCACGCCTTGTCGTACGACACCATGCATGCGTTCGTCGGCAACTGGTTGATCAAGCTGATCCTGCTCGGGATCATCGTGCTCGCGGCCTGGCACGCGGCGCACAGGTTGCGGGTCTGCGCCCACGACTTCGGCATCCGCGCCGACGGTGCGGTGGCGATTGTTGTCTACGGCCTCGCCGCGATCGCCTCGGTGGCCACCGTCATCGCCCTGCTGATGATCTGAAGCGGGGAGGCGCATGGTGTGGCGAGCGGTCGCGCTCGGCTCGGCATGGCCGAGCGCGCTGCGGCGGCGGCGGGGCGACGCGGGCGCGGCGAACGCCGTTCACGAAGTCTGACTCAAAAATATCCTTCAGACGAGCCAGTTATAGCGCGTCGTCATGGCCGGACTTGTTCCGGCCATCCACGGCTCGTCGCAGGCAAAGTAAACGTATTGCGGCACCCGGATGCGCGGACCAAGTCCGCGCATGACGAAAGCGCGGTGGGTTGGCCAGTGCTTTCGCCCGCATCATTTTCATCACTCGCGGATACGATGCCGGGGATGTTGGCGCCGCAGCCGTCCCCGGCGAGGCCGGGCAATTCCAGCCTCTGGCTCCGCAAGGTGGCTTGACGACGTGATCGCGGACGAGCCGCCGACACCAGCTTTCCCCTGAAGGCAAAATCGCGGAGTTGTGACTCCCGCGCGTGAGTGCCGACCTCCGTCCCATTCCTCACCGGTCGAATGCGACGGTTTATGCCAGATCGGCGCCATCGGGCTGAACGACGCGAGCGGCCATACGTCGCCGACTATTCCGCTCGCCCGGTGCCTGTGGTCGAGCTGCCCCTGGTAAACATCTTGGCCGCTAACGTTCGATCCGCCGATCCGCCATGTTGTAGCGCTCGACGAAGGCCAGGAACTCGTCCGCCGGGACGGGTTTTGAGTAAAGCCAGCCTTGGGCGAGCTCGACGCCGCGGGCGCGGAGGTGGGCGGCCTGGGCTTCGCTTTCGACGCCTTCGGCGATGACCTTGAGGCGCAGGGTCTTGGCCATGTCGACGATGATATCGGCGAGGCCGGCCGAGGCGGCGTCGGTGCCGATGGTGCGCACGAACGCCTGGTCGATCTTCAGATAGTTGACCCGGAAGGTGCCGACGTAGGCGAGGCTCGAATAGCCGGTGCCGAAGTCGTCAATGGCGACCTCGTTACCCTGGTCGTTGAGCGCGGCGATGACCGCCTTGCAGCGGGCCTCGTCGACCAGCGCGCGCTCGGTGATTTCGAACTGGAGCTGGTGCAATGGAATATCCGCCTTGTCGGCGATCGCGCGGGCCTCGGCCGCGGCCGACACGTTGGCGTCGCTGAAGTGGATCGGGGCGAGGTTGATGGCGATATGAAAGCCTGGATCGGCGCGCAGCCGCTCGCCGATCTCCTCGCCGACGCGGGCGATAAGCCACGACGTTATCGGCACGATGTCGCCGGTATCCTCGGCGAGCTTGACGAAGACGTCGGGCGAAATCATCGCGCCCGAGGCCTGGCGCCAGCGGATCAAGGCCTCGGCGCCGACGCAGCGATCGCGCCGGAGATCGATCACCGGCTGGTAGTAAACGGCGAGCTCGCCGTTTTCCAGGGCGTCCCTGAGGTCATCGCGCATCGAGGTGCGCCGGCCGGCGAGCCGCACCGCGACGGTGACGAGAACGATCGCGGTAAGCGCGCCCAGCCCGCCGATGAGCCTCGCGTTCGGCCACCACTTGGCCAACGCCCAGTCGCGGCCGGCGGTGGTCTGCACCCGGGCGTCGAATAGCCCGACGTCGCGTTCGAGCGACAGCCGGTCGCCGGCGGGCCCATCCGCCGCGCCTTCGCTTGCGACAACGCGACCGCCGATGGTGACGCGGGCCGCGACGCCCGCGTCCAGGGTCGTCGCGTCGACGCCGCCGAGCAGGTCGAACGGCGCGACCGCGGCCACGACCATCGCTCCTGTGTGAGCACCGCGCTCGAGGCGATGGACGGCAAGGATCGCCGTGCCGGGCATGAAGCTGGTGTCGACGGGCGGGGTAAAGCGGACGGCGGAGCCTTCGGAACCCAGCAGCTCCATGCGTCGTTCGGGCACGCTCAGGGGAGGATCGAAGGCGGCGTACGACGTGCACGCCAGCCGGCCGTCGGCGGTGAAGTAGGCCATGCCGCGGATCCAGTCGCGAGCGGCGAGCGCGGCGGCGAGCGCGGAGACAAGCGGGCCGCCGCAGCCTTCGCTTCGGGCGATGAAGTCAACCGAGGCAAGCGCGCCCTCGGTGCCCCACAGCACGGTGCGGGTGCGCTCGGCAATGCTCTCGGCCATTTCGTCCAGCCGCGCTTGGGCGTGATCGAAGGCGATGTCCCTGGTCAGGACAAGCATGAAGGCCGTCGGTAGAAGGCTTATCGCGGCGGCGGCGGCGGCGAACAGGGCGGCGCGGCGGGTTTTGCGTTTCATTGCCGCCCACCACGATCTAGGACAGTGAAGCCGGGGGGCGGGCGGTCGCCATTCCGAAGCCGGCGCACTCGGGCGGCACCCGCGTCAGCGCCGGGATCAGCGCCGGGATCAGCGCCGGGATCAGCGCCGGGATCAGCACTGGCATCACTCGGCGGAAAAATCGGCGCGCGCAAGTACCCTGCCATCCGCCGCCGTCGCGGTCACCGTCCAGGGGCCGGTGTTGCCCGGCGCCAGCGACTTGCGCGAATAGACCCGCCACCGTGCGCTGCCGATCTGGAAGGGAACGGTCGCAACGGCGTTGCCGTTGTATTCCCAGCGATGGGTCACGGTCTTGCCCGCCATATCGGTAATCTCGGTGAAGAAATAAAGCTCGTTGCGGCCGGCCGGCCCGCTGACCTGGACCGGCGGGGTGACCTCGTCGACCGGCTCGCGGTTGACCACGTTCGAAGTCAGTTGCGCCCGGCCGATGTGCGCCGCGTCGACGATCTCGACGCCCTCGCCGCTGCCGCCGGTGGGGGATGCAGCCGTGGCTGGCGCCGCCGGTTCGCCCGGTTGCGGCTCGGTCTTTGGAGGTTCCGGCTGGGGCTGAGGCCGCGCCGTTCCGGAGTTGGCATCCGTGGCGGCTGCCGCGCTCGGCGCAGGCCTCGAGGCCGCCGCATCCGGGGGTGGCGTTGGCGCGGCGCTGCTCAACGGACCCCTGGCGATCTTGCCGCCGAGGTCGGCCAAGGCGTCATCGAAGCCGTTCAGCGAAAGGAACTCGTCGCGCGGCGACGGCGGCGGGCCGACGAACCAGCGGACCACGACCCGCTGTCCGGACTTAAGCTCGTCGACGATGGCTTGTGCTTCCGTGCCGCTCCAGCCGCCTTCGCCGAACCGGTTGGGCATGACCTGATGCGGCGGCTTGGCGTCGACGCGAAGATAAAACGGCGCGTCGGGCATCAGCGTGTTGCGCACGCGCACGGTGACCGCGATATCGCCCGCGCCGCCCTCGCCGATCTCGATCTGGCTCTCGGCGCCATGCATCTCCGGCGGCGGCGCGGTCAGGGTGCAGTTGTCGCGGCGCGTGGAGTCGTCGCGCCCGCAGATCACCGTCCAGTCATTGAACGAGCGGAAATAATAGACATACCCGACCGGCGCGGCGGCATGGCTGGCGGGAGCCCACGCGCCGAGGACAGCCGCGAGCGCGGCGGCGGCGATGACAGGGCGGCGGCGGGTTGGAGCGTGAAGTATCTTGGAAAAGCATAGCATGGTTGCACCGTAGCCGATCGTATCGCGTTGTTCTAGCCAGACTTGCGCCGGCCAATGCCGGCTACCGGCATGGCGCGGGCTCAGACGATTTCGAGCACCCGTTCGGGCGGGCGGCCGACGCGGGCGGCCGTCGCGCCAACCGCGATGGGCCGTTCGATCACGATCGGATTGGCCACCATCGCCGCGACCAGCGCCGCGTCATCGAGCGCCGGATCGTCGAGCCCGGCGGCGCGCGCCTCCTTGGCCCGCAACAGTTCGCGCGGGGGCATCCCGAGCAGGCCGAGGATCCGCGTCAGCTCCGCCGGGCTCGGCGGAGTCGCCAGGTACTCGACGATGTCGGGCTCGATACCGTGTTCGCGGAGCAGGGCCAGCGCGGCGCGCGATTTGCTACAGCGCGGATTGTGGTACAGTGTGATGCTCATCATCTCGATCCCCGCCTTCCGTTTCGGATGTCACTTTAGCGTATGTCCTTTGTCTGACGTATCGAGAGCCTGTTCTTTTCGCTGTTGAGACTCACCGACAAGACAAGGCAGTCCATGCTCGGAAAATTTCGATCCCATCGTTGCGCGCGGAAATCCGTCCCAGGCGCGGTCGTCGCGCTGGCCGTATTCGATAATCCTCGCCGGCGCCTTCATTATTCCCCCGGCGGCCATGGCGCAAGGAACGTTCGCGCCGGCGGCGAGCGACTCGTCCGAAATGCCGGCGCAATCGGTCGCCGACCTGGAGGCGCTGGCTGCGACGCTCGCCGACGAGGGTAAGCGCGCCGAGCTGCTGGCCTCCATTCGCGGCCTGATCGATGCCCGCAAGGCGGCCAAGGCCGACACGGCGCGAAGCCTGAGCGAGCGGTTGGTCGCGGCGGCGGAAACGACCGCGGTTGCCGGCAAGCAGATGTTCGACGATGTCACCGGTGAGATCGGCGGCATTCCCGGCGTGGCCGACTGGTTCACCCGGCTCGCCGATAACGCCGACGCGCGCGAGCGGCTGTTTCGCCAGCTCGCCTACCTCGCCATCATCCTCGCCGCCGCGTGGGCCGCGGAAGTGCTGGTGTGGGCGGTGCTGGCCGGGCCGCGCCGGCGGCTCGCCGAGCACAAGCATATCAGCCTCGTCCGCCGGGTGCCGCTCCTGCTGGGCGAAGCCGTGCTCGATCTCGTCCCGTTGGCCGGCTTCGCCGCGGGGGGCTACGGCGCTTTTGTCTTCGTTCGCGCGCACCTTCCGGGACCCCAGGTCGGCGCGATCGCCCTGCAATTCCTGATGGCCTATGTTCTTGCCCGCGGCTTGCTCGTCATCGCCCGAACCATTCTCGCCCCGGGCCGCCCGGGCCTGCGCGTCCCGCCCGCCGGCGACGAAACCGCGAACTACCTCTACGTCTGGACGCGGCAATTCGTGAACACCGTCGTCTTCGGCTATTTCACGATCGAAGCGGTGCTGCTGCTGGGCATGCCCCGGCGCGGCTTCGACGGCCTAGTCAGGCTGCTCGGCGTGATCGTCGTCCTGCTGCTCATCGTCTTCATCCTGCAAAACCGCGCCACCGTCGCCGACTGGCTGCGCGGCGGGCCCGCCGCCGCTCCCCCGCCGGTCTCCGCCGCGCCGCTTCGCCGAGGCTTGGCCGCGGTTTGGCACATCCTCGCCATCGCCTACGCTATCGGCATGTTCGTCGCCTGGGCCTGGGAGATCGAGGGCGGCTTTTCCTACCTGGTCCGCGCCAGCGTTGCTTCGGCGGTCATCGTCGCCGTGGCCCTGATCGTTCTCAACGGCCTGCGCCGGCTGCTGGAGCGCGGTTTCGGCGTCACCGATGCGCAGAATCTGGCCTACCCGCGGCTCAAGGCGCGCGCCAACCTCTACCTCCCTTATGTTCACGCCGGCTTGCGCGTCGTCATTCTCACCGCCATGACATTGGCGCTGGTCGAGGCCTGGGGGCTTGATGTCTGGGGCTGGATGCGCGCGCCCCTCGGCAGCCGGCTCATCGGCAGCGCCGCCAGCATCGCCATCGTCGTCGCTATCGCCGTCGCCGTCTGGGAGGTCGCCGGCATCGCCATCGAGCGGCGGATCGCGCGCGTCGAGGCCGCCAACGTCACGCCCGAGCGCGGCGCCCGGGTCCGTACGCTCTTGCCGCTCCTGCGCAAGATCCTGCTCGCCGTGCTCTGCGTCATGGTCGCGCTGATCGTGCTGGCCGAAATCGGCGTCAACATCGGTCCGCTGCTCGCCGGCGCCGGCATCGTCGGCCTCGCCGTCGGCTTCGGCGCGCAGACCCTGGTCAAGGACCTCATCACCGGCGCCTTCATGCTGATCGAGGACGCGCTCGCCGTCGGCGACGTGGTCAACGTCGCGGGGATCGGCGGCCTGGTCGAGGGCCTGTCGATCCGCTCGATCCGGCTGCGCGATCTGTCGGGCAACGTCCACACCATCCCGTTCAGCTCGGTCGATACGGTCACCAACATGACCAAGGAGTTCTCCTACTACCTCCTCGACATCGGCGTCGCCTACCGCGAGGACACCGACGAGGTCGCCCGGGTCTGTTTCGAAATTGTCGAGCAAATGCGGGCCGAGCCGGAGTATGGTCCGCTCATCCTCGAGCCGCTCGAGGTCCTCGGCGTCGACCAGTTCGCCACATCCGCGGTGATCATCAAGGCTCGGATCAAGACCAGGCCGATCAAGCAGTGGGTCGTCGGCCGCGAGTTCAACCGGCGGATGAAAAAGCGCTTCGATGCGTTGGGGATCGAGATTCCGTTCCCGCACCAGACCATCTACTTCGGCGCCGACAAGTCCGGCGCCGCCGCGCCCGCCCACGTCAGCCTCGCCGGCGCGAAGGACACGCCGGTGAAGCAAAAAACGCCGCCGCGGCGCCGTGCCAGCCGTGTCCGGTCCGCGAAAGTCGACCTCCCCGACCCGGGCGGCGACGGCGGCGGCCCGGATCAAGACCGATGATGAAGAATAGGCTTCGCCATTTGGCGCACAAGCTTGGGCGAACGCCTGCGGCGCTTACCCGGAGGCGGTCGAGATGCGCGCGCCGAGGCCGTTCATCAGCGCGACGAAACCGGGGAAGCTGGTCGCGATCGGGCCGTCGTCGTCGACCGTCACCGGCGCCGCGGTGACGATGCCAAGCACCAGAAACGACATGGCGATGCGGTGGTCGAGACGAACGTCGATCACTCCGCCGCCGGGTATCGCTCCGCCGCAGCCGTGAACGACCAGCCAGTCCGGGCCGCTTTCAACAGCGACACCGCAGGCGGCGAGACCGTCGACAACGGCCGCGAGCCGATCGCTTTCCTTGACGCGCAATTCTTTCAGGCCGTTCATTCGTGTCGTCCCCGTGGCGTGGGCGGCCGCCACCGCGAGGATCGGGAACTCGTCGATCATCCGTGGCGCCCGTTCGGCGGGAACGTCGACGCCATGCAGCGCGCTCGTCTCGGTGACCAGATCGGCGACGGGCTCGCCGCCGACATCGCGCGGATCCAGGATCTCAAGTCGCGCCCCCATGTCGGCCAGCGTATCGAGCAGGCCGGCGCGCAAGGGGTTGCAGCCAACGTTCGCCATTTTCACCCGCGAGCCGCCGGCCAGCAGGCCGGCCACCAGCGGGAAGGCCGCCGACGAGATATCCCCGGGCACGCCGAGGGCGCGCCCCGAGAGTTCGGGCTGGCCGGTCAACGTGACGGTCCGGCCGCCTTCGGCGCGTTTGGCGCACCGAATCTCGGCGCCGAAGTAGGCGAGCATCCGCTCGGTGTGGTCGCGGCAAGGCTCCGGCTCGATCACGGTGGTCCGCCCGGGCGTGTTCAGCGCCGCCAGCAGAATCGCCGACTTGACCTGCGCCGAGGCGACGCTCAGCGTATGGGTGATCGGCAACGGGTTGACGGCGCCGCGCAGCGCCAGCGGCAATCGCGATTTCGAACGCGACCAGACCGCCGCGCCGAATTCGCTCAGCGGTTCGATGACGCGGTTCATCGGCCGCCCGCGCAGGGATGCATCGCCGGTAAAAAACGTCGTGAACGGGTAGCTGGCGACGAGGCCCATCAGCAGCCGCGCGCCGGTTCCCGAGTTGCCCATGTCGAACACCCGGTCCGGCTCGGCCAACCCGCCCACGCCCCGGCCGCGGATGCGCCAGCCGTTAGCGGCGCGATCGATCGCGGCGCCGAGCGCGCGCAATGCGTCGGCGGTGGCGAGCACGTCCTCGGCCTCGAGCAGGCCCGAAACCATTGTTTCCCCAACGGCGGAGGCGCCCAGGATCAAGGCGCGGTGGGAAATCGATTTGTCGCCGGGCGCGCTTGCCGTGCCTGCGAGCGGGCCGCTCGGCGCCGAGGTCATCGCGGTCATGGTGTGGCGTCCTTCCGGATGAATTTCCCCTGCGCGGGGAAAAGCTGGGGGTGTCGTCGAAATCTTCCTTTTGTTTTTGACACGTCGAAAGCAAACGTGGCAATTGGCTGCGCACCGAGAACAGCATCACGTCCTGGAGAATCGCCGGTGGCAAAGGCTGAATGGGGTTCAAAACGAACGTGTCCGACCTGCGGCGCGCACTTTTACGACATGCGCCGCGAAACCATCGTGTGTCCCGTCTGCGAGGCGGTATTCGACCCGGAAAGGTTACCCAAGGCCCGTCGCGGCTCTTCGGCGGTACGCGAAGACAAGCCCGCCCCGGCGCCCGCGCGTAAGGCGGCGCCGAAAAAGGATGCCGGCGGGCTGGACGGCTCCGAGCCGGACGTTGAACTCGAAAACAATGATGACGCCGATGAGGCCGACGAGGCCGATGAGGCCGAAGAGGCCGACACCGAGGAAGGTGACCTGATCGAGGACACGTCCGAACTCGGCGAAGACGAAGACGACATCGGGGAGGTGTTGGAACACGTCGACAACGACGAAGATAAGCCCTGAGCGCCGCGCGGCGTCGGCGACGGTTCGGGGCGATCCGGGGCGCTCCGCCGCTGCCGCTTGGGGCGCGATGACGCGCCGCGCAACGAGATTTCACTTGCCCGGATCGCGGTTCTTTCAGTAGGTTGCGCGGGCAGTTCGTTCGCGGTGGCGAAACGGACTTCTTCATTTTTGGGGCCGTAGCTCAGTTGGGAGAGCGCCGCAATGGCATTGCGGAGGTCAGGGGTTCGAACTCCCCTCGGCTCCACCAAGCGAATACGTTCGGGGCGATCAGGGTTGGTGAGCCCGGTGGGGTAGGTTCATGTCTCGCCCTTTGGGAACCGCGGATTCTTTGGCAACCATTGTGGCTTGACTGCCTTTGGCGCTGCTCATAGTATCCGCCTCCTTCCAGTGCGGGTTTGGTGGTGGGCCTTTGCGGCCCAGACGCGATCCCGGATGAAGACGGAAAAATCAGGTTTGGCGCTGAGGGCGCGGCGGAAAACGAGCCGAAAGGCTTGCTTTTGTCTGTTCGGGCCCTGGCTTGGCGGAAAACCATAAACATGGATAGCTCGTGGCATCGCGTTGGATGCCGAGCCCGAGGGTGTGATGCCGACGATCAATCAACTCGTACGCAACCCGCGCAAGGCGCCGGTCACGCGAAACAAGGTTCCGGCCCTGGAAGGTTCGCCGCAGAAGCGCGGCGTCTGCACGCGCGTCTATACAACGACGCCGAAAAAGCCGAACTCGGCTTTGCGGAAGGTCGCCCGCGTGCGCCTGACCAACGGCTTTGAGGTCACCAGCTACATTCCCGGCGAAGGCCATAACCTGCAGGAGCACTCGGTGGTTCTGCTGCGCGGCGGCCGGGTCAAGGACCTTCCGGGCGTGCGCTATCACATCATTCGCGGCGCGCTGGATACACAAGGCGTTTCCGCTCGCCGGCAACAGCGGTCCAAGTACGGCGCCAAGCGGCCGAAGTAGAGAGAACGGACATGTCCAGACGCCGAGCTGCCGAGAAACGCGACATTCTGCCGGATCCGAAATACGGCGACACGTTGCTGACCAAGTTCACCAATGGGTTGATGCTGGACGGCAAGAAGTCCGTCGCCGAGCGGATCGTTTATGGCGCGCTCGATCTGATGGAGAAAAAGACCCGCCAGGATCCGCTGAAGACGTTCCACGAGGCTCTCGACAATGTCCGCCCGGTGCTCGAGGTCCGCTCGCGCCGGGTCGGCGGCGCGACCTACCAGGTCCCGGTCGAGGTTCGCACGACGCGGCGCCAATCTCTTGCGATTCGCTGGATCGCCGACGTCGCCCGCAAGCGCTCGGAACACACGATGGTCGAAAGGCTGGCCGGCGAGCTGCTCGATGCCGCGAACAACCGCGGCGCGGCGGTCAAGAAGCGCGAAGACACCCACCGCATGGCGGAGGCCAACAAGGCCTTCTCGCATTACCGCTGGTAGCTTCGGCAAGGTTTGGAAGTGATGTCCCGTAAGACGCCGCTCGAACACTATCGCAACATCGGCATCATGGCCCACATCGATGCCGGCAAGACGACGACGACCGAGCGCGTCCTCTACTACACTGGGCGGTCGTACAAAATCGGCGAAGTGCACCAGGGCACCGCAACGATGGACTGGATGGAGCAGGAGCAGGAGCGGGGCATTACGATCACCTCCGCGGCGACCACCTGCTTTTGGCGCGAGTATCGGATCAACATCATTGACACCCCCGGCCACGTCGATTTTACGATCGAGGTCGAGCGCAGCCTGCGCGTTCTCGACGGCGCGGTGGCGGTGTTCGACAGCGTCGGCGGAGTCGAGCCGCAATCCGAAACGGTCTGGCGCCAGGCCGACAAGTACAAAGTGCCGCGGATTTGCTTCGTCAACAAGATGGACCGCGTCGGCGCCGACTTCTTCCGCTGTGTCGAGCAGATCGGAACGCGGCTCGGCGCGACGGGGGTCGTGCTCCAGCTGCCGATCGGCGCGGAGGCCGAGTTCCACGGCGTCGTCGACCTCGTGCGGATGCGCTCGGTGATCTGGACGGACGAAGGGCTCGGCGCCGCGTTTACCGTGGGCGAAATTCCGGCAGAACTCGTCGAGCAGGCCCGGGAATACCGCGTCAAGCTGGTCGAGGCGGCGGTCGAATACGACGAGGCCGCGCTTGAGCGCTATCTCGAAGGCGAGGAACCCGACGAGGCGACGCTGGTCCGCTGCCTGCGCGCCGGCACGACCGCGGGAGCGTTCGTCCCGGTGCTGTGCGGCTCGGCGTTCAAGAACAAAGGCGTGCAGCCTTTGCTCGATGCCGTCGTCGATTACCTGCCGTCGCCGCTCGAGGTTCCGCCGGTTCATGGCGTCAAGCCGGGTACGGATGAGGTCGTCGTCCGCAAGAGCTCCGACGACGCGCCGTTCTCGGCGCTCGCGTTCAAGATCATGAGCGACCCGTTCGTCGGCACGCTGACGTTCGCGCGGATCTATTCCGGCACCCTGCAAAGCGGCTCCGCGGTGCAAAATACCGTCAAGGAAAAGAGCGAGCGGATCGGCCGGATGCTGCTGATGCACGCCAACACCCGCGAAGACATCAAGGAGGCCCGCGCCGGCGACATCGTCGCCATTGCCGGACTGAAAATGACGACGACCGGCGATACCCTGTGCGATCCGCGCCAGCCGGTGCTGCTCGAGCGCATGGAGTTTCCAGATCCGGTGATCGAGGTCGCGGTCGAGCCGAAGACCAAGGCCGACCAGGAGAAAATGTCGATCGCGCTGTCGCGGCTGGCGAACGAGGATCCCTCGTTCCGGGTCGCGACCGATCCCGAGAGCGGCCAGACCGTGATCAAGGGGATGGGCGAGCTCCATCTCGAAATCATCGTCGACCGGATGAAGCGCGAGTTCAATGTCGACGCCGCCGTCGGCGCACCCCAGGTGGCCTACCGCGAAACCATATCCAAGGTCGCCGAGATCGATTACACCCACAAGAAGCAGACCGGCGGCGCCGGTCAGTTCGCCCGGGTCGCGATCCGTTTCGAGCCGCTGGAATCGGGCGGCGGGTTCGTCTTTGAAAGTGGTGTGGTCGGCGGCTCGGTGCCGCGTGAGTACATCCCGGGCGTGCAAAAGGGCCTGGTGTCGGCGTCGCAGACCGGCGTGATCGCTGGTTTCCCGATGATCGACCTGAAGGCGGTGCTGTTCGACGGTGCCTCGCACGACGTCGATTCGAGTGTCATGGCATTCGAGATCGCCGCCCGCGCGGCATTTCGCGAAGGCATCGTCAAGGCGGGGCCGAAGCTGCTCGAGCCGTTGATGCGGGTCGAGGTGGTGACGCCGGACGACTACATGGGCGACATCATCGGCGATCTGAACAGCCGGCGCGGGCAGATCTCGGGAATGGATCAGCGCGGCAACGCGCGTGTCATTTCCGCGCTGGTGCCGTTGGCGACGATGTTCGGCTACGTTAACACGCTGCGCTCCATGAGCCAGGGGCGCGCGACCTACACGATGCATTTCGACAAGTACGCGGACGTTCCCCAGGCGATCTCCGAAGAGGTTCGCCAGCGTCTGGCAAGCTAAGGCACATCCGGGAGTTACGGAGCGAAGACCATGGCGAAGGCGAAGTTTGAGCGGACGAAGCCGCATTGCAATATCGGGACGATTGGTCACGTTGACCATGGCAAGACGACGTTGACGGCGGCGATCACGAAGGTGCTGGCCGAGGCTGGTGGGGCGACGTTCATTCCGTTCGATCAGATCGACAAGGCGCCGGAGGAGAAGGCGCGCGGGATCACGATTTCGACGGCGCATGTGGAGTATCAGACCGAGAACCGCCACTACGCCCACGTCGATTGCCCGGGTCACGCCGACTACGTCAAGAACATGATCACCGGCGCGGCGCAGATGGACGGGGCGATTTTGGTGGTTTCGGCGGCCGACGGTCCGATGCCGCAGACCCGCGAGCACATTCTGCTGGCGCGTCAGGTTGGTGTTCCGGCGATCGTGGTGTATCTGAACAAGGTCGACATGGTCGACGATCCGGAGCTTCTGGAGCTGGTCGAGCTCGAGCTTCGCGAGCTGCTGTCGAGCTACGATTTCCCTGGCGATGACATTCCGATCGTCAAGGGCTCGGCGCTGATGGCGCTGGAGGGCCGGGGCGGCGAGATGGGTCCGGGGTCGATCTTCGAACTGATGAAGGCGGTCGACGCCTACATTCCGCAGCCGGAGCGGGCGAAGGATCAACCGTTCCTGATGCCGATCGAGGATGTGTTCTCGATTTCGGGCCGCGGCACGGTGGTGACCGGGCGGGTCGAGCGCGGGGTGGTCAAGGTCGGCGAGGAGGTCGAGATCGTCGGCCTGAAAGCGACGACCAAGACGGTGTGCACCGGCGTCGAGATGTTCCGCAAGCTGCTCGACCAGGGCGAGGCCGGCGACAACATCGGGGTGCTGCTGCGCGGGACCAAGCGCGAGGACGTCGAGCGCGGCCAGGTTCTGGCCAAGCCGGGAACGATCACGCCGCACACCAAGTTCGCCGCCGAGGCGTACATTTTGACCAAGGAAGAGGGTGGCCGGCACACGCCGTTTTTCACCAACTACCGGCCGCAGTTCTACTTCCGCACGACCGACGTGACCGGGACGGTGGCGCTGCCCGAGGGCACCGAGATGGTGATGCCGGGCGACAACGTGTCGATGGAAGTGACGCTGATCCAGCCGATCGCCATGGACGAGGGCCTGCGCTTCGCCATCCGCGAAGGCGGCCGCACCGTCGGCGCCGGCGTCGTCGCCAAGATCATCGAATAGCCGGGCATCGGGGCGAAGAACACAAACCGCGGCGCGCCGGCGGAACAGGACAGTTGAAGAATGGATAAGCAGAACATCCGGATCGGCTTGAGGGCCTTCGACCATCGCGTGCTGGACCAGTCCGCGCGCGAGATCGTCAGCACCGCGCGCCGGACCGGCGCCCAGGTCAGCGGTCCGATTCCGTTGCCGACCCGCATAGAGCGGTTCACGGTGCTGCGGTCGCCGCATATCGACAAGAAATCTCGTGAGCAATTCGAGATCCGCACGCACAAGCGGGTCCTGGATATCATCGACCCAACGCCGCAGACCGTCGACGCGCTGATGAAGCTCGACCTCGCCGCCGGCGTCGACGTCGAAATCAAGCTCTAGAGCATCCAGCGCTCAAGTGAGTGCAGGATGCTCGATCGATTTAAAATCGATCAACTTTTCCGCCTTCAAGTGTTTCCACTTGAAGGCAGGTTGATCTAGGACCGAGGGTAGAATGAGAACCGGCCTGATCGCCCAGAAGCTCGGGATGTCGCGGATCTTCCGTGATGACGGGACGCATGTTCCGGTCACCGTGCTGAAGGTCGACAACTGTCAAGTCGTCGCCCAGCGGACGCCGGAGCGCGATGGTTACACCGCGCTGCAACTCGGCGTCGGCACGGTCAAGGTGAAGAACGTCAACAAGCCCGAGCGTGGCCATTTCGCCAAGGCCAACGTCGAGCCGAAGCGCACCGTCGCCGAATTCAGGGTGAGCGACGACGCCCTGGTCGACGTCGGCGCAGAGATCACCGCCGAGCATTTCGTCCCCGGCCAGTATGTCGACGTGACCGGCAAGTCGATCGGCAAGGGCTTCGCCGGCGGCATGAAGCGCTACGGCTTCGCCGGCCTGCGCGCGACCCACGGCGTTTCGGTCAGTCACCGCAGCCTGGGCTCGACCGGCAACCGGCAGGATCCGGGCAAGGTCTTCAAGGGCAAGAAGATGGCCGGCCATCTCGGTGACAAGCGGATCACCGTGCTGAGCCTTGAGGTGGTGCGGACCGATGCGGAACGCGGCCTCATCCTGATCAAGGGCGCGGTGCCGGGCGCCGAGGGCAATTATCTGCTGATCCGCGACGCGGTGAAGAAGCGGCTTCCGGACACGGTGCCGATGCCGGCGGCGCTTCGCCAGGCCGCGGCCGAAGCGCCGACACCGGCGTCATCCCCGGAAGCGGCGGCGGAGCCAGGGCCGGAGCCGGTGGCGGATACCGAGAATGCCGATGCCGGCGGCGCGGACGGCGGGACCGAGGAATAGCAGTCGTGGAACTGGATATCGTCAACCTGCAGAGCGAGAAGGTCGGCACCGTCGATCTCGCCGACGGCATTTTCGCCGTGGCGGTGCGGCCCGATATTCTCGCGCGCACGGTCGCCTGGCAGCTCGCCAAGCGTCGCGCCGGCACGCACAAGACCAAGGGTCGCAGCGAAGTCGCGCGGACCTCGAAAAAGCCGTTCAAGCAGAAAGGCACCGGACGCGCCCGCCAGGGCTCGTTGAAGGGCCCGCACATGCGCGGCGGTGGCGTCGCTTTCGGCCCGGTGCCGCGCGATCACACGCATTCGCTGCCGAAGAAGGTCCGCAAGCTGGCGCTAAAATCGGCGCTCTCGGCGAAGCTCGCGGCTGGAGAGCTGATCGTTCTCGAGCGCGCCGCGCTCGATGCGCCCAAGACCAAGGCCCTGGCCGAGACTGTGAAGAAGATGGGCTGGCGCAAGACCCTGCTGATCGACGGCGCGGAGATCGATACTAATTTCGCGCTGGCGGCCGCGAACATCGTCGGGCTCGATATTCTTCCGTCGCAGGGCGCGAACGTGTACGACATCCTCCGCCACGAGACCCTTGTGCTGACGACGGCGGGCGTCGAAAAGCTTGTGGAGCGCTTGACATGAACCGCCGTTTTGGCAAGGCCAGCGTGTCGATCAGCGCCGGGCGGAAGATCGAGGTCGTTCGCCGGCCGGTCATCACCGAAAAGACGACGCTGCTCGGCGAGCATAACCAGGTCGCGTTTTTAGTCGCGCTGGACGCGTGCAAGCCGGAGATCAAGGCGGCGATCGAGGATCTGTTCAAGGTCAAGGTCAAGGCGGTCAATACGTTGATCGTCAAGGGCAAGGCCAAGCGCACCCGGGGCCGGGCGGGGCGGCGTTCCGACGTGAAGAAGGCAATCATTACCCTCGCCGAGGGCCATTCCATCGACGTGACGACGGGACTGTAAGCGAAGATGGCACTCAAGAAATATCGTCCAACCACGCCGGCGCAGCGCGGACTGATCCTCATCGACCGTTCGGCGTTGTGGAAAGGCAAGCCGGAGCGGAGCCTGACCGAAGGGCTCCATGGCTCCGGTGGTCGCAACAATACCGGGCGGATCACGGCGCGCCGTCGCGGCGGCGGCCACAAGCGGCGCTACCGCCTGGTCGACTTCAAGCGAACCAAGTTCGACGTTCCGGCGACGGTCGAGCGGCTGGAATATGACCCGAACCGAACCGCGTTCATCGCGCTGATCCGCTACGCCGACGACGAGATCGCCTACATCCTGGCGCCGCAGCGGCTCAACGTCGGCGATAGCGTCGTCGCCGGCGGCGCGGTCGATATCAAGCCCGGCAATTGCCTGCCGATGCAGAACATCCCCGTGGGGACCATTATCCACAACGTGGAGATGAAGAAAGGCCGCGGCGGCCAGATCGCCCGCGCCGCCGGGACCTATGCGCAGTTGATCGGCAAGGACCATGGCTATGCCCAGCTTCGCTTGAGTTCCGGCGAGTTGCGGGTGGTTCGCGCCGAATGCCTGGCGACGGTCGGCGCGGTGTCCAACCCCGATCAGCAAAACATCAAGATCGGCAAGGCCGGGCGGACCCGTTGGCTTGGCAAGCGGCCGGAGGTGCGCGGCGTCGCGATGAACCCGGTCGACCATCCGCATGGTGGCGGCGAGGGCAAAACCTCGGGCGGGCGTCACCCGGTGACCCCGTGGGGTGTGCCGACCAAGGGAAAGCGGACCCGCAACAACAAGAAGACGGACCGGCTGATCATGCGCCGCCGTCATCTTGCGAAGAAGTAGCAGGAGGGAGAGAGCGTGCCCCGCGCGGTTTGGAAAGGTCCTTTTGTGGACGGCTATCTGTTGGAGAAAGCCGACAAGGTGCGCTCGTCAAAACGCAACGAAGTGATCAGGACATGGTCACGGCGTTCGACGGTTCTGCCGCAATTCGTCGGCTTGACCTTCGGTGTTTACAACGGGCGCAAATTCATCCCGGTCCTGGTGACGGAAAACATGATCGGCCACAAGTTTGGTGAATTTTCGCCGACCAGGACCTTCTTCGGTCATGGCGGCGACAAGAAGGCGAGGCGGGGTTGATCGATGGGTAAACCTGGCTCCGAACGCATGCTTGCCGACACGGAGGCGGTCGCGGTTGCCCGCCATCTGCGGCTGAGCCCGCGCAAGCTGAATCTGGTGGCGCAACTGATCCGCGGCATGAGCTGCGACCGGGCGCTGGCGGAACTGCAGTTCTGCCGCCGGCAAATCAGCGGCGACGTCCGCAAGGTGTTGCAATCGGCCATCGCCAATGCCGAGAACAACCATCAGCTTGATGTCGACCGGTTGTTCGTCGCCGAGGCGAGTGTCGGCAAGACCCTGACCATCAAGCGGTGGCGGCCGCGGGCGCGGGGACGCATCGGCAAGATTGAAAAGCCGTTCAGCCAACTCCGGTTGGTCGTGCGCGAACGCGAGGAGCAGTTCTGATGGGGCAAAAGGTCAATCCAATCGGCTTTCGGGTCGGCATCAACCGGACCTGGGACTCGCGCTGGTTCGCTGATGAGAGCTACGCCAAGCTGCTCCACGAGGACTTGCAGATCCGCAAGTACGTGCGCAAGCGGCTGGCTCAGGCGGGCGTATCGCGGATCGTCATCGAGCGGCCGGCGAAGAAGGCCCGGTTGACCATTCATACGGCTCGCCCCGGTGTCGTCATCGGCAAGAAGGGCGCCGATATCGAGAAGCTGCGCAAGGACTTGGCGAAGATCACCAAATCCGAGGTGCACCTGAATATCGTCGAGATCCGCAAGCCCGAGATCGAGGCGCAGCTGGTCGCAGAAAATGTCGCCCAGCAGCTCGAGCGCCGGGTATCGTCGCGGCGGGCGATGAAGCGCGTGGTCCAGTCGGCGATGCGGCTCGGCGCGCAGGGCATCCGGATCAACTGCGGCGGCCGCTTGGGCGGCGCGGAAATTGCCCGCACCGTGTGGTATCGCGAGGGCCGGGTGCCGCTGCATACGCTGCGCGCCCATGTCGACTTCGGCCAAGCCGAGGCCAAGACCACCTACGGCATTTGCGGCGTCAAGGTGTGGATCTACAAGGGCGACATCCTCGCTCACGACCCGATGGCGATGGACAAGCGCGCCGCGGATCAGCAGACCGCGCGATGAACGCGGCGTTAACCGGAACGTTAGGACGAGCACGCAGCCATGCTTAGCCCCAGGCGGACGAAGTACCGCAAGCAGCACAAGGGCCGGATCCACGGCAAGGCCAAGGCCGCGACCGAGCTGAGCTTCGGCGCGTACGGTCTGAAGGCGATGAGCCCGGAGCGGGTCACCGCGCGTCAGATCGAGGCGGCGCGGCGCGCGATCACCCGGCACATGCGGAGGGCAGGGCGGGTCTGGATCCGGCTGTTTCCCGATGTCCCGGTCAGCAGCAAGCCTGCGGAAGTGCGGATGGGCGGCGGCAAGGGCTCTCCGGAGTTCTGGGTCTGTCGGGTGAAGCCGGGGCGGATCATGTTCGAGGTCGACGGGATTTCGAAGGATCTCGCCAAGCAGGCGCTGACGCTGGCGGCGGCTAAGCTGCCGATCCGCACCCGCTTCGTGGCGCGCTCGGGCGAGGAGGGTTGAGGCCATGGACGCAACCGAAGTGCGCTTGAAAACGGACGACGAGTTGACCGATCAGCTGACGGCGCTGCGTAAGGAGGCTTTCAATCTGCGCTTCCGCGCGGCCAGCGGCCAGCTTGAAAACACGGCGCGGGTGCGCGACGTGCGGCGCACGATCGCGCGGGTCAAGACAATTATCAGGCAGCGCAAGCAGCCGTCGCCGGCGAAAGCGTAGCGGGGAAAGAAGATGCCTAGGCGAGTGTTACAAGGCGTTGTCGTCAGCGACAAAGGCGCGAAAACGATTGTGGTGAAAGTCGAGCGGCGCGTCATGCATCCGCTCTACAAGAAGATCATTCGCCGTTCGAAACGGTATCACGCCCACGACGAAGCCAACGAGCTGAAGGTCGGCGACACCGTTCGTATTCGCGAGTGCCGACCCATTTCCAAGCTGAAGCGCTGGGAAGTGGTCTCCAACGGCGAATAACGGTGATCGGGCGAAGGGGTAACGATAAATGATCCAAGTCGAAACAAACTTGGATGTGGCCGACAATTCCGGCGCGCGGCGCGTTCAGTGCATCCGCGTTCTCGGCGGCACGCGTCGCCGTTTCGCCGGTGTCGGCGATATCATCGTCGTCTCGGTCAAGGACGCGATTCCGCGCGGTCGGGTCAAGAAGGGCGAAGTCCTGCGCGCGGTCGTGGTCCGCACCGCCAAGGACATTCACCGCTCGGACGGCTCGACGATCCGCTTCGACGGAAACGCGGCGGTGCTGATCAACAAGCAGGGCGAGCCCATCGGCACGCGCATCTTCGGTCCGGTGACCCGCGAGCTGCGCGCCAAGGGCTACATGAAAATCGTCTCTTTGGCGCCGGAGGTGCTGTAATGGCGGCCAAGCTGAAGATTAAGAAGGGTGATCGCGTCATCGTGACCACCGGCCGCAGCAAGGGCAGAACCGGCGACGTTCTTAAGGTCATGCCCAAGGAAAACCGGGCGATCGTCCAGGGCGTCAACATGGTCAAGCGCCACGAGAAGCCGAAGATGGGCGCCGAGGGCGGCATCGTCGAAAAGGAAGGCGCGATCCACATTTCGAACCTGGCGCACGTTGATCCAAAGAGCGGCGGGGCGACGCGCGTCGGTTTCAAAATCCTCGACGACGGCCGCAAGGTTCGCTTCGCCAAACGCTCCGGCGAAATGATCGACAGGTAAGGAACGGAACGGCGATGGCACGGCTGCGCGAGCGCTACAAGACCGAGGTCCGCAAGACCCTTCAGGAGGAGTTCAACTACGCCAACCCGATGGAGATCCCGCGGTTGACCAAGATCGTCCTGAACATGGGCGTCGGCGCCGGCGTGCAGGACAAGAAGAAGGTCGACCTGGCGGCCGGGGATATGGTCCAGATCGCCGGACAGCGGCCGGTCATCACCAAGGCGAAAAAGTCGATCGCCGCGTTCAAGCTGCGCGAAGGGATGCCGATCGGAGTCAAGGTGACGCTGCGCCGCGACCGGATGTTCGAGTTTCTCGATCGCCTGGTCAACATCGCCCTGCCGCGCGTGCGCGACTTCCGCGGCCTGTCGTCGAAGAGCTTCGACGGGCGCGGCAATTTCGCGATGGGCTTCAAGGAACAGATCATCTTTCCGGAGATCAGTTACGACAAGGTCGATCAGATCCGCGGCCTCGATATCGTGATCTGCACGACCGCCAAAAACAACGCCGAAGCGAAGGCCTTGCTGAAGGCGTTTGATATGCCGTTCAGCAATTGAGCGACCTAGGGAGAAGATAATCGGATGGCTAAAAAGAGCCTGGTCGAGCGAAACAAAAAGCGGATGAGGCTTGCGAGCCGGTTCGAGGAGCGTCGCAACGAGCTCAAGCGGACCGCCAAGGATCGCACGGCCTTGCCCGAAGAGCGGTTCGCGGCGCGCATCCGGCTGGCCGAATTGCCGCGCAATTCCGCGCCGGTGCGGGTTCGTCTCCGCTGCGCGCTGACCGGTCGGCCGCGAGGCAACTACAGGAAGTTCGGACTGTCTAGGATCGCGCTCAGGGAGCTTGCGTCCTCAGGGCAGATTCCGGGCATGGTAAAGTCGAGCTGGTAAGGGGCCACCGCTATGGCGATGACCGATCCGTTGGGCGATATGCTCACACGCATTCGCAATGGTCAGAGTGCGAAGAAGAACGCTGTCACGGCGCCGGCCTCGGACCTGCGGGCCCGCGTGCTCGACGTTCTCGAACGCGAGGGCTTCATTCGCGGTTATTCCAAGATCGAGGTCAGGCCCGGTATTGGCGAACTCAGGATCGAGCTCAAGTATCACGAAGGCGAGCCGGTCATTCGCGAGATCAGCCGCGTTTCAAAGCCCGGCCGCCGGGTCTACTCCAAGATCAAGGATCTGCCGCGAGTCTACAATGGCCTCGGCGTGGCCATCCTGTCGACGCCGCGAGGCGTGATATCCGACGCCGAGGCGCGTGACGCGCACGTCGGCGGAGAGGTTCTTTGCAAGGTATTCTAGGCTGGAGTGGCGAGTCGACCATGTCGCGCATTGGTAAACATCCGGTAGCCGTACCGAACGGCGTTAGCGTCTCGCTTGTCGATCATTGTCTGAGCGCCAAGGGGCGGCAGGGCGAACTCTCGACCACCTTGATGGAGGAGGTCACCGTCACGCACGAGAGCGGCGAGATCACGGTGCGCCCACGCGACAACTCCCATCGCGCCCGGGCGATGTGGGGAACCGCGCGGACCATGGTCCATAACCTGATCAACGGCGTCGATACGGGATTTTCCCGCAAGCTGGAGATTGCCGGCGTCGGCTATCGCGCCCAGATCCAGGGCCGCGATCTGGTGCTGCAGCTCGGCTATAGCCACGAGGTCCGCCACGCCATTCCCGACGGCATCAAGATCGAGTGCCCCGATCCGACGCATATCACCATTCAGGGCGCCGACAAGCAGCTTGTCGGCCAGATCGCGGCGGAGGTGCGGGCCTATCGCCGGGCCGAGCCGTACAAGGGCAAGGGCATCCGCTACGACGACGAAATCATCCGGCGCAAGGAAGGCAAGAAGAAGTAAGCCATGGCCGATACACGAAGGTTATTCGAACGGCGGCGGCGGCGGACCCGCCATCGGTTGGTCGCGGTGGCGGGCGATCGTCCGCGGCTCTGTGTCTTTCGTTCGAACAAGCACATCTACGCCCAGGTCATCGACGACAAGGCCGGCCATACGCTGGCGTCGGCGTCGTCGTTGGACGAGGCCTGCAAGAGCGTGGGCGAGAAGGCGGCCGCCGGCGCCGATGCCGCCGAGAAGGTCGGCAAGTTGGTCGCCGAACGCGCCCTGGCGGCCGGCATCAAGACGGTGATTTTCGACCGCGGCGGCTATCGCTACCACGGGCGCGTCAAGGCTTTGGCCGACGCCGCTCGTGAAGCCGGGCTCGGACTGTAGGGAGACACAATATGGCGCGGAGACCATCGAGCAAGCGCGGCGAGCGGCCGCAGGGCGAAGACGCCGACATCAACGACAAGCTGGTCCATATCAATCGGGTCGCCAAGGTGGTCAAGGGCGGCCGGCGGTTCTCGTTCGCCGCCCTGGTCGTGGTTGGTGACGGCAAGGGTCGGGTCGGCTACGGCACGGGCAAGGCCCGCGAAGTGCCCGAGGCGATCCGCAAGGCGACCGATCACGCCAAGCACAGCATGATCCGCGTCCCGCTGCGCGACGGCCGCACCCTTCACCACGACGTCATCGGCCACTACGGCGCGGGGCTGGTGGTGCTGCGCTCGGCGCCGGCTGGAACCGGGGTCATCGCCGGCGGGCCGATGCGGGCGATTTTCGAGACCATGGGCGTGCAGGACGTCGTCGCCAAATCGCTGGGGACCGCGAACCCGCACAACATGATCAAGGCCACCTTCGCCGCGCTACGTGGCATCTACTCGCCGCGCGCGATTGCGGGGCGGCGCGGCAAGAAGGTCGGCGATATCATTGCCCGCCGCGGTGAACCGGCCGTGGCCGAGGCCGCAAAGGCGTGAAGTCGATGACCACCAGCACGAAAGCGACCGTCCGCGTGACCCAGCTCCGTAGCCCGATCGGCCGCAGGGCCGACCAGCGGGCGACCCTGATCGGCCTCGGTCTCAACAAGATCCGCCGGACGAGTGAACTCGAGGACACCCCGGCCGTGCGCGGCATGATCGCCAAGGTGCGTCACCTTCTGCGCGTCGAGGACGAAGACTAGTGGTCTGATCCTGACGCTTGAGTCCTCAAGCGTCAGGTGAATCAGCCCACCGGATCAATCGGTTGGTGGTTCGATTCCGCTGACGGATGGGCACCATCCGTTAGCATCGAACCACTAGAGCATCGCGCGGCCGCCGCGGCGGCAGATCGAGGAACGAGACACATGAGACTGAACGAAATTCGCGACAACCCCGGGGCCCGAAGCCCACGCAAAAGGGTTGGTCGCGGCATCGGCTCGGGCACCGGCAAGACCTCGGGCAAGGGTCACAAGGGACAAAAGGCGCGGAGCGGCGCTCCGGCCAGGGCCGGCTTCGAGGGTGGCCAGATGCCGTTGTACCGGCGCCTGCCGAAGCGCGGCTTTCACAATCCCTCGCGCAAGGAATTCGTCGAGCTCAACGTCGGCGCGCTGCAACGCGCGATCGACAACAAGCGGCTCGATCCGTCGGCGCCGATCGACGAGGCCGGAATGCGGGCGGCGGGCCTGTTCCGGCGGCGCCTCGACGGCGTTCGCCTGCTCGCCAAGGGCACGTTGTCGGCGAAGTTGACCCTCCATGTCACCGGCGCGTCGAAAGCCGCGGTCGCCGCGGTCGAAAAGGCCGGCGGCAGTGTCGTGATCGACGCCGCCGGCGCCAAGGCGCCACCGCGCAAGGAATCCGTGAGCGAGGAGTTCCGCGCGCGACGGCGACGGCGACGCCGCCGGCGGCCGGGTCGACCGGCGAGCCGCCGCCAGAGACCGCGGTCTAGTTACCGGGAGAGCGATCCATGGCTTCCGCCGCCGAGCAGTTCGCCGCCAGCATGAACTTCGGCGCCTTCGGGCGCGCGACCGAACTGAAAAAGCGGCTTTGGTTTACGCTGGGCGCGCTCATCGTCTACCGCCTGGGGACGTACATTCCGATCCCGGGCATCGATCCGGCGGCAATTACCGATATCTTCAACCGCCAGTCCGGCGGCATCCTCGGCATGTTCAACATGTTCGCCGGCGGCGCGCTCGGGCGGATGACGATCTTCGCGCTCAACATCATGCCGTACATTTCGGCGTCGATCATCATGCAGCTGATGACCGCCGTCGTGCCGACCCTGGAAGCGCTCAAGAAGGAAGGCGAAACCGGTCGCAAAAAGATCAATCAATACAGCCGTTATCTGACGGTGCTGATCACCACCGGCCAGGCCTACGGGATTTCGGTCTGGCTGGAGGGGCTGCAATCGAGCCTCGGCCCGGCGGTTCACGATTCGGGAATGTTCTTCCGCTTTTCGGTCGTGGTCACCCTGGTCGGCGGGACCATGTTCTTGATGTGGATCGGCGAGCAGATCACCGCGCGCGGCATCGGCAACGGCATTTCGCTGATCATTTTCGCCGGCATCGTCGCTAATCTGCCTCACGCGCTGGCGGCGACACTCGAGCTCGGCCGAACCGGCGCGCTGTCGACTGTTTTCATCATCGGCCTGATCATCGTCGCCATCGCCGTCATCTTCTTCGTTGTCTTCATGGAGCGCGCCCAGCGGCGCATCCTGATCCAGTATCCGAAGCGCCAGCACGGCGCCAAGGTCATGGGTGGCGAGAGCACCCATCTCCCGCTCAAGCTCAACACGTCCGGTGTCATCCCGCCGATTTTCGCCTCATCGATCCTGCTGATGCCGATCACGTTGATCGGCTTCGCGTCGGGCCAAGGACCGACGTGGCTGAACAACGTCGCGGCGTACCTCGGCCATGGCCAGCCGCTGTATCTGGCGCTCTATGTCGGCCTGATTGTGTTCTTCGCGTTCTTCTACACCGCGGTCGTCTTCAGTCCGGCCGAAACCGCCGACAATCTGAAGAAGTACGGCGGCTTCGTTCCCGGGATCCGCCCCGGCAAGAACACCGCCGATTACCTCGACAAGGTGCTCACCCGGTTGACAGTGGTCGGCGCCGCCTATTTGGGGTTTGTCTGCATCCTGCCGGAGATCATGATCTCGCGCTTCTCCGTGCCGTTCTATTTCGGCGGGACCAGTTTGTTGATCGTCGTCACCGTGACGATGGACACGGTCGCCCAGGTCCAGTCGCACCTGATCGCCCACCAATACGAGGGCCTCATCAAGAAGGCCAAACTCAGAGGTAAGGGAGGGAGACGGTCGTGAACATTGTTCTGCTTGGGCCGCCGGGATCTGGAAAAGGAACGCAGGCCAAGCGCCTGGAGGATGCTTTCGCCATCGCCCAATTGTCGACCGGCGACATGCTGCGCGACGAGGTGGCGAAGGCCAGCGAAGTTGGCCGCAAGGCCGACGCGATCATGCGCGCCGGCCAGCTGGTGCCCGACGACATCATCATCTCGCTGATCGAAGCCAGGCTCGACGATCCCAAGTCCCGTGACGGCTTCATTCTCGACGGTTTTCCGCGCACGGTTCCGCAGGCCGAGGCGCTCGACGTGATGCTGAGAACGAAGCGGCTGAAGCTCGATCACGTTCTTGAGCTCGAGGTCGATGACGAAGCCATGGTCACGCGAATCAGCGGCCGGTTCACCTGCGCCAAGTGCGGCGAGGGCTATCACGACACCTTCAAGCAGCCGAAGGTGGCCGGGGTCTGCGACGTGTGCGGCGGCACCGAGTTCAAGCGCCGGGCCGACGACAACGCCGCGACGGTGCGCGAGCGGCTCAAGGCCTATCATGCGCAAACGGAGCCGATCGCCGCGTACTACGAAAAGCAGGGGATCTTGAAGCGAGTCGACGGCATGGGCGCCATTGATCAGGTCACTAAGGACTTGACATCGGCGATAAAGAGTTAGTCGGCAGGGTTGACGGTAGGCGCGCAGGGCCTATAATCCGGGACCTTTTTCCCCCGGCAATTTCAACAATGTTCCGCGGAACAGAACGAGGAGAGCGTTTGTGGCGCGTGTTGCTGGTGTAAACATTCCCACGCAGAAGCGGGTCGAAATCGCGCTGACCTATATCCACGGGGTCGGCCGGAAGACCGCCCGCGAGATTTGCACCCGGATCGGGATTCCGCGGTCGCATCGGGTGCAGCAGCTGAGCGACAACGACGTCATGCGCATCCGTGAGATGATCGACGGCGAATACAAGGTCGAGGGCGATCTGCGCCGCGAAGTCGCGTTGAATATCAAGAGGCTGATGGATCTCGGCTGCTACCGGGGCTTGCGCCATCGCCGCGGCCTGCCGGTCCATGGACAGCGGACGCATACCAACGCGCGCACCCGGAAGGGTCCGGCCAAACCGATTGCGGGTAAGAAAAAAGTCACTAAATAGGTTTTTGTAAGGATTAAGCATGGCCAAGCCTGGGACACAGCGGGTCCGGCGGCGCGAGCGGCGCAACATCAGCTCCGGAGTGGCGCACATCAGCGCCTCTTTCAACAACACGATGATTACCATTAGCGACGCCCAAGGCAACGCGATTGCTTGGTCCTCGGCCGGTGGTCAGGGGTTCAAGGGGTCGCGCAAGTCGACGCCTTACGCCGCTCAGGTCGCCGCCGAGGACGCGGGCCGGAAGGCACAGGAGCACGGCATGAAGACCCTTGAGGTCGAGGTTAAGGGGCCTGGCGCTGGCCGGGAATCGGCGCTGCGCGCGCTGCAGACGGTCGGATTCACCATCACCGCCATTCGCGACGTAACCCCGATCCCTCACAACGGGTGCCGCCCGAGGAAACGCCGGCGAGTCTAGTCGTCCGCGATCGGAGGCAAGCCGACGCTTCGGCCAGGCGCGCTCATGGTGAGCGCGTTTGCGCATGTCCCGCTCCGCTTCATTTTACGAATTTGAGGGAACCCCCAGTGATTCAAAAGAATTGGCAGGCTTTGATTAAGCCGACAAAACTGGAGATCGTGCCAGGCGGTAATCCGCGGTGCGTGGCGACCATTGTCGCCGAGCCCCTCGAGCGGGGTTTCGGGTTGACGCTCGGCAATTCGATCCGGCGCGTGCTGCTCTCGTCGCTGCAGGGCGCCGCGGTTACCGCTATTCAGATCGAGGGCGTGCTTCACGAGTTCTCGATGATTCCGGGCGTTCGCGAGGACGTGACCGATATCGTCCTGAACATCAAGTCGCTGGCGCTGCGCATGGGCGGCGAAGGGCCCAAGCGGGTTCGCCTGGTCGCCGACGGCCCCGGCGAGGTGACCGCGGGGATGATCCAGACGACGCATGACATCGACGTCATGAACCCGGACATGTTGATCTGCACGCTCGACGAGGGCGCGCATCTGGCGATGGAACTGGTCGTCGAGAACGGCAAGGGCTACGTTCCGGTGGCCGCATCACGCAACGAGGACGCGCCGATCGGACTGATCCCCGTCGACTCCATTTTTTCGCCGGTCCGCAAGGTCGCCTACAAGGTCGAGAACACCCGCGTCGGCCAGGTGACCGACCATGACAAGCTGTCGATGGACATCGTCACCAACGGCGCCGTCACGCCGGAGGACGCGGTCGCGCTGGCCGCGCGTATTCTCCAAGATCAGCTCCAGCTGTTCATCAACTTCGACGAACCGCAGGCGGCGTTCGAGGAAGAGCGGCGCGACGAATTGCCGTTCAACAAGAACCTTTTGCGCAAGGTCGATGAGCTGGAACTCTCGGTGCGGTCCGCCAACTGCCTGAAGAACGACAACATCATCTACATCGGCGATCTGGTGCAGAAGACCGAGGCGGACATGTTGCGGACGCCGAACTTCGGCCGCAAGTCGCTGAACGAGATCAAGGAAGTTCTGGTGCAGATGGGCCTCCACCTCGGCATGGAGATCACAAGCTGGCCGCCCGAAAATATCGAAGAGTTGGCCAAACGGCTCGAAGAGCCCTACTGAGGACGGTGCCCGCGACGCGGCAACCAGGGAGAACCGGCGATGCGCCACAGAATGAGCGGCCGTAAGCTTGGCCGTACCAGTTCCCACCGCAAGGCGATGTTCGCCAATATGACGACGTCCTTGCTGCTGCACGAGCAGATCGTAACGACCCTGCCGAAGGCCAAGGAGCTGCGCCGCTTCGCCGAGCGCATGATCACGCTGGGCAAGCACGGCGCCTTGCATAATCGCCGGCAGGCGGCGTCGTTCCTCACCGATGACGCAGTCGTGCGTAAGCTGTTCGGGCCGCTCGCGGAGCGTTATCGCGCCCGCGCCGGCGGCTACACCCGGGTGTTGAAGGCCGGTTTTCGCCATGGCGACGACGCGCCGATGGCCGTCATCGAGCTGGTCGACCGCGATCCAGACGCCAAGGGCGCCGCCGACAAGGCGCGGGTCGCGGCCGAGCGGGCCGAGGCTGAACAGGACGCGGCATAAGGTTCGCTCTCATCACCGCGTCCGCCGGCCTTCGGCAACCGTAACCCCGGTTCCGGTCGTCGGCCGGCAAGGATGCCGTCGTTGACCAAGGGCAAGCGCCTCTCCGACACCGCCGGTCTCTTCGCTTCCCAGGCGCCGCGCCCGCTCGCCGACCGGCTGCGTCCGGCGAGCCTTGGCGAGGTCGTCGGCCAAGATCATCTGCTCGCCGCCGAGGCGCCGATCGGGCGCATGATCGCCGCCGGCAAGCTGTCGTCAATGATCCTGTGGGGACCGCCGGGTACCGGCAAGACCACCATCGCGCGGCTGCTGGCCGCTCACACCGATCTCCATTTCGAGCTGCTCTCGGCCGTCTTTTCCGGCGTCGCCGATCTGCGTCGGGTGTTCGACGCCGCCCGTGGCCGCCGCGGCGACGGCAAGGGCACGCTGCTGTTCATCGACGAGATCCATCGCTTCAACCGCGCCCAGCAGGACGGCTTCCTGCCGTACGTCGAGGACGGCACCATCATCCTGGTCGGCGCCACCACCGAAAACCCGTCCTTCGAGCTTAACGCGCCGTTGCTCTCGCGCTGTCAGGTGTTCGTGCTGCGCCGCCTCGACCATGACGCCCTGGCCGAGATCCTGGCCCGCGCCGAACGGAGCCTCGCGCGCGCGCTGCCGTTGAGCGAAGACGGCCGCGCCGCCCTGCTGGCGATGGCCGACGGCGACGGGCGCTATCTGCTCAACCTGGCCGAGACGCTGGCGGGCTATCCGCAAGCTCCGGCGCTCGACGCCGGCGGGCTCGCCGAGGCGGTGCAGCGCCGCGTGCCGCTCTACGACAAGGCCCAGGAGGGCCACTACAATCTCATCAGCGCGCTGCACAAGTCGCTGCGCGGCTCCGACACCGACGCCGCGCTGTACTGGTTCGCGCGGATGCTGGCGGGCGGCGAGGATCCGCTTTACATCGCGCGGCGGCTGGTCCGCTTCTCGGTCGAGGATATAGGTCTCGCCGATCCGCAAGCGCTGGTCCAGGCGCTCGCCGCATGGGACGCCTTCGAGCGGCTCGGCTCGCCCGAGGGCGAGCTCGCCCTGGTCCAGTGCGTGATCTACCTCGGCTCGGCGCCCAAATCGAACGCGGCCTACCGGGCCGAGGGCGCGGCCAAGCGGGCCGCCCGCGAAACCGGTTCGCTGATGCCGCCGATGCACATCCTCAACGCGCCCACCCGGTTGATGCGCACGCTCGGCTACGGCGAGGGCTACGTCTACGATCACGCGACCGCCGAAGGGTTCTCGGGCCAGAACTACTTCCCCGACGCGATGGAGCGCCGGCGGCTCTACACCCCCGGCGGGCGCGGTTTCGAAAAGGAGATCGCCGCGCGGCTGGCTTACTGGCAGCGGCTGCGCGACAAGGAGGGCGGCGGTGGCTGAGGCCGATCGGGAAGGCGCCGGCGAGGACCGGGCCGGCAAAGGCGGCGGCGTGACGATGCGCGAGGTCGGCAGGGACGAAGCCGGCCTGCGCGTCGATCGCTGGTTCCGCCGCCACGTCCCCGGCCTGCCGCACGGCCGGTTGGAGAAACTGCTGCGCGGCGGCCAGATCCGCGTCGACGGGCAAAGGGCCAAGGCCGGAGACCGGCTGCAACCAGGCCAGGTCATTCGCGTCCCACCCTTGAGCGATCCGCCGGCGAAGCGGGACACGCGACTTGGCGCGCCGCGCGCGGACGACGCCATAACCCGCGCGGCGCTCGAATCGTGGATCCTCTACCGCGACGAAACGCTCATCGCGCTCAACAAGCCCGCCGGCCTCGCGGTCCAGGGCGGCAGCGGCACGAAACGCCACCTCGATGCGATGCTCGCGGCTTTTGCCGGCGGGGGCGAGCGTCCGCGGCTGGTCCACCGTCTCGACAAGGATACCTCCGGGGTGATCGTCGTCGCCCGGACCGCGGCCGCCGCGGCGGCATTGACCAAGGCCTTCCGCGATCGCGCCGCGCGCAAACTCTATTGGGCGATCGTCGTCGGCGTGCCCAAGCCCGAACGCGGCCGCATCGATCTCGCCCTCGCCAAGGAGCCGGGACGCCACGGCGAGCGGGTGGAGGTCGCCGGCGACGGCGATCGCGCGATCACCGACTTCGCCGTCGTCGAACGGGCCGGGCGGCGGGCGGCATGGCTGGAACTGAGCCCGCTGACGGGGCGCACGCACCAGCTTCGCGCCCACTGCGCCGCGATCGAAACCCCCATTCTCGGCGATGGCAAGTACGGCGGACAGGCGGCGTTTCTCGATGCCACCGCGCCGGCGCGGATCCTCAATCTGCACGCGCGCGCGATCGCGATCCCGCATCCGGCCGGCGGCACCCTCGAAGTCGAGGCGCCGCTGCCCGAGCACATGCGCGCGACCTGGCGATTTTTCGGCTTCAGCGATATGCCCGTCCGCCCGCCGCGCCACGACCGCCGCCCGCCGGCCTCTCCCTCAGCCAGGCGCGCGCCGCAGGACCGTCATTAGCGCCGGCAGAACGATAACGGTGCAGGCCAGAGTCAGGCCGATGGCGATGGTCAGCAGCGCCCCCATGCCGGCGATGCCCGGATGTGACGATAGCGCCAGCGTGCCGAACGAGCCCATCGTCGTCAGCGCGCTGAAGACGACCGCGCGCGGCGTGCACGAGCTCATCATGCTCGCCGCCTGGCCCTCCTGACGCTCGCGAATGACCAGGTTCAGGCTGGCCGATACCCCGAGGCCGAACAGCAGCGGCAGGACGATGACGTTGGCGAAATTGAACGGCATGGCGAAGACCGCCGACGCGGCAACGGTGAGCAGCGCGGCGAGCAGCAGCGGCGCGAAGACCAGGGCGATATCGCGGACGTTCCGCAGCAGGACCACCAGCAGCAGGGCAATGCCGGCGATCGCCAGGGCCGCCGCTTCGATGAAGGCCCGCTCGACCGCCCGCCCCGCCTCGACAATGACCACCGGCGCGCCGATGGCGTCCGGCGCAATGGACTGCACCTCGGCGACGAACCGGTTCAGCGCCTTGGTATCCTCGGCGACCCGCTCCTTGGGATAGATCTCGACGCGGGCGCGTCCGTCCGCAGCCATCCATCGCCGGCGGAAGTCATCCGGTAGGGTGTCCACGGTGATCCGCTGTGCGCCGAGCAGCGCGCGGAGCGCGTCGAGCTGCGCCGGCAGGCCGCTCAGCAAGCCCTCGTCGAGGCGCGCCAGCATGGTCTCGGGCGCGAGTTTCGCCGCCAGCGCATCGAACGAGGCGAGCAGCCGCCGGGCGGCGGGCGAGGCTGGTCCATTGCCCCCGGCCAACGCGGCGAGCCCGCGCTTCAGCCGGTCAAGCGCCGCCATCGTCTCGGCCGTTGAGGGCGGCGGCGCCACCGCTCCGCTTAGCGCCGGCTCGAGGATCAGCGCAAGGGTATCGACCATCGTCAGTTTGGCGTCCTGATCGGCCGGCACGAAATCGGCCAACGTCCGCGCGCCTTTAACCGTGGGAAGATCACGCGCGGCCTCGGCGATGGCGCGCGCGCGCGGCAGGTCGGGGGCGAGCGCCGCGAGCGCGTAGGCCTCGTTCAGCCCGGAGGCCATCAGGTCGCGCAGTGTTCTCACCGCCTCGCCGCGCGGATCCTTGAGATGCAGCGGGTCGAAATCGAACTGCGCGCGTGGCGCCACGATCAGCCCGGCAAGCGCAACGGCGGCGGCTCCCCACAACATCGCCTTCGGCCGCGCCTCGCTCCACCGTTGGAATCGTCCGATGGCGGCAATATCGGGGCTCGCGTTCGGCCGATGCGGGCGCGCTTTCATCGGCATGAGGCTAAGCAGGGCGGGGAGGATGGTGAGGCTGACGACCAGGGCGATGGCCATGCCGGTCCCGGCGATCAGGCCGAGTTCGGCGAGACCGACGTAGGTGGTCGGCAGAAACGAAAAGAACCCAATGGCGGCGCAGATGGCCGAGAGCGTCAGCGCGCCGCCGACGCCGCCCGCCGCCCGGCCGAGCGCCGCGGCGTGGTCCAGCCCGAGGTCGATGCCTTCCTTGTAGCGGAGCGTGTAATGAATGCCGAAGTCGACCGCGAGGCCGATGAACAGCACGAAGAAGGCGACCGACAACAGGTTCAAGGTTCCGACCAGGGCAATGGCCGCGGCGGCGGTAAAGACCAGACCGAAGACGACCGTCAGCAGCGTCGCCAGCGACAGCCTGAACCCGCGAAAGCAGAGAAAGGCGAGAAACGCGACGATCGCGAATGAGATTAGTTCCGGCGATGCCCGGCCGAGCTGGGCGCTTCGCAATTCCTCGTCGGCGAGCGCGGCCTCACCGGTAAGACGAACCGAAATGCCGTGGGCGGGATCGAGGTCGAGTGATGCCGCGAGGTCGCGGATCGCGGCGATCGCTTTCGCGGCGGGTTGCAGCGACGCGTAGTCCAGCGGCGGCTTGAGCACGACGATGCGCCGCATCTGGTCTGGATCGGGCGTCGCGCCGAACATCATCGACTGCCATGAGAGTGGCGTAAACCGGCCGGCCGCCTCGCCCTCGATACTGGCCGCGATGGTCTCGAGCGCCGGTGCTATGCGCGGGCCGCCTTCGCCGCCGCCGGTCCCCGCGTCCTCCGCCGGTGCGTTTTCAACCGCCAGCGACAGCACGCCGAACAGTCCGCGCAGGCTCGGATCGGTGGCCAATGCGCCGATGAACGGCTGGGCCTGGGCGAGCTGGTCGACGACGTCCTGGAGCTGCCCGGTGGACAGAAACAGCAGGCCGTTGCGGCGGAAAAAGGCGTCGCCGGCCGGATCGAAGACCGTGCCGAAGACCTCGGGGCGCGCGCGGAACCCCCGCGCCAGGGCGGTTCCGGCCGCGTCGACGAGGTCGGGCGTTTCGCCCTCGACGACCACGACGATGGTTTCGACCCCGCCCGGAAACGCCGCCGCCATCGCCCGGTCGGCCTTGCGGAAGGGCAGTTCGGCCGACATCATGTCGACGGTGTTGGTGTTGATCGCGAAGTTGCGCGCGACGTACACGCCGGCGGCGACGGCGGCGGCGAGCGCCAGCGCGATCACGATCCAGGCGCGGCGTCGCACGGCGCCGGTCCAACGCTCGAGCAGGCGGATCATCGCGGCGTTGGACGGCATGGAAAGATGACTGGTCCGAGGTTAGAGTTGCGCGAACCGGGGCTTGCTTCGCCCGGCACCGCCGCCCCGCCCTATAGCCGCCAAGCACCGTCAATGCAACGTGCCAGCGCCAGTGCGGCGCCAGTGCGGCGCCAGTGCGGCGCCAGTGGGGCGACACGGGGCGACAGAGCGGGGTTCAGCTGCGTTGTGCGGGCACGGCGGGCGGCGTATAGTTGTCCAAATCTGGTAGCGATGGAGGCTCGTTTGCGGCGATTGATACAAAGGCTAGCGGCCGTTTCGCTCTTGGTCGTGTCCGTCCTCGGCGTCTCGCGCGGCGGCGCGGCGGCGGATGTTCTGCCCGAAACGGTGCTCGGCGAGGCGAACGCGCCCGTCACCATCATCGAATACTCGTCGCTGACGTGTCCTCATTGCGCCGCGTTTCACACTGACACGCTGCCCAAGCTCAAGGCGACCTACATCAACTCCGGCAAGGCCCGGCTGGTCTATCGCGACTTTCCCTTGGACAAGCTCGCCCTGGCCGCGGCGGTCATCGCCCATTGTGTCGATCCGCAGCGCTATTTCGGCTTTCTCGAAATGCTCTACCGCGATCAGGCGACCTGGGCGCGGAGCTCCAATCCTCTCGCCGAACTCAAGGTTCGCGCCCAGCTCGCCGGACTCTCGGACGCACAGTTCGATGCCTGCCTCGCCAACAAGCCGCTGATCGCGGCGGTTCAGCAGCGCGCGCAGGGCGGCCAGCAGGAATACGGCATCGAACTCGACCCCGTCGTTCATTGTCAACGGCGAGAAGATCGCGGGCGAGCAGAGCTTCGAAAACTTCGCCACGGCGATCGACGCGGCGCTGGCGAAGAACCGCTAGGTCAAGCGGCGAACGAGACCTTGCTGCGCTTCACCAAACTGCGGCTGTCCGGCTTCAAGTCGTTCGTCGATCCGGTCGAACTCTCGATCGCGCCGGGGCTGAGCGGCATCGTCGGCCCCAACGGCTGCGGCAAATCCAACCTCGTCGAGGCGTTGCGTTGGGTCATGGGCGAAAGTTCGGCCAGGCAGATGCGCGGCGGCGAGATGGAGGACGTCATCTTCGGCGGCAGTACCGGCCGGCCGGCGCGAAATCTGGCCGAGGTTTCGATTGGGCTCGAAGGCGACCCGAGCGACATCCCGCCTCCCTTCGGCGCCCAGGCCGAAGTCAAGGCCGAAGCCCAGGCCGAATTCAAGCGAGGCAGGGGAGGCGATGGCCCGCTCGCCGACACCGCCGTCGAGATCGAGGTTCGCCGCCGGATCGAGCGCTGCAAGGGCTCGAACTACCGCGTCAACGGCCGCGAGGCGCGGGCGCGCGACGTGCAGCTGTTGTTCGCCGACGCCGCCTCCGGGGCGCGCTCGGGGGCAATGGTCACGCAGGGCCAAGTGACCCAGCTGATCCTCGCCAAGCCGTCCGAGCGCCGCCTTCTCCTCGACGAGGCGGCGGGGATCAGCGGCATTCATCCGCGCCGGCACGAAGCCGAGCTTCGCCTGCGCGCCGCGGAGGCCAATCTCGAACGCCTCGACGACGTGCTGGCGACGCTCGCCGCCCAGCTCGACAACGTCCGCAAGCAGGCACGCCAGGCGACCCGCTACCGGACCATCTGCGAACAGATCCGCAAGACGGAAGCCGCGATCCTGCGGGCCCGGCTGGCCGCAGCGGAGGCCGAGGCGGAACAGGGCGAACGCGCGCTCGCCGCGGCCAACGCTTCCGTGACCGACGCAACCAGCCGGGCCGCCGTGTGCGCGACCCGTCAGGCGGAGGCGGCCGCCGTGCTCCCTGCGCTGCGCACGAGCGAGGCCGAGGCCCTGGCGGCGCTGCATGCGCTCGGGGTGGCCCGCGACGGGCTCGAAGAACAGTCACGCCGGATCGAGGCCGAACGCGCCGCCGCGCGGCGGCGGCTCGACCAGCTGCAAGGCGATTTGGGGCGCGCCCGGACCCTGGCCGACGATGCCGCCGCCAACCTGGGCCGCTTGGCCGCCGAACGCCAGCGCCTGCTCGCCGCGAGCGCGGGCGAGGACGCGGCTAGGACACAGGCGGAAGAGAAGCTCGCCGCGGCTCTTGCCGCCGTCGCGGCGCTGGAGGCGCGGCTGATCGAACTCGGCGAGGCGATCAGCGCCGACGAGGCGGGCCGCGCCGCGCTCGATCGCACGATCGCCGAGCTCGACGACGGCCTGCGCCGGCTCGACGCGCGCGCCGCCGACGGCTATCGGCAACGCAAGGCGCTGGCCGACCAGGCCGCCGCCCTGCCCGATCCGGACGCCGCCGAGGCCAGCGCGGCCGCGGCCGACGCGGCGCTGGAGCGCGCGCGGAGCGCCGCCGAGGCCGCCGAAGCGCGCCGCGGCGCGCTCGCCACCGGCGAGGCCGAGGCGCGCGGCGAGCTTCACGAGGCCGACGGCCGGCTTACGCCGGTGCGCGCCGAGATCGCGGCGCTGACCAGGATGATCGCCGCCGGCGGCTCGCGCGGCGGGCCGCGGCTGATCGATGCGCTCGACGTCGCACCCGGTTGGGAGGCCGCGCTGGTGGCCGCCTTGGGCGAGGATCTTTCGGCGTCGACCGATCCCGGCCAGCCCGCCCACTGGCGCGCGCTGCCGCCGCTCGATGCCGCGCAACCCCTGCCCGAAGGCGTCGTTCGCCTCGCCGATCACGTCGCCGGACCCGCGGCGACCGGCCGGCGCCTCGCCCAGGTCGGGATCGTCGTCGATGCCGCCGAGGCCGATCGGTTGCAGCCGGACCTGCGGCCCGGCCAGCGTCTGGTCGGACGTGACGGCGGGTTGTGGCGGTGGGACGGTTTGACCATACGCGCCGGCGCGCCGAGCGCCGCCGCGGTCATGCTCGAACAGCGCAACCGTCTTGCCGCGCTGCGCGAACAACTGCCCGCGCTCGAGGCCGCCCGTGATGGAGCAGCCGTACGCGCCGGCGAGGCCGGCGCGGCGGCCGCCGGCGCGCGCGAAGCCGAGCGCGCGGCCCGCGAGCGGTTGCGTAGCGCCGAGGCGGCCCAGCGCCAAGCGGGCGAGGTTCGTGCCGATCTCCGTCAACGTCTCGGCCAGATCAACGCCCGCGTCGCCGCACTCGCCGAGGCCGCCGCCGCCGCCGCCGGCGAACGCGAGGACCTGGTCCGCCGCCGCGACGAGGCCGCCGAGGCCCGCGCCGCCTTGCCCGATCCGGGCATCGACCGCGGTGAGCGGGTGCGTCTGCGCGAGGAACTCAACCGGACGCGCGGGCGCGAGCGCGAGCACCGCGCCGGCTTCGACGCCGTCAACCGCGAGGCCCAGGGCCGCCGCCGCCGGCTGGAGGCCATCGCCCGCGATGCGGACGCCTGGACCGCGCGCCGCGATGCCGCCGCGGGCCAAATATCCGAATTGGGCGAGCGCGAAAAGGCCGAGCAGGCCGAGGTTGCCCGCCTCGACGCCGCGCCGGGCGAAATCGAGGCACGCCGTCGGGCCTTGCTCGACGAGTTGGAGGCGGCGGCGGCGCACCGCCGCGCGGCCGGCGACCGGGTGGCGTTGGCCGAGGCCGCCCTGGCCGAGGCCGACCGGGCGCTGCGCGCCGCGGAAAAGGCGCTGACCGAGGCCCGCGAGGACCGGGTCCGCGGCGAGGCCGCTCTGGCCCAGGCCGAGCGAGCCCGGCGCGAGACGGTGGCGCTGATCGCCGAGCGGCTCGGCGTGAGTATCGCCGATCTGATGGCGATGGCGGAGGCCGATCCGCGCGCGGGGGTAGGCGATGACGGCGCCGTCGCGGACGTGGAGGAGCGGCGGCTGGAACGGCTGAAGCGCGAGCGCGAGACCATGGGTCCGGTCAACCTGCGCGCCGACGACGAGGCCGCGGCGGTCGCGGCGAAAATTACCGAACTCACCGAGCAGCGCCAGGATCTAACCGAGGCCATCGCCAAGCTCCGGCGCGGCATCGCCGATCTCGACCGCGAGGGCCGCGACCGCCTGCTCGCCTCTTTCAGCGAGGTCGATCGTCACTTCGGCGAGCTGTTCACCCACTTGTTCGGCGGCGGCAAGGCGCATCTGTCGCTGAGCAACTCCGATGATCCGCTCGAGGCCGGGCTCGAGATCATGGCCTGCCCGCCGGGCAAGAAGTTGCAGGTGCTGTCGTTGCTGTCCGGCGGCGAGCAGGCCTTGACGGCGCTGGCCCTGCGCTTCGCGGTGTTCTTGACCAACCCGGCGCCGATCTGCGTCCTCGACGAGGTCGACGCTCCGCTCGACGACGCCAATGTCGATCGCTTCTGTAGCCTGCTCGCCGAGATGGCCAAGTCGGGGACGCAATTCCTGATCATCACCCATCATCGCATGACCATGGCGCGAATGGACCGGCTGTATGGGGTGACCATGGTCGAACGAGGGATTTCCCAGCTCGTGTCGGTCGATTTGCAGCGCGCCGAGGCGCTTCGCGAGACCGCCTGAAACGCACTCGCAACATTCCAGGTTTATCAGCCGGTTAGGCCGCGATTGCCGCAAAAAGTATGGGGCTTTGCGCTTGACAGGCGCGGAAAGCCGCTTCTATGGTGGCCCTCGCCCGTGGCTCGGTCGTGGCGGCGGGCATTGAGCAGAACGGTTGATGAGCGATGACCCCCCGCCCTCTTCGCTGAGGGATCTGGACGAGCGGCTGAAGGACTTCAGGGGACGGATCGACCCCTGGGAGAAAAAGCCAACGCTCGGCGCGCCGGCGAACGGCTTCGGGGTAGCGTTTACGGTCACGACGTATCTCGTGACCGGGATCGCGGTTGGCGCGCTTGTTGGCTGGCTGCTCGATGCTTGGTTGCGGACAGGGCCCTGGCTGTTCGTTTTGTTTTTCTTTCTCGGCGCGGCGTCTGGCATCCTTAATGTTTACCGGATGGCCACGGGAATGGGCATGGCGATCGGATACCGGCCGGCGGACGGCAAAGCCGAAACGGCGGCGGTGAATAAAGGCGGACAAGATAAATAGCCGGTCACCCGGACAACGGGCAGGCGGCGGGGAAGAGGGGCGCTAACGGTCGTGGCCAGTCCTATTGAGCAATTCGAGATCAGGAAGATTCTCAATATCGATCTCGGCTTCGCCGACGCCTCGTTCACCAATTCGGGCCTGTTCATGGTCGCGGCGGTCCTGCTCGCCACCCTGTTCGTGGTCTTGAGCACGCGTGAGCAGGCGCTCATTCCCGGCCGATGGCAATCGATGGCCGAGGTCGCCTACGAATTCGTCGCCAACATGATCCGAACGAACGTCGGCAGCGAGGGCCGGAAGTACTTTCCGTTCATTTTCTCGCTGTTCATGTTCATTCTGTTTGGCAACATGCTCGGCCTGATCCCTTACGGCTTTACCTTCACCAGCCATCTGGCGGTGACGCTCGGCATGGCCCTGGTGGTGTTCATCGGCACCACGATCATCGGCTTCGCCAAGCATGGCCTGCATTTCCTCAGCTTCTTCCTGCCGCATGGAACGCCGTGGTTCATCGCGCCGATTCTGGTGCCGATCGAGGTTCTTTCCTATTTCACCCGGCCGATCAGCCTGTCGCTGCGCCTGTTCGCCAACATGACCGCCGGCCACACCTTGCTGAAGGTTTTCGCCGGGTTCGTCGCGGCCCTTGGCATCGCCGGGGTCGTGCCGCTGGCGGCGGTCATCGGACTGACCGGTCTGGAGCTCCTGGTCGCGTTCCTCCAGGCCTATGTTTTTGCCGTCTTGTCGTGTATCTACCTGAACGACGCCCTGCACATGCATTGAGGCAAGGCAATCGTGGGGCTAAGTGCCCGCGTTGGGCAACACTGGCTGAAAGAATACGTGAACCGGGCTCCGGCGAGCGTTGACTTAATACTGATGTCGCAACCCGATGGATGGGGAATAAAACAATGGAAGTTGATGCAGCAAAGATGATCGGCGCCGGTATCGCGGTGGTGGGTCTCGGTGGAGTCGGAGCCGGTATCGGCAACATCTTCGCGACGACGATCGCCTCGCTTGCCCGCAACCCGGCGGCGCAACCCGTGGTCCAGCTGCCGATGTGGGTCGGCTTCGCCCTCGTCGAGGCGGTGGCGCTGTATGCCCTCGTCGTCGCGCTGATGCTCATGTTCGTGTCGTAAGAGCGCTCGCTCTCACGTCATCGCTTTCGGTCGTGTTACCGCGGGAGGGGTAAATGCCCCAGTTCGACCCTGCCGTCTGGCCGCCCCAGCTCATCTGGCTGGGGCTGTGCTTCATCGTCCTGTATCTGCTGATGTCCAGGGTCGCCCTCCCGCGCGTCTCGGCTATTCTCGAGGACCGCGAGTTCCGCATCAGCGACAGCTTGCGCAAGGCGGAAAATCTCAAGCTCGATGCCGAAAGCGCGGTGGCATCCTACGAGAAACTGATGGCTGACGCCCGGGCCAAGGCGCACGATCAGGTCCGTGTGGTGCGCGAGCGCGCCGCGCGCGAAGCGGCCGACCGCCATGGCGAACTGGGCGAGCGGCTGGGCGCCGAGGTTTCGGCGGCGGAAACGCGGATTGCGGCCGCCCGCGACCAGGCCGTCGCCAGTGTCCGTGATCTTGCCGTTGACGTCACCGGCTCGGCCGTCGAACGGCTGGTCGGCGAAAAATTTGACTCCAAGGCGGTCGGCGGCGCTGTCGATACGGCGATGAAAGGAGTGGCGTCATGATCGCCTGGGCGGCGGAAACTGCGGCGGAGCAGGCCGCCGAACACGCCGAACCGCTCTACCTAAGCGCCGAGTTCTGGGTTGCCGTCGGCTTTGTCGTATTCGTCGCCCTGGTCGGACGGGTCGCCTTCCGCGTGGTCACGGCCGCTCTCGATGACCGCGCGGCGAAGATCAAGGAACAGGTCGACGAGGCCGCCAGCCTTGCCGAGGAAGCGCAAGCGTTGCTCGCGACCTACGAGCGCAAGCAGCGCGACGCCGCCGAGGAAGCCGAAAGCGTGGTCGAGATGGCCCAGCGCGAGGCCGACCAGCTCGCCGATCAGGCCGCCAAGGATCTGGAACGCTCGCTCAAGCGGCGCGAGCAACTCGCCTTCGAGCGAATTGCCCAGGCCGAAACCGCCGCTATCGCCGAGGTCCGCACCCGTGCCGCCGACATCGTCATGGAAGCCACCCGCAAGCTTCTCACCGAGAAGCTCACCGGCGAACGCGCCGACACGCTCATCGACGACGCCATCAAGGAATTGCCCAAGCGGCTGAATTAGGCCAGCGTCCGCGCCCCGGGCGCACTCTGCTTGGGGATCCGGGCCTGCGCCCCTTAAGCGCGCGATACGCGGGCCGCGCGCGGTGGTTCTTTCCCAAACCTAATCCTCCGAATAGACAAGCGGGGCCGAGATGAGTGCGGACGGGTGGATCGTGCTGGCGATTCTCGCCGTGGCGGTTGCCACGTTCGCGAGCGACCGCTTTCGCATCGATGCCGTCTCGGTGTGCGTGCTGCTCGCGCTGGCGATTCCGGGCATCATCACCGTCGGCGAGGCGGTGGCCGGATTCAGCGACCCATCGGTCCTGATGATCGGCGGGCTGTTCATCGTCGGCGAGGGCCTCGTTGCGACCGGGGTCGCCGCCAGCATTGGCGGCTGGCTGGCGCGGGTCGGTGGCGGCAGCGAGACCCGGCTGATTGTGCTGTTGATGGTAGTTGTCGCCTCAATTGGCGCATTCATGAGTTCGACCGGGGTGGTCGCCATATTTATTCCGGTGGTGCTCGGCCTGATCTCACAGTCCAAGCAAACGCGCCATGGACAATCGCGCCCGGATGGGCAAGCCGGCTTGAGCCGCGCCCGGCTGATGATGCCGCTGGCGGTCGCCGCGCTGATCAGCGGCCTGATGAGCGTCATCGCGACGCCACCCAATCTTGTCGTCAGCGCCTCGCTGACCGATCGCGGCCTCAACCCCATCGGCTTTTTCGAGTTGACGCCCATCGGCCTCGCCATTCTCGCGGTCGCTATCGTCTACATGCTGACGCTCGGCCGGCGCCTGCTTGACCGGCCGGACCCGCTCGCCGATGACGGCGACGTTTCCGCGGACGATCTCGCCGCCGCCTACGGCATCGCCGGGCGGACCCGGGCCTTGCGGATTGGCCCCAAATCGAGCCTGGACGGCCGCACGGTGGCCGAAGTCCTGGTTCGGACCCGTTACAACGTCACCCTGATTGTCATCATCCGCCAGCGGGGAACCCACTTCGCGGTCATCCCTGCGGTCGCCGATACGGCGATGCGCCGTGGCGATCTGCTTGGTGTGGTCGGGAGCCGCGAGGCCATCGATCGCCTGGACGCGGCCGAAGACCTTTACGAAGAGCCGATCGACGACCGCCTGCGCTCGGCCGCCGGCCGGGAAATCGGCATTGCCGAGGTGATGCTGGCTCCCGAGGCGACACTGATCGGCAAGACTTTGCGCGAGGCGCAATTTCGCGCCCGCTGGGGCCTGACGGTTGTCGCGATCAAGCGGCGCGGCAAGATCATCGAGGACGCTCAGTTGACCACCACGCCGCTTCAGTTCGGCGATCTGATCCTGGTTGCCGGCGCGTGGTCCCTGATCGCCCGGCTCGGGGAACGACGCCGCGAGTTCGTGGTTCTGCGGCTGCCGCGGGAACTGAAGTCGATCGCTCCGTCGCGGGCGAAAGCGCCGGTGGCCCTGGGGGTTCTCGCCATGATGATCATTATCATGACCCTCGGCCTGCTGCCCAACGTCATCGCCGTCATCCTGGCGGCGCTGGCCATGACGGTTACCGGCTGCGTTGCCGGCAAGGACGCCTACCGCGGCATCGGCTGGTCGACGCTGGTGCTGATCGCCGGCATGTTGCCGCTGGCGACCGCGCTGGATAAGACCGGAGTGACGATGGTAGCGGCGGGCGGGCTGACCGATCTGCTCGCCGGCATCGGCTCCCACGGGATGCTCGCCACCTTGTTTCTCATTACCGCCGCGGTCGGCCTGTTCATCTCCAACACAGCGTCCGCGGTGCTGCTCGCGCCGGTCGCCATCAGCGCGGCGCAGTCGTTGGGGGTGTCCGTCCACGCCTTCGCCATCACCGTCGCGGTCGCGTGCTCCTGCGCGTTCGTCACGCCGGTCTCGACGCCGGTCAACACGCTGGTGTTCGCGCCCGGGCGTTACACCTTCAACGACTTCGTCAAGGTCGGCCTGCCGCTGCTTTTCATTTCGATGGTCGTCACCGTGGCGATGGTCGGTTGGCTTTACCCAATCTCGCCGCCGGCGGGGTAAGGGGCTCCGCGGGCGTCCCGGGCCGACGTCGTGTCCAACGTGGACCGGGGGGCGTTGCCTCGCAGCGCGCCGGAGAGGCGGTGGGGGGGATCGCCAGGGGGCTTGACGCCCCGCTGCTCAGGGTGTGCGCAGGCCTGATCAAACCTGCCGCTCACAGCAAGTCATTGGCGGCGACGTCCAGGATCATCATGAGGACGAAACCCGCGACCAGTCCGAAGGTCGCCGCGGACTCGTTGTCGGCTTCGTGGGTCTCGGGGATGATCTCGTGGGTGATGACAAACAGCATCGCGCCCGCCGCGCCGGCGAGCCCGATGGGCAGGAACGTCTGCGATAAGGAGACGAACCCGGCGCCGACGAACCCGCCGAGCGTCTCGACGACGCCGGTCCCAAGCGCCACCGAGACCGCGACGACGCGGCCGTAGCCGAGGTTGTGCAGCGCCAGGGCGACGACAAAGCCCTCGGGGAGATTTTGCAGAAAGATCCCGAAGGTCAGGGCAAGCCCGTTGGCGACATTGCCGCCGCCGAAGCCGACCCCGACCGCCATACCTTCGGGGATGTTGTGCAGGGTGATCGCGAGCACGAATAGCCACATCCGCCGCGCCGTGCCGGCGTCGGCGTCGTGGGGGCCGGCGAGGAAGTGCTCGTGCGGCAGGTAGCGGTGGATGAGCCAAATGCCTCCCGCGCCGCCGGCGATGCCGATGCCGACCAGCAGCGCGCCGGCGAATGTTCCGCCGGTCTGCGCCGTGCCGGCGTCGAGGCCGGGCAGGATCAGCGAAAACGCGGTCGCCGCCAGCATGATCCCGGCCGAGGTGCCGAGGAGCGAGTCCTGCAGCCGGCGCGACACCGCGCCGATCGTCAGGACGGGGAGGGCGCCGATCCCGGTGCCGAGGCTGGCGAACAGGCTCGCGAGGACTCCAGCGTGAAAAACCGACAGGCCGGCGAAATACTCGGCCAGCGCACTCAGCATGGAAAGCTTTCGGCGTCCGCCGTCTTAACCCGAACGGCGCGCCATGGCACGGCGCTCAGGATGCCTGCTGCGCGGCGCGCTGGGCGATGACGTCGTCGGCGAGCCGGCCGCTCAACTCCTGGAGATGGTCGAATTTCCACTCGAACGTGCCGATGCCGAGCGTCGCGGAGCGCAACTCGATGATGAGATCGTACATCTCGGCCTGCGGCAGCATCACCGCGACTTCGTCCCACCCCGTCCAGTCGGTGCGGGCCTCGAAGCCGAGGATCTGGCCGCGGCGGCCGCTGACCAGGCGCTGGATCCGCGAGGTGAATTCCGCCGGCACGGAAATCCGGAAGTTGAAAATGGGCTCGAGGATGACCGGGTTGCACTTCGGCATCCCCTCGCGCAGCGCCTGCTGGGCGGCCTTGCGGAAGGCCATGTCGGAGCTGTCGACGGTGTGGAACTGGCCGTCGGTCAAGCTCACCGAGACATCGACCACCGAGAAGCCGAGGGGGCCGCGGTTCATGTACTCGCGCGCGCCGGCCTCGACCGCGGGGATATACTGCTTGGGAACGACGCCGCCGGTGATCGTATCGGAGAACACGAAGCCGCTGCCGCGCGGCAACGGCTTGATGTCGATATGGACATCGCCGAACTCGCCGTGGCCGCCGGACTGTTTCTTGTGCCGGGCGTGCTGGCTGACCGAAGCCGCGGATCGTCTCCTTGTACGGTATCTGCGGCCGGTGCGAGACCAACTGGACATTGTAGCGGTTGCGCAGCCGATCGATGGCGATGCCGAGGTGCATTTCTCCCTGGCCCCAGAGGAGCAACTCGCCGGTATCCGGATCGTGGCCGAACGACAGCGAGGGGTCCTCCTCGACGAGGCGGGCGAGAGCGCCGGTCAGCTTGACCTCGTCGGCGCGTTGTTCGGCGTGAACCGCGAGCGCGAAGAGGGGCTTGAGCGGCGCCGGCCAGGACGGCCCGCTCAGGGTCCCCGAGGCCGACAGCACCGTCCCGGTGGTGGCATTGTCGAGCCGGCCGAGCGCGACCACCTCGCCGGCGGCCGCCTTAGGCCTCTTGTCCAGCTTCGCGCCGAGCAGGCGGTTGACGCCGCTCACCCGCTCGCCGTTGAGGGTCATGCCGTCGGTAATTTCGCCGCGCCAGACGCGAACGTACGACAGCTTGCCGGTGTGGGCGGCGTGGACCGACTTGAAGATCCGCGCGCACGGCTCATCGCTCCGAGGAATGCCCAGACGTTCGGCGGTCGCCTCCGGCTCCGGCGCCTCATGGCGCAGCGCCTTGAGCAGGCGGGTGATTCCGTGCATGCTTTCGGCGCAACCGAAAAAGACCGGAACGATCAGGTCCTGCGCCAGATCCCGGCCAAGCCCGGCGTAGATCTCGTCGGTGCTCGGAACCATGTCCTCAAGCAGCTTTTCAAGAAGGTCGTCGTCGAAGTCGGCGATCGCCTCGAGCATCTCGCGGCGGGCTTCCTGTTTCTGCTCGGCGATGTCCTCGGGCAGCGAAATCAACTCCGAGCGCTGGCCCGGTTCCAGCGGAACGCGCGCTCGCTGACGATGTCGACAAAGCCTGAAATCTGTTCGCCGTTCTCGCGGATCGGGATCTCGCGCAGAACCAGCGGCCGGGTCGAGAGCGCCTGGAGAGCCTCGAGGGTCGCCCTGACGCTCGCCTCGGCCAGGTCCATCTTGTTGATGAAGACCAGGTGCGGGATCGAAATGATCGTCGAGGAAGCGCAGCAGCGGTGCGACGGTGAGGATCTTCTGCGGCTCGGGCTCGCAAACCAGGACCGCGATGTCGGCGACCATCAACGCGGCATACGAATCCTGGATCAGCTCGATGTTGCCGGGGCAATCAAGGAACGTCCAGGTCTCGTCCAGGTATTCCGTGGTCGCGACGTTGAGCTCGGTCCCCATCTGGCGGCCGCGTGCTTCCGCCGAGGAATCGCCGACCGTATTGCCCTCGCGGACGCTGCCTTTGCGCGTCGTCGCGCCCGTTATCGAAAGGATGCTTTCGAGCAGGGACGTCTTGCCGCTGAGATAGGGGCCGACGAGGACCGCGCAGCGCGGCGGCGATGGCGTTTTCCTGCTCACGAGCAATCTCCCGGACTGTTTTCTTCTTGGCGAAAGCGCGAGTTTGGCGCGCGTTACCGCTCAAACCTACCGCCCTGATGCAGCGAATCAAGCGAAAAGCCCGAAACGAGGATGTCGCTCAACCTGCTCTCAACCGGCGTCAATCTGCGCTCAGGCGAGCGCGGCGCAGGCCCGCTGGATCCGCGCGCAGGCCTCCTTGAGCAGCTCCGTCGAGGTGGCGTAGGACACCCGGAAGTAGGGCGACAGGCCGAACGCCGAGCCCTGCACCGCGGCGACGCCCTCGGCCTCGAGCAGGTAGGTGATGAAGTCGTCGTCGCTGGCGATGGTCCGCCCGTCCGGCGCCGTCTTGCCGATGGCGCCGGCGCACGACGGATAGACGTAGAACGCGCCTTCCGGGGTCGGGCACGAGAGACCGGCCGCGTCATTAAGCATGGCTGCGACCATGTCGCGGCGCTCGCGGAAGATCCGGTTGTGCTCGGCGATGAAGTCCTGCGGCCCGTTGAGCGCGGCGACGCCGGCGGCCTGGGAAATCGAGCTGGTGTGGGTCGTGCTTTGCGATTGGACCTTGTTGATGGCCTTGATCAGCTCGACCGGTCCGGCGCCGTAGCCGACCCGCCAGCCGGTCATGCAATAGGCCTTCGAGCAGCCGTTGAGCGTCAGGGTGCGTTCGTAGAGGCGCGGCTCCAGCTGCGCCGGGGTGACGAAGCGGAAGTCGTCGTAGATGACGTGCTCGTAGATGTCGTCGCTCATCACCCAGACATGCGGATGACGGACCAGAACATCCGTCAGCGCCTTCATCTCGGCGGCGGTGTAGGCCGCGCCCGTCGGGTTGGAGGGTGAATTCAAGATCAGCCACTTGGTCTTCGCCGTGATCGCCCGTTCAAGATCGCCGGGATCGAGCTTGAAGTTGCGCTCGGCCGGGCAGGGGACGATCACCGGCTTGCCCTCGACGAGCAGAACAATGTCCGGATACGAGACCCAGTACGGCGCGGGGATGATGACCTCGTCGCCGGGATCGATGGTGGCGACGATGGCGTTGTAGATCGTCTGCTTGCCGCCGCAGCTGACCGTGATCTGCTCGAGTGAATAGTCGAGATCGTTGTCGCGCTTGAACTTGGCGGCGATCGCCTGGCGCAGCGCCGGCGTGCCGGCGACGGCGGTGTACTTGGTTTCGCCCCGGTCGATCGCCGCCTTCGCCGCGGCCTTGATGTGGTCGGGCGTGTCGAAATCCGGCTCCCCGGCGCCAAGCCCGATGACATCGCGGCCCGCGGCCTTCAGTTCAGCCGCCTTCTGGGTCACCGCGATCGTCGGCGACGGCTTGATGAGACCGAGACGGTGAGCAAGGAAGGCCATATCGAGACTCCGGATTGGATGACAGGGACATTCGCGGCACAGTAAGGCCGCCGCGAAACGGCGGCAATCTCGGAAGAGCGTATTCGTTACGCCCTTCGGCGTTCCCGCCGCGCGCTCACTGGCGGCGTGGCCGTCTGCATCCTATAACTCACCCATGGTCGCCTTTACCAATCCCGCAATTTTCATGCCGGCGAAGCGGCCGCCGGTGCCGGTCGAGCGGTCGTTCAAGCTCGTCTCGCCGTACCAGCCGGCCGGCGATCAGCCCGAGGCGATCACCGAGCTGACGGCGGGCATGGAGCGCGCCGAGCGCGACCAGGTGCTGCTCGGCGTGACCGGGTCGGGCAAGACCTTCACCGTCGCCAAGGTGATCGAGAACGTCCAGCGGCCGGCGCTGGTGCTCGCCCCCAACAAGACCCTGGCGGCCCAGCTCTACGCCGAGATGAAGGGATTCTTTCCCGAGAATGCCGTCGAATACTTCGTCTCGTATTACGACTACTACCAGCCGGAGGCCTACGTCCCGCGCACCGATACCTACATCGAGAAGGACTCCTCGATCAACGAGCAGATCGACCGGATGCGCCATGCCGCGACCCGCGCCCTGCTCGAGCGCAACGACGTCATCATCGTTGCCTCGGTCTCGTGCATCTACGGCATCGGCGCGGTCGAAACGTACGCCGAGATGGTCCTGACCTTGGCCGCCGGCGAGCGGGTCGAACGCCGCGAGATCATTCGCCGGCTGGTCGAGCTGCAATACAAGCGCGGCGACGTTAACTTCGTGCGCGGCGCCTTCCGGGCGCGCGGCGATGTCGTCGAAATCTACCCGTCGCACATGGAGGACCGCGCCTGGCGGCTGTCGATGTTCGGCGACGAGATCGAAGCGATCTGGGAGGTCGATCCGTTGACGGGGGAGAAGGTCGGCGAACTCGACACCGTCACCGTCTATCCCAGCAGCCACTACGTCACGCCCCGCCCGACGCTGCAGCAGGCGATGCCGCGGATCAAGGCCGAGCTGAAGCAGCGGATCGATGAGTTCGTCGCCGAGGGCAAGCTGATCGAGGCGCAGCGGCTCCAGGAGCGCACCACCTTCGACATGGAGATGCTGGAGACGACGGGTTCGTGCTCGGGCATCGAGAACTATTCGCGCTACCTCACCGGGCGCAATCCCGGCGAGCCGCCGCCGACGCTGTTCGAGTACCTGCCCGAGAACGCGGTCCTGATCGTCGACGAGAGTCACGTCACCGTGCCGCAGATCGGCGGCATGTATCGCGGCGACTACAATCGCAAGTCGACTCTCGCCGGCTTCGGCTTCCGGCTGCCGTCATGCATCGACAACCGCCCGCTCAAGTTCGAGGAGTGGGAGGCGATGCGGCCGCAGACCATCTTCGTCTCCGCCACGCCCGGACCGTGGGAGCTGGAGCGAACGGGCGGCGTGGTCGTCGAACAGGTGGTTCGGCCGACCGGGCTGATCGACCCGCCGTGCTTCATCCGCCCGGTCGAGCACCAGGTCGACGATCTGCTCGGCGAGACCAAGGCCGTCGCGGCTTTGGGCCAGCGCTCCCTGGTGACGACGCTGACCAAGCGGATGGCCGAGGATCTCACCGAATATCTCCATGAGCAGGGTTTGCGGGTGCGCTACATGCACTCGGATATCGACACCTTGGAGCGCATCGAAATCATCCGCGATCTGCGCCTCGGCGCGTTCGATGTCCTCGTCGGGATCAACCTGCTGCGCGAGGGGCTGGACATCCCCGAGTGCGCGCTCGTCGCCATCCTCGATGCCGACAAGGAAGGGTTCCTGCGTTCGAAGACCAGCCTGATCCAGACCATCGGCCGGGCGGCGCGCAACCTCGACGGCCGGGTCATTCTCTACGCCGACTCCATGACCGAGTCGTTGACCTACGCGCTCGACGAAACCAACCGCCGGCGCGAGCGGCAGATGGCCTACAACGCCGCCAACAACATCACCCCCGAAAGCATCCGCAAGGGAATCTCGGACGTTCTCCAGAGCGTCTACGAGCATGACTACCTGACGGTTGATACCGGCGCGTCGGGCGATCTGCATCTTGTCGGCAAGAACCTCCGCACTCACATCGCCGACCTTGAAAAGCGGATGCGGACGGCCGCGGCCGAGCTGGAGTTCGAGGAGGCGGCGCGGCTGCGCGACGAGATCCGCAGGCTCGAGGCGACCGACCTGGGGCTGGAAAAGGCCGGTGTCGCGCCGCTGGCCGCGGCGAGCGCCGGCTGGTCGGGAAAGGACAAGGCCAGGTACAAGAAGACCGCCGCTCGCCGCCGCGGCCGCTGAGCAGCTGGCTCCTTGTGCGCGGACGGCCGGATCAGACCGCGTGGAGCGCGGTGGCTTGCGCGGCCAACGCGGTGATGGCCGGCCAGTCCTTGGCGGCGACGGCGCTCTTCGGCGTCAGCCACGAGCCGCCGACACACGCGACGTTGCCGAGCGCGAGGAAGTCCGGCGCGCTCGCCGCGGTAATGCCGCCGGTCGGGCAGAAGATGACGTCCGGGAATGGCCCGGCGATCGCCTTCAACATGGCGATGCCGCCGGCCTGAACCGCCGGGAACAGCTTCAACTCGAACAGCCCCGCGGCCCGCGCCAGGATCACATCGGACGGGGTCATGACGCCCGGCAGGTAGGGCAGGCCGCTTTGCGCGGCGGCCTCGATCAAGCGCGGCCGTTACGCCGGGGCTGACGGCGAAGCGGGCACCGGCATCGACCGCGGCGGCGAAGTCATCCGGCCGCGAGACGGTGCCGACGCCGACGATCGCGTCCGGCACTTCGCGGGCGATGGCGCGGACCGCATCCAGCGCCGCCGGCGTGCGCAGGGTCACCTCGAGGACCCGGACGCCGCCGGCAAGCAGGGCGCGAGCGAGCGGCACGGCGTCACCCGCGTCGTCGATGACGATGACCGGGATGACCGGTCCAAGCCGGAGCAGATCGATAACCTTCATGAGCGGTCCGTCCCCGCCCGATCCGCTTGCGCGAAAACAAAACGATCGCCGGTGGCGCCCTGCTTCGGCGCCTCTCGCGGCCCAGCCTCATCGGGCAGCAGGAAGCTCATGGCGCCCTCTTCGGCGCTGGTGGCGTGGTCGCGAAAGCCGTTGAAAAGCTCGCGGCCGAGGCCGAAGCGGTTGCGCGAAAGGTCCACCGGGGCGGGCGGGCGCTTCGTTAGTTCTTCTTCGCCCAGTTTCACGTCGAGAATGCCGCGCTCGCCATCGACGACGATCACGTCGCCGGTCCTGATCTTCGCCAGCGGCCCGCCGGCGAGACATTCGGGCGTGACATGGAGCGCGGCGGGAACCTTGCCGGAGGCGCCGGACATCCGCCCGTCGGTCACCAAGGCAACCTTGAAGCCCTGGTCCTGGAGGACGCCCAGCGAGGGCGAGAGCTTGTGCAGCTCCGGCATCCCGTTCGCCCGCGGCCCCTGGTAGCGGACGACGGCGACGAAATCCCTTCGCAACTCGCCGCGCTGAAAGGCATCGAGAACCTCTTCCTGGCTGTCGAAGACGATCGCCGGGGCCTCGACGGCGCGGTGTTCCGGGGCGACCGCCGAGGTCTTGATCACCGCGCGGCCGAGCTTGCCGGTCAGGACCTTGAGACCGCCGTCCGGGCTGAACGGCCGCTCGGCGGGCCGCAGGATCGTGTCATCGCGGCTTTCGCCCGGCGCCGGCCGCCACTTCAGCGCGCCGTCATCGAGATAGGGTTCGTCGCGATAGGGCGTCAGGCCGCCGCCGGCGACCGTGAGCTTGTCGGTATGAAGGAGCCCTGCGTCGATCAGCTCGCCGATGACGTAGCCCATGCCGCCGGCGGCGTGGAACTGGTTCACGTCGGCCTTGCCGCTGGGATAGATGTGGGCGAGCAGCGGGACCACGGCCGACAGCTCGGCGAAGTCGTCCCAGTTGATCCGGATGCCGGCGACCCGGGCGATGGCGACCAGGTGCAGCGTGTGGTTGGTCGACCCGCCGGTCGCGAGCAGGCCGACGATGGCGTTGACGATGGCGCGCTCGTCGACGACCTTGCCGACCGGCGTGTACTCGTCGCCGAGCGCGGTGATCTCCAGCGCGCGTTTCGCCGCCGCTACGGTCAGCGCGTCGCGCAAGGGCGTGTTCGGGTTGACGAAGGCGGCGCCGGGCAGGTGCAGGCCCATCACCTCCATCATCATCTGGTTGCTGTTGGCGGTGCCGTAGAACGTGCAGGTGCCCGGGCTGTGGTAGGACGCCGCCTCGGCGTCGAGCAGCTCGGCGCGGCCGATTTTGTTTTCGGTATAGAGCTGGCGGATGCGGACCTTCTCGCTGTTCGACAGGCCAGACGGCATCGGCCCGCCGGGAACGAAGATCGTCGGCAGATGGCCGAAGCTCAGCGCCCCGATCAACAGGCCGGGCACGATCTTGTCGCAGATGCCGAGGCAGAGAACCGCGTCGAACATGTTGTGCGACAGCGCCACCGCCGTGGCCAAGGCGATGACGTCGCGGCTGAACAGCGACAGCTCCATCCCGGTCTGGCCTTGCGTCACGCCGTCGCACATCGCCAGGCACTCCGCCGGCGAACTGGGCGACGCCGCCGGCCTCGCGCGCGGCCTCTTTGATGATGGTCGGGAAGCGTTCGTAGGGCTGGTGCGCCGAGAGCATATCGTTGTAGGCCGAGACGATGGCGACGTTCGGCGCCTCGCCGCCGCGCAAGGCAGCCTTGTCGCCGTCGGCGAACGCGGCGAAGCCGTGGGCGAGGTTGGTGCATGAGATGCAGCTTCGCGCGACGCCCTTGGCCGGCGCCGTCTCGACGCGCGCGAGATAGGCGGCACGGCTGGCGGCGCTGCGTTCGCGGATGCGCCCGGTCACACGCTCGATGGTTAGATGCAGGCTCATCGCGGATTCTCCAAACCTAAATGATTTTCCCCGCCGCGCCGCCTTCCTGGAATGCCGCGATGGCGCGATATTCCTCTTCGAGCTTTGCCGGCAGTGCCAGAAATATGGGTTTCAGCCGGCCGTAAACCGCGACATTGTTGGCGATCGGGTGATGGCGGTGGGTCGCGCCGACCATCTTCGAGACGATATCGAGCGACGGCGAAAGGCCGAGTGCGACCAGACCGAGGACCGCCGCGCCGAGGCACGAGCTTTCGAAGCTTTCCGGAACGACCACGTCGCGGTCGAACACGTCGGCCAGCATCTGCCGCCACAGCTCGGAGCGGGCGAAGCCGCCGGTCGCCTTGACGGTCGTCGTCGGACCGATCAGCGCCTCGACCGCGCCGAGAATGCTGTGCAGCGAGAAGATGACGCCCTCCAGGACCGCGCGGACCATGTGCTCCTTGTGGTGATGCATCGCCAGGCCGAAGAAGGAGCCGCGAAGGGTGGGGTTCCACCACGGAGCCCGCTCGCCGGCGAGGTAGGGATGGAAGATCAGCCCCTCGCATCCCGGTGGCACCCGCTCGGCGATCCGGGTCAGCACCTCGTAGGGATCGATGCCGAGGCGCTTCGCCGTCTCGCTTTCGGCGGCGGCCAGCTCGTCGCGGACCCAGCGGAAGACGATGCCGCCGTTGTTGATCGGCCCGCCGACGACCCAATGGCGCTCGGTCAGAAGATAGCAGAAGGTCCTTTGCGCCGGATCGGTCAGCGGCCGGTCGACGACCGCACGCACCGCGCCGCTGGTGCCGATCGTCACCGCGACCTCGCCGGGGCGATACGCGTCGACGCCGAGGTTGGACAGCACACCGTCGTTGGCGCCGACGACGAACGGCGTATCGGCCTTGAGGGCCATTGCCGCGGCAAGGTCCGGCGGCAGCCCCGAGAGCCGGTAGCTCGTCGGAACCAGCGTCGAAAGCCGCTCGGGCGTGATGCCGGCTACGGCCAGCGCGCCCTCATCCCAATCGAGGTTCGCGAGGTTGAACAGCCCGGTGGCCGAGGCGATGGAATGATCGACGACGTAGCGGTTGAACAGCTTGTGGAAGACGTACTCCTTGACGCCGATAAAGCGCGCTGCGCGTCCGAACACCTCCGCGTGCTCGTGGCGAAGCCACAAGAGCTTGGCGAGCGGCGACATCGGATGGATCGGCGTTCCGGTGCGCAGATAGATCGCGCGGCCGTCCATCTCCCGCTCGATCCGCGAGGCCCAAGCGGCGCTGCGGTTGTCGCCCCAGGTGATGCTGGCGGTCAAAGGCTTGCCGTCGCCGTCGACCGCGATCAGGCTATGCATCGCGGCGCTGAAGGCGACGCCGGCGATGTCGTACGGCTCGGCCCCGCTCGCCCTGACGGCACGGCCGATGGCGCTCACGGCCGCCGTGAAAATCTCGTCCGGATTCTGCTCGGCGACCGAGGGCGCCGATGTGCGCAGGGCGTAGCCGGCGGTATAATGCCCGGCGACGGCGCCACTATCGGCGGCGAACACCACCGCCTTGGTGCTGGTCGTGCCGATGTCAACGCCGATGATGTATCGCCCGCTCATAGCCCACTCATTCGACTGACACGGCTTCGCGGCTCACGACCTTCGCCTCGTCGTGCCCGCGGGAGCCGGAACTGTTTCGCACGGCTGACGTTCATTCGACGGCGCGCGGCGCGGGTCTTCAGCCGTGGCTCCGCCGGCGGTAGAAAAGATCGGGTTGGCGGCCTCGTGAGCCGAAAATCCTTAAAGTAAAAGCCGAGAGCCTTGTCGGAGACTGGCAACATCGGCGGGAAAAGCAGACCAATGGATTTTTCGACCGAATCGTTGATCGGCGTGATCGCTGGCCTGTGTTCGACCAGCAGCTTTGTTCCTCAGGTTGTCAAGGCATGGCGCGAAGGTAATACCGAGGCGATTTCGAAGCGGATGTACATTGTTACCGTTAGCGCGTTTACGCTGTGGATCGTTTACGGCGTCATGATCGAGAGCTGGCCGATCATCGCTTTCAACGCGGCGAGCCTCGCACTTTCGGGGGCGATTCTGGTTTTAAAGGTAAGGACCTCGCGCAAACCGGCCGCGGTCAAACCGACAGCCGGCTAGCGCGGAATCACGCTTTTGAGTTTTTAACGGCGCATCCACCGGTAGGCGATAAGGAGAAGGATCGAGCCGACCACTGCGATCGCGAAGCTGCCGATATTGAAGCCGTCGACGCCGCCCATCCCCAGCGATTTCGCGATAAATCCGCCGATCAGCGCGCCGGCGATGCCGAGCAGGATGGTAATGATGAATCCGCCCGGATCCCTGCCGGGCATTAGAAGTTTGGCAATCAGGCCGGCGATCAGCCCGAAGATAATCCACGACAAAATACCCATGTTGTTCTCCGTCTATTTTTGTGCGCGGGTTTGGTTAGCTGTGGTCTGATCCTGATGCTTGAGGACTCAAGCGTCAGGTGAATCAGCCCATCAAACCACTAAAGCGCGCGCGAGTGGACGCGCTGTCGTCAGGAATTGGCATCCCGGTCTTCGCGCTCAACGCGCACCGCTTCGTCAGCGACCTCTTGCAGCTTTTCCGGAGCGACGCCTTCGGCGAGGCCCTCCTTCGCGATGTCCTTGGCGACCTCCGGCGGCAAGCCCTCCTCCTTTGCCGTATGGACGACGTGAGCCACGACGGCGGGCTCGGCGCCGGCAACGCCATGTTCTTCGCCGGACTTGGGCTTGGTTGACCCGGGCTTGGTGGCTTCATCCTTGGCCATTCGTGTTTCTCCATTGGTTGCAGACAAGAGGTCCGGCGCGGCTTCACGGCGCGGCTTCGTGGCGCGGCGGACGTAGCCGACCCCGCCGCGTTCGTCGGACGCATCAAACGCAAGGCGACGCCAGCGCGCATTATCCGACGTTAAGTCCGTGCGGCGCGTGGCGAGTTGGGATGGAACAACAATCCGCTCGACTGGTTGATGGATTGGGCGTGCGCGCGCGCCGTTGTCTCGAAGCGTGGGGAAGGATGCAAATGGTTCCCGACTGGCTGCATATGCTGGCGACCGCGTCGCTGCTCTTGGGTGCGGCATGCGCCGTCATGATTGCCGTCGATGTCGCGCGTCATCCGCAGCACATGTGGATCATGAACATTGTCTGGCCGGTGGTCGCGCTCTTCGCCAGCGTGATCGCGGTGTGGGGGTACTTCCGCTACGGCCGGCTCGCCTCGCATGAAAAGGCGCACGCGGCGATGGAGCGCGGCCGGGAGATGCCGGCGAAGTCCGAAACCTCGTTTGCCGTCAAGGTCGGCAAGGGCGCCAGCCATTGCGGCAGCGGCTGCACGCTCGGCGATATTGTTGCCGAGTGGTTGGTGTTCCTGGTGCCGGCGATCGCGACATGGTTCGGCTACCGGACGCTGTTCGCCGAGAAGATCTTCGCCGTGTGGATTGTCGACTATATTTTCGCCTTCGCGTTCGGCATCGCCTTCCAGTATTTCACGATCAAACCAATGCGCGAATTAACGCCACGACAGGCGATCATGCAGGCGGTCAAGGCCGATGCCGCGTCGCTGACCGCGTGGCAGGTCGGCATGTACGGCTTCATGGCGTTCGCCTACTTCTATATCTTCAGGAGCGTTCTCGGCGCGCCCCTTCCGGTTAATTCGGTCGAGTTCTGGTTCATGATGCAGATCGCCATGCTGTGCGGCTTCGCCACCAGCTACCCGGTCAACTGGTGGCTGATCCGCGCCGGCATCAAGGAAGCGATGTAGACGCGAATCGGGCGTGCCTTGGCGGCTCAGTCGCCGACCGTGTTAGCCGGTCAGGCAGGCCTGCAAGGCCTCGACCAGAACCGGCAGACCCACCGGCTTGCGCAGCACCTGAGCTCTCGCGTAGCGGTCGGTAAATCGCCGCCTGTCGTAGCCGGTGAGGAACACGAACGGGATGCCTCGGGCCGACAGGCCCTCGGCCACGGGAAAGACCCACTCACCGGCGAGATTGCCATCGAGCAGGGCGACGTCGATCCTGTCGCCATGCTCCTCTATCAGAGCCAGCGCCTCGACGACGCTGGCGGCGCCGATGACCTCGGCGCCCCGTCCGCCGAGCTCCGTTGCGAAGAGCATCGCGATGAGCGCCTCGTCCTCGGCGAGGAGCACGCATTTTCCGCTGAGATCGCCGGCCGCCATTGCAAAAAATCCGCGAATCCGTTTTTGGCTACCGGCCGGCCCGGGCTACGAACCGGACCCAGACCGCTCTATCAGGTGATGAACGGGACGATAATCAATGAGACGATGGACAGCAACTTGACGAGGATGTTCATCGCCGGACCGGAGGTGTCCTTGAACGGGTCGCCGACCGTGTCGCCGATGACCGCCGCGGCGTGGGCATCGCTGCCCTTGCGCTCGCCGGCGATCTCGCCGCGCTCGATGAACTTCTTCGCATTATCCCAGGCGCCGCCGGCGTTGGCCATGAACAGCGCCAGGACGACGCCGACGATGAGCGAGCCCATTAACATGCCGCCGAGCGCCTCCGGGCCGATAAAGAAGCCGACAATGACGGGAGCCGTGACCGCCATGAGCCCTGGAGGAATCATTTCGCGGAGAGCGGCGTTCGTTGAAATGGCGATGCAGCGCGCGGTGTCGGGCTCACCCATGCCCTGAAGCAGGCCGGGAATTTCGCGAAACTGCCGGCGGATCTCGTTGACCATCTCGATCGCCGCCTTGCCGACGGAGTTCATCGTCATCGAGGCGGCCAGAACGACGACGATCGCGCCGAGGAACGCACCGACGACAACGCGCGGATCGGTGATTTCCATGATCACCGGCTCGACAGAGTGGAGCTGCACCGCCTGCTTGAAGGCGACGAACAGTGCCAGCGCGGTGAGAGCCGCCGAGCCGATAGCGAACCCTTTGCCGGTCGCCGCGGTGGTATTCCCGATCGAATCGAGCTCGTCGGTGATGGCGCGCACTTCCTCGGGAAGATCCGCCATCTCGGCGATACCACCGGCGTTGTCCGAAATCGGGCCGCTCGCGTCGATGGTCATGGTCATGCCGGCGGTCGCCAGCATGCCGACGGCGGCGATCGCGATGCCGTAGAGCCCCGCGGCCTGATACGCGATCAGCGTCGCCGAGGCGATCAGCAGCAGCGGCACGGCGCACGATTGAAAGCCGACGGCGATGCCGGTGATTACGTTGGTCGCGGCTCCCGTCTTGGATGCCGCGGCGACCTTCAGGACGGGTTTCCCGCCAGTGTAGTAGGCGGTCACACGGCCGATCAGCACGCCCGCGACGTTGCCGGCGATGATCGCGAAGAGGATGCCCCAGCCGTAACCGAAGACGGCGAGGATGATCATGGTTAGGACGACGAAAATGCCCGCCGTGCTCATATCGGCGGCGGCAAGCGCCTTCTCCGGCCCGAGGTTATGGTAAAAACGCAGGCCGAAGATGCCGCACATGGAGGCGATCAGGCCGGCGATTGATAGCAATAACGGCAACGCCATGAGCATGACCTGGGTTACCAGGATCTCGCCGCCCGGGGTCGCGGCCGTATCGAGCCACGATGCCATCCCCACCATCCGCGCGGGCAGTTCGCCGCCGAACATGGTGAAGAGATCGTCGGGGGCCATCGTCGCTGCGATCGTCATCGTCGCAACCATGCCGCCGACGTAGGATTCGAAGATATCGGCGCCCATGCCGGCGACATCGCCGACGTTGTCGCCGACGTTGTCGGCGATCACGCCCGGGTTGCGGGGATCGTCCTCGGGGATGCCGGCCTCGACCTTGCCGACCAGGTCCGCGCCGATGTCGGCCGCCTTGGTGAAAATGCCGCCGCCGACGCGCGCGAAGAACGCGATCGACGAGGCCCCCATGGAAAAGCCCCAAATGATCTGAACGTCATCCGGACGGCCGACGAGAAAGAAGAGAAGACCGAGGCCGAGCAACCCAAACGCGGCGACGGCAAGCCCCATCACTGCGCCGCCCCCGAAGGCGACATTCAGCGCCCCGGCGATGTTGCTGTTGAGCGCCGCGGCGGTTGTTCGAACGTTGGCCTTGGTCGCGGCCTTCATTCCGACGAACCCGGCCATGGCCGACGAGAGAGCACCGAAGACAAACGCGCCGCTCATGCGAATGTCATACTGGAAGGTGAGAAGAATGCCGACCACCAGGACAAAAAGGGCGATGCGGATGTACTGCTCGCGCAGGTAGGTCATCGCGCCCAAATGGATCGCGTCGCCGATTTCCTTCATCCGGTCGTTGCCGGCCGGTTTGCGCGCCACTCCGATATACAAACCGGTGGCCGCAAGCAGTCCGATACCGGCTGCCACCATTGATATCAAGCCGGCGTTCACGCCCTCGTTCATCGTGCTATCCTTCCGACATAACTCTCAAGAGCGTTCCAACGGGCGATCCCCATCGCCAAAAGGCGTCTCCGCGGTACAAAGGGATCATCATGGAAACGTTGCGGTCAATTCGTGCGCCATTCTCGGCCACAAGCATTTGCGGATAGTGGTGGGAGCCGGATTTACGAGCACATAAACGCATAAACAGAGACCCTTTTACGCGCTCCTCTCGCCGTCGTCCAGCGACACGGAAAATGCGTCGCAATCACCCAGCCGTGACGGCTGCTGGCCATGGACGCGTCGAGTTCAGCGGCCGATCCCTCTTAGGCGCCTGTAGGGCTAGCAACAGAACGACATTGGCATATACAAATGCAAGTCGAGCTTAAACGCCGGATTGTTACCGTGGTGACGGAAGTTGGAAGTCGCGAAGATGATCATCGCAATGGCGCGATGCCCCGTGTGTACACGCCGGTAGAGGCGCTTAACGACGGATTTTGGAGACGAAAAGATGTTTTGCCAGCACTACATGGTTCGCTCGACGCCAACGGTTCTTGATACCGCTACTCTCGCCGAGGCCATGGCGATCATGATCAAGCACCATCGCCAGCAGTTGCTCATCATTAACGCCAAGGGTGAATTTGTCGGCGAAATCACCACGTTCACGCTGGCCAAGCTACTGCTTCCCGACGGCGAGCGTGAGTACTCGCGCGAGGAAGCCGAACTTGAGACGGTAGTCGACGTCGACGATCGTATCGCGCCGCATCTTGGCCGTCGCGTCAGCGAGTTCGCCGAGCACGACTTGCCGATCATGAATCCCGATACGCCACTGGTCAACGCCATCAAGCTTCTCGCCGGCGGAAAGCTCCGTCTGCCGGTTGTGGACCCGAAAACAAACAAGTTTGTCGGCGCCATTTCGTCGCTGTCGGTATTGCGCCGCTATCAATTTTGAACGCTCTCGGCAGCCGCGAACAGCCGTGCGATAACACCGGCGCGGTTCCCGGATGTAGCGCTAACGCAACGGCTATGATATACGCGGGCCAAAACCGGTCGACGGCGAAAGCCCGGTCAGTCGAAGACGAATGGAGATCCAGACGATGAAGGTGATGCTATTGTTGACAGGGGGCGGACCACTCGTGATTTTGACATCGGCCGAGTTGCCGACCGATCCGGGGTTGCTCAAGGAGCTGGCATCGAAAGGTATCGAAAAGTTTATCGCCTACGGCATCCCAGTCGAACTGGCAAAGGATCGCTATGGCGCTCATTTCGCCGCCGTCGCGCGTAACGTTCACGAAACCGACCTGCTGCGGATCCTCGATTTCAACGGGCACCGGGCGTTTTCGCTGTTCGACTTCGACGAGCTCGGCCCGCCGATGCGCTACGAGTTGGATCGCGCCGATACTTAGCGGTTGGACGTATAGGTTGCATGCCGCGCGGTTCCGGCGCGGGTGAGCTTGCTTCTTGGGAGGCACGAGCCCCCTTCAAGGTCTCTTGATCTCTCGATGCCCGGATGGCGGAACTGGTAGACGCGCTGGATTCAAAATCCAGTTCTCGCAAGAGAGTGTGGGTTCGATTCCCTCTCCGGGCACCAAACCGCAACCATGATGACCGATCGCGGCTAGACCGCTTGGCGCCACGCCCACCTTGAGTTGTGGCCGCCGCATGTCCAGCTAATGCAGGCTGAGCGGCTCCAGATCGTTTTGCCGGATGATGGCGATGGCGACGTCGTGAGGCTCATGGATGACGGCCAAGGTTCGCCCGTCGGCGGCGTGCACTTCAAGGCCCGGCTTATCGTTAACCAGGATGGGCCTCAAATAGGCAACATGATCATTGCCCAGAGCCGCGAAGGCCGCCGGCTCGATGTTCCGCAGGTCGGCTCTGAATAACGTGGACCTTGCGCTGTTGTCGTAGGTCATGAAAGGGCTCCTCCAAGGCGCCAAGCGGAATTGTGTCGCGAGCCGCCCGCTAGATAATTGAGAAAAACTCGCAGACCCTAAGTCGCGTCCGCAACGTCGATGGTCAGGACCGGACGAGGCGCCGGTTTCGTGGCGCGCTCACGCGCAATCGCGATCCTGCGCACCATGCCTTGCGGTGTCTTTCGCTGCAGATCAATGCTCAGCAAACCGTTATCGAGAACGGCGGCCTTGACCTCGATACAGTCGGCAAGGACGAACGTCCGCTGAAATTGGCGCATGGCGATACCCCGGTGAGTGTAGACGTGCCGCGCTTCGTCCGGCTTGCGCCGGCCCCGGATGACGAGCTGCGTGTCTTCGAGGGTAACGCCAAGGTCGTCCGTTTTAAATCCGGCGACAGCAAGGGTTATGCGCAAGCCTTGCTCGCCGATCCGCTCAATGTTGTAGGGCGGATAACTATCGGCGTTTGTTTTCGAAAGATGATTGAGAGTCTGCTCGATGTGCTCGAAGCCGAGCACAAGCGGGCTGTTGAACGCGCTCATTCGCGACATCTGGCCGTTCTCCTCCACGAGCGAGTTGGTCATTTCGCGGGCCCGAAAGCGGCACCCCGCTAGCGGTTCGATACAGACGATGATACCCATCCGTCGGCTGCGTCGAGTCGCCATTATACGCGCTAATGTGGTCTGATCGCGCCGGGATGCAATATGCAAGCGCCGTCGCGCCACCCAGCCGCACCCGCAAAATACGCCTGCGCGCAAAACGGCGCTGGGCGCCGCGGGCTCATCACGCTCGCCGGTTGCGCGGTGCGGGCGCGGCCCGCCGCACCGGCTTCAGGTGATCAGTGACACCACCAGCCAGCCGATCGAACCGACCAAAATCCAGCTTAAAGCGGTCGCCGTCGGCCAGATCAATATGGCCGGGTGCCTGAAGTCGTCACAGCAATCGTCCGATCGCAAATCGCCTGATCGCACATCGTCCGATAGCGGCTGCCTAACACCTACGTTTCCCTGTTTTCGAGGTGCGTTCATCGCGCTTCCCCTCACAACGATATGTTGTCTATCCCCACGGCACTGCGTGCATGCTGCGTTCTTTAGGGGAGACTAATACTCCAGCGCCGACATGCCATTTCCCTATACTGTACAAGCTTGGCGAAGTAAATCAAGAGCGAAGCGCGCGGCTCAGAAGAAGCCACAATATCGACACAATCGGTTATTTTGGGAAATAATAGTCACAATCCTATAACCATGTGGATCCAGAGCTCGTGAACTTTAAATGTCCACTACGGAGCGGTGGATCTTATAGTAACCGCAACATCTAATCATAGGTTCATCTCTGTGGATACAAGAATTGACTTGGTCTGTGCTGTGTGTGCATCGGTGTCGCCACCAAGCCGCTCGACAGTCGGCTCATCTACCGCCACAGCATGACCGTCCGGCCGAGGTGCTTGGTCTTTCGCTTTGGTCTCGCCGGGATCGATCCGGTCGCCTGAAGCGGCTTCGGAGCGAGTTTTCGATTTCGCTTCCTGTTCCGCGCCGGGCCCATCGCCGATCCGGCGCAATGCCCACTTGACCTTGGTGAGCTTATCGGAAAACGGTCCCCGAACAACGATCTGGCGGGTGCGCGCGGAAACGTCGGAGATACCCAGATAGACGCTGTCTTCCAATGCAACCGCGCCGCCGACGCTGATGAACCGATACGCCGCGCCGCTTGGCAGGGTCAGGCGGATACCGCCGGGGCCGCCTTCATGTTCGGCCTCGGCCACGGCTTTCACATCGGGATGGAGGTGGAAGCGGACGACGAAGGTCGCACCGCCTCGGCCCTCGAAAACGTCCTCGCCACGAATATCCTCGCCCATCGCGTCAACGTAGAGCCGTCGCCGGCAAATGGTGCCAAGCCGGCCGCGGTAGCCGTCGTGATCGACTTCAAGCCAGATCGCCAAGTCCGCCTCGCGGCGGACCGCGCCGGCGTCGGGTCGCCGGCCTTGAACGCCGCCATCGGCATTGAGAGCCACCGCGTTGATGTTATCGATCATCAGCGTCGAGTGCGCCGCCGTGGAGCGCATGGCCGCTTGCCAATGCGGATCATCGCCGGCGTAGCCGCCGCAATTGACGATCAGGCGCTCTCGCCCGACGCTCATCTCGAAAGCCGCCGGCGCCGCGTGGTAGAGGCGGTCGGCGCCCGACGGCGGCGCTCCGCCGGCATCGATAATGATCAGCACCTGGCCGGCGACGAGCCGCTCAAACCCGCCGAAAGGCGCACTCGCCGGGGGGCGGTCCTTGACGCCCGCCTCGGCAAGCGTGGTGTCGATGACATGAACGTCTTCTTCCTTGCCGCCGTTGGCCAGGGTAAAGCCCCCGTCGCCATGACGAAAGAAGCGCGCTATCGCCACCATCCGCTCGATCGCGCCCGTCAAGGGCAGGGGAATTTCGGCCTCGGCGTCGACGATGATCGTGCGGATATCGAGGAGGTCGCGAAGCACGGCCAGATGGACCTGGGGGTTGCGCTGGCTGTGGCAACCGTCATCGAGGATCTGGTGGTCGATCTCGCCTTCGAGCAGGCCGAGCGCGCTATCGAGGGTGCCGATCCCAAGACACAAGGCTGCGGCCATTCTGCCCCTGATGGCGGCGAACGCGGCGGCCGTACCGGTCTCGTGAACGGAGCCTCGCAGCAAATGCCGCGCCTGCATATTGGCCGAGCGAAAGAAAGCGTCGCGTAAAGCGAGATCGCCATCGTCAAGCGCGAAATCCGCGCAGGCGAGCCAGGCAACAAGCCTGCGCCCGAGCACGCCGGGCTGCCATGCCTGCTCGTTCCAGCGCGGGTTGGCCCGGATCCAGCCGCGAAGCAGATCGCGAGCACGGGTCCTGGCGGCCTCCGTGCCAAGTGCCTTGAGATCCATCAGCCACGAAAAACCGTGCATCGCCTCGGCCGCGGCCGGGCCGGAGGGGGGAACGGACCAGGGCATCGTTCCGAACGGCAGGGTCTTGCCGGCCAGGAGCAGGCGGCCGTCGAGGACGGCTTGGGCCGCGGCAAGGTTTTCTGCCGGGCGCGTGGGCAGGATTTGGCGAAGGCCCGTCTCCGGTTGCCAGCACAGCAGCCCGTGGTAGATGGCCGAGCGGTACCAGGCGCGCCGCCAAGCCCGCATGGCGCGGGCGGGGGACAGGCGGCCGGCCAGATCAGAAAAGCTGTTGAACGTGGCGCTCACTTCGTTCTTGTGTCTTTTGCCCGACCCCAAGCTGAATCGGTCCTAGCAGGTTGGGCCTTCGCCCGCAAGGCGTTCACGGCAGGGCCGGGGCTGTCCGGTTTTTAGTATCCGTCTCGCTTTGCCCATCATCGTCTTCTTCATCACGACGAAGCCGATCCCGCTCCAAACAAGCCACCGGTGCCAAAGCCCCAGTCCGCTTCAGTTGCGGCATCGTATCGCCGACGGTGCACGGATGCGTGGGAGGAGCGGCGGTTCGCTGCCAGGCGAGTGCGGGGAGCGCCGAGCCCATGCGGCACCTCTCGTGCGTCCGCCCTACGCCTATGAGAGTAACACCGCCCTTCGCAAGCGCACATCGGCCCCCCCCAAAGACTGGGTCGAAAATAAAATGATCAGCCAATAGGGTCCAGCCCATTCGCAAGCTCACCGTGGCGGCTTATCCCCAAATCAGTGGAGCATACGGTAAATGGTTCGCGCTATTGCGATGGGCGCGGCGGGGGTTGCCATGAATTACATACTTCAGTGCACGACTATTTCACGTCCTCTTTCGTCCAGCGCCTTGGACGGAGGTGCGGTATTTCTGTTTCTGATGTTATCTTCTATGTTCCTTACTTCAGGCATCGGTCATCTGGCTGGCGCCGACTTGGCTCTGATTGCCCTTCTTTCCCTTTCCGCTGTCGCGGCGACGTGCGCCGCATGCGCCAACAACAGCCGTCCTGATCCGCGTGGCCAGGGCGTCGGAGGGGTGCGGGCCGCGGTGATGCAAGGCGCGCGCGCGGCGGCGGCTGGTGCGCTGTTTGCGCTACCGCTGTGCTACGCCTACAGCATTGTGAGCCGAAGTCCCATCGGCGCGACGCCAAGCTTGGCGCAGATCGGCATCGCGCTCGTGCCCTTGTCCGTTTTCTTCTCCCAGGTCCTGCAGGGCTGCGTGCGGCCGTACGGGCGCACGCAACGCCGTATCGTCATAATCGGCGACCTCGCCGCGAAAAACCGGATCGCCGGCCTGCGCGAGATCGCGCGTGAGATCGTCGGATTTTTCGAACTCGGCGGCGAAGATCCGCTTGCCGGCGGTGGTCCCCCCTCTCCAGGGTGCGCAACCGCACCGATGCGGTATTCGCTTCGCCGACCTCCTGTTTCAGCGCCGTCAGATTGGATGTCGAGGCCAGCCGGCTCCTCCTCGAGAAATTCATGACTTCCTTCATGGAGATGACCGCGCAGCAGGACGTCCATTCGCAGATCCCGCAAGCCTCGGTGATCTCGGCGGCGGCCGCTCCTCAACGCCCGCCTTCCCGCGGAAAACTCTGGTGATATTTCTGGGCTTCGTCGGCGGCACGATTCTCAGTGTTCCGCTCGCTTTTGCCGCTGATGCCTTCGGCTCCGGTTATCGCAGCGCCCGGGAGGTCGAACTCGACACCGGCCTGCCCGTGCTTGCTCACGTTCCGAAAGTAAAGAGCGGCGGCGGCAAGGGCGAAGATCTCGTTTCCTTCATTGTGAACAAGCCGGACTCGGTCTTTACCAAATCCATCCGTCTGCTGTGCGCGCGTCTCCTTGTTTCAGCCGCCTATAATCCGCATCAAAGCATCGTCTTCGTCTCTTCGGAAGCTGGCGAGGGAAAAACCACGGTTACGATCGCAGTGGCAAGGGCACTGGCGAGGTCCGGGCGCAAGGTGGTGGTGGTCGACGCCGATTTTCGCTGCGGGAAGGTCGCCGCGCTGCTTGGCCTTCGCAGCGACCCAGGATTGTCCGAACTCATCGCCGGGGCGGCACGGCTTGAGGACGTCATTCAGCGCGATCCTCAGACAGGCGTCGACGTCATCACCAGCGGCGCCTATGCCTCGGAAAGCGCCGATGACCTCTCTCGCGAGCCATTCACGTTGGCGATACAGGATTTGCGAAGCGGTTATGACGTCGTCCTGATCGACGCGCCGCCGTTCCTGGCGCTCTCGAGCGCATCAATCCTTACCGCTAAGGCGGACGCCTCAATTGTAGTTGCTGCCTGGAGTGCCACGTCACGAGAAGTACTAAAATATACGGTTGAGCAAATACAACGCTCCGCGCCTTGTGTAGCCGATCCCCGCCGCCACGCAAGCGCGCACGTTGGCCTCGCTGAAATATCCGGTGTCGGCAATTTGGATCACTGCCTGCTGCGGCAAGAGGATTCCGAGGCCGAGGAGAAGAGCGCGATCGTCGCTGTTCAACACGAAGACGCCATCGCAGACAGTGAGCGCGGCCTTCATTGCGGGCGTGAGAGCACGGCGCGGACGAGGCGACGCTTGCACTCCGTTCCGGAAGCAAACGCGTAGCCAAGGCCCTCGACGATGGCGAAGATCCTTGGCACGCGGGCGAGGCGAGCCGCGAGGCAGCCGACGATCATCGCCTTGGTGGTGTGAGCGAGAACCATGTCAACTTCGAGTCGGCGCAATTGGGTAGCTAGGCGCGTGACGTGCCTCAGATCCTGTAGCGGATTAAGCCCCGTGCGCTAAAGGCCGATGCGCTGATAATGGGCGCCTGCTTTCGCCAGTCTGCGACAATTAGCCTCGCTAAGCTCCGGCGCGCAGGCGAAGACGGTGTGGCCCTGCGCGACCATGTCCTCGATCAGCCAGCCCCCGCGCCACCGCCGCCGGACAACCCGACGCCGGTCGAGACCATGGCGCATCGCCTGAAGACACCCGAAGGCAAGAAGCTCTACGCCTTACGCAAGCAGACCCCCGAGCCGGTCTTCGGCATCATCAAATCGGCGCTCGGGTTCCGCCAGTTCCTGCTCCGCGGGCTCGACAACGTGCGCGGCGAATGGAACCTCGTGACCATGGCTTACAACATGAAGCGGATATTCGCCCTCGCGGGCGCGTCCTGAGGCAGCCGCGTTTAGAGTCTCGGGAACCACTTGGAGAGCGACGTTGGATTGACTATAACGCGGGGGCGGTAACGATCGTGGTTCAATCGGCGCCGAAGATAGCGGCGGTGAGTTTAGTGCCAAAGCGGGTGTAAAATTGATCTAAGTTGGCACTAAGTGGTTGAGCGGGCGCATAGCTCAGTTGGTAGAGCAGCTGACTCTTAATCAGCGGGTCGTAGGTTCGAGTCCTACTGCGCCCACCACAAAATCAATGGGTTACGAGAAATCCCGGTAACAGGGGCAAAAGGCCGGGCGGTCAGGGTGGTGCGCGCCGGATGCTGACCAAGTCGGGTAGATATGGAATGGCGGGCTGGTCGGGCACGGCGAGCCTGGCGCCGAGGTAATCCCAGAAGGCGATGGCGAGCTTGGCGCAGGTCTTGGCGAGACCGAGGAAGGCATCGCGGCAGTCGCGCCCGGCATCGCTGCGGGTGCCACCGCTGATCTGCGCTTGGTGACGTGGCAGCGGATGTCGTTCTCCGAGGCGTTGGTATGCAGCGGGCTCTCGGGCCGATCGAGGACAATCAGCAATTCTGGCTTGTTGGCGTGCAACCGCTCGAGCAGGCGGTCGAGGCTAACAAAGCCGGTTGTACGCTTGAAGATCCGATCGGAGCGCGCCCGCAGGGCGGCCTTGCGCTGTGGCGTCGGATCTCGGCGGTAAGCTTTCAGATCGGCATAGAACCACCAGATCAGCGCCCGGATGCGCTGCTGGGCGGTGCGGTGGCGGTCGGTGAAGGTGTCGAGCTTGTGAACCAGGCGCTCGACGTGGACCCAGCACAGAGCGTGCCGGCCGACGGCGAACTGGCCGGCGCCGTCGCTGACGATGACGCTATCGGGCAGGAAGCCGTGCGCCGTGACGCTGCCCCACATCGCGCCCTCGGTGGCGATGCGCACGGGATCGGGCGTGACCTCGAGAGCGGCGATGCCAAGTTGCTCGAGATGGGCCTGCCACGCCGCCGCGTCGGCGGATGTCTCCGGGCAGTCGCAGAGCTGCCGGCATCGCTATGATCACATCGACATTCCGCCGATCGTGCCGGTGGTGACGCGGATCGAGCTGTTCGCCGCGCGCTGCGCCTGCTGTGGTCGGCGTTTCCGTGCCCCGGCGCCGGCCGGCATGGCGCCGGGGAGCCCGTTCGGGGCCAGGGTCCGTTCGCTGCTTTTGTATCTGCACCACAGCCATCACGTCGGCTTCGAGCGGTTGTCGCGGATGATGGCGGAGCTGTTCGGGCTCACCATCTCCGGAGGCGCAATCGCCAACGCCTTCCGCCGCGCCGGCGCGGCGTTGACGGCGGCCTCTGCTGCGATCAAGGACACGTTGCTGGCCGCCCGGGTGATTGCCTCGGACGAGACCAACAGCCGGATCGACGGCGTCACCCATTGGCACTGGGTGTTCGTCTCGGACAAGGCGGTGCTGCACCGGATCGCGCCGCGCCGGGCACGGGCCGTCGCCGAAGAGGTGCGGGTTGTCCAAATACAGATGTAGAAACAAGGTGTTGGCCGGAAGCGTTTTATTCTTGACCAATTTTGGGTATCATCGGTTGCGCTCGCCCACCTGGACCCACCCGGTCGCACGGGCGCCGCGTTTCTCCTGATCCGGATGAGTATGATCAAACTTTGCATTTTCGACTGCGACGGCACCCTCGTCGACGGTCTGCATGCGATCACGACGGCGATGGGCTCCGCGTTTATCGCCGCCGGACTGCCCCCGCCCGCCGGCGGCGCCATCAGGCGCGTCGTCGGTCTGGCCCTTGGCGACGCCATCGCCCTGCTGCATCCGGGCGCCGCGGCCGAGACCTGCGCCGCGCTATCGCGCCATTACGTCACCGCGTTCGGCGACCTGCGCCGCGCCGGACAGGCGCGCGAGCCGCTCTTTCCGGGCGTGGCCGAGGGGCTCGAAGCGATCGAGGACGCGGGCTGGCTGCTCGGCATCGCCACCGGCAAATCCCGCCGCGGCGCACTCGCGACGCTTGCCTCGCACGACCTGCACGAGCGCTTCGTCACCGTGCAGACCGCCGACGTCGCCGCCGGCAAGCCGGCTCCGGAGATGATCCATCGGGCGCTGGCCGAAACCGGCGCGGCCTGCGATCGCGCGGTGATGATCGGCGATACCACCTTCGACATTCAGATGGCGCGCAACGCCGGAATTGTCGCGATCGGCGTCGCCTGGGGGTATCATGACCGCGCCGAACTGGTCGCGGCCGGAGCCGCCGCGATTGTCGAGGAGTTCGCGGCGCTGCCGGCAACGATCGAGGATCTGATGGCCCGCGCCGCGGCGTAACGCGGGTTTGAGGATCGTGGGCGGGTGACGCGAGCGACAAAACGCCTCTACCGAACAGTGAGCGTGATGCCGGCCGAGTCGCCCCAGGGGCCGGGCGAACGTGGCGCGGACCGTGGTTCGGCCGCACTTGGTTTGCCTGGATCGCCGGGCGATCAAGACGCCGCGCGGACGCCTCCTTGCGGTGCCGAGCGCGGAACTGGCCGAGGCCATCGCCGGCGAGTGGCGGGCCCAGGCCGAGAGGATCAATCCCGCCGCCATGCCGCTGACCCAGTTGACGGCGACCGCGCTCGATCGCGTCGCCGAGGCCCGCGCTCAGGTCATCGAGGCGCTGGTCGGCTACGCCGCCGCCGATCTCTTGTGCTACCGCGCCGCGGAACCGGCCGAACTCGCCGCCCGCCAGCACGCGCGCTGGCAACCGCTGCTGGACTGGGCCGCCGTGCGCTGGGGCGCGGCGCTGAGCGTGACGCAAGGCATCGTTCCGCTCGGCCAGCCGGCCGAGGCGATCGAGGCATTGCGCGCGGCGGTCGAACGCCTCGACGACTGGGAACTGACCGCGCTTGCCTCGGCCGCGCCGGCGTGCGGATCGCTGGTGATCGGCCTCGCCCTGCTTGACGGCCGCATCGAAGCCGACGAAGCTTTCGAGCTTTCGCAGCTCGAGGAAAGCTATCAGATCGAGCGCTGGGGCGAGGATTTCGAAGCGGCGCGGCGGCGCCAGAGCCTGCGCGACGAGGTCCGCGATAGCTGGACCTTCGTAACGCTGCGGCGAGCTGAACGAGGACATCCATGAGCGAGGATGCAAAGACCGACGATGCCGGCGAGACCGAGACCAAGGCCGTCGTCGCGCGCATCGAGGGCCGCGTTCAGGGCGTGTGGTATCGCGGCTGGACGATGATGGAGGCGCGCCGGCGCGGCCTGCGCGGGTGGGTCCGCAACCGCGCCGACGGCAGCGTCGAGGCCATGTTCGCCGGGCCGAAACCCGCCGTCAACGCCATGCTCGAAGCTTGCTGGGAGGGCCCGTCGGCGGCGAAGGTGCGCAAGGTCACGCCCGAAAGCGCCGCCTATCCGCGAGACCCCGGCTTCCACGCGCTGCCGACCCGCTAAGTGGTCGGCAGCGCGGGATCATGGTTACAGGCAGTCTAGCGATTGACGTCGACGACCACCCGGCCGCGAATATGTCCGGCGAGAATGTCCTTGGCGACGCGCGGCACCTCGCTCAGCCCGACGCTCGAGGTGATCGCTTCCAGCTTTTCGATGGGCAGATCGGCCGCCAGCCGCGACCACGCCCGCAGGCGCTTCTCCTTCGGAGCCAACACCGAGTCGATGCCGACGAGGGTGACGCCGCGCAGGATGAAGGGCGCCACCGAGGTCGGCAAATCCATGCCCTGAGCCAGCCCGCAGGCCGCGACCGTGCCGCCGTGGCGGGTTGCTGCGAGCACGTTGGCGAGGGTGTGGCTGCCGACGCAATCGACCGCGCCTGCCCAGCGCTCCTTCGCCAGCGGCTTGCCCGGGCTCGAAAGCTCCTTGCGGTCGATGATCTCGGCGGCGCCGAGGCCCTTGAGATAGTCCGCCTCCTCGGGCCGGCCGGTCGAGGCGATGACCCGGTAGCCGAGCTTGGCGAGAACGGCGACGGCGACACTGCCGACCCCGCCGTTGGCGCCGGTGACAATGACCTCGCCGGCGTCGGGTGTCAGTCCATGCGCTTCCAGTTCGAGAATGGCCAACATCGCGGTGTAGCCGGCGGTGCCGATGGCCATGGCCTGGGCCGGGGTGAACTCCCTGGGCAGCGGAACCAGCCAATCGCCCTTGACCCTGGCCTTGCCGGCGAGCCCGCCCCAGTGGCCTTCGCCGACGCCCCAGCCATTGAGAACAACCGCGTCGCCCGGCGCGTAGTCGGGATGATCGCTCGCCTCGACGGTGCCGGCGAAATCGATGCCCGGCACCATCGGATACTTGCGCACGACCGGGCCGGAGCCGGTGATCGCCAAGCCGTCCTTGTAGTTGACGGTCGAATAGGCGACGGCGACGGTCACATCTCCGTCGGGAAGTCGCGTTTCGTCGAGATCCTGGAATTCCGCGACCACGCCCGCGTCGGTCTTGTCGACAACCAAAGCCCTGAACATCCACCCATCCTTTGCACATTATCGTTGTGCTTCAAGGTGTCATCGAAAAGCCGCCGGCGCGCTATCCTGAGTTGGGATCCTCGGGGTGGCGATCCTCGGCGGTCAGCGTCGGCCGGCGGACTTCGCCGAGCAGACGTTCGGCGAGGTCCGCGGGAATCGGCACCGCCCTGCCGCCATCGGCGAGATCGAGCCAAACGATCACCGCCTCGCTGGTGGAAAAGCAGACCCCGTCCTTGAACAGGCCCTGGGCGATGGTGCACGACGATCGGCCAACGCGTTCGACGCGGGTGCCGACGGCGACATCGCCGGGGTAATGGGCCTGGGCGTGAAAGTTGACCGTGAGCGTGGCAATGACCCAGCCGGCCTTCTCTCCCGCCGTCGACCCCGGCCACAAAGTCTCGGCGAATTCGACCCGCCCGGTCTCGCAATAGGTCGCGATAGCGACGTTGTTGATGTGGCGATAGCGGTCGACGTCGGAGAAACGCACGGTATCGCGGGTCCAGAAGGCGTAGGACTCGCGCTCCTTCCGGTTCGGCGGCGGGGCGTTGGTGGTCGTCGTCATGGCGGCTCTCCGGGATGTCAAACAGTAGCCCTACTTGCCAGAATGCCGCCGCTGAGGCAATCCGGCCGCCGCCTCAAATGCCCCGGCACGCGATCCATACCAGGCGGGGGTTGTCGGGGTGGGCGCGGGCTCTTACCCTTCCACCACCATGCCTGATCTTGCCGCCGGTCGCGCCGCCACCGTGACCACCGCCGCCACCCGCACCTTCCGCCGTTCGCTCCGCGCCGACCTGCCGATGGCGGTGCGCGGCGAAGGGCTTTACATTATCGATGCCGAGGGCAAGCGCTACCTCGACGCATCGGGGGGCGCCGCGGTTTCGTGCCTCGGCCACGACGATCCGGATGTGCGCGCCGCGATGATCGATCAGATCGGCCGGCTGGCGTTCGCCCACACCGGCTTTTTCACGAGCGCGCCGGCGGAAGCCTTGGCGGATCTGTTGGCGGAAGGCGCGCCTGGCGATCTCCGTCATGTGTACTTCACCTCGGGGGGCTCGGAGGCGGTCGAGGCGGCGTTGAAGATGGCTCGCCAGTACGCCATCGAGATCGGCGCGCCCGAGCGTCGGCACTTCATCGCCCGGCGCCAGAGCTACCACGGCGGCACCCTCGGCGCCCTAGCCGTCGGCGGCCATGTCGAACGCCGCGCGCCATACGAACCGCTGCTCGCCGAGGTCACCCACATCGCGCCGTGCTACGCCTATCGCGGCCAGAAGCCCGGACGAGACCGAAGGCGCTTATGGCCGGCGCGTCGCCGACGAGCTCGAAGCCGCCATCGAGCGCCTGGGCGGCGAAAGCGTGCTCGCTTTTGTTGCCGAAACGGTGGGCGGCGCGACCATCGGCGCGGTTGCGCCGGTGGCCGGATACCTCAAGCGCATCCGCGAGATCTGCGATCGCCACGGCATCTTGCTGATCCTCGACGAGGTCATGTGCGGGATGGGCCGGACCGGGACCTTGCATGCCTGCGAACACGAAGCCGTCGTGCCCGACCTGCTGTGCCTGGCCAAGGGCCTCGGCGCCGGCTACCAGCCGATCGGCGCGGTGCTGGTCAGCGACGGCGTCTACGGCGCCTTCGCGCGGGGTAGCGGCGCCTTTCGCCACGGCCACACCTACATGGGTCATCCGACGGCCTGCGCCGCCGCCCTGGCGGTGCAGCGCGCCATCGCCGGGCGCGACCTGCTCGCCAACGTCAAGCTCCAGGGCGAGGCGCTCGCGGGGGCGCTGACGGCGTGGTTCGGAAGCCATCCGCATGTCGGCGACATCCGCGGCCGGGGCCTGTTCCGCGCCATCGAGCTGGTCGCCGACCGCGCGACGAAGGCGCCGTTCGATCCGGCGTTGAAGCTGCACGCCAGGATCAAAAGCGAGGCCATGGCGCGCGGCCTGATCTGCTATCCGGCCGGCGGAACCGCGGACGGCATTCGCGGCGACCACGTCCTGCTTGCGCCGCCGTTCATCGCCGCCAGGAGCGATATCGAGACGATTGTCGAGCGCCTCGACGCGGCCTTGGCGGCGGCGCTCGCGTCGTGTGGCGCCTGACGCGAGGGTGTGGCGGCCACCGCCTGTGGTTGCCCGCGCCTGACCTGGTACACGAATAACCTGTGGTCCAGGCTTGCCATCAAAAACATGCACGAGTACCATTCACGGATCACGGGCGATATATATCCCGGCATCAGGACTCCCGGATGGGGGTTGATGATGAGATGTGTTTTCTGAAACCATGACGTAAATAGCGGAAGCCCAGTCGGCAAAGGCTGGGCGCGACAAAATGAAAAGAGGAGGCGAGAGAATGTCCGGACGATCATTGAACACGCGTGGCGCGCTGATCGCGATGGCGGCGCTGGGCGTGGGGGCGCTGTTAACGGCCGCGGCGGGGCCGCAAGCGTTTGCGCAGGATAAGCGGGTTTTCATTACCATCGGAACCGGCGGACCGACCGGCGTTTATTTTGCCGCCGGCAATGCGATTTGCCGGCTGATCCACAAGGAAGCCGCCGAGGGCCGCAAGGAAGGCCGTCAGCACGGCATTCGCTGCTCGGCGCCTTCGACCGGCGGCTCAACGTACAACATCGGCCAGATCGCCGAGGGCGAGCTCGATTTCGGCGTCGCCCAGTCGGACTGGCAATATCATGCCTACAAGGGCGACGCGCCCGACAGCGTCAAGCCGTTCCCCGGGTTGCGCTCGGTCTTTTCAATCCATCCCGAACCATTCCAACTCATCGTCGGCAAGGACTCCGGGATCAAATCATTTAAGGATCTCAAGGGGAAGCGCGTCAATATCGGCAATTCTGGGTCCGGACAACGTGGCACCATGGAAGTGCTGATGAACGCCTACGGGATGAAGACGAGTGATTTCCAAATTGCAACCGAGTTGACCTCCACGGAGCAGTCGAACGCGTTGTGCGATGGCAAAATCGATGCCTTTGGCTATTCGGTCGGCGTGCCCAACGCCGGTGTCGCGGTGGCGACCGACGGTTGCGAGGCGCGGATCGTGCCGCTCGACGGCGAGATCGAAAAGAAGCTGGTTGCCGAGTATCCGTATTACGCCTTTACGACTATCCCAAAGGGTACCTACAAGACCTCGGACGAGGACGTGACCACCTTCGGCGTGCTGGCCACCCTGGTCACCAGCGCCAAGGTCGATGACCAGACGGTCTACGAGGTCACCCGCGCGGTGATGGACAACATCGAAGATTTCCGCGAACTCCACCCTGCGTTCGCCGATCTCGACCCGAAGAAGATGGTCAAGGACGGCCTCACCGCCCCGCTCCATCCGGGCGCCGAAAAGTTCTACAAGGAAAAGAACCTCCTGTAGATCGCGACATGAGCCGGCGCCTCACAAATGGGCGCCGGTTTTTCGTTGTGGGCCAGGCGCGCGAGACAAGGGGTGCGGATCATGGCGGATACACCAGCGCGCGGTGCGGCGGGGCGCGAGCCTGGCCGCGCCGGCGCCGCGGCCGACAGAGGCGCGCGCGACGATGTGCCGGATGGCGCGCCAGTCGATGACGCGGCGCTGGCGCGCCAACTCGATGATATCGAGTACACCGGCCATCGCCACGGCCCACGCACGGCGGTTGTCATCAGTCTGATCGCGGCGGCGTGGTCGCTGTTCCAGATTTGGATCGCCTCGCCGTTCCCGTTCATGTTCAATATTGGCATCATCACCGACGTGCCGGCCCGCGCGATCCACCTGTCCTTCGCGATCCTGCTCTGCTACCTCACCTTTCCCGCCGCGCGCCGGTTCGCCTCCGACAGGGTGCCGTGGTACGACCTGCTCCTCGCCTTCGTGGCCTGCGCCGCGACGCTCTATCTGTTCGTGAACTGGGGTGGCATCGTCAGCCGCCAGGGAATCCTGCTTACGACCGAGATGTTCGGCGTGGAGGTTCCCGTCGAGGCGATCATTGGCGGGCTCGGCATCGTTCTGCTGCTTGAAGCGACGCGGCGCTCCATCGGCCTGCCGCTGGTCATCGTCGCCGGCGTTTTTCTGGTCTACTCGGTATTCGGCCAGTCAATGCCCGATATCATTGCCCACAAGGGCGTTTCGCTGAACCGGCTGATCGGCTACCAGTGGTTCAGCGGCGAGGCCATCTTCGGCATTCCGCTCGACGTCTCGGTGAGCTTCGTCTTTCTCTTCGTGATGTTCGGCGCGCTACTCGACAAGGCCGGGGCCGGCAAGTACTTCCTCGATTTGTCGTTCGCCATGGTCGGCCGCTATCGCGGCGGCCCGGCGAAGGCGGCGATCCTCGCCTCGGGCATGACCGGGGCGATCTCGGGCTCGTCGATCGCCAACGTCGTGACCACCGGCACGTTCACTATCCCTGTCATGAAGCGAATGGGGATGCCGGCGATCAAGGCAGGCGCGATTGAGGTCGCGGCCTCGACCAACGGCCAGCTGATGCCGCCGATCATGGGCGCCGCGGCATTCATCATGGCCGAACTGCTCGGGATCTCGTATTTCGAGGTGGTCAAGGCGGCGTTCGTTCCGGCGATCATCGCCTACATCGCGCTGCTCTACATCTCCCATCTCGAGGCACTCAAGCTCGGCCTGTTGGGGCTGCCGCGCGCGGAAATTCCACGGCTGCGCAAGACCCTGTTCGGCGGGCTCCACTTCCTTATTCCGATCGTCGTGCTGGTCTACCTGCTCATGATCAAGCAGTGGACGGCGGGCAGCGCGGTCTTCTATTCCATCATCGTGTTGATGGCCCTGATGATCGTCGAGCCGGTCGTCGCCGCCATGCGTGATCGCTCGCACGGCGTCGTCGACGCGATCGGGCTTGGCCTCGCCAACGTCTACGTCGGCATGGTCGCCGGCGCGCGCAACATGGTCGGGATCGCCGTGGCGGTCGCGGTCGCTGGGATCATCGTCGGCGCGGTAGCCTCGACCGGGCTGAACAACGCCCTGGTCGGCGTCGTCGAGGCCCTGTCCGGCGGCAATGTCTATATTCTGCTCGTCCTGACGGCGGTGTTGTGCCTGATCCTCGGCATGGGCCTGCCGACCACCGCGAACTATCTGGTCGTCGCCTCGCTGCTCGCCGGCGTTCTGGTCGAACTTGGCGGCGCCGCCGGGCTCGTCCTGCCGCTGATCGCGGTTCACCTGTTCGTGTTTTACTTCGGCCTGCTCGCGGACTCGACGCCACCGGTCTGTCTCGCCGCGTTCGCCGCCTCGGCGATCTCGCGCGCCGATCCGCTGCGCACTGGGGTGCAGGCATTCCTCTACGATATCCGCACGGCGGTTTTACCGTTCGTCTTCATCTTCAACCCGGAGCTGTTGCTGATCGGGGTGACCTCGTGGGTCCACGGCATCGCCATCTTCGTGATCTCGCTGATCGCGATCCTGGCGTTCAGTTCGGCGACGCAGGGTTGGCTGCTGGTCAAGACCCGGTTCTACGAGGTGATCCTGCTCCTGATCGTTTCGCTGGCGCTGTTCCGCCCCGGCGCGTTCCTGGACCGCATCTATCCGCCGTTCGCGCCGTCCGAGCTCGACAAGTTCGCCGCCGGCGACGTGACGGTTGAGCCCGGCCGCCAAGTCCGTCTCCACGTCACCCGCGAGACCCGCTATGGCGACCGCTACAAGCTGTTCTTGCTGAGGGCGCCGGAGTCCGGCGAGGTGAAACCCGGCGAACCGTATGGCTTGACCCTGACGCCCGAGGCGGACGGCCGCTTCTACGTCGAGGACATGGCGTTCGATAGCCCGGCGGAAAAAGCCGGCGTTGACTTCGGCGATTACGTCACCGCGTTTGATGTCCAGCAGCTCGACCGGCCGGACAAGGAATGGGTGTGGCCGTTCGCGTTCGCGTTGCTCGGTTTCGTCTATTTTCTGCAATGGCTTCGCTGGCGGGATCGGCCCGCCACCCCGGCCACGGCCGCGCCGGCGCAATGAAGCCGCCGAATATCGCGAGCCGGTTCTGATGCGCGTCGGGGCGCGAGCCCCGCGAGGCGAGATCAAGCAGAGGGAGACTGACGCGTGTACAAGAACATCCTGCTAGCGGTTGATCTGAACGAGGAGAGCTCGTGGCGCCGGGCGCTGCCGACGGCGGTCGAATGCTGCCGGGCGTTCGCCTCGACGCTGCATGTCGTCACCGTCGCGCCCGACTTCTCCATGCCGTTGGTCGGCCAGTTCTTCCCCGAAGACTTTGCCAAGACTGTCGCCGACAACCTGCTCGAGGCGCTCCGCACTTTCGTCCGCGCGAATGTCCCGAGCGACCTCCGGGTCCGGCACATCGTCAGCGGGGGCACTGTCTACCAGGAAATACTGCGGATCGCCGGCGACATCGACGCCGATCTGATCGTCATCGCCGCGCACCGCCCCGAGCTCAAGGACTACCTCCTTGGTCCCAACGCCGCGCGCGTCGTCCGCCACGCCGAGTGCTCGGTGCTGGTCGTCCGTGGTTAGAGATCATCTGTCCAAGGTCGAAGACAGCCAGCGCCGATGTCTTTGCGCCGGGCAAAGATCGGTGGTGCCCAGGGGCGGATTCGAACCACCGACACGCGGATTTTCAGTCCGCTGCTCTACCAACTGAGCTACCTGGGCTTTAAGAGATGATCTGCTTCTCCGGCCTAGCTTGGCACTTATTTGGCACCTAGCTTCAGCTGCCGCGTTGGGGCGCGAGCCCACTCCCAGTCGTCTTATAGACAATCTCAGTCGGCGTTACCAGCACCCGGTAAATAATTCACGGGACTGCACTTGACGCCTGCGGCCCCTGGAACAGCCAAAGCGGCCTGGCTTTGCCGACGATCAGACGGCCATCGACAGGCCTGAAGTAGCGTCCGTCGCAGGAGCGGGGATGGTCCTGAAGCAGCAAAATCTCGCCCTGTTCGAGCAAGCGGCAGCCCGTCCACACCGGCATGGTAGGCTCGGACAAATCTGTTCTGAGAGCGGTCGCGCCGCTTCAGCAAAGGCACATTCGTCGGCAAATATAGCGCTCGGCGACGCGACGGACTGCCTCCGGAACCGATGCGAGGACCAGATGGCCGCGTTTTGCCGTGCCGGATGACATCGTGTAGAGGCCGATCGGCGCACTGCGCGAGCCATTAAGTGCCAGTCCCGGCATCACGTCGACCGCGGCGGCGGAGAACGAGCGCGGCGATGCTGTCGGTTTGCCCGTCGCCGAGGTAGCCGACCCATGCGGCGCGTGGATCAGCACGTCCGCCGATGGACGCCTCGATGTCATCGAAGATGGGGAATGCCTCGGCGTCGACGGGTACTCCGTGGCGCACGAAATGCCACGGATGTTCGAGGAATGTTCACGCGTGGGGTGGTCTATGCAATGCCTCGCTGGACGGCCGCAGCTGAAGATTGAAGGGCTGGCCAATGCGGCTATTCATTATAGCACGATCGCACTAATCTATTTTTGCCCTTCGGCTTCTGAATCGGAAACATACTGCTCAAGTCCAACCTCCAGTAGTACCTTGTCGAACTCAAGTGCATCAATTCGTTTCGAATGCCGAAGGCTCTCAATAACATTTTCCACCTGAAAACTACCTAATATCTCTCCGTTAGCTGCCATGCCTCTTAACATCCGAACTTGCTGCGACGCAGTAAAGCAGTCTACATAAATTGCAATTGCAAAAGTTTCAGACCACGCGTTTGCTTCGGAATAACTTCTAGAGTATATATAGATGTCTATGATTTTATCAGCGATGAGTGGGTGCAATCTAAAAAATAGAGCGGCTCCCAGCTCCTTACTCGAAGCTCTCTGAAGCCGACTTTTAGCTTGAGAGCTAAGGGGTGCGAATGAGAGCAGAAAATTTAGATCCTCAATCCTATTGGCAGGAAGGCAATAAACGTAAACTTCGAGTCGGCGTTTCACATCGTCATCTAGGTACTGCCAACAATCTTCTAGTTCTTCCAAAAGACTAATGCTCAAGTGAATGTCTTCATCGTCAGTCGCTCTGAATAGAGGTGTTAATTTTTCAGAGAGCAGAGTTTCAAAAACTTTGACATTCATTGACCTGGTAGCAAGTAGAGCCGCGTATGAGCGTCTTCTAAGGCTATGTTCACATGTATCTGCTAGCACAATCTTTAAGAGCCAAATTGAAAAACTTCGGACTAGGCTGTCTCGTGGCCGTTTAAGAGGGCCAGACGCGAGCGAGGTCGAAGCCTTTCCTTTATCAGTAGGGAAATATTCCGAGCGAACATCGGCTTTAAGCCTTTCGAGGGCGTATTTTCCCTGTACCGGCGGGTGCTGTATTAAATGAGTCACCGCCGATCGAATATGTACGCGCGCAAGTTCGGCAGATGGCGTGAACGGTTGCTCAACGCTTATTAGGGACGGGTGTGCGCAGCGGTTGCGATCTTCATGCAGCCGCTCTAAATCAGCATGCTCAATGGGCGATAGAAGCTCAAAATCATCTTTAGCATGACCGAGAAGATCTTTTTCCAGTTTAAGTGCGCGTGTAATGTCATTGCGCGATCTAGCATTTTCGATATTTCTCAGGATTGTATCAGCGGCTTTGTCGCCAGCCAGTGACAAATCGCTGAGCTTTTCGATAATGTCAAAGCATACAGCAATCCATGTTGTCACGATGCAAGCGCGGAAAGCGCCTACCTTGTAGCAGCTCACCGCCTCGGAGATGTACGGATAGGAACGCTTGTTAAGGCAAAGAAGGACAAGTTCATCCAGATCGGCGAGGCCTGCGGAGTTCATCGCTTACCAATATCAGAGATCCGCCGTTCGTGCCAATTGCTCAACAAGGTGCTTAAAATAGGAGCGATGGCCGCATGGGAGGTGATTATCACCGTCTATGACTGCCGCGACAGTTCCAAGGGCGGCGATGTGGCCGACAAAGGCCATACCTTTCTAACCCCTTCCCCCGCTCACGAAGAACAGCCCGGACGGTCTTGGCGAAGCGGCCGTCGTGGTCCTCGACGAAGCAGCGGGTCTCGTTGCCGATGATCTCGGGCAGGTCCGTTCGCATGTCGTCGTCGTCGAGATCGCTCATATCGCTGACGTCCCCGGCGCCGGCCTTCCGATCAGCGTTGCCTTTTTGGCCGTGCTCTCCAGCGCGTCCCTGCTTCTCGCCCTCCCGCGAATCACAATCGATTCCGCCGATCGACGTCTTTCCGGATCTTTCCGGGCGGAACGTTATAGCTGCAAGGACTGAATTGCGTGGCGAAGGTCGCGCACCAGTTCCTTTTCGAACCAGGGGTTTTTGACGAGCCATGGCTGGTTGCGCGGGGAGGGGTGCGCCAGCGGGAGATAGCCAAGCGGCAAATACTCCTTCCACGCCTTGACGGTATCGCTGAGCGTCGCCTTGCGTCGCTTGCCCAGATAGCGGGCCTGCGCATACCCGCCGATCAGCAAGGTCAGGGTGATGTTGGGCAAATGGGCGTTCAGCCGTTCGTGCCAGCGCAGAGCGCATTGCGGCGGCGGCGGGTTATCGCCGGACGCGGCTTTGCCCGGATAGCAAAAGCCCATCGGGACAATGGCGACCTTGCGCGGATCGTAGAATTGCGCCGGTGTCAGACCAAGCCAATCGCGCAGCCGGTTGCCTGACGGGTCGTTCCACGGGATGCCGGTTTCGTGCACCTTTCGGCCGGGCGCTTGGCCAACGATACATAGCCGCGCCGATTCATCCGCCTGCAGGACCGGGCGGGGGCCGCGTGGCAGGATATCGACGCAATGCGTGCATGCCCGGATATCCTCGAGAAGTTGCGGCAGTGTTTTTTCCATCTCCACCAAGCCGAATATGGTAACCGACTATAGCAGTGGCGCTTGCACCGGCGGGTAGCTTATCCGCGTGCCTTCGACCCGCGCGAAAGGCGTGAGCTTATGCATCCGGTCGCTGCCTGGCGCTAGAATCTCGACCACGGGCAAGCCGCGCACGCCGAGCGCATCGGCCACCAGCGAACGATGGCAACGCCACGGCACGGCTTCGGCGCACATGATGGCGAGGCGCTTTTCGCGGCTCATCCGAATGAGCATCTCGAGCGCGTCTTCGAACGCCGCGGTTTGCATGTAATCGGCGTAGCCGCGAAAGCTCGCGTTGCGCCAGCCGGTGTTACCGGAATCCTTGCGTGCGTGCCGCAAACCGCCCAGCGCTTGCATGTGCACGTACTCGATGTGTTCCGCCGTCAAGCTGTCGGCCAGGACGTCGCCGTTGAATTGCGGGTTATGGCGCGAACGCGGGATCGTGCGGATGTCCACGAGACGTTCGATGCCATAGAATTGCACCAAGGCGATGAAGCGCTCGATCGGCAATGTCGAGTGCCCGAGGGTGAAAATAGCACCTTGCGGCCAATGCCCTTCTTGCGGCGGAGGGAGATCGTTCATCAAATCGCCCCTTATCCCAGGGCCGGCGGCGAGCGGGCGGAACGGCGGCGCCGGCGACCTCGGCGGCCTCGGCGGCAACGGACACGCTCGGGCCGTGAGCCGGCGCCCGGCCCGCCACGGCTACGGTCCACGGCTACGGCGAGCGCCCCTGTTCCATTTCAAGCTCGGCTTTCAGGCTTTCCTTCCCTCGGAAGATGGTCGCAACGGCCATGGCGCGGGCGCCCTTATAAAAGCGCAGGGCAACGTCTCGCGAAGAAAGTTCGCCGTCCTGGCCGATGCGGTCCCAGGAGGTGGCATGGCCGAGATAATCGATCACGACGTCATACTGCTGAGTCCAGAAGAACGGTACAGCGCCGTACGGTTCGCGACCTCCCAGCATATTACGCGCGGCGGTTTGACCCTGCCGTTCGGCGACGACCCAATGCTCGACCCGCAGACGCTCACCGCTGTAGGGATCCGGCCAGCGTGCGATGTCGCCCGCGGCGAAGACATCGGGCGCGCTGGTTTCCAGGTATTGGTTGACAAGAACGCCCTGGTCCGTTGCCAGGCCGGCTTTTTCAGCGAGAGCAAGCCGCGGCCGCACGCCGATGCCGACCAGCACAAGGTCCGCATCGATCTCGGTCGAGTCATCGAGCTGTGCGTGCCGAGCATCGATGCCCGCAACCGTATGGCCCAGGTGAAATTCGACGCCGTGCGATTCATGGAGCGCGCGAATGAAATCGCCCATGGCGGCGCCGAAGATGCGCTCCATCGGCCGCGCGTCCGGCGCGACGACGCGGACCTCGACCTCACGGCGACGCAACGCGGCCGCCGTCTCCAGGCCGATAAAGCTGGCGCCGACGATAACGGCACGGCTCCCGCCCTTGGCGCGGGTAATGATCTGGCGGCAGTCCTCGAATGAGCGCAAGGTCCGCACATGCGGCAAGTCCGCACCCGGCACGTTCAGCCGGATTGGCTCCGCGCCGGTGGCGAGCAGCAGTTTCGTGTAGTTGAGCGACGCGCCGTTGTCGAGAGTGACGCGGCGGTCTTGCACATCGATCGCGGTAGCCGTGGTACCAAGCAGCAATTCGATTTTCTTTTCCGCGTAGCTGTCGGCGCCGGCCAAGGGGATCCAGTCTTCCGGAGCTTCGCCGGCCAGATAATCCTTTGAAAGATTTGGCCGGTCGTACGGCGCTGAGGGGTCGGCGCTCACGATGGTGACGGAGCCGTCGAAGCCCTCGCGGCGCAGCATCTCGGCCGCGGCATAACCGGCCGCGCCGCCGCCGATGATGACCATGCGCCCATCGCCGGCGCCGTCGGGTCGCGCCGCGGACCGACCGGGACGGCTGACTTCGGCCGTTTTCTCATGCACGAAGATGCGACCATCGCGCCTTTCGACGCGCCAGCACGATGTCGGCGTCAAGGCGGGCGCGGCCAAGGCTTCCCCCGTACGCAGACTGAAGCACGCGTGGTGCCATGGGCAGCGGACCGTGTCTCCCACAATCAGGCCTTCGCCCAGGGGGCCGCCGTAATGCGTGCAAGTCGCTCCGATCGCGAAGACGTTGTCGTTTCGGCGGGCAAGGAGAACGGATTCGTCTTTGACGTGCCCTACAAGCATGCCCTCGTCGGGAAGGTCAGCCTCGGGGATTCCCTTCTCCAGATCAGGACCAGTAGTCTCGGCCGTATCGGTCATGATGATCCTCCTGTGAGGCGCCGCGGACCCCTTGGTCCGTGTCAAACATCGTATCAGGTTTCACGCGGGCGGCTCTATCGCGAACCGACGCCGCGGGAGCGTTCAGCATGATCCCGGCCGCCGGCGCACCGGGCCGGGAGGCTCGCAGGAAGTTGATGGAGGCGGATCTTCAGGCCCAACGCGCCCTTCGCACGGCCGCCGGCCCTCGTTATGCTGGCGGCGAACAAGTCGTCTCAGCGAAGGGCCCGTGGTGCGCGTTCCGCCAACCGTAACGATCGTCGAGGTCGGACCGCGCGACGGCCTGCAGAATGAGCCGGCGCCCGTAGCCACATCCGTGCGGATCGAGCTCATTGACAGGCTCGCCGCGGCGGGACTGTCGGCGATCGAAGCCGGAAGCTTCGTCTCGCGGCGCCTGGTCCCGCGAATGGCGGACACGGCGGCGGTGCTCGCCGGGATCACCCGGCGCGCCGGCGTCCGCTACCCGGTATTGACGCCCAACCTCGCCGGTCTCCGCGCTGCTCTTGCCGCCGGGGCGACGGAGGTCGCGGTGTTCGCTTCGGCCTCCGAGGGCTTCTCGCGGCGGAACCTGAACTGTTCGATCGAGCAAAGCCTCGAGCGTTACGGCGAGGTCTGCGCCGCGGCGGGCGAAGCGAACGTGTCCGTGCGCGGTTACGTCAGTTGCGTGCTCGATTGTCCCTACGAGGGCGCGATCGAGCCGGCGACGGTCGCCGCGGTGGCCGCGAGGCTGCGGGCGCTTGGCTGCCGGGAAATCTCGCTCGGCGAGACGATCGGGACGGGGACCCCGCTGCGCGCCCTGGCCATGCTCGACGCGGTCGCCGCCGTGGTCCCGATTGATGCCCTTGCGGTGCATTTTCATGACACCTACGGCCAGGCGCTGGCCAACATTCTCGCCTGCCTCGATCGCGGCGTCGCCACCATCGACGCCTCGGTCGGAGGCCTCGGCGGCTGCCCCTTCGCGCCGGGCGCCGCCGGCAATGTCGCCAGCGAGGACGTGGTCTACCTGCTCGACGGCCTGAACGTTCGCACCGGCGTCGATCTGGCCGCTCTCGCCGAAGCCGGACGCTTCATCTCCGCCGCGCTCGGCCGCCCTCCCGCATCCAGGGTTGCCCAGGCGCTGGCCGCGAGGTGCCCGCCATGACACCCGCGCCATGACACCCGCCATGACGGTTCATCTAATCAAGCTCGCCGTCGGCATCGACAACGTTACGCATCTGCGCCAGGTCCAGGCGGCGCGTCTAAGCGCGAGCGGAAGCCTGCATCACCGGACCCGCAACGTGCCCAGGCGCGCGGGCGAACTCGTCCACGGCGGCTCGATCTACTGGGTTATTCGCGGCGTCCTCCGCGTTCGCCAGCGGCTCGTGGCCGTCGAGACCGCCGACAAGCCGGCCGCCGGCTGTTCGCTGCGGCTCGATCCGCACCTGGTCTTGACCATTCCGCGCGCGCATCGGCCATTCCAGGGTTGGCGTTATCTTCGCCCCGAGGACGCGCCGGCGGACGCGCCAAGTGGAGCGGGCGACACGGCCGAAGACGAGGCGCGGGAGCCTCTTCCCGCCGCCATGGTCGCGGAACTGGCGAAGCTGGGGTTGTTGTAGGGGAGCGGAGCGGACATGAGCACGGGCGATTTCCACGGGGTGTTTCCGTATCTGGTTTCGCCCATCGGCGATGACGGCAAGGTCATGGACCACGTTCTCGCCCGCCTGGTCGATCATGTCATCGAAGGCGGGGTCCACGGGCTGACTCCGCTCGGCAGCACCGGCGAGTTCGCCTATCTCGACTGGACGCAAAAGAGCCGCGTCGTCGAGGCAACCCTCGAAGCCGCCGCCGGCCGGGTCCCGGTCATCGCCGGCGTCGCCGCGACCACCACGGCCGAGGCCCGCCGCCAGGCGCGGGCCTTCGCGGCGCTCGGGGTCGATGGCATCGTCGCCGTGCTCGAGGCCTACTTCCCCCTCGGCGAGGACGGCATCGTTGCCTATTTCACCGCGGTCGCCCGGTCGGTCGACCTGCCGATCGTCATCTACACCAATCCCAACTTCCAGCGCGCCGACCTGACGCTTGACGCGATCGCGCGCCTCGCCGAGGTCGACAACATCCGCTACATCAAGGACGCCTCGTTCAACACCGGCCGGCTGCTGTCGCTGCTGAACCGCGTCGGCGACAAGATCGGGGTATTCGCCGCATCGTCGCATATTCCCGCCGCGGTCATGCTGATCGGCGGGCTCGGCTGGATGGCCGGGCCGGCGTGCCTGCTTCCGGCCGAGAGCGTGCGGCTTTACGATCTTTGCCGGCGCGGCCAATGGGACGAGGCGATGACGCTGCAGCGCCGGTTGTGGGCGATCAACGAGGTCTTTGCCAAGTACTCGCTCGCGGCCTGCGTCAAGGGCGGCCTCGAACTGATGGGCTTTCCCGTGGGCGCGCCGCTGCCGCCGCAGGCCCCGCTCGACGCCGCCGCCCGGGCGGACGTCGAGAAAGCATTGGCGGCGGCGCGTGGGGACCGATAATGGGAGATCGATCCGTGGTTCGGCCGGCGCGCCCCGGGCGGGCGCGGAATGGGGGGCGAAATCGAGCTCCCTTCGCCTAGCTAGGAGACAGGCTTTTCCGAAAGGCTGATCTTCTTGAAACGGCCCACGATCGGACATCCGCCAATCGGTGCAGCCGCTGGCGTTAACCGAGATGGCGAAGTCGATCCGGAATGTATGAAAGGAGAAGACCGTTGCCCATTCAGGAGAACCCGAAAGCCGAAGAGATAGGCGCAAGCATTGCCCAAGCCATTGCGGCGCATTGGAAGCTTACCTTGTTCCAGGGCGTGATCCTTGCAATCCTCGGCTTGCTCGCCGTCGCGATGCCGTTCTTCAGCACGCTGGCGGTGGAAATCTTGATCGGCTGGCTGTTCCTCTTAGGCGGTGTCCTCCGCGTGGTCAGCCTCGTGCGCGCGACGCACATGCCCGGCTATTGGTGGTCGCTGGTTGCCGCCATTCTCGCCGCCGCGCTCGGGTTGGTGCTCATCGCCGCGCCTCTGCGAGGCATTTTGACGCTGACGATGGTGCTGATGGCGCTGTTTCTGATCGAGGGCGTTTCCGCCATCTTCGCGGCGCTTGATTTTCGGCGCCACTCATCAAATTGGGGCTGGCTCTTGATCAGCGGCGTGATCGATTTGGTGCTGGTGTTTCTGATTTGGCAAGGTTGGCCGGCGACCGCGTCGTGGGCTATCGGCCTGCTTACAGGTATCAACCTGTTTTTCATGGGGCTTTCCCTCGTCATGCTGGCCCTCGCCGCACGGCAAGCCGGCGACAAACTTTGACCGGATGGCGGCGCGGCGATAGAGGAGTCGCCGACCCCTGATGACCGGGAACACGATGACGCGGCGCCCGGATGTTTCCCGCGCAGGCTCGGGTGTCCTCCGCACATAGGAAGGAGCGAAACAGTGACGAAACCGCCGACGCCGGGACGCAACGAGGGGCGCAACGCCATACCCTCTCCATCCTCCTCTGCGGAGTCCACGGACCTGGAGAAGGCGGATCTTGACGTCGTTTTTGAGGCCCTTGGGAGCTCGACCGGCGGGCTGACCTCGGCGGAGGCGACGCGGCGGATCGAAACCTACGGCCGCAACCAGCTCGAGGAGAAAAAGGTCAGCGACCTTTCGCGGTTCCTCCGCTTCCTCTGGGGTCCGATCGCCTGGATGATTGAGGCCGCCGCGCTCTTGTCGCTGCTGATGGGGCACTGGGCCGATCTCGCGATCATTCTCGTCCTGCTCTTGTACAACGCCATCTCGGGCTTCTGGCAGGAACGCAAGGCCTCCGATGCACTGGCCGCGCTGAAGGCGGGTTTGGCGCCGAAGGCTTCGGCATTGCGCGACGGGGCCTTCGGCACGATCGATGCCGCCACGGTCGTTCCCGGTGACGTGCTGCGCATCAAACTTGGCGAGGTGGTGCCCGCGGACGTTCGGTTCATCGCCGGTGAGTATATCAGCATCGATCAGGCCGCGCTTACGGGCGAGTCCCTGCCGGTGGATAAGAAGGTGGGAGACGCCGGCTACTCCGGCAGCATCGCCAAGAAGGGCGAGATGACCGCGATCGTCATTACCACGGGCAACAAGACGTTCTTTGGCCGGACCGCGAGCCTTGTCGCCACCGCCGGCGGAGCGTCGCACTCCCAGCGGGCGATGACGCAGATCGGCGACTTCCTGATCGTCATTTCAGCCCTGCTGTGCGCGCTGCTGGCGGGGTTCGTATTGTACCGCGACATTGTCGTGGCCAGCGCCTGGGCGTGGACCGACCTTGCGGATATCGCGCGCATGGTGCTCGTTCTTCTCATCGCCTCGATCCCGGTGGCGATGCCTGCGGTGGTCACGGTGACCAACTCTCTCGGCGCCTCGGCTCTTGCGAGGAAGAAGGCCATCGTCTCCCGCCTCGAAGCGATCGAGGAGCTCGCCGGGGTCGATGTCCTGTGCTCGGACAAGACCGGCACGCTGACCAAGAACGAGCTTGCCCTGGGCGATCCGATCCTGTTCGCCGCCCCGTCGGCCGATGCCTTGATTCTCGGCGCCGTGCTCGCTTCGGAAAAGGCCAGTGAAGATGCGATCGACAAGGCGGTCCGCGCCGGGCTGAAGGATCCAGCGGCCGCGGACGGATACAGCTTAACGAAATTTATCCCCTTTGACCCGGTCACCAAGCGTACCGAGGGCGATGTGACCAGCGCCGACGGCAAGGCCCTGAAGTACACGAAGGGCGCGCCCCAGGTCATCATCGAGCAGTGCAAGCTCGACCGCGATACCGCCGCCAAGGCAACGAAGGCGGTCGCGGATTTGGCCGCGAAGGGTCTTCGCGCCCTGGGCGTCGCCGAGTCGACCGATGGCGGCGCCACGTGGAGCTTCCTCGGCATCCTGTCCCTGCTGGACCCGCCTCGCGACGACTCCAAGGAAACCATCGCCCATGCGATCGAGCACGGGCTCAGGGTCAAGATGGTGACGGGCGACGATGTCGCCATCGGCGCCCAGATCTCGGCGATGTTGGGCATAGGCTCGAAACTAATTCCCGCCGCCGAAATGTTTACGAAGGAGATGGACCTGGACCGTCTCCCCACCGCCATCGCCGAGCGCGTCGATGCCGCGGATGGCTTCGGCCGCGTCTTTCCCGAGCACAAGTACGCCATCGTCAAGGCCCTGCAGAGCCGCGGTCATGTCGTGGCCATGACCGGCGACGGCGTCAACGACGCGCCCGCCCTGAAGCAAGCAGATTGCGGGGTCGCGGTGAGCGGCGCGACGGACGCCGCTCGTGCCGCGGCGGCGCTGATCCTGACCCAGCCCGGCTTGTCGACGATTATTGATGCCATAGACGAAGCGCGCAGGATTTTCGAGCGCATCATCAACTACATTGTGTTCCGGGTCTCGATGACGCTGGACATCATGCTCGTGGTGGTCCTGGCGACGTTGTTCTTCGGTTTTTCTCCCCTGACGCCGGTGATGATCATCCTGCTCGCTCTGCTCGATGACATTCCGGTCATGACGATCGCCTATGACAACACGCCGCTGCCCAAGCAACCGGTGCGTTGGCGGATGCGCCGGCTGTTGCTGGAATCCGGCTTCATGGGCTTGCTTTCGATCGTGCAGACCTTCGGTCTTCTGATCATCGGAATGGAGTGGTTGAGCAACGCGGAATGGCAGTCGTGGATCAGGCTGACCCAGGAACAGCTTCAAACCGTTGTCTTCCTTCAACTCGTGGCCGGCGGTCACTTGCTTATGTTCGTCGTGCGCTCTCGCGACACCTTCTTCAGTCGTCCTTGGCCGGCCAAACCTCTCCTGCTCGCCGTTCTGGGAACTCAGCTCGTCGCTGTTGTGATGTGCGGGTTCGGCTGGGTCGTGCCGGCGATCCCGTGGACGATTATCGGTCTCGTCTGGCTTTATATGCTGGCCTGGATGTTCGTGCTCGACCAGGCGAAGCGCTCGATCCATCGCCGCCTCGCGGACGATGAGCGCGGTGGTCTCTTGCGAGCGCCAGTTTCCACACACGGGTGAGTCTCACACGGGGGGCTATGAAGGTGACGGCGATGAACTACATTGACGAGCTTCGGGTCAAACCCGGCGCCAAGGTCGACCTCGGAAAGATCGACGCGGGGTTCAAGGGAAAGCACAAAAACCACGAGCACGCCGCGGCCGAGATCGAGGACGCGACGCGCAAGCTGCGCGAGCTTCAGTTCCTCATGTACGCGGAGGACAAGCGCGCGCTGCTGATCGTCCTGCAGGGCCGCGACGCCGCCGGCAAGGACGGCACGATCAACCATGTGCTTGGCGCGATGAACCCGCAAGGGTGCGCGGTGAGCGGGTTCAAGGTGCCGTCAAAGGAGGAAGCGGCCCATGACTTTCTGTGGCGCTACCACAAGGCCGCTCCGGCCAAGGGGCAGGTGGGGATCTTCAACCGCTCCCACTACGAAGACGTGCTGGTGGTGCGTGTCCACAGCCTGGTCGCGAAGGACGTCTGGTCGAAGCGGTATGACGACATCAACGCTTTCGAGAGGATGCTTGCCGGCAATGGCATCCACATCCTCAAGTTCTATCTGCACATCGATGCGGACGAGCAGCTTAAGCGGTTCAAGGCGCGTATCGACGATCCGACGCGCCACTGGAAGATCAGCGCCGGCGACTACGCCGAGCGGCCGTTCTGGGACGACTATACGGCGGCGTTCGAGGACGCGATCGGCAAGTGCAGCACCGCCTATGCGCCGTGGTTCGTCATTCCCGCCAACCACAAGTGGTTCCGCAATCTCGCGGTCTCGAAGATCGTCTGTGAATACATGCGCTCCCTTGGCATGAAGTTCCCGCCGCCGACCGTCGACATCGACGAAATCAAGAAGAAGTTTCACGCGGCCGCAAGCGCGGGAGTTCAAGGCAAGTAGCCATGCCGCACCTTTATGATCTCATTCTTCGCGGCGGCGTGTGCGCGACGCCGTCGGGGCTGGTCGAGACCGATATCGCCGTGCTTGGCGGACGGATCGCCGGGTTCGGGTTCTTTGCCGATGGACAGGCCGCGGAGGTCGTCGATTGTCGCGGCCTGCACGTCCTGCCCGGCGTCATCGACAGCCAGGTGCATTTCCGCGAACCGGGCCTGGAGCACAAGGAGGACCTCGCCACCGGAACCGCGGCGGCCGCTTTGGGCGGCGTCACCGCAGTGTTCGAGATGCCGAATACCCGCCCGCCGACCGTCTCGGCCGCCGATCTTGCCGACAAGTGCCGCCGCGCCAAGGACCGGGTGTGGGTCGATATCGCCTTCTACGTCGGCGCGACGGCGGAGAACGCCAGCGAACTGGGCGCGCTGGAACGCCTGCCCGCATGCGCCGGGGTCAAGCTGTTCATGGGCAGCTCGACCGGCGATCTGCTGGTCGCCGACGACGCCACCATCGCCAAGGTGCTCGCCAACGGCGTGCGCCGGATGGCCGTCCACGCCGAGGACGAGCAGCGCCTGAAGGAGCGCTTCACCATCGTCGAGGGCGGCGCCGAGCCTTCGATGCATCCCGAATGGCGCGACGCCGAGACGGCGGCGCTGGCGACGCGGAGGCTATTGGCCCTGGCCGAAGGCGTGCGGCGGCGGGTCCACGTTCTTCACGTCACCACCGCCGACGAAATGGAGATCCTCCGCGACCACCGCGAGATCGCGACCGTGGAGGTCACGCCGCAGCATCTGACGCTGGCGGCGCCCGAGTGCTACGACGAACTCGACAGCTACGCCCAGATGAACCCGCCCATCCGCGACGCCCGCCACCGCGACGCGCTGTGGCGGGGCGTTCGCGATGGTCTGGTCGACTGCATCGGCTCGGACCATGCGCCGCACACCCGCGAGGAAAAGAACCAGCCCTATCCGGCAAGCCCCTCGGGCATGCCCGGCGTGCAGACCCTGGTGCCGCTGATGCTCGACCACGTCGCCAGGGGCCGGCTGAGCCTGGAGCGGATGATCGATCTGACCAGCGCGGGTCCGGCGCGGATCTTCGGTGTCGCCGGCCGCGGCCGGATCGCCGTCGGCTATCGCGCCGACTTCACCATCGTCGATCTTAAGGCCAGGCGGATGATCACCCATCGCTGGATCGCCAGCCGCTGCGGCTGGACCCCGTTCGACGGGATGAGCGTGACCGGCTGGCCGATCGCGACCATCGTCGGCGGCAGGACGGTGATGCGCGACGGCGCGCTCGCGGGCGAGCCTGGCGGCGAGGCGGTCAAGTTTCTCGAAAGCCTATAGAGCGAGAACCAGTGCCGCCGGGCCCGCTTCCGCCGGGCAAGCTCCGCCAGGATCGTCACCTACCTGGAGGTGACGCCGCCGCCCGCCGGCCCCGCGGCGTCACCGCCGGTCGCCGCCGAAAGCGTAGGCGAACCGCCGGCCCGGTTGTCGCCGCCCGGTTGTCGCCGAAGGACTACCGGGCGCCATACCGCGCCGTCGGCGAGCGCTGGTTGCGGTGGGAACGCCTCGCGCTCGGCGACGCGGCCTTCGGCGCGGCTCAGTAGATCGAAAACGGAAAGTACTTGCTGCTGATTTCCTCGTAGGCGCCGTTCGCGATGATGTCGGCGATGGCGGCGTTGAACCGGGCAAGCAGCTTGGTGTCGCCCTTGCGCACGGCGATACCGACCTTGTCGTTGATGTCGATGGGCTCGCCAAGAAAGGCGAAGCCTTTGCCGGCGTCCGAGCGCAGCCACTCGAAGCTCACCAGGTGATCGGCGAGGATGGCGTCGACCCGGCCGGAGACGAGATCGAGGTAGGCGTTTTCCTGGGTGTCGTAGAGCTTGATCTCGGCGCCCGTTAGCGCATGGTCTTCGAGGTAGCTCGAACTGATGGTCGCGCGCTGGGCGCCAATGACCTTGCCGTCGAGATGCGCCGGATCGAGCTTGGAGTCTTCCGCGGCGACATAGCGCAGCTTGTTCGCGTAGTAGGGGTCGGTGAAATCAACGGCCTCGCTGCGCTCAGCGGTGATCGACATGCTGGCAACGACGGCGTCGTACTTGCGCGCCAGTAGGCCCGGTATTATTCCGTCCCAGTCCTGGCGGACGAATACGCACCTCACGTTCATGCTGTCGCACAGGGCCTGGGCGATATCGATGTCGAAGCCGATCAACTTGCCCGCCGAGTCGATCTGGTTGAACGGCGGGTAGGCGCCCTCGGTGCCGATCTTGAGGGTTTCGGCGCGCGCCGGCAGCGCCAGACAGCAATGCCGCGCCGATGGTGGCGACCAACAGTTTTCTTATCATTTTCTCTCCCTTTGTCCCCCCTGAGCTCGCTTCGATGATATTGCCGAGAATGGTCAGATGCGGCCACAGGTTGAAGCTCTGAAAGACGAAACCGATGCGCGCGCGCAGGGCGGCAATACTGCCTGTGATCGGCGGCGACCAAGCCGACGCCGCGCTTGGGCTTGAGCCGGATGGTCTCGCCGGCGACCCGGATCTCGCCCTGATCGGGAGACTCGAGAAGATTGATGCAGCGCAGGAAGGTGCTCTTGCCCGAACCGCTGGCGCCGATTTGCGACCATCGTCTCCCTTTCGTGACGCCCAAGCCCGCGTTCGGCGACGCAATCGGTGCTTTTCCTACAGTCTGGGTTGCGCGCGCGGCGTAAGTCAAGGCACGCGCCGGGAATGTCCCCATGGTCGACGAATGAATCCCCCTGCGGCTAGCGCAGGTTGAGCATGCGCGACGTGGGGCGGCGAAAGCTTGACAGTGCGCGGCGAGCGGCTATTCAGTGCGCCAAGGGATGGGTGTCAAGAAATTGAGCGCCGAGAGATCGGCGTCAAGAGATGGCCGGCAGCGCGAATGTCGGCCGCAACTAAGCGGGGGGCATGATGTTCGACTTGTCCGGGAAGACCGCGTTGGTCACCGGGGCGTCGGGCGGGATCGGGGGAGCGATCGCGCGCGCCTTGGCCCGCCAGGGCGCCCGCGTGGTGATCAGCGGGACCCGGACGGCGATGCTGGATGAGCTTGCCGCCGAGCTGGGGCCGTCGACGGTCGTCGCCGCCGCCGATCTCGGGGCGGCCGGTGGCGCCGAGGCGCTGTTGAAGGCGGCCGAGGCCGATACCGGCGGGATCGATATCCTGGTCAACAATGCCGGGCTTGCTCGCGACGGCTTGGTCATGCGCACCTCCGACGCCGATTGGCAGAGAGTGCTCGACGTCGATCTCACCGCCGGGTTTAGGCTTATCCGCGGCGCGCTGCGCGGGATGATGAAACGCCGCTGGGGCCGGATCGTCGGGATCAGCTCGATCGTCGGCGTTACCGGCAATCCGGGCCAGGCGGCCTACGCCGCGGCGAAGGCCGGGATGATCGGCATGACCAAATCCTTGGCGCAGGAAGTCGCCAGCCGCGGCATCACCGCCAACTGCGTCGCGCCCGGTTTTATCGAGACCGACATGACTCGCGCTCTCGCCGAAAAGAGCCGCGAGGCGGTCCTTTCGGCGATCCCGGCGGGCGCGCCTCGGCGTCGCCTCCGACGTCGCCGCGTGCGTCGTTTTTCTCGCCAGCAACGAGGCGGCGTACGTGACCGGACAAACCCTGCACGTCAACGGCGGGCTGGCGATGATATGAGAACAAGCGTGTTGGCCGTTGACAAGCGAAGGCTGCGTCGGCAAGTCTTGCGCGCTGGTCAAGGTTGGGCAACTATGCTAACCAAACTATCGTTTTCGCTGCGGTGCAGCAGCGATAGTAATTTAAGCCGCGCCGGCAGAGTTTTGATCTGCGGCATCAACGAGGGACTTAAGGGATACGGCAATGAATGATGTGGCAGATCGGGTGAAGAAGATTATCGTCGAGCACCTCGGTGTGGAAGAGTCGAAGGTCGTCGAAAGCGCGAGCTTTATTGACGACCTAGGCGCCGATAGCCTCGATACAGTAGAACTGGTGATGGCGTTTGAGGAAGAGTTCGGCATCGAGATTCCCGACGAAGCCGCCGAGAAGATTCTCAGCGTCAAGGATGCCGTGGACTACATCAAGAACGCGACCGCCTAGCGATCGCACGGGGGATCGCACGGGGGATGACACGGGGAATCGCATGAAGGTTCGCACGGGGGGACCCGGAGTTCCGCCGATGGGCGGCGTGCAACAGCCACCTCGAACGAACGTTGGAGCGCCATGAGACGCGTAGTCGTGACCGGCATGGGACTGGTATCGCCGCTTGGGTGCGGCGTCGACGTCACCTGGGAGCGCCTGTTGAACGGGGAGTCCGGTCTCGGAGCAATCCAGTCCTTCGATGTCTCCGATCTGCCGGCGAAAGTCGCGGCGCAGGTTCCCCGCGGCGATACAGCCAACGGGCTTTTCAACCCTGATGATTGGGTCGCGCCCAAGGATCAGCGGCGGATAGACCCGTTTATCCTTTTCGGGCTCGCCGCCGCCGAGCAGGCGGTCGCCGACGCCGGCTGGCGACCCGAGGCCGAGGAGGAACGCGTCCGCACCGGCGTCATGATCGGCTCGGGGATCGGCGGTTTGCAGGAAATCGCCAAGGGCGCGATCCTTATCGAAAATCGCGGCGTTCGCCGGCTCAGCCCCTTCTTCATCCCCGCCGCGCTGATCAATCTGATCAGTGGCCACGTGTCGATTCGCTATGGCTTCAAGGGCCCCAACCACTCGGCCGTCACCGCGTGCGCCACCGGCGCTCACGCCATCGGCGACGCCTCCCGGCTGATCATGCTCGACGACGCCGACGTGATGCTCGCCGGCGGCTCGGAAGCCGCGATCTGCCGCCTCGGCATCGCCGGTTTCTCGGCCGCCAAGGCGCTGTCAACCAGGTTTAACGACACGCCGCAGAAGGCTTCGCGGCCGTGGGACGTGGATCGTGACGGTTTCGTCATGGGCGAGGGCGCGGGCGTCGTCGTCCTCGAGGAGTACGAACACGCCAAGAAGCGCGGCGCCAAGATCTACGCCGAGGTGGTCGGTTACGGATTGTCGGGCGACGCCCACCACATCACCGCGCCGGCGCCCAATGGCGACGGCGCCTATCGGTGCATGCGCGCGGCGTTCAAGCGGGCCAAGCTCGATCCCCAGGATGTCGATTACATCAACGCGCACGGGACATCGACCCCGCTCGGCGACGAGATTGAGCTGGGCGCGGTGAAACGGGTGTTCGGCGAGGCCGCCTACAAGGTGTCGATGTCGTCGACCAAGTCGGCGGTCGGCCATCTTCTCGGCGCCGCCGGCGCCGCCGAGGCGATCTTTTCGATCATGGCGCTGCGAACCGGGATGGTCCCGCCGACCTTGAATCTCGACAATCCGTCCGAAGGCTGCGACATCGACCTCGTGCCGCACGTCGCCAAGGAACGCCCGGTGCGCGCGGCGCTGTCCAACTCGTTCGGCTTCGGCGGCACCAACGCGTCATTGATCTTTTCCAAGGTCAACTGAGGCCAGCCCAAGGCATGAACTCCGCGTTTCGCGGCGTCGTTCTCGTTTGCGTCGCGCTGGCGGTGTTGGCCGGGGCGGCATTCGCTCTCGGCGCGCACGTGTTCAACCGCCCGGGCTCGATGACCGCGGAAACGACCGTCCTCATTCCAAGGGGCGACGGACTCGCGGCCATCGCCGGCAGGCTGGAAGACGCGGGCGTGATTGATCAGGCAATGATCTTTCGCCTCGGTGTGCGCCTTTCCGGCTCGGCCGCGGCGATGCGCGCCGGCGAATATCTCATTCCGCCCGGCGCCAGCATGGCGGAGGTCGCGGCCATTCTCGGCGCCGGGCGGACCGTCGCGCGCAAGTTGACCGTGCCCGAGGGCCTTACCAGCGCGGAGATCGTGGCTCTCGTCGCGGCGACGCCGGGGCTTGACGGCGAAGCCGGCCCGGTGCCGGCGGAAGGCACGCTGCTGCCCGAGACCTACCACTTCTCATATGGTGACAGCCGCGCTTCGCTCATCGCGCGGATCGGCGCGGCGATGACGGCGACGCTCGGCGAACTGTGGCCGCGCCGGGCGGCGGATCTGCCGCTCGCCTCGCCGGCCGAGGCGGTCGTGCTGGCGTCGATCGTCGAGAAGGAGACCGGTTTGGCGGCCGAGCGGCCACGGGTCGCGCGGGTCTTCATCAACCGGCTGAACAGAGGCATTCCGCTCCAGGCCGACCCGACGGTGGCCTACGCCCTGGCCGCGGATGGCGCCGGGGGCGGCGCGGGAGAGAACCGGCCCCTGACCCGAGCCGATCTCGAGCGGCCATCGCCGTACAACACCTACCTCGTTCGCGGCCTGCCGCCGGGACCCATCGCCAATCCCGGCCGGGCGTCGCTCGAGGCGGTGCTGAATCCCGCCGACACCGACGAGCTGTTCTTCGTCGCAGACGGCTCCGGCGGACATGCCTTCGCCCGTACCCTCGACGAGCACAACCGCAATGTCGCCGCCTGGCGCCGCCGCCAGAACGCGAATTCCGCTCGCTAGTGGTCTGATGCTGACGCTTGAGTACCTCAAGCGTCAGGCCATCGAACCACCGAATCGATCGGTTCGGCGGTTCGGTTCAACTGACGGATGGGTATCATCCGTCAGCATCGAACCGCTAACGTCCTAATCTTCTCGACGCGCGCGTTGCACGCAAATCCTGCCCTGGCCAGATCCGTGCCCTATCTGTGCCCGATGTGTGCGCAATCTGTGGTTGCGGTCTACCGGCGAGCCAAACATCCGCAATGAAATAAGGATAAATTCCTGGACGCGCGCATGCGATCGTGCTACTCGTTCGAATAAGAGGGGGGAGAAGCCGCCCGGGACGGTGTTCAATACCGTGGAGGTGGTGTTCATAATGCTCGATCTGCAACAAGGATGGCTCCGTGTTCGTGAACTTCCCAATGACGTTCTCGAAGAGATGCCAGCCTATCTGCGCACCGCGTTCGCCGGGGCGCGACGATTTGATTTCGACGTTGAGATGATCTGCGCCGGCGTGCGGGTGCCTCCGGACCGCCGCGCCGCGCGTCGCCTTGTCCTGGTCGCCGATGACGGCGAGGATCCGCGCGGGCGTGGTCCGGTCGGCTTCGACTTGGCCGCCGTCGGCGCCGATATCCGCGCCAGCCGCAGGGTGTTCGTGATTTCGGCCCAGGCCGATCCCGAAGTTTTCGCGAACGCTTACGCCGGAGCCGTCGGCGATCTCGCCAAGGGAAGCTCCTGCGCCGTGATCATCGAGACGGACCGCTGGCTCGAGCCGACCTGGGTGCGCACTCTCAGTTCGTTGCGCGCCTGCCCCGCGGTCGCCGACAACCCGCTGCTCCAAAGCGTCGCCTGAGCTTCTCAGCCGGCTCGCGGCCGACGCGGCCCGGCTGCTTTTTTGCTGTTGTCGTGCGCCGGTCGACGCCGGCGCCTCAGGCGTCCGCGCCGGCGGGCTGCCGCGATGCGGCGGCGATAAACTCCTCGATGCCGTCGGCGCTGAGCGGTCCGCTGAACAGATAGCCCTGGGCCTCGTCACACTGCCGCTGGCGGAGAAAGGCGAGCTGTTCGGCGGTTTCGACGCCCTCGGCGACGACCCTCAATTTGAGCCGGTGCGCCATGGTGATGATCGCCTCGACGATGGAAGCCTGAACCGGGCTCGTGGTCATCCGGCGGATCAGTGAGCCGTCGATCTTCACCGTGGTCAGGGGAAACTTGCAAAGATAGCTAAGCGAGGAATAGCCGGTACCGAAATCGTCGATGGCGAGCCGCACACCCGCCGACTCGAGCCTGCGTACCGCGTCGACGATTTGCGGCAGTTCGTTCATCAGCAGCTCTTCGGTAAACTCCAGTTGCAGGCTGCCGGCCGGTAGTGCGTTATCGCGAAGGCCCTGGGCGACGGCGTCCGACAGGGCATCGCCGCGGAATTCACGGCCGCAGACGTTGAGCGAAACGTGCAGCCGGCCATGTCCGGCGCGGCGCCAACCGGCCGCGTCGCGACAGGCGGTCGCCGCGATCCACGCGCCGATCGGCACGATCTGGCCGGTTTCCTCGGCGATCCGAATGAACTGCTCCGCCTCGACGATGCCCAGTTCCGGATCGTGAAGACGCAGCAGGGCTTCGGCCGCGACGACCGCGCCGCTGCGCAGGCAGACAATCGGCTGATAGAGAACGCGGAGCTCCTCGCGCTCCAACGCGACGCGCAGCCGAGCTTCGGCGCGATGGCGATGGATCGCGCGGGCGTTGAGCCGCGGCGTGAAGAACCGCAGCGTGTTGCGGCCATGCGTTTTCGCCTGGTACATGGCGGCGTCGGCGTTGCGCAGGAGCGTTTCGCCGTCAACGCCGTCTTCCGGCGAAATGGTGATGCCGATGCTGGCGCTGGCGAAGGCCTCCTGGCCTTCGAGGATGAAAGGCTGCGACATGGCGTCGATGATCTTGCGCGCAACGCCCTCGGCGTCCGCGGTGGTGCGCAGGTCGGGCAGAACAACCGCGAATTCGTCGCCGCCGAGGCGCGCGACCGTGTCTTCCTCGCGAACACACAGCCTCACCCGCTCGCCGAACTGGCGGAGGAACCGGTCGCCCATGGCATGGCCGTAGGTGTCGTTGACCAGCTTGAAATGGTCGACATCGACGAACAGGACCCCCACCTTGCGGAACCGCCGGCGGCCGCTGGCGATCCCGGCGCCCAGCCGGTCAAGAGCCAGCGAGCGATTGGGCAGATCGGTCACCGGGTCGAAGTTGGCCTGATACTGCAACCGATCCTCGTGAATTTTCCGCAGCGTGATTTCCGCGACGCTGATGACGCTCGCCGCCTCGCCTTCCCAGGTGATCGACCCGACCGCGACGTGGATCCAGATGGGCGAGCCATCCTTCTTGACGCCGCGACACTCGAACTCCGTCGGCGCCGGAATCTTACCCGCGCGCGCCCGGCGATAACGCTGAACGCGTTCGACCTCATCGGCCGCATACAGCACATCCAGCGACTTCAGCGCGGTAACGTCGTTCGCGCGGATGTAGCCGAAGATCTTCGCGAAGGCGCGATTGGCGTAGACCGCCGCGTCATTGCGTTCAACGACGACGCCCAACGCGAGCGTGTCGGCGAGCGCGCGGAACCGCTCCTCGCTGGCAACAAGGAGCTCCTCGTGGTGGCGCTGATCGGTGATGAGCGTCTGCACCGCGGTGTAGTGACTGATGGCGCCGGCGGCATCCTTGACGGGGCCGATAACCACATCCGCCCAATATGTGCTGGCGTCCTTGCGCTGGTTGCACATCGTGCCGCGCCACTCGCGCCCCGCGCTGATCGTCTCCCAAAGGTCGCGGTGGATGTCGCCCGGTGTCGCGCCCGATTTGAGGAAGCGTGGATTGCGCCCCAACACATCGGCGCGGGCGTAGCCGGTCACCTCGCTGAACTTGGGGTTGACGTAGGCGATCCGGCCGGCGGCGTCGGTGATCATCGTCGCCGCCGCGCTTTGCTCGATGGCCCGCCATAACGTCCGCAGCGCGCGCTGCTCGAGCTCGCTCGCCGCCACATCCGCGGCGTCGAGCCGGACCCTCTCCGCCGTAACCGCTCCCACGGGGGCCGCGTGCGCCTGTTGCGTCTGCTCGGTCATACGGGTCTCGCACTGTCGTCGATGAAGCCGCCGAGGCGGCGCGTCCGCGCTTGCTTGTCCCGCCATGGTCGCGCCGCCGCGCCTCCGGGTCAGTGACCACAGTCACAATTATTCGCGCGACGTTAAGATCGTCGAAAGAAAGTTCGGACAGAATACCGACAGTTTCGCGTGAGTCCGGCGCGGGCCCGCGCCGCTGGATCGATTGGCTTTGCCATGGATTTGTGGTTAACTTGCAATGTCTTGCAGAACGATAACGGCGTCAGCGAGGCGATACGCCGGTGCGCCGGCGAAAGCCTGGAAAGGGCAATCGATGTGAACGCGGATGGTTTGTCCGGTGAGCGCAGGCGCCACCAGCGCTTTACCCATCCGCCGATCTGCCTGACGTTCGAGGGGCGGTCCTATACGACGACCGACTGGAGCCTCGGCGGTTTCGTCGTCGACGATTACGAAGGCGCGTTGACGCCGGGATCGCTGTTTTCGATCGTCGCCGTCGGCGCTCCCGGCTCGGCCATGACGCCGGTCGACATCCGCTCGCGCGTGGTGCGGACCAACCACCACAAGCGGGTCCTGAGCGTCAGCTTTCTTGTCATCGACAAGCCCGGCTACGCCGTTCTTCGCGCGCTGGTCGGCGACCGAATGAAGCTGTTCGGCGCTTCTTTCTAATTAGCCGGCGGCGCTCAGCCTCGCCAGCCCCGCCTCAAGATCGGCGATCAGGTCGTCGACGTCTTCCAGTCCGCAATGCAGGCGCAGACACGGGCCGCCGCCGGTCCAGGTGGTCGCGGTCCTACTCCGTGCCGGGTCGAACGGGACGACCAGAACTCTCGTAGCCGCCCCAGCTGTAGCCCATGGCGAACAGCTTCATCCCATCAAGCATGGCGGCAAGCGCGGCCTTGGGCGCCTCGCGCAGGATCACCGTAAGCAGGCCGTTGCTGCCGGTGAAATCGCGCCGCCAGATGTCGTGGCCGGGGCAGCTCGGCAGGGCGGGGTGAAGAACGGCGGCAACCTCGGGGCGAGGTTCCAGCCAGCGCGCCACTCTCAGCGCCGTTTCCTGCTGGCGGGCGAGGCGCACGCTCAGCGTGCGCAAGCCGCGCAACGCCATGTAGCAGTCGTCGGGCCCGGCGCAGGCGCCAAGCGAGGATGCCGCGCGCTTCACCGCAAGGAAAGTCTCCGCGGTGGTCGTAATGGTCCCGAGCATGACGTCGGAATGGCCGACGATGTACTTGGTCGCGGCCTGGATCGAGACATCGACACCGTGGGCGAACGGCGCAAAATAAAGCCCCGCGCTCCATGTATTGTCCATGATCGTAATCGCGCGGGCCGCCCGCGCGGCCGCCGCGGCGCGCGGGATATCCTGAACCTCGAAGGTCAGCGAGCCGGGGCTTTCGGTGAAGACCACGCGGGTATTGGCGCGCAGCAGCGGCGTGATGTCGGCCATCGGATCGTAATAGGTCGTCTCGATGCCGAGGCCGGCGAGCATGCTGTCGCAGAAGCGCCGGGTCGGAGCATAGACCGAATCGACCATCAGCAGGTGATCGCCGGTCTTGAGAAAGGCGAGCAGGCTGGTGGTAATCGCAGCCAACCCGGAGGGCACCGCGATGCTCCGGTAGCCGCCCTCCAGCGCCGCGACGGCGTCTTCCAGCGCGAACGTGGTCGGCGTTCCCCTGCGGCCGTAGCGGGTGCCCTCGAACGGCGTGCGGTCGGCGGCCTCGAGTGCCGCGAGCGTCGGGAACACCACCGTCGAGGCATGATAGACGGGCGGGTTGACGACCCCGTGATTGGCCTCGGGATCACGGCCGGCGCAGAGAAGAAGCGTGTCCTTGTGGGTCACGCGCCGGCTCCTTCGACCGGTCCTTCGACCGGCCCCTCCGCCGGGCCCTCCTCCACAGGAACGTCGTCGCGATTGCCCCATTCCGCCCATGAGCCGTCGTAGACCGCGACGGTGTCGTGGCCGAGCAGCGCGGCCGCGAAGGCGACGGTGCAGGCGGTCACGCCGGACCCGCAACTGGCGATACTTGGGCGGGCAAGATCAATCCCGGCCGCCGCGAAAACCTCGGCGAGTTCATCGCGCGGCCGCCAGGAGCCGCGGCGCGCCGGATCGATCAGCTTGAAAAACGGAATGTTGACGCTGTTGGGGATGTGACCGCGGCGACGCGTCGGGCGAGGCTCCGGCTCGCTTCCGGCAAACCGCCCCGGTCCGCGGGCATCGATGATTTGCGCCCCGCCGGTGGCGAGAGCCGCAAGAACATCCTCCCCGCTCTTGACCATCCCCGGACGCGCACGGGCGATAAAGCGCCGGTGGTCACGCGGGCTGGCGGCACCGCCTTCCGTCGGCCGGCCCTCGCCGAGCCAGGCGTCCAGCCCGCCGTCGAGGATGGCGACGGCGTCGTGGCCGAACGCGCGGAACATCCACCAGACCCTGGCCGCCGCGGCCGAGCCGGCCGCATCGTAGGCGACGACGAAGGTATCGTTACCGATGCCCAGGGCTCCGAGCTTCGCGGCAAAGACGTCCGCCGTCGGCAGCATGTGCGGCAACGGATTGTTCTCGTCGCGGATGGCGTCGACGTCGAACCGCGCGGCGCCCGGTATGTGGCGGGCACGAAAGTCCACGCCTGCGTCCCGGCCGGAGCCGGGAACATGAAAACTCCCGTCAAGGACAACTACACGGGGATCGGTGAGATGCTCGGCAAGCCAACTCGGGCTCACCAGGGCGCCTGCTTCGGTTGAACTCATGAAGGTCACGATCTTAATCCAGCCACGAGGGAACGGGGAGGCCCTTGCCGCGCAAGAATTCAGGGTTGTACAGCTTCGACTGGTAGCGGGTGCCGAAGTCGCAGAGAATGGTCACGATGGTGTGGCCGGGGCCAAGCTCGCGCGCCACGCGGATGGCCCCGGCGACATTGATGCCGCTCGAGCCGCCAAGGCACAGGCCCTCGGTCTTGAGCAGGTCGAAGACGATATCGAGGGCTTCCGCGTCAGCTATTTGGTAGGCGAGGTCGACCGGCGCGCCTTCGAGATTGGCGGTGATCCGGCCCTGGCCGATGCCCTCCATAATCGAGTCAGCCTTCGGCCTTCAGCGTGCCGTGGCGATAGTAGTTGAAGAGCGCGGCGCCCATCGGATCGGCGAGGCCGATCGTGACCTCGGGATTGCGCTCCTTCAGGTACATCCCGACACCCGCGAGCGTCCCGCCGGTGCCGACGGCGCAGACGAAGGCATCGACCTGGCCCTCGGTCTGGCGCCAGATTTCCGGGCCGGTCGTGCGGTAGTGGCCGGCGCGGTTGGCGACGTTGTCGAACTGGTTGGCCCAGATCGCGCCATGCGGCTCGCTCGCCGCCAGATCTTCCGCCAGCCGGCCCGACACCTTGACGTAGTTGTCGGGGTTCTTGTACGCCACCGCCGCCACCTCGCGGACCTCAGCGCCGCACAGGCGCAGCATGTCCTTCTTTTCCTGGCTTTGCGAACTCGGGAATGACGATCAGGGTGCGGTAGCCGCGCGCGTTGCCGACCAGGGCGAGGCCGATCCCGGTATTGCCGGCGGTGCCTTCGACGATCAGCCCGCCCGGCTCGATCAGGCCACGCTCCTCGGCGTCGAGGACGATGGCCAAAGCGGCGCGATCCTTGACCGAGCTGCCGGGATTGAGGAACTCGGCCTTGCCGAGAATCTCGCAGCCGGTCGCTTCCGACGCGGCGCGCAGGCGGATCATCGGCGTGTTGCCGATGGCATCGATGAAGCCGCTGCGAACATCCATGGAAAGTAACCTGGGGACCGGCCGGGCAGGGGAGCGGAATTGGCGGCCCAACACTATCCGCGCGGGCCGAACGGATCAAGGATCGCGCCCGGCGGGTCGCTGGCGGATAGCGTCTCAGCTAGAAATTCGTTGCATGAAAATAATCCTAATGCTATAGGATATGCTCATGTACGGACATCGGCTGGTGCTTATCGAGTGGGAGGATAGTGCCCAGCCCATGCCCTGTTGGCGTTGGCTCTCGCAGTGTGACGAATTTGATTTCGTAATATGCCAGTCGGTCGGCTGGCTGGTTCACGATGGGAAACACGTCAAGGCCCTGGCGCCGAACATCGGTTCATGCATGAACGACGAAGACAAGCAGGTGTCCGGCCTCATCCGGATACCTGCTCGCTGCATCCGCAAGATTGCTACGCTGTCTGAAACACCACTTACTTCGGCTTCCGAGTCGCCTGTCCCTTCCTCTCGTCCTGGCTGAGCACAGACGCGGCCAGGGACTTGCTGTCCCCCAGCGTCTGCTTCTTCGTGCCTGACAGGACTTTGCTGGCGAGCGGCGAGGCTTTTGGAGTCGATTCCTTTTTCGCCATGAGATAGATCTCCGTCAATATTCGTGGCGCACGCTTATTTGAGAAGCGCTCCACTCCCATCAATGTACCACAACCGCTCTATTTTTAATCGAAATTTCAGCTTCCGCAGCTCCAGCGATCGCAGCGATTTCTCACCAGCTGATCAGCGATCATCATCGCGTCTACATCTTCCACGTCCAAAGCCAATTCAGGGTGGCTTCTTCGCTTAGGGAAGGCCACGTTGAGGTACCTTTTAAAGGTTCCATTCTCCGGAGCGCGCCTATCCGGTTAAGACAGACACCCGCTACATATAGAGTAAACGATGCGCCATGCCGACACCGCCCAATCGACCGGTTATGACCCGAATCGGACATCTTGTAGGCGCCTGCTAAGCTCACGGCTACACGTGATGCCTAGTTCAACACTCGCGGGAAAAGGGCTCCCATGAAATATTGCTGCCAGTCCGTGAAAATGAATGAAGTATGGGCAAGCTATTGTTAGCGACGGTCGCCGGAAATACTACGAGCAGCCCCGGGTTTCCGTATCCCAGCGGATACTTTTTTTATATCTTGCTTCCAATGTCCATACATAGTGCTTTTGCGTGCAACTCTTCTTCTTTAGAGCCCCACACCATCGCGTCATTAGGAAAAGCAAAGCGCTGCTGTGGGAGTATTTCACAGCTTCTGAAGCCAATATCAACACCCTTAACATTTTCCAGACTGCGCAAAATCGTACGTAGACCTAATTCCGTCGCTACGAGCGTGATCACCCGTTCGTTCCGTGCGCTCTTGGACAACGATGCAGAGGGCTTCCTTCAGCAACGCAGGGATTGGCTCATCCAGATAGAGAAGCAGTTTATGGAGGATGAGGGGGTCCTTCTGCCACACAACCTGGAGCCCAAATCTTCCGCGATAGATACTGAGTAAATAATGATGCTGCTGGCCGCCGGCTGTCATCGACCGGATGACTTGTGCCGCGCTGGCCTAGGTGCGAACGGGTGCGAATCGCCGAGCGGAGCCATTTGCAAAATGTTTGCAAAACCTTCCGCATAGCAATCGCGTTCTCGAACCTTTGCCCGGCCACCAGTCCCGCAACCCATTGAGAACATTTGGATCATAAGCTGAGTACTGGCGGAGGGAACGCCACCGGGATCGAACCGTCTCCATTCTCGGACGTCCCAAAAATCGCTCGGCGAGTTCGTTGCGAAGCGCAGCAACGTCGTGCCGAGCGGCCTCGGCTGCGCGCATCCGTGCGGCGCGAAGGTGTAGACTTTCTCCGCCCGTGAGGCGTGCGGGGGGCACCGCCCGGACTACAAGCGGGACAGCTCCAACCTCTCGACGTCGCCAGCGCGCACTCGCTTGAGCCTCTCCTCCGTCTCGGTTGCAGCCTCCTTATGGTTTTGCGCTTGCTGAGCCTTCTGCAGTCCGTATAGTGACCACGCGTCGTTCGGGAACCGCTCCAGCGCCGCTTCGAACGCCCTCTCAGCCTCGGCCGGCCGGCCCGCCTGCAGCAGCGCCGCACCCAGCGAGCGGTGGACCGGGTAGTACCAATACGGCGGTTCCAGGTAAGGAAGAGAATCCTGAATAGCCACCGCCTCCTCGAACGCTCCCACGGCACCCTGATGATCACCGGCTGCTTGACGAACGCGGCCGTCGATGACTTGACCAGCAAGATCTAGAAGCTCGGGCGCTGGCACGCCCCCGTCGGCCATGCTTGTCCAGTCGACAGCCTCTTTCATGGCGTCGATGGCGTCCGCCTCAACCTTGGCCGCATACGCATCTCCCTGTGCCACAAGAGCGACAGCGCGGGCATAGTGCCACATGGCCTTGACGTAGGGCAGCGCGTCACCAGGATCGCTCAGGGCCAGGACTGTCTCCAGCCCGCTGAACTGGGCGTGCGCCAAGTAGGGCGCCGCGTCGATGAGCTGAACCCACGGCAGCATCGCCGAAACCTCATCGACGGTCGTTTCCGGCAATTTTTCTGCCGTCGCAACCGCCGTCGCTCCATCTCCCGCCATACGCGCCGATTCGAGCAGGAAGTGTAGATTGTGCGGATAATACGTGTATGGATAGAGCCCATCCGGTGAAACCTGGGCCATGTAGGCCTCGTCGGCGGCAACGGCATCCCGATTGGTCGCGATCGAATCCTGGAGCCGCCCAATTCGGAAGTAGATGTGAGACGGCATGTGAACGATGTGGCCGGCGCCAGGAATTTCCGCCGCCAGATGATCGGCATACGGCTCCGCACGCTCCGGCGTTTTCGAGGCTTCCACCGCATGAATGTAGAGGTGGATCGCGTAAGGATGCCGCGGTTCCAAGGCGAGGGCCGTTTCCAGCGTCTTAACCAAATCTGCTACGGCCGGCTTCAGGGTTTTGCCGTCTTGCTCCCAGTAGTCCCACGGCGAGATGTTCATCAGCGCGTCTGCATAGAGGGATTGGACGGTCGGACTGTCGGCATAGTCCCCGGCAACCTTCGCCATGGACTCGGCGTAGGCCTGATTCAGGACGGCACGGTCGTGGTCAGGATCGGCCGCGTACCGGGCGTCCAGTGCCTCGATCAAGGCCTGCTCCAGGGGGCCGGTGCTGGCACGCATCGCCATCGCACGGTCTGCGGCCTCTCGGGCCCGGCCTATGGCCGCCGGGTCCATGGGCGCGTTGATGTTGGGCCCGAGAACGTAGGCCTGCCCCCAGGCGCACATGGCGCAAGCCGGATCCAGCTGCTCGGCGTAGTGGAAGGCCCGGAGTGCTTCCGGGTGGTTAAACGCGTATGCAAGTCTCAAGCCTTGATCGAAATAGTGCTGCGCCTTGTCGCTTGTTGTGGTGACCGGAAAGGAGTCGTCGCCAAGGTTATCGAATAGCGGCGGCATTTCTGCGCCATAGGCAGCCGTCTGGTCCTGAGACGCTTTCGCGAGCTGAAGCCGGCGCTCGAAACCGGCCATATCTTTGTTGGCCGGTTTGCCGCAAACAGCTGCCAACAGATGTGCCGGGATCAGGGTTCCGGTTGCCGTTCCATCGGCGGCTGACCTTGGCGCCGAACTCGCGGCCGAAACCACCGGGCTCGCCGGACCGTGTGCGCTCGCATCTTCAGGCACAAACGCCAGCGAGGCGAATAAGGCCGTGCTCAGCATGAGCACGTTCCTCGAATTCTGGCGAATCATGGTGTTTTCCTCCCCTTCAGAGCCCTACATGAAACGCCCGATCGCGGCGACAGGGCGTTTCATGCAGGGCGCGCCGTTCCTCTGCAGATACGGCCCGGGTGGAGGGTTGTTCCCCTACTTCACCTCGAACAAATTCTAACACAGATTATCAGTCGTATTACACAGGACCTCGTTCCTGCACGGCTGAGCGTGCCGCTTGGCCCGCGCGAGTCGTCCGCTCCTGGTAGGGCGAGCCTCTATCATCATCGCCGGGCAGCTCCGCTGTCGCGGCGCCGGCCCGGCCCCATGGGGCCCTACGACGACGCAACGCTGGTGGAGCACACGATCGCCTAGAATTCACCGGCGAGGGTTACCGCAAGATCCGCGTAAGGCTGTGCTCCGGGATCCGCAGCTCGCCCGGACGCATCCGGCGGCTGATGCGGGAGAATGGGTTGTTGGCCACACCGGGTCAGCAAGCGGCCGGAGAAGACGCACGACGGCACCATCATCACCGACGCCGTGGACGTCCTGTGGGGCACCGACATGACCCAGACCATCACCGTGGCAGACGGCGTGGCCCATGTCTTCGTCGCCGTCGATCACTGCAACAGCGAATGCGTCGGCATCCACGCCGACAAAAGCGCCAACCGCTTCCAGGCCTTGGAACCGGTGCGCCAAGGCGTGCGCCAGCACTTCGCCGCCATCGGCAAGAAAGTCGCCGCCGGCCTCAAGCTCCGCCACGACCATGGCTCGAACTACATGTCCAATGACTTCCAGAGCGAGATCGCCTTCCTCGGCATCGAGGCCTCGCCGTCCTTCGTGCGCGAGCCGGAGGGCAACGGCGTCGCCGAGCGTTTCATCCGGACGCTGAAGGAAAACCTGCTCTGGGTCCGCCACTTCGAGACCATCGAGGAGCTGCGCCTGGCGTTGCTCGACTTCGCCGCCTGGTACAATACCCACTGGCTGGTCGCCCGCCATGGCCACCGGACACCCGCCCAGGTCAGGGCCGACCAGCAGCAGCCCATGGATCGGGCCGCATGACCGTCGCAGACGCTTGTCTCATAACCGTGGCGCAGTACACTTTGCCCAGGCAAGGCGCTCTTCGGCAAGGTATACAGAAAGAAGACGGTGAAGGCGGTCGGTTCAGCCGGTGATGAGCAGGCTGACCAGCACGCGGACCAGCAGGACCATCCAGACGGCGAGGCAGACAAAGGCCGCGCCGAGAATGACCTTTTTTGTCATGAGGGGGAGAAGGCGGGTTGGCGGGCGCATTCTAGAGTTCCGCCAGCCGCCGCGCCGCGTCGCCGAGCTTGGCCATGGCGTGGGCCGCGGCCTGCAGACGCTCGCGCTCGGTGGCGACCACCGCGGCCGGCGCCTTGGCGAGGAAACCGGGATTGGCGAGCTTCTTGTTGAGCCGGGCGATTTCCGCTTCGAGCTGGCCGAGTTCCTTGGCCAGCCTCGCTTTCTCGGCGGCGACGTCGATGATCTCGGCGAGCGGCAGGATCACGCCGGTACCCTCGAACACCGCCTGCACCGCGCCCTTCGGCGCCTCGCCGTCAAGCATCGCGAGCTCGCTCAGCCGGGCAAGGCTCTCGACCAGCCGGCCGTGGCTCCTGAGCCGCTCGCTCACGCGCGGGTCGGTATCGCGCAGCAGCAGCGGGATCTTCGCGCCCGGAGGGACATTGCTGTCCGCGCGCATCGCCCGAACCGTCGTGATCAGGCCGAGCACCCAATCGATCTCGGCCTCGGCCTCGGCATCTACCGTTAGATCCGCCGCGACCGGCCAGGCCTGGTCGACCAGCAGCGCACCGCCGCGCGGCGCCATTTGCGCAAACAGCTCCTCGGTGACGAACGGCATGACCGGGTGGAGCAGGAGCAAGATCCGGTCGAACGCCCAGCCGGCGACGGCGCGGGTTTCGGCCTGCGCCGAGGCGCTGCCGCCGAGCAGCATCGGCTTGGCGAACTCCAGGTACCAATCGCAAAAATTCGCCCAGACGAAGTGGTAAAGGCCATTGGCGTAGTCGTTGAACCGGTAGGCGGCGAGTGCTCCGGTCGCCTCGTCGATGGTTCGCGCCAGCTTGGCGACCAGCCAGCGGTTGACCGGCTCGCTCGCCGCGGCCGGATCGAAACCGCGCACCGGCTGGGCTCCGTTCATTTGGCAAAAGCGCGCGGCGTTCCACAGCTTGGTGCAGAAGTTGCGATAGCCCTCGACCCGGCTTTCCGACATCCGCACGTCGCGGCCCTGGACCGCCAGCGCGCTCAAGGTGAAGCGCAGCGCATCGGCGCCGAAGCGCTCGATCAGTTCGAGGGGATCGATCACGTTCCCCTTCGATTTCGACATCTTCTGGCCCTTTTCGTCGCGGACCAGGGCATGGATGTAGACGTTGCGGAACGGGACCTCGTCCATGAAATGCAGGCCCATCATCATCATCCGGGCGACCCAGAAGAAGATGATGTCGAAGCCGGTGACGAGCACGTCGGTCGGATAGTGGCGGGCGAGTTCCGCCGTCCGGTCCGGCCAGCCCAGCGTCGAGAACGGCCACAGCGCCGACGAAAACCAGGTGTCGAGAACATCCTCGTCGCGTATGAGCGCGGTCGGTTCGCCATAATGCGCATCGGCCGCGGCCAGCGCCTCGGCTTCGCTTTCCTCGACGAAGATCGCGCCGTCCGGCCCGTACCACGCCGGGATCTGGTGGCCCCACCAGATCTGGCGCGAGATGCACCACGGCTGGATGTTTCGCATCCACTCGTAGTAGGTCTTGGTCCACTGCTCAGGCACGAACCGGGTCCTGCCGGTCTCGACCGCGGCAATGGCCGGACCGGCGAGCGTGCCCGCGTCGACGAACCACTGGTCCATCAGCCACGGCTCGACGACGACGCCGGAGCGATCGCCGTACGGCAGCGTCATCGGATGGTCCTCGATGCGCTCGACCAGGCCCAGGCCCTGCATCTCGGCGACGATGGCGGCGCGCGCCTCGTAGCGGTCGAGGCCGCGATAGCGCTCGGGCGCGTTCTCGTTCATGCACGCCCGGGCGTCGAGAACGTTGATCATGTCCAGGCCATGCCGGCGGCCGACCTCGAAGTCGTTGAAGTCGTGGGCGGGCGTGATCTTGACCGCGCCGGTGCCCTTCTCGGGGTCGGCATGATGATCGGCGACGATCGGGATCGGCCGCTCGACGATGGGCAGAACGCAGTGCCGGCCGACCAGTTCGGCGTAGCGCTCGTCGTCGGGGTGGACCGCGACGGCGGTGTCGCCGAGCATCGTTTCGGGCCGCGTCGTCGCGACGCAAATGAACCGCCCCGGCTGGTCCTGGACGGGATACTTGAAGGTCCACAGCTTGCCGGCCTCGTCGCGCTGCTCGACCTCCAGGTCGCTGATGGCGGTGTGCAGCAGCGGATCCCAGTTGACCAGCCGCTTGTCGCGATAGATCAGGCCTTGCTTGTGCAGGGTGACGAAGACCCGGCGGACCGCGGCCGACAGGCCCTCGTCCATGGTGAAGCGTTCGCGCGACCAGTCACACGAGGCGCCGAGCCGGTGGAGCTGGCCGATGATGGTCCCGCCGGACTCCGCCTTCCACTTCCAGATCCGCTCGATGAACGCGGCGCGGCCGAGATCGTGGCGGCCGAGGCCCTCGCGTTCGAGTTGGCGCTCGACGACCATCTGGGTGGCGATCCCGGCGTGATCGGTGCCCGGCTGCCACAAGACGTCATGACCGGTCATCCGCGCCTGGCGGACCATGATGTCCTGCAACGTGTTGTTAAGGGCGTGGCCCATGTGCAGGCTGCCGGTGACATTCGGCGGCGGGATGACGATGGTGAACGGCGGCGCGTTTGCGGCCCGTGTCCCGGCGGTCGTCCGGCCGCGCGCGAAGGCGCCGGCGCGTTGCCAGACGTCATACCATTTGTTTTCGATGTCGGCGGGTTTGTAGGTCGGTTCGAGCATCGCCACTCCGCCGGGCGCCGATGCGGCGCGGCCCGGACCCAGATGTGTTCAGAAGGGCCTTGTTAACGGGCGAGCGGGCGAGCGGTCAACGATCGTTCGTGAAAGGAAGAGAGCGGCGCACCGGCGTGCGCTATTTCGCCGCCGGCTAAAGGCGCTCCGCCCGGTTGACCATGTAGTCGATTTCCTTTTTGACGAGGCGCTCGATCAGATACGGCAGGTTACGGTCGAGCCACTCCTTCAGCATGGGCCGGAGCATTTCGCGGACCAGCCCCTCGATCGTCATGTCGCGGCCGCCGATGGCGATATCGCGCCGATCGAGGATGGCCTTGGCCAGTTGGGACAGCACGTCGCTCGAGGCGTTCGACGTCGCGCGCGACAGCACCTGGCGCTCCGGCGGAAGGCGCATCTCCGCCGTCAGGTGAAACACGTTGTCGCGCGCCGAGGGTGGCGACGGCGGCGGCGCATCGCCTTCGTCCTGCTCGGCGAACCCGATCTCCTCGTCGCGCTCGTCGCCCGGGGAAGGCGCTTCGGGCTTCGCCGCCGGCGGCGCCAAGGGCTCATCGGCGGACAGGTCCGCGGCGGGAGCGGGCACGGCTTTCGCCTTAAGCGGCTGTTCTCTGGCCGGGGCCGGCGTGAACGGCGGGGCCTCGGCTTCGGCTTCCTCTCCGTCGTCGGACAGGATCCGTCGGATCGACGACAGGATATCCTCCATCGACGGCTCCGGCGGAGCCGATTTGGTTGCGTCTGATGCGTTGCTCATGGTCTTGCGTCCGGTTGCAGTTGCCGGTTCGGCTACTCTACCGTAAATGGCAGCGTGACGCCAGAGTAAGCCTTACCCGCCCGTTACCCGTCCGCTGGCGCGTGTTCATTCGTTTCGCGGGAAGCGGTCGTTGATCCCGCCGGGGCTGTCGCCGCCGAACCAGCGGTTGCGGACGGCGTCATAATGCTTGGTCGGATCGTAGAAGTCGACGTCAAGGCCGATACGTTGGGCGGTCAGCTCGCCAAGCGCCGTTTTGAGGTTGTACATCGCGATGACTTCATCGCGCTGGGCGCGGACCAGATTGACCTGCGAATCGACCAGTTCCTGCTCGGCGTCGAGAACGTCGAGCACCGTCCGAGCGCCGACCTCGGCTTCACGCTGGACACCTTCCAAGGCAACCTCGTTGGCCTGGACCGCCGTGCGGAACGAGTTCAGCGCCGCCCTCGCCGTCTCCAAATCGTTCCATGCGCTGGTTGCCAATTCGACGGCGTCTTGACGCGTCTGGTCGAGGCGCTTGCGGTTTTCGGCGACATTCTGCTTCGACTGCCGGATCCGTGAATAGACCGCGCCGGACTGGTAGAGGGGCACGTCCAGATTGATCAGGGCTTGGTACGTGCTGGTCCTTGCGCCCTCGAATGTTCGCTCCCAGTCGCGCTGGGCCGTGCCGGTCAGGCGCAGCGACGGGTAAAGTTCGCCGCGCACCTGATCGACGCTATCGAGCGACGAACGTTCGGTGAATTCGGCCGCAATGATATCGGGGTTCTGGTCTTTCGCCGCGGCGATGGCACGGCCGAGATCGGCCGGAAGGTTGGTCGGGACCGGCGGTCGGACGAGGACCCCGGGAACCTCGCCAACGACATTGCGGTAGGCCGCGCGCGAGCGCTCAAGCGATCCCTCCGCGCCGATCCGGCTGGCGGTTGCTCCGGCCAATCTGGCCTCGGCCTGGAATACGTCCGTGCGGGTAACCTCACCGACCTGGAAACGGTCGCGCGTCGCGGTCAACTGCCGGCCGAGACGCTGTTCGTTGCGGATCTGCAGCTCGAGCACCGCCTGGTCGCGGTAGACATCCGTGTAGGCGGCGACCGCGTTCAGCAGCACGTTCTGTTCAACGGAGTCGAGTTGCGCCCGGCCGGCGCGCACCGTGTTCTCGGCCGCCTGCGTCTGGGCGACCGTCTGCCCGCCGCGAAACAGCGGCTGGTTGATCTGGGCGCCATAAGTTCGCGGTGTTATATTCTGGGTGCCCGAGCCGAGGTCGGTGCGCCCTCTGCTCTCGATCGCGCCTTTGCCGACGCTGCCGTAGGCGTCGACCGTCGGCCGCCAGTTTGACAGCGCCTGCGGGACCTGCTCGTCGATCGCGCGCAAGCGGGCGCGCTCGGCGGCCAAGCGCGGATTGCTCCGGTAGGCCGCCGCCAAGGCCTCTGCCAGGGTCTGCGCCGATGCGGCCGGTGGCCAAACCGCGGCCAGTGTAGCGCTCAACAGCAAGGCAAGGGAAAGGCGCATCGGTGTACCGTGATCATCCCGAACTTAAGCGTCGAACCGGCAGTCGCCGCGTTATCGGCCCCGACCAAGAGCAGGCGCGCAACGAAGATTAGGTCACGATCCGCGTTGCCGGCGCAATCAAAAGGTGAAGGTTTCCTCGGGCTCGAAACCGGGGAGGTACGGCGTCGCGGCGTCGAAGACCTCGCGGCGCGACAAGGCGTTCGCTGTCTTGAGGAACAAGGTTACCTTGCCCATTCCCCGCTTGCCGCGGACGATCGCGACCATCCGGCCCCCGACCGCGAGTTGCGCCGCGACGGCGTCGGGAACCGACGAGACCGCGCCGCAAAAAATGATGACATCGTATGGCGCCTGCTTGGCGTAGCCCTGACGCGGCGATGCCTGGACCACGGCGACGGTGTTCATGCCAAGATCGGCCAGCAGTGCGCTCGACCGGTCGGCGAGTTCGGGATCTTCCTCCAACGCGACCACCGCGCTGGCCATCGGCGCGATCAATGCCGGCACATATCCACTGGCGCTGCCGATCGCCAGGACGACGTCATCACTGTTGATCTCCGCGGCTTGCAGTAGCAGCGCCGCGGCAAGCGGCTCGATCAGGTAGCGGCCATTGCCTAACGGAATGTCCTCATCGGCGTAGGCGATACCTCGCAGCGACACGGGCGCGAATCGCTCACGCGGGAGTTCGTTCATGGCGGCGATGATCAGCGGATCGCGGACCCGATTGGTCCGGATCTGATTGTCAACCATGCTTCGCCGTGCCGCGGCGTAGTCCATCGTTCGTCTTCCATCAATGTGTCGTGCGCGACTTCGCGAGGTTCAGATAAAGCGCGGCAGTTATAAAAGTTTGCCGCTGCCGGCACAATGGGGCCACGCCGGCTCGTTGTCCACGTCCTCCTCCACCCCGTCCCCCTCCAACACGCCCCCTTTCATCACGGGCGAGACGGCGTTCACCGTGCTCGGCCGCGTTCCGGCGCTCGGACCGCCAAGGGTTCATAAGCTTTCCCTAAATCTCGGATCGTGTTTAAATTGCGCTCCCGCCCCCCAGGTTCAACCACTGGGACACTGATCAGTCGTGAGCATCCGCAATCTAGACAGTCTCTTCAACCCTTCGTCCGTTGCCTTGATCGGCGCGAGCAAGCGGCCCAAATCGATCGGCGCGGTGGTCGCGCGCAACCTGTTCTACTCCGGCTTCCAGGGCCCGATCATGCCGGTGAACCCGAATCACAAGGCGATCGAGGGGGTCTTGACCTATCCCGACGTGGCATCGCTGCCGATGGTTCCCGAACTCGCGGTCATCGCCACGCCGCCGGCGGCGGTGCCGGGGCTGATCGCCGATCTGGCGGGACGCGGCACCAAGGCGGCGGTCGTGATCACCGCCGGCTTCGGCGAGGGCGGCGATGCCGCCGGGCACGCCTTGCGCGCGGAAATGCTCGCCGCGGCGCGGCCGGCGACGCTACGCATCGTCGGCCCCAACTGTATCGGCGTTTTGGTGCCGGGGTCCGGTCTCAACGCCAGCTTCGCCCACATCCAGCCGAAGGCCGGGCACCTCGCCTTCGTCGCCCAGTCGGGCGCCATCGTCACCACTGTTCTCGACTGGGCGACCGCGCGCGGCATCGGCTTTTCTCACTTCGCTTCGCTCGGCGACATGGCCGACGTCGATTTCGGCGACCTTCTCGACTACCTCGCCAACCAGGGCGAGGTCCGCGGTATCCTGCTTTACATCGAGGCCGTGACCCACGCGCGGAAGTTCATGTCGGCGGCCCGCGCCGCCTCTCGGCTCAAGCCGGTCATCGTCATCAAGTCCGGGCGCTCGCCGGCGGCGGCCAAGGCGGTCGCTTCCCACACCGGCGCGCTCGCCGGGCGTGACGCGGTCTACGACGCCGCATTCCGGCGCGCCGGAATGCTTCGGGTACACGACATCGGCGGCCTGTTCGGCGCGGTCGAAACGATGGGGCTGGGGCTGAAGGTCACCGGCGAGCGGCTGGCCATCCTGACCAACGGCGGCGGCGTTGGGGTGATGGCGACGGACGCGTTGATGGATTACGGCGGCCAGCTCGCCGAGTTGTCGGCCGATACCGTCGCCGCGCTCAACGCCGTGCTGCCGGCCACGTGGTCGCACGGCAATCCGGTCGACATCATCGGCGACGCGAATGGTGCGCGATACGCGGCGGCCTTGAACGTGCTGCTGCAAGACCCCGGCGCCGACGCCGTGCTGGTGCTGAACTGTCCGGTCGCGATCGCATCGGGCACCGAGGCCGCCGAGGCGGTGATCAGGACGGTCGGCGGCAAGCGCCACTCGGTTCTGACCAGCTGGCTGGGCGAGGATGCCGCGGCCGAGGCTCGGCGGTTGTTCGCCGAAAATCACATTCCGACCTACTTCACTCCGGAGCGCGCCGTCCGCGCCTTCATCGACATCGTCAATTACCGTCGCAACCAGGTTGCGCTGACGGAAACGCCGCCGTCCATCCCCGAGGACTTTGAGCCTGACGTAAACGAGGCGAAGGCGATCATCGCCGCGGCCCTGGCCGACGGCCGCGAGTGGCTGAGCGAAGTCGAGGCCAAGAGGGTGCTCGAGGCCTACGGCGTTCCGGTCGTGCCGACCCGCGCCGTCGCCGACGCAAAGGGAGCGGAGGAGGTGGCCGCGGCGCTCGGCGGGCCCATGGCGCTCAAGATCCTATCGAAGGAGATCACCCACAAGTCCGACGTCGGCGGCGTGATGCTCGACCTGCCGACGCCCCAGGCGGTTCGTGCGGCTGGCGAGGCGATGCTCGAGCGCATCCGCGCCCGGCTCGGCGATGTCGCGATCGAGGGCTTCTCCGTGCAGCCGATGATCCAGCGTCCAGGCGCCTTCGAGCTGATCGTCGGCGCCAACGACGATCCGCAGTTCGGCCCCGTCGTCCTGTTCGGCCACGGCGGGACGGCGGCGGAAATCATCGACGACACCGCGCTGGCGTTGCCGCCGCTGAACATGCACCTTGCCCTGGACGCGATGCGGCGGACCCGCGTGTTCAAGCTGCTGCAGGGCTTTCGCGGCCGGCCGCCGGCGTCGCTCAACGACGTCGCGCTGACGCTGATCAAGATTTCGCAGCTCGTCATCGACTGCGCCGAGGTGGTCGAACTCGACATCAACCCGCTGCTCGCCGATGAGAATGGCGTCATCGCCCTGGACGCGCGCATTCGGATTCGCGCCAGCAAAATCGCGGCGGCCAAGCGGCTGGCGATCCGGCCCTACCCGAAGGAGCTCGAGGAGGTCCTCAGCCTCCCCGACGGCAAGACTTTCCTCCTGCGCCCGGTCCGCCCCGAGGACGAGCCGGCGTTCCACGACTTTTTCGAACGGTTGTCGCCGGAGGATATTCGCATGCGCTTTTTCGCGGCGAAGAAGGCGCTGACCCATCCGCTCGCGGCCCGCCTGACCCAGATCGATTATGACCGCGAAATGGCGTTGGTCCTCGCCGAACCGGGTGTGCCCGGCAAGAGCGTTATCTTCGGCGCGGTCCATATCGCCGCCGACCCCGATGGCGAGCGGGCCGAGTACGCGATCATGCTGCGGAGCGATCTGGCCGGCCTGGGGCTGGGGCCGCTGCTGATGCGCCGGATCATCGATTACTCGCGATCTCACGGCATCAAGGAAATCTTCGGCGATGTGTTGCGCGAGAACCGGCCGATGCTCAAGGTTTGTGAGCTCTTCAAGTTCACCCGGAAAATGAAGCCCGACGAGCCGGGCGTCATGGAGGTCTCCCTGAAGCTTTAGCTCATCCGTCGCGTGCAAGAAGCAGAGCCGTCAGCGGGGACAATCGCTCAGATGGCCCCCTCGGCCTGTAGCGCCCGGCGCTCGCCGGCGGACAGCCCGAGCCAGTCTTCGAGAACCTCGTCGGTGTGCTGGCCGAGGGTCGGCGGCGGGCGCGTGTAGGCGACTGGCGAGGCCGACAGCCTGATCGGATTGCCGATCAGCTCGACCTCGCCGCCGGCGGCCAGTGGGTGCGGCATGCTGATCCGCATCTCGCGGGCGAGCACCTGCGGATCGGCGAAGACCTGGTCGATGGTGTTGACCGGCCCGCACGGTACACCCCGCGCGCCCAGGTTATCGAGCCAATGGAGCCGAGGCTTGGCCGCGATCAGCGCCGCGAGGATCGGAACGAGGACGTCGCGGTTGCGCACCCGCGCGGCGTTGGTCGCGAAGTCGGCATCGTCGGCGAGACCCGGCGCGCCGGCACATTCGACCAGCTTGCGAAACTGGCCGTCGTTGCCGACGGCGACAATGATGTGGCCGTCGGCGGTGGCGAAGACCTGGTAGGGGACGATGTTGGGGTGGGCGTTGCCGAGACGCGTCGGCGCCCGGCCGGAGGTCAGGTAGTTCAGGCCCTGGTTGACCAGCCAGGCGACCTGGGTGTCGAACAGGCCGAGGTCGATGTACTGCCCGCCGCCGCCATTCTCCGGGGAGGCCTCACGATGGCGCAAGGCGGCGAGAATAGCGACCGCCGCGTACAGGCCGCAGACCACGTCGGCGACGGCGACGCCCACCTTCAGCGGCGGGCCGTCGGGTTCGCCGGTAATGCTCATGACGCCGCCCATGCCCTGGACCATGAAGTCGTAGCCGGGGCGCGGCGCGTACGGTCCGCTCTGGCCGAACCCGGAAATCGAGCAGTAGATGAGCCGCGGCAGCGCGGGCGCCAAGTCGGCGTAGGCAAGGCCGAAACGGGCCATGTCGCCGACCTTGAAGTTCTCGATCAAGACATCGGCCTTGGCGGCGAGACGGCGAACAAGGTCTTGTCCGGCGCGCGCCCCGAGATCAACGCCGAGTGAGCGTTTGTTGCGGTTGCAGCTGAGAAAGTAGGCACTTTCGCTGGTATCGGCGCCATGCGCGCCGCGCAAGTAAGGCGGTCCCCAGGCGCGGGTATCGTCGCCGACCCCCGGCCGCTCAACCTTGACCACGTCGGCGCCAAGATCGCCGAGAAGCTGGGTCGCCACCGGGCCGGCGAGCACGCGCGTCAGATCGAGGATCCTGATGCCCGCGAGCGGGCCGTTCGGTTGCGCCATGAGCCGTCTCCCTGAGGGCCGGGTTCGAGGCCGATCGCCGGCTTAAGCCGGTATACTACATTGCGCCCGAGGAAAGGCCCGGCCGGTCGCGGGGGGACACGAGGTCGGTGACCATCGCCTTCGCCGGACGCAGGCGAGGGGCCGCCGGGGGGGGGCGCATGTGCTATGCGCGCGCATGTGCTATAGTGAGCATCACCATTGGCTGTCGTCGGCGCCGGCGCGGTGACGGCCAATGGCAATGGCGGCGATGGCGGCGAAAACATCCACGCCCAATTTTCTCACTCCTGAATGGTGAATCTATAAAAATCAATTATTTACAGTAAATGTGATAGGTCATCCTGACCTATAATATAGGTCAGGATGACCTATATGGCTTGTCGTTTGGCCTCATTCCGGCCAGATCCTCCAGCCAATTGATCCGGTGGTCTGATCCTGACGCTTGAGGCCTCAAGCGTCAGGATCAGACCAATAGTGAAGTTGGGGCTCTGTCCGCCCGGCTGGCAATCGAATTCAGCGCGCTCGGGGCGCCCGATTGCCGCACCGGCGGCTCGGCGAGGGCAAACTGTCCGTTTGGCATCCGCGACCTGAAGAGGGGTGGGGGGCGATGACGCGGCTGCTGGTGACGTTTTCGGGGCTGCTGGCCGGAGCCTTCTTCCTGCTAGTCGGGATTGGCCTGCTCGGCACCCTGGTGCCGCTGCGGCTCGACGCCGGCGGCGCCTCGAGCCTTGCAATCGGTCTGGTCGGCGGCGCTTACTTCGTCGGGCTCGTCATCGGCACCCGCTATGGCGACCGGGTGATCGGCCTCGTCGGCCACATCCGCGCCTTCGCCGCCTTCGCCTCGATCCTGTCGGCGACGATCCTGGCGTTTCCGGTCGATGTCGCCGCTGTGCCGTGGGCCGCGCTGCGCTTCATCTGCGGGTTCTGCCTCGCCGGATTGTTCATGTGCGTCGAGAGCTGGTTGAACGCGCAGGTCGGCAACGAATCGCGGGGCCGCATCCTGTCGCTTTACATGATCGCCGTGTACCTCGGCCAGGGCGCCGGGCAGCTGCTGCTGCCGCTGCCCGACCCTAGCGGGATCACGCGATTCGCCGTCTGCGCGGCGTTCGTCTCGCTGGCGGTGGTTCCGGTGGCGGTCATCCGTATCGCCGCTCCGCCGGTGGCAACGACCGAAAGCCTGGGCCTTGCGCGCCTCTACGACCTGTCGCCGCTCGGCGTCGCCGGCGCTCTCGCTTCCGGCGTGGTGCTGGGCGCCTTCTACAGTCTCGGCCCCGTCTTCGCCCGCGCGCTCGATCCCGATGTCACCCAGACCGCCCGGTTCATGGTGTTGGTCATCGTCGGCGGTCTAATCTTGCAATGGCCGGCGGGGCGGTTGTCGGACCGCTTCGACCGCCGCCACGTGCTCTTCGCGGTGGCGCTGTGCCTAGTTGGCGTGAGTGTCGCGTTCGTTCTTGCGGAGCGGGCGATGCCGTCGGCGCTGCTGTACCTGGCGCCGGTGTTCGGCGCGGTGATTTTTACCCTCTATCCGCTCAGCGTCGCGCACGCCAACGACCGGCTCGAGGTCTCGCAGGTGGTCGCGGCGAGCGGCGCGCTGATCACGGTCTACGGCCTCGGCGCCGCGGCCGGACCACCGGCGGCGTCGCTGATGATGGAGGCGATCGGGCCGGCCGGACTTTTCGCGTTCATCGCCCTTGTCGGCGCCGCCACCGCCGCCTTCGCCCTGTGGCGGATGCGCCAGCGCGCGCCGGTTCCGACCGCCGATCAGGTCCAGTTCCTGCCGCTGCCGCGCACGACCCCTTTGGCCGGCGCGCTCGATCCTCGCGGCGAGGGCGATGGCGACGACGCGACACCCGAAGATGCATTGGCGGGCTTCGCGCCGGCGGAGACGGATCCATCGCGCTAAAGCCCTTGGCCTGCCTCGGAACGTGAGCGCAAGGTGCGCCGGTGGGCATGGGCGGGGCCAAGGAGGGGCCAAAGGTTTTGCTTTGACACGCAAGTGCGCCGCGCCCTATTTTCGCCCGGCTCAAGGGAGGGTATAAGGTTAGACGATAGCGCGGAACAACAACACAAGCCGCGTTGGTGGGATTTTGGTTGGCAGTACGCGCGGTCGGGCGCGATTGGCGAGGCTGGGATCGGCTCGTTGGCGAGTGCCCGATGGCGGCACGGGCGTCGGTGAGCGCCCCGCTCTTGCTCGCGTCCACGGATCTGGGATGGGAACGCACATGCCTCTCGATGCAAAGCTTCGTGATAAGCTGAAGGAAAGCCGTAAGAAGGTCTATGCCGCCGGCGGCGCGACGAAGATCAAGGAGCGGCACGAACGAGGCTTGCTCAGCGCGCGCGAGCGGATTCTCGGCCTGTTCCAGGCCGACACATTTCAGGAATACGGTGCCCATATCCGCCACAGCTGCACCAGCTTTGGCATGGAGAAGAAGGAGATGCCGGCGGACGGCGTCGTCGTCGGCACCGGCTATGTCGACGATCGCGAGGTCGCCGCGTTCAGCCAAGATTTCACCGTGGTCGGTGGCACGCTGGGCAAGATGCACGCCCGCAAGATCGTCTGGACGATGGATGTCGCACTGAAAAACGGCGTGCCCCTGGTCGGCTTCAAGGACTCCGGCGGGGCGCGTATTCAGGAGGGTGTCGATGCGCTCTCCGGCTACGGCGAGGCCTTCTATCGCAACGTCCAACTCTCCGGCGTCGTCCCGCAGATCGCGATTATCGCCGGGCCGTGCGCCGGCGGCGCGGCTTATTCGCCGGCGCTGATGGACTTCATCATCATGACCCGGCATAACGCCCAGCTTTTCATCACCGGGCCGCAGGTAATCAAGTCGGTCACCGGCCGTGAGGTGAGCATGGAGGATGTCGGCGGCGCGATCATGCACGCGACCGTCAGCGGCAATGTCCATTTCGTCGCCGAGGATGATGTCGACGCCATCGCCATTACCCGCAAGCTGCTCAGCTTTCTGCCGGCCAACAATACCGAAGATCCGCCGCACCACCCAACCGAGACCATCACCTTTGGCGAGGACACGGCGATGGATGGGCTGGTCAAGTCCGACCCGTCCGAGCCGATGGACATGCATGCGATCGTCCACCGAATCGTCGACGATGGCGATTTTCTCGAGATCCACGCCGGCTTCGCCCGCAACCTGATTATCGGCTTCGCCCGCGTCGAGGGCATCGTGGTCGGCATTCTCGCCAACAATTCGATGGAAAAGGCCGGCTGCCTCGACATCGATTCGTCGGACAAGGGCGCTCGGTTCATCCGCTTCTGCAACGCGTTCAACATTCCGCTGGTGACGCTGGTCGACGTCCCCGGTTTCCTGCCCGGCATCGAGCAGGAGCGCGGCGGGATCATTCGCCACGGCGCGAAGATGCTGTTCGCCTATTCCAGCGCGACGGTGCCGAAAATTACGATCGTCTGCCGCAAGGCCTACGGCGGTTCGTACCTGGCGATGTGCAGCCAGGAGCTTGGCGCCGACGTGGTCTTCGCCTGGCCGACCGCCGAGATCGCGGTGATGGGCGCCGACGGCGCGGTCAACATTCTCTACGGCCGCGAGCTGAAGGCGGCGGAAGATCCGAAGAAACGCCGCGACGAGCTCGTGGCCGAGTACCGCGCCGAGTTTGCCTCGCCCTACATGGCTGCGTCGCGGGGCTACATCACCGATATCATCGAACCGGGAACGACGCGGTCGGCGATTTCCTTGTCGCTGCGTAAGCTGCTCGGCAAGCGCGAGCTCCGCCCGCCGAAGAAGCACGGACTGATCCCGCTTTAAGGCAAGGCCCGGCAAAATTTACGGCGCGCGGCGGCGGCGCCGTCTCGGGAAAAGGGAGGCGATGATGGATTTGAGTTCGGCGATAACGATGTCGTTTTTCGCCTACGGCATGATGGTGGTGATCGCGGGGCTCAGCGCCGTGTTGATCCGGATCATCGTCGTCGTGCTGGCCGGGGTCCAGGGGCGCGCCAAGGCCGCGGCGCCGAGCGTGGTTTCGGTGTCCGTAACGCCGGCGCGTGACGAGACCGCCGCGCATGTCGCCGCGGTCGCCGCCGCGGTTCACACCATGCTCGGCGCTCAGCGCATCGTCCGCGTCGGCGAGGCTGGGCGCGGATCCGTGTGGGCGACCCTCGGCCGGTCCCGGCAGCAGACCTCGCACACGCCCCGCCTTGACCATCATTGATCCCGCCAAGTTTCGAAGGACCGATCCATGACCAGACACTTGCGCATTACCGTCGACGGCAAGCCCTACGATGTCTTCGTCGAGGACGTCACCGAAGACGCCGGCAGCACGTTTTATCAGACGCCCAGCGTCGGCATGCCGCGCGTCTCCGCACCCGTGGCCCCGGCGGCGGCCCCGGCGGCGGCCCCGGCTCCGGCGGCCACCGGCGGTGGCGCGGATTCTGGCGATGACAAGGTGGCGCCGCTCGGCGGCGTTGTCCTCGAGGTCGCCGTCAAGGCCGGCGACGCGGTGAAGACCGGCGACAAGGTCGTGGTCATCGAAGCCATGAAGATGAAGACGGTCGTTTCGGCGCACAAGGACGGCACGGTTTCCAATCTCGCGGTCAAGGTCGGCGACGCGGTGGATGCCGGTCAGGTCCTCCTGTCAATCACCTAGGAAACAGGGATCCGGCGGATGGGAGACATCGATTTTCTTCAGTTGTTTCAGGGCATCGCGACGCTTGCGGCGTCCGAGCCGAAAATTGTCATCGGCCGGATTTTTCTCATCTTCCTGGGCGTTCTGTTGATCTATTTGGGCAAGAAGGGTGTGCTCGAAGCGCTGTTGATGATCCCGATGGGTCTCGGAATGGCGACCGTCAACGCCGGGGTGCTGTTTCTCCAGGGCGGCAAGATGGGAACCTTGTTTCTCGATCCGCTAGCGAGCGAAACGACCCCGTTGATGAACGTCCTGCAGATCAATTGGCTCCAGCCGATCTACACGTTTACGTTCTCCAACGGTCTCATTGCCTGTCTCGTCTTTCTCGGCATTGGCTCGCTGCTGGACGTCGGTTTCGTCATGGTAAGGCCGTTTCGCAGCATGTTCATTGCGATTTGCGCCGAACTTGGCACGCTGGTTACGTTTCCGCTTGGCATTTGGCTCGGACTGCCGCTGAACCAGGCGGCCGCGACCTCGACAATCGGCGGCGCCGACGGGCCGATGGTGCTGTTCGCGGCGCTGGTTCTGGCGCCCGAGATCTTCGTGCCGATCACCGTCGTCGGCTACCTGTATTTGGGCCTGACCTACGGCGGCTACCCCTATCTCATCCGGGCGATGGTGCCGAAGCACATTCGCGGCCTGCGGATGCCGCTGGAAAAGACGCGTCCCGTGACCTCCGAAGAGAAGATGGTCTTCGCGGTCATCGCCGCGATCGCGCTGTGCCTGCTCTTTCCGGTGGCGGCTCCGCTGTTCCTTTCGCTGTTCCTCGGCGTGATCATTCGCGAGAGCGGCCTGACCCATTTCGCTGAGTTGTTCAGCAACCAGCTGCTCTACGGCGCGACGTTCTTCCTTGGGCTGTTGCTCGGCGTGCTCTGCGATGCGAACACGATCCTCGATCCGACGGTGTTGACCCTGCTGATCATCGGCATCATTGCGCTGACCTTCTCGGCGATCGGCGGGCTTCTCGGCGGCTATGTGCTCTACTTCGCGTCGGGCAAGAAATACAATCCCGTCATCGGCATCGCCGGGGTGAGTTGCGTGCCGACGACGGCCAAGGTGGCGCAGAAAACGGTAACCGAAGTGGATGCGGAAGCGATCATCATGCCCCACGCACTGGGGGCGAATATCAGTGGCGTGATCACCTCCGCGATCTTCGCCGCGGTGCTGATCACCCTGGCCCGCGCCGCCGCCGGTCAGTAGCGTCGTGGCGGCCGGTAACGTCCCGGTAACGCCATGACCGAGCGGCGCCGGCGACGGCTTCGGCTTCCGCGCTGGCTCTACTGGGTCGCGGGCGCCGTGATCGCGTTTGGTGGCGCGATCGCGGCGCGCAAGATGGGTGAAATGACCGGCTACAACTACCGTGTCGCCATCTGGCTCGGCGGCGCGGTGTGCATCTTTGCGGGCCTCGCGATCGTCTCGTTCGGCACCCGGGCGCGGCTCGAGGACGAGCTTCTGTTCGCCGAGGAAAACGGCGCCGCCGGTGGCGACAAGGCTAAACGCGGCGGCGACGACGAGGCCGGCTGCGACCGCGAACCGCCTCCCCCCAAGCCTTCTCCCCCATCGGGCTGACGCAGATTAGGCTCTCTCCTGGAGAGAGCTGCCGCGTAGATATAATCAGTGCAGCGTCGGCAGATTGGCCAACGAGCGCCAAAGCCCCCGGAACAGAGTGTCTTCGCACCGCGCGAAGGCAGGGACCTTTTCGCCGACGTCTTCTCCTAACCGGGAAAGCCGGTCGGACATCTGCGGCAGGTGCAACTCTTCCTCGGCGAGCAGGCCCTTGAGTGAGATGTTGAGGCCGCTCTCTTTGAGGACCTCGTGGTAGAGGCGGTAGGTCCAAATCGCGCGCAACTCGACGATCATCGAAACATAAAGATAAGGGATCTCGGCGGAGACATCGATGCCGAGGGCGTTGTTGACGGCGGCGTCGAGCCGGCCGAAGTACATCCGCGCCGATGCCGGGGTTACCGCGTCGGTGTCGGAATAGTCGAGCGTGCGCTTGGCCACCTTCTCCGCGGTGCGCTTGAAGAAGAACGCGTGGCGGGCTTCCTCCGCCAGATGCTTGAGGGTTTCACAATCGAGCGGGCCACGACTCTGGCTGGTCAGGATCTTGCGGCTGCCGATATGTTCGAGCAGCGACAGCGTGTTGAGAAACCGGGCATGTTCCTCCGGCCGCTGGCACAAGGTGGCCAAATGGCGGCGTACCGGTTCGACCAGATCCGCGCTGGTTTGCTCAATTCCCGATAAGGTCCAGGGACCGTTCAATGACATCGTAGATCCGTTCCAGGTCGGTTGCGGTGACACAGTAAGGCGGCAATACGTACACGACGTTACCCAGCGGACGCAACAGTACGCCATTGTGGAGATAGAACGCATACAGCCGTGGCGCGAGCGCCGAAAGGTAGCCGCCCTCGGGAACGCGGATGTCCACGGCGGCGATGGTGCCACATTGGCGCGCGTCGGTGAGTTCGGGGCGGGCTCGCAGGGAGGGCAGGCGGCGGGCGTGAAACGCGGCGATCGCGGCGATGCGCTCGCGCACCGGCTCGCTCTCCCAGATGTCGAGACTGGCGAGCGCGGCGGCGCAGGCGATGGGGTTGCCGGTGAACGAGCTGCTGTGGAAGAACATCCTGGCCCGGTCGTCCGCATAGAAGCCCATGTAGATCTCGCGGCTGGCGAGGGTTGCGCCCATCGGCAGGACGCCGCCGGTCAAGCCCTTGGACAGGCACATCAAGTCCGGCACGACGCCGGCCTGCTCGCAGGCGAACAAGCTGCCGGTGCGACCGAACCCGGTCATTACCTCGTCGGCAATCAACAGCACTCCGTGCGCCCGACAAAGCTCGGCGACGGCCGTGAGAACCCACGGCGGATACATCCGCATGCCGCCGGCGCCAAGGACCAGGGGTTCGAAGATGAACGCGGCGATCTTCTCGCCGTCGGCGCGCAGCAGGGCCTCGAGCGCGTCAATGGTGCGCTGCTCGTGGCCCGGCGCCGGGAAGGGAAGGTAGTCGACCGCGAACAGCATCGGCTGGTAGGCGGCGGAAAAAACGCCTCGGTGGCCGACCGACATGGCGCCGAAGGTGTCGCCGTGATAGCCGTCCTCGAGCGCGACGATCCGCGCCCGTGGGGTGCCGCGGTTATGCCAGTAGCCGACCGCCATCTTGACCGCGACCTCGACGGCGGTCGATCCGCTGTCGGAGAAGAAAACGAATTCGAGCGCCGGCGGCGTGATCTCGAGGAGCCGCGCGGCCAACCGCTCGGCGGGCTCGTGGGTGAAGCCGGCGAAGATGATCTGGTCGAGCCGTTGCGCCTGGGCCGCGATCGCAGCGGCGATGGCGGGGTGGCCGTGGCCGTGCGGATTGACCCACCACGACGAAATCGCGTCGATGATCCGCCCGCCGTCTGCGGTATAGAGGTAGGCGCCCTCGGCCCGCTCGATGGCGATTGGCGGACCGGCGGTGGCGTGCTGGGTGAACGGATGCCAGATCGGCGAGGGTGCGTCCGCCATCGGTTCGTCAGTCATCGCGGCCGCGAAAGTCGTCCGCGCGGAAATTATCGGCGAAGGCCTGGCGGAGGGACGCGGCCGACGGCCTGGCGAGCCACGGCAAACGACCCAGCCGCCGCGCGCCCGAGAACTCAATGATCGTGCGCTCGCTGTCGGGCATGGGCTCGCCGATGAAGGCGATGCCGAGCAGCGGGATTCCACGCGCGTTGAGCGCCTCGACCGAGAGCAGGGTGTGGTTGATGGTCCCGAGCGCGGTGCGCGCGCACAGCACCACCGGCGCGCCCCAGCGGCGGAAGACGTCAATGAGCAGGACCCGCCGGGTCAGCGGCACCAGCAGCCCGCCGGCGCCCTCGACGATCAGCGTCCGCGCGTTGTCGTCGGCCGCCGGCAGGTTCAGGCCATCCGGATCTATCTCGACGCCATCGAACTCGGCGGCGCGGTGTGGCGACAGCGGGTTCGACAGGATGTACCGCTCGGGCATGATCCGCTCCGGACCGAGGCCAGTCAGCCGGGCGACGCTCGCGCCGTCGCCGCGATCGCCGCCCTCGCCGGGTCCGGCCTGAACCGGCTTCCAGTAGCGGGCATCGAGCGCCAGGGTGAGCATCGCCGCGAACACGGTCTTGCCAAGGCCGGTGTCGGTGCCGCTGACAACGATGGCATTCGTGGCCGCTTTCATGCCGCCGATGCTTCGGCCATGCCCGCCACCACCGCGCCGAGCGTTTGCGCCATGGCGGCGATATCGTCTTCGCTGTGCTCGGCGTTGATCGCGAGGCGGAGCCGCGAGGTCCCCGCCGGCACCGTTGGCGGGCGGATCGCACGAACGTCGAAGCCGGCAGATTGCAGCGCGCCGGCGGCCGTTAACGCGCGCTCCTCGCCGCCGAGAATGACCGGCAGGATCTGCGTCGGTGGAAACGAGTGGCGCTCGCCGAGACGGCTTTGCAGCGCGTCCCGTGCGATGGCGCAACGGGCCTGTAGTTGCTCGCGGCGCCACGGCTCCTCGTCGATCAGCTCGAGCGCGCGCTTGACCACGGCCGCCACCATGGGCGGCGGCGCGGTGCTGTAGATGAACGGCCGCGCGGTGTTGACCAGGTAGTCGATGACCACCGCCGGCCCGCACACGATCGCGCCGGCGGCGCCCAGGGCCTTGCCGCAGGTGTGCAGGGTGATCAGGTTGTCGCCCTCGAGCCCTTCGGATAGGCCGCGCCCACGCGCGCCGAGGACGCCGGTGGCGTGGGCCTCGTCGACGATCAAGATGGCGTCGTACCGGTGCGCCAGATCCATCAGCCCAGCGAGCGGGGCGGTGTCGCCGTCCATGCTGTAGACGCTCTCGACCGTGATCCAGAGCTGGCGGGCACCGCGCCGGCGCGCGCGCGCCACGGCCTCGGCGAATGAGGCGAGATCGTTGTGGCGGGCCTTGTAGCGGCGCGCCGCCGAGGCGTGGATGCCTTCCTTGGCGCTCGCATGGATCCACTCATCAAAGATGATCGCGTCGTGACGTCCGGCCAGGGCGGTGAACAAGGCGTAGTTGGCGATGAACCCGGTGCTCATGTAGAGCGCCTTGCCGGCGTCGAAAAACGTCGCGGCGAAGCTCTCCAACTCGGCATGAGCCGGATGGTGGCCACGCAGCAAACGCGAGCCGCCGGCGCCGATCGGTCCGCCCGCGTCGATCGCCGCGCACGCTGCCTCGGCCAGGGCCGGGTGGCGGCTCAGCCCAAGGTAATCGTTCGAGCTGAAGTCGATCCCGCGCGGCAGGTTAAGCGAGCGGCGCCGCGACTGGTCCTTGAGTTCGATCGAGATCCCGCGTCAGCCGCCGTAATGCCGTGGTGATGGTAAGGTGCCTCCTTGTCCGGGACCCGCGCGCGAAGGCCGAGCCGGGCGAGCAGACTTTGGTCGAAGTCGAGTTCCGGGTTGGGGGTGGTCAGGAGCTTCTCGCCGGTAAAGATCGAGTTGGCGCCGGCGAGGAAGGCCAGCGCCTGGGCCTCGGCGCTGATCGTCAACCGCCCGGCGCTCAGTCTGACCATCGCGTTCGGCAACAGAATGCGAGCAACGGCGATCGCGCGGATCCATTCGAAGATGTCGAGTTGGGGCTGAGTTTCGAGCGGCGTTCCTTCAACCGGGACGAGGGCGTTGATCGGCACGCTCTCCGGCTGCGGGTCCAGGCAGGCCAGCGTGTGCAGCAGCTTCACCCTGTCGGCGCGGGCCTCGCCCAGGCCGACGATGCCGCCGCAGCAAACCTGTATGCCCGCGCCCGAGACGTTGGCGATGGTCCTGAGGCGGTCTTCATAGGTCCGGGTAGTGATGATGGTGCCGTAGAATTCCTCGGAAGTATCGAGATTGTGGTTGTAGGCGGTGAGCCCCGCCTCGGCGAGCCGGTGCGCCTGATCGGCGGTGACCATGCCGAGGGTGGCGCAGGCTTCGAGCCCGAGCGCGCGGACGCCGCGGATCATCTCGAGGACGCGCTCGAATGCCCGGCCGTCGTTGACCTCGCGCCATGCCGCGCCCATGCAGAAGCGCGTCGAGCCGGTGTCGCGCGCGGATCGCGCGTCGCGCAGAACGTCATCGATCTGCATCAGCTTTTCGGACTCGACCGGCGTATCGTAGTGCACCGACTGCGGGCAGTAGGCGCAGTCCTCGGGGCAGCCGCCGGTCTTGATCGAGGCCAGGGTACACATCTGGATTTCATGGGCGTCGTGGTTGCGGCGATGCACTTCGGCGGCGGCAAACACCAAATCGAGCAGCGGCCTACCGTAAAGCTCGGCGACCTCCGCCTCGGTCCAGCGGTGCGTCTCGGGCATGTCCATGCGTTCCCTCTCCGGCCATTTTCGCGCCACCGCTCGCGAGCCGGCGGCTGAGGACATCGCTGAGCCATTAAGCGCGCTTCCCGTCGAACTGGCTTTCCGTCGGACCGGCGCGCGCGGCTCGCGATCATTCTACGCGGCATCCAGGATCGACCCGGCGCGCATTGGCCGTAGTAGGTCATCGCGCTTCGCCGGGTGTCAAGCGCTTTTGCCGCAATGCACCGCTCGCCCGGGAGGCGGGGCCGGGTGGCGCAAGTGTTTCTTTACGCGACGCTGGCATCGTGGGGCTGACCCAGGCAATGAAAGCATAGACCATGGCCGTCACCGAACAATCCGCCGTATCTGCGAGCCTCGGCCGCGCGGGGACGTCGATCCTCGCGCTCTTTACCGCAACCATGTTTTGCGGCGCCATCCTGGTGTTTTCAGTCCAGCCGATGGTCGCGAAGATGGTCCTGCCGTCGTTCGGCGGCTCACCGGCCGTTTGGAATACCGCGCTGGTGTTTTTTCAGGCGGCGCTGCTCGCCGGTTATGGGTATGCGCATCTGCTGGCGCGGGTTCGCAAGCTCCGCCATCAGATCGAAATCCACGTGGCGATGCTAGCATTGGCGGCATTGGCGCTGCCGATCGCGGTGGCGTCGGGCTGGGTGGACCCAGCCGGGGCGGCACCGGCGCTGAGGCTTCTCGGCCTGCTCGCTGCGTCCGTGGGTCTGCCGTTCCTGGTAATTTCGGCGACCGCGCCGCTGATCCAGCACTGGTTCACCCGTTCCGGCCATCCGCACGCCGCCGATCCCTATTTCCTCTACGCCGCAAGCAACGTCGGCAGCATTCTTGCGCTGCTTGGCTATCCGTTGATGGTCGATCCGTGGCTCGCGGTGAGCGCGCAGAGCCATGCCTGGACCGCGGCGTATGTGGTCACCGGCGTGCTCATCGTTGCCTGTGGCTTGCTGGCGGTCCATGGTGGCGGCAAGATAGCGCCTGCGGCTGAAGCTGGTGAAATCCCGGCCGACGCCATGCCGTGCGTGTCGTCATGGAGAAAGCGCGGGCGCTGGATCGCTTGCAGCGCGGTCCCGTCGGCGCTGCTGATCGGGGTAACCAACCACATCACCACCGATCTCGCCTCCGCCCCGATGTTGTGGGTCGTGCCGCTGGCGCTCTATCTGCTGACCTTCGTTATCGTTTTCGCCCGCAAACCGCTGATCGCGCCCACGTTGGTGGCCAAGGTTTTCCCCTGCGCCGTCGCCTGCCTTGCCGCGACCTTCACCGCGATCGGACCGGCGTTCGTGCTGTTGCCGCTCCATCTGGCGGTGTTCTTTATCGCGGCGCTGCTGTGTCACGGAGAACTGGCCCAGGATCGGCCGGCCGCGAAGCGGCTGACCGAATTCTATTTTTCTCTCTCGCTTGGCGGAGTCCTCGGTGGAATGGCCGCGGCCCTGATCGCGCCCGCCGTTTTCGATGCCCTGTATGAGTATCCGCTCGCGCTCGTGGCAGCCTGTCTGTTGATGCGAAGAGACAACAATGGCGGGCTGAGGCGCGCCGATCTTGCCCGCGCCGCCACGATCTTGATCGTCATCTTCGGTGGCTGGCAGGTCGCTGGGGCGCTCGATATCGCCCATGGCGGCGCCGTTGGCGGCGGGTTGGCCGCGTTCGGAGCGATATCCGCTCTTGGCTGCAAGCAAAGGTCCACAGCCTTCGCCATGTGCATTGCCGCGGTCTTTGTGGGGACGGCGTTCGGAGCGATACAGTCGGAGACCGTCGTCCGGGCGCGAAGCTTCTTCGGCGCCTACCGCGTCGCCAACTCCGCGGATGGGGCCTTTCGTGTTCTGATGCACGGCACCACCCTGCATGGCGCTCAGCATTTAGACCCGGACCGGCGCAACGAGCCCGCCAGCTATTACGCCGTCGACGGACCCGTCGGCGAGATCATCGGCCGCGTCCAGGCCGGCGCGTCGTCGCCCGCGATCGGCGTTGTCGGCCTCGGCGCCGGAAGTCTCGCGTGCTACAGGCGGCCGGAGGATAAGTGGCGGTTCTTCGAGATCGACCCGCTGGTGGTTCGTCTAGCCACCGATCCGCGCTATTTCAGCTTCATCGCAGATTGTGCCGGGCCGACGTCCATCGTCGTCGGCGACGCCCGTTTGACGTTGGCGAATGAGCCGGAGGGAGCGCTTTCCTTGCTTATCATCGACGCCTTCTCCTCCGACGCGATCCCGATTCACCTCATCACCCGGGAGGCGCTGGCCCTCTACGTCGACAAGCTCGCGACGAACGGTATTATCGTCATCCACATCTCAAACCGTCACCTCGATCTGGAACCGGTTCTCGCCCGCGCCGCATCGGCGCTGGGCCTTGCAGGCCGAAGCGGCCGCAAGATCGACGGGAGCGCCGACGGCATCTCCAGCGCGGGCTCCCACTGGATCGCGCTCGCCCGAACGCAAGCGGCCCTTGAGCGGCTGGACCTGGGCAAGCGGTGGACCGTATTGCCCGCCGGCGACGGTAAGCGCGTATGGACCGACGCCTATTCTGACATCGTCGGGGCACTGCGCTGGTGAGGGCGGCTGGCGAAAGCGGCTGGAGCGGGCGAAGGGAATCGAACCCTCGTCTAAAGCTTGGGAAGCTTTCATTCTACCATTGAACCACGCCCGCGCGCGGCCGCATCTCCGATTTTGTAAACCCGCGGCGATAGCGTGACAAGCCGAGCTTCGCGCGCGGCTCGCGCGGGGCAGGTTTTGCACTTTTCCCGTGGCCTCGATAACGGGGCCGTGATCGGCGGCGGGTTGGTTATGCGAGAGTCCTGCGCTACCTACGAGATGTAGATCGGTATATGCCGCCGCGCGCAACTGCGCACAGCCACGCCCGAGGGAGCCTCATGCCCGACACCAACATCACCGCCGGATCGCCGCTTGGTGCCGCCAAGTTCCATGATCCCGAGGTGACCGCGAAAGGCGAACCGCGGGCTTTCGTTGAGCTCGGCCGACTGAAAACACTGTGGTTCAATACCGGCAGCCTTTGCAATATCGCCTGCGACAACTGCTATATCGAATCGAGCCCGGCCAACGACCGCCTTGCCTACCTCGCGGCGGGCGAGGTCCTGGACTATCTCGACGAGATCGAGCGCGAGGCGATGTCGGTCGAGGAGATAGGCTTTACCGGCGGCGAACCGTTCATGAACCGGGATTTGCCGGCGATGCTGGCAGAGGCGCTCGGGCGGGGCTACCGGGTGCTGGTCCTGACCAACGCGATGAAGCCGATGCTCAACCGGCGCGACCGACTGATGGGCTTGCGGCCGCACGGTTCGGCGCTGACGCTTCGCGTTTCGATCGATCATTACGGCCGCGAACTCCACGAACAGATGCGCGGCGAGGGCACCTGGCAGCCGATGCTGGAAGGCCTGCGTTGGCTCGCCGCGAACGGTTTCAACATTACCGCCGCCGCGCGCACTTGCTGGCCGGAAGACGAAGCGAGCCTGCGTGTAGGTTTCGCCGAATTGTTCGCCGCCGAAAACATCGCCATCGATGCGGACGATGCCGCCCAACTGGTCCTGTTTCCCGAAATGGACATGGCCGCCGATGTGCCGGAGATTACCGTCAACTGCTGGCGTATCCTTAACGTCGACCCCGGGACGATGATGTGCGCGAGCTCACGAATGATCGTCAAACGCAAGGGGTCATCAAAGCCGGTGGTGCTTCCCTGCACCTTGCTGCCCTACGATCGGGCGTTCGAGTTGGGTGCCAGGCTCGCCGACGCGGCGACCACGGTGAAACTCAACCATCCGTTTTGCGCCCAGTTCTGTGTTCTCGGCGGCGCCTCCTGCTCGGACGCCTGAGGCGCCTTGCCCATGCGTCGTACGCTCCAGGAGGCGCTGGACAAATGGGCGTTCGCCCTTAATGTAAAGCCACTGACGCTCCGCAGTGCCATCGCTTCGAGCTCGAGCCCGATGGCGCACCACACGCGTTCGTCGCATGGGGAGAGACGTTGACAGTGCCCGACGACATCCCGGGAGGGTCGTACTCGGAAACGACCCGCGGTATCATCATTACCGTTCAGCCATATTATCTCGAAGATCAGAGCGTTCCCGAAGCGAGGCACTTCGTCTGGGCCTATCATGTCAAGATCGAGAACCGGGGCCGCGAGACGGTTCGCCTGGTCACGCGCCATTGGCAGATTACGGACTCAATGGGCAAGATCCAGGATGTTCGCGGCGAAGGCGTCGTAGGCAAGCAGCCGACTTTGAAACCCGGCGAGACTTTTGAATATGCCAGCGGCACCCCCCTTGCGACCCCATCCGGCATCATGGTCGGGACCTACCAGATGCTCGGCGAGGATGGCGAGCAGTTCGACGCGCGGATCCCCGCCTTTTCGCTCGACAGTCCTTACTCGACGAAGGCGATCCATTAGCCCATATCGAAAAGGCGCGGGCGTGACCATCGTGGAGACAACAGTGACGACAACAGCGAGAACGGTCGAGCGCGGCGGACCCGCGATGAGCTCGGAACCCGCCGGCGGTCTAACGGCGGCGTTGGCGCCGTCACCGACGGTACGCCGGCCGAGCCGCGAAGAGGCGGAAGCGGCGGTCCGCGTTCTGCTGCGCTGGGCCGGCGACGATCCGACCCGCGAGGGTCTGCGCGACACGCCACGGCGGGTAGTTGACTCCTATCTAGAATTTTTTTCCGGTTACGACGCCGATCCGGCGGACATCCTGCGCCGCACCTTCGAGGAAACCGACGGCTACGACGAAATCGTTCTGTTGCGCGACATCCGTTTCGAGTCCCACTGCGAACACCACATGGCGCCGATCATCGGCCGGGCTCATGTCGCCTATCTGCCGCACCGCCGGGTTGTTGGAATCTCTAAGCTGGCAAGGCTTGTCGAGGTCTACGCCAAGCGGCTCCAGATCCAGGAAAAGATGACGGCGCAGATCGCCAACAACATTGATGATATCCTCGAGCCGAAAGGGACGGCGGTGGTGATCGAGGCGGCGCATCAGTGCATGACCACCCGTGGCGTTCATAAGCCCGGCGTGGTGATGACGACAAGCCGGATGCTCGGCGCCTTTCGCGATGATCCGACGACCCGGCGCGAGGTGCTGGCGATGATTGGAAAGACGACCAGCGGCGGCGACATCCTCGCCTAGATCAACCCGCCTTCAGCGCCGGGCCCGCGCCGATGTGTCGACGGCAAGTAAAGGGCGAGGCCGCCGCTGATGGAATTTCGCCCGGTCTTGCTGGTCGTCGGTATCCTCCTGACAGCTCTCGCGGCGTTCATGTGCGTTCCCGCGGTGGTCGACGCGGCGTACATTAATCCGGACTGGCAAACGTTCGCCACCGCCGCGGCCGTTACCATGTTCGCCGGTATGACACTGGTGCTGAGCTGCAGGACAGGCGCGTTTCGGCTGAGTATCCGCCAAGCGTTCGTCATGACCACCTTGATCTGGCTGACAATCACGCTGTTCGCCTCGTTGCCGTTCATCTTTTCGACCTTGGGGCTCAGTGTCACCGACTCGGTGTTCGAGGCGATGTCTGGCATCACCACCACCGGATCGACGGTGATCATCGGTCTCGACACCGCCCCTCCGGGCATTTTGCTGTGGCGTGGTTTGCTGCAGTGGCTCGGCGGGCTTGGCATCATTGTCATGGCGATCGCCCTGATGCCGATGCTCGGTGTTGGCGGGATGCAGATGTTCCGGGTCGAGGCGTTCGAGCCCGGAGAGAAACTACTGCCGCGCGCGGCGCAGATTTCCGCCGTCCTTAGCCTGGTCTACCTTGGCTTGACGGCGCTGTGGACGTTGATGCTGTTCATGGCCGGGATGACGTGGCTGGAAGCCGTCGTTCATGCCATGACGACGATTGCCACCGGAGGTTTTTCGACCCGCGACGCCTCGGTCGGCGGCTTCGCGAGCCCAACGGTCGACGCCATTATCACCGTTGGCATGTTCGCCGGCGGCCTGCCGTTTCTCCTTTACCTGCGCACGCTCCAAGGCGAGATCGGTGTCCTGTTCCGCGACTCCCAGGTGCGTTGGTTCTTCGCCATCGTTACCGCGGCAACCATCATCGCCGCGGTGTTCGTCTGGGCCGAGGTCGGTTTCAGTCCGCCGAACGCGCTTCGGTATGCCGCCTTCAATGTTATCTCGGTGATGACGGGAACGGGCTATGCCACGTCCGACTATTGGCAGTGGGGCGCGTTCGCCGGGCCTACGTTTTTCTTCATCATGTTCATCGGCGGGTGCACCGGCTCGACCACCTGCGGCATCAAGATCTTTCGCTTCCAGGTGCTGTGGGCGGCCGCCAATACCCAGTTCCGTCTTTTGTATCAGCCTCACGGCGTGTTCGTTCCATACTACAATCATCGGCCGCTTCCCGAGGCCGTCATCAATTCGGTGCTGAGCTTCTTTTTTGTCTTCGGGGTCTGTTTCGCGTTCCTCGCCGTCGGTCTTGGTATGCTCGGGCTCGATACCGTGACCGCGATTTCAAGCGCGGCCACGGCCATCTGCAATGTCGGCCCGGCGCTTGGCTCAATTGCCGGACCGGCCGGAACCTTCCAGCAGTTCCCCGACGCCGCGAAGTGGTTGCTGTCCGCCGGGATGCTGCTGGGCCGGCTCGAATTGTTCACGGTGCTTATTCTGTTCAGCCCGGCATTCTGGCGCGGGTAATGCGAAGGAGGCGCAAATGACCGCGACATCCGAGGCAGTATCGGCGGCCGGCGTGATCGACCTCTTGACCCGGTTGGTCGGCTTCGACACGACGTCGCGGAACTCGAACACCGCGCTGATCGAATTCGTCGCCGCTTATCTCGCCGCTCATGGCATCGCTTCGCGAAGGGTCGAGAGCGGCGACGGAGCCAAGGCGAGCCTGTTCGCGACGATCGGCCCGGACCTCAAAGGCGGCGTCATCCTTTCCGGCCATACCGATGTGGTCCCCGTCGACGATCAGGACTGGACGGCCGATCCGTTCACGCTGAGCGCGCGCGGTGGGCGCTTCCATGGCCGCGGCGCCTGCGACATGAAGGGCTTTATCGCCTGCGTCCTGGCCCTCATTCCCGAGCTTGTCCGGATGCCGCTCAAGGCGCCCGTCCATCTCGCCTTTTCCTACGACGAGGAACTCGGCTGCGTCGCCGCGCCGGCGCTCATCGAGGCGTTGCTCGGCTCGGTCGCGCGCCCCGCCTTCGCCATTATCGGCGAGCCCACGGAGATGCGCGTCGCCCAGTCCCACCGCGGCATCTCGAGTTTCGCCACCACGGTGACCGGGCGCGCCGGGCACTCGTCGAAGCCTGCGGCTGGCGTCAACGCCATCGTCGCCGCCTGTTCGTGTGTTGCCGAACTGACGCGCCTCGCCGAGACGTCCGCGCCAAGCGAGGATGGCGCCGACGTGCTGACGGTCAACGTCGGGCGGATCGATGGCGGCACCGCAGTCAATCTGATCGCCGGGCGGTGCCGCTTTCTGTGGGAAGCACGGGCGGCCGACCAAGCCGCGGCCGACCGCCTCGGCAGCCAATTCGAAACCTGGGTCCGCGATGTGCTCCTGCCGCCGCTGCGCGCGATCGCTTCTGAAGCCGCCGTATTAACGGAACGAAAGGTCGCGGTGCCGCCGCTGGTCGCCATCCCGGACTTGCCGGCGGTGGCCGCGGCGCTTGCCTTAAGCGGGCAGAACAGCGCGATCGGCGTACCCTTCGCCTCCGAGGCGGGGCAGTTTCAGGCTGCCGGCGTCCCGGCCGTCGTAATCGGACCGGGCAGCGTCGCCCAGGCACATCAGCCGGACGAATTCGTCACTCGCGACCAGCTCGATGCCTGCGCCGCCTTTCTCCGCCGTCTCGCGGCGTCCATTTCGCGCTGAAGATACTGCGAAACAACGACGCGACCAGGCAACGAGCGCACGCGCTATAAGCAAATCTTAAAGATTTTGGGCGATGATGGCACCGCCTGGATTTAACCACATCCAAAGCGGCTGCATGATTTGCGTTGCTGGATCGCACCGCCGTTTTAGTGTAAAACTTCCAGAGATCGTATCGACCGTCCGGGGAAGCGTCGTTAATGCTTAAAATTGTCGACAGGTTTCTACTGAATGACGTCGGAGCAACCGCGCTGGAGTACGGCATCATCGCTGCGTTAGTTTCAACAGCCATCATTACGACCATTCTGGCCATGGACGTATCCGTCGACGAGCTGTATCAAGCGATTGCCTTCAACTTTGAGGGCGCTGTCAAGTAGGTCCGCCGGGAGGGCTGCTCTTCGGACTTAAATCTTCCGCGTAATCCCCGCTTGTCGCGACATACTTCAACGAGTTGGCGGAGCCGTCGGCCGCGTCGGTGATCACGCTGAAAGAACCGTCGGTCTCCAACACCACGGCTGCGACTGACGCGAGATCCGCAACGCCCTGAGCCCGTATGGCGGCAACGACTTCTTCTTCAGTCACGCGTTCCTTCCTGAGCATCGCGCGCAGGTAGCGCCCACGGAAGAAGAGCAACGTAGGCTCGGCCTTGATCAGTCTCTGAAACTTGGGCGAATGCAAGGACGCGAACGCCACGGCATATTGCAGTCCGCACAGCAACGCCAGCGCCAGCAGTCCCTCGGACAGGGATACGTCGCTGTTCAGAATGAGGGAGGCCAGCGTCGAACCGAGCGAGATGGTGACGACCAGGTCGAACGCGTTCATTTTCGACAGCGTCCGTTTGCCGGTCGCGCGGAGGATGCAGATCAGTCCGCCATAGCCGCAGGCACCGACAACGAGGACCCGGAGAAGATCGTACCAGCTATGGAACAACATGGGCGGAGACCTTAATGCAATCGGTCGCGCGTGACGCGAAGATGGTGTACCAACAGTGGGCGGCGGCGCAGGTTCCGCTTCAAGGGCCCGTCCCTGGCGGAGGGTCCAAGCCGACCCCGTCGCGGTAGCCGAGGATGGTGTAGACGGCGTCGAATAGCTTGATTGAATTGATGAGGCCGGGCGGCTTCGGGTTGACGTGGTCGAGGCTGTCGAGGAGGTAGAGCGTGTTCGCTCCTTTGGGAAGCGCCCGCGCGAAGGCCTCGCTTTCCGTTTCCGGAATTATGGCGTCGTCGCGCCCGTGAATGAGCACGAACCGGGTGCCGGTCCGCGACAGATCCAGGCGGGATAGATCGAGCGCCTCGATCTCGCCGCGGACGCCGGCCGGGAGCGCAGCGATCAACTCCGGAACGCGGGCAGAATCCTTATTGTCGAGCAAGGCATAGACGGCGCGGCCCTGAGCGCCAAGGCGTGCGGCCAGAGCGGAAACGTCGGCCTCGCGGTGCTCCAGCTTACGCCGGGCGATGGCGCTCAGGATATCGCGATCGCGCTCATCATCGATCCGCGGTGCGTTGGATAAGACGAAAACCCATTTGCCATAGGCGTTCGGGGTCCGGTGCCGCCACGCCTCATCGGTCGAGCCGCGAAAGGCGCCGGTGGTGAAAAAGGTGATTACCGCCGCCAGATCATGGTAGCCGCCGACGGTGACGATGAAATCGACGTGCCCGCGCCGATCGGGTTCGAACTGGGCCAGCACCGCCGGGCCGGCGGCGAACGAAATGGCGGTCATACCGAGTGGCTGGCCGGGCCGGCGCTGGTGCATCCAGGCAACCGCGTCGGCCAGCACCGGGCCGTCGGCGGCGGTGACCCGCAGCGCCCGCATCCGCGCCAAATCAGGAACCACCACCGCGAAACCGGCGCGCGACAGCGTGTTGGCGAAGGCGACCAGTCGACGGTCGTTCTTGCCGGTCGGCGCGACCCCCGGCACCAGAACCATCCCGGCGCGCGCGCCCTCGGCGGGCTCATACAGATCGGCGGCGATGGCGCCGCCTGAGACCGGAACCGTCACCAGCCGGCGGCGGGGCGGGCCGGTCGCCTCCTTCAGCCCGCTTGGGCCCTCGCTGGCGGCAATATCGCCCAGGACCCGCGTCGCCTCGATCGCGCGCTTTGGCGAGCAGCCGCCGAGCGCACCGCCGAGGGTGCCGAGGCCAAGGGCGGCGACAGCCACGACCGCGATGAGGCGCGTTACAAGACCCATGGATTGAGATGCTGGCGGATGGCGCGCTCCATCTGTTCGTCGAACGCATCCATCGTCGTTTTGGTCAGGTCGTACCAGAACCGATCGCGCTCTTCGCCGGTAGCGCCCTGATCCAGCGTTTTTGCCTTGGAGATCCGCGCCGAGGCTACGGCGCGCTGGTTGTCTTGTGTAATTTCCAGCTGCGCTTCGACGGTAATGGTGTAGCGCGCGCCGGGCTCGATGGCGAAGGCGCCGAGAAACCCTTTGGTTTTCGGCAGCGGCTCCTCTGTCACCGCCGCGCTCAGCACGGTGAAGCGGGCGGCGCCGGCGGTTCCGAGCGCGCGCAGCCGGTCGCGCGCCCACCGCTTGAGCGCGCGTTCGGGCGGGACCGGAAATCGCTGCTCGACGTTCGGCGGCCGATCGGGCGAGGTATAGGCTGAGTTGACGTCGAGCGTGACGACGTTGAGCCCGATCGTCGGACGATGGACAAAGGTCATGTCCGGCAGCGGATCGGTTGTCATCGACGGCGCCGAACACGCCGCGACGGCAAGACCGAGCGCGACAATGGACGCGCGAGCATGAGCCAGTGGTTTCAACATGTCTGTACTTCCCCCCGAAAGTGAACAGCTAGGATGATGATGCGAAATGTATCACGGACCCACTGTCAGCGAGTGGACGCCCACGCGGGAAGGCGGTTCTAAGGCTCGGCCAGCGCGTGGAGGTCGGCATTGGTGAAGACGTAGACAGCCTTGCAGAACTCGCATGTGACGGTGATCCGCCCATCCTCGGCCATGTCGCGGATCTCGATCGCTGGAAACGAGCGCAAGATAGCGTCGACCTTTCCGCGCGAACAGCGGCATCGGTGGCGCAATGGCCGGCGGCGAAAAACCCGCACGCCGTCCTCATGAAACAGCCGAAAGAGAATTCGATTCGCGCTCAGCGCGGGATCGAGAAGTTCGCCCGGCGTCGCGCTGCTCATCAAGATCACCGCCCGGCGCCAGTTCTCCTCGCCGTCGGGATCGGCCGCGTCATCGGCGGGAAGCCGCTGGATCATCAGCGCCGCCGCCCGGCGCGGGCCGCCGGGTTCCTTCCTCGATCCCGATTCCGCCTGCGATCCCGCGAAAGGCGAGACACACAGGCGAATCGCCGTTTCAACCTGTTCGGATTGCCGAAAGTAGCCGTGGGCGCACTCGCTTAAGCTCGCGCCCTCGAGCGGGGTGAGACCCTGATAGCGCTCGGTGTCCGGCCCCTCGTCGACGGTGAAGGCCATATGCCCGGCGCCGAGCAGCCGCGGCACCGGCGCTTCCGGTGTCCTGCCGATCGCACCCAGCCGCTCCGCGTCGCAACGGGCGTAGCCGCGCATATCGCCGCCGCTGGTCACGTCGACCATGACCAGACCCACTGGGCCGTCGCCCTGGATCTGCAGGGTAAAGATGCCGTCATACTTGAGCCCGCTCGCCAGCACCGCCGCCATCGCCATGGCCTCGGCGAGCAGGCCGGCGACCTCCGGCGGATAGTCATGCGGCGCGATCACGGCGTCCACCGCGGCGCCAAGCCGGACCAGCCGGCCGCGCAGGCCGGGGGCCTCGATCTGAAACGGCTGGACAAAGTCGCCGAACGGCGCGCCGCCGTGGTTGGCGACCTCGCTCATGATCCGATCCGCCGGATGACCAGCGCGGCTACTCCAGGCACCAGGCGAGAATGCCTTTTTGCGCGTGCAGCCGGTTCTCCGCTTCGTCCCAGACGACCGACTGGGGGCCATCGATGACTCCGTCGGTCACCTCCTGGCCGCGGTGCGCCGGCAGGCAGTGCATGAATAAGGCGCTGGCCTTGGCCTCGCGCATCAGCGCCTCGGTCACCCGGAACGGGGCCAGTTGGTTGTGGCGCTTCTCGGCGGCCTTCGCGCCCATTGAGAACCAGGTATCGGTAACCACCAGATCGGCGCCGTTGACCGCCGCCACCGCGGTGTCGGTATAGGCGACGTCGCCGCCTTCGGCGTTAACCCAGTCGAGCAACGGGCCGTTGAGGCGCAACGGCGGTGGACAGGCGAGACGGAGCCGGAAGCCGAACCTGACGGCGGCGTGCACCCACGAGCGGGCGACGTTGTTCGCATCGCCCGACCAGGCCACGGTTCGCCCGGCGATGTCGCCGCGATGCTCCTCGTAGGTCATGACGTCGGCCATCAGCTGGCAAGGATGGGAGTCGTCGGTCAGCCCGTTGATCACCGGCACCGTTGCGTGGGCGGCCAACTCGGTCAGCTTGGCGGGGTCGCCAGTGCGAATCATGATCGCATCGACGTAGCGCGACAGCACCCGGGCGGTGTCGGCCATCGTCTCGCCACGGCCGAGCTGACACTCGCTCTCGCTCAGAATGACCGCGTGACCGCCGAGCTGCTGGATGCCGACCTCGAACGACACTCGCGTGCGTGTTGACGGCTTTTCGAAAATCATCGCCAGCGTGCGGCCGTCGAGCCGGTGGTGGCCGCCCGTCTCGCCCCGCTCCCGCTTCAAGGCGCCGGCGAGGTCAAGGATACGCCGCAGCGTCTTGGTGTCGAACCGGTCGAGATCGAGAAAGTGCCGGGGCCGGGCCATCTACGCCGCCATTTCCGCCAAATGTCCGCAACTCCGCTCAATGATCGCCAGGGCCGCATCGATCTCGGCCTCGCCGATGATCAGCGGCGGCAGCAGGCGGACGACGTTGTCGGCCGCCGGGACCGACAGCAGGCCGTCGGCGAGCAGGCGCTCGACCAGCGCCCGGTTCGGCGCAAGGCACTTGAGCCCGAGCATCAAACCAAGCCCGCGGACCTCTGTGACGACCCCCGGAAACTTGCCGGGAAGGGTGCCGAGCCGCCCGCGCAACGTCTCGCCATTGGCTGTGACCGCAGCGAGGAAGCCGTCTTCGAGAACGACGTCAAGGACCGCATTGGCGACCGCCATCGCCAGCGGATTGCCGCCGAAGGTGCTGCCGTGGCTGCCGGGGGTCAGGGTCCGCGCGGCATCGCCGGCGGCGAGACATGCGCCGACCGGAAAGCCGCCGCCCAAGCCCTTGGCGAGAGCCATAACGTCGGGAAAGACGCCGGCCCACTGGTGAGCGAATAGCTTGCCGGTCCGGCCGGTGCCGCACTGAACCTCGTCGAAAAACAGGAGCAGGCCGTACTCGTCGCAGAGCGCGCGGAGGCCATCGAGGAAGCCCGGCGGGGCAAGGTTGATGCCGCCCTCGCCCTGGACCGGCTCAACCAGAATGGCCGCGGTTTCGTCCGTGATCGCGGCGCGCGCCGCGGCGACATCGCCGAAAGCCACCTGATCGAAGCCTTCGACCGCGGGGGCGAAGCCGTCGAGATGCTTGGCTGAGCCGCCTGCGGCCACCGTCGCCATGGTGCGGCCGTGAAAGGCGCCGGTGAAGGTGATCACCCGGTAGCGTTCCGGCGCGCCGGCCATGTCATGATACTTGCGGACCAGCTTCAGCCCGCACTCCATCGCCTCGGCGCCCGAATTGCAGAAGAACGCCGCGTCGGCGAAACTCGCCTCGACCAGCCGCGCCGCCAGCCGCTCCTGCTCGGGGATGCGGTAAAGGTTCGAGCAGTGCCACAGCTTGCCGGCCTGGCGGCGGAGCGCCGCGACGAGGTGGGGATGGCAATGACCGAGTCCGATGACGGCGATACCGGCGCCGAAGTCAAGATAACGCCGGCCATCGGCGCTTTGCAGCCACGCTCCTTCGCCGCGCTCGAAGGCGATGTCGAACCGATCGTAGGTGGGCATCAAGGCCGTCACGAGCCGCTCTCCGCTGACCTCGGGTCGATCTGACCCGCTTGTCCGACCGCGTTGGGCCGGCACCAACCCATCCAAAAACATATAGGGCCGGTACCAAGCACCGGCCCGAAATACAGACAAACCTTGATACTAGAAAAGCCGGCCGATCCTTGTCAACGTCGTCGCGGCGCGGTTTTCGCGAGGTTCAGGGCGCTCTTGCTTCGGATTCTTAAGGCCCTTTTCGGGTGGCAACGCGTTACCGTCGATCCGCCTGGAGCATGGACGCCGTGCTGATCAAAGGACGGCTGCGTCGATGAAGTCGCTTCTCCCGGCGCCGGCGCCAAGGCATGCTGGCCGCCTCGCACGATCGATTGGCGAACCAAGCCAAGCCAAGCCAAGCCAAGCCAAGCGTCAGCTTGCGATCTGGTCGCCGCTGCTGGGGTGAAGGACCTGTCCGGTCATGTAGGAGGAGTCCTCGCAAGCCAGGAACAGGTGGCTGGGCGCCACCTCATTGGGCTGGCCCGGCCGGCCCATGGGCGCTTTTTGACCAAACTCGCCAACGTGCTCGGCGTCATAGGTCGCCGGCGTCAGCGGCGTCCAGTTCGGTCCCGGAGCGACTCCATTGACCCGGATTTTGCGCTTGACCAAGGATTTCGCCACGGTTGGGTGGCGTTCTCTATTGCCCTCTATTGCCGAACGGGCCCCGGCGAGTGGTTGGCCGGCGGCGAGATCACCGCGCCGGAAGGTGTCGGCACGGTATCCGGATCGACCCACCCGCCCGTCGTATCCCTTCCCGACCCCAAGGCCGCGCCGGCGCCCGCGGCGGCGCTATCGGCGGTCGGGTCGGGGATGACTTGGGTATAGCGGCCGCTGACCTGGACCAGGACCGGCGTCCCGTCGGCGATCGGCATCTCGTCCGCTTGGCGATTTTGCACCAGAGTCACGGTCCGCCCGTCGTTCATCCGAACGATGTACTCGATGCCTTCGCGGCTGCGCGCGGAGGATTCGATCAGATATCCGGCGCCGGCGCCGATCAGACCGCCGAGGATGGCGGCGAACCCCGAGCCCCGCCCGCCGTAAGCCAAGCCGGTCGCCGCCGCGCCGGTCGCGCCGCCGGCCAGCGGACCGACGTTTTTGGAATCGCCGGAGATCTCGACGGCGCGGGAAGAAATGATGGCGCCGGGGGTTGTCTCGATGGCTCGGCCGACATCACCTGAGTCGTAGCGCGACGTCGACGGGTTGCTGCATCCCGCGACGGCGACGGCGACGGCGACGGCCAGAGCACCCAGAGCGCGTTTCACCAACCCACCTATCATCATTGTAAAACTCGACGCCGAAATTATTATGTAATGAGGTTGCTCGGCGTCTCAAGCGTCGTTGTCGGACTCAGCGACGCGGCAGATCATCGGGACCGCCGGCGGCCCCGCTCCATGCTAGACGTATGTTCTACCGGCAAAGAAATTGAACGGCATATCAGGCAACATTATGGTGAACATGTGAGCATTGATACGGCGGCTCAAGCGTACGTCCGCCGCCGGCCGGGTGCGTTGCGGCCCGTGTTTCCGGTGGTGGCTGTCTCGATCATCGTCATGATGTTCGGCGTCATGATCCTCTGTTTCATGATGCTCGGCATCGCGCGCGGCGCGGTGTTAAGCGAAGATCCCGGCGACCAGACCTACCTTACCATTAAAATCAACGAGGCTCTCGAGACGACAAAGTCGGCGGTGGAGATTCCGTGGCGCAATTCCGAGACCGGGACGCAAGGCACGATGGTCATTGAGCGAACGTATTACCGCGATCCGACGACCCCATGCCGCGACTACCGTCGGAGCGTCCAGCGGGCGGGACAACCGGCCGCCGAATTTCGCGGAACCGGGTGCCGGATCGGCAAGGCCTTGTGGTCGCTCGATGAGGTTGCGGTGACACCGGGCCGGCGATCCTCGGGCAGCCGCGGAGCCTCACCACTGCCGCTGTCGCCGCCGACCGCGTCACCGGCGGCAAAGCCGCCCGAACCGAGCCGATCGTCGGCAGCCGGCAAAGCGTCCGCAGGCGGCCTGCCGCCGTCGGCGCCGGCGCAGCCGCCGCCGTTCCCCGCCTATACGCCGCCGTCGAAAGCCGATTTGTGAGCACCGCGCCGACCGGTGACGGAGCGATTGGCGAAGACGTTGGCACGATGAGCCATGGCGCCGGCGCGGCTGGGCCGATCTTCCTGCGCGATGTCCTGCCGCCGCGCTACCGTCTGCCCGATGAGGCGCCGACGATCCTCGCGAGCGTCACCGGCCAGGCCCGGCTGAAGGCGTTCGACACTGAAGCCGGCAAGTCGGTTTTTATCAAGGTCGCCGAGGATGGAATGGCGATCCCCAAGGAGGCCGAGGTGTTAACCCGGCTCGATCATCCGGCCATCGTCCGGCTGAAGCATTGGGGCCGCGGCGGCGGCGCCGCCTTCCTCGTTCTCGACCTCGTCGACGCGCCGGATCTAGAGATCGTGTTGCGCCGGCATGGCGGGCGGCTCGCGGCCGACCAGATCAGGCGCCTGCTGGCCGCATTGTGCCCAGGCGTCGAGGCGATTCACGCCGCCGGCTGCCTTCACCGCGACCTCAAGCCCGCCAACATCCTGGTGCCCGACATTGCCGCCCCGATTATCGCCGACTTCGGTGCCGCCGTACCGATGGATCAAGCCGGCATCGACGCGGAAAGCTGGCTGAGCCAAGGCTATGCGGCGCCGGAGCAGTACCGCGCCGACCAAGGCGAAGGGCCGTGGACCGACCTTTACGGTCTTGCCGCCGTCGCCTATCGGGCATTAACGGGAGCGCCACCGCCGTCGGCGCCGGCCCGGCTTGGCGGCGCCTGGATGATGCCGGCGGCCTCGGCGGTTGGTGACGATAATATGAATTTGGCGCGCGCGATTGATCATGCGCTGGCGCTCGAGCCCGACCACCGGCCGCGCTCGGTTGCCGCCTGGGCGGCCACGCTCGGCGTCGCGAGCACCGAACCGGGGACACCGCCGATATCCACGCCCCAGGCGGACGCGGCCGCCGGTGGCGATGGCGTCGGGCGCATCGGTATAGCGGATAACGCGGCGGATGACGGTATTGCGCCGACGGTGCGGGTCCGCCGGCTTGGTGGTGATCGCGCAATAGCGGACGTCCCGGCTCCGCCGTCGGCGGCGGGCACGCCGCCTTCACGACGGCGACGAGGCCGCTGGTGGTGGGCCGCGTTCGCGCTCCTCGGCCTTGTCGCGATCGCGGGAATTTGGGTCGGTCGGCCTTTTTATGAACGCTTCATCAAGAGCGATTGGATCGTGGCCCACGATGGTGGTGGCGATACCACGACAATCGGCGAGGCCATTCGTCGCGCACGCGATGGCGCGAGCATCCATGTTCGCGCCGGCACCTACGCCGAAACCGTCGTTTTGAACCGGCCGCTGCGTCTCGCCGCCGCACCCGGCGAGCGGCCGGTGATCGCGCCGTCCGACGGCCCTTGCTTGGTCGCCCGCGGCGAGGGCGCGACGCTCACGGGTTTTGAATTGCGTGGCGCGGGGCAACCCTCTGATCGTGGCAGCGACACTGAAGCCGTCGTGGCGATGCCATGCATCACCATCTCGTCTGGGACGATCCACCTCGAGGACAGCCTAATCGCGGCTCCGGCGGGGCCGGCCATTGTCGTTCGCGACGGCGCGCGGCCGCTGATCCAAGGAAACACGATCGTCGAGACCCCCGGCGTCAGTATCATCGTGCGCAGCGGCGCGGAGCCGACGTTCCTGGACAATAGCGTCGAGGAAAGCGGCAGCGTCGTGTTCGGGGAAGGCGCTCGGGGCGTTTTCCAGAATAACAAGATCCTCGGTAGTCGCGCCTCCGGGCTCCAGATCTTGACCGGCGCCGATCCGCGGGTGAGCGCGAATACCATCGAGGCCTCGGCCGAGGCTGGCGTTTTCGTCTATGACCGGGGCCGTGGCCGGCTGGAGGACAACCGGATTCTCGGCAGCACTTATTCGGGGATTGTCATCAGCGGCGGCGGCGCGCCGGCGCTGATCGCGAACACGATCGCGGCGAGCGGCGAGCATGGTATCATTGTTCTTGATAACAGCGGCGGCACCATCGACCGCAACATCATCAAGGACAACAAGGGCAACGGTTTGGTCTTGTCGGAACAGGCTCAGGTCGAACTCGGCACCAATCAGCTCGAGGGGAATACCCCGCCGCAACTGGTCGATGCCCGAACGCGCTAACGGCCCGGCCTTGGAAGCGCGAAGAAAGGACCGGCGTGAGTTGAAGACCTTGGTCATCGGCAGAAGCCCGTTCGCCGACATCGTCATCGCCGACGCGACGGTTGCGTCGCATCATGCCGAGTTGATCATCGCCGACGACGAGCGCCTTTACATCGTCGACTGCGCTTCGGCGTCGGGGACCTGGCGGCAAGCACCCGTCGCGCGTGATCGCACCGCCGAACAGGGCGCTTCCGACGCACGGGAATGGCGGCGCGTGCGGCAGGCCTTTATCGCCCCGGACGAGCCGTTGCGGCTCGGTGACCATCCGTGCACCGCCGAGACGCTGCTGCGCGCGGCCCGCGACGCGCCACGAAACGCGCGGGCCGATACCTCCCCGGCGGGCCTGGCGGCGGGCTCGGCGGCGGCCGGGGCTTTGCCGGGCGACGGCGGCCGCCAGCCCTTGCGTGGCCGCGTCGAGCGTGACGCGACGACCGGTGAAATTGTCAGGCGGAGGCCTTAGACCCGTGCGCTGGCCGAGCCTGCGAGGGCGAGACGCGGGCGCGGCCTTGAGCGCACCGGAGGATCGCCCACGTCTCGGCAATATCACCATCCTTACGGCCAGTGTCGCCGTCGCCATCAGCCTGATCAAGGTGCTGGAATGGACCCTGCCGCCGAGCCTGGCCGTCGTTCTCCTCGACAACAAGCAAGCGAGCTACCCGCTCACGGTCCAAACGGTGATGTGGATCGTTTTCGCCCTCGGCATCGGTGAGCTGATCATCCGTGCTCGGGAAACCGCGGCGGAACGCGCGGAGCTGCGCCGTCAATACCTCCCGGAGGACGAAACCACGGTTTTGCAGTCGCTCGAGTTGCGCCGCATCTACGCAACGGCCCGCGCGGCGATGCGCGCGGAGGGACCGTCGAACGGCCGGTTTCTGCCACGATTGATTCAGCGGGTGGTGACGCAGTTTCAGACCAACAAGTCGGTCGACCAGGCGAACGCGCTGCTCAACTCCAGCCTCGAACTGGGGCTGCACGAGATCGACCTCCGTTACATGATGATCCGCTACGTCATCTGGGCGATCCCCGCGCTCGGCTTCCTCGGCACGGTGCTGGGCATCGCGCTGGCGCTGGCCTACGCCGGATCCGCCGACCTTCAGGATCCGGCGCTGCTGGCCGGATTGACTGAACGGCTTGCCGTTGCCTTCAACACGACGCTGCTGGCGTTGTGCATGTCGGGCGTACTGGTGCTAGTTCAGCATATCGTCCAGGCGCGCGAGGAGCGCGCGCTTAATCAGGCCGGCCAGTATTGCCTCGACAACCTCATCAACCGGCTTTACGCGGAATGAGCAGCGGTGCTGGCCCGACCTCGCCAGGCGCTTGACGCGCTCAGCATCTCGGCGCTCGACCTGTTCGCCTCGGCGCTTGGTGCGTTCATGCTGCTCGCGGTCTCGTTCTTTCCCTACTACCTGCGGGCGCCGGCGCTGGAACGCGAAAGTGAGGGTGCAAGAGCCGAGTTGGCGGCCTCGGCGCAAGCCCTGAACGAAGCCGAAGTGGCGTCCGCCGACGCCGAAAGGCAGAAGAACGATGCCGCCGAGGCGCTGGCGCGGGCGCAAGAGCGCTTGCGCCTAGCCCGGGCGAGCCTTGCGGCGGCGGAGCAAAGCGCCGTGGCGCCTGTAGAGACGCCGACGATTGCGGTCGAGTTGGATTATCCGGGACCGCGACGAATCCGTCTCGCCATCACCGATCTCGACCTCGTCTTCGTCATGGACACAACCGGCAGTATGCGCGGCGAACTGCGCGACCTTCAGGCCAATCTGGTCGGCATCATTCAGGTGCTCCAGCGTTTGACGCCAAGCCTTCGGGTCGGCTTCGTCGCCTATCGCGACCGCGGCGACGCCTATGTCGTGCGCGGTACGCCGCTCGCCGCCGTTGAGGACCGCGACGATGCCGAGATTTCTCAGGTTCGTGCGCGGGCTCTCGGCCGAAGGCGGCGGCGACGAGCCGGAGCGGGTCGACGAGGCCCTGGCGGCGGCGGTCGGTATGGCGTGGCGAGCGAACGCGCAAGGGAGGATCGTCGTCATCGGTGACGCACCGGCCCACCCGGCCGACGTTGACAGGGCGATGGCGGAAGCCGTCCGGTTCCACGGTTCGGCGGCGGGCGGGCGGTTTCCGCGCGTGGTTTCGGCGATCTTCACCGGCGATCAGCAGGCCGCCAAAGGCTTTTTCGAGCGTTTGGCCAATGCCGGTGGCGGCGATGTCTCCGTCCACAAGGGCCAGATGATCGAAAGCATTCTACTCGCCGTTCTTGGCGAGCCGGCAAAAGGAGAGACCAGGCGATGAGCGACCGGGGAGCCCCGCATCCACTTGAGGGCGGCTGGGCGCTGCAGGGAACCGACGGCGCCGGGCGAGCGGTGCGGATCGTCCTTGGCGAGAGCGAACTTGCCCGCGCCTATCTCGGCCTGACCGTCGGCCGTCATCCGGCGTTGTGCGAACGCGTCATCAGCGATGAAGGGGTTTCGCGCCGCCATTTCCGCATCGGGCTCGCCGACGGCAAGGTCTTCGTCGAGGACCTGAACTCGCTCAACGGCACGATCCTCGATGGCCAAATCATCGCCCCGTTCCAGCCGATCGCGTTGTTCGCGGGCCAGGAAATCGTCGCCGGCCACGTCAGCTTGACCGTCTCGCGGCTCGACGACGAATGAGCCGCACGTAAGGAGCATCGCGTGAGGCGATCGCGCCCGGAGCTTTCCATTTTTACCATGTCGGCACTCGACGTGCTGGCGACAGCGACCGGTGTGTTCGTTCTCCTTCTCGTTCTCGTCATGCCGTACTACCGCAAGTCGTTCGACGCCGGCGCCGAGATTACCGCGCGCCGGGTCGCGGCGGCGGAAACACGCGCCCAGGTCGCTGCCATCGACCAGGCCGCGACCCTTTATCGCGGCGGGGCAAGCGCTGCACGGGCCGAGGCAGAGCGGCTGAACACCGTGGCCGCCGCGCTCGAACGCCGGGCGGCTACGCACCGCAGCGCCGCAAACACGACCTCGGTACGGCCGGTTCCTGCGACCGGCGGCAACCGGGAGGTGGTCGGCGCACTGGACCTTGTCTTCGCGATCGACACGACCGCCAGCATGGGACCGGTGATCCGCGAATTGGCGTCGTCGATGCGCGCCATCGTGCGAATTGTCGAACGTTTGGTACCGTCGGTACGGGTCGGCGTCGCGGCCTATTCGGACACCGACACCGGCCTGCCGCCCCTTGAGGTCCTGCCGCTGACCTCGGCCGAACGCGACCTGCCGCGGATCATGGCCTTCGTCGACGGCCTGCGGGAGTCGCCGTTCGGCAGCCCGACCATCGAGGAGGACGTCCACCTTGGGCTTGGGGCGGCGATGTCGATGCAATTCCGCCCCGACGCTCTGCAAAGCATTATCCTGATCGGCGACGCCGAGGCCCATCCGGAATTCCGGGACGAAACCCTCTTCCGCGTCCGTGCCTTTGTCGGGCGCGGCGACAAGCGATCGGTTTCGGCATTATTCACGACGACACCGTCGTCTCTACGTGGCGGCCCGCGGTCGCGGACGTACTTCGCGAACGTCGCGCGCGCCGGCAACGGCTCGTTCAACGATTACGCCGGGAGCATGATCGCGAGCGTCCTGCTGTCGCTGCTGGTTGATTGAGGGAGCCGCAGGGCTGCGGCTCGACGCCGTAAAGACACTTCTGCACCGGAGCGGGGCATGCTATCAGGACAGCCGCAAAGGCCAGTACCATCGTGAAAAGTTCCAGACAAACATCCAGCGTCTTCAAACATTGGAAACCAGCCCGGCCGTTCCGCGCAAGCGCACGCGGCGGCGGACCGCGAGACTTAAAAATAGACTTGGAAACAGGATCGGGACTTCAATGACCCAGTTCAAATTAAGGCACAATCGCATCGGGGTGTTGACCAGCGGTGGCGATTGCGCCGGTCTAAACGCCGCCATTCGCGCGGTCACCTATCGCGCGATTCAGGAATATGGTCTAACGGTCATCGGCATTTACGAAGGAACCGCCGGTCTGCTCCAGCGGCCGATGAAGTACGAGGAATTGTCGCTCAAGATCTTCACCGGTAACATTCTCCGCATGGGCGGCACGATTCTTGGCACCGTGAACAAAGGCAATCCGTTTGATTTTCCAATGGCGGACGGAACTCATAAGGATCGCTCAAATGAGGTCATCGAAGGTTTCCGTGCTTTAAACCTGGACGCGTTGATCGGTATCGGCGGCGATGGCAGCATGCGGATCTTGAGCAGGCTCGCCGAACAGGGGAACATTCCTTTCATCGGCGTCCCCAAGACAATTGATAACGACGTCGCCCATTCCGACTATTCCATCGGTTACCTGACCGCGGTTGACGCCGCTGTCGGCGCTCTCGATTGCCTGCAGCCAACGGCGGCCAGTCATCGCCGGGTCATGTTGCTCGAGGTGATGGGCCGCGACGTCGGCTGGATCGCGGTGGCCTCTGCCATCGCCGGGGGCGCCGATGTCGTGCTGATCCCGGAGATTCCGTTCGATATGGAAAGGGTCGCCGAAAAGTTGCGCGGGCTTTTCGCGATCGGCCGTAATCACTCGCTGGTGGTGTGCGCCGAGGGCATCAGGCTGGCCACCGGTGAGCCTGTCTGCCATGCCTTCGCCGATGGCGAGGTTCGTTATGGCGGCGTCGGCGCCGCGGTCGGCGAGATGATCGCCAAAATGACCGGCGCCGAGACCCGCGTGACTGTTCTCGGCCACGTCCAGCGCGGCGGCTCGCCGAATGCTTTCGACCGAATTTTGGCCTCTTCCCTCGGCGCCCATGCCGTCGATCTTCTCTACGAGGGCAAGACCAACCGTGTCGTGGTTGCGGAACACGGCAAGATCGTCGATGTCGCTCTCGATGACGTGGCCGGGCAGACACGCCCGCTCAAGCTCGACGGGACGCTGATTACGACCGCGCGGCAGATGGGCATCTGTCTCGGCGACTAGCGCAAGGACGCGGCGATGAAGTTTCCACGCGCGGCGGAAAAGATCGTCCTGCCGATGACGATCTTGCGCGAATTCTTCAAGATGGAAGCTTCGGGCGGTATTCTCCTCGTGCTCGCCTCGGCGGTCGCGCTGATCGTCGCCAATTCGTCGCTCGCGCCGTACTACGATGACTTCCTCAAGACCTACGCGACGATTCGTATCGGCGCTTTCGAAATCGACAAGCCATTGCTCCTGTGGATCAACGACGGCCTGATGGCGGTCTTCTTTTTTCTCGTCGGCCTGGAGATCAAGCGCGAACTGATCGAGGGCGAGCTTTCGACGTTGTCGCAAGCTGCGCTGCCGGCCATCGCCGCCGTCGGCGGAATCATCGTGCCGGCCGGCCTCTACGCCCTGATCAATTATGGCGATCCCGCCGCCATTCAGGGTTGGGCGATCCCCGCCGCCACCGATATTGCCTTCGCTCTTGGCGTGCTCGCGCTTCTCGGCGACCGGGTGCCGATTTCGCTGAAAATCCTCCTTACCGCAATTGCCGTCCTCGACGATCTGGGCGCGATCAGCATCATCGCGATCTTCTATACAGACCAGTTGTCGCTCATCGCCCTGGGCGCGGCGGATATAGCGCTGATCGTCCTTCTCGTCCTCAACCGGGCAAACGTGATGAAGCTCGGTCCCTACATCATCGTCGGCATCATCCTGTGGATGTTCGTGCTCAAATCAGGCGTGCACGCGACCTTGGCAGGCGTTGCCCTGGCAATGGCGATCCCTTTGCGCGCCAAGGATCCGGACGCGCCTTCGCCGCTGAAGCAACTCGAGCACAATATTCACCCCTGGGTCGCCTACGCGGTCCTGCCGATCTTCGCTTTCGCCAATGCCGGCGTGTCCTTCTCCGGCATCGGCTGGGGCAGCTTTCTTGAGCCGGTGACGCTGGGGATCATGACCGGGTTGTTTATCGGCAAGCAGATCGGGATTTTCGGCGCGGCGTGGCTGACCGTGCGTGGCGGACTGGCGCGGATGCCGGAACTCGACGACCTGGGGCCAGATCTACGGCATGTCGCTGTTGTGCGGGATCGGCTTCACCATGAGCCTGTTCATCGGCGGCCTTGCCTGGGAGCACGCCCAGTTCGACGCCCCGGTCCGCCTCGGCGTCATCTCGGGCTCGGTCATTTCGGCTCTCGCCGGCTCGCTTGTTCTCCTGGTGACGGCCAGGCGCGACGCTCCCCCCTGCTAGCCGGCCTTTCAGGTCCATCCGTGATCAGCTACAGTGGCGCCGCTCGCACACCGCCAAGCCCCCGCCCGATGAGGACGACCCATGGCTGCCAATCCGTATCGACATGGCGTTTCCACCACTGCGGTTGCCGTCGTCGCGGCCATTGCCCTGGGCGGCTGCGAGCTTGGCTTGCATGAGGTGCAGAAAGCGGCGAGCGACGGATGCGAGCCATTGCAGGCGCGGTGTCCGGCGGCGATCGATTTTGCCGGATCCCGGTCCGACCAACCCGGAACGCGGCGACCTCGCCCGCCGGCGGATCGTTGCCGGCGTCGAGAATGCTCCCTATCGACCGTGCGACGGCATCGGCCTCGTTTGCCAGGCGCGCGTGAGCGGGGACGTGCTTTGGGACCAGTACGTCCTGGTCTTGGCCGGTGAAGCGAACGGAGCGGTGAATGATGCGGTTGCTCCGCGGGCCGAAGCGCCGGCCGCCGCCGCTCCGGCGACCTCGGCACCACCGGCGCCGGCTGCCGACGCCGGCGGCCGGATCATCCGCACCGAGGGCTCCCGGCGGGGCGACAGCGTCCCATCGCGATCATACACACCCTCACGCTGATACCGAGCGAGGTGCGCTTGACGCGTTCGCTCGCCCGCCAGGCCTCGCTCATTTGGGTTCTTGCCCTGACGCTCTTCATGGCCGGGTGTCAGACGCCTTCGTCTCCGATCGATCCCAATCTCGCCGATCCGCCGCCGGGGCCGTTCGTCTACCCGTGGACTGATCCCATCGTCGCGACCGTCGTTGGAACGCCGCCGGCCCTGCGCGCGCCATTGCCCCGGGTCATCCCCTACGAGCTGCGCCGGCTTGAGCCCAGCCCCAGCCGCGTCATCCCCGCGGTCTTCTGGTATCAGCGCGGCCTGCGCTTTACCTTGAACGCGCAACCGAAAGAGGCGCCTCTGGTCATCCTGATCGCCGGCACCGGCGCCGGGCCGTTGGCCAAACAGGTCGAGATCCTAAGCCGCATTTTCTACGCGGGCGGTTATCACGTTCTTGCCCTGCCATCGCCGACCTTCTCCAACTTCGCCGTCGACGCCTCGTCGACCGGCGTGCCCGGGCGGGTTGAGCGGGACGCGCGCGACCTCTATCAGGTCATGCGGCAGGCCGTGGACAGCGTGCGGCAACGTATTGATGTGAAGGACGACGATGTTTCACTCGTCGGCTACAGTCTGGGGGCATGGCACGCGGCATTCGTCGGCCATCTCGACGACCGGGTCCATCAGCTCGACTTTCGCCGCGTGCTGCTGATCAATCCACCTGTCAATCTATACACATCATCCAGGATTCTCGACGATCTGCTCGTCGACAACATCCCCGGCGGGATCGACGGCCTGCCGGTTTTTTTTGATGAGATCTTCCGCACGCTGTCGAGCCTCTACACTTCGTCCGCGGGACCATCCGACCTCACCGGCGATTTTCTTTACAACACCTACATGAAGCTCAAGCCGAGCCGCGAAGTTCTCGCCGCGTTGATCGGTCTCGTGTTCCGGCTGGCGGCCACCGATTTGACATTCACCGCCGACGTCCTGGGCGATGTAGGAGCGCTTGTCCCGCCCGAGCGCCGCCTCGCCATCACCAGCTCGCTCACGCCCTATTTGATCAAGGGCGTTCGCTTCGGCTTCACGGATTACCTGACGAACCTGCTGTACCCCTTCTATCGGCGGCTTGAGCCGGACCTGACGGTGGAGCAACTGGTCGAGGAAGCGGACCTGAAACGGCTTGGCGGCTATCTGGCGACGAACCCCAAGTACCGGCTGATCACCAACGCCGACGAGATCATTAACACGCCGGCCGAAAAGGTGTTCTTGGAAAAAACATTCGCCGGACGCGAAGCGATCTTCCCCCACGGAGGCCACTGCGGCAATTTTCAGCATCCGCACGTGGTCGCGGCGATGCTACAGGCCTTGCGCGAGGCCGCGCCATGAGCGGGCGACGGCTGGTCTTGCGCCTCGCCGTTTTCGGGATTGCGGCCTGTCTTGCCGCCGGTTGCACGACTCCGGTGCCCTTCCGCGAGGGCGAGCCGCCGCTGCCCGAGCCGCCGCCGGGCAAAAAGACGATTGCCGATCTGATCGAGGTGTATGATCCCCTCGAGGGCATGAACCGGCTGACCTACGCCTTCAACTATGAGTTCGATCGTCTCGTCTTCCTGCCGGTCGTCAACGTCTACGAGACGGTTCTGGCGCAGGTCCTTCGCGATCGGATCCACGACTTTCTGGCGAACCTCGCAGACGTTGTCACCGCCGCCAATCTCATCTTGCAACTGCGTCCGGGGCGGGCGGCGCAGACGACGTTCCGGATCGGCGTCAACACGCTGCTCGGTTTCTTCGGCGCCGTCGACATCGCCTCCGCGGTCGGCATGGAACGCTACAGAGAAGACTTCGGCCAGACGCTGGGCTACTGGGGTGTTACCGACGGGCCGTATTTGGTGCTGCCGCTGCTCGGCCCGTCCAATCTCCGCGATACCACCGGTAAGGCCGTCGACAGCCTCGTAATCGATCCGTTCGGCCTGCTCGCCAACCTGAAAACGGGCCTGGCTCCCTTCGCCTGGTACCGGGCCGGCGTCAACGCGGTCGACACACGGTCAAACACGCCGTTTCGCTACTACGAAACCGGCTCGCCGTTCGAGTACGACTACCTGCGGCTGCTTTACACCCGCAAGCGCGAGCTCGACATTATCCGCTGAACACGCGGGTCTGCCGGCGAGGCGCGGCGATCTCACCCGCCCATGATGTTGTAGCCGCCGTCCATGTAGAGAATTTCGCCGGTAATGATCTTGGCGTAGTCGCAGGCTAGTCCGGCCGTCGCGAACCCGACTTGATCGGGGGTCACCAGCATCCGCGTCGGCGCGCTCTTCTTGGTTTCCTCGAGCAGATCGTCGAACCTGTTAATGCCCGAAGCTGCGCGGGTCATGACCGGACCTGGCGAAATGATGTTGACTCGGATGCCTTTCGGCCCGAGCTCCCAGGCCAAGTACCTCGCCGCGGCCTCGAGCGCCGCCTTGGCCGGGCCCATGATGCCGTAATGGGGAACGACCTTTTCGCCGCCGAAATAACTCATGGTGAAAATGCTGCCGCCCTCCTTTTCCAGCAGCGGTTCTGCGAGCTTGGCCATGCGCAGCAGCGAGTGGACCGAGACGTCCATGGTCTCGGCGAAACCATCGCGCGAGCAGTCGACGACGCGGCCGTGAAGGTCCTCGCGCGGGGCGAAGGCAATGGAATGCAGGAGCACGTGCAGCTTGCCCCAGGTCCGCTCGATCTGCTCAAACACCGCCTCGAGCTGTCCCGGTTGGCGGACGTCGCAGGGCAGATACAAGGCCTCCTCGACATCAAGCGCGGCGGCGAGCTGGGCCGTATACCGCTTGGTTTGGTCGTTGAGATAGGTGATCGAGACATCGGCGCCGAAAGCGCGGAAGGCGCGGGCGCAGCCGTAGGCGATCGAGTCCTTGTTGGCGATACCCACAACCAACGCCTTGCGGCCCTTAAGAGGCGCCGGCGCAAAACTGAGTGGTTGCAAGGCTGAGTCGGCTGGATCAATCGGTGGGTTTGGCATCGTCGTTCGCTCCTTCGTTCACGCAGCGGCCTAAACGCCTCGGGCCAAAACGTCGCGGGTGTGGATCGCGATCATGTGCTCTTCATCGGTCGGGATCGCCCAGACGGACACTGGGCTATCGGCGGTACTGAGGCGACCGGCGCCGGCCCGGTTGGCCTCGCAATCGAGTTCAATCCCCACCCAGCTCGCGAGCTCGCAGACCCTGGCCCGGATCTCCGGCGAATTTTCGCCGATGCCGGCGGTGAAGACGAAAGCATCGAGCCCGCCGGCCGCCGCGGCCAGCGCTCCGAGCTGCTTGGCGATGTGGTAGCAGAACAGCTCGATCGCCTCGGCGGCGCGGGGATCGCGGCTTGCGAGCAGCTCGCGCATGTCGTTGCTGATGCCCGAGACGCCGAGCAGACCCGACTCCTTGTATAGTAGCCGCTCGATGGCGTCCGCGTCGTAGCCTCGGTCCTGCATCAGGTACAGGACCACGCCGGGATCGAGCGCGCCGGAGCGGGTGCCCATCGGCAGCCCGTCGACGGCGGTAAACCCCATGCTGGTGTCGACGCTGCGGCCGTCGCGGAGCGCGCACATGCTGGCGCCATTGCCGAGGTGGGCGACGACGACGCGGCGCGCGTCCGGCGCGACCCGCGGCAGCTGGCGGGCGATGTATTCATATGAGAGGCCGTGAAAGCCGTAGCGATGCACGCCGCTGTCGGTGAGCGCGCGGGGGAGGGCGAAGATTTCGGCGACCGGGAGCTTGTTGCGATGAAACGCGGTGTCGAAGCAGGCGACTTGCGGCAGCGCCGGATCGATCTCGGCGATGGCGCGAATGCCGGCGAGGTTATGCGGCTGGTGCAGCGGCGCCAACGGGACGAGGCGCGCCAGCGCGCCAATAACCCCGTCGTCGACCCTGACCGGCCGGTCGTAGTCGAGGCCGCCGTGAACCACCCGGTGTCCGGCGGCGGTGACGGTCAGATCCGGATGCGTTTCGTCGAGCCAGCGCAGGATATAGGCGATGGCGTCACGATGGGCGAAGGTCGAGCCGCGCGGCCACTCGTCGCGCTCGTCGATTTTTTCGCCGGCGGCATTCTTGACGAAAAAGGCGGGATCGCTGCCGATCCCCTCGACCTGGCCCTTGTAGTGGAGCGTTGGCTCGTCGGCGTCAGTGTCGGCGGCGGCGCCGACACTGGTGTAGATTGCGAACTTGACGCTCGACGACCCGGCGTTGATGACGAGAACCGCCTCGGCCATGATCTAAAACTCCGCCGCCTTAAGCAGCGCTTCACCTTTGCGCTGGGCCTCGGCGAGCAGCACGGCGACGGCGCATGACGCAAGCCGGGTTCGGGCGCTGTCGGCCCGGCTGGTGAGCACGATCGGTGCCTTGGCGCCAACAACAATTCCGGCGGCTTCCGCGTTGGCCATGAACGTGAGCTGCTTGGCCAGCATGTTGCCGGCCTCCAGGTTCGGAACAATGAGGACGTCGGCATTGCCGGCGACCGGAGAGATAATCCCCTTGGTTCGGGCTGCTTCAATATCGATGGCGTTGTCGAAGGCGAGTGGGCCGTCGAGCAGGCCGCCGGTGATCTGGCCGCGATTGGCCATCTTGCACAGCGCGGCGGCATCAATTGTCGAAGGGATCTTTGGCGTGACCGTCTCGACCGCCGAAAGAACCGCGACCTTCGGTTCGGCGATGCCGAGGGCTCGGGCAAGATCAATTGCGTTCTGGCAGATGTGGGCCTTCTGCTCGAGGTTCGGCGTGATGCTGATGGCGGCGTCGCTGAGGATGATCGCCCGCGCATAGGTCGGAACCGCAAGCAGGAAGCAATGGCTGATCCGTCGCTCGGTGAGCAGGCCGCTGTCCTTGCGCATGACTTGGTGCAGCAACTCGTCGGTGTGCAGGCTGCCCTTCATTAGCGCCTGCGCCTCGCCATTGCGAACCAGAGCCACAGCGAGCTCGGCGGAGTGGTGGCTGTGCTCGGACGCGATCAGGCGATAGCGCGAAATGTCGACGCCGGCTTCGGCCGCGACCGAGCGAATCTTTCTTTCCGGGCCGACCAGAATAGGCTCGATAAGGTTCTGCTCGGCGGCCTCGATCGCGCCGAGCAGGGCATCGTCGCTGCATGGATGAACCACGGCGGTCGTGAGCACCGGCATCCCATCGCATTTTCTGATCAGTTTGAGGTAGCGCTCCTCGTGGCGCAGCTCGACCTTGGGCAGGTCGCGCAAGGGGTGGCGCATCTTGGTCTTGGGAACGACAACTTCGATGGTCCCGCTCACCAGTTCCTGGCCAGCGGGGTCGGTCGATTTACAGTCCAGAATTACGGTGCCGCTATCGGCTCGCTTTTCGACCACGGTAATCGTCGTCGTCACCGGTACGCCGACCGCGATCGGGTGATGAAAGCGAACGTTGGCGCCGATCGTAAGCGAGCCGAGACCGGGAAGCTCGGTTCCGGCGAGCGTTGAAAACAGGCTCGCCGCCCACATCGCCTGCCCGCCGCCATGGGCAAACATCGAGGTGTCGGCCGGACCGGGATCAAGATCGATCAGATTGACGTTGCCGATGACCGCAGCCCATGTTTCAGCGTCGCCTTCGTGCAGCATTCGCGTCATCGACGCAATGTCGCCGACCGCGATTTCGTTGAAGGTCTTGTTCTCGATCATCCGGCTCATCGCCGAGCCTCCCTGCATCGTGGGCGCAACCGCTTGTCGCCACCATGGGTACACCCGGCGTTGATGCGGTGCAACATCGACGCCCGGCTCGTCTTGTATCACGCGCCGGAACCGGCGAAGGCCGAGCCGGCATTGCGCGGAAATCCAACGCGGCGGGCAAGGCCGATGTTCCCGGTGGATTGCTTGCGGATGAAATGATCCGGACGTTCCCTCGGATGGCCCCGGCGCGGCTTTCTTCTTTTCACCAAATGTGCAAATAATCAGCTGCCGCTCAGGGTATGGAGCGTCCAGGCGAGGGGCATGAAACGGCGGCGGCGAGATCCGCTTCCGTCCTTGCTCGGCGCGGCGGAATGGATTATTTCGAGGGCAAGGTTGCGGATTTCGTCGGCGTATCTATTCAGCTGTTCCAACCGCCCAGCTAGCGCCTATACACGTGATACCTGCACCGATTGCGCTGCACCCTGATCGAGCAACGCGCCGAACATACGTTTCAAGAGGATGAGCTATGGTTACCGGAACAGTAAAGTGGTTTAACCCCGCCAAGGGTTATGGGTTCATCGCGCCCGACAACGGTTCCAAGGACGCCTTCGTGCACATTTCGGCCCTTGAGCGGGCAGGCCTGAGCACGCTTCGCGAGGGACAGAAGATCCAGTACGAACTCGTCCCAGGACGCAACGGTAAGTCTTCGGCCGAGAACCTCGTCGTTCTCGACTAGCCCTGACTGGACCCTACAGGGCTCCTTTGACACAATCGGCGCGTTGAAAGCCGAATGAGAAACCTGAGTTAGGCGCCGCGCTCCTCGACGGGACGTGGCGCCGTTTCTATGCGGGCGCTTCGGCGGTGACTTCACCGAAGCGCCCATGTTGCTAACCCTTATCCTTATGTGTGTGGCAGAAGGGTGTCGGCCATCTGTTTGACACTCTGCTTGACGATACCGATTTCGTTCGGGTCGCCCTTGACCAGTGTGTTCATGTAGCCCTTTGCCTGCGCCCAACTGATGTGCGGCGGCAAGGGCGGTACATCGGGGTCGGCCAGGAACTCGATGACCACGGGGCGATCGGCCGCGAATGCCTCCGCCCAACCGGCGGCGACGTCTTCCGGCTTTTCCACCCTGATGCCCTTGAACCCGAGCAGTTCCCCGTAGCGGGCGTAGGGGAAATCGATCACGTCCTGGGCGGCCAGGTATTTCGGATCTCCGGCCAACACGCGCTGTTCCCAGGTGACCTGGTTAAGGTCATGGTTGACCAGGACCATCACGATGAAGCGCGGATCCGACCATTGTTCCCAGTACTGCTTGACCGTCACCAGCTCCGCGTTGCCGTTCATCTGCATCGCGCCGTCGCCGACCATGGCGACGACCGGCCGGTCGGGAAAGGCCATCTTGGCGGCGATGGCATAGGGCACGCCGCTGCCCATCGTCGCCAGTTTTCCGGATAACGAGCCCATCATCCCGCGGCGGATCTTGATATCGCGCGCGTACCAGTTGGTGTGCGATCCGCAGTCGCCGCAGAGGATCGTGTTGTCGGGCAGTTGCGGTGAAAGCTCCCAGAACACGCGCTGAGGATTGATCGGATCCGCTGCCTCCATGGCCTTGGCCTCCATCTCTCTCCACCAGCTGGCGACGTCGCTTTCGATCGTCTCCCGCCAGGCGCGATCGGTCTTGCGCTCGAGATGGGGGATCAGCCGGCGCAGAACCTTGGCGCTGTCGCCGATCAGATTGGCTTCCGTCGGATAGCGCATGCTGACGTTGCGAGGCTGGATATCGATCTGGATCGCGCGGGCCTGACCGTCCTTCGGCAGAAACTCAGAGTAGGGAAACGTCGTCCCGATCATGAGCAGGGTGTCGCAACCCTGCATCAGCTCCCAGCTCGGCTTGGTTCCGAGCAGACCGATGGATCCGGTGACGAACGGCAGGTCATCGGGCAGCGCAGCCTTGCCAAGGAGCGCCTTCGCCACTCCGGCGCCGAGAAGATCGGCGACCTCGATGACCTCGTCCGTCGCATGCAGCGCGCCGGCGCCGACGAGAATCGCGACCTTGCTGCCGTCGTTCAAAATCGCCGCGGCGTTTTTCAACTCGTCCTCGGTCGGCGCCGGATGGGGTTGCGCGTAGCCGATGCCCGAGTAGACGTTGCCGTGGATGCGCGGCGGGCTGGGGACGGCACTCATCTCCTGAACGTCGTTGGGAACGATGATGCAGGTTACCGTGCGCTCGGCCGCGGCGATGCGAATGGCGCGATCGACGACGTGGCGCGTCTGCGCGGGATTGACGATTGTTTCGACGTAGGCGCCGGCGACGTCCTTGAATAGGGTCTGAAGGTCGACCTCCTGCTGATAATCACTGCCGAGCGAGGACGACGCCTGCTGGCCGACGATCGCGACCACGGGCACGTGATCCATCTTGGCATCGTAGAGGCCGTTCAGGAGATGGATCGCGCCGGGCCCCGACGTCGCCAGGCAGACACCGACTTGGCCCGTGAACTTCGCGTGGCCGCAAGCCATGAAGGCGGCCATTTCCTCATGGCGCACCCGAACATAATCGAATTGATCGTGAACCCGGTCGAGCGCGCCCATGATGCCGTTAATGCCGTCGCCGGGAAACCCGTAGATCCTTCTGATGCCCCAATCGTGCAGTCGTTCAAGTAGATAATCCGCAACCTTTTGAGCCACGGCTCGGTCCTCCTCTCACTAGCTGTTGACCGCCTTGGCGGTGAGCTTCGCGGCGGAGTTGGCGCTGTTCGCCCAGCGCCGTCGACGTCGCATGGACGCAACGGTTCGGCCGGCTAAAGGTTCCTCGCGCGCTAATGGGTGGGCGCGTGGAACCTGCTTTCGCGAAAGGCTGGCTGGCATGATACATTTCGTTTGACCACAATCGCCTGTATGACCGGACCTAACGCTTCGAGCGCAAGAACATGGGTTTAGCAATTGGAAGATCGCCGCGGCCGGTCAGGGTGGAGGCTGGGTGCCGAACGCTGCTGTTGCTCGCGTTCCTCGCCGTCGTTGCCGCGGCGACCTCGGCGTTGGCCGCGCCGGCCTCGGGCAAGCGTGTCGACGCGGCGCTGATCTCGGAGATGGCGGTGGCCGCGCCCGGCCAATCCTTCTGGGTCGCGGTGCGCTTCGACATCGCCGAGGGGGGGCACACCTATTGGCGAAATCCGGGAGATTCCGGTGAGCCGACGCGGATCGTCTGGCAACTGCCCCCAGGGGTTGAGGTGGGCGACATTGAGTGGCCCGCGCCCGAGCGGATCCGGTTCGGCCCGCTCACAAATTTCGGCTACGGCGAGCGGGTCCTTCACCTGGCCCGGATCACGGTCCCGGAAGACTGGCCAGAGGGTTCGCAGCTGCGGTTGAACGCGTCGGCGACGTGGCTCGTCTGCAAGGAGATCTGCATTCCCGAGGACGCCGAGTTGGCGTTGGATGTTCCGGTTGCGGCAGAAAGCTTGCCGTCCGACGCGGCGACAGGCGCTCGGTTCGCCGAGGCCCTCGCCGAGGTCCCGGCGGAGGCCGGCTGGACAGCGCGCTATCTGACGCGCGCGCCGGAGGATCGGAGCAACACGGCGCGAGCGCTGGATCTTGTTATCGACACGGCGGGTGATTCGATCGACGCCGCGAGTGCCTACTTCTTTCCGCACGAGTGGGGCGCCGTCGATCCAGTACCGCCACAGCGGCTCAGCCGCGATGGCGAAGTACTGACGCTGGCGATGGTCGCGGGCGACCAGCCGCCCGGCGAGGTCCTGACGGGCGTACTTGTCCTGAACCCGGATGCGTCTCGCGACGATCCATCGCGCCGCGCCTTTGAGATCAGCGCTGTGGCCGCGCCCTCCGCCGCAACCTCGGGGCAAGGGACCGTGAACCGCGACGCGGGAACGCGGCTGTCGTCGCTGGGTGGGACGCCGTCCGTCGCACCAGGAATGCTGGCAGCGATCGGCTTGGCCCTGCTTGGCGGGCTGTTGCTCAACGTGATGCCGTGCGTATTTCCGGTTTTGTCGATGAAGGCGATGGGCGTCGTCCGCCATGCGTCCGACCGGCGCGCCTTGCGCCTGAGCGGCCTGAGCTACGCCGCCGGCATCCTGGTCTTCATCGGCCTCGTCGCCGGTCTGCTGATCGGCCTGAAGGCGGCGGGCGAAGAGATCGGCTGGGGCTTTCAGTTGCAGTCGCCGACCTTCGTCTCCGCCATGGCCCTGATCGTCTTCGCCCTTGGCCTCAGCCTATCGGGCGTCTTCACCATCGGCGCCTCGGCGATGGGTTGGGGCGAAGCGGCCATCGGCGGCCGCTCCGGGCCTTTGGGCTCGTTTCTCACCGGCGCCTTGGCCGCCCTGGTCGCAACCCCGTGCACGGCGCCGTTCATGGGTATCGCGCTCGGCTTCGCCCTCACCCAGCCCTGGCCGAGCGCGCTAGCCGTGTTCCTTGCGCTGGGACTCGGCCTCGCGCTGCCCTACCTGGTGTTGACGTTTGTCCCGGGCTTGGCCCGCCTGTTGCCGCGGCCGGGCGCGTGGATGGAGCGGCTGAAGCAGTTGCTGGCCTTTCCGCTGTACGTTACGGCGGCGTGGCTGGTCTGGGTTCTGGCCTTACAGGGCGGAGCCTCAGCCGTGTTCGCGGTCCTCATCGGCATGATCCTTGTCGCCTTCGCGGTCTGGCTCTCCGAGGCGGCGCGCACTTTCGCAGGTGGCTGGCGTCGGGCCATGGGGGCCTTGGCCCTTGCCGCCGGGATTGGCGCGCTCGCGCTCGCGCTTTGGCCGCAGGCGGCGGCCTCGCCACTGGGCCGGGCTGACGGTGGCGACCAACTTGGCCGGACATCGCTCGCCGCCGAGCCGTATTCGGCGGCCCGGCTGGACGACTTGCGCGCGCGCGGCATCCCGACCTTCGTCAACCTCACCGCAGCGTGGTGCATTACCTGTCAGGTCAACGAGCGCGTGGCGCTGTCGTCGGAGCGCGTCGCGCGGACCTTCCGCGAGCGCGGAATCGTTTACCTCAAAGGCGACTGGACCAACCGCGATCCCGAGATTAGCCGGCTGCTCGACGACTTTGGCCGCAGCGGTGTCCCGCTTTATCTTCTCTATTGGCCCGGCGAGGATGCGCCCGTCGTTCTGCCGCAGCTTCTGACCGAGACGACGGTTATCGAAGCGCTCGGCGGCTTACCGCTGATCGAGCGAAATCGCGGCTCCATGAATGAAGGTGTTTGATGCAAACGCGAACGCGCATGTTCCGCTTGTCTCGCCTGTCAGCTTGCATGGTCGCCATGGCCGCGGTGGCGTGCCTCGGGGCCGTCGGGGCGGCGGCTCCGGCGGCGGCGAACCCGGGCGTCGGCGCGCCGGCACCGGCATTCACCGCCACCAACGCGGACGGTATGCAGCGATCGCTCGGCGAGTACGCGGGCAAGGTCATCGTTCTCGAATGGACCAACCACGATTGCCCGTATGTCCGCAAGCACTACGGCAGCGGCAACATGCAGGCGTTGCAGAAACAGGCCACGGCCGACGGCGTCGTCTGGCTGACGATCATCTCATCGGCGCCGGGCGAGCAGGGATATGTCTCCGGTGCCGAGGCCAAGGCCATAGCGGCCAAGACCGGCGCCACGCCGAGCGACATCCTGCTCGATCCGGATGGAACCGTCGGGCGCGCCTATGGGGCGAAAACGACGCCGCACATGTATGTGATCGATGGCGACGGCCGCTTGGTCTACATGGGCGGGATCGACGATCGGGCGACGACCAATCCGGCCGACATCAAGGGGGCCGACAACTACGTCGCCGCGGCTCTTGCCGATGTCGCCGCCGGCCGCGCGGTGGCCACGCCGACGGCCCGGCCCTACGGCTGTTCGGTGAAGTACAAAGGATAGGAAGCCACCCCTTGGTTTCCCGCAATGCGTCGACGCGGCGGGAAGTTGTTCAATATGCTCTACCGGGCGGTTTTTTTGCGTTAGGATCAGAATGCGCAAGGGGTGCATATCATCCTACATAAATCGCTTGCTGCGTGTGGCCCATTCGGGTATAAAAAGGACGTCCCGCGAGCGTCCATGGCGAACCGGACACGGAACCTTCGGGATCCCACGCTGGTTCGCTTTTGACCTCCTCCCTATCCAAACTTGTGCCGCCCCACGTTGGGGCGGCCTTTTTTGTGTGCGCCAGGCATGGCGCGTAGCGCCATGACGGCGCTGGTTGGCTCGCTGTGGTGGTGAGTTGGCCGACTTGGAGGTGGAAGTCCTCTACGGGCCCTGGTGACGGGAACCGTTAGCCGAACAGCAAGGGCGTCGCCGCGAGGCGGGGTCTGAAGGAAGCTGCAGGCAAAGTCCTGGCCCGACGAACAGGAACCGCATAGGAGGCGCCGAGATCCTGGGCGAGGGGGCGTGAAGACCCGAAGCCCGATGTCACCCGGAGGGTCTGGGCGTATATGCGGCGGGTATGTGGGACGAAGGTCGCGCGTCTTACCCTGGGAGGCCTGCCGGCCTGCCCCTGGTTTCAGGTGTGCTACCGGCGCCGCGAGGCGTCGGGATGGGACGGCAGGAGTCAGCAGAGGCCATAGTAGCTTGCCAAGACCGGGCGGCGAAGGGCCGAACATGGAGTGCCGGACGGCAAGCGGACGGTTCGATGGTGCGAGAGGACGCCGAAGGCCGGGCTGGGATGCCCGGCGCCTGTCCCGAGGGTAGCGGCCGGAAGCCGCGAGAGCAGGGGCTGGGTGCGTCGAGCGCCGCGGCACCGCCCGCCTCTGCCCGCCCGGAGGCGACGGCCCGGTTGCTGGAGGCGATCGTCGACCGGGAGAACATGAGGGCGGCCTACCACCGCGTGGTGGCCAACAGGGGCGCCGCGGGCGTTGACGCGATGACCGTCGACGGCCTCAAGGCATTCTTGGTGGAACACTGGCCGCGCATCAAGGAAGACCTGCTGGCCGGCCGGTACCGGCCGCAGCCGGTGCGCCGGGTGGATATTCCGAAGCCCGGCGGCGGCACGCGGACCTTGGGTATCCCCACGGTCGTGGACCGGCTGATCCAGCAGGCGCTGCATCAGGGACTCTCACCGCTCTTCGACCCGGGTTTCTCGGACGCCTCCTACGGCTTCCGGCCGGGGCGAAGCGCCCACCAAGCGGTGTTGGCCGCGCGCGGCCATGTGGCGGCGGGCCGGCGCTGGATGGTGGACATCGACCTGGAGAAGTTCTTCGACCGGGTGAACCACGACGTGCTGATGGCACGGGTGGCGCGCAAGGTCGAAGACAAGCGGGTGTTGCGGCTGATCCGCCGCTATCTGCGGGCCGGGTTGATGGCGGACGGGGTGGCGACGGCGCGGACCGAGGGGACGCCGCAGGGCGGTCCCTTGTCGCCGCTGTTGTCGAACATCCTGCTCGACGACCTCGACAAGGAACTGGAGCGACGCGGCCATGCCTTCGTCCGCTACGCCGACGACTGCAACATCCATGTGCGGTCCCGGCGGGCGGGCGAACGGGTGATGGCGTCGATCACCCGGTTCCTGGCCGAGCGACTGCGGCTCGCGGTCAACGTCGCCAAGAGCGCCGTGGACCGCCCCTGGAAGCGCAGCTTCCTGGGCTTCACCATGACCGCCCACCGGGCGCCGCGCCTGCGTGTGGCACCTGCGAGCGTGGCGCGGTTCAAGGGCAAGCTTCGGGCGTTGTGGCGCCAGGGCCGGGGCCGCAGCCTCGGGCGCACGATCGAAGACCTCGCCCCGATCCTCGCCGGCTGGATCGCCTACTTCCGGTTGGCCGAGGCCAGGGGCATCTTCGAGGCGCTGGACGGCTGGATCAGGCGGCGCCTGCGCTGTCTGATCTGGCGCCAGTGCAAGCGGCCGAGGACACGAGCGATGCGCCTGATGCAGCGGGGGCTCGCGGAGGAACGGGCATGGGTCTCCGCCTACAACGGACACGGCCCCTGGTGGAACGCCGGGGCCAGCCACATGAACGACGCCTTCCGGGCCGGCTTCTTCCGCAATCTCGGGCTGGTCAGCCTGCTCGACCGGCACCGCCGCCTCAACTACGCTTCATGAACCGCCGTGTACGGAACCGTACGCACGGTGGTGTGGGAGGAGGGCCGCCGCAAGGCGCCCTCCTACCCGATGTGCGCCAGGCATGGCGCGTTTGTGCGTGAGCACGAGTTGACTGGAGGTGGTTGGCCGGCGTCGAGTTCGTCGTCGCCGACGACCATGCCGGGCTCAAGGCGGCGATCCGCGAGGTGCTGCCGGAGGCGGCATGCCGGCGCTGCTATGTGCACTTCCTGCGCAACGCGCTCGACTACTACATCGATCCCATGAAAGCGACCTATTATGACGGATCCCGTGTTCGGCGCGATATGTGGCATGGTGAGGGGGTTCATTACGACAGCTTGGGGTCATGGCGGCACCTTCGAAGGTTGTTGAGATCCAGAGCGCGGCAGTCTTCTGCGGCGAAGCCGATGGTGACGCGGTCGCCGGGGCGGACGTGGGGCGGGCCCTTGGTGTGGGCGAGCTTGAGGATGAATTCGTCCTGGCCGCAGGCGGCAAGGCGCAGGCGGGTGTGGTCGCCGAGATAGATCAGCTCGCGGACCTCGGCGTCGAAGCGGTTGGCGCAATCGAGCGCATCATCGCCGAGGCGGACCCGCTCGGGCCGCAGGCTCACGGTGCTCGGCGCACCGACGCCGCCGCGGCCGACCGCGAGCGCGCGGATCCGCCAGCCCCCCGCGACCTCGACCACGCAGGTGGCGCCGACAGCCTCGACGATGCGCCCGGGCAGGCGGTTATTCTCGCCGATGAAGTGGGCGACGAAGGCATTGGTCGGGGCCTCGTAGACGCGCTCGGGAGTATCGAGCTGCTCGATGAGGCCATTGCTCATGACCGCGACCCGGTCGGACATGGTCAGCGCCTCCGACTGGTCATGGGTGACGTAGACGAACGTGACTCCGAGCTGCGCGTGGATGTGCTTGATCTCGATCTGCATCTGCTCGCGCAACTGCTTGTCGAGCGCGCCGAGCGGCTCGTCCATCAAAACGAGCTTCGGCTCGAAGACCAGCGCGCGGGCCAGGGCGACGCGCTGCTGCTGGCCACCGGAGAGCTGGTTCGGCCGGCGTTGGCCGAGGCCGCCGAGGCGGACGATCGCCAAGGCCCGGTCGACCTTGGCGCTGATCTCGGCCCGCGGCCGCTTGCGCACCTCGAGCGGGAAGGCGAGGTTGTCGCTCACCGTCATGTGCGGAAACAGGGCGTAGTTCTGGAAGACGATGCCGATGTCGCGCTTGTGCGGCGGCAGGTTGCCGACGGGCCGGCCGTCGATGACGATCTCGCCGTGGGTCGGCGTCTCAAAGCCGGCGAGCATCATCAAGATCGTGGTCTTGCCAGAACCGGACGGGCCGAGAAGGGTGAGAAATTCGCCGCGGCGGATATCGAGATCGACGCCCTTGACCACCAGCTGCTCGCCGTCGAAGGTCTTCTCAATCCCGCGCAGGCGCGCGATCACCGGATCGGATGCCTCTTTGGCGCTGTCTTGGCGGTGATTTAACCTCGATAGCCCAGCCCTGTCCGCAACGCCGTCCCTTTTGCCCAAGCAAAGCTAAGGCCGAACCCCCGCCGCGGCAACGACTTCGGCCGAAGCCTCGCCGCCGGGCTTGTAGATGAGCCACCCCCGCCGGATCCGACATTCACGGTCTTGCAATGCATCGCCGGTGGCGGTATGCGGACGGATCAGCCGGACGGTGCGGTGCGCCGGCTCAATGCGTTTGCTGTCCATCAGCACGCAGCACGGCTCGCCGAAGGAATTTAATGCGCTCCGAGCAGCCGGTGATCTTCTGGACCCTCATCATCGCCGTCGCCCTGGCGCCATTGCCGCTGGCATCGACATATCAGTGGAGCTGGAGCCTGCTCGCCAGCGTCGTCGGCGCGCTTGTCGCGATGTGGAGCGTACGGGTGGTGGTCGGTCTGCAAAAACCGGCTTTCGGGCTGCGCGCGACCTGGCCGTTCCTTGGATTGTTCGCGATCGGCGCCGGTTGGGCGGCGGCGCAGACGCTATCCTTGACGCCGCCGGCTTGGCATCATCCGCTGTGGGACAGCGCTTCGCGGGCGCTTGGACTGGAACTGGGCGGACGGATCTCCCTCAATCCCGACGAAACGTTCGACGCCCTGACCAGACTGCTTGCTTACGCCGGCGTATTCTGGCTCGCCCTCCAATATGGGCGGCGGACGGCGCGGGCCGAGCAGATCCTCCACACCATTGTCGTTGCCGGCGTGATCTATGGCCTCTGGGGTCTCGCCGAGCACTGGTTCGGCTGGCGGAGCAAGTTGGGCCTGCCCGGACCCGATGACGTGGTTAATCTCCGGGGAAGCGCCGCCAACGGGCACGCCTACGCCGCTTACGTCGGCATCGCGCTTATCTGCGCCAGTTCTCTTGTGCTCGCCGGCGGCGCCCCGACGCCGCGGCGCTTCAGCTTCACAGAGCTTGCCCGCAGGCTCGTCGACGGCAGCGGGCCGGGATGGCCTCTGTTGCTCGCCTGGCTGATATTGTTGGCCCTGGTCCCAGGCTTCCAGTCGCGGACCGATGTGATCAGCCTGGGACTCGCGCTTGCGAGTCTTGTCATTGTCGCGATGATCGGCAGGACCGCGCGTTGGCCGCGGCTGATCGTCTTCTCGGCCGTCACCGGGCTCGCCCTTGCCGCCTTCGCCTATTTTGAGCCGCCCGCCGAGCTGACTGATGCGGGACTGGGGCCGGACGCGGGCGACCAGCTGCGGGTTCTGACGCTCGACGCCATCGGCGACGCGCCATGGCTCGGCACGGGGCTTGGGACGTTCGAGGATGTCTTCCGCTTTTACCGAACAAGCGAATTCACCCAGAGCGCGCTCACCGCCCACAACAGCTATCTCGAACTCGTCCTCGAGCTCGGAATACCCGCGGCGAGCGCACTGTTTTTGCTGTTTGGCGCGTTCACGCTGCTGACCTTCGCTGGAGCGGCGCGCCGCCAACGCGACAGCGCCTTTGCTTCGGCGGGGCTCGCCGCGACCATCCTGGTCGGCGCGCACGCCAGCTTCAATTACAGCTTCCATATCCCCGCCGTTGCCGCCACGTACTGGCTGCTGATGGGAGCCGCATGCGCCCAGTCGTGGAGCAGCCGAAGAACGAACGACGACTGGTAGGCCTTCCTCGCCGCGAACCACTCACGCCTCGCATGAAGCGGCGGGGAAACCGCTCGCGCTATGATTTGCGTGCAGCGAGGCTGCGCTTATGGTTTGCGCGCGGCGAGGCGACGCTCGAAGTCGCTGAGGTCGGCTTGACTGCCGCCCAGTGCCGCTCTGACGACATCAACCTTGTCGAGTTGAACGGCGACCGTCGCGAGCGCGTCGGGACCCGCGGCCCAGGCTTGGCGGACCTGCTGCAGGACCAAATCCTGGTCCTCCGGCGGGATGTTTGGCCAAGCGGAGAAGTTCAACCGCAGTCGTGGCCAAATAAGTCGCGGCTCGTACGGGCCAGTGATGAAGGCCATGCGCAGGGCCGCCGTCGCCGGTGCCGACCAGCCGCTCACGATCGCGTCGGCGTAGGCAAGCCGGGACCACGCGAATGGGTTGGCGGGCGCCAGCGACAATCCCTCGATCAAGGCCTGTTTGGCGGAGTTCGAACTGCTGGCCTGAGCGTGGATCATCGCGCAGCAGACGCTCCGCGACCAACAGCTGGGCCAACCCAAGATCCGTCCACGTTCGACCGCTCGGCCGCCAAACCAGCGCCCGGCGCTGGTTGCGAACAAGCCGTTCCAGATCGGCGGTCTCGACCGGTTGCAGGTTTTGTATACGGCTCAGCGTCCTCGCCGACGCCAGCGGCGTCAGGTCGGCGAACAGCCTTGGTACGGAAAGCGTGAGCAGGCCAGCCGCGCATGCGCCGGTAATCACGGCAACGACGCGGCTGAAAAGAGGGTTCACGTCGACATGGTCTTTCGCAGGCCGCCGCCGTGCATGTCATGGCACCGGCGGCGGTGGGCGCGAGCGCTAGAAATAGCGCTCCGGAATCTCGATGACGTCGCCCGGTAGCACGGGAGTATCCCGATCGACGTCTTGCGGCGCACGGCTCGCGTCCGTGGCTCTGGTAATTCGGGCGCTGCCTGTTCGTGCCCGGTAGGTGTAGCCGCCGGCGACGGCGACCGCGTTGACCACGGTCATGCCGTTGACATACGGGTAGCTTCCCGGCGCGTTGACCTCGCCGAAGATGTAGAACGGGCGATAGTTCATGACCTCGACGCTGACGCTCGGATTCTTCAGGTAATCCGGCGACAGGCGCTCGGCGACGATCTTTTCGACGTCACGCACGGTCAGGCCCTGGGCCTTGATGTCGCGAACCAGCGGCGGGGAAATCATCCCGACGCCGTCGACTTCGAACTCACCCGAAAGATCCTCATGGCCGAAGACGTTGATCTTAACCCGGTCCCCCGGCCCAAGCGTGTAAGAGGTGGCAAGCTGGGCCTGGGCGCGGGCGGCCTCTTCCTTGGTCGGTTTGGCGGGAACGCCCGCCATCGGTGTTGCTGCTTGTTGCGGGACGGGCGCGCCCGTTCCGGAGTTGCTTGAACTCGAGCATGCGGCGAGGCCGCCCGCCAGAACAAGCGCCAAAACGAGCGCCGGAACGGGCGAACGCGCCACGCAGCATCGTGCCCGGCGAAGCCAATCCCGCCGGACACGCTGGTGCTCGCGCTGGTGCCGCTTCACCCCGGCGGCGGCCATCTTGTTTGTGCGCATGGTCTTCACCGTAACCCCTTGCGGTTAAAGCTGAGTTTGCAGCCCGATTCTGAACAGGTTCTGGTCGAAATTATTCGCTGAATCGGACGTCCTGTGACGGAAGGTGTAGCCGGCCGTCGCATACAGGTTGCGGTTAAGCAGATAGCGCACGCCGGCGCCGGCGATGTAGTACCAGTCCGTCCGGCTGATGTCCTGATAGTCGTTGTTCGTCACGCTGCCTCTCGCCGACAAGATCACGTTGCGCAGCAACTCGTGATCGATCGTCAACCCGCCGCTGGTGCTGATATAGCTGGATGCACCCGTCGTCGTCGTCTCCTGGACGCTGCGTTCGACCGCAAGATTGACCGTCGTCAGGGTCGACGCATTCCATGTCAACGCGCCGCCGAAGGTGGGGGCGCTGGTCGTGCCCAGATCGCTGTCGTCGTAGAACTGCTGCAGATACCCAGCGTAGAGTTCGCCGAAGGTGAGCCCGCCGAAATCGAGAGAGACGCCGCCTGCCACGGAGTAGCCCCAGGAGTTGCGGTCGACGCCGCCCTCATCGGGGGTCTGGTCGTAGCGGCGGAGGTTGGGTACCGCGCGTACGAACGCCTCGTACTGCGGCGTAATTTCATAGCCAAACCGGATCGGCGCGGAATAGACGTTGCGGTCGCGATCGTTGTTGCGGACGTCTCCGCCCCCAATCGCCGGGGTGTTATCGTAGTCGAGCCGATCGAACACACCGTCGACGGTGATCGAGAAGCGATTGAGGGTCTGATCGTAGCGTGCGAAGGCGTTGTAGTTGTAGTAGATTGTCGGCTCCTTCGCGTCGGTAGGCGCGTCCGGCTCGCCGCGATCCTCATGACGCCGCGCGGCGCCGCCGCCGAGGTAGATGGCGGCATCTCGAGTGAGGTCCAGCCGCCCGTCGGTAGCCGCGAACCAGTCCTGGTAGTTCTCCCGGTTGTTTTGCGCGTAAATGCCGAAGTCGCCGCCGCCGGCGATGGCGAACGCGTGCCGTGACCAATTGGACTCAATCGTCACTTCCGGCCTGAGCGACGTGATGAAATCGTCGGTCGTGTTGCCCCCGGTGGCGAAAATATTATCGTTGTACGTCTCTTCTACGGTGAACTGCGGGAATACCAGAAATCCACCGGCACGAATTCCCAGCGGATCATATTCGGGCCGCGCGCGTGTCGCCACCGTATCGCCGCGCGGCAAAATGGTCGCCGACTCCGCCAACCTGCCGCCAGCGCGCGCATCGGCCGGCGCACCGGGCAGAGCGGGGCTTCCCGGAGGCAGCGGGTTCGCTTTCGGAGACGGAGCCTGCGCCAAGGCGACCGAGGTCGAAGCGACCAGAGCCCAAGGCAAGACGGCCGCAAGAGTACGTGGCCTGATTTTGCATATCATTGCGCCTTATCCCCTACCAATCCATATCGCTCAAAGCGAAGCTTGCTGAACCAACCGATACGCGCTGATCCAAAAAAATTTCGTCGTCGTACTCACGCCTCGACACGATCGTTACTACTCTTAAAGCCGCATTGACGCAATGCGGTTACCCGGCATGCGCGCCATGGATGGGGTACCGTACGTCACATTTTTGCAACGCCTAGTGCGGGCAAGCAGCGTCGCCGTGACGGCGCCGATCCGAGTTAAGGGAAGACACCTGGCGCATTTCAGCCATCAATTGTTAAGCCTGTTGAATTGCAACCAGTGCGAGACTATTATGGACCGGTAAAGGTCGAATTGTTCGAGCAAAATGGGCATAACGATAAAAACGGCTTCGGATGGGCACAACCAAGAGACGTATCGGAAGTGGGGGTTTGAGCACCTGCGGCATCAGTGGCGCAGGCGCGAATGTGATGGTGGACACACGGAATGGCTAACGCAATCACGCGGAGCTTGGAATGGTCGCGGCAGCTGGCGGATGTCGGCGCGCCACGCAAGCCGGTCCGAGCGCTTGAACGGATTTTTGGCAAACGCAATCGCGTCAGCTTGGAAACGGCGCGAGTGCCGGAAGGCGTACGCGTCTATGTCATTGGCGACATTCACGGCTGCGTCGGATTGTTGCAAAAACTTCATGCGAAGATGATTGCCGACGCCCGCAAGTTTGGCGGCGGTCATCGCAACATCGTCGTCTACCTCGGCGATTATGTCGACCGGGGGCTGCACAGTCGCGAGGTCCTTGATGTATTGATCGACTCGCGGTTGCCGGGCTTCGACGCGGTCTTCCTGCGCGGCAACCACGACCAGCAGCTCCTCGATTTCATCGATGACCCGCGAAGCGGCGCCGCTTGGTTCAAGTACGGCGGCGATGCAACGGTCTACAGCTATGGCGTGCGGATTCCGGAAACGATTTCGACGGCCGAGCGGTTCGCCTACGTTCGCGAGCAACTGCTCGAATGGATTCCGCGCGCGCACCTCGAATTTCTTGCCCGGACGCAGCTTTACTGCGAAATCGGCGACTATGCGTTCGCCCACGCGGGCGTCCGCCCCGACCGTCCGTTGGACCGTCAGGTACCCGAGGATCTGATGTGGATCCGCGAAGAGTTCCTCGACTACGACCGGGCGCTGGGCAAGGTTGTCGTCCATGGCCACTCGGTGAGCGATCAGCCCCAGCTCCGTGAGCATCGCATCGGCATTGATACCGGGGCCTGCTACGGCAACGCGCTTAGTTGTCTGGTTCTGGAAGGCGGTACCCGCAGGTTCCTGTCGTCCAGCGATGCTGGCAATCGGGCAAGCCGGCTCGACTGACTGAGGCGGCGCCTCGGTGGCACTCGCGACGAGACCGTGTTGCGCTCGGACGACGCTCGAAAGTGGCCCGCGAGAGAGGTCTGAATTGATATCGTCAGCGCCGGCTGGCGATGTAGATGGCGAACGCGTCGTCGCCGGTGCGCTGGTCGAGCGACCAGCCGGCGGCGTCGAGCAGCGCGAGCAACGTTTTATCGGCGAAGTCGTTGAAGAACCCTCGCCCGCGCCGGCGTTCGCGCCAGGCGCCATCGCCGTTCGGGGCGGCGGATCCGGCGGCGACCAGACGATAGCTCATGATCAGCCGCTCGGCGGCGTTCGCCGCCGCCGCGAGCGTCGCCCGCGGATCGTGGAGAAACTCGACGACGTCGAGAAAGACGGCAACGTCGAAAGCCCCATCCGGAAACTGTCCGTCATTGAGATCGACGACCAGGGTCTCCGGCGCGAACGCGAGCAGATCGGCGGGTTGATAACGACAGCCGGGCGCGATCGCGTGGCGGAGCGCCATAACGCCGGCGCCAACGTCGAGCACATGCTCGCCGGTGGCAATGAAGGGAGCGGCGCGGCGGGCGCGCTCGTCGGCGCCGGGGCGCATCGCCTCGAAATCGGCCCAGCGCGCGGCGTCGGTAGCCCGGCGCGCGATCAGCATCTCGGTCGTCGCGGCGCGGATATCGGTCGTCGCCGGCGCGCGGGTCAGCGCCGAGAGCGGTTCGGGATGCGTCCGCGGTTTGGCATAGATCGGGCGGCGCTCGAAGCCGGGCGCGAGGGCAAAGACGTTGAAGCATTCCGGTGTCGGCGCGAACGGCACGAGCGGGCCGCCCATGTTCGGGTGCGGAAAGCGATACTGGCGAAAACCGCGCTCCTCCAGGACCCGGCACAGCCGGTCCATCGCGTGCTCGCGATCCTTGCCGCCGTAGGCGCAGCCGTGCTCCCAGATCAAGGCCGCGACGCGGCCGCTGTCGAGCAGGCCCGCCGCACCCTCGATAACCTCGGGCTCGAAGCCCTCGACATCGATCTTCATGATGATGCGCCGGTCGGCCAACCCGGGCCGCTCCGCGGCGATCAGATCGAGCGGCAGGACCGGAACGGTGACCGCGCCGAGGCGCCTGGCGCCGGCCGGCAGGCCAAGGCCGTGCAGGCTGTGGCCCATGGTCGAGTTGAACACCAGAGGCGCCGTGCCCGGCTCGGCGCCGGCGGCGACGGTGATGATCTCGATGTCGCCGCCGAGCCCATTGGCGCTGACCGCGCGGAGCAGCGGCGCGACGTTGCCGGGGTGCGGCTCGATGGCGATCACCTTGATCTCGCCGCGATGGCGGGTCGCTGCGTGCAGCGAGAAAATGCCCCAATGGGCGCCGACATCGATGAACAGATCGCCCGGCTCGAGATGGGCGTCGAGGAAGGCCCGCGCCGGGTATTCGTAGCCGCCGTCCTGGCTTTCGCCGCGCGCCAAGGCGCGCACGCCGGGGTCTTCAAGAAAGCCCGCGCCGATGTTCATGAAAAAGCGGGGCTTGCCGTCGGCCAGCCGGAACGCGGACTCGATGCGAACGATGCCCCTCGGACGCCCGCCGTCGATCGAGCGACCACCCGGCATGCCGCTGCCCGCCGTGGCGCCCGCTGTGCCGCCCGCCCCCGGTCCTTTCGGATTCAGTGGGGCCATCGACCCGCCTGTTTAGCCGCCACGGCGCTCATCAGCGCATCCGCCACTCGAGCGAAGACGTCATCCCAATCGCCAAGCCTTCGTTGGCGAAACAGCCGCATGGTCGCATACCAAGGGGTGTCCTCTCGCTCGCGAAGGTAGAGCCAGTAAGGCACGAAATTTAACAAATTCCATACCGGCTTGCCAAGCGACCCGGCGAGATGGGCGACGGCGCTGTCGGTCATGATGATCAGGTCGAGCTGCTCGATCATCGCCGCGGTATCGGCGAAATCCTCGGCGCGGCCGGCAAGATCGACGACTCAACGAGCCGGCGGCGCCGCTTTCGGCAAGCTCGGCCGCTGGCGGGCCCTTCTGCAGGCTGAAGAGCTGGACGCCCTCGACTTCCGCCAAGCGCAGGAAAGGATCGAGCCGGGTCGCGCGCAAAGCGTTGCCCTTGAAGGTCAGACTGCCTGACCAGACGATCCCGACCTTGAAGCGGTCATCGTAGCGAGCGAGAACGGGGCGAACGCGCGAGGCGGACGCGGCCGGCACGTGCAGCCGCGGCGGCGGCGGCAGGGTGTCGAGCGAGACGCCGAGCAGGCCGGGGAGACTCATGGCCGGCACCGCGAGATCGGCCGCGACCCGCTCGCCGGGCGCGCGCAGCCGATCGACGCCGGCCAGCCGGGAGAAGAGGCGCCGCAATTCGGGCTTGCATTCGACGATTACGCTGCCGCCCCTGGCCCGCACGGCGGGGATGAACCGAGCCGCCAGGATCGCGTCGCCGAAGCCCTGCTCGGGGTAGATCAACAGCGTCTTGCCGGCGAAGTCCTGGCCGTGCCATGCGGCCGGCTCGCGGCGGAGGCGCGGATGATCCTTGAGTAGCCAGCGGCTTTCGTACGCCGGCCAGCCCTCGGCGTAGCGCGCCAAGGCGAGCAGGACGAGGGCGCGATCCCATATCGGCCCGGCCGCGGCCGAATCGAGCCGACAAGCGGTGTTGAGCTCGGTCAAGGCGTCGTCCAGGCGGCCCGCGGCCTTGAGCGCGATCGCGTGGTTGTGGCGGGCCTGCGCGTTGTCCGGGTCGGCGGCGACGCTGGCTTCATGAGCCTCGATCGCTTCGTCGAACCGTCCGGCATCCTTCAGCGCATTGCCGAGATTGCCGAGCGCCGTCGGCGAACTGCCGAGTTCCATGGCGCGCCGGTGACACGCGATCGCCGGCCCGGAGGCGCCGCGCGCCCGCAACGCGATCCCGAGGTTGCTCCAGGCCTTCGCGTGATCGGGCCGTCGCGCCAGGACCAATCGATACAAGGCCAGCGCATCGCCGAGCCGGCCGGCCCGGTGCAGCCGCAACGCGCGCTCGAACGCCGCTGCCGTTGGGTCCTCGGCGCGGGATGGGGCGAAAAATTCGGTCTGCATGATCGGCGGCCCCGTGCTCTACAATCGCGTGGTGTCCTCGGCGCGTATCGACGAGAGGAAACACCAGTTCAATTAATAAATTATTTCGCTAAATCGCCAGTAAACAAACATTTTGACGGAAGAGCTTGGATATAAGACCATGCAAGATCCTTGCACTACATGCACAACAGCGGGGCGCGAGATGTCTTGTTGCGGGGGGCGCTGGGGCAGCCGGTTTTCGCAAGTATTAGCGGAGCCTTAATTTCTCTCTGGTATCAGAGACCGTAACCCCTTTAGCGGAGATGAGGCTGACCATGACACCCCCCGCCGTCGTTCGATTTGTCCAGGCCGTGTTTTTGGACCCGCCTCGGGCCCTGTCGCAGTCCAGTTCGCGAGTTCCATTCGGCCGGCCGTTGCGCTGGCTGTTCGCCGGTTTGACGCTCGCCGTCGCCGCGCTGCTCGGAACGAGCGATGCGATGGCGACGACGCTGCAGGAAGCGGTCTCGCTCGCGGTTTCAACCCATCCGTCGATCGGCAGGTCGAAGGCGAGCATGCGCGCGGTCGAGCAGGACCAAGCCGAGGCGCGCGCCGGCTGGCTACCGACCTTTAACGTCAACGCCGACGCCGGCTGGGAGCACAGCGAGAACTTCTTTACCCGCAACGACGGCGAGGCCGGCGACAGCAAGGATCTGTTCCGCAGACTCGCCGGCGGCGAGGTCGTCCAGAACATCTTTCATGGCGGCCGGACCGTAAACGAAACCGCCGCCGCCAAGGCCAAGATCGAGTCCGCATTGCAGCAGGTCGTCGACAGCGAAGAGCAGATCGCGCTCCGGGCGGCGTCGGCCTACCTCGACGTCCTGCGCGCCCGGCATATCGTCCGCCTCAGCGAGCAGAACCTCACCGCCCACCTTGAGGTGCGCAACGACATCCAGTTCAAGCTCAAGCGGGGCGGCAGCAACTCCGGCGATGTCAACCAGTCCGAGGCGCGCGTCGCTCTCGCTCGCACGCGCCTGAACCGGGCGCGCGGGCAGTTGCGCGAGGCCGAGGCGGGCTACATCGAGGCCGTCGGCCAGGCGCCGGGAACCCTCGAGGCGCCGCGCCCGCCCCACGACTCGGTGCCGTCGAGCATCGAGCAGGCGGTCCTTTCCGCCGGCCAGAACAATCCGCTTGTTCTCGCCGCCGGGGCATCCATCGACGCCCGCGATCGCGAGCGCGCCGCGGCCCGTTCTTCGTATTTCCCGAGCTTCGATCTCAAGCTCGGCGGCGCCTACGGCGAGGATATCAACGGTGTCGAGGACAGCGACATCCACGCCCAGGGTCTGGTTGTCATGAACTACAACCTCTACAGCGGCGGCGCCGATACGGCGCGGGTGCGTCGGGCGAGTGAGCGGGCCGGCGAGGCGCGCCAGCGCCAGGCCGAGATCCGCCGCCAGGTCGAAGAGCGGATGCGGGTCGAGTACACCTCGATGCTGACGGCGCGTGAGAATCTGCCGCTGGCGGAAGCCAGGGCCCAGTCGGCCGCTGGCGTCGTGTCGGCCTATCTCGACCAGTTCAGCATCGGCCGCCGCTCGCTGCTCGACGTTCTCGATGTTGTTAATGAACTCTTCGAAGCCAACGTCGGCGTCGTCAGCACCGACACCGAGATGATGCGCGCGTCATACCGGGTTTTGGCCATCACCGGCGGGTTGCGCAAAACCATTGGCGCGGTGACGGTGGCCTCCGCCGCCGCCCCGACATCCGCCGGCGGCTGACGCCCGGCGCACTCAAGGTAACCACGAGCGGGGCCGCCGAATAAGTCGGCGGCCCCATTTCGCGAGTTGGAGACGATCGGCCCAGTCATTTATAGACCAGCTTGAGGTAAGAAACCGGCTTGAGGAACTCGCGTAAAGCGTTTATTGATGGCTTATTACCTTTGAACCTGGGCAAGCCGAGCCGGGGAGAGCTGACCAGACACGGCGGGGCGCGCAAAACGGCTCGCCAAGTGGCGCAGAACGCCGTCGACCTGTTCCGGTCCATCAATTTGCGCAACGACCCGAACGATCCGCCAGGGCTTGAGGCGATCGGCGTCATCTGCGTCGAGCACGACAACATCAACAGGCACCCCGAACTCGACCGGTACGCGGATGTCCGCCGGTCGACCCAAGTATTGCCGCGTCCGCCGAGTCTGCCGGTCGGCGACCCGATGCACTACCGAACCATGATCCAGCGGCTGTGCGGGCAATTTGTTCAACGGTTCGGTTGAGATGTTGCGACTTGCGCGCTTTAACTCCCGTTAGCAATTGACGAATTTGTGCTATCGGCTAGAACACGACAGCCTTTACCTGCCGTGCCGGAGCCGCTCGATGCGCATTCTTTTCATGACAAATGAATTTCCCCCCCACATCTACGGCGGCGCCGGGGTTCACGTTGAGTATCTCTCGCGCGAGTTGGCCAAGCTGGCGCCGATCGAGGTTCGCAGCTTTCACGAGCAGTCCTATGTCAAGGGCAACCTGACCGTCCGCGGCACCAAGATCGACGGCGGCAAGTTTTCCGGCTGTCCCGTCCCGCTAATTCCGCCGCTGAAGGCCTTGGCGACCTGCCTGACCTTCAACGGCCAGGGCATCGACGCCGATGTGGTCCACTGCCACACCTGGTACGCGCACTTCGGCGGTGTTCTGGCGAAGCTGTTGTATGGCCTGCCGCTGGTCGTCACGGTCCATTCTCTTGAGCCGCTAAGACCCTGGAAACGCGAGCAGATCGGCCGTGGCTACGACCTGTCGTCGTGGATCGAAAAGACCACTCTGGAAATGGCGGACGCGATAATCGCGGTATCGCGGAGCACCCGCGATGACATCATCCGCCTGTTCGATGTCGACGAGGACAAAATCAAGATCATCGCCAACGGCATCGACACCGACGAATACAAGCCGGTCGGCGGTCCCGATGTCCTGGCCCGCTACGGTATCGACTATCACAGCCCGTATGTGCTTTTCGTCGGCCGGATGACCCGGCAGAAGGGGCTGTATCACCTGCTTCGCGCCGCCGAGCACATCGACCCGGCCCTGCAAATGGTGTTTTGCGCCGGCGGGTCCGACACACCGGAATTGCAGGCCGAACTCGAAGCCATGGTCGCCGAGCTGAAGCGGCGCCGCCGGGGGATCCACTGGATCCCCGGCATGATCGAGCGTGACGCGGTAATCGTCCTATACAGCCATGCCGCCGTGTTCTGCTGTCCATCGGTCTACGAGCCTTTCGGGATCATCAACCTGGAGGCGATGGCCTGCGGCACGCCGGTGGTCGGCAGCAAGGTCGGCGGCATCCCCGAGGTCGTGATCGACGGCGAGACGGGCCTGATCGTCGATCTCCAGCTTTCGCCGGAGCCGCCCCATGATCCGGTCGATCCCGACGGCTTCGCCAGACGCCTGGCCGACGCCCTCAACAAGCTCGGGCTCGACCCGGAAATGTCCAGGCGCATGGGCGAAGCCGGGCGCAGGCGCGTGCTCGATCACTATAGCTGGAAGAGCATCGCCAGCCAGACGTTGTCGCTCTACGAGGAGCCTCGTTTCCTCGTCCTAGGCGACAGGCGTTTCCGGGCGACAAGCGGCAAACGTTTGATAAGTCGAACCCGAGGCTCGATGCATAAAGTCGGGCCCGCCAAGCAGGAGCAGAGGAGAGCGCGTTGTCCGAGGGATTGAGGCTTTACAATTTTTTTCCGCCGCTGGTCGGTCCCGTCGATGCCTGGGAAGAGCATCTCGATCGCATCGCCGCCATGGATTTCAACTGGATTTTCCTCAATCCGATCCATTATCCCGGCTTCTCGGGCAGCCTTTACGCGGTCAAGGATTACTACAAGCTCAACCCGCTGTTTCAGGGCAAGTCAAAAAAATCCGCCGACAAGTTGATCGGCGGTTTCGTCCAGGCCGCCGAAAAGCGCGGGCTCGGAGTGATGATGGATCTGGTCATCAACCACACCGGCAAGGACTCGGTGCTCGCCGAAGAGCACCCGGAGTGGTTCGTTCGCGAACCGGACGGCTCGCTCGCCTCGCCCTTTGCGCTCGATCCCGGCGGGAGCGGTGAAAAGACGGTCTGGGCCGATCTCGCCGAGATCGACTATGCGGAGCGGCCGGAGCGCCAGCAGATCGTCGATTACTTCGCCGGAGTTGTTCGCCACTACATGGGCCTTGGCGTTCGTGGGTTCCGCTGCGACGCCGCCTACAAGGTTCCCAACGCGGTGTGGCGCGCGCTCATCGACGGCGGCCGCAAGATCAACGAGGACGCGGTGTTCGCGTCCGAAAACCTCGGTTCGATGCTGGAACAGGTTCTCGAGTTGCGCGGGGCCGGCTTCGACTATCTGTTCAACAGCTCCAAATGGTGGGACTACCGCGAGGCGTGGCTGCTCGAGCAGTACGATAAATTTCGCACCATCGCGCCGTCCATTGGATTTCCCGAAACCCACGACACCGAACGCCTGATCGCCGAGCTTAGGGCCGAGGGCGTCACCGATGCCAAGGCGCTTGAATGGCGCAGCCGTCAGGCCTACCTGTTCGCCGCCATCTTTTCGGCCGGCGTCATGATTCCGATCGGCTACGAGTACGGGTTCGCCAAGAAGCTTCACGTCGTCGAGACCCGCCCCGACGACTGGGAAAAACCGATCTTCGATCTCTCCGATTTCATCGGCGAGGTCAACCGGATGAAGGCAGCGACGCCGGTACTGAACGAGGAGGGTCCGCAGAAGCGCATTTTCATGAGCGACGACCGGGTCGTCTGCCTGCTCCGCCGGGCGATGCGCGGCAAGGCATGGTGCGTCAGCTTCCTCAACAGCGACCACGACGAAAAGGTTACGGCCCGGATCCAGAACCTGGACCGAGACGTCACCGAGGGCCGCGAGATCACGCCAGGAAAGACCAAGGGCAAATTCGCCGCCGGCGAGGACATTGCGCTCGAGCCGGGCGAGGTCCGCGTGTTCGTTAAATCTTGATCATTGCGGGATCCTTTCGGCGCGACACTGTGGCCAGCGCCGCGGACTTGCCTTAGGCTGCCGTCCGCGCGCCAGGGACAAGGGGCGTCGAAGTCAGTCGACGCTCGGGCCGATCGAATTTATGACCGCCGAGAATGAGGCCAAGGGCCGGGGGGACGCCATGACGACGAAGACGAGCGATGGAACAACGCATTTCGCGGGGTCGGTGCCCGAGGATCTGACCGCCGGGTTGAGTAGTCGCGCCATCATCATTCAGAATGTCACGCCACAGGTCGATGACGGCCGCTACCCGGTGAAGCGGGAAGTCGGCGACATCATCGAGGTCGGCGCCGATATCTTCCGCGAGGGCCACGACATGCTCGCGGCCGTCGTCCTCTATCGCCGCCTCGATAATGCGGAGTGGCGTGAGGCGGCGATGACGTGCGTCAATCCCGGTCTCGATCGCTGGGCCGGCGCTGTCGAGCTTAGCGAAAACACCACCTACGTCTATACCATCGAGGCCTGGGTCGATCTGTTCGAGTTCGTGGGCCGACGAAGTCCGCAAGAAGCTGGACGACGGCCAGGACGTCGGCGTCGAGCTCATCGAGGGCCACCACCTGCTCGCCGACACGACGCTCCGCGCCAAAGGCCGGGACTCCGACAAGCTGGGCATGGTGCTCAAGGCGGTCGAAGCCGGCGACGACGCCGAGAAAGCCAAGCTTCTTCTCGATCCGGCGACACGCGCGATCATCGCCCGCTACCCTGATCGCGGCCCCTCCGTTCGCTTCGACCGCGAGTTCAAGGTCATCGTCGACCGGGTCGAGGCCCGCTTCGCCGCCTGGTACGAGATGTTCCATCGCTCCCAGGGTACGCTACCCGGCAAGAGCGGAACCTTCGCCGACTGCGAACGGCGTCTGCCGGAAGTCAAGGCGATGGGCTTTGACGTCATCTATTTCGTGCCTATTCACCCTATCGGCCGGTCGTTCCGCAAAGGACCGAACAACACCCTCAACGCCGGGCCCAAAGATCCCGGTAGCCCGTACGCCATCGGCAGCGACGAGGGCGGCCACAGGGCGGTCAATCCGGAGTTGGGCACCCTCGCCGATTTTCGCCGGTTCGTTCGCGCCTGCCATGCCCACGGAATGGAGGTCGCGCTCGACTTCGCGATCCAATGCGCACCGGACCACCCGTGGATCAAGGAGCACCCCGAGTGGTTCATCTTCCGGCCCGACGGCTCGATCAAGTACGCCGAGAACCCGCCGAAGAAGTACCAGGACATTGTTAACGTCAACTTCTACGGGCCGCACCAGGAGGCGCTGTGGCAGGAACTGCTGTCGGTCATCCTTTTCTGGGTCGAGCAGGGCGTGAAGATCTTTCGCGTTGACAACCCGCACACCAAGCCGGTCCCGTTCTGGGAATGGATGATCGGCGAGGTCCGCGCCCGCGATCCCGAGGTCCTGTTCCTCGCCGAGGCGTTCACCCGCCCGCCGATGCTGAAGATGATGGCCAAGGTAGGCTTCAATCAGTCGTACACGTACTTCACTTGGCGAAACTTCAAGGGCGAGCTGACCGAGTACCTGACCGAGCTCACCCAGTCGCACGACAAGGAGTATCTCCGGCCGAACTTCTTCACCAACACCCCGGACATCAATCCGCCGTTCCTGCAGACCGGCGGCCGCCCGGCGCACATGATCCGCTTCATTCTTGCCGCCACCCTGTCGAGCGTCTACGGGATCTACAACGGATTCGAGCTGTGCGAAGCGACGCCGATTCCGAGCAAGGAAGAATACCTGAACTCTGAGAAGTACGACTACAAGGTCTGGGACTGGGATCGGCCGGGCAACATCAAGGACTTCATCACCCGCATCAACCGGATCCGCCAGGACAATCCGGCGTTGCACGAGCTGGACAACCTGCGTTTCTATCCCGCCGACGATGACAATATCCTTTTTTACGGTAAGATGACCCCGGACCGTGACAACATGGTCTTCTTCGCGGTAAACCTTGACCCGTTTGATGCACACGAAGCGGAGCTCGAATTCCCGGTTGCCGACATGAAGCTGACAGCCGGCGATCCGTTCCAGGTCGTCGAGTTGTTGACCGGCGCGCGCCACCTTTGGCGCGGCGGAAAGCACGTCGTTCGCCTCGATCCGAATGTGAACCCTTGTGAAGTTTTCCGGATCGGTGCGTGGGAATCCGTCGACTACGCCTCACCGTGCTACTAGGGGGATCTGTTGCAGACGATGGCCGGTCAAAACGATCCACTATGGTACAAGGACGCCATTATCTACCAGCTGCACGTCAAGGCGTTCTACGATACGTCCAATGACGGCATCGGCGACTTTCGCGGTCTGACCGAAAAGCTGAACTATTTGGCCGAGTTGGGGGTCACGGCGGTGTGGGTGCTGCCGTTCTACCCATCGCCGTTGCGCGACGACGGCTACGACATCTCCGACTACATGAATATCAACGAGTTGTACGGCTCGATGCGCGACTTCCGGGTGTTCGTCCGCGAAGCGCATCGGCGCGGCTTGCGCGTCATTACCGAGCTGGTTGTCAACCACACCTCGGATCAGCACCCGTGGTTCCAGCGCGCCCGCCGCTCGCGGCCGGGCTCACGTTATCGCGATTACTACGTCTGGAGCGACAGCGACCAGAAGTACCAGGGCACCCGCATCATTTTCTGCGATACCGAGGTGTCGAACTGGGCCTGGGACCCGGTGGCGCAGGCCTACTACTGGCACCGGTTCTTTTCGCACCAGCCGGATCTCAACTTCGACAACCCCCGGGTGTTCGACGAGATCACCCGGATCATGAAGTTCTGGCTGGAGATCGGGGTTGACGGGCTCCGCCTCGACGCCGTGCCCTACATTTGCGAACGCGAGGGCACCAATAACGAGAATCTCCCCGAAACCCACGCGGTCATCAAACGCTTGCGCGCCTGGGTCGACGCCAACTACGGCGACCGGATGCTTCTCGCCGAGGCCAACCAGTGGCCGGAAGACGTGCGGCCGTACTTCGGCGTCGGCGACGAGTGCCACATGGCGTTCCACTTCCCGCTGATGCCGCGCATGTACATGGCGCTCGCCCGCGAGGACCGCTATCCGATCACCGACATCATGCGGCAGACGCCGGACATTCCCGACAACTGCCAGTGGGCGATCTTCCTGCGCAACCACGACGAGCTGACCCTCGAAATGGTCACCGATCGCGAGCGCGACTATCTCTGGCAGTTCTATGCCGCCGAACCTCGGGCTCGGATCAACCTCGGCATTCGCCGCCGGCTGGCGACGCTGCTGGACGGCGACCGCCGCAAGATCGAGCTGCTCAACAGCCTGCTGATGTCGATGCCGGGCACGCCGATCGTCTACTACGGCGACGAGATCGGCATGGGCGATAACATCTTCCTGGGCGACCGCAACGGCGTGCGGACACCCATGCAGTGGTCGCCGGACCGCAACGCTGGCTTTTCCAAGGCGGATCCGGAGCGCATGTATCTGCCGCCGATCATGGACCCGATCTACGGCTACGAGTCGATCAACGTCGAGGCGCAGCTTCGCCAGCCGTCGTCGCTGCTTAACTGGATGCGCCGCCTGATCGCGGCGCGAAAGGCGCATCCCGCTTTCGGCCGCGGCTCGCTGACGTTCGTCTATCCCGGCAATCGCAAAATCCTTGCCTACCTGCGCTCCTACGATGACGAGACCCTGCTTTGCGTCGCCAACATGTCGCAGGCGCCGCAGTCGGCCGAGCTCGATCTCGGGGCGTTCAAGGGCCGGGTGCCTGTGGAAATGCTCGGCCGGAGCGCCTTTCCGCCGATCGGCGATCTGCCGTACTTCATCACCCTGGCCGGCTACGGCTACTACTGGTTTCTCCTCGCCGAAGAGGCGGAGGCGCCGAACTGGTACGAATCCTACGTAACGCCTCTGCCCGAGTTCAGCACTTTCGTGCTGGCCCGCGGTTGGGCGAGCATCGTCGAGGGCGACAACGCGCTCGGCTTGTGGACGAAGGTGCTGCCCGAATATCTGCCGAACCAGCGGTGGTTCGCGGCCAAGGGAACCCGCATCGCCGACGTCAAGCTTAACGATAGCGCCGAGCTGGCCGCCGGCGGCAACGATTTCCTGCTAAGCTGCCTCGATGTCGGAATGGTCGACGGCGTCCGCCAGCGCTACTTCCTGCCGCTGTCGATCGCCTGGGAGACGGCGAGCTACGATCCGTTTACCCAGCTCCAGGCCTACACCTTGGCCAAGGCCCGCATCGGCGGACGCATTGGCGCCGTCCACGATGCCCTCGCCAGTTCCGGTTTCGCGCAGGTCGCGGTCAGGCGCATCCACGACGGCGATGAAGTCGCGACCCACAACGGCGGCAAGATGGTGTTCGAACGGACCCGCGCGCTGGCCGAGATCGAGATGCCGGACGAGCTCGAGGTCGATCGCCTCGGCCGCGAGCAGAGCAACACCTCGCTGCTGGTCGCGGGTACCATGATCTTCAAGGCGTTCCGCCGGCTTCAGCCGGGGATCAACCCGGAGATCGAGATCGGCCGCTTCCTGACCGACGTCGCCGGCTTCAAGAACACCCCGCCGTTGCTTGGCTCGGTCGAGTTGATCGATTCCGCCGGTCAGCCGACCGCGCTCGCGGTGCTCCAGGGCTTTGTCCGCAATCAGGGCGACGGCTGGGACTTCACTCTCGATTACCTGGAAAGGGTTCTGGGTCAGCTTGAGTTCCTCCCCGCCGGAGTCGAGGTCGACTTCGAGGAACTTCACGCCGTCTACCTGGCATTGGCGGAGACGCTGGGCGCCCGCATCGCCGAACTTCACCAGGCGTTCGCGCTCGACACCGACGATCCGGCCTTCCAGCCGGAATCCGTGAGCGGCGATGATCTGGCTCAATGGGGTCAACAAATTCGCGACCAGGCTCTGGTGGCGGCCGAGGCGCTGCGCCGCGCGCTGGAAGCGGGCAAGCTGAGCGACGACGACCGCTACGTCGTCGAGTCCCTGCTCGGCCGATGGGATTACGTCGATCGGGCGGTGGATGCCTTCCTGCCGGGTTCGCTCGATGCGTTGAAGACCCGGCTGCACGGCGATCTTCACCTTGGCCAGGTGGTCGTCGTCCGCGACGACTTCTATCTGCTCGATTTCGAAGGCGAGCCTCTCAAGTCGATGGACCAACGCCGGGCGAAGCAGTCTCCGCTGCGCGATGTCGCGGGAATGATCCGCTCGTTCGACTACGCCGCGCACACCGCCCTGCTCCAGCGTTCGGTCCGCCCGGAGAAGGAAGACGAATTGCGGCAAGCCGTAAGCGATTGGGAAGACCGGGTGATCGAAAAGTTCATTGCCGGGTATCGGCGCAGGATCGAGGGCTGCCGCTCCGTGCCTGTGGACCGGACGACGTTCGAACTCGCTGGTAAATCTATTCACCCTCGAAAAGGCGCTCTACGAGATCGTCTACGAGGCAACCAACCGGCCCGACTGGATCAGCATTCCCGCTCAGGGCGTGCAACGCGTGCTCGCCGCCGCCGGATAAGGCGCGTCGTCCGCGATCGGGACCCATATGAGCCCGGGGAGGGGCGACGAGATGGCTACGCCGAAGATCAGAGAAAATCGACAAGATCGCCGCGCTGACCGTCGCCGGGCGCAACGGCGATCCGTTTTCCTATCTCGGCATGCATAAGGAACGCGGCGGCGGGCTTTGCGTCCGTGCCTTCCTTCCGCAGGCGTCGGCGGTCGCGGTGCTCGACGCGGGCAGCGGCGAGGTGATCGCGGAGCTGCCGCGGATCGATAAGACCGGCCTGTTCGCGGGCCCGGTGAAGCGCAAAGGCGAGCCCTTCGCCTATCGTCTTCGCCTGGCGACCGAGGCCGGCGAGGTCGACATTGATGACCCCTACCGCTTTCCGCCGCTGCTTGGCGAGATGGATGTCTATCTGATCGCCGAGGGCCGTCACCTGCGTCTCGACGAAAAGCTCGGCTCGCGGGTGGCGACGCTCGACGGCGTCGCCGGCGTCGCCTTCGCGGTGTGGGCGCCAAACGCGTCGCGGGTCAGCGTCGTTGGCAATTTCAATGATTGGGACGGGCGGCGCCATCCGATGCGCTTCCGCGCCGAGTGCGGCGTGTGGGAACTGTTCATCCCGGGAATCGGCGAGGGTGAGCTTTACAAGTACGAGATACTCGGCAAGGACGGCCAGCTTCAGGCGCTGAAGCAGGACCCCTTCGCCTTCTTCTGCGAACAGTCGCCCGGCACCGCCGGCATCGTCTACGATCTGTCGCGCTATGGCTGGGCCGACCAGGAGTGGATGAGCGGCCGCGGCCAGAAGATCGACCGGACCGCGCCGATGTCGATCTACGAGGTCCATCTCGGCTCATGGCGGCGCAGCGTCGAGCGCGGCCGGCAGTATCTCAACTACGAGGAATTGGCCGATGCCCTGATCCCGTACGTCCTGGACCTGGGCTTTACCCACATCGAGTTGCTGCCGATCTCCGAACATCCCGTTCGACGGTTCATGGGGTTACCAGCCTCTAGGGCTATTCGCGCCGACCAGCCGGTTCGGCCGGCCCGGACGAGTTCCGCAACTTCGTCGACCGCTGCCACCAGGCCGGCCTCGGCGTCATCCTCGACTGGGTCCCCGGCCACTTCCCGACCGATCCGCAAGGTCTCGGCTATTTCGACGGCACCCACCTCTACGAGCACGCCGATCCGCGCCGGGGCATGCACATCGACTGGGGGACGATGATCTACAACTACGGCCGCTACGAAGTGGCCGACTACATTCTCAACAACGCCTTGTTCTGGCTCGAGGAATACCACATCGACGGGCTTCGCGTCGATGCCGTCGCCTCCATGCTCTACCTCGATTACAGCCGCAAGGAAGGCGAATGGATCCCCAACGAGTACGGCGGTAACGAGAACCTCGAGGCGATCGCGTTCCTGCGGCGGATGAACGAGACCCTGTACGCGAAATTTCCCGACACCGCGACGATCGCCGAGGAGTTCGACCTCCTGGCCGATGGTGTCGCGGCCCGCCTATCTCGGCGGTCTCGGCTTCGGCTACAAGTGGAACATGGGGTGGATGCACGACACCCTGGGCTACATCAGCCTCGACCCCATTTTCCGCAAGTTCCAGCACGACCGGCTGACCTTCGGACTGATGTACGCCTTCAGCGAGAACTTCGTCCTGCCGCTGTCCCACGACGAGGTGGTCCACGGCAAGGGCTCGATGATCGGCAAGATGCCCGGCGACCGCTGGCAGAAGTTCGCCAACCTTCGCGCCTACTACGGCTTCATGTTCACCCACCCCGGCAAGAAGCTGCTGTTCATGGGCGGCGGAGTTCGCCCAGGAGCGCGAGTGGAACCACGACCAGAGCCTCGATTGGCACCTGCTCGAGGACCCGATGCACCAGGGCGTCGCCACGCTCATGCGCGATCTGAACCGGCTCTACCGCGAACTCGGCGCGCTGCACGAGTGCGACTGCGGGTCGTCCGGCTTCGAGTGGATCGACACCACCGACTGGCAGCAAAGCGTCATCAGCTACCTGCGCCGCGGCCGCGATCCGGAAGACTTCGCGGTCGTCATCTGCAGTTTCACGCCGGTCGTCCGCAAGGGTTACCGGGTTGGCGTGCCCGAGGGCGGCCTTTACGTCGAACGGCTAAACACCGATTCCGCGATCTACGGCGGCGGCAACATCGGCAATGCCGGCATGGTCGCGAGCGAACCGGTCGAGTGGAACGGCCGGCCGCACTCGCTCACCCTGACCCTGCCGCCGTTGTCGACGCTGGTGCTGACGCCATACCGCGAAATCGCTAAGCTTTCGCAAGAATGACAATGAAACCGAAAGCCGGGGGAAGAGCAATGCGGGTATGGGCGCTCTTGGCGTTATTGGCCGTTTGCGTTTGGGCTCCGAGCGCACGGGCGGCACCGGCCGGATCCGAAGAGGCGGTCAACCAGTCGCTGAAGCTCATGACGACGCAAGACCTCTACAATATCTGCTCGGTGCAGCCCGGCCAGCCGCTTTACGAACGCGCGGTCGCTTTTTGCCTCGGCTACGTTACCGGGGTCATTCAGCATCAGGCCGCTCTGGCGAAGGGGCCGACCGCCAAGCCATTGATTTGTCCCGGCCGGGAGTTGGCGCGCTTCGAGGTGGTCAAACAGTTTTTGGACTGGGCGCCGGCCAATCCCAAATTCATGAGTGAGCCACCGGTGGACGGTTTGGCCCGCTCGGCGGTGGCCGCCTGGCCCTGCCCAAAGACGTGAGGACAAGCTGATGATGCCAACGAAAACTCTCGCCCTCGCGATGGCCATCGGTCTCGGTGTCGCGGCGACAAGTGCCTGTTCGCCATCGGCGCGTTCGGGCGCCGGCTATGGCGCGGTCGGCGGCGCCGCCGGCGGTGCGGTCGTCAATCTGCTCACCGGCGGTAATGTCCTCGGCGGCGCCGCCGTCGGCGCCGCGGCCTCGGCGGCGGCGGGGGCTGCGGCCGGCTACGTCTACGACCAGCAGCACAAGTAGCGGCAGCACAAGCGCTCCGTCACACCGCTCACCTCACCCGGCCCGAAACCGGCAGCCGCCGACGCTGTTGTCGTCGTGCGCGGACAGTCCGCGCGCGCGCGCCTTGCCGGAAACTCGCGCGAAAATATCGAATAAATTGGAGATTTTCACAGACAACTACGTAACAAGTTAAGGGTATTTTTGAGTATTGGATATTGCCATCAAATAAGACTTTTGCAACCGAAGTAGAGAGGCTGTACTTCTACTGTACACGCGCGACAAATCGGTGCGGCGGATGGGCCTGACCGACGATGCGTTCGACAGTGCGGAGGAGGCCTCTCATGGCGACCAGGATCCGAAATCAAGCCGATCGCAATTCCGGCGAGCGGGGTGACCATCGCGAAGTCCAAGGCGCCGAAGGCCAAGACGTCAGTAAAGGGCAGCCGCTTCCCGTGGCCGCGTTGGCTCGGGATGCCGTGGCCCGCGACGGCCAGATCCCCTACACGCCGGACCGCACCATCGTCATCTCGGCCGCGACGCACGGCACGACCGCCGCCTCGCCGGTCCCGTCCGCGGACGCCGGTGACGCCGGTGACGCTTTGGCGGATGGTGCCCCCGGCGACAGGTCCGGCGGCGATGGCGTCCGGCCGACTGGACGGTTCGGCGGCCCCGAGGACGATGAGTTCGGCTTCGACTTCGAGGCCCAGCGCCTCGACGACGAGGATGACGGCGATGACGTTCGCGGCCCGTGGGCTGCGGGCGATTACGACCGGGCGGCCGATGCCTACGGCGAAGACGAGCCCGGTGATGACTCCGGCGACGGCGGCTATGACGCGGGCATGCTCAGCCTCGCCGCCGGTTTCACGGGCGGAGAGAAAGGCGTTCTGCTTTCCGGCACCGCGCTGAACGATAGTCTGAGCGGCGGCGCCGGCAGCGATACCCTGATCGGCCTGGCCGGAGACGACGTGTTGGCCGGTGGCGCCGGCAACGATACCCTGCTCGGCGGTGACGGCGACGACGTCCTTCGCGGCGAAGCGGGCGACGATCTGCTCGACGCCGGCGCCGGCAACGACACCCTCATCGGCGGCGACGGCTCGGATAGCTTGAGTGGCGGCGATGGCGACGATGTCTACGAGTTCGGCGGCGCGCCCACCGATCATGACGTTATCGACGACGCCTCGGGCGTCGATACGCTAGCGTTCACCGATATCGATCCGTTCGCCGCGATCAAGTCGCTCGCCCACGAGGGCGACGACCTGGTCGTCCGGTTCAAGGCCGGCGGCTCGCTCGCCATCGACAATCATTACACGACCGGCGCGATCGAGACCCTCGATCCTGGCACGCCCGGCGATACCATCCAGGTCGGCACCGCCGGCGCCGATGCGCTGAACGGCGGATCGGGCCGCGACCTGTTGTTCGGCGACGACGGCGACGACACCTTGACCGGCGGTGACGGGGCGGACCTGCTCCAGGACGGCGCCGGCAGCGATGTGCTCGACGGCGGCGACGGCGACGACACCTACATCGTCAACGGCGGCACCGCCGCCAACGATATCGATCGCCGACACCTCCGGCGCCGACACGCTGCGCTTCGACGGCGTCGATCCGCTCGGCCAAGTCGAGTCCGTCGATCACGTCGGCAACGATCTGATCTTCGCGATGAAGGATGGCGGTTCGCTGACCGTCACCGACTACTTCGGCGCCGGCGCGATCGAGACCATCGATCCCGGCACCGCCGGCGACACGATCAAGATCGGCGATGGCGGCGGCAACGTGCTTGTCGGCGGCAATGGCCGCGACCTGCTTGTGGGCGACGGCGGCGACGACACGCTGCAAGGCGGGGCCGGCAACGATATCCTCCAGGACGGCGCCGGCAACGACCTGATGCAGGGCGGCAGCGGCAACGACGTCTATGTCTACCAGGGCACGGCCAGCGACAACGACGTGATCAGCGACTCCGGCGGCAGCGACACCCTCAAGTTCGACGGCATCGATCCCTTCGTCGATGCCTCCGGTGTGGCGCGCGTCGGCAATGATCTGATCGTCGAGTTTACCGCCGGAGGCTCGCTGCGCATTGCCAATGCGTTCGGCGCCGGGCGGATCGAGACGTTCGCGACCGCCGGCGCGAGCGACAGCTTTCAGATCGGCACCGGCTCGGGCGACGTTCTCACCGGCGGCGCCGGGCGCGACCTGCTGTTTGGCGACGGCGGCAACGACACGCTGAGCGGCGGCGCCGACAGCGACACTCTTTACGACGGCGCCGGCAATGACCAGCTCGCCGGCGGCGACGGCGACGACCTTTACGTCCAGACCGGCGCCGCTACCGATCGCGACACCATCAGCGATACCGGCGGAAGCGATACGGTGCGCTTCGACGGGCTCGACCCGCTCGCCGAAGTCACATCCGTAAGCCATGTCGGCGACGACTTGGCGTTCAACTTCGCCGCCGGCGGCGCGCTCACGATCAAGGATCAGTTCACCACCGGCGCGGTCGAAACCTTCGACGCCGGCACGCCCGGAGATACGATCCAGATCGGCACCGCCGGCGCGGACGCGTTGAACGGCGGTGCCGGCCGCGACCTGCTGTTCGGCGACGCCGGCGACGACGTGTTGAGCGGCGGCGCCGGTGACGACATTCTCCAGGACGGCGTCGGCAACGACACCCTCGCCGGCGGCGCCGGCAATGACGTGTTTGTCTATGCCGGCACCGGCACTGGCACGACCGTCATCAGCGACAGCGGCGGGGCCGACACCCTGCGCTTTGCCGGCATCAACCCGTTCGCCGAGGTCGCGCTCGTCGAGCGCACTGCGGGCGGCGATCTGGTCCTGACCTTCGCCGGCGGCGGCAGCCTGACGATAACCGGGTGTTTCACCGGCGACTCGGTCGAAACCATCGCCTATGGCGGCAATACCTTCACCATCGACCAGTCCTTCACCGGGACCGGTGGCCTGACCGATCTGCTCAACATCGTTCCGAACCCGACCAGCGGCGACGACGTTCTCGCCGGCACCAGCGGCGACGATACGATCGACGGCCTCGGCGGCAACGACATCATCACCGGCGGTGGCGGCAACGACACGCTGCACGGCGGCACCGGCGCCGACACCATCGACGGCGGCGACGGCGACGACCGGATTTACGGCGACGCCGGCGACGACGCATCTGAGCGGCGGGCTCGGCGACGACCTCCTCGACGGCGGCGCCGACAACGACGTGATCATGGGCGACGATGGCATCGATACCCTGATCGGCAACACCGGCAATGACTCACTCGACGGCGGCGCCGGCGACGATACTCTCGACGGCGGCGCCGGCAACGATCTGCTCGAGGGCGGGCTCGGCAACGACGTGCTTGTCGGCGGCGCCGGCGCCGATACCCTGGTTGGCGGCAGTGGCGACGATACCCTTCAGGGCGGCGCCGACAACGACCTCTACGTCTACGACGGCAGCGGCACCGATAGCGACACCATCAGCGATACCGGCGGCACCGATACGCTCAAGTTCGACGGGCTGGATCCGCTGACGGCGGTCGATTCGCTGACGCAGACGGGCGCGGACCTCGCCATCGATTTCGCCGCCGGCGGCACCATGACGATCGAAAACCAGTTCGGCGCCGGGCGGATCGAGACCTTCGACACCGGCACAGTCGGCGACACCCTCCAGGTTGGCGACGGCGGAGCCAATGTCCTTACCGGCGGCGCGGGCCGCGACTTCCTGTTCGGCGCCGACGGCGCCGACACACTCACCGGCAACGGCGGCGACGACGTCCTTCAGGGCGGCGCGGGCAACGACATCTTTGTCGTCACGTCCGGCGCGCAGAGCGACACGGTGCTCGACTTCACCCAAGGCTTCGACAAGATCAACGTCAATGCCCTCAACATTGCCGACTGGCCGACCCTGCAATCGATGATCACGACCGGCGGCGACACGGTGCTGACGTTCGACGCCGATCATACGCTGACCTTGCGCGGGTTCGCCGGCACGCTCACTCAGGGCGACTTCATCGGCATTGGCGGCGGCGGCGGCCAGTACTTCGGCGGCACCGGCGGCGATGACGTGCTCACCGGCACGGCCTTCGACGACACGCTCGACGGTTTGGCCGGCAACGACACGCTGAGCGGTGGCGACGGCAACGATACCCTCATCGGCGGCGCCGGCGACGATGCGCTGAGGGGCGGGGCCGGTGACGACCTCTACATCGTCGGTGGCGGCGCGACCGATGCCGACGTCATCACCGATACGGGCGGCGGCGATACGCTGCTATTTGCCGACCTCGATCCGTTCGCGGACGTGGCCGGCTTCCGCCACACCGGCAACGATCTCGTCATTGACATGACCGCCGGCGGCTCGATCCGCATCGCCGGCCACTACGCCGGCCAGGCGGTCGAGACGATCACGACCGATACCGTCGGCGAGACCATCCAGGCCGGCGGCGCGGCGGCCGACGTGCTCACCGGCGGCGGGGGGCGCGACTACCTGTTCGGCGACGCCGGCAACGACACGCTGAGGGGCGGCGACGGCGACGACATCCTCCAGGACGGCGTCGGCAACGACACGCTCGAAGGCGGCCAGGGCGACGACCTCTATGTCCACACCGGCTCGGGGGCCGGCAATACGACCATTATCGATGCCGGCGGCGCGGATACGCTGCGCTTCGACACCATCAACCCGGCGGCGCAGATTTCGGAGGTCGAGCGCACCGCCTCCGACGATCTGGTCTTTCACTTCACCGGCGGCGGCACGCTGACCATCGACGGGTTCTTCGCCGGCGGCGGTCAGGAGATCGAAACCCTGATCTATGGCGGATCGAGCCACACCCTGCAGACCGGCTTCCCCGATGCCGCCGGAACGACGACGTTCGCCGAATTCATCGCCGGCGCCGCGATGGGCAGCGGCGAGACCTGGAGCGGCGATGCCGGCGCCAATACCCACTACGGCACGGCGGAAGGCGACACGCTGAACGGGCTTGGCGGCAACGATACGCTGTTCGGCCTGGGAGAGGACGACACGCTCTATGGCGGCGACGGCAATGACCGGCTCGACGGCGGGGCCGGCAACGACCTCGTCGACGGCGGCGCCGGTGACGACATCATCAGCGGCGGCCAGGGCTCCCAGCCGGCGCCGGACGAGATCCTGCTTTCGGACATCGCCGGTGGAACCGGCGGCGTCCAAATCACCGGCGAGGACAGCCGACGACCAGTTCGGCTACTCGGTCGCCGGAGCCGGCGACGTCAACGGCGACGGCTACGCCGACGTGATTGTCGGTGCGCCAGCAGAATGATACCGCCAACGGGTCCGACAGCGGCGCCACCTATGTCATCTATGGCAGCTCCGCCGGGATCGGCGCGATCAATCCCGCCGTACTAGGCTCGGGGGGCTTCAAAATCATCGGCGCGGCGGGTCCCGACTACGCCGGCATATTCGATTGCTTCGGCGGGCGATTTCGATGGCGACGGCTACGCCGACATCGTCATCGGCGCGCCCTACAGCGTTGTCGGCGGCTCCACCAACGTCGGCGCGGCCTATGTGATCTTCGGCGACAGCGGGCTGGCGGCACGTTCAACCTGGGCTCGCTGCCCGTCGGCGCCGGCCTCGCCATCCTTGGCGAGGGCGATGGCGATCAGGCAGGAATTTCGGTCGCAAGCGCCGGAGACATCAATAACGATGGCTTCGACGACCTGATAGTCGGCTCCGACGGCAACAATGGCCAGTCCGGCGCGGCCTATGTCATCTATGGTGCAAGCGGGCTGGCAACGGCCGGCACGATCGATCTCGCCGACATTGCCGCGGGCGCCGGTGGCTTCAAGCTGGTAGGCGCCGATACCGACAATTATGCTGGAGCCTCGATTTCCGCGGCCGGCGACGTCAACAATGACGGCATCGGCGACATCATTGTCGGTGCCTGGGGGGCCGATGGCGATGCCGGCGCGGCTTACGTCGTCTATGGCCAGGCGGGGCCAACGCCGTTTGCCGCCACGATTAATCTCGGCTCGGTCGGCTCCAGCGTCGCCGGCTTCAAGATCGCCGGTGCATCCGACTATACGGGTTGGTCGGTCTCAAAGGCGGGCGACGTCAACGGCGATGGTTATGGCGATGTCATCGTCGGCACCGATACAGGCTCCGGCACGTCAGGCATGGCCTACGTCGTCTACGGCGGCGGAAGCCTAACGGGTACGGTCGATCTCGCGACCCTCGGTGCTGGCCAAGGTTTCAAGATCGTTGGCAACGGCGGCGAGCAGGCCGGCGAAACGGTTGCGGCGGCGGGCGACATCAACGGCGACGGCTTCGGCGATCTTCTCGTCACCGCTCCCGGCGCGAATGGAGATGCAGGCGCGGCCTACATCATTTTCGGCAAAGCCGGCCTGGGCACGCAGATCAATCTTGCCGATATCGCAGACGGAACCGGCGGTTTTCGGATAACCAACCAGGCCGGCGGAACTGGCCAGTATGTGACCGCCTCGGCCGCCGGCGATCTCAACGGCGACGGGATCGACGATATTATCGTCGGCTTGCCCGGCGACAACACCGCGTCGATCATCTACGGCGGCCAATGGGTCGACGGGCCGGCGACCGCCGACGGCGCGGACAGCCTCGTCGGTGGCGGCGGCAGCGACACGTTCGTTCTCGCCCCGGGCATGGGCGGCGATACGATCGCCGATTTCGTTCAAGGCGTCGACCGGATCGATGTCAGCGCCTTCGGCCTCGACTCGACGGCCTTATTCTCCGGTCGCACCACCCCGAACGGCGATACGCTGATCGATCTCGGCAACGGCGACAGCATTCGCGTCAGCGGGGTCAAGCCGCGCCTCACCATCGACGACTTTCTCGGCCTGAGCGACGGGCCGCAGCACCTGGTGGGCACCATCAACGCCGATACGCTTGTGGGCGACCAGGGCAACGATACGCTCGACGGTTTGGCCGGCGACAACTCGCTGGCGGGCGGCGGCGGCAACGACATCCTCAATGGCGGAGATGGCAACGATAGCCTCGCCGGCGGGATCGGCCTCGACACGCTCTACGGCGATGCCGGCGACGACATCCTTGATGGTGGCGACGGCGACGACCTCATGAATGGCGGTGACGGCAACGACGTGCTGATCGGCGGCGCCGGCAACGACGATCTCAGCGGCGGTTACGGCAATGACTCGATCGACGGCGGCGACGGCGACGACCTCATTTTCGATCCGGACGGCGCGTTCTCCTGGTTGGACGGCGGCGATGGAGACGACAGGATCACTGGAACCGAAGGCTCGGACACCATCAACGGCGGCGCTGGTATCGATACCATAAACGGTAACGGCGGCGCCGACACGATCGATGCCGGTGATGGCGACGATTCCGTCAAGGGCGGCGCCGGCAGCGATATTATCCGGGCCGGCCTCGGCGCGGACCTGGTCTACGGCGACAGCAACGGCTTCGGTGGCAGCGGCAACGACACCCTGTACGGCGAGGGCGGTAACGACGTCCTGTATGGCGAAGACGGCAACGACACGCTCGACGGCGGCGCCGGCGACGACATCCTCCAGGGCGGCAACGGCAACGATGTCTACATCCGCGGCGCCGACACCGCCGGCCACGATGTCATCACCGACAGCGCCGGCCTCGACACGCTTTCGTTCACCAGCGCGGCGGTTCCGGACACCGTGGCGCTCGATGTCGACGGCAACCTCGTCTTTACCTACACCGCCGACGGTGGTTCCGTCACCATCTCCGACTTCGCAACCTCGACGATCTTCAACATCGCCGTGGATGGCGATAGCCGGGCCGTCGATAACGCTTTCACCGGGTCGACCAGTTGGAGCGGCTTCTTCGATGTGCTGGTCCAGAACGTCAACGACCTCGGCACGACGGGCGACGACATCACGACCGGCGGCGAGGGCAACGACGTCCTCAACGGCGGTCTCGGCAACGATACCCTCACCGGTTTCGGCGGCCGCGACCTCATTGACGGCGGCGACGGCGACAACTCCATCGATGGCGGCGACGGCAATGACATCCTGTGGGGGGGGGCGGTCTCGACAGCCTCGACGGCGGGCTGGGTGACGATACCCTGATCGGCAGCGAGGGCGAGGACATCCTGGTCGGCAATGACGGCGACGATTTGATCTACGGCGACGATGTTTTCGGCTCCCTAGCCTACAACGACAGCATCTCGGGCGGCGCCGGTAATGACAGGCTCGAAGGCGGTGGCGGCGCGGATCACATCGACGGCGGCGACGGCGACGACAGTATCGACGGTGGTTCCGGCAACGACCTGCTCGAGGGCGGAGCCGGCAACGATGTTATCGACGGTTTCTTCGATAACGACACGCTCTATGGCGGAGATGGCGCCGATATTCTCGACGGCGGCTACGAGAACGACATCCTCTACGGCGACGCCGGCGATGACATCCTGCTCGGCAACTACGGCAACGATACCCTTGATGGCGGCGACGGCAACGATACCCTCGATGGTGGCGGCGGAGCCGATATTCTCAGCGGCGGCTCCGGCGACGATGTGCTTACCGGCGGCTCGGGCAACGACGTCTTCGTCATGACGGACGGCATGAACGCGGACGTCATCACCGACTTCACCCACGGCGAAGACCAGATCGATATCAGCGTGACCACAACGACGGAGCCCTACTACAACTCATGGGCAGTAACCCACATCTCCGGGGATGCCTCTCACACCGTCATCACCTCCGACGGCGGCTATCAAATAACGCTCGCCGGTGTCGATGCCAGCAGCATGACGTCCGCCGACTTCCAGTTCGCGCCATGAGCGGGATGAACGGGAAGATGGAGCCGCGCGCGCCGTCGCCGCTGCTCGAGCGGGTCATGCGCGCCTGCCGGCGGGCGCTGGCCGGGGTCGGCGCGTTCAGCTTCGTCATCAACGCGCTGATGCTGACAATCCCGATCTACATGATCCAGGTCTTCGACCGGGTCATGACCAGCCGCAGCGAGGACACCTTGTGGGTGCTGTCGGCGGCGGCACTCGGCGCCTTCGCGATCATGAGCCTGATCGATCTGGTCCGTTCGCGGCTGTTGGTGCGGATCGGCGGCTGGCTCGACAGCGAACTCGCCCGGCCCCTGTTCGCGGCGGCCATGGCCTCGCCCGGCGGGCGCGGCGGCGAGACGAGCCCGGGGCAGGTCCTGCGCGATCTCGCCCAGGTGCGCGGCTTTCTGACCGGCCCCAGCGTCTTTCCGCTGCTCGATGCGCCGTGGTTCCCGGTGTTCGTCGGCTTCATTTTCCTGATGCACCCGTTGCTCGGCGCCATCGCGTTGGTCGGCGCGGCGCTTCTGCTCGGGCTCGCGATCGTCAACGACCGGGCGACCCGCAAGCCGCTCGCCGTGGCCAACGCGGTCCAGGCCGAGAACATGGCCGCGCTAGAAGCCATGGGCCGCCAGCGCGAGGCGATCACCGCGCTCGGCATGACGCCGGCGCTGGCGTCTGCCTGGGCCGAGCGCGGCGAAAGCGTCGCGGCGAGCCAAGCGCTGGCCAGCGACCGCGCCGGCGGCTTCATGGCGCTGAGCCGCTGTATCCGCCTGTCCTTGCAGATCATTATCCTCGCGGTCGCCGCGGTGTTCGTCATCCACGACCAGCTCACCGCCGGGGCGATGATGGCGACCTCGATCATGTTCGGCCGCGCGCTCGCCCCGGTCGAGCAGGCCGTCGGCGTCTGGCGCCAGCTTATCGATGCCCGGCTCGCCTTCCGCCGCTTGCGCTCGACGCTGGAAGTCGCGGAGACGGGCGCCGCCGTCTCGGTCATGCCGCTGCCGCGCCCGACCGGCGCACTCGCCATCGAGGCTGTGACCTGCATTCCGCCGGGCGCGCGCGAGCCTTTGTTCCGGGGGCTGTCGCTGGCGCTGGCGCCGGGCGAGATGCTGGGCGTAATCGGACCCTCGGGCGCCGGCAAGTCGACGCTGGCGCGGCTGCTTGTCGGTCTCGCCGCACCCCAGGGCGGGGCGGTCCGCCTCGACGGCATGGACGTTCATACCTGGGCCGCCGCCGATCTGGGGCCGTACATCGGCTATGTTCCGCAGGTGGTCGAGCTGATCCCCGGCACGATTCACGCCAACATCGCGCGCTTTACCGAGGCTTCGCCGGAGGCGGTCATCGCCGCCGCTCGCGCCGCCGGAATTCACGACCTGGTGCTGAAACTGCCGCTCGGCTACGACACGCCCGTCGGCGGTCCGCACGACATCCTCTCGGCGGGCACCCGCCAGCGCGTGGCCCTGGCGCGGGCGCTGTTCGCCGACCCGGCGCTGCTGATCCTCGACGAGCCGTACTCGAACCTCGACACCGCCGGTCTCAGGGCGTTGATGACGGCGCTGGCGGCGGCCAAGGCGCGCGGCGTCACCATCGTCATGATCGCCCACCGGCCGAGCGTGATCGCCCCGGCCGACAAGGTCCTGCTGATCGAGGGCGGCGGCGCGAAGCTGATGGATCGCGCCGCCCGCGCCAAACTTAGCGTGGTCGAGGGCAATGCGGCGGCGGCGGTAAACCCGCGGCCAACGGTCACCGACGCCGCGGCCGCTCTGGCCCAGGGAGCAGCGCGATGAACGAGTTCGCCAGTGGCGGATTTGGCCGCAAGACGGCCGCCGCCGGCCTGTCCCCGGCGAAACACGAAGGGCCGATCACCGGATCGCGTCTCGCCTCCTTCACGGCATGGGCAAGCCGTCTCGCCGCGCGACTGCAATCGGCGACGGTATCGGCGAAGCTGGCCGCGGCGGGGAAGGCCGTCTTCGGCGCGCCCGATGCGTCGTTGTCCGGCGCGTTGGCGCCGTGGCGGCGGTTCGGCTGGGCGGTGGTCATCGCCTTTATCGGCGGCTCGGTGCTGTGGGCGGCTGTGGCTCGAACTCGACGGCGCGGCCATCGCGTCCGGCGTCATCGCGGTCGAAAGCAAGCGCAAGACGATCCAGCACCTGGAAGGCGGAATCATCAAGGAGATCGTCACGGCGGAAGGCGCCCACGTCGCCGCCGGCGATGTTCTCATTCGCTTCGACGATACCCAGCCGCGGGCGAGCCTGGCGCTGCTGCGCGGCAGGCTGGCCGCCGCCCTGGCGCTGCGCGCGCGGCTCGTCGCCGAACGCGACGGCGCCGGCGACATCACCTTTCCCGAGGAACTGATGAGCCAGGCCGGCGAACCGGCGATCGCGCGGATGATGTCCGGCGAGATCGACGTCCTGAGGTCGCGGCGCTCGCGGATCCACGGCCAGGAGTCGGTCCTGCGCGAGCGGATCGATAAGCAGCACCGCGAGATCGTCGGCCTGCGCGCCAAGGTCGCCGCGTCACGCCAGCAACTGGCCCTGGTCGAAGAAGAGATCGGCCCGCACGAAGAGATGGCCGCGCGCGGCGTCATCTCCCGCTCCAGCCTGCTCGCGCTCAAAGGGCAAGAAGGCCGATCTGACCGGCAGCATCGGCGATTTCCAAGCGCAGATCGCTCGGGCCGAGGACGGCATCAGCGAGGTTGAATACCAGCTCAAAATGCCGCGCTCGACCGACTACAACCAGGTGACCGAGGAATTGCAGAAGGTTCAGGCGGACATCGCCGATCTACGCGACAAGATCGGCGCCGCCGAGGATATCCTGCGGCGGACCGATGTTGTCGCGCCGGTGTCCGGCACCATCGTCGATCTTCAGGTTCATACCGTCGGCGGCGTTCTCCAGCCCGGCCAGCGGCTGCTCGATGTCGTCCCCGATCGCGACCGGCTGATTGTCGATGTCCGGGTCGATCCACGCGACATCGACGTGGTCTATCCGGGCATGCCGGCGCAGGTCCGCCTCACCGCGTTCAACACCCGCACGACGCCGACCGTCCCCGGCGCGGTAACGGCGGTCTCGGCCGACAGGATGAGCGACCCGGCCACCGGCGTGCCCTACTTCTCGGCCCAGGTGGTGCTCGACGCGGGTGACGCGGCGTTCGATCTCGCCCGGCTCAAGGCCGGGATGCAGGCGGAGGTGTTCCTGGTGACGACCGAACGCACCGCGCTCGACTACCTGCTTGAGCCGGTGATCCGCAGCTTCGGCCGCGCCGGACGCGAGCAGTAGAGCGGGATGTCGTAGCGAGCAGGATAGGCTCGGAGACATCGTATATTGGCGAAGGATATAGGTCATTCTGACCTAAAAAATAGGTCATTCTAACCTATGCGAATTCCGCCAAACTATTGATTTTTATAGGTTCGCCAACTCAGCCGCCAAAAAGCGCTTTCGCCGCGGCGGCCACGTCTCCGGGCAATCGACCATCGCCGTGTGACCCTAATCGTGTAACCATCGCCGTGTAACCATCGCCGTGGCTCCAGCGGCATCGACCATTACTATAGCACGAAACGCGGCGTCGCTCAGTCGCCGATCCGATCGGGGTTGGCGCGGTCTCGCAACCCAATGCTGAGCGCTTGGGCGAGCGGCGTGGCGGCGACATCCTCGATCCCGCGCCGCAACCGGCGCCGCCAGTTGGGCCGCTCGGTATCGGTCCCAGGCAGGTTCAATTGCTCGGCTTCTTCGGTCAGATCGTCGATCTGCACCAAAAGCAGGCTGACCGGCGAGCGCGCGAGATATTGATGGATTGCCGCCGACAGGGTTGGAGTCATGGTCTCGTTGCGCCTGCCTTTCGGTAGCAGCCCCTGGCGGTCGAGCGCCGCCAAAAGTTGGCCGCGATCGTTGTCGCGGGCCGCGCGCTCATGGCTTTCGGCGTCGTCGTTGGGATAAAGCTCAAGGTCGCGCTTGAGATCGATGTCGGCCTCGCTCCAGAACCCGGCGAGCGTCGCCAGATCGTGGGTGGTGACGCAGGCCAGAGCCAAATCCGGATACTCGTCCGGCTGCTTGTAGCGATCGCCGTCTTTTTCGAAGTAGAGCACGCGATAGGACAAGACGTTGGCCGCGGCCATCCGCTCGCGAAAGCCCTCCGGTACGGTACCCAGATCCTCGCCGACCACCAGGCATTGGTTGCGCTGGCTCTCGAGGGCCAGGACCGCCAGCATGTCCTCGAACGGATAGGCGATGTAGGCGCCGCCGTCCGGTTTTCTGCCGGCGGGGATCCAGAACAGGTGCATCAGGCCCATGACGTGGTCGATCCTGAGCGCGCCGGCGTGACGCATGTTGGCGCGGAGGATGTCGGCGAACGCTGCGTAGCCCTGTTCGCGCAAGGCCAGCGGATGCAGCGGCGGGGTGCCCCAGTCCTGGCCGAGCATGTTGAACGGATCGGGCGGACAGCCGATCGTCGCGGCGGTAATGATCACGTCTTGCGCCAGCCACGCGTCGGCGCCGTCGGATGCCGCGCCGACGGCGAGATCGCGGTACAGCCCGACCGACATCCCCCGCTCGCGGGCGCGTCGCTGGGCCGCGGCCAGCTGAAGATCGCCCTGCCACTGGAGATACTGGATGTATTCGATCCGCTCGCGATGGGCCTTCGCGAACGCGGCGAGCGCGGAGGCGTCGCAGCGGCGATATTCCTCCGGCCAGGTTGACCACTCGGTGCCGTCGAAGTGGTTCGACAGGACCTCGAACAGCGCGAAGCGGCGGAGCGGCTCGCCACCCTCGCGGACGAACCGGGCGAATGCTTCGGCGCGAGCATCGCCGCCATCGCGCCGGGCCAGATGCCGGTCGCGGAAACTCTCATAGAGGGCCGCGAAGATCTTTTGCTTGATCTCGGCCACCGCGGGGTAATCGATGAACGTCTTGCCCCTAATCGCCGCCAGTTTTTCGGTCAGCTCATTTGCCACCGCCCGCGCCGGCTCCGACTCTTGGAAGTCCGCCGTGGCCCTCGGATCGATGTACAGCGGGTTCAGGAACAGCCGGCTGCTCGGCGAGTACGGGCTGGCGCGATCGGGATGTTCGAAAAACAGTGCATGCAGAGGGTTGACACCGACGATCGCGGCGCCCAGTGACGCCGCGACGTCGACCAGGTCCGTCAATCCGCTGAAATCGCCGATGCCCCAGTCTTTATCGCGACGCAGGCTGTAGAGATGGGTCGAAATCCCCCACTGGCGCGCGCCGCCGGCCAGCGCCTCGGGCAGGTAGCATTGCTCCGGCGCGACGATCAGCCGGGTGCGCGGCCCGCCGTCTTTGCCGAGCCCGCCGTCTTTGCCGAGATAGAGGTCATGGTAGCCCATCGGCGGCGCGAACGGCAGGGCAAGCAGGCGGCGGTGCATGAGCTCCCCGCCCATGTCGCGGTGGCCGACAAGATCCATCTGGTTCGGAACAAAGGTGAAACTCTTGCGCGATCCCTGCTCGTCGACGAACTCGGCACGTCAGCGCATCGTTTTCCAGCCGGGCGGCCAAGGTGATCGGGACCCGGACCGCTTGGCCGATACGGAAAACCGCGACCGGCGGCAGTATGCGCCGCCAATCGGCGTCGTCCAGCGCGACGACACTGGCGGCGACGGCATCGGCATCGTTGGCGCGGATCCCGAGCGCGGCGAGAATACTGACCTTCGTCTCGTCGTCGATCCGGTGCAGATTGCCCCAGATATCCCAATACTCGGGCTCGATGCCCGAAAGCCTGGCCAATTGGTCGAGCCCGCCGCCATCCGTCATCCCGCTCGTCCCCACTTCCCCGCGTTGCGCCCGTTTTTATCGCGCCGTTCCGACGTCTTGTAGCAGGACGAACGAGCGTTCCGCGAGCGGATATACCGCGCCCTTGCCATAGGGCGCCTTCTTGCTCTTGCCTTGCCCCGGCCTGCCGCCTTCGGGCGCGTCCGTTTCGTCCGGTCTCGCGGTATCGAACACCAGCCGCCAGCTTGCGGACCGGCGCGGCTCGGGCAGGACGAACGACATCGCCGCGTCGGCCCCGTTTAACAGCACCATGAACAGGTCCGGCAGGCCGTCGCTATTCGCTTCGACGGAGAACAGCTGCGCGCCGAGGCAGCGGGCATGAGGTCCGTGCCAATCGCGATCGGTCATGACCCGGCCGTCGCACGTATGCCACGTCACATCGTTGATACCGCTGTCTGCGACTTCGCGGCCGGTAAGGAACTTGGCGCGGCGAAATACCGGGTGGTCGCGGCGGATCGCGATGAGCTTGCGCACGAAGGCCTCGAACGCAAGGTCATCCTCCGTCCGCCCATCCCAGTTGACCCAGCTGATCTCGTTGTCCTGGCAGTAGGCGTTATTGTCGCCGTCCTGAGTCCGGCCGAACTCGTCGCCGGCGGTCAGCATGGGCGTGCCCTGCGACAAGAACAGGGTCGCGAGAAAGTTCCGCTTTTGTTTGGCGCGCAGGGCGATGATCCGCGGATCCGTGGTCGGGCCCTCGACGCCACAGTTCCAACTGTTGTTGTTGTCGGTGCCGTCGCGATTGTCCTCGGCGTTGGCGAGGTTGTGCTTTTGCTCGTAGCTGACCAGGTCTTGGAGCGTGAAGCCGTCGTGGGCGGTGATGAAGTTCAGGCTCGACCACGGCCGCCGCCCGCGGTTTTCGAACAAATCGGCCGACCCGGTCAGCCGCGAGGCGAGCTCACCGATCAGTTGATCATCGCCGCGCCAGAAGCGGCGGACCATATCGCGGTAGCGGTCGTTCCATTCCGCCCAGCCAGGCGGGTAGTGGCCGAGCTGGTAGCCGCCATAGCCGACGTCCCACGGCTCGGCGATCAGCTTGACCTGCGACAGGGTCGGGTCCTGCATGATCGCATCGAAGAAGCCCGAGTGCGGATCGAAGCCGTGCGGCTCGCGCGCCAGCGTCGTCGTCAGATCGAAGCGGAAGCCGTCGACGTGCATCTCCTGGACCCAGAACCGCAGCGAGTCCATGACCATCTGCAGGACTCGCGGGTTGATCATGTTCAAGGTGTTGCCGCAGCCGGTTACGTCGGCGTAGTGGCGGCGGTCGCCGGCGAGGACGTAGTAGGACGCATTGTCGATGCCGCGAAACGAGACCGTCGGGCCGAACTCGTTGCCCTCGCCGCTGTGGTTGTAGACGACATCGAGGATAACCTCGATGCCGGCGGCATGCAGGCTCGCGACCATCGAGTTGAATTCGCGGAACCGTTCGGAACCGAAAAAGCGGGCGTCGGCGGCGAAAAAGTTGATCGAGCTATAACCCCAGTAATTGCTCAGGTTGCGCTGGATCAGATGCGGTTCGTCGACGATCGGGTGGATCGGCAGGAGCTCGACCGCGGTCACGCCGAGCTTGACCAGATGGTCGATGACCGGCTCGGAGCCAAGTCCGGCGAAGGTGCCGCGCATCCCCTCGGGGACCTCCGGATGGAGCTTGGTGAAGCCGCGAACGTGCAGCTCATAAATGACGCTGCGCGACCACGGGATGTTGGGCAGCCGCTCCGGCCCCCAGGTGAAGGCGGTCTCCACCACCCGGCACTTGGGCGTGATCCTGGCGCTGTCGCGGCGGTCGAACGACAAATCGCCGCGCGAGCTGTCCCGGCGATAGCCGAAGTGGGCATCGCCGAGCACGAGCGAGCCATCGATCGAGCGCGCGTACGGATCGATCAGCAGCTTGTTCGGGTTGAACCGGTGGCCAGCGCGCGGCTCATAGGGGCCATGAACCCGGTAGCCGTAAAGCTGGCCGGGGTGCATGCCGATAATGTAGCCGTGCCAGATCTGGTTGGTGTACTCGGGGAGCGCGATCCGGTCGGTTTCCTTCCGGCCGGTCGTATCGAACAGGCACAACTCGACCCGTTCGGCGTGTTCCGAAAACAGCGCGAAATTGACACCGCGACCGTCCCAGGTCGCGCCGAGCGGGGATGGCCCCCCCGGCTCAATCCGACTGTGTAACGGCATCGGGGTCTCCGCCGTCATTCCGGCCCGAAGCGGATTGGCCGCCTTCGCTCTGCTGCGCCAGCGTCTCGACCGCACGTGCGGGCGGCGGGGTCAACGGCTTGAGGATCAAGGCCGCGAGTGGCGGAATGATCAGGTTCAGGGAGTATGGATGGCCATGCGCCTCGACATATTCGGCGTGAATCTCGCCGCTGTTGCCGACGCCGCTGCCGTTGTAGCAACCGGCATCGGTGTTCAGCAGTTCGGCGTAGCGGCCATCGCGCGGAACGCCGATCCGGTATTCCTGGCGCACCACCGGAGTAAAGTTGCACACGACAACGACGTAGTCGTCCGGGTTGCTGCCCTTGCGCAGGTAGGAAATGACGCTGTTGTCGGAGTCGTGGCAGTCGATCCAGGAGAAGCCCTCGGGGAAGCAGTCGGTCTCGTAGAGCGCCGGCTGCGCCCGGTAGAGATTGTTGAGATCTCGAACAAGCGTCTGCACGCCGCGCTGATAGGGGTAGTCGAGCAGGTGCCAGTCGAGGCTCTTGTTGTGGTTCCACTCGTCGCCTTGCGCGATCTCGGCGCCCATGAATAGGAGCTTCTTGCCCGACATCGTGTACATGAAGGTGTAGTAGCAGCGCAGGTTGGCGAACTGCTGCCATGGGTCGCCGGGCATCTTCGAGAGCAGCGAGCCCTTGCCGTGAACGACCTCGTCATGCGACAGCGGCAGGATGAAGTTTTCGGTGAAGGCGTAGAGCAGGCCGAAGGTCAGCAGGTCGTGGTGGTAGCGGCGATGAACCGGCTCCTTGGTCATGTAGTTGAGCGTGTCGTTCATCCAGCCCATGTTCCACTTGTAGCCGAACCCAAGGCCGCCCAGGTACGTCGGCCGTGAGACCATCGGCCATGCCGTCGATTCCTCGGCGATGGTCACCACCCCTTCATGGTGGCCATAGACCAGTTCGTTCATGCGCTTGATGAAGTCGATAGCCTCGAGGTTCTCGCGGCCGCCGAACATGTTCGGGATCCACTCGCCGTGCTTGCGGCTGTAGTCGAGGTAGAGCATCGAGGCAACCGCGTCGACGCGCAGGCCGTCGACATGGAACTCCTCCATCCAGTAGAGCGCGTTGGACAACAGGAAGTTCATGACCTCGCGGCGGCCGTAGTTATAGATCAGGGTGTCCCAATCCATGTGCTTGCCCTTGCGCGGGTCGGAATGCTCATAGAGATGGGTGCCGTCGAAATAAACCAGGCCATGGGCGTCGCTCGGGAAATGGCCGGCGACCCAGTCGATAAGCACGCCGAGGCCGGACTGGTGGCAGCGGTCGATGAAGTACTTGAAGTCGGCGGGGCTGCCGAAACGGCTGGTCGGGGCGAACATTCCGACCGGTTGATAGCCCCACGAGCCGTCGTAGGGGAACTCGTGGATCGGCATCAGTTCGATGTGGGTGAAGCCCATGTCCTTGACGTAGGGTACCAGATCGTCGGCGAGTTCGTGGTATGTGAGGTAGCGGTTGCCTTCCTCGGGCTTGCGCTTCCAAGAGCCGAGATGGACCTCGTAGATGGTGATCGCGGCGTCGCGGTCATGCTGGTGTCCGCGCCGGGCCATCCACTCGCTGTCGGCCCACAAATACGGGGTCGGATCGGGGACAATGGAGGCGGTTTTCGGCGGCTCCTCGGACTGGGTCGCCATCGGGTCGGCCTTCTCGGCCAACAGGTTGCCGAAGCGATCCTTGATCTCGTACTTGTAGGGCGCTCCGGACTTCACGCCGGGCACGAAAATCTCCCACACACCGCACTCGGGGCGGATGCGCATCGGATGACAGCGGCCGTCCCAGCCGTTGAAATCACCGACAACGCTCACCCGCTTGGCGTTCGGCGCCCAGACCGCGAAGGTCGTGCCGTCAACGCCGTCAATGGTCGCGGTGTGCGAACCCAGCGTTTCGAACATGCGTAGATGGTTGCCCTCGACCAGCAGATGGACGTCGAGTTCGCCGAGGACCGGGCCGAAGCGGTAGGCATCCTCCATCTCGTAGGCCTCGTCGCCGATGTAGTTCGGCTCGATCCGCAAACGGTACTTGAAGGGCGATTCGCGGCCGTCGATCGGTCCGGAGAACAGCCCGTGCTCGCGAATCTTCTCGAGATTGGCGACGACCTTACCGGTGGCGGCGTCGATCACCGCGACCGCGCGCGCCTGCGGCTGGAAGGTCCGCACGACGACGGTTTTCGCGGACTTGGCGGTTTTCGCCTCGACATGCATCCCAAGGAAGGCGAACGGGTCGTTGTGATCGCCATGAAGAATACGGTCGATATCGGCGTTGAGCTTATCGAGGGGCATGATCTGTTTAATCCCGTGAGCAGAGGCTTGTTGGTCTTGGTAATCAACACCGCGCCGCGAAATACGGCGCCCGTGCATCAGCGCTGCGTGGAAATCCCCGGTGACGCCGCACCTCGATCAAACCCGAGCCTCGCGCGCATGCGGATCCCGGGCAATTCGAGGTGGGCGGAGACCCTGCTTATTGTTTACTTCTTTTTCTTCACCGCTTTCTTCACCTCGCCGCCTTTTTTGGCCGCGGGCTTCGCCTTGGTGGCGGCCTTCGTCTTCGCGGCGGTTGCGGCCTCGGCCGGCTTAGCCTCAGCCGGCTTAGCCTCAGGCGCGGCGGCCTTGGCCGCGTGCTCACGCGCCGGCTCCTCGGCCGGCTTTGCGCGGCTGGCCGGCTTTGCCGCGGCGGCTTTTGCCTGCGTCGCGGCGGCACCTGCCTCGGCGTCGATTTCGCTCTCGGCGATCCGCCAATGCTCCTCGGCCCGGCCGTCGGGGCAACCTTCGCGCCGCCAAACCTCAAGCGCGCGCTTCTCGATTTTGGCTTGTCTGTTGTCGTTCATGAGGTGTTTTCCCCCTGGCAGTGCGCCACTCATACGGGCTTATCGCCACGGCGCTTTGATGCGCGGATGTTAGAGCAACGCGAAACGCGGTTCGACAGAAAAACAACCCGCCGCCGCCCGCGCCGCCGTCACGCCCGCGTTCCGCCGCGAAGCAGCGGGGTTATATGTTTCGTATGTTATTGACCAGTCGGACCGGCGGCGCGGTGGCGCGCATCCGTGCCGAGGTCGTGAAGCGGCCCCGCGAGCAGATCCGCCTTATTCGGGAATCCCGTTCAGGGCGAACATCGCCAGTAGCAGCGGGCTTGGCTGCCCGCCCCAGTCGCCAAACCAGCGGTTGTAGATGCCGGTAATGTCGCCGGTACGATAAAGCTGGGCGAGCGTCCGGTTGGCGACGAGGCGGAAGTCCGAATCGTTACGGCGCAAGGCGATGCCGTAGGGCTCGTAGCTGAACAGGTCGCGGATCAACCCGAGCTTGCTCGGATCCGCCGCGCTCTTGGCCAGGCCGATCAGTACGATCTGGTCGCCGGCGAAGGCATCCACCTTCTTGTCGACCAGCGCCTTCATCGCCTCGCCGTGGTCCTTGAAGGTGACCACCTTGGCCTCGACCAGGCTCGATTGCAGCTTGGCCTCCAGCTCCTTCTTGGTCGTCGTGTCCTCGACCACCGCCACCGACTTGCCGCCGAGATCGCCGATCCCGACGATATTCTCGCCCTCGCGGACCAGGATGCTCGCGCCGGTGATGAAGCTCATGTTGGAGAAATCGACCGTCTTCATTCGCGACAGGGTTTGCGTCGAGTTGCCGCATTCGAGATCGACACTGCCGTCGGCGACCTTGTCGAACCGGTTTTCGGATGTGAGCGCGACATACTTCACCGCGAGATCGCGGACGCCGAGCTCTTCCTTCACCGCGTTGACGATCCGCCCGCACAGATCGATGGTGTAACCGGCGGGCTTTTTGTTCTCGTCAACGAACGAGAACGGGCGCGCGTCCTCTCGGTAGCCGATGACGATCGCGCCGCTGTTCTTGATCTTCTGCAGCGTTCCGCCCGGCTCCGCGGCGCCGACGGGGCTTGATCCGAAGCCGGCGATTAGTACCGCCGCGACGGCCAGATACATCATCTTGCGCATGTCAGCCTCCCAAATCTCGCGAACGTCTCGGCCCGCGCTCGCTGTTCGCCTACTCGGTCAGATCGATGCCGAACCATTGCATCGAAAGCGCGCTCAACGTGCCGTCGGCGCGCAGGGCCTCGACGGCGCCGGCGATCTCCTCGCCAAACGTCGGCTCGGCGTTGTCGACGGCGACGGCCAGCGGCTCGAAGTACAGAAATCCCGAAACCATCTTGACCGGCAGACCGGCGGCGATCGCCGAGCGGGCGTGGGCGAAGGAGGTGACGACAGCGTCAAGCGCGGCGCCGTTGCCCTCGACGAGTGCCTTCATGGCGTCCTGCTTGTCGGCAAAAAGGCGGATCACCGGCTTGTCGATGGCGAACTCGAACGACTGCTGGCCCTTGTAGATCACCAGGTCGTGGTTGAGATACTGCTGGAATGTCGTGTCTTCCTTCACGCCGATCGTCTTGCCGGACGCATCCTCCGGCTTGACGATCGCGGTGTTGTCCTTGCGCACAGCCAGCACGGCCGGCGAGAGCCGGTAGACGGCGGGGAAATTGAGGCGCCTTTCACGTTCTGGCGTCGGCGTCATCGACACCGCCGCGAAGTCCCAGCCGTTCCAGCCGCCGGCGAGAATGTCCTGCCACGGTGGGGTGACGAAGGTGACGTCGAGGCCGAGCTGCCTCGCGATCGCCTTCGAAACGTCGATATCGAAGCCCGTGAGGGTGCCGGCACCGTCGCGGCCGGACTGGGGCAGCGCGTCCGGCACCGCCGCCGCGATGAGGTGGCCCCGCGCCCGCGCCTTGTCGAGAACATCGCTTGCGTTGGCGCTACCCGAAGCGCAAACACAAACAAATATCGCCGCCAGCAGCGCGAGGCCGCTCCGTGGCATCAGACTTCGCATCGCCTTATCCCCCCTTGAACGCCTGGCATGATCACCCGTAGCTGTGTGGCATGGTTCGTCCCGACGGGCAAGGTCTTCGGCTAACGTCGGGCACCGCGGTGCAAGCGCCGGATCGGCTCGATGCGGGTACGCTGCCACCTCAACTTGATGTGCGCCGCCATCAACCTGCGTCGCGCCATCGCCTTGGCCGCTTGACGCCACCCGTGCGCCCGATGACTGTCACTTCGCGGAAAAACCCCATCACGTAGCGCCAACACAGCCCTCGCGGGGTGCCGAAACCCCAGCCTATCAGGCCGAAAACCCGACCGTCGCATCACCCGCGCCGTTACGCGAAGGTCTCAACATATGATCGCGCCGGAAACAGAGGGATAAGCCATATAAGCCATTCAACCGGTCGTCACACGTCTCGATATCCCCATTAACGCCGCGACGATCAAATCTATCCGTTCAGCACTCCTTCGCTTGGAAGGTTTCATATTTCCATCCGCGTTCACCTCTAGGGACGTGTTCGCCGCACACCAACGCAAAACAGGGTTTCCGTCATGTCTAAGCTTATTATGCATGACAGCTTTCTCCAACTCCACAGATGGATCGTTTAACGAGGCAGCATCTTGATTAACCGGGACACAATTAAGGCCGTCGTCGACAAGCTGGTTGATCAACATTGCTGCTCCCCAGCGATCGTATACTATCTCTCGAACATCATATAGATTGAAAAGATCTAAAATCTTGCTTCTTATTACACGATAGTCGACGACGTTTCCGTCCGTTACCGTAAGAAACCCTTCACGCTCCCAAGCGGCAAAATCTACATTCTCCTGGGTACTTCTTCGACGAACTGTTGCTCCCGGACAGAACGCAAAAGGCAACAACGTATACCCACCATCATCGTCAAAAAAAATAACTACTAGACCTGTAAGGTCAGTCGTTGTTGAAAGATCAAGCCCGATGTAACAGCACCTACCCGCGAAATCCTTGCTGTGGAACGCAATGGTCCCGGCATCCCAACTGCCCATATCCAACCATTTAGAAGACCTTGTTGTCCACATGTTGAGGTATAGGCGCTTGAAAGGATCAACAAATCCCGGTGATTGCAAGGCGCGGAGGGATTCCTCCCGAAGGAACGCCTCGCTCACTGTGTAATTAATGCCCGGATGTGACCTTCGCCAAACTGCTGGATCCGTCCAATCGTCCCAAGGTTTGGCGCCAAAAATAGCGACAAGCCAGCTCGAATCGTTTACAGCACCATCTGCCACTCGCGTCGAGTAACTGTGAAGCTCCCATGCAAGGGAACTACAATCCGAGCCTGCCGTAGACAAGTAGAAGACAAGCGGGTTTGTCCTTGCCGCCATGCTTGTTATCAAGTTATCGTGAGTATGCCGCGAAACATGACTCTGCACATCGTCTATGATAGCGCACGACACGTCCCTGCCAATAGCAGTGTGCTGACCAGAGCTGAGAACTTCTATCTTATTATTTTTATAGCATATTGCTCGGCCACCAATCGTGCAGACGAGCGACATATCTCTGTCGTTCTCGATCATTGAACGCACTATTGAAAGACTGTTACGTCCATTACATACGCTAGAGGCGGATATACATATTTCCGCAGCGGGCTCTGGGTCTATGAGCAGCATATACAGCATGAGTGCCGCTGAAAGCGTCGTTTTTCCTGACTTTCGCGGAGCTTCAAGCCAGACAAACCGATATCGCCGAGTGCCATCCATTCTTTTCCACCCGAATATATCGCTAACAAGCTTTTCTTGCCAGGGCATCAGGACAAACGGCTGACCAGACAGTGACCCCTTCGTATACGTACAGTAGTCCTTTATGAAACACACGGCCTTATTGGCGTCAGCACTATCAAAGTAGTACACTTACTTGAAGTAATCGGTTCGATGCGAGCGCCCATCATTTTTTTTATTTCTAGTCATGTAGCTTTCGATGTGCTTCCCAAATTGCATTACTGTTGCCCAGCCATCTTCAGCGTCCTTGGCTGCTGGATGTCTTCTCTTTAGCATAGATCCTCGACAAGTTTTCGTGCTGTAATATTGGCCCTCTTCTTCCATTATCTTTTCGGCGCGTATTGAGCGTGATAGGGCATTGCAATACGCCGCTAGAAGGGTGCTCATGACTGGGCTCAGAAGCCCGCGCTCCTCCAAAATCGGAGCAATACGCGCCCATTCTTCGACACCAACCGTGTCCGTCAAATAGCTTGGTGGGGAAAGCTCAGATGTGCTTCGGGCTAGCGCAGGAGTTGCGTTCGCTGCACGTGAAGCAACAAATCCAAGGTTTCCGTTAACCGCCTCATATGCATGAGTAATCGACCCATTAAGTAACGTTTTGGCTTTGCCGACGCTTTTCTCTGAAAACGGCACCACGAACGCGGTGCCGGGGTTGTTTTTGCGCATATCGGTTACACGTCCTTTCTCATGCGATTGTTCATCGTGACCGACGAATGACATGACTTGCAGACGCTCATTAAGTTCGATGGGCGATTGTCCAATGAACAGCCATTTTCGTGGTGCACTTCTGAAGAGATTGCTTGGCTGCACAGCTCGCACCAGGGGCTTGTCTGAAGTTTCTGTACCCTTATCCGCTTCCATGCGTATGCACGATAGCAGTTCTTCGGATACCTATCGCGACAAGCGGCTAGCGAAACATCATCCGAACGGCCTGCGGCTCCTCCTGTCGGGCACAATGGTTTCCATGGCACTGCCGAGCGATCTCCAGCTTGCGCGTGTTGAGAGGAGCGAACGTCGCTCATCGCGACCAACCTTAGACTAGCGAATACCCGCAGAAATTATTTTCTGCTTGTCTTGCGTGCATCAGACTTGTCTACCCACATTGCTTGCATGCAAGCGCTGTTTCTAAGATACGCTTACAGCCTAAAGCAAAGCTCCCGAAACATTCATACACCTAATCAGGTGCATTGGATAGCTTATCTGTGGGAACGCTCAAAAGCAGAGCTACCCCGAAAAGGTTTCCCTGACGCGTTACTGCGCGGCGGATATCTCCGGCCAGACGCAAAGTTGCCGTCTGGCGCTCCATCCAGCGCCGCGCCGAGAGACCGTCAGGATTCGCCGTGTAAGGGCCGATTTTCATAGCGCCAAGACAAAGCGCTCTTCGAAGAAGGATGGCGTCGTCGGTGGAAAAAGTGGCTGGAGCGGCACCGCGTTCCGACCGCAGGCTTGAACGCCAAGCTTCGCCTGGGGGCAGCCAGAACTTCGCGCCCTCCGGTCTGCTCGATCCTTTCACCGCTGATCCGCAGCACCAAATGGTCGGCGTTGCGAGCCTGGGCATGAAGAGCGCCAAACGCCGCGGCATGGCACGCGCGCGCGTCGCGGTTGCACGCAAGCTCGCGGTGATCCTGCATCGCATGTAAGAGTTCCAGTTTCCGTCATGAAAAGAACGGAGCCTGCGTCGTTCCCGTGAGGACGATGGGGAGGCGATCTCGTTGAGAGTCCGGAGCCTCAAACTCTGACTCGAAAAGGCTTGCATGGTTTCAAGGCCTTGCGAGGCGCCGGGTGAGCATGCGGATGTTGGCGACGAGCACCCAGGCGACGGCGCTGACGATGGTTGCCTTCGACATTCGCAGGATCGCCGAGCGCCAGCCCCTGCCCGAGTACGGCATCCGCATCGACCGTGGCGGGGTTGCCTCGAAATCCTTGGCGAGACGGCGGCAGCGGCCGAGCCAGGCGAAGGTGCGTTCAACGACCCAGCGGCGGGGCAAGAGCTCGAAGCCCAGTGCCGTGTCGGACCGCTTGATGATTGCGATGGTCCATCGGCCGAGAGCGGCGAGGGCCGTCTTCAGTTTGTCGCCGGCATAGCCACCGTCGGCGAAGAGATGGCGCAACCACGGGTAGAGGGTCCGGATCGAGGCGATGACAGCGAGCGCGCCGTCGCGATCCTGGATGTCGGCGGGGTGCACCCGCAGCCCGACCAGGTTCCCGTCGGTGTCGGTGATGATGTGGCGCTTGCGGCCGTTCACTTTCTTGCCGGCGTCGTAGCCCCTGGGGCCGCCGCTTTCCGTGGTTTTCACCGACTGGCTGTCGATCACGCCGGCCGACGGACTGGCCTCCCGACCCCCCGCTCGCGCGCGGCGACAACGAGCGCGTGATTGATCCGCGCCAGCGTCCCGTCCTGCGCCCAGCGGTAGAAATACCCCTGCACCATCGAGTAGGGCGGAAAGTCCTTCGCCAGCGCGCGCCACTGGCAGCCGGTCGTCGCCAGGTACAAGATGGCATTCACCACCGCGCGAAGCTCGGTCTCACGCGGGCGGCCAATCGAATTCGCCTCGGGCATACGGCTCGATCAACGACCACTCCGCATCCGTCATGTCGCTTGCATACCGCAAACCTGGCCGCCGATACTTCGGCCGAGTGATCTCGCTCCAGGGCACCGTGACCTCCATGACTTGTGTCGCAACAGCCAAGGAATCACAACCCATTGAGATCACTCAACCCTTTTTCGGTCAGGCTCTCAGCTCGACTTTCCGCAATTTGGTCGGGCGGGAGGACCGGAGATGATGTCGCTCGCCATGCCGTATGATGGTCTTCTCGGCGAACTCGTGCTGCCGGTGGATCGGCCGAGCGGCGGCGTCGGCATGCGTTGGCGGCGATCGATCGAGGACACTTGCGCTGCCGGCGCAACTCAATTCTACGGATGCGATGACGACACATCGCTTTCCCGCCGCTGCCGGTGCGGCGCTGGTGCCACCGGTCCTCGCCACTTGGTTGTCCTCCTTCCGTGACTTGCTTCACGGCACCGGTCTGGAAGCATGTTCTCGTCCTCGTCGCCGGGGGGCGGTGCTGGCACCGGGCAAGCGCACGGTCAGCGAGGCGCTGCGGGTGATGGGGTTGGCGGCAAGGCCGGGCTTCGCCCGCTACCATGAGGTGCTGAGCCGGGCGCGCTGGGATGCGCGAACCGTGGCGCGGAAGCTCCTCGCCCAGGTGCTCGACGTGTTCTTGCCGGCGGGCGAAGTGGTGATCGGCATCGATGACACGATCGAGCGCCGCTGGGGCGCCAGGATCAAGGCGGCATCTACCGGGATCCGGTGCGCTCGTCGCACGGCCACTTCGTCAAGGCCAGCGGCCTGCGCTGGCTGTCGCTGATGGTCGTCGTACCGATCCCCTGGGCCAACCGGCGCTGGGCGTTGCCGTTTCTGACGGTGCTGGCCCCGTCCGAGCGCTGGAGCGACGCGCGTGGGCGCCGCCACAAGAAGCTGACCGATTGGGCGCGCCAGGCGATCCTGCAGGCCAAGCACTGGCTGGCGAAGCGGCGCGTGATCATTGTCGCCAACTCCGGTTTCGCCGCACTCGATCTGATCGCGGCGGTGCGACAGCATGTTTGCCTGGTCACCCGGTTGCGGCTCGATGCCAGCCTGTTCGCGCCGGCACCGGCGCGGCGATCGGGGCAGCCCGGCCGGCCACCTCTCAAAGGCGCGCGTTTGCCGAAGCTCGCCGCGGTGCTGGCCGATCCCGGGACCGTCTGGTCGTCGATCACGCTGCCGGAGTGGTACGGCGGCCAGCAGCGGACGCTCGAGATCATTTCCGGGATGGCGGTGTGGTATCACAGCGGCCTGCCGCCCGCGCCGATCCGCTGGGTGCTGGCGCGCGATCCCGCGGGGAAGCTGGCACCACAGGCGTTCCTGGCGACCGACGTCGAAACCACCCCGGCCGAAATCCTCGGCTGGTTCGTCTTGCGTTGGCGCGTCGAAACGACGTTCCAGGAAGTCCGCGCCCACCTCGGTGTCGAGACGCAGCGCCAATGGTCCGATCTGGCGA